>CAWDRB010000023.1:0-28553 GCA_963804605.1 uncultured delta proteobacterium
GAATATTCGAGAAGCCACACCTGACGACTCATCGACTATTGCGATACTCGTCTCTGAATCAAACAGGAATGTAGCCATCGCGTTCGATCTTAACGCTGACAACTGCCCCAAACATCCATCGTTTTGTACAGAAGTCTGGGTCAAGGACGATTTTGTGCGCGGTGTTAAATACTTTATCCACGAAGAAGACTCCAGGCCGATTGGTTGCGTTGCATACGAAAGTCCCAGCCGGGAACTCGCTTTTCTCAATCGATTGTCCATTCTCCCGGAGTATCGCAAACATGGAGTTGGGGCTCGTCTCGTCCACCACATAGTTGAATACGCACGCTCTCGCTCAATCAATACTATCAGCATCGGGGTCATTGGTGAGCACGTCGAACTCCAACGCTGGTACCGTAATCTTGGCTTCATCGATGGCGAAACCAAACGATTCTCGCATCTGCCATTTTCCGTAAAGTATATGGCCTTCGTATTATAGAGTAGCCAACCCATCTATCTAGCTTACACCAAACGCTTAATCCTAAAATAGCTATGATCAGATCAGCAAAAAGCAACGAAGCAGAAATATTAACGGGAATATCTTTCGCCTCAAAAAGATATTGGAACTACCCAGAGGAATATTTCGAGGTATGGCGGAATGAGCTGACGATACGTTCTGATTACATCACCGACAAATCGTTTACATCATGAAAATATTTCTATATATTGGAAAGATGTTATCTTGTGACGAACTCTATGGAGCAGTCATACAAGTGGAGTGTCAAACTCATTCTTAGAAGGACGAAAACAACTTCAATGCTCAAGTAAGGCGGTGATGATAATGTTGTGATACGTTGAGATTTCTGATTGAAAGTGGCTCATCAGTTTACTGCATACTTGAGTTATTTTGACTGTTCGAGGATGGAGGATTCTCATGTTTGCATGTACAAAAAAATAGTTTTGACGTAGGGTCCCGCATAATGGTGGGTGATTATACTCCGGATACCGAATGGCCTCTTTGAATTCATCTTCAGGAATTGCAAGTTCTCCAGAAGTTACCTTTTCGAGATTCTTCAGTGATTTTCTCGACAACGATCGGTAGCAATATCATGCAGATGGAGTCAATTTCTCAACTCCGGCCGGACCATCGGTAAAGTCGATGCTTGGTGAGAACCTTGAAACGGCTGGCGATCTTGATCGCGGTCTTTTCCATCCTGCCGCAAAACTTCCAGGCATAGTTCGTCATGCAGTACATCGCCTCCTCGTCGACTCTCTTTTCGAGGAAAAGATTCATATTGTCACGACAAACAACAATATCAACCGTATTATGTAGTCTTTCCTCCATCTCTTCCTTTATGCCTACTATCATGAACAGGTGGGTTCCGTATTCGGAGGACAATATCGACATCACTCTCCTCACGAGCATACCCGGTGCCGTCGAACCAAAAACACCGATTGTCATGATACCGTAATAATTGGCAGGTTCATTTTTATAATTACGCAGAATATCAATTAGTTTCTCTTTTCCCATTATCGCTTTCCTTGTTTTTCCAAGACTTTTCAAAAGTTCACTGGCGATATTGGGGCTTTCGAGCCGCATGATGCTCTCTTCCGCACTGCCGAAACTGAGCAAATTGATACTCCCATACCATACGACCTTTTGATCGATGAGTGCGAATTTCTGATGAATGTTTGGACGAAACACTACGCTCACACCGGCAATTTTGGAACATATCCAGAGTCCCTTGCAAGGCGGCTGGTTTCTTCTCCCCGGAATCTCCAAATCTGGTTGTAACAACTATTACCCTTACTTTATTTTGTGGAACGCAATCTCTCCAACCGTTGCATCATTTGCAAGGTGCGCCTCTTAGTAACGAAGGGGCTTACTGATCAGGATCTCACTTTGCGCGGCGCAGAATATCATTGCTGTAAACCGGCATAAAGTTATCTTGTTGAAAGATAACATCGATTGAGTTCAACTCGACAGCGCCGGCTTTGCGCCTCTGTAACCAATCGAGGCGTATCCGTTCAGCTCGTTTATGGTACATCTTCTCCAGCATGCTTACATGGATATCGACATAATCGTAGATCTGGACCTCTCTTTTTTCTGCAAACAGTCGATGAAGCCTCCCCGCATATTGCTGCAGAGTCCCCTTCCACGAATATCGGCATAGTCAGAAACAGGGTGTCGAGACGCGGTTCGTCGAATCCCTCTCCGATATACCTTCCCGTAGCGAGACGCAGCGTCAATTGCTGGTCCACGGGGGTGTCGGATATGCGTTTGAAGATTTCGGTGATTTCCCTCGTTCCTCTTCCTCCCCTAAGGGTCATGACTTGGGAAATTCTTTCCCTGGCTTTTCAGCGATTAATTCCAGATGCTTGGTTCTTTCGGTCAAGACTAGACAATTCCTGCGACTCTCGATGGCTTTTCACCACGTCATCAACAATCATCTGATGGTACGCAGCTCGTTGACAACCATCAGCGAAGTAATGTTCCTGAACAGATACGTCCCTTTCGTCCTTGTCGAGCGGGACCCGCATTGCGGTAAATCTCGGTATTACGAAATGATCGAAGGGCCTTTTTTCCGCCTGTTTCTTTGCGTTATCCCTATATCGGACCGGACCGCATTGCATAAATATTATGGGATGATGACCGTCCTTTCTGATAGGGGTTGCGGTTAAGCCATAGACATACTTTGCCTTTGCTGTTTTAAGAATCGCATCAAAACTCACGGCCGCGACATGATGGCATTCGTCGACGATGATCATGCCATATCTTTTTACGCATTCCCTTGTGACTTCATTGTTCCTGTTCAACGATTGCATCAGAGCAATATCAACGATTCCGCCCAGGCTATTCTTGCCTTGTCCTAATTGGCCGATTATGCTTCCTGCCTTTTTCGTCCTCTTTTTTTCACGCCTGCGTCCGAGACCGGGAGGGATTCATTTATCACCAGGAATTCAGACAATTTGTTCTTCCATTGCGTTAGCAGGCCGGCTTTATTGACAATGATGAGGGTGTTGACTTTCCTTTCGGCGATCAGTTTGATCGCCACAACTGTTTTTCCGAAAGCGGTTGAGCCGGAGAAAGTACGCCGATATCATGCTCAGCAACCTGTCCACGGCCTGTGGCTGCTCATCTCTCAGCTTGCCCTTGAATTCTGACCTCGATCTTTTTACCACGATTGGTCTTATCCAGGCAGGTGACGTCCACTCCTTGGCCAGAAAAAACTGCTCTCAGTTCTTGTTCACATCCTCTTGGCAGATATAGATACGCAGCAGTATCTTCAGCGCAACAGATAACTCTCGGTATTCCATAGGTCGACAAGCGCATGGCCTGATTCTTGTAAAACTCGGGATTCGAAAAAGCCGCCAAGCGTTGCAACTTGTTCAGAGCCCTTTCCGAGATGCCTGCCTTCGGAATAAACAGCATTCGCCTTTACAATCTCGACTTCTCGCGGAAAATCTGTTTTCAAAATTTGACCTTGATCGTCTCCATGGTTTTTGCGTTTCTTCTTCATCTCTTTGAGACCCTTAGTTCATTTCCCTGACTCAGTTTTACGGTAATGTTATTACCTCATCTTCTGCAATCTTGTTCGAGTGGCCTAAAATGCCGACTGGTCTGGATATGGCTCGAAATTTTGGTCGATGAACTCACTGTTTTGATTTTTTCTGCTCTTTTTGCAGAGGAATAAGTGCTATCTAAATTCCCCAGACCGCTCTTGGGCAGTGTGTCCTGACAGGGGAAAAATCTGTCGTATGATTTGAAGGTGATCAGATGCCTGTTCGGCATCGTGTAGGTAAGGTAAGGGGTGCCGAATTTTCTCGCCAGTAGATGCAGGGACCGGTTTTGTAAAGAATAACCATGCGTGGCTGCCATTGCTGGAATGTGATCTTCAACGCAGACAGGGATTGTATTTCCGCACAGACCTCCCACAGATACCGAGATATCCTTTTGCTCATCCCCATCATCGAAATCAATCGCCAGAAACGAGGAAGTCTGATCGGCCAGCATCGGGTATATTCCGACGACTTTTTTCCTCGCAGATGGTCATCAATGACTTTCCATCCAGGCCGGCATACGCCTTATGGCTGAACCTGTGCACGTCCTCTTCGGTTTAAGGCATAGTCGGGTCTCCGATCATTGAGACAGGAGGGAGAGTATCCAAACGTCCTTTTCTTCTTGTTTTCCCATCTCCTGGCGTAACATCGTTTCGTTCTTTGAGATTGACATAACAGCCTGATTTTTTCTCCTTCGTCACATTTTTGCTCATGCCTGGAGGCCAACTTGAGCAGCCTGCGGAGCGATTATTTAGATTCGGATTGTTCTCGGAAATTTCATCACCGAATACCGCGCCTCCACAGAACCAACCGCGCCTTCAGGTCTCTGATTTCCTCCTTCAAACGATGTTTTCAATCAATAACACCTGACACTTCTCAACAGCCCTGGAATCGAAACAGTATCTTCAATTTTCACGTTGAGACCTCTCACATTTCCCGTCTGAGACGCAGGGATTAAGTCTTCAAGAACAAGCTTTACGAACTCTCTTTATAAGCATGTATTCAGTATAAATATGCAATATGTTACTGTTCTTCGGAGTATGCCAAAGACGGAGGACATAGATTGTTTTGTTTTGAATCTCAGAGCGCACTTCATATCGATCGATGAATATCGCCGACACTACTCTCGCCTCGAACTCGACAGTTTTTCGTCGATGCGTGGATTGGCCATAATCTTTCGGGACCCTGACGTAGCGATTGCATGGTACGGATGGCGCCTTGTCGCTGCACTGGAGCCAGGAATTCGTATAACTGAGCCGAGATTGGGACAGTCCCTTGCCGTTCATTTTCAGTATCATTTTTGTGGGCACGCGGCCTGCGGTCTTTATTGATCAGGCCGTCGGCGAGGCTGACGGTTATGATAATTATGGCCGGCCTCGGCACCAGCCAGAGCCCAGAGTTAACTGGTCGCGTTCTTGTTTGTCCATCGAGGTCGATAGCGCCTGTTCATGATCCAGCCGGCGACCTGTCCTCAGTCTGCCCCATCTGGTCTACTTCTCCAGCAAGCGGAATGGCACGTGGGCGGTTAACACGCTGGTATCAGCTTGTGCCATGGTTAATTCTCCTTAGAAGTATTATCTGGATCTGGTTTTAGCCGTTCAGACAAGTGCTGATTAAAAATTAATCATAATGATTAAGATATTGCTCGTCAAACAAATATGATGATGCCTACACAGGCAATTCCTTTTTTCCGGAACATAAACGTGCCCAATTTTTCCTTGAAAGATTCAAACATCTGTTTTATATGTTTGTTTAAATCATACGTTTTCAGGGGATTTTCCATGTCAGAGCAAACGACGACGACCAAAGAAAGGATTCTCGGATCAGCAGGCCTCATCTTTGGCAAAAAAGGTTTCAAAGATACGACCATTCGAATGATCGCCAAGGCCGCGCAGGTCAATATTGCCGCGATCAATTATCATTTTCAGGGCAAGGAAGGATTGTATGGGGCCGTCCTCGAAAATGTCTTTCACACCGGTTTTACCCGTTTTCCTGCAACCCTGGAAGCAGGCAGCGATGCCGACCCGAAAGAACGACTCCGAGCGTTTATCAGAAGCATGTTCTATCGCTTGCAGAGCCGCGAGGGATGGGGAGGCATGGCCGGCCAGGGTCGACTTATCGCCAGGGAACTGCTCGATCCAAGCCCCGCCTTTGCACCCATTCTCGAAAGATACGTCAAACCACATAAAGACCTTCTGCTCACCATCATTGTTGATATTATGCAGAGTAAATCCGGGGCTCGAGAAACTTATGCCCTGTGCCATAAGTATTATCGGCCAGTGTATCTATTACGCCCTGGCATCAACGGTCATCCGTACCGTTTTTGCCGACAGCGTTCCCACAGAAGAGAATCTCGATTACCTGGCAGACTCCGTCTGGCTCTTTTCTCTCGGAGGAATCGCCAGGATCAAAGAAGAATTTCTTTCATCATCAAAGGCAGAATTATGAAAAAAAGGTTACGCATCATTCTCCCGCTCATGGCACTTATCATCGCCGGCACCATTATCTTCAATGTTTTCAAGCATCGAAATGATGATTCTTTGTTGCAGTTTTCCGGCAATATCGAGGTCACAGAGACCCAGATGAGTTTCAGAATACCGGGACGCCTGCTGGAACGGCTGGTGGAAGAAGGTGACACGGTCAGAGCCAATCAACCGGTGGCCAGGCTGGAAAAAAGTGACCAGACTATTGCCCTGGCGCAGGCTGAAGCAAATCTGGCCTATGCCGAAGCCGTCGTGGCCGAACTTGCAGCAGGAAGCCGCAAAGAAGATATAGACCGGGCTGAGGCTGGAGTCATGCAGGCCCGCCAGAATTTAACGGAATTACAGAACGGCAGCCGAATCCAGGATATCGAGAGTGCAAGGGCAGCTCTCGACAGCGCAAAAGCAACGGAGCAGTCGGCCATTGTCCAGCTGAAACAAGCCAGAATTGATCAAGATCGCTATATCAAGCTGTACAAGGAGCAAAGTGTCAGCAAAAATGTCCTTGAAACCTATCAAATCAACTTCGAGACTGCAGAAAACCGGGTTAAAGAGGCAGCCGCACAGACCAGGGCAGCAAGGCAGCGACTAGAGCTGCTCAAGATCGGCCCGCGTATCGAACAACTGCATAAAGCAGAGGCTATTCTTAAGCAGGCAGAGGCGGAATTCGCCCTTATCAAGGCAGGGCCACGCCAAGAAAGTATTGACCAGGCAGAAGCCAAACTCCGGGCCGCGCAGGCAACTGTTAACCAAGCCGGACAACAGCTCAAATATACCGAACTCGTTGCACCTATGGACGCGGTGGTGCTCAGTACCGCAGCAGAGGCCGGGGAATATCTCAATACCGCGTCACCGGTAATCACCCTTGGACAGACAGATAAACCGTGGCTGCGTGCCTATATCAATGAAAAGAACCTTGGTCGAATAAAACTGGGCCAGAAGGTCGAGGTAAAAACCGATTCCTTCCCCGAAAAATCCTATTCCGGTCGCGTAAGCTATATCAGCAGTCAGGCTGAATTTACGCCCAAGACGGTACAAACCTTTGAAGAACGGGTCAAATTAATGTTTCGGATCAAGGTATTGCTCGACAATCCAGACAACGAACTCAAACCCGGGATGCCCGCTGATGGATCAATAGATTTCAGCAGCCGGTAAAATGGTAATTAACAAGGATGAAAAGGCAGCTCCTGCCATTGCCGCGGAAGGGCTGACCAAAAAATTCGGTCCTCTCACTGCAGTCGATCAGTTGCATCTCACGGTTTTCCCAGGCGAAATATTCGGCCTGGTCGGCCCGGACGGAGCAGGCAAGTCAACCAGCCTGCGCATGCTGGCTACCATCATGGACAGTGATTCCGGCACGGCCCGCATAGCCGGTTTCGATGTTTTAAAAGAGGCCAATGCCGTCAAAGACCATCTGGCCTATATGAGCCAGAAATTCGGCCTGTATCAGGATCTCACCGTCGGGGAAAATATCGAATTTTATGCCGACCTCTACGGTATGAGTCGCAAAGGGAGACAGGGCCGTATAGAAGAACTGCTCAATTTCAGTCATATGCGGCCCTTTATCAGACGCCGGGCCGGTGATCTCTCCGGCGGTATGAAACAAAAACTCCAACTGGTCTGTGCCCTTATTCACACGCCAAAAGTTCTCTTGCTCGACGAGCCCACCAATGGCGTTGATCCGGTGAGCCGCCGTGATTTCTGGCGCATCCTTAATCAACTCCGCGTGCAGGACGTTGCTGTGCTGATCACCACTGCCTATCTCGATGAAGCCGAACGCTGCGACCGGGTCGGACTTATCGATCAAGGCAAACTCATGGCCGTCGGCACTCCCGCTGAAATAAAAGAGCTGATGGATGGCCGGATTCTGGCGATCAGATCCCGTGAGGCGAGAAAAATTGTCGGCCTGCTCCAGGGAAAACCTTTTACCAAAAGCGTCAATCTCTTTGGCGATACGGTCCATCTCGTCTGCGGTGATAGTAAAAAGACCGGTGAGCAGGTCGTCGATCTTCTCCAACGGGACAAGATCGACTATGAACAGGTCAGGGAAACCCAGCCGTCCCTTGAAGATGTTTTTGTGAGCCTTCTCGGCAAAAGCGACGACACGACGCCGGAAACAGAGAAAACAGCTCCGATAGTAATGGACTCGGCAACAGACATTGACACCGTGGCCGTACAGGTGGAACACCTGACCCGACGCTTCGGCACCTTCACCGCCGTTGATGATGTCGGTTTTCAGGTAAAAAAAGGCGAGATTTTTGGCTTTCTCGGGCCTAACGGCGCCGGAAAGAGCACCACCATCCGCATGCTCTGTGGGTTGCTCAGTCCCACTTCCGGCACCGGGACGGTGGCCGGCTTTGATGTCCTTACCGAAACGGAGCAGATCAAACTGCATATCGGGTATATGAGCCAGAAGTTTTCTCTCTATGAAGATCTCACCGTCACGGAAAACATCAGTTTTTACGGCGGCATCTATGGTCTTAGCGGTAAGCGACTGGAAGATCGCCTCAACTGGGCGGTGGAAATGGCCGGCCTGCAGGACCATCGGACCAGTCTTACCGCCATTCTCAGCGGCGGCTGGAAACAGCGTCTCGCCCTCGCCTGTGCCATCCTGCATGAGCCGCCGATCATCTTCCTTGACGAACCTACCAGCGGGGTCGATCCCTTAAGCCGTCGTCAATTCTGGGACCTTATCTACTCTATGGCCGATCAGGGCATCACTATCTTCGTCACCACGCATTATATGGAGGAGGCAGAATACTGCGACCGTATTGCCCTTATCTATGACGGCAAGATGATCGCCTCCGGGTCACCAATGGAGCTGAAGACCCGCTTTATGCACGACAAAATCATTGATCTGCGTTGTGCTGATCCTCAGAGTTTAATCACTCCGCTGAAAGCTCTGCCCGAGATCCGGGACGCGGCCCTTTTCGGTTCGGGCCTGCATATCGTCACCCCGATGATTCACTGGCCGGAGAAGCGATTCTTCGACTGCTTGCTGACCATGGCCAAAGCCTTGCCAACGTCACCATGGAGACTATTCTGCCAAGTATGGAAGATGTGTTCATCTCGCTCATTGAGGAAGTAGACAGGAAAAAGAGAGCGGTAATAACCGTGAGGCGGCAAAACCATGAACTTCAGACGTCTTACCGCCGTAGCCCGAAAAGAAACCCTGCACCTGATGCGCGACTGGCGGAGCCTCACCTTGGCTCTGGCCATTCCGCTTATCCTCATTCTGCTTTATGGCTATGCCCTCACTCTTGATCTGCGGCTGGTACCGACTACGGTCTGGGATCAGTCGCGCACGCCCGAGAGCCGGGAACTCCTTAGTCTCTTTCAGAGTTCGCCATATTTTGCCATCAAAGGCTTTCACGACGATTATGCAGGACTGCAAATGGAGCTCGACCAGGGAAGAGCCATGGTTGCCCTCATTATCCCAGGCGACTTTGCCGCCAAGGTGCAGGCTGCCAAACCGGTAAAAATCCAGATTATCGGTGATGGCAGCGATGCGAACACCTCCAGGTTGGCTATGGGCTACGCGGCAAACATAGGATCTATTTATGCCCTTGAGGTTGCATCGAAACAGATGCAGAGAAAAGGTCGGGATAAACTGAAGCAACCAGTCGAATTAATCCAGCGCTCCTGGTACAACCCCGATTTGCGCAGCCAGAACGTGCTCATCCCCGGCATCATTGCGCTGGTCATGATCGTTGTCGCCGCACTGCTGACCAGCACGACCGTGGCCAAGGAATGGGAAACAGGAACTATGGAACAGCTGATCAGCACCCCACTGCGCGGTCCCGAGCTGATTTTCGGCAAAGTCATTCCCTATTTCTGTATCGGCATGACTCGATGTGGCCATGGCGGTACTGATCGGTAAATGGATTTTCAATGTACCGATAGTCGGCAACGGTTGGCTGCTGTTTGCTCTCTCCGCCATTTTTCTGACCGGTGCTTTGTTTCTCGGCATGACGCTCAGCATCAAACTTAAATCCCAGGTCCTGGCCAACCAGCTGGCCATCATTATCGGTTTTTTACCCACCCTGATCCTGAGCGGTTTCGTTTTTGCCATTGAAAATATGCCGTTGCCTCTGCAGTTTCTCACCTATATTGTCCCCGCCCGGTATTTTATCGCTATCCTGCGCGGCATCTACTTAAAAGGTATCGGCCTGGAAATCCTGTGGCTTGATGTTCTGTTTCTAACCGTCTACGCGCTGTTGATGATAGTCCTTGCCAACCGTAATTTTTCCTTCAAACTGGAGTAACAGATGCTGCAACGCCTGTACCGCATGCTGATCAAGGAATTTTTGCAGATGCTTCGCGATCCACGGATGCGGGTGGTTATTTTCGGCATGCCGGTGATCCAGTTGACCATCATGGCCTTTGCCTTAACCACCGATGTCACCAATATCCGCCTGGCAGTGCTGGACATGGATAAAACTCCCGCCTCAAGAGAGCTGATCAGTGCCTTTACCGCCGCCAACTATTTCCGTATTTCCGACTATCTGGTCTCACAAAATGAAATCACTCCTCTGCTTGATCACGGCGATGTCCGGGCGGTACTGCAGATCCCGGCTGGATTCAGTAAAGATATCCTCCATGAACGTACTGCCGAGGTGCAGCTTATTACCGACGGCACCGACAGCAACAGTACCTCCATCGTCCTCGGCTATGCCGGGTTCATTGTCAGTGATTATAACGATAAGCAAGCAACAAGAACGGCTTGGCAGAAAAGGAACGACCATCTCGCCGATACAGATCACCACCGAAAGCCGCGCCTGGTACAATACCAACCAGGAGAGCAAATTTTATTATGTCCCGTCGCTGATTGCCACCATGCTCTATATCTTCAGCCTGCTGCTGACCAGTATCGGCATCGTCCGGGAAAAAGAAATCGGCACCATTGAGCAGGTGATGGTCACCCCGATTCGCGGCATCGAATTTATCCTTGGCAAAACCATTCCGTATATGATCACCGGCTATATCACCATGACGTTCATGCTCATTGTCGCCTATCTGGTCTTCGGCGTCCATGTGCGAGGCAGCCTGCTGCTGCTCTATGGCCTGACCGGAATCTACCTCGCCGGCAACATGGGTATCGCCCTGCTCATCAGCGGCAGTGCCGCAACCCAGCAGCAGGCCTTGCTGACCAGTTTTCTGATTCTGATGCCTTCGGTCATGCTGAGCGGCTTCCTGTTCCCGATCAGCAATATGCCCGACCCGGTCCGTTACGCCACCGTTATCAACCCGATGCGCTGGTACCTGGATATTCTGCGGGGTATTGTGATGAAAGATGTCGGTATTTTCGCACTCTGGCCGGCGATTGTCGCCCAGATCGTCCTGGCTGTCGTTTTTCTGACTTGGCTATAGGCCGGTTTAAAAAGACTTTGCATTAATTGTTAATCCGGGACATAATACTGTTTAATGACAGGCCAGTATCCCACTGATTAACTGTCATTAAACAGTATTATGTCCCCAGATTACAAGCAAAACAATAAATGATGAAAAAATATACCGGCTGGATCATATTGGGCACGCTTGTCTTTTACCTTATCAGCGTATTGGTACCTGTGCTACTGCCCGTACCGACCCTTCTGGCCTGGCTGGTCTGTCTTATTACCTGGGATAGCCTTGGCAGAAATGCAATTCGCCAGGCTTTAATACTCTTATCAACCGGCATTGCAGCCCTGCTGTTTGCGGCCACCCAGGGCGTCTTTCTTGGCTGGAGAGAAATTCTGGCGGTCAATCTGCCCCTGCTCGCCATGTTTGTTGCCGTGGCTTTTCTTACTCTGACAAATCGAGATATTGAAGACCCTGCCCTACCGCACGGCAACAAGGCCGTACTCACAACGGCGATTGGCACTCATTTGCTTGGCGCAGCGATTAACCTGTCGGTGCTGTTTGTCTTTGGCGACCGGTTGCAGAAAAACGGCACCTTGAGCAAAGAGCAGATGATTATCCTGGCCCGCTCCTTTTGTGCCGCAGCCTGGTGGTCCCCTTTTTTATCGCCACCGGTGTTGCCCTCACCTATGCACCTGGAATGTACTGGAAATTAACCCTGGTTCCGGGGATCATAATGAGTGGTATCGCCATAGCCTACACTCTTGTTGAAGTGTGCTTCGTCAGAAAAGCAGAATTTTCCGGATATCCCATAAAGTTTGAAAGCTTGACAGTTCCTCTCTTTCTCGCTGCTGCCGTAATCTTTGCCCATTATCTCCGGCATGACATAAGCGTTCTGAACCTGATCTGCGTGGTTTCGCCATTGGGCGCTGTTATTTTCATGAAAGGCAGGCCGAGGAAAGCCACGCTGCATGATTTTGTCGCCGGCAGGATATCGTCAGTCAGCAGCCAATTTGCCCTGTTTCTCGCAGCAGGAGTGTTTTCTAACGGCATAAAATCGATTATCCATATGTATCCGGCCTTGTTCCGCTTCGATAGGTTCAGCGTTTACGCCCTTATTATTTGCCATTGTCCTGGGCGTGATGATTATCGTCGGAATTATGGGTGTTCATCCGATTGTCAGCATAGCAATCGTCAGCCCACTGCTTCTCCCCCTCAATCCGAACCAGTCGCAACTGGGTTTTTTGTTTCTCTCCAGCTGGGCCATTTCAACCGGCAGCAGCCCCTTATCCGGCGTAGGCCTGGCTCTGGTGAGCCGATACCATGCATCGCCTCGAACAATAATCCAGAGCAATTGGCATTATGCACTTATGATGTGGGCAGTTGCCTCGGTCATGAATATTGTATTTTTTGGGGGTATAACCACATGATCAGAACAATTGATACCGAAAAAAAGCCGATCAAACTCTGGCTGGAAGACATAGACCATGACGCGCTGGAACAGGCGAGAAATCTCGCCAATCTGCCTTTTCTCCATCATCATGTGGCGATCATGCCGGACGCCCATGTTGGCTACGGCATGCCGATCGGCGGCGTGGCGGCTATCGAGAATATGATCATCCCCAATGCGGTGGGAGTCGATATCGGCTGCGGCGTATGCGCGGTGCAGACCTCACTGCATCACCTGTCTCGGCCGCAGTTAAAAAAAATCATGCAGACAATCCGCCAAACGATACCGCTCGGTTTCAAGCATCATAAGACAGCACAAGCCCACGAAAAAATGCCCCGCATCACCGGTAACCTCAACAAAAAAGAGCTGCCGGTCGTCTACCGGGAATATGACAGTGGCCGGCTGCAGCTTGGCACGCTCGGTGGCGGTAATCATTTCATCGAGGTGCAACGAGGCGATGACGACTGCATCTGGCTGATGATCCACTCCGGCAGCAGAAATATCGGCTACCAGGTGGCAGGCCATTACAACAACCTTGCTATTGCGTACAATCAGGCACATGGTGCAAAAATTCCTGCAAAATGGCAGCTGGACTGTCTGCCGGTGCTGTCGGATATGGGGCAGCGCTACCTGAAAGAGATGAACTATTGCGTTCAATTCGCTGCGGCCAATCGCCGAGAGATGATGCAGAGAGTCTGCGAAATTTTGACCGACTTCGAACCATCCGTCTCTTTTTCCCCGGCCCTTGATGTCGCTCATAATTACGCATCCCGGGAGTTCCATTTTGGCAAAGAAGTTCTTGTTCACCGAAAAGGGGCAACACAGGCCATAGCAGGACAAACCGGAATAATCCCCGGTTCCCAGGGAAGTACCAGTTATATTGTTCGGGGCTTAGGCAACAGGGAAAGTTTTAATTCCTGCTCGCATGGGGCGGGCAGAAAACTTGGCAGAAAACAGGCACAACGGCAGCTTGATCTGAAAGAGGAGATTCGTCACCTTGAACAGCAGGGCATTGTTCATTCTCTCCGGAATAAAAAAGATCTCGATGAGGCGGCAGGGGCTTATAAAGATATCACTCAAGTAATGGACAACCAGCGAGACCTTGTTCAGATCATAACCTCGCTTAAACCGCTGGCCGTGGTGAAGGGATAATAATATCAGGGGGCCAGCCTTGGAAAAATGAAGAAAAAACCGTATAGGATGGATTCTCTGTTTCAATTTCTCCGGTCCTTAAGACTTCCCACTGCCGGCTCGGCGGGAAAGCTGCCCGGTCAACAGACAGTATCAGGCAGGAGAAGCAGGCATGTGGCGCCACCTCTTTCGTAACAAAAAGAATCAACCCGCGAGCGGGGCACAGGAAATTGATATCTGGCGGATCAAGGCTCTTTTTAATAATTTCAGAAAGATCCTTCAGCTCAACACCCTGGTATTTGAGCAGATCTCAGCCATGGACCGCGCCCTCGGTGGAGAATATGTTTTCGATCGAAACTTTCTGGAAAACTCGGTCCGTACCATTGCCAGTCATGTCCACCACGTTACCTACAATCTTAATGCCCTGACCAATAATGGTTATATCCCCCTTTATGACCGGTACCAGGAGATCCGGGTCATTCTCGATGACATCCTTGCCGGCAACACCAAGGCCCTCTCCTGTCCTCCGGTTCTCCCCCTTGATTCCCTGAGCTGGGAGCTGGAACCGCTGGTAGGCATTGATCTTGTCTGCCTTGCTGAACTGCGCCACCATCCTGGAATCAAAGCACGTGACGGCCTGGTAATTTCCAGTGATGCCGTTCGGGCCATACTGAGCAGAACCACCTCCTCGGTCCCATCAGATACAGGACTGTCCTTCGAACTGGTAACCGGGAGTCTCAGCAACTCTCTGCCGCCAATGCTGACGGAACACCGCAGCCCGCTGCTGTCCATCTCTGCCACCCGTCTCAATGGCCAGCCAGGTGACCCTCGGGATCTTGGCGAATTTTTGCTCAAAGAAGACGACAATGACAGCTTAGTGGTGCTGGCGGACGATGCCCTTCCCCTTGAACAGGCAACCGGCAGTCCCAGTCCAAGCTCACCATCACCACAAGAAACCATTATTAGAGATACCGAAGAGACCTCCCCAAAAGAACTTTTCCTTAAAGGGATTATCCGTATCATCGAGATTGCCGCGAAGCGATGTCACACTCTTTACCCTGACACGGAACCTCAATTTGCACTCTTTCTTCGGACCGCGTCCAACGCTCTCGCCCGCGGCACCATCACAACCCGAGCCACTATCAAGACTGCCACCCCAATGTTGACTGTCACTTCATGGCTCCCCGGTCATCGACAGGAGATGGATATCCATCATTTACGACGCATCTTCCCCTTTGATTTCGTCTCTTCGACATTGACGCCGAAAAGTATAAGACAGACATTCCCTGATGGGCTGCAGGCCACGCACCAAACCCCGCGACACGGGCAATTCCGACGTGGTTCCGCCACTATCCTGCCCCAGGAGATCCAGGCTCTTGCGGAAACAGCCATGACCCTGGAACGAATCATGGGGGTTCCCGTGATTATGCACTGGGAATACCTGGAGAATGACAAATTCGTGGTTACCCGGCTTTTCCCCTTCCTGGAAAAACCTGCGGAGCCCACTATCCTTGAACTTGACCAAGAAAAGGAGAACGCCATTGTCCTTGGCAAAGGTGGCCAGGTCATCCAGTCCGGTGTTGCTGCCGGGACAGTTTTCCATGTAACACAAGACACCAAGCTCAACGATTTCCCCATCGGGGGTGTTGCCGTGGCGCCGATTGCCACCCCGCAGCTCTCACCTATTCTCCACAGGGCTTCAGCTATACTCACCGAACACGGTAATCCCATCGGCCACCTGGCTACTGTGGCTCGGGAACTCAGTTTGCCCGCGCTGTTCGGTATTCCCGGAATTCTTGAGCAACTGCCCAACGGCACAGAGGTCACGGTGGATGTCGGCAATTGCTGTGTCTACAAAGGAGTCCTCAACCATCTTCTGCAGCAGGGCAGCAGTGACAACAGCTTCTCGCCCATAGATCCCGAATATCGGGTACTGCGCAGGTTGTTGCGATTCATCTCTCCGCTCAAACTCGTCAACCCGGATGACCCTAATTTTTCAGCACAGAACTGCCGTTCCTTTCACGACATTATTCATTTCTGCCATGAAATGGCCGTTGATGAGCTGGCTCATTTCCAAGAACGACGTCCAGGGCTGAGTGGCATTCGCACGACACGGCTCCATCTGCCGGTGCAGATGGATATCAACCTGCTGGATGTCGGTGGAGGCCTGCCCGATGGCTCAGTGCAACAACCAGGGCCCGCCGACATTCTCTCGGAACCGTTTGCTGTTTTTCTTGATGGATTACTGCATCCCCAGGCTACAGGCGGGGATTTGCCGACACTCGGCTTGCGTGATATCATTTCTTCCATTCCCAAAACATCACGACTCAGCAGCGTATCTCCTGAGATGTCCGGTAATAACCTGGCCATCATCAGCCAGGAATATATGAATCTTAGTCTGCGACTGGGCTATCATTTTTCGGTAATTGATGCCCATCTCGCCGGCGACCGGCACCGCAATTACATCTACTTCCGGTTTATTGGCGGCCTCGCCGATCAAACCAGACGAGAAAGACGAGCACTCTTTATCAGCGATGTGCTGGGAGCCATGGATTTCAAGGTCTTCTGGAAAGGAGATCTGGTTGTCGGCCGGATGAAATTTGAAGAAAAAGATATCCTGCGTTCGGCTCTTTTTGTCCTTGGAGCCCTGACCACCTACTCCCGGCAACGAGATACCAGCCTCTATAGCGATGCATTGGGCCGGGAACTCTTTGATCGATTTGCCGATACCTTTCTCCTGTCCTTCAGCAAAAAGTCGGCGACCCACCGCAGCCTGCGCACCGCGGCCGAATTAAAGCCGGCAGGCAGCTTAAGGACAGCGCCGACCAGCATCTTTCAAGGCTGGCAAAGGGGAGAAAAATCATGAAATTGATCAATCCTCTCACAAAAGTCATTGAAGCCTTCCGGAATCATAAAGAGCAGAAGGAAGCCTTCGCCATCCATAACCTCAAGGCTCGTTATCATGCGTTCCGTATCTTTCTCGAAAATAACGGTATTGCCCTGGAAAATATTGCCCAGATTGACACCCTGTTGATCCGGGGAGAGACCGACGAGGTACGACGGTTGACAGCAGAGCTTATCAGCACCACCGCCGAGCTGGTCGATGGCCTCAACCTCCTGGCAAACGATGCACACGCATCTCTCTATAGGTTTCATGGTCAACTGGCGGAAAAGACCTTCGCTCACCTTGACCGGCTGCAGGATACCAGGCGGGAGGGATATTGCATTCCGCTGGACACCCTGCGCCGAGACGCAGCAGGAACAGCTGGAACAAAAGCAGCCAACCTGGCCCGACTGCGACGGCTGACCCTGCCGGTTCCCGATGGATTTGTCTGTACAACCGCAGGGACCAGGCGTTTTCTGGCCATGGAAACACTTGCCGCGGATATCCGCAGACTGCTGCGGGACATGGACCGAGGCCTGAGTGATCTCAACTTCGCCGCCGACCGTATCACCAGAAAAATTCTTGATGCTCCACTGCCGGACGACCTGGCCCGGGACCTGGAAAACAATTACCATCTCCTCAAACCTTTTCCTATTGCCATCTCCGTACGCAGCAGCGGGGTATCCGAGGATGGGGTAGAACACTCTTTTGCCGGCCAGTATACCTCGGTCCTCAATGTCATTGGCAGCCAATCACTCCTGGTGGCCTACAAGGAGGTTGTCGCCAGCGGTTTCAGTGCCAGGGCCATCTCCTATCGGGTGAATGCAGGCCTCCCTCCCCTCGATATTGACCTCGCTGTTCTCTGCCAGGTTATGGCTGATGTAGACTGTGCGGGAGTCCTTTTTACCGTTGATCCTTCGGAACCGGAAAATGGCAGGATGCTGATCAGCTGTGTGCCGGGACTTGGTACCCAGGCGGTAGGAGGCTCATCACCGGCGGATCTTTACCGGCCCCGACGCTCGGTCCTGCCCACTGAAACAGAAACAATTAAAGACACGGGAAGGGCGAAGACCCAAGACATTAACACTATCGAAGCAGAGATCATGGACCAGGCCGAGATAGGAATCAAAACTGTCCGCGAGGTTGCAAAAAAAGAGGGTGGCGTCGAACTGGAAGAACTTTCTACTGATGAAGCCAGCCTACCGCTGCTGGAAGTTACGACCATCTATGACCTGATGCGGTATGGGCAACTTCTGGAAAACATCTGGGGCACGGCCCAGGATATTGAATGGGCTTTTTCAAGCACATCCGGCTTATCGCTTCTCCAGTCAAGACCCCTCAGGCTCGCTGCCAAAGGACGTCGTAATCCATCCCACGATACAGCGAAACGATTGCTCTCCGGCACCTGTGCTTCCTCCGGTAAGGTCATTGGCTGTGTGCGCATTGCCCTCTCCCTGGCAGAGCTTGTAGCTCTTGATAACGATACCGACAATGAGCTGGATCAACAGCCGACTATCCTCGTTCTCTCCCAAAGCATCGTCGATGCCTCCCATCTCTTTGCTCAGTGCAGCGGCGCTGTAGTCGACATAGGTAATCCGACGGACCACCTCTCCTGTGTTGCAAGAGAACTTGGAATCCCCATGCTCACCGGCACCCGGAACGCTTCCACAACCCTGGTCAAAAACCAGTGGATCATACTCGATGCAGATGATGGAACGGTGCGCGAGGCCCCGGAATCTGTGCGCGAGGCTGCTTTTACGGCCTTTAAAAAAAGAAGGGAGCAATCCAGGGGCAAGAGCACTGATCTGCTCACCAGCCTGCGGGCAGAAACCATCTCCCCTGAACGGGAAGCCTTACGCAAGCTAATTGTCCCGCTTAATTTAACCGATGCTTACGGTTCGACCTTCTCCCTGCTCGAATGTCGCTCTCTGCACGACATTATACGCTATGCCCATGAAATGGCGGTAATGGCCATGTTCGATACCGGTGACATGGTTATGGATTTTGCGGGCGGCTTGCTGCACCCCCTTGATATTGGCGTGCCTTTCCAATTTTTAGTCATCGACCTCGGTGGAGGACTGCGCAGGACAGAAGAAAGTTTTCTCAGAAAACAGCTGGCCTTACACAAACATCTTGGTCGGGAAGATGTCCTCTCGATTCCCCTTGCAGCACTCTGTGACGGGCTGATGACTCCTGGCCTGAGCTGGCATTCCAACCCTGATGGTGAAGCAATGGTCAACATCATGTCGCAGACCATGTTGAGTGGTCGAGGACCCAGACCAGCCGGATCCTTTAACTACGCCCTGGCCGCCCGGGACTATCTCAACCTTAACGCCCGTGTTGAGTTCCATTTTGCCATGCTGGATTCGATTTGCGGTCGGGATACCCATGCCAACTATATCCGATTCCGTTTCAAGGGCGGAGGGGCAGGCCGGGAAAGGGGCCGCCGCCGCGCCCTTTTCCTCCAGCTCGTTCTGGAAAAAAATGGGTTTTACACAAAAGTTATAGAAGATCTTATTACCGCCACTCTGACCGGGGCATCGAAGGAAATCGTCCATGAACGGCTCATTATGATCGGACGGCTATTGGGTTTCAGCAGATTTCTGGACGGAATAATGAACGATGACGCCACTTCGATTCTCCTGGCAGAAGAGTTTTTGGCAGGCAATTATAGAACAAGAAATACAGAAGGTTCTTCAGGCATGAAAGAACCGGAGCGCAGGTAACTCTAAGGCTGTCAGCATATTGCCGTACACAGCACCAGTATCAATACCAATACGGTCGGCCAGAAGCAGGGGTGAGGCAAAGGGAATGTGCCCAAAAACGATAAAGGTATCAATACCAGACGTCTGTTCATGGGCTAACCGTCTACTGGAAAGCAACCCAGTCTCCATAATATAGCGCTGCATCCTCCCCTCCGACTCCTTCATTGGACAGCAAAGCATCTCTTTGTTAATATCGGCGTGAATAAAAAGATAGTCGTCTTGCAGATGGAAAAACTTGAGAGAATGGAGAAATTCGCGATGCTCCAGCGGAAAACAGGCAAGCCCTGTGAGGGAGTTTACCCTGGCGCCATAGCTCTCAACCGTTGCCTCGATCCCCATCCCCCGAAGCGCCCGCAGGGAGTCCGTATGACCGGAGGCACTATATTCCAGGAGCTCTTGTTCGTGGTTACCTTTCAGAAAATGGATATCTGCACAGCTCTCTTTCAGCTCAAGCAGAATATCGAGCACCGCTCTTGTGTCCGGCCCACGGTTGATATAATCTCCAAGAAAGATCAGCGTATCCTTGTTTCGGTCGTAGGGTATGCGACCAAGCAGTGTGGAGAGCTGCGCAGCGCAGCCATGGATATCACCTATGGCAAAGATTTTTCGTGGGGACACACTCTCTCTCCTGATAAACAGTCTTTTTTCTTTCATTTTGCTGAATACTCTCAGATAAAAGGAACTGCAGAATGTTTCTCTGAGTACTCTATAAATGCTTCATATTCTGCCTTTATCAACCCTCTTCCCATTGCTTCCACCTCAGCGCAATATATCTCTATTTCAGGATGATTTGCGCGTAGCTCCACCAGCTTTTCCCGATGAGGCCGGTAGAGCTTCTTATAGGCCTGCAGTCGGTTGCCAAACCAAGTGATACCCAATGATGATCCAACCAGAATGCCAATAGCCCAATTGTCTAAATTCCTGTAATGGTGCGTGTCAAAATAGACAGCAAAGACTGCTACCCCCACACCGACACATGCCCCTAGGAGAAAGAAAGCAAACCAGAGAGCATATTTTTTCCTGTCACGGAAGATGTCTGGATCAGGTTTCCCGGAGATTTTAATTTTCATTTCAGTGTCTAACCTCCTTCACCGTGAAAACTATCAGGGGGCCAGTCGCTCGATGACCCATTCTTTTGATTGGGTCTTCCTGGTATAGAGGAAGCGGTCGTGCAGGCGGTTTTGTCTGCCTTGCCAGAACTCGATCTCAACCGGTTCAACCCGGTAGCCACCCCAGAAAGACGGCAGCGGCACCTTGCCTGCGCCAATTTTTCTTTTCATCTCGTCAAATTTCTGCAGCAGCATCTGCCTTGACGTCAGGACATTACTCTGACTTGAGACCCAGGCGGCCATCTGGCTTTCTTTCGGCCTGCTCATAAAATATTTGGCTGATTCAGCAGCCGATACCTTGGCAGCAGTCCCGTTAATCATGACCTGCCGCTCCAGATCGAGCCAGACAAAGAGGAGACTGACGTTGGCATTGTCCTTTATTTCCCTGGCCTTCCTGCTCTCGTAATTGGTAAAAAAAACGAACCCTTTTTCATCAAAATATTTCAACAGAACTGTTCTCTGATGCGGCTGGCCACCTTTTCCGACAGTGGCCAAAACCATAGCTGTCGGATCGGCAATTTCAATTTTTCGGGCTTGATCAAACCACTCGGTAAATTGCAATATCGGGTCACTGTCAAGATTGGAACGAGACAATCCTCCCATTAAATATTCCCGACGAAACTGACTTAGATCCACGAACGTCCTCTCCTATATAAAAAGCGCTGGTGCCGCCTGTAAACTGCAGCAGCACCAGCGTATAGTAGCGAATTTTTAAAAATTGCAACGGAAAACAAAAGCCTAAGATCTCGATCACATTTCCTTGATGCCTTCCAGCTTCCAGTCATCACTGCCGACAGGTCTGGCCCAGGTCCATTCCTCATCGAACTTGATCGGGGTAGTCATACTTCCCTCAACCAGGTCACCGCTTTTATCGTCTACGGTATAGTCGAGCAGGTTGGCGGAAAAACGGACAGTGACGAAATCTTCCCGACCATCACTTCCTGCCTGGACAATCTCCAGATTACGCACTGCAATGGATTCCAGTTTATTGATATGCCCTTTGCTGCGCATCTCCTCGAAGTGGTTGGCATATTCTCCTGCCAGCTGCTCGCCCAGCAGATGTTTATAGGAATCGAGATCCCGGCGCATCCATCCGGCCTGCACTTTAAAGAAAACGTCGGAGGCCACCTCGGTAAAATATGCCGGGATCAAAATTTCGGTCGTGTTCCCGGATCTGGTCAATGCCTTCGGCCAATAGATTGCCGCCAATATCCGGCGTGGCGGGAGGCGGCTGGGCACTGTTGCCGAATGCCCCGCTGAACATATTCGACTGGACTCTGCTGCCCGGGATTTTGCTGATATGACTGATAACCATTTTGCCGTTGTTTGGTCGAAAACCTTTTAAACAGAAAATAGGCAAGCCCACCCAGAATGAGCAAAGGCAATATACCCATGCCCGGAGCCTCCGGCACCAAACATGGACCCAAAAAGCATACCGCCCAGTGCACCACCGAGAAGCCCCCCGGCTAAGCCACGACCAAAGCCACCACTATTCGTTGATTTTGCAGGCTGCACGCTCTTGCTTGGAGCCTTCGGAGCCATTTTAAAAGACCTGCCGCCGCGAAATGACCTGGCATCAGCGTAATCCGCAGTCAATCCGGCCTCCAGCAAGGTAAAGGCCATAAACAGCATGACTATCGGTGCCAATTTTTTCCAAAACATCATCATAATTCACATCCAGTTGATTTTTTTTAATCTATAAACTGTTAACCAGCGCTACATTATAGTACACCTTTTACAAGAAGCCAGAAAAAGTGGAAAATATATTGAAAAGAGAATCTGCATGCTGATCGTTCACCCCCCACTGACCAAGCCCTGCGAGCCACCGGCGGCATTGGCCTATCTCTCTGCGGCCCTGACCGCCCATGGCCATTCGTGTACGATCTGTGATATGAATATCGAAGGGTTATATTTCCTTTTCAATACCGCTGCAACCGGTAGAAGACACATGGTCAAAGAGGGCGTATAAGCATCTGCAGCAAAATATTGCGGCACTGCAGACCATTGAGACCTACAGCAATGGAGACAAATATAGACGGGCAGTGGCGGATATCAACCGCATCCTGGAAATGGCTGGGAAAGGGTTTGGCCTGCAGCTGTCACTGGCCAATTACCAGGACGACACCAGATCACCGCTGAGAAGTGCGTGATCTGCGTCTTGCAGCCAAAGAATACGCAGCCAATATTTTTTTCCCGTATTTCGGCCAAAGACTCGATGAACTGCTTGGCTTCGATCATTCCGGCATCCATTGGTTTTTCCTTGAACTATCTCAGTCAGGCCTTATGCACTTTTGCGATGATCGGCTACCTGAGAGCAATGCACAGCCAGGTGAAAATAATTCTGGGCGGTGGCCTGGTCACCACCTGGCTGAGCCAGCCACAGTGGAGTAACCCTTTTGCCGGGTTGGTCGATCACCTGATTGGCGGCCAGGGCGAGGGTCCGCTCCTTGACTTGCTGGGAACTCCACGAAAATCAGGCACACATTCGGCCTGATTATGAGGGACTTAAGAACAACGGTTATCTTTCACCAGGATTCGTCCTTCCCTATACCAGTTCTTTTGGCTGTTTTTGGAAAAAATGCAGTTTCTGCCCGGAAACAAGCGAAGACAATCCCTATCAGCACGTCGCGCCGAACACCACCATCGCCGATCTGCAGGCACTGACCGCAGCTACCGCCCCTGCTCTTATTCATTTCCTTGATAATGCTATCAGCCCTTCAACGATGCAGGCCTTGACGGACAAACCGCCAACTGTTCCCTGGTATGGATTTGCCCGCATTGATACGCTGCTTGCCGATAGGCAATTTTGTCGTCGGTTAAAAGATTCGGGGTGCAGGATGCTGAAACTTGGTCTCGAATCAGGAGATCAGGATGGTTTTAAACAGAATGCAGAAAGGGATCAACCTGGAACTTGCCGTAAAAGTACTGGAAAATCTGCAGGACGTTGGTATTGCGACCTATGTGTATCTACTGTTTGGCACTCCTTCGGAAGGGCCTGAGGAAGCTGAGCGAACTCTCAGTTTTGTGGAAAAACATCACCAGGCTATCACCTTTCTTAATCTGGCAATCTTCAACCTGCCTGCCTGCAGTCAGGAAGTATCGAGCCTTGAGATAGCTGATTTTTATGAGGGTGACCTGTCAATCTATCGCAGTTTCATCCACCCAAAAGGCTGGAACAGGGGCGAGGTACGGCGTTTTCTTGACACCACCTTTAAACGTTCACCGAAGATTGCTGATATCCTTCGCCACGATCCACCGTTTTTCACCTCAAACCATGCACCATTTATGACGGAAACGATACAGGGGCTGTTCCATTCAAAATGATCGCAAGAATGAACTCCTCCGGTAAACCGTGACGTAACTAAATCCTAGGCTCGCAAAGTTGGTCGCAGATCTCGCTTAGATGTTACTTTATCGGCAGGCTTAACTTCACTCTGTTTTTTCTTTGACTCTTTTCCATAGAGATCCGAGCAACTAAAGAAGACGTACCAATCGTCTCGAATATTCTTTTTAACCAAGTCGCCGGAGCTTGTACGTTGCACCGGACTGCTCTTTGCCCGCCATTTAGCAACGTGCTCTGATGCCATTCCAACCAGGTGGACAACACACATGCCTAATATGAATTCAACAAACAATGTTGACGCTTCCATAATTCACCCCTTTTGTTTTAAAAATTCTTTAACCCTCTCATCTGGTTCACGGTACATTCCCGTTCTCTTTCAGGCATTGCTTTTAACAACCTGAACCGGACAGGTTGCCAAAGCAGCAACCCGATCAACCACACGGCCTAAAAGGATATCGCTCACACCGGAATTGCCTGTTGAGCCCAAAATAATATGCTGAATATCTTTTTTTTGCGCATAGCCTGTCAGACATTTTTCGGGAGATGCTTCCTGCAACTCGGTAACGACCTGCAACCCAAGCCGCTCACCTTCCTTGGTGAAAGCTTCCAGAGCTTTGAACCCCTTTTGCCTGGCATCTTTTAATACCCCGTAGCGGAGGCCCTTATCTGTTGATATATCGATAGCTGTAACTGCATGCACCTCACTGCCATAGCTCCCGGCCAGGTCGAGTGCTCGCAGTCCGGCTGCTTTACTTGCAGGAGCTGCCATTTATACCAACGAGAATTCTGCCAAAGCGAACTTCCGACATTTCCGGCACAAGCATGACATCGCAGGGACTGCCGGCAATTACTTTCGAGCTCATTCCCCCGAACAACATCAGTTCTACCTTCGAACGCTTGGCATTGCCAAGAACAATCAGGTCGACGCCTTGCTCCCCTGCCACCTGAACTATTTCCTCACTCGGTTCCCCTGTCCTATGGATGGTCTGAACCTCGAATCCCAGGGAGGCTGCATAGGATGCGACATCCTCAACACTCTTTCGAAACGGCTCACTGAGCTGTCTATTGGCATCTTCAATTTTCAGACGGCTCATATTCCCTTCATATTTGGGGGTCACACCGACAACCAACAATTTTGCCCGCATCGATGACGACAACGCCAAGGCCTGTTTGAAAGCAGCTCGACTGACATGAGAAACATCGACAGCTACCAGTATTGACTCCATCATCGCACACATGTTTGCCCCTGAGCCTGCACTTTTGCAAGCGAGTTCACAGCACTTTTAGCGTTGAGCATGTTCTCCAGGATTATCGCGGCTCCGTTCATAAATTGTCTCCAATCAGCTCTTCGTCCGTGCATGATTTTCTTCTCCTGTTGTGCGGCGAAACTCTACTACTCATATCTTGAACCCGCGGTTTGGTATCCGATCGTTTATCAACGGATTTTGATTTTTCAACTAGCCTTGTTTTCCCAGCAGTAACTTTGGAACTAATTTGAATGTCCAAGAGCGGAGATCCAAAAAATTATCTAAAGAAAATGAATGCGATGCTGTCTTTCTTCCGGTAATTTTTGTTTGCCTGGCGATTCTCAATCATCTCTCCCGTTCGCGAATCGGTGCAAACGATGTTGAAAACCGGGACAGGCGAACCAAAAGCCGCCTCTTCAATTTTTATTCCCTGATCAATAAGTACGAACTCAATTCTCTTTACAATGCGGCATAATCTGCTGATTATTTTACTTATTTTACCTGACTCCTGGACATACTCAAAGTCTACGCCTCTGACTGACGGCCTTCTCTTTAAATTCTGCGGCGTTCTGCTCAATTGCTGCGGCAAATTGTTTGTGATACACATCGCCGTTGCCAAAAAGCGGCAAGCGTATTTACATAAGTGGCCAATATCTTGCACTTCATCCGATCAGCTACATTGACTGCATAGTCCATCACCGGCTCGGCCAGACGACTCCCTCTGGTTACCAGCAGGATGCAGGACTGTTTGGCCAGACTGCACTGTTGCGAAACATCGTCGGCATCGTCGATTTCAGACCTATGCAGAACCGTTAGTGGTGTAACGTTGCGATGTATTTTTTCATCCATAACCAACCTTTTGCCTTATCCACTCATCTTTGATTTATCTGTACGTTTTTCGGTCAAAAATCAAGTCATCCTTTCGAAAATTTTAGGGGCTTTATGAGCCCTCCCTTGCAGGGTGCTGAACTGAGTACCCTGCAAGGGGTATGATCCTGAACAGCTCTCAAAAAGGTTTCCTATGGTATTCCACCATTCTTTTCGTTGTACGGAGGTTGTATCTTTTTAAAAGTTTCTGTTTGTCAGCCGACGAGCCTCTTTTACGACTTGCCCTTTTTCTGCGCGATCCAGAATCATTCCCTTAACCATAGCGGCAGTAATGATAATACCGGCCACTCCCAGAGCCACCATCAATGCCCAAAAACTTATGCCATCAAGAGCAACAAAGAGTTGCTGCTGCAAGCGAGGAATAAGATCCAGGTCAGCAAGATAGATTGGTACTTTGGCCCCCCGTGAAACAGCAACAATCAGCATAACCGCTGCCATGACCAGCTTAATCGTATAATCTTTGACATAGGTCGTCCCAAGCGCCCCCAATTGTACGCCGATCAGTGATCCCGCCAGGATAAGCAATGTCATGCGAATATCGATAAGACCGGCTATCCCCCACTGAACAGAACCAAAGGCGCCCATAACAAAGGCAACAACAAGCTCAGTAGCACTGGCAACCATGGCAGATGCGCCAACCACATAAATCATTCCCGGCACGCCGATAAAACCGCCCACCGCAATGGTTGCTGCCAGCATTCCGGTGAAGAGACCAACGGGAACCGTTATCCAGGCAGAGATGCGCACTCTAGCCACTTTAAACTCCATCATCGGCCAGAGCTCAATTTTTTGAAGTCTCAAGGCCAGGTTGGATGTTTTGGCCTCGGTTGCGCCTTTAGTCATGGTTAAAGCATCACGTAAAATGTATCCACCAACAATAGCCAGAACCAGAACAAAGACCACACTCACATAAAGATTTGAGCCTGCGTTGCCCCAATGATTGAGGATCTTCTGTTGAATTCTAATACCGATCTCTACACCAATAATCGCCGTTACCGCCATTACCAGGCCAAGCTTTATATCGACTTGTCCGTATTTCCAGCGCTTATATGCGCCGACCATGGCCTTTGGAAACTTATGGCACATATTGCTGGCCACTGCCACAGCACCTGGGGCTCCCAGAGACATCATCGCAGGCGTGAGAACGAAAGCTCCTCCGGAGCCGATGAATCCAGACAAGCAGACCGCCGATAAGCCCGATGATTAGAAGAGCAATAACCTTGGTGACGGTCATCTCAAAAAACATCAATGAGATGTCTTTGATCACATTTGGTCCGGCATTGGGATCAAGGCTGACCATTACTTTTTTATCAAGAACTATCTTGTCGATGTTCACATCCGGACCAATATTCAGGATTCTTAAATCATCATGTCCATCGACTTTTATAGTTACGGTTTTGGCCGCTGGATCAAGCTGGGTAAAAATACCTTTCATCACGTTTTTAGGTGGTGGGCCACCTGCATAGGCACTGTGTACCAGTAGGGTTCCTATCAATACTGCCATTAAAATAGTTAGAAATTTCTTCATGGATTCACTTTCTCCTGCTTACGGTGATAGGTTGTGCTTCTTTTTAAAATCAAGATTTCTTTGGTTCAAGCCCCAGAACACTGAGGAAATTGCTGGCAAAAGCACCGTGCACAAAAGAAAACAAGAAGGCTGTGCCAACGGGAAGCACTGCGTACCATCCCCCTAACGTAAAAGTATCGGTAACGAGTTTCATGTTGGATAATAACAGGGCGTAAGCACCGAGAGACATCGCTCCAAAGAGGACCATTTTACCGATTGGCTTTTTCTTGCGATAAGTAGTTTGGGTCGCTTTTGTGGTGGCAGTCGTTTTACCGATACTACCGGTCGTCGATTTGCGAGTGGTTTGGTGAACTGACAACTGGGTTTGGTAAGGGTCATTCTGTCTCATTTCCATGTCTCCTTTAAGATGAATAGTAAGTTACTTGGTATATTTTTCAGCCAACAGGCATTTGTGTAGAGGAGATGATGCTGAACCTTTCTCGAAAATAACGCAATCTTGATGCCAGTTCTAAATGTCTTTTTATTGCCATCATTTCAGTAGCATACAGAGGAAACAACAAAACTGATATTTTGTTGCAATGTGCAACAAAATATCAGTCGATTATTTAATTTAAATTGATATATTAGTATGTTAGATGGGTAATTCCTGTTTTTTTTATGATGTTGCATAAAGCAACCTACATGTATCTTTCAGGAATGGAATGGATGGAGAACTCAACATGCTTCCCAAACGGAGGATAACGCATCTATCGTGCTGTTATCAGGTGGTTTTACAACATTATTCCAGAAGATTTCCGTCCAACACAAACTGATTACAAGCAGGACGCCAAGCTTGAGCTGTTCGAGAC
>CAWDRB010000024.1:0-188496 GCA_963804605.1 uncultured delta proteobacterium
CCTATGCAATCTAACTGGTCCACGACAGTGTAGAGTGACTGCTGATGGGATGACTGGCATTGCCTCCCTACACTCCAAGCCCTTTCTTTGGTTATGTTGCGAGATTAGTTTTGCTGTGTCTTTTCTTCTCTGTTTGCTTTTCCTCCCTCCTTTTGTAGTTGTAGGTATTTATCTCTTCTTCCTACTTTTTCTTTGGATGTCCTTCTTTTCATTCCTCGCAAGAGGCTGACGAGGAGGTAAGAAATAGCTCAAAAGCTATGTTGCTTGGAGAAGAGGAATCAACCTTTTTTGCCATCCCCTTCCCACCTATAAGGACATTGATTCCATTCTGGTCATTTCATCTTCGGTAAGAACAAGGTTCCATAAGCTGGATTCGTCATTCAAAAGGGTCAATACCTGATTGAAGACGGCCTCTGAAATAGCATATTCTTCTAAAAATTCATCAATGACAACATTCTCTTTCACATACGAATTACCAATATCTCGTCGCGCTTCTTCGAGCCGACCCAGATTGATTAGGACCAACCCTCTTGCAAGTATAGCCGCACCACGTTTCTCATTATATTCGAGTGTCTCGTTGAAATCGAGTAACGCCTTTGCAAATTCACCTTTATTCATGTATGCAACACCTCTCAAAAAAAAGGCGTTTTCACAATCCCCCCCTCCTTCAAGAACAGCGGTTAGATCGTCCCGTGCTTCATCAAAATGGCCAAGCTTCAGATGGGCAGCTCCTCGCACGAGTCTTGCTTCTAATGATCCCGGGTCTTGACTAAGTGCTTCAGTAAAGGCTGTGATGCTAGCGGAAAGATTACCTTCCAGATAATTTTTTTTCCCTCTTAATTCATTTTTTGACATACTCATGGCATACCTCCTGAATTGAAAAACAGGGGACTTTCCCCCTTGTAAAAAGGTTAACCATCATCTCAAAAGGCTCAAGGAAAAACGATCAACACCAATACACCATGTCATTTCGGTACACAGAGAATTGGTCTTAATTGCGAAGCAAAGTCTGTAAACAACATTCTTGATCCTGCTATAAAGAAATGGACACGCAGTTAGAATCGAATTAACGACTGTGTTGGATGTGTACTGGAAGAAGATCAAGTGCAGGACGAAGGACAAGATCGATACCTTGTCTTTGGATATCTCTACCTTGCGATTGCTCCATTTTAAAAATAATTTCCACCTTTTAAAGGGTTGACCATCAGGAAACACTTCTCGTTTGAGTAGGTAACAAAATTGATTACCCTCGAATTGGCAATGTTAAGCTCAAGGCCCGTTTTCTGAAATCACCTGATACTCGTACCATATTATGGTATTAATGATGGTAGAGATGATATCTTATCCAGATTTAAATTTAATTCCACCAATACGTGATGTGATATAAATCCATAATAAGGAGGGAAACATGATGAGTAAGCAATTTTACAGTGATTTAGAAAAATTTCTCGATATCCTTGGCTTAAACTAAGAACCGGTTGGTATTTTCTACACCGATGATAAACCGGCAGAGGGATTTTCTCCTAAATCTATGGTCCTCCCTTCCCGTGAAAAAGAAATAAAAAACGAAATTGACTGGCAATCGACCTTTGCTAATTTTTCATGCGTTATGGGTCACGTTTTACGAGCCAGAAAAGTGAAAAAACCAGCTTACTTCAGTGCAGAGCAATTTGGTTGTCCCGGATGTGCTTTTTGGCTCGGATTTACGAAGCCCCAGACGGAAACCATCATCCAATATGTCTCCACTGGTATACCTGGTCAGATGGAGGGTGAGCTCTACTGTGACTCACCAGATGAACTAAGACGTATCCAAAACGATATTAATCCTGAACCTGCATCTGGTAAATTTTGTGTAGTGAAACCGCTGAGCCTGTTTACTGATGACGAACAACCAGAGTTGGTTGCATTTTTCGCCAGGCCCGAAACGCTGTGCGGCCTTCACCAGTTGGCAACATTTGTAACTAACGATCCCGAAGTGGTCGCTTCTCCATGGGGAGCTGCCTGCACAAACATGATCACCTGGCCCTATAAATATCTTGTCATGGGTAAAAACAGAGCTGTTTTGGGTGGCTGGGATCCTTCAGCACGCAGGTTTTTCAGTACTGATGAACTGACCTTTACCGTTCCTTACGATATGTTCATGCAAATGCGTGAACGATTTTCTGAATCTTTTCTAACGACCTCAACTTGGACCACTGTCCAAAAAAAGATTAAACGAAGTAACAAAGCCTGGACACCGAAAACAAATCGAGGTGCATGAGAAAATGCGGGTACTTCTAATATCAGCAAACACAGAAACTATTAACATGCCGGTTTTACCCTTGGGACTTGCGTGCGTGGCCGAAGCTGTCAAGAATGCAGATCACGAGATCAAACTGGTTGATTTGATGGATGAGCGCAATGGTAATCTGGTTCTACAAGGCGTCATCAATGAGTTCCAACCTGAAATCATTGGGATCTCAGTGAGAAACATCGACGACCAGTGTATGGAAGATACTAGATTCCTTTTAGATTTGGTAAAAGAATTAGTAAGCGAGTGCCGAAGATCCACGGATGTACCAGTCATTTTAGGAGGAGCTGGATACAGTATCTTTCCGAAAAGTGCCTTGGAGTATCTCGGAGCTGACATGGGTATTCAAGGAGAAGGTGAGGTTGCATTTGTCACTCTTTTAGAAAAAATGAGATGTAAGGAAGATTATTCTGAAATTCCAGGGCTGTATTTGTCCGGTCAGAATGTTCACAACAAAGTGCGGTATGAAGATAATTTAGATGAGTACTCCTTACCTCTTCTGAACTCTCATCAATTAACCCTAACTCCGAGCCAGAGGCAAATGTTATGGGTTCCCTTTCAGACCCGACGTGGATGTTCACTGAATTGCAGTTATTGTTCAACCGCAACCATTGAAGGAAAAAACGTTAGAAAACACTCTACGAGAGTGGCTGTTGAAGCGCTTTCCAAGCACGTAGAAGCTGGATTTGATCAGTTTTTCTTTGTCGATAACATTTTCAACCTTCCCCTTTCCTATGCAAAAAAACTTTGTACACAAATCACTCAGGCAAAATTGAATATATCCTGGCGCTGCATCCTTTACCCTTGGCTAGTGGATGAAGAACTGGTTGAAAAGATGGCAGAAGCGGGTTGCAAAGAAGTTAGCATGGGATTTGATAGTGGTTCTGAAACAATCTTACGAGCAATGAACAAGAGATTTCTGCCTGACGACGTCCGCAGGATCTCAGATATACTCAAACATTATAATATCCGGAGGATGGGTTTCTTGTTGCTTGGTGGACCTGACGAGAGCAAAAAGACTGTTGAAGAAAGCCTTGCTTTTGCGGACTCACTCGACCTGGAAGCCATGAAAATCACTATGGGGATAAGAATCTATCCTTATACTGATCTTGCTCGAATAGCAATTAATGAGGGAGTTATCAAGCCAGACGATGACCTCCTCTTTCCTAAATTCTATATAGTACCTGGTTTGGACGAGTGGTTGCGAAACACCGTGAAAATCTGGAAGGATACACGGCCTAACTGGCTATAATTGCAGACCCACGAGCATACTTAAGTATCAATATTGGAAGTCAACATACCTTTAGCGGTAAAATTCTTACCAACTAGAAAATTGTTCCAGAATCTCGCTTATTCACTCTCTGGAAAAATGTTTACCAGACTGTCATTTTGTAATTTCAGATCTTTGACATGGCAATCTTTATACAGCTGATTGCCACTCTATTTATTCATTTACAGAATCAGCGTTTTCGGGCAGGAATATTCCACGTACCAGTTTGTTCCTTTTTCCGACGTCAATAAAGTTTCACTTCAGGTTATAATTTTTAGCACATTCTGGGCAAATTCCTTGACGGAGCTGAGTTTCCGAATGATTCCTAACTAAGGATTCAAGCTTATTTCAGTAGCATTTGTCGTCTCGAATACTTTTGCCGGAGGTGTATATCTGCAATAACCGGCGCTATACAAATTCTTTCCGAAGCTGTTGCCCAATAAGGTGGTTTTGAAAGGTATTGAGAATATAAATGCTGTTTTTTGGCTGTTGATGCATAACATCTTGTCTGAACGATCTATTATGATAGGAAAAGCGCTGCCGAAAGGCTGGCGTTGCAATCATCCCTAATCGAGTGGATATAAGCTCCAGGCCCGAGGTTGTCGAACAAAGATCACGCCTTGGCGATTGGGAGGGTGACCTCGTTCACGGCGTCAATGCAAGCCTGGTTACATTGGTTGACCGGACAAGCCGCTTTACTTTAGTTCAGCGCGTGAACCGTAAAAGCAAAGAGGAAGTGACTGATGCACTGATCAGCATGCTTGGCAAAGTGCACTCTGCATTGACAGTAACACTCGACAATGGCGGCGAATTTGCCGACCATGTCCGAGTATCAAACGAGACTGGGGCAGCTGTGTACTTTGCCAGGCCATATGCAAGCTGGCAGCGGGGGTCGAATGAGAACACCAATGGTAGACTCCGCAGATTCTGGCCTAAGAGGTTCGACCTTGCCACCCTCTCAGAACAGGAGATTCAGGACGGGGTATTCGTGCTCAACCTAACACCAAGAAAAGTACTGAATGGCCTCACGCCCCTGGAAGCCTTTACTGGTCGACGTGTTGCACTTATTACTACGTGACTCCAGCAACAATTTAATGAGATTATTGTTAGAATGAGATCAATAACGTGGTTCGTTCAAATAGTAAAAACCCTTTTAAAAAAGGCGACAGGCTGCGAATGCTGTCAGGAACAATCGTAATTTGCAGCTTTGCTTTAATGGTTAGGATTGCCAGTAGCATCCTCTTCAAATCTTTTTCACAAGATTTAACCGCTTTGAAGTAGTCGCTATTTGATGTACCTACCGAGATTAAAGATTCATGAGCGGCGGTTGCAAAGAATTTAAAATTATCGCTTCCCGCGCCGGAGAAGGTTAAGTCCTTTTGCTCAGAACGTCAATGACTAAAAAGGCTGTATAACCTATGTAGACGACTAGCAAAGTGGAGCCTTCGAAACGGTTTATGCGGCCCGGTCCGCGAAAGCCATAGCCAAACAGGAAGAGGAAGAAGGTCAGACCGGTCATGACGAGCATGTCCCTGGAGAGGACTTCCGGCGGCACAGACATCGGGTGGATGGTTCCGGCGATGCCGACCACGGCCAAGGTATTAAAGAGGTTCGATCCAAGCACGTTGCCTAAGGCGATGTCGTGTTCCTTGCGGCGAATGGCAATGATCGACGAGGCCAATTCCGGCAGAGATGTGCCAACCGCCACGACCGTCAGGCCAATGATCAGGTCGTCGACACCAAGCTGGCGGGCGATTTCCACCGCGCCCCACACCAGTGCGCGGGAACTGACAATAAGCAGCAACAGTCCTATTCCGAGCCAAACAAATGCCCGACGAAGGGGCATACTGTGAACAACAAGTTCATTTTCCATCTCCACTCCCAAGGCATCGGCCCGCTGCCGAAGCCCTTGGCGGATGCTCCATGTTAAGAGCCCGACAAATACTGCAAGAAGAACTAAGGCATCGTTCCGCGACAGTTCTCCATCCCAAAGTTGATAAATCGCCAGACCGCTGATCAGGCTGAGGAGCGGAAGCTCCTGTCGCAGCACTTGGGAGTGAACGGCAATAGGGCTAATCAGAGCGGTTAGGCCGAGGATCAGAGCGATATTGGTGATGTTCGATCCGTAAGCGTTGCCCAGGGCTATACCTGGGTTGCCCTGGGACGAGGCCAATGCCGAGACAAACATTTCTGGGGCCGAGGTGCCGAATCCAACTATCAGCATACCGATAAGCAGGGGTGACATGCCGAAATGGCGGGCTACAGAGGCCGATCCTTCAACAAATCGATCAGCACTCCAAACAAGGAGAACAAGACCAGCAACAATAGCAAAAGCAGGGATAAGCATTTTGAGACTCCGTGATTTTTTTGACCCAGCCACCCCTGGTTAAGCTACCCAGGACTCAGGCATAAATTCCAATCAAACATCTTTTACCCCTGAGAGGGGTACAACATGATCAAAGTTTGATCCTCTAAGTCTGAAAAGTAAGGCAAGTTCTTTAACAAATTCATTAACATTGAAATTTTTGGAATGTGCTTGGTTAAACCATTTCCTTACGGTTTCGATGATCCAGTGAGGCAAGGCTTTACCATCGATCAAATGATAGTATTCACGATATCCCTCTTTTAAATATTCCCACCTTTTATCGTTTCCTGGTTTCATGTATTCAGAAACATCAACGATTTTTGCTCTGCCCTCGTGAAGAAGAATGTTTTTCAGATGGATATCCCTTGGGTTTAATCCTTTTTCAAAAGCTAATTTTCTTGCATTATCTACATCCTGTATAGCCTGCTTTGGTATATGAAAGCCTTTCAGCAGACAATCGTATAAAGTTATCCCTTCTTCGTAACTGATAACCAAGAAATTCGACCCCTTGCCATAGTAGACAGGATAATAATCTGATTCACTTAATTTTAGATAAACTTCTGATTCTAATGCAATCTTGTTAGTTTTGTCATCGCTGAAAACCTTAAAGGCGTAACAATGGCTATGAGTAAGGCGAAAAACTGCTGCATCTGTGCCAACACCTACGCACTCGAATGCATCAGAGTTTTTCTTTACTGTGACAAGCTCATTCTCGCCATTGGATGTAATTTTAATCTTACTTATTTCCTTTTCTGCGATTTTCCAGTCCATATGATAGCCTCGTGTGTTATTTCTTGTGGATCTTTATTCGTTCAAGCAGGGTGACTGAATGTGGTTTTAATTTTCGACAACCGTTTTTCGAACCAGGCCTCTACAATCATAAGGCTTTTCACTGCGTTCCAACTACCAACCTTTACAAGGGCCGGCATATTTTGGAACTCAGTTTCGAGATTCAAAAACTTCTTCTGAACAATAGGGTCCGTACCAATGTTTGAAACGGTTTTGAAAGCCATTATCCCTCCCCAGAAGGCAAAAAAAAAGACCTTTACTTAGGCACGATTGGCCAAGTAAAGGTCTTGTTTACAGAATATCTGTTCTGGTCCCGGGTCTTTCGACCGTATTGACGGAATCCAGGTCAGCCATTTCTTTAGCTGATAACTACTCCCCTTTGTTGGCTATAAGTATAATAACAAAGGAGACTTTGTCAATGTCGTACACATGTGCTTCAACCATTTAAAAGCATAGAATCAATGCCGGCTAGTAAAAACTCGTCGTTTAATCCCCCTACTGCTGTACCTGTTCAGCCTAGTTTTTTATCTTAGGTCACGCTCCCCTGCATCATCTTCAGCATCTCCTTGCTAACCTTTTTTGCTAAGGTACCTTGATATTATCAGATAGAGCCTAAACCAATCTGGCCTGTGCCTCAACTTGATGTTTCTACTGATCCAGGAAATTCTGCTTTTCCAAATTCCTAACAACAAAAAAGGAATCTGAGAGGGCTGACATTACCCCCCTAGCACTCACAAGAACTTCTCTTTGATAAGCTACAGTCTGCAGTTGCTTCATTTCTTTACAATTTCAAACAAATAGTCAAGTCTACCTTCACAGGAATAGCTTTAAACAGACCCGTCTGCAAAAACACTTCGGTTTGGCAGTGTAAATCTCCAATCTGAGCTCATACGATAGTCAGTTAGAACTGAACCGCTACGCGGAAAAAAGCAACCCTGTGCATCAACAATCTTTTTAGCTGATTTCCCTTATTATATTTCCTTTTACCCAATCGCACTCATTACACTTGTGCGCTTAGGGCTTCGCCCACGCGCACGTATTTCTGGTTTTGTATCCTATCCTAATTTTCATTTTCAATAGTATCCTCTTTTTGGTCAATTAGAACTTGTAGCACCATTCTTATTCACTCAATCAAGGAGGTATGCCATGAGCACCCCGATCAGAGCCAAATTCATTGAACAAATGGAATTTTTAGGTTTATCAAAACAGACACAGCGAAGCTACATAAATGGAGTCAAGGGGTTAGCTAAATATCACAACGAATCCCCTGATAACTTAACCAACGACCAAGTGCGGTCGTATTTTCGGCATCTCCTTTTAGAGCGAAAATTAACACGATCAACATGTGGGTCATATCTGTGCGGCATTAAGTATTTCTACAAACATCTCTGTAATCGAGAAGTTGATGACCGTTTTGGATTACCGGCGCGATCTGCCCATTTTCGAGTGCTCAGTTTTCCCTCAATATGGATTTTATCGCCTTTATGGAGATGTTCGCCACAGACGACGGCAAGTCCTCCCCAGGCGACCACACGATGCCATTCGGTATGTTCCTGCCTGTTGCCCTGCTCATCTTTCCACCGCTCGGTAGTGGCAATTGAAAAAGTTGTCACCGGAGCGGCAGTGTTCTTGGTGTAATGCAGTTCAAGGTCATTGCCTTGTTCATAGTGTTCTCCTTTACATGGAAGATAGAAATAATGGAAAAATTCTGAAAAAATGCAGATTCCCACCATGGGAAAATGATCTCGCCAGGGTTGGGATTTTTGTTTTTTTATGCTTTTAGGCGGCTTTTGCTCTCTTGATCTCCAGAAAGGAGAAAGATCGATCTTCCTGGAATTCGCCTATTGAGCGTCCATGATCTGCGAGAAACTGTTCCAGCCGATCGATGAGAAGATGCTTTCTGCTGCGTGTCGCCTTGCGAAGAATACAACCGGCAGATTTTATCGGCCCCTTTTGCTGGACAATGGCAAAGATTTTTTCTTTGCAGGGAGCGATCTTGTTTTTCAGTTTCTGCTCATCGAGTTGCAGTTCTTGCAATTCATCAACGATGGAGGCTAGGTGCGGAACATCTTCAGCTTCAAAGCGCGGACAGGTGGTTAAATGGTTACAAAATCCACAAAGCAGATCCGGTTCTGTGACAAGGTCAACCTCGTTACCGTTGAGCATTGCTTGATAGTGCGACCATATTGCTTCAGCCTTTCTTTTTAATCCGTTAAAGATGATTTTCTGCGGGGTATAGCCATTATAAAATTCAACTTCGCCATTGGCCAGATCGAGCGCGATTAACGCACCTCTGATTTTATGGCCTCGAAATTGTTCGGCTAAGGCACCCATCTGAAAATAGAGCTGAGACTCCCAGGAACCATACGGATTGTCCGGGATGCTGCTGGTGCTTTTTACTTCCAAAACAGATTTGATCCTCTGGGTCTCTGAAGAAAAAACGAAGTCGATATGTGCTTTGATAGGAACATCACCGTCGACGGCAATTTCTACCTGTTGCTCGAAATTGGTGAATCCGGCAGCGGTAAAAACCTTGGCAATGATCTCTTCGGCCATATGTCCTCGCTCAAAACGCAGAAGCGCGGTTAAATCATGCTCGGACGGATTGATTTTCTCCAGGATCACTTTTCTTGGGCAATAGCCAATTTCCGATGCGCCAAGGTAATCACTGCGATCTCCAAGGGTTTCTAAACTATGTTGCTTGGCCAGTTGGCGCAGACTTGTCAGCAGGGTGTTTTTGATATCTATGTATTTTGTTAACCTCCATAAAACTAAAGATAAGACAAGGGAGGATATACCCATACCTAACCTGGCCAATGACCTCCCCGTCTTTCATCATCTTGATTTCCTGCACGGCCTCGCGACCAAAAGCCCGAAGCTGTCCGTTGATCTCTGTTACTTTTTGAAATAAATTTTCATTTCCCATTGCTGTTTCCTCCTTGTTTGTGGAAATGAAACAACAAGTCCCCTATCGGGAGTATGTGTTTCACTCCCTTTTTATGGGGTTTGGTGGAGATGATTGAGAAATTATATGTGAACGTAGAATAAACCCGGTAGGTCTGATAGATAGAGCAATTTTGGGTTTATCGACGATAAAGCGTGAAATTGATATTTGAGAAGAGCCACTCAGGGTACAAGACAAAGAAGTTCGCTATTGCGATTAAACGTTGCCTGAGAAAAGTGGCTTATGTACCTGGAATTCAAGAACACGTGAAACGTATTCAGCTAAACCCTGTGAAGGGGTATCTCATTGAATATGAGCTGGAATGATGCACTTATATTATGGCCGACAGCAAAAAATGCAAGATGAATTTAATTTCCAGATGCTTTTTGGCCACAGTTTAAAAATCGAGCTGTTCGACAGTCAGCCCCATGGCCTTAGCTATCTTTTTCATGCTGGCGCGGCGCGGTTTGGTGCTGTTCTCCATTTGGGCGTAGGCTCCCTGGGTCATGTTCGCTCTTGCCGCGACCTCGGTCTGGGTGAGTCCAAGGTGTTCACGCCAGGAGCGCATCGGCGACCAGTCGTGATCGAAGGTAAGATTGACGACTTCGTTGGGAACAAGATTTTCCTGCCGGTCGCGACTGGCCAGCCAGTCGGCATAAGGTAAAACCACGAAGGCGGGAGTACCGTTGCGGTCGTGGATAATTTGGATATCAGTATGTACGTTCATCGCGTTTTTTTACCTCCTGGATTTCGACGATACGCACCTCGCCGTCATAGTCGAACAGAACCCGGTAGCGACCGACCCGGAGCCGATAGCCATACCGGTGATTGATCAGGGTTTTCACTCCCTTGCAATCGGGCATACCAACCAAAGTATTAACGGCGGAACGGATAGCAATGTTGTCCTGCCGATCGATCTTGCGCAGTTGCTTCAATGCTTTCGTATGCCATTTAATGGTATTCATACGTTAACAATATACGTTTTTATTAGAATAAATCAAGTAGACAATTTGATACAGCCAGTTGCCAGATACCACAACAGTGTCAGGTTGCTTCTCTGTCCAATCAATTGCGAATACATGTAAGGCGAGATCAAAACTTATTAGTGGAAACTGTCAGATTGGGTCTCGATTTTGACAAATTAATACCCCTCACTGTCCAGACGTTCTGCAGCTTTCAACAGGGATTTACTCGGCTTCAAATTCTTGTCGTTACAGACACCAATAAAATTATCAAACAGTTCATTGGTCAATTCTATCGTTTTTTGTTGCGCAAGAATATCACTGCCGGAGTTGCAGTGGGCCGGGAGCCGTACTTTTTCGGGGTCGCCTATGAAGTGAGCCTGGTCGTGGTACAAGCCCTGATCATGCTAGCTGAAGTTGCCGGCACAACTCCATCCTTTAATCTCAATGACATTAGAAACCATATCAGCCACCAAGACCTGGAGCGACTTAAAGAGAAGCTGGATTATGTGAATACTCCGGATGCTGAACAACTTTGCCTGGACATGCAGAAGATCCTTTCTACTCCGGCAGATTACTACTCGAAGGTGGCAAGCTCACTTCGGGTGGCACTCACCGAGTTGACCTCTGGGAGTGTTGGCCAGATCATAGGCAAAGCCGACGAAAACCGTTTCATCAAACGCCTGGAACAGGGCAAAGGTATTATCCTGGTCGTGCAGTTGGGCTCTCTTCTTACCAAGCGCCCTGCCTATACAGCGGGCAAAGTGATTATCTCCATGATCCAGGCATTTGTCGGTCGGGTCTATTCCAGTGGCAAAAGTGTCACGCCCTCGCTGGTACTGCATATCGATGAGGCCCAGTCGGTTCTTTATCATGGAATTGAAGATTTATTTGCCAAAGCCGGCGGGGCTGAAGTCCTTATCCACGGCTACTGCCAATCGATCAGCCAGTTGTATGCCGAAGTCGGAGAGGACCGGGCCGCCTTAGCCCACGATCTCGGCAAGCTGCAATCGTTGAGAGGGTATCTCTATTCCCTGGGAGAACATCCCCTGGCCGCAGGCCGACCTTTGGCCGGAATTGCCGGTTTTAATGAACTGCCTAAAAAGGAGGAAATTCTCCGGGCAGTCAGGCTGCACCACAAGATGGTCCAGGGCCTACTCGGCAAGACCTTGAAAAAGGCGGATCAGTATATCTTCTGGACCTCTGGCACCGGTATCGGATCAAGAGAAACGCAAAAATCATTTCCGCATAACAAAAAGGTGAAAAAATGACCAGGAAACGGGTTCGAAATAACCTTGTAAAATGTCAAAAAATCAACTATCTGAGCATAAAGAGCTCTCCGAACCCATAGTAGTTCAACAAATTAACGAGGAAAGATTATTAACAAAGGCGATCTGATAGAAAAAGTGGCAAATGAATGTGGTTTGAGTAAAACTGCAAGCGATCAGGTGTTGAGCAGCATCCTTAATACAATCACAGGAGCCGTTACAGCAGGCGACAAGGTCACCCTTATCGGTTTTGGTACATTTTCGGTGAGCGCACGGCCTGCTCGCGAAGGCCGTAATCCCCAGACGGGAGACACCATCCAGATCCCTGCCAGAAAGGTTGTTAAATTCAAGGCCGGCAGCAAACTGAGTGATGCGGTGAAATAAAGAACGGCACCGAAGGAAAAATTCAGGAAAAGATAGGCGAGATTGAAAAAGTCATATAAAAATAGTGGGTTAATTTTATTTTGACAGGTCTTTTTGGGCATTTATGATGATTTTTTCCTAAATGACTAAAATAAAATGTCAAGCTGATGTGAGAGGAGAACTGGACGAGACGCACTTTGATATAGGTATTGATAAAAAAGATTATTGATTAACTTGCATGATCGCTTGAGAACAATCAGACCCAACCACCAGGAGGGGATATAATGGGTGATCGTTTGAAGTTTCTTCTAAATCGTATCAGCGAGCGGCTATGGGTTAGGCCGCTTACGATGTGCGTTCTTTCAACGACCCTGGTGTTTCTTGCGAAAACAATGGACACTGAAGAAATGGGTCGGCTTGTTCCGACAATTACCAAAGAATCGTTAGAGACCCTGCTTTCCATTATTGCCGCAAGCATGTTGGTTATCGCCACCTTCGCTGTCGGATCAATGGTCTCCGCCTATGCTTCAGCCAGCAATACCGCAACGCCACGCTCTTTTTCTCTCGTCATCGCCGACGACGTTTCCCAGAATGCCCTGTCGACCTTTATAGGAGCCTTCATTTACAGCATCGTCGCGCTTGTCGCCTTAATGAACGGCTATTATGAAAAAGCCGGTCGTTTTGCTTTATTTGCATTGACCTTGATAATTCTTGCTATGGTTATTATCACCTTCGTTAGTTGGGTGGATCGCATCGCCCGCCTTGGCAGGCTAGGGGGAACCATTGAGAAGGTCGAGGCGGCGACTGCTGCCGCTTTACAACGTAGGCGACGCGCACCCACCCTTCGAGGCGTCCCTGTGGAGGGGCATAAGAAAGGCAGTCAGACCGTTTATGGACAGACGATTGGTTACGTGCATCGCATAGATGTCAAGGCTCTCCAGGCATTTGCTGAAACATATCGAGTGCGAATCAGGTTGGATGCCTTACCTGGTACCTTTGCCGCTCCGAACCGTGTTCTTGCTTATGTATCCTCAGACTCCGGTGCTTTGTCCGATCTCGATACCAGTCAGATAGCAAAAGCATTTCTGATAGGTAAGGATCGCCAATTCGATGAAGACCCTCGGTTTGGGCTTATCGTTCTTTCTGAAATCGCCAGTCGAGCATTATCACCGGCCGTTAATGACCCAGGTACGGCAATCTATATAACTGGAGTTCTGGTTCGCCTTTTGACCCAATGGAGCCAACCTCCTGCTGAAGGTGACATCAGGACCGCTCCATGTGATCGGGTAGAAGTACCCGAATTATCCGTGCCGGATATGTTTGACGATGCTTTCACCGCGATTGGCCGCGACGGAGCCGGTATGATTGAGGTCGCGGAACGGCTGCAGAAAGCGTTTGCCTCGCTGGCATCGATCGGAGATGCCGCCATGCGGGAAACCGCGAAACACCATTCTCGCCTGGCGTTGGCCAGAGCGGAAAAAGTTATGCAACTTCCCGAAGACCTCGAAATTTTGCGTAAATTGGCCGAGTTTTCCAATCCTGGTTAGCTGAAGGAGTCGACAGGTATAGTGAAGGTGCACTCCGCCACACGAAGAATCGATGCAACCGCATAAACCATCTCCCTGCACCTGCTTTTTCCCACTTTTATTCAGATTTTGCCAAAATGGTGGGATCTAACGATCAAATTATTTGACACCTGGTACTGTGACTGCTCGAGTGGATACTTTTTAATTTGATCTCCTTCCTGACATTTTAACCTTGACCAGGAACCACCTAAGCTCTTACTCACCTCAAAAGTGTCATTGGTTAAACAATTGCAATCATAACTTGACTTTTTACATGAATTCAACATGTAAGAATACGATTGATGCTGTGTTGCCTACTGATCAACACTTGCTGACCCAAACTCCCACATCAAGGCTCGAATTCTCCGCACCAACAAATGTTCCTTCAATGGGCGGTACGGATTCGGCCAATCTTGCGACGGCTACGGCAATATGATCGGTTCCGGCCATTTTTCCAATGGTGGGATCGAATCCCTTCCAACCTGCGCCTGGCAGGTAAACTTCCACCCAGGCATGGGTTGCTCCAATTTTATGCGCCATCAGCGGTGCGTGAAGATAACCGCTGACAAAGCGAGAAGCAAGACCCAGGCACCTTGCGGCCTCCATAAAGAGCATGGCAAAATCCCGGCAGGAGCCGGTACCGCAGGACATTGTCTGAAGGGCGGTTTGGACGCCGGGTTCTTCCCTTACCCGGTATGACAGAGTTTGAAAAATGTATTCGGCAAGACGCTGCAACAGGGAGTAGGTTTGAATCTGTTCGCTGCTTTGCAAAAAATTGGCAGTCCACTCTTTGATATTCTTGATTGTCTCCAGTCCGGGCAATGCCATATAAGGAGACAGCAAAGTTTTATCACCGGATTGATAGTGGAAAGGGTAATCTACCGCATAATCGGCCACTAAAAAATCAAGAGGAGCTTCGTTGAACTGCTGAATTACAACATCGCTCTCTATCACAAGCTGACTGGTGGGTGTATCAATAGTTGCTTGAGCCACGGAATTGCCCTCGACGTCTCGATGCCAAAGCAGATTTGCCGAAGGAGTGATATTCAGAATAAAGGACTCGATTCGCAGTTCATGGTCTTCTCGCGGACGAAGCAGTAATTTATGCGGTCCAAGAGCCACTTTTCCAGAATAGTTATAGTAGGTGCGATGGATAATTTTATAGCGCTGCATACTTCATCCTAAGAAAGACGTTTTGTCCTTGAAAATTATGATCAAAAATTCCACCAAACCGAGGATCCATCCTGACCAAGAATAAGATTGTTGAATTCAAAAAGCCAGGAGAGTTTAGCAAAGATCCTTTGGCTGATTGAGCCGCACCTGAGTGCGCAATCAGCCAGGAGATAACCGATTGCTCTTTTCTATGCTTTTATCTGAGATATCACAAAGCTTCAAAAGTAAATTTCTGTCCGCCGACGGAAAATTCGTACATGAGACCACCCTTGGCATGCACGAAGGTGGCCATCCCCTTGATATAATCGGACTCCGCCTGAACGCCGGTCTTTGGTCCGGCACTGGCGCCGGCACTTTGCCCCGCGGTACCTGTCCGGGCCTCAGCTCCAGCCGTTATGGCTACCGCCTGGGCAGTAGCACCGAATTCGAAATTGCCGTTGGTGAACTCAGCATAGGAACGCTTATCCTGGAAGAAGATGATTTCGCTGAAAGCTTCGGCGCCGAGTTGGAATCCGATCGATCCCTCAATCACTGTTGATTTTCCCGTCACCTTATTACCGCGGTAGACCTGCCCGACACCGTAGGAACCACCGATTACATAGCCGGCTTTGCCGATGGTTGGAAAAACCGCATAACCGTATGAATTTTTAAAAAATTTTGCCAAGGCGGGTGAGTCACGAAATACTTTGATGGTGCTCGAATAGTTATCCGCTGCAGCAGCTACAGTCGATATCCCAAAAATTAAAGCTAAAATTAGTAATACTGGTATTTTTTTCATTTTCGTACTCCTTTTTGATGTTATTGTTTTTTTCCTGGATCCATAATCCTCCAAAACCAAACATTGTCGAAAGAACTCCAATTACTCTCAGCTTATCTGTTCAGCATAAGGTTCCTCCAATTTTACAGTGTTGGTGCCTTGACGACTTTTATCCATTTTCAAGCTGAACAACCCATTTCTCTTGATACACATCTAATTTCAATTGTCATGCCAGGAGGCAACATCACTGTCTTGAGTCACCCATCATATTAATATTCTAGAATAATTCTCTAAAACAGGGTCGGTAAAGCTACCATTGCCAGCCACAAAAAGAGGGTCATATGTAACCAATGGTCGTATATGACCAATAGGTTAAATACAATGCTTTATATTCAGTTTGTAATAGCCTCCCTGTAGATCCATTTTTTGATTAACTATTCATAATAAATCAAAGCGATGGATGGCATGACGTAGAGCAATGCAAACATGGCACAAATATTGCATTAATAAAAAGTGAAGGTTGTAGAGGTTATATGCCCCGAAAAATAGGTTGCATAGGATCCCTGCAACAGCTGCTCAAACCAAAATTCAAAAGGAGAAACATCATGAAATCAAGCACAAAAGACAATGCAGAAGGCAAGATGCACCAGGTGATAGGTAAGGTAAAGGAGACCGTCGGGAAAGTAGTCAAAGACCGTAGCTTGGAATCCGAAGGAGCAGTTGAAAATTTAGAAGGGAAAGTTCAAGAAAAAATCGGCGAGATCAAGAAAGTTGCAGGCAAGTAGTCTTTTGACAAAGCAAAGCTGCAGATGAAATAATTACCCTTCCGGAGAGAGCGGAGAGTGCCGGGTGTATTGTAACCAGAGAACACCCTGTATGAAATTATGGTGCGGGCCTCAAGAAGACCCCGACTCTCTTTTTCAATCAATCCGGAGCTGGGTTACTGGTAAAAAGTCCATGAAAATGCCATTTCGGAAATTGTGCTTCATCGTTACCCTGGCTTTGGTGCTGAATGCTCCCAATGCCGCTTGGACCGAGGAGGCCTCTGCCCTTCCTGCAGACCCGGTGCTTGTCAAAGCCGTCATGTGCGAGTTTATTCAGAAATTAGCTCCAGTCAATCAGGCTGTCGTCTTTTCCATCGATCTGGGCCGAGTCGCATGTTTCACGGAGTTTGACCAGGTGGTCAATCAAACCGTCATTTATCATAAATGGTATCACAAAGGAAACCTGATTTCCGTAAAACAGCTTTCACTCAACCCGCCCCGCTGGTCGTCCTTCTCCAGTATGCAACTCAGGAATGCAGACAAAGGGCCATGGCAGGTCGATGTCACTGATGAAAACGACAAGCTCCTGTACACATTACGATTCAGTATAACCGATTAACGTCATGGATTCACTGATACAATCTCTGGTTGGCATGCGCTGGCAGGACATCGTCGATATCCTCCTCAACAGCTATATTTTATTCAGGCTCTACGTGCTCTTCCGGGGTACCAATGTGATTCGGATGATCATTGCCATTGCCATGCTCTGGATCCTGGAACGGATGGCGATGAGCATGGGCCTGATCGTCACCAGCTGGGCCATGCAGGGCATTATTGCAGCCGCTGCCCTGATCATTATAATCGTATTTCGTAATGAAATTGCCGGTGTCTTGCAATCCCGCAGTCTCAGATCCTTTTTCTGGGGCATACCCCAACATCAGATCCAGACTCCGATAGAAATCATTGTGGAAAGCGTCTACGAATTGGCCCGCCATAAACTGGGTGCGCTGATTGTTCTGCCGTTAAAAAAAGGCATCGAGTCAGTGGTGCACGGCGGAGTTCCCTGGCAGGGGAAACTCTCAAGTGAGATGCTGTTGAGTATTTTCTGGCATGGAACACCGGTACATGACGGTGCCACAGTGATCCAGGGGGATCAGATCGTGGAAGTCGCCGCCATTCTCCCTCTTTCGAAAAGTAAAGATCTGCCCTCTCACTTCGGCACACGGCATCGTGCCGCTTTCGGACTGGCCGAAAAGACCGATGCCCTGGTTATCGTGGTTTCCGAGGAACGTGGCGAGGTCACGGTGTTCAAGGACAGAGCGATCGTTACCATCAAGGACAGTAATGACCTGGATCGAATGCTGCGTGAACACACCGGCACAGTACATGCCACCAAGGGAGCCAGTCACCGGATAATTGAACTGGGCCTTGCTGCCATCATCTGTCTGGTGGGTATAACCACCATCTGGTTCAGTTTTGCCCGGGGATTTGAGACCTTCGTAACCCTGGAGGTGCCGGTAGAGTTTATGAACAGGGGGCCGAAGATGGAACTTTTGGCCACATCGGCGAGCAGCGTCACACTTCAGCTGAGCGGGTCGGGACCGCTGATCAGGTCGGTCCGGCCCGATCAGGTGAAGGTAAAGCTCGATCTGGCAAACGCGGTGGCAGGCAGCAATCAGATCGCCATTGCCAGGGACAGTATTGTCCTGCCGCCGGGTATTCATCTCAAGCAGGTGGAACCGCAGATACTCAAGGTGAACCTTGACATGCTGGACCAGAAAGAGCTGCCCATTCAGCTGGATTGGAGTGGCAAACTGCCGGCCGGACTTATCCTCCAGGATGCGCGCATAACTCCTGATCTGGTAAAGGTTACGGGCGGAAGCCTGGCTCTCAAGAAGATTCAAACCATCTATACGAAAAAAATTCCATTGGAAAATATTACCACCGACGGGAAGATATCCGTCGGTCTCGTGCTTCTTCCCTCATATTTGAAGCTGGACGACGAATCACAAAATCATGTTGAGGTTATCTACAAAATAGCCAGAAGAACACCTCCTTCTGACGATGCTAATAATTGAGACAAGAACACAGGCATTCATTCATCAAAAATGAAGTGGATGACCGTTTATATAGGATAGGCGCTTGGCACTGGGCCGGCAACAACCACGAAGAAGAACCGGACGTGGTGATGGCCTGCTGTCGAAAAGATGAAAGCAGCCTTGATTGCAAAACAACGTCATCTGCTAATTGCTTTCAGTGCAGTTATTAAATATTTTGGATTATGTGCAGAATCATACATTGGATGAACTTCCTTGTCAGTTTCAAACAAACCATACACAGCCATTTGAGCAGTTCTAACAGAGTATTCAACAGTAAACACACAATCCTTGGGTGCTTCCGCAAATTGACCTAAAAATGCAAAGTTAGTAGAGCCTTCTGCTAAAACATCTGATCTGTCACCAAGTTCACGAGGCATAAACAAGCTATCAATGAAAGTCATTGCAACAGGGATACAATTGACTTTTCCAGAAAGGAGTTAAGGAAAAAACCGAAAAAGAAAACCAGAGTTAAGAACAAAAATTGAGAGATTGCAAACAATCGCATGAGCTTAGAGTAAAGAGGCCGAGGCTAACGTTATTCTTGATATTCATTCTTACGTCGCGGTCTTTTTTTTTCTGGTTATGTGACTCTATTGGAACGGGCTATTGGAAAGCATCCAGGCTCCTCATCGCAGGTCATATTTCACCACTTGGTCATATATAACCTGTTGGATGATTATGAATCATTCTCGAAGCTCTGCCTTTTAGGTAATTTCTCATAAGAAATTAGAGTGATAGGACAATCATCTTAAGAGAGCGACACTTGGCACATAGCTTGCGTAATAAAGAATTGAGCCGGTTGCCGTCAAGGAATTATGGTGTCCGGTTGAAATTGTAATAGCAACATGTTGAGGTGAATTATGCAGGGACTTTCGACTTGGGTGGCAGAGCGTAAAGAAGTTGACGTACGCATCGTCGATGCAGCCTCTTGTTGCTTGCCGGGGGTTTGTTTTACACGGTCGGAGTCGCCTTTTTCGTAAACAATTTCCGGCTGAAATACGGTCATCTCATCTGGCATTTCTTTGTTATGGCCGGCACTTTATGTCATTACTTCACGGCACTCTGGTATGCAGCCTGACGGTGCAGTAGGCGGGTGTGCACTCTAAATTATTGTGATGGCGATATCGGGAATAGCACCGCCTGAACCTATAAACAGGCTTGAAAAAGCCTAATGGCAGCATGTCATTAGTATATGCCCTATTTAGAAAAACAGAGGGGTGACCTCCCTCAACTATGACGGTTTGCACCGTCACAAAATCAAACAGCGGAGAACATCATTCCGGGAGAGTTTCATGGCCAATAAGAAGCAAAAACCCAAAAAAACAAACCCCACGGCGTCTGCCGCCAAGTCGATACAATTATTGCCGCCCAGGCAATCAGATGTTGCGACGACCTCGGCAAAGGAAATAACGGTCTCAAAGATCGAATCTGCAGAACAGTTCCCCATCGTCGGCATCGGAGCCTCCGCCGGTGGACTGGCAGCCTTTGAGGCCTTCTTCTCGGGTATGCCCGCGGTCACCGATCCCAACATGGCCTTTGTCCTGGTACAGCACCTGGCCCCCGACCATAAAAGCATCCTCACCGGTCTCATCCAGCGCTATACCCGCATGCAGGTCTCCGAGGTCAAGGATGGGATGGAGGTTCAACCGAACTGTGCCTATATCATCCCGCCGGGTAAGGACATGGCCTTTGTCAACGGCAGCCTGCAGTTACTCGAACCCTCCGCCCCTCGCGGTCAGCGTCTGCCGATCGATTTTTTCTTCAGATCGCTGGCCAGGGATCAGCGGGAAAGGGCCATCTGCATCGTCCTTTCCGGTACCGGCAGTGACGGCACCCTGGGTGTTCGGGCAATCAAAGGCGAAGGTGGGATGGCCATGGCGCAATCCCCCACTACCACTGAATATGACGGCATGCCAAAGAGTGCCATCGCCACCGGTCTGATTGACTACGAGCTGCCGCCGGCCGAGATGGCCGTTCAGCTCATGGCCTATGCAGCGCACGCCTTCACCGGGCCGGTCAAACGCTCTCCTCCTGCACCGACAGAGAATGAGAACACCAGGCAAACGATATTCAATGTGCTGCACAAGGAGACCGGACACGATTTCTCCCAATACAAGCCAAGCACTATTAATCGCCGCCTTAAAAGACGACTGGCAATCCACCAGATCGAAACGATGGATGACTATGTCAAGTATCTGCAGCAGACTCCTGCCGAGGCGCAAAGCACTCTTCGCAGACCTGTTGATCGGTGTGACCAGTTTCTTCCGCGATCCTGACACCATTCAAAGCTCTTGAAAAAAAAATCATCCCCAAACTCTTTGCCGACCGATCCGTAGGCGACACGGTTCGGGTCTGGTCACAGGGCTGCTCGACCGGCGAGGAGGCATATTCCCTTGCCATCCTGCTGCAGGAGCATTTGAACACACTCAAACAGAGCTACACGGTGCAGATTTTCGCCACCGATATCGACAGCAAGGCAATCGCCACGGCCCGTGCCGGCCTCTATCCGGCCGGCATCGCCGCGGATATCTCACCCAATCGGCTGGCTCGCTTTTTTTCCATCGAACCCGATAACAATACCTACCGTATCCACAAGGGCATACGGGATATGGTGATCTTTTCCGAGCAGGATGTCATTAAAGATCCACCTTTTTCAAAGCTCGACCTCATCAGCTGCCGCAACCTCCTCATTTATATGACGTCCAACCTGCAAAAGCAAATCATCCCCCTCTTCCACTATGCGCTCAAACCCGGCGGGTTTCTTTTCCTGGGCACTTCGGAAACTGCAGGGGATTTCGGTGATATGTTTGCTGTATTTGATAAAAAAGCCAAACTCTATCGTCGCAAGCAGGGATTGAACACCATTTATCGCGCTCATCCGGGCCACATTTTTTCCGACCACGATAACTGGACACTCTCCCCAGCCACTCCCGACCTGGAAGAAAGCAAGACTCGGCAAACTGTCGTTGCGTGAGCTGACCGAACAGGCCCTGCTGCTGCAGGTAGCCCCCACCGGAGCACTGGTCAATGGTCACGGCGATATCCTCTATCTCCATGGTCGGACCGGGATGTACCTGGAACCACCTCCCGGGGAGACTGCCGTCAATAATATCCTGGAGATGGCTCGCGATGGGTTGCAACACGAATTGGCTTCAGCGCTTGCACAAGACGTCGACATCACGGGAAATTTCACATCGCACCGGTTTACGGGTCAAAAGCCATGGAGCTTTCATCACGGTCAATCTGACCGTCAGCCCGATGATTACCGGTCCCGCAACGTCAAACGAGGCCCCTCTCTATCTGGTTATTCTCGAGGAAGTGGTACCCTTCGACGCTGCCACATCTATCGACACTGACGGATCCACTCCCACAGCAGAACTCGATGCAAACGTGTACATTGCCTCACTCAGGCAGGAACTGCGAACCAAGGAACAATTCCTGCAAACAGCCAACGAAGAGCTCAAATCCTCAATTGAGGAGATGCAATCGATCAACGAGGAACTGCAGTCCACCAATGAAGAGCTGGAGACCTCCAAGGAAGAACTGCAGTCGACTAACGAGGAACTGTCCACGGTCAATGCCGAACTACAGAGCAATGTTGCGGATCTGACCATAGCGAACAACGATATGAACAATATGGTGGCCGGCACCGGCATCGGTACGGTCTTTGTCGACCACCGAATGCGAATCCTCCGATTCACCCCTGACTTTACCCGGATTATCAATCTGATCAAAACAGATGTGGGACGGCCCATCGGTCATATTGTCTCCAATATGACCGGGTATGACAACCTGATTGTTGATGTTCAGGCCGTGCTGGATAACCTGGCCCCTAAGGAGAAAGATGTGCAGACGGCCGAGGGGCTGTGGTACACGATGCGCATTCAGCCCTACCGCACCACAGATAATGTGATCAAAGGGGCGGTCATCAGCTTTATCGACATCACCGAGCGTAAACGAATCGAAGATGCTCTGCAAAAAGCCTTTGATGAAATCCGCACCTTGCGGGGCATTGTCCCTATCTGTGCAAAATGCAAACAGATCCGAGACGACCAAGGGCTTCTGGAGCCAGGTGGAAGTCTATGTCCGGGACCACACCGAAGCCGAATTCAGCCATGGTATCTGCCCAGACTGTGCGAAGGAACTTTACCCTGAATTTGAAGAACTGGGGACTGGAAGTACAGGTGACCAGTCATAACCGTACACGCTTACATCATCTCCAAGGAGCAAAACATGAACATAAATAATTTGCATATAAGTCTCGCGCCGCTGGTCTCACTGATCGCCGGCATTCTCATTCTGGTCGCACCTCGTCTGCTGAACTACATCGTTGCCATATATTTGATTGTAATCGGCCTAATCGGACTGCTGGGCGGAAGCAATTATCATATACGCTAATAAAAAGGGTTGTATATGACCAATAGGTTATGCACCAAGTGAAAGGTAAGGTCCAGTGAGGTTGGCTGCAAAACACCTGTAGGCAGTATACATAAAGGAAAGAACAGATCAACGCTCTCCTCTTGGCGCCTCGCTACTTAGAGTGAAGGGACAATTGGTCTGTGACCACTATAAACCGATTAAAGAGATCACATTATGAATAAAAATTATTTAGCCACGTTGCTGTTTATAACAACTCTTGCTTTGACACTGCTAACTTTTGGTTGTGACTCGCAGGGACCGGCAGAAAAAGCAGGCGAAAAAATTGACAAGACGATTGAGTCCACAAAAGATGCGGCCGGCGAAGCAGTCGATAAATTAACCGGCCAGGGGCCGGCCGAAAAAGTCGGCGAAAGTATAGACGAGAGTGCTGAAAAAATGAAAGAAGCGGCAAAACCTAAAAATTAAATCGGATAGGCATGATCTGTACTTCTACCCAGAACTATCTTGGATAACAAAAAATGAGATGAAAACTCTCTCCGCTGCAGGGCAGCCGTGATTGCTGTAAGGGATTTTTTTCGAGATACCTTGCTGATCAAGATAACCAGCAGGACTGCCACCAGTTGCCGACGACCGGGAAAATCCAATTATTTCCGCCCATCATTCCGCCAGTCCATCCATCCGTTTACGTAATTCATCATAATAATGCTCCTTGTAGCACACGATGAGTCGGTCGATCATCCGGCGACACAGCATGTTGTTGAGGACGTTGCCGACTCCCATCGTGACACTCAGTGAGCCAGGGAGGAACAGCCGCATTCCTGGATTGGTGCGGCCCGACTGAGTTATGTCATTGCAAAAGACGGAGAACTTCCAAGGACATTGGAAGGAAGAACCTTTCAAATTAAACCTACCTCACCTCCTCCAACCTGCCTGCCCTACGCAAAAGCATGGCAAATCCCAACAATTCAACGCCACAAACAGGATATAGAATAATTTCGTGTTATGAATTATAGTAATTCCGAGTCAATAGAATTTATTACCCTAAAATCATATTGGACTCGATACTGACTGGGGTGCCGGCGCACGGTTACAGCGCATACAAACAATCGTATGTATACTCCAAATTGTATCCAGGCGATAAAATTAATCCAGAACCCGAAGATGGTGAGCTTCCCATGAAGAGTGGTCGATCCCCTGCGGGACGTGATGCAACAAAAATAAAACCCGGGCAGAACCAACAGATACCGCAAGCATTTTTTGCGATTCTGGATGTCATTCTGACCTCGATCCACGAACCAGTCCTGGTGCTCGATGCCGGGTTTAGAGTGATGCGGGCCAACCATGCTTTCTTACGGACCTTCGATGTCAATGCCGATGAGGTCGAAGGAGTAACCATATATGATCTCGGCGACCGGCAATGGGACATCCCCAAGCTGAGAGAGTTGCTGGAAAACATTCTCCCTAAAAATTCAAAATTTGACAACTTCGAGCTGGAACATAATTTTGGAACCCTGGGCCATAAGATACTTCACTTGAACGCCAACTGGATCTTCAGAGACAACAACCAGGCCCAGTTAATTTTTTTGGCGATTGCCGATGTAACAGAGCTTGAATATAACCGAAGAGGTCTTGAGCAGCTGGTCGAAAAGAGGCTGGTCGCCCTCATCGAGGCAAAGGAAGAAGCGGAAACCAGAAAACAAATAGCAGAAAAATCCCTGCTCGAAATAAAAAAGCTGCAAGACCTGCTGGAGGCGGAAAGAGCCTATCTGCAGGATGAAATAAAGCTGGAATACAACCATGAGAATATTCTCGGCCAAAGCGACGGGCTCAAAGCTGTTCTCTATAAGATAGAACAAATTTCACGCAGCAATACGACCGTTCTCATTCTTGGTGAAACAGGAACCGGCAAGGAGCTGGTTGCCCGAGCCCTGCACAGCTCGAGCCTGCGAAAAAACAGGGCCCTGATAAAAGTAAATTGTGCCACCCTGCCGGCAAACCTGATCGAAAGCGAATTATTTGGTCACGAGAAAGGCGCTTTCACCGGATCCCAGGCCAGACAACTGGGGCGATTTGAGGTTGCCGACGGAGGCACCCTGTTTCTCGATGAAATCGGAGAATTACCATTGGAACTGCAGGCAAAACTGTTGCGAGTTATCCAGGACGGCGAGTTTGAAAGACTCGGCAGCTCCTATACTATCAAGGTTGACACGCGGATTCTGGCCGCCACCAATCGAAACCTGGAAGAAGAGGTCCGCAACGGCAGATTCCGCGAGGATCTCTGGTACCGCTTGTCTGTCTTTCCGATTACCGTTCCGCCTCTCCGGGATCGCCCGGATGACATTCCGCTTCTGGTCGATTTTTATGTCAAGAAGATTGCCAAACGGATCGGCAAGACTATTGAAATCATTCCAACAGTCATCATGAATGCCTTACAGAAATACGACTGGCCTGGTAATATTCGGGAACTTGAAAATGTCCTAGAACGGGCGGTGATCAATTCGTCCGGCCCAAAACTGCGGCTGGCCGATGAACTGGAGAAGCCGGTCAAGGAGCTCGGAGCCAGTCGAAAATCACTGCGGACAGTAGAAAAAGAGCATATCCTCCAAGTACTGGAACAGACGAAATGGAAAATAAGCGGCAAGGACAGTGCAGCCGAAATCCTAGGTCTTGATCGCAGCACCTTGCGCGCTCGCATGCGCAAGCTCAATATCGAACAATAGCCATCCAACCTCTCCACGGCAGAACCGACAACTGCCTCCCGCTGCTCCTCACCTCATCATCCTTCCCAGAAAGCATCCAGTCTCCTCACCTCAGGTCATATATGACCACATGGTCAAATATGACCTGAGATGGATGACTATGAGGTATTATCGACACTCTGCCTTCCAGGCAATTTTCCACAATAAAGCAAAGCGATAGGATAATCATTTTGAGAAAGCGCCGTCTGGCATAATGCTTGCGATGTCTCAAGTATGGGTTGGAGCATCCCTGGGGTGCTGGTGAGCGGTTACGGCTGAAAAAGTAAAAGAAAAGGAGCATGATCATGGGCGATAAAGGTGGCAAAAAAGATAAAAGAAAGAACCAGAAACAGAGCAGCAATAAGCAGGAACAAAAAGAAAAGGCTCAGTTGCAAAAGCAACAAAAGGACAAACCAACCCAGGTGTTGCCGAATTAACAGCTCGTGTTGTTCCTGAGGTTTTGTAATGCAGGGCCATCCGGTTTCCTGGTGCTCATGCAAGGTCCAGGATGACCACGTGGCCTCCATGACTTCATCCTTTGATGATAATTAAATCTAAGAAAAAAACCATGCATGATTTCCAACGTTGTTCTTCGGAAATGGGCAGACAGATTACAGAACCAGCCATTGAAGATTTTGTCGATATTCTCGATTCCATTCGCGAGCCCATCCTGCTTCTTGATGCCGATTTCAGGGTTGTCAAGGCCAATCGTGCCTTTTACCAGACCTTCCAAGTCGAACAAGACGAGACGGAGGGAACCGTTATTTACGATCTTGGCAACCGGCAATGGAATATTCCGGGACTGAGAGAGCTGCTCGAAAAGATCCTCCCTGACAATTCGAAATTTGATGACTTCGAAGTAGAACATACCTTTGCAACCATCGGCCGAAAAATAATGCATCTGAATGCTTGCCGGATCGAGAGAGACACAACAGAGAACCAACTGATCTTTCTGGCCATTGAGGATGTAACCGACCGGATAACTCACAAAAAACATCTTGAGGAGCTTATTAAGAGACGAACTGCCGAACTTGTCGTCGCTAAAGAAGATGCGGAGAGAGGCAGGCAGGCTGCAGAAAACTCCCTCGCCGAAATACAGAAGTTAAAAGATTTGCTGGAGGCAGAACGAGCCTATCTGCAGGAAGAGATTAAACTGAATTACGATCATGAGACCATCGTTGGACAGAGCAACGGACTGAAATATGTACTCTATAAAGCTGAACAGATCGCCGGCAGCGATACCACCGTCCTGGTTCTGGGCGAGACCGGAACCGGGAAAGAGCTGGCCGCTCGTGCCATTCACAGCCTCAGCCCGCGAAAGAAAAGGGCATTGATCAAAGTAAACTGTGCCACTCTGCCGGCGAACCTCATTGAAAGTGAACTGTTCGGTCATGAAAAGGGTGCTTTTACAGATTCACAGGCCAGACATCTTGGGCGATTTGAGATTGCTGATGGGGCGACCATTTTTCTCGATGAAATCGGTGAATTACCTCTGGAATTGCAGGCCAAGTTACTGAGAGTAGTCCAGGAGGGCGAATTTGAACGTTTGGGCGGCTCCCACACCATCAAGGTCGATGCACGGATTATTGCCGCCACCAATCGGAATTTGCAGGAGGAGGTCCGGAAAGGCAATTTCCGTGAGGATCTCTGGTATCGACTGAATGTCTTTCCGATTACGATGCCGCCGCTTCGAGACCGCCGAGACGACATTCCGCTCCTCGTGGCGTTTTATATCAAAAAAATATCCAAAAGATTGGGTAAGCCGGTTGCTATTATACCGGAAACAGTCATACGTAAACTGCAGGATTACCACTGGCCGGGAAATATCCGGGAACTGGAAAATGTACTCGAACGGGCGATAATCAACTCGGCGGGCCCCAAACTCCATCTGGCTGATGAACTAAAGCAGCCGGTTAAGGGCCTCTCTATCAGCCCAAAAACCCTGGAAGCGGTTGAGCGCGAACATATTCTCCAAGTTCTGGAACAAACCAATTGGAAAGTAAGCGGCCGAGACAGTGCAGCGGAAATCCTCGACCTCGACCGCAGCACCCTGCGGGCCCGCATGCGCAAGCTCAAAATCCAGAAAACTACATATTAGGAAGGACAAAATTTGAGCCGCACCATAATTACAGGTTATTATGCAAAACAGGATGAAGCTCGAAAAGCCCTTTTTGAATTGACAAGAAAAGGGTTTTCGGCCGCCGTCCTGATGCAAAAAGGCTTGAACGGAACCACTCGGACAGTGGACTCGTTTTTCCGGCGTCGTGCTACCAGAGCAGGTTTGGTTGCCATACTATGCGGGGGAATTGGCGCCATTGTCTGCCTTTTTCTGCACTGGCTGCAGTTGTTCACCGGGGGGGATATTTTCATATTCCCGACAGTAGTCCTGGTGTGTGCAACAATCGGCGGGGTAGCGGTTCTCGCCCTTTTCCGACGCGAAAAATTTGGGATTAAGCGCAGCATTATGCGCAACCACGCCCGCTGGCTCGTATCGGGAGAATCCGTCGTTCTTCTCAACGTGTCGGTAGATCAATTACCGGTCGCAATGGCATTATTGCGTGAAAGCGGTGATACCCTTCCTGCGCTTTTTGTCCTGCATGCCAGTCGCGAGCGCCGGGTGGAGGCCCGGGGCCGGGTGGAAAAACTCTCCCAGCCCCAGATCCTGGAACATGCCAGGCGCCATGCCGGCGAACAAGAGGTGGATCAGCATCCTTCACCCAACAGCAACTTGCTCAAACGTATCAGGCAGACACGGAAATGGCTTCGTCAGGTATGCGTGGATCTCGGTGCGGCAAGCCGCCTGGAACAAAAAGCCACCCTTGCGGCCGATTGGATCCTCGACAACGAGTACATTCTGGAGGAGAATGCCCGCGATGTGCTGCTCAACCTTCCACCGCGCTTTTTCAAGCAGTTGCCGAGCCTGGCCTCCGATCCGTATCGGGGATTGCCATGCATCTACGGCCTTGCCAAAAATCTTGTCAGCCATTTGGATTTGCACTTGGATCGGGAGAATATTTCCGCCTTTCTCGATGCCCATCAATCGGTGCGAACACTGACCATCGGAGAACTCTGGGCCATTCCGCAGATGTTGCGTATCGCCCTTATTGAAAGTATCCAGAGCCTGGCTGTCACTGCCCTGGCCGATCTTCGCGATCGGCAGTTGGCCGATTTCTGGGCGAACCGGCTGATCGCCGCCAATCGTCGAGATTACAACCAGCTTTTTGCCCTTCTCTCCGAACTTACGATAGCAGAGACCAAGCCCAGCCCTTATTTCGGCGTACAGCTGATCGGCCTGCTCTACGATGAAGGAGCCGCCCTGTCGCCGGTCCAGAACTGGCTCGAACGTACGCTGAAAACGCCCCTGTATGATCTTCAGCAGCGTGAACTGAACCGCCAAACTAGGGACCAGTTGGCCTGCGGCAATGCCTTCACCAGTCTGCGCCACCTTGCTCTTTTGGACTGGCGGGAGATCTTCGAAAAGCTCAACCGGGTTGAACAGATACTGCGATTCGATCCGTCCGGTATCTATCCCGGCATGGATTTCGCCACCCGCGACCGCTGCCGTGGGGCAGTTGAAGCAATCGCCCTTGCTGCCGGCCGACCCGAAAAAGAGATTGCCGCTTATGTTATCAAGCTGGCAAAAGATGTCATGGGAACAAAGGCGGGCGATGAACGTCGCAGCCACGTCGGTACCTGGCTGATCGGCGAAGCTCGGACCGAGCTGGCCCAACTGCTCTCTTATCGTGAAGCATACCGTTACCGTTTTCTGAGCTGGATCTCTGCTCATCACACCGCTGTCTATTTTCTCGCCATTGGTTTTTTCTTTACCCTGTTTCTGATGCTGATCACCAGCTTCGCCCTGCACCCCAGCTCAGGTGCGGTCGGAAGGTCACCCGCCATCTTCTTCAGCGTACTGTTACTCCTGGTGATTCCCCTCAGCCAGCTGGCAATCGAGGTGGTAAATTACCTTATCACTCGCCTGCTGCCACCACGACCTTTAGCCAAAATGGATTTCACCGACTCAGGGATTCCCGACATTTTCCGCACCCTGGTGGTCGTGCCGATGATGCTGGCCGACAGGGAGACGGTCAAATCCGAGGTGGAAAAACTGGAAATCCGCTATTTAGCCAATAAAGAAACAAATCTTCTCTTCAGTCTGTTCTCTGATTATATCGATGCCGATGCACTTTCCCTTGAAGGTGACAGCCTCCTGCTAAAAGATGCAAGGGAGCAGATTGAAGCCCTCAACCAGCGCCACGGGAGCGGGCGTTTTTTCCTCTTCCATCGCGAGCGCTCCTGGAGCGATTCCGAGCAGAGATTCATCGGCTGGGAACGTAAACGGGGCAAGCTGGAGGAACTGAACCGCCTTATCGAAGGGACACGGCCCGAGGATGCTCCAGCCCTGGTCTCTGTGGGGAATCCGGATCACCTGGCGAACGTCCGTTTCATCATCACCCTGGACAGTGACACCCAGTTGCCGCACGGGACCGCCCGCAGGATGGTCGAGACCCTGGCCCATCCACTTAATCAGCCACGCTTTGACGGAACAGGCCGGATTATCGCCGGTTCCTACACCATCATCCAACCGCGGGTGAGCCCGACCCTGACCAGCACGAGTATCTCGACCTTCAGCCGTCTTTTCGCCGATGCCGTCGGGATCGATCCCTACACCGAGGCTATCTCCGATGTCTATCAGGACCTCAGCGGCGAAGGCTCGTACCAGGGCAAAGGCATCTACGATGTTCGCACCTTCAGCCGAATTCTGTCCGGAAGATTCCCGGAAAACTGGATTCTGAGCCACGACCTGATCGAAGGCGCCCATGTCCGGGTGGGCCTGGCCAGCGATATCGAGCTGTTCGATGACTTTCCGCAGGGGTATCAAAGCTATGCCAAGCGGGCCCATCGCTGGATTCGCGGTGACTGGCAGATAGCCGGCTGGATTTTCCCCAGTGTGCCTCTGCCGGAGGGCGGCCGGGGACCAAATCCGCTGTCGCCGCTCAACCGCTGGAAGATTATCGACAACCTGCGCCGGAGCCTGCTGCCGGCCGCCAGTGTTTTGCTGCTGCTGGTATCCTGGCTCATTTCGCCACGGATGGGCGCATGTGCCGCACTGGTTATCGGCATACAGCTGATCTTCCATCCTCTGGCTCAGCCCTTCACCATGGCCACCACCATAAAAGGATTAAAATATTTTGACATCCGGCAGTTAGGCCACGACATCCTGCGGGCAATGACCGACGCCGCCCTACTCCCGCACCAGGCGGCTGTGACCCTGGATGCCATTGTCCGAGTCGGTTACCGGCGGTTGATCTCCAAACGCCGGCTGCTGCAGTGGACAGCCCAGGCGACTATTTTGAGTGGGCGCGGGCGAGGAGACGTGGCACGAAGACAGTCCCTCTTCGTGGCAGGACTCACATTCGGCAGCTTTTTCAGCATCGTCGTGACCTGGACCCTCTTCTACTTTACACCAAAAAGCCTGCTGTCTGCTGCTCCCTGGCTCGGCCTGTGGTTTGTCTCTCCACTGATCGGCTGGTTTTTAAATCTGCGTCCGGTCGAACAGAAGGGCGACCGCCCGCTGCCGGAAGCGGACCGCCGTCTGCTCAGGCAGGTCGCCAGGCGGACCTGGCACTTTTTCTCGGCCTTTGTCGGCGACAACACCTCTTGGCTGCCGCCCGACAACTATCAAGTTGCCCATCAGAATCGCCTGGCCATGCGGACAAGTCCGACCAATATCGGCCTTTGGATGGCCAGCGCCCTGGGAGCTTATGATTGCGGCTACCTGACCATTGACCAGGTCTTGCGACGATTGACCAGCACCATGGCGACTATCGGCAGCCTGGAACAATATCAAGGACATCTGCTCAACTGGTACGATATAGGGACTCTGGCCCCTTTGGAGCCTCGTTATGTCTCGACCGTCGACAGCGGCAACCTGCTGGGCGCCTTGTGGGCCTTGCGACAGGGCCTCGACGAACTGGTTGGCGATCCGCTTATTGACGGCAAGGCTTTTGCCGGTTTGGCCGATACCGGCGAAGTACTGAAACAGGTGGTGCTCCGTAAAGGTTTGGTTGATTTCAGTCACCAGACCCTCGACACACTTCTGATACACTGGAATGCTCCTCCGTCCTCCCTGGATAAGTTGCTGCATCGCCAAGAGCGAATGGCGATCGATGTCCAGTCAATGGTTACCGCCGTGACAACCACCCCATGGGCGAAAGAACTGGCAGACCAGGCGACTGCATGGCGATCCCTTGCTGAGCGCTATCTCGCCTGGGCCCCCATCCTTGCCGAAAAATCTGCGGTAGAACTTGCCCCGCTGGGTGAGCTTGCCGTATTGGCCATCGACAAAGACCTCTGCCGGGCACCATCGCTTATCGATCTGGCCCAGGGAAACATCGAATCGATCGGGCTTCTGAAAAGAATTCGACAAGAATCTCCCGAAACCTGCCCGACCCTCGCCGTCTGGCTCGACCGTTTTATTGATGCCTTCGCCACCGCGCAATGGCTGGCCGGAGAAACCCTGGCGCTAGCTGATCGATTAAAGGCAGACATTGATACTTTCACATCAGGGATGGACATGCGTTTTCTCTACGACCCTAAACGCAAGCTGTTTACTATCGGCTATAACGTTTCCACCAACCGCCTGGATGGCTCCAGTTACGACCTCCTGGCCAGCGAGTCACGACTCGGCAGTTTCGTCGCCATCGCCCGGGGCGATGTCCCTCTGGAACACTGGTTCACCCTCAGCCGACCCTATGGTGCTGTTGGCCGGCAGCGGGTGTTGCTCAGTTGGACCGGGACCATGTTCGAGTATCTCATGCCGCTGCTCTTTCAACACTCCTACCCCCATTCGCTGCTCGACAAGGCGGCAGGAAATGCTGTGGCAATCCAGATCACCTACGGCCGTACCCATGGGGTGCCCTGGGGCATTTCCGAATCCGCCTTTGCCGATCTGGACCTGGAAAAAACCTATCAATACAAGGCGTTTGGCGTGCCGACCCTCAGCCTGAAGCGCGGTATGGAGGAACAACCGGTCGTCGCCCCTTACGCCTCTCTGCTGGCATTAAACCTTGCACCAGATGCGGTGGTGGGGAATATGACACGGTTGAACAGCCTCGGTTTGCTTGGCGATTACGGCTATTTCGAAGCAATGGATTTCAGCCGGCAGCCGCAGCGTGATCATTCCAGCCAAACCCTGAAACACGGGGTAATTATCGAGGCCTATATGGCCCATCACCAGGGCATGGCCTTTCTGGCCCTCACCAATTTCCTCCATGACAACCCGTTCCCGCGGCGTTTCCATAACGATCCAAGGGTCCGTGCCTTTGAGGCGCTGCTCCAGGAACGCATCCCAACTCTGCCGCCAATTCACCTTATCTCGATCCGGCAGAGTGAACCAAAGCTTTTGGCCGTCGACCTGGTCGCTCCGTCACGCACCACCATTACCACCCCCCATACCACCATGCCCAAAACACTATTGCTCGGCAACGGCCGGTATGGACTGATGATCACCAACAGCGGCGGCGGTTACAGTCAGTGGGGCAGTCGACAACTGACCCGATGGCGATCCGATCCGACCTGCGATACCCATGGATGTTTCTGCTATATCCATGAGGTAGATACCGATCATCTCTGGTCGTCGACTTATCATCCGGTCGGTGGCAATGTCGATGGCTACTCGGTCGATTTTGCCACCGACCGGGCGGTATTCAGGCGTACCGACAACTCCATTACCAGTGAAACCGAGATTATCGTCTCACCGGAAGACGATGTGGAGATTCGACGGATCACCCTGGTCAATCACTCAGCTCAGGTTCGCCGTCTGAACCTTACCAGCTATGTTGAACTGGCTATGGCGCCGCATAACGCCGACCTCCAGCACCCGGCCTTCAACAAGCTTTTCATAGAGACCGAGGCAATCCCGGACCATGAGGCGCTGCTTGCCTGGCGGCGATCGAGGGGTGAAAAAGATCCACCCCTCTATGTCGCTCATTGTCTGACGCTTCAAGAAAATGAAAGCGCGAACCCGGAAGGAAAAGGATGGCAGTTTGAGACCGACCGGGCTCGTTTCATCGGCCGCGGGCGGACGCTGGTACGGCCCATGGGGGCAATGCAGGATCTTGGCGGCAGTCAGGGGTTTGTTCTCGATCCGATTCTCAGCCTGCGAAAAAACATCTCTCTTGCGCCGGGCGGGCGCGTCCAGGTCCGCCTGATGCTCGCTGCCGGGGCAAGCCGGGAACAGGTGCTGGTGCTGCTTGATAAATACAGTGATCCCCATGACACCGAACGGGCAATGGCTTTAGCATGGCACTATGCCCAGCAGCAGTTACAGATGCTGCGCATCCAGCCGGACGAAGCCCGAAGGTTCCAGCGCCTCGCAAGTCACCTGCTCTTTGCCAATTCACTGCTGCGTGCTTCCGCCAGACGGCTTGCTGAAAATTACAAAGGTCAGGCCGGGTTGTGGCCGTACGGTATCTCGGGAGACCGGCCGATGATCCTCATCACCATTGGCGAAACACGGGAAATCAGTCTGGTCCGGCAGATGGTCCAAGCCCATACCTACCTGCAGATGCATGGTTTATCGTTCGATCTGATAATCCTCAACGAAGAGGCGGGAAGTTATCAGCGGCCACTTCAGGAAAGGCTGGAACAGCTGATTCACAGCCATACACTCTCGACAACGGTGGAGCAGCCGGGGGAAATTTTTCTCAGAAGTCTGAAGCAGATCCCAGAGGAGGGTCAGAAACTCCTGAAGGCCGCAGCATCCGTGGTGATGGTGGCGGCCCGCGGCCCCCTTCCCCAGCAACTGGGAGTACCGGTGGAGGTGCCGGAACTGCTGGAAAGGCTCATAACAAAACGTGGCCGCCCGGAGCCTTCAGCCCCACTGCCTTTCATGGAGCTGAACTATTTCAACAGCCTCGGCGGCTTTACCCCGGACGGTCGGGAATATGCGATCTATCTCGGCCCCGGCACCAACACCCCGGCACCCTGGGTCAACGTTATCGCCAACCCGACTTTCGGCACCATGGTCAGCGAGACAGGGTCCGGTTTTACCTGGTATGGCAACAGCCAACGCAACCGGTTGACCGGCTGGTCGAATGACCCGGTACTGGATCCGGCTACCGAGGCCCTCTATATCCGCGACGAGGAAAGCGGCCTCTACTGGTCGCCAACCGCGGCACCGATCCGGGAAGAGCCTGCCTACAGGGCCCGGCATGGATCCGGCTATACAGTCTTTGAGCATAACAGCAAAGGGATCGAGCAGGAGTTGACCGTCTTCGTTCCGATGGATGAGAACGGCGGCAGTCCGGTCAAACTCCAGCGCCTGCGGCTCATCAACAGTTCCTCGGCCAAGCGCAGGCTGTCGATTACCTATTATGTGGAGTTAACCCTTGGCGAAAACCGCGAAAGCTCCCAGATGCATGTCTCTACCCACTGGGATGACGAGATTTGCGCGATGCTGGCCCAAAACCGCTATCATCCCGAGTATGGTGATCGAGTCGCCTTTGTGGCCATCACCCCGGAGGCTGAATCATACGGCGGTGACCGTACCGCCTTCATCGGCCGCAATCGTTCGCTGGCCTTACCAATTGCCATGGAACTGACCAAACTTTCCGGGCGGGTCGGGGCCGGACTGGATCCCTGCGCCGCACTCCGGGTCACCCTCACCATGGCACCGGGCGAGCACCGGCATATCACCTGCATACTCGGCCAGGCCGAATCGACTGTTCAGGCCAGAGAACTGGTACTCCGCTACCGTGAAGATCATGCCGTGACGGACGCGCTGCAGGAAACCAAATCCTGGTGGAATGAGCTGCTCGGCGCCATTGAAGTGCACACCCCGGACCTCGCCGCCGACCTTCTCATCAACCGCTGGCTGCAGTACCAGTCCCTCAGCTGCCGACTCTGGGGCCGCTCCGCTTTCTATCAGTCAGGTGGCGCCTTCGGTTTTCGCGATCAGCTGCAGGACGTCATGGCCTTTTGTTACGCCAGGCCCGAAATCGCGCGGGACCAGATCCTGCTGGCGGCGAGCCGGCAGTTCCTGGAAGGGGATGTCCAGCACTGGTGGCATGAACCGGCCGGCGCCGGGATTCGCTCGCGTATTTCCGACGATCTGCTCTGGCTGCCCTATGTGGTCGCGCACTATGTCCGCACCACCGGGGATTCGGATATCCTGATGGCGGAGATCCCCTTCCTGCAGAGTGCCTTGCTGGCAGACGACCAGCATGAGCTTTTCTCCACCCCTGATATCTCCCTCGAACATGCCACCCTCTTTGAACACTGCCGGCGGGCCATAAGCCGCGGACTGACGGCCGGGCCCCATGGCCTCCCTTTGATCGGCACAGGAGACTGGAACGACGGCATGAATCTGGTCGGTGCCAAAGGAAAGGGAGAGAGTGTCTGGCTTGCCTGGTTCCTCGGCGATTGTTTACAGGGAATGGCTGAGCTCGCAACTTTGATGCAGCAACCGGAATTGAGCCAGACTTATCAAGAAAAAAGAGCCATCCTCGCAGATCGAATTGAAAAATCCGCCTGGGACGGTGCGTGGTATCTGCGGGGCACTTTCGATGACGGCACCCCGCTCGGATCAGGCAGGAACCCTGAGGCCAAAATCGATTCCCTGCCTCAATCCTGGGCATGGCTTTCAGGCATGGCCGATCCCGAGCGGGCCGAGGAGGCCATGGAGTCTGCCTGGCACCATCTCGTGCATGAGGATGAAGGGCTGGCGCTGCTCTTTACCCCACCTTTTGATCACGCGGAACCCTCGCCCGGCTATATCAGAGGATACCCACCGGGGGTACGCGAAAACGGCGGCCAGTACACCCATGCCGCCCTGTGGATGGCCATGGCCACAGCCCGTCAAGGCAATGGGGAGAGGGCTGTGAAACTGCTGCGCCTGCTCAACCCGATCGAACATGCCCGCGACGCACAGGCGGTCTGGGACTACGGAGTAGAGCCCTATGTTGTCGCCGCCGATGTCTACCGCCTGCCCGGACGGATCGGCCGGGGTGGCTGGTCCTGGTACACCGGGGCGGCGGCATGGATGTACCGGGCCTGGACCGAGGAGGTTCTTGGCCTCAAGGTGCGGGGCAATCAGCTGGAAATTGATCCGGTCATCCCGGCGAACTGGCCTCGCTTCAGCCTCAAGTATCGGCATGGTGAGACGACCTATGCGATTGAGGTGGAAAATCCTTCCGGCTGTCAGCGCGGTGTCCTTTGGGTGGAGATGGATGGAAGGCGCATTGAGGGTAAGGTTATCCTGCTGGAACGGGAACTGGTAAAACACCGGGTCGTCGTCATGATGGGGAAAGTCTAATGAGGGCTTACAAGATTGAACCGATGAAACAGTTTCCCATCGTCGGCATCGGTGCTTCAGCCGGTGGCCCGGCAGCCTTTGAGGCCTTCTTCTCAGGCATGCCCGCATTCACTGAGCCCAACATGGCATCTGTCCGGAATGTTGCGAAGGAACTTTACCCTGAATTTGCCCAGGAACCCGGAATTGTAGCTGAACCTGAATCATGATGGAAACAAACGAACAATTTCCGGTTCTTGAAGAATCCGATCCTGATCGCCAGCAGAGAATCCTTGATGCCAAGGCCCTCTCGGCGGATCTGGTGTCTGCTCTGGCCGGAGATCGAGTTCTCACTGAAACCGAGAAAAATCGTCTTGACAATCTCAAGATAAGCCGTGGCCTCAGGTTCTTTTCCGATCTGCTCTATTCGATCACCCATCAATATTTTCCACCGGAAACCGCCGAACACCTTTGGGATGAAATCATCCGGCATAAATATCATCTGTCGGCGGTGCTGGGAAGAAATGCAAGGACAATTGTTGCCGCGCTGGATTATCTTTCAAATATAACCGGCAATATGCACTCCCCCACCCTGGTCGGTGAGGCGGCTATCGAAGAATTAGTCGGACTTTCTTTGCGTGACGGTTTAACTGGATTGTTCAACCATACCTATTTCTTCCAGCAAATGGACCTGGAAGTGAGGCGCGCTGCTCGATATGATACCATCGTCTCCCTGATTTTGATCGATATCGATGACTTCAAAGCAGTCAATGATACCTACGGGCATCAGGAAGGCGACAGGGTCTTGGCATCGATGGGAAAATCGCTCACGCACGAGGCGAGAGATTCAGATATCTGCTGCCGTTTTGGAGGGGAGGAATTCGCAGTTATCCTGCCATCGACCGATGTTCATCTCGCCGGCATAATTGCCGACCGAATGAGAGTTAAAATGGCGGATCACCTGCCCGGTGGCGGCCGAGTGAGTGTCAGCATTGGCGTGGCCTCGTACGGAAAAATGAACAGAACTTGTCGAGATCTGGTTGCTTCGGCAGATGCTGCCCTCTATCAAGTCAAGAGAAGTGGCAAGGACCGGGTGGAGATAGTTGCTGATTAGTGATGGGAATCCGATGGTAGCATCACAGTCCTACCCGCCCATGGGAGGCATTGAGGAGCAGGCCAGAATTGCGGCAAGCAGGAATCCGTCCTTTTGGATATTAAAGTGGAGGCTTCAACTAAACTCCGAATCTCAAGTATATTCTATCCTTCACATCCGCCACCATTACCTATAAAACCCTCCCCTAAGAGGTCATATGTGACCATTTGAGCAAATATGACCTCTTATATTGGCTGATGACGGCAAGCCAAAAAATCCAAATTACCTGATTATTCAATACAAATCAGCACGATAGACCGTCTGACATCCAGCCCGAAATACCTGGCATAAAGGTTGCTATATCTATGGTAGAAGAGAGCCATTCCGCCACCCCTTGATACTTTTTTCATAAGCTTATGGTTACAACTATGAACATTTTTGAAACGTTATACTTCCCGGAAACCGATATTTTCAATGAGAAAACCTATCCGCTGATGTTATTTTTTACCCCCCTGCACTTTTTACAGGTGGTGGAACATGGAACCGGATCTGTCACCAATTCCGAAGCCGAGCTTTTCCTAAAACGTGGTTTATGCCAGGCACATGTTCCTGCTCCTCTTGGAGATAATCGTGAACACTTTTTACGGTTGATCCGTGATGTCAGTGAGCGAAAAGAACATCTGGTTGCCCAACTGAGCGGACGCACCACAGACCCAAGCCCTGCTCAGGCAGGCAGAGAACCACTTGATTTCAAGCATAGAATCATTTCTTCTCTGCTTCAGGAATATGGTATGGAACACGTTACAACCACGACGGATCTGCAACTCTGGCAGGCTCGTTTGGTCCTTGCCATAGCAGAGATACTCGATAGCAACGAAGAAGATCTGCGGGAGCAGCTTTTTTTCTTCAACGAGGATGAAATCGCCACGTATTTCACATCGGGACACTGCCCACGGTTTGCTTGCTATCCTTGGTACTCCGCAGACCTTATAACTATTTTATGAAGTTGGCAGTCTTGCGGAAGTTGCGGGCGGAACCTCACGTTAGAACACAATTTTACTGCTCCAGCAGTGAGACTGGGAAATATCAATGTATTACAGAAAGGTCACATATGACCACCAGGGCGAAATCACCTGGCATGCCCAAAACAGTATATTTTGAAAGGAGAATTAACATGCTCGGAACAATTGCAATCATCCTCGTTGTCCTCTGGCTTCTTGGTCTTGTCTCTTCGTATACCATGGGAGGGTTTATACATATCCTTCTGGTTCTTGCGGTCATCATGATTCTGGTTCGGGTCATACAGGGACGTCGCATCTAACCCGCTCCACCCGGTAAATAGCGTCGGCAAATATAAGGAATGAAAGTTCAGCCACCATAACGATGATCTGTCCACGCAGGCCAATGGGCGTGTTTAAGTAATACACTGAGTAGAAAAAATAACCTCAAGGAGAGTAGCCAACATGAAAAGCGCGCAAGATAATACCCAAAAAATGAGTGAAGAAATGCAGCACATCATTGACCATGCCCGAGCCCTCGTGGATGCCACGTCCGGAGAGCTGGATGATCGGATCAAATCAGCCAGAGAGGCCCTGAAAGAACGCCTGGATTCCAGCAAAAGCGGGTACGGCGATCTTGAAAAGCAGCTTATGAGTAAAGTAACGGAGGCTGACGAGTTCATTCATGTAAAACCATACTACGCCATAGGCGGCACATTTCTCGGCGGCCTGCTGCTGGGCTGGTTCATGTCAAGGAAATAACATGACCAGACTTCCGCGGATCATTTCCAGGTTTACCGGGGCTGCCGGGCGATTCAGCGGGTTAGCCGGTCAAATCCTCGAAGATCGCCTGGAACTGCTGGCTTTGGAGTTGCGCGAAGCCAAGATACATCTTGTCCAGGCATGGCTTTTGGCCTGTATGGGAGTGGTCTTTTCCATGGTTGGCCTCATGCTGCTGATTCTGGCCGGGGTGTACACCTTACCGCCCGAATGGAGAATATACGGACTTGTCGCCGCGGCGGCAGCCGGCCTGCTGGCAGGAGTGGTCCTCTTTATTGCCCTTAGCCGACACCTGGGTCAAAAACCCCTGGCCTTTGACCAGAGTATAGCGGAACTTAAAAAGGACATGGCATGTTTCTCAATCAGGAAATGAAAAAGATCCAGGAGGCCAAGAACCGCCTGGCCATATGTTGCGACCTGCGTCGTCAATTGTTTCATATCGAGGTCCACGGCATCCGGAAAGGTATGTTCAATACTGGTTCAAATCTTACCCTGGGATTGGCCATCATCGAGCAGATGCTAGGATTTCTGCGCGAACACAAAGGCAATCGTCGCTAGTGTCGACCCGGCCAACAGCCGGTGAGATTCAGAAAATAGTTCACGACAAGGGAGGTGTTGAAAAATTTCCCATCTATCAAGATCAAACTTTGAGCAAATCTTCAATGGAAAGAGTCATGCCAAACAATCCCACAGCAGAACCAAAGCCATGTTCGATTTCTTTCTATATAGTGCTTGGTGCGGCACTTCTTGCCTTTATCCGAACATTCTCACTCCTCTCTCCCATTTTGTTGTCTCTTCTGCTGGTTCTGTTGATTTCTCTTGCAGTCAATCCGGTGATCACCTGGATGAGGGCCAAAACAGGTGGAAGAAAAATACCGACGGGACTGCTCGCGGTTGGATTGATTGTTGTTATCGGTTTGACATGCTGGGCCTTCTTTGGTCCAATGAAGGCCTCGGTGGTTACCATCTCGGAGACCTTACCTGGATACTGGGAACGTCTGCAGAAACCCCTAATTAAAATTGAGCAGCAATCAGTAATTTTCGAGGAGAAGCTCCAGGCGGAAGTCAGCACTGAAATTGCTGAGGACAATTCCGTACCGAGAAAATCGAAAGTCGTTTCACCAAAGAAAAAACCAGTTCCACCGGCTTCCCCCCAAGAGGCGGACACGCTTCGTGCCGGTTTGGGCAAAATGCTCACGGATGCACTCGGCAGCTTCACAGCAGTGGCATTTAACGGTGCACAGATACTGGTCGTTCTGGTAACGGTTTTTTTCGGGGTGATTTTTATGCTTATGAATCCTCGCCCGGTCTTTGCGAGCGATACTTGCCCTCTTCCCTGAGCGCCACCACGATCAGGCGGTGACTATCCTGCAGCGTATTGGGAAATTTGTCCCCATGTGGGCCGGCGCGACACTGTTGGGAATGGTAACCATAGGCATGCTGGTTTTTATCCTGATGTGGCCAATCTTTGGTTTCATGGACGCGCTGGTTCTGGGGCTGGTCGCCTGTGTTCTGGAAGCGATTCCTTTTTTGGGTCCGATACTGAGCGCCGTACCGGCGCTTTTACTGGCTGTCGGCAAAGGCGGGCTGACTCCGCTGTGGGTCGTGCTTGTCTATATAGCTGTTCAAGCCTTCGAGAACAATGTGATCATGCCTTACATTATGGCGCGGCGCCTGAAATTACATCCGTTGGCGGTAGTCTTTTCCATGCTCCTCAGCATCGCCGCTTTCGGCGTCCTGGGGGTATTAATCGCCGCACCAATGGTTGCCGTTATGACTATCCTGCACGACGAGCTTTATCGAAAACGCTTTCTTCCCACGACAACGGACGCCCAACTGGATCACCTGGCAGGGATCGCTCTACGCGAAAAACAAGCCTTAAGCACATCCCCTTTGGCAGCACACTGTATACCTCTTCACCAACGAGACGAAAAGCTATGAACTCGTCAACGACGAGCGTAGGGATAAATATTCTTTCCTCATTGGCAATGGAGGAAAACTGCCTGCCCCTGACAGTGCGCCGTCTTCAACAGTTCAAATTTAACAAAGGAAAGAAGAATTATGCTGATCAAATTATCCACTGACAAAACCATGAGTGAAGTAGCAGCTGCCTTACAGATTGCCGTCCCGGCAAATCATTTCGGGATCATGCAGGTCCACAATCTCCAGGAAACCATGACCAAGAAAGGAGTCCAATTCACCCGGGAATGCCAGATCTTCGAGGTCTGCCAGCCGCAACAGGCGAAAAAGGTTCTTGAACAGAATATGAGCATTTCCACCGCCCTGCCCTGTCGGATATCCCTCTATCGAGAAGATGGCAAAACCATTCTAGCTACCTTGAAGCCCACCACCCTTCTGGCGATGTTCAACTCGCCGCAGCTGGCCGGAGCAGCGCAGGAAGTCGAGAATACGATTGTAAAAATCATGCAGGAAGCGATATCGGCTTGAGCGGTTGCCAAACGGAGAATTACATGAAAACAACCGCCCTGCTTGCCATCACCCTGATTATTTTGGTCTCAGCGTGTCTCTTGGATTCTGATTGGGGAATAGCCATCATCTCAACAAACATATGAGGTCCGTTCGATTCAATATTTTTGCACGGCACCAAATTTTTTTGCCCGAACCATTGAAGATTTAAATTCTGGCAGGCTCAGATTCCGTAGGAAGAAAAAAGCTTAGAGAAAAAGATACTGGATGGTTGAATCACTCGCGAAATAGTTCTGATTGATGGTCGACAGGAAAACTGACCTGCCTGTCAGGATTTGGGATATCTTTTTGCAATCAGCGATTCATAGAAACGTAAACGCCAGCAACTTATTCGATATGTTATTGTAATATCGGAACCATTCAATTTCAGGCTTCTAGGGCTAAACCAACCCGGATAAGGATTCAAAATATCAAAAAATTCTTTGCCTCCCGCCTGAAGTTAGCCTATCAGATTTTTTCCGTTCCGAAAAATAGAGCCGGCAAAAATTCTGTGATTATGATTTGGTCTCTGCCAACATCCCGCGGGGTATTATACCCTGGCCATTTTCGGTCATGCGAGCAATACGTTCTTGAACAAGCCAAATCCACCTTTGCCACAAAATACGGTTGATGGTTCAAAACAATTCATGTGGCCGCGATCCATGATGATACAAAAATAAATAACAAGGCTTCAGTCACGATGGCTAACGTGAGCAGAGATAGCTCGATCGGGGATTTGATCTAAACAATGGCAGTAATAGAGCATTTCGCCACTAAGTAAAATAAAAAAATAGTTGTCTAAAACGTAACGAAAATGGAGCAATTCGAAATTTTAAATTATTCCAGATTATTTTTGATGATCACTTCAGGAAAAGCGTTAGGCACCACGACTGATACCACGACACTATCGAGAAGTGCCAGACTGATGTTTTCATTGCCAATAAGAATGAGTTGGCTAGTCCTACGATTTAAGAATATTCCTGGTATGTTGAAGGAAAATGCAGTAAAAAAATTACGTTATAGCTACAAAGTCTTCAACTGAAGCCCATCAGCATCCTCAAGGTTTACCATTTGCCAGTTACCAAAAACTCATCCTTCTTTTGAAACTGCGCAATAAGAATTATATCTTTCATTTCTTCTTCTGAAGCAATCGATTGAGTTCTGAATGAGTCCACAAGGGGCTGCCAAGAGAGTAAATCTCAGGTGGTTTTCCAGGTGGTTTTCAATGTATTTTAATGTTAATTAGTGCCCTGTAACTAGCTGAAATCACGTGGGGAGTGCGCTACAAAAGGGCCTCTCACGCCGGTAACAGGGGTTCGAGTCCCCTTGGGGTCACCAAGTAAATTCAGCCACTTAGATTAATTTCTAAGTGGCTTTTTTTTATCCATTATTGACTGTGACGGCACCATGACGGCTTTTTGCTCAAGCATCTTACAACCTCCAACTAATCTAACGCTTCTTTACAGGTGGCCTGAAAGGAATCCATCGCTGTCCTAATATCTTCAACACCCAATGTCTTCAAATACCGGACAGTCGTGTTTGGACTCGTATGCCTCAGAACTCTCTGGATCTCAGCAACATTTCGACCTTGCTTATATAGTTGGGTTGCGGTCAGATGCCTGATAGCATGAAAACCGAATTTATCCACCTGGGCTTTTTCACATAGTCGTTCAAAAAGGTTGCTGACGACTTGTGAAAGGTTGTCCGTAATATTCTTTGGTGAATTCAGTTTTATCTACACAAAAAAAAGACATATTCAGACGTAATTTCCCTACTATAAAGCCAATAGCTGAATGATTCTCTCAGTTCTGTTCCCATCGGAAGCCAATCATACTCCCAGTTTCCATCCTCACGTTTTCTGGTCCACAATCGAACCTTATCGTTCTCAAAATCCAAGTCCTTAACCTTAACCGGCCTGGCCGTACTTTTTGCCGCCTGCTTTATGTCGGCTAATGCCATGGCCATGGCCGTCCCTGCAGCAGGCTCTTTTGCCTATGATCTCTACGATATCGGCGTCAATCAGATCCTGCTCGGTCCGATCGGTTTTGTCGCCGGTGTTGCCTGCATGGTTTTTGCGGCAATTCTGGCCATTCGGCAAATGATTTTACCTGCGGCTGGTGTTGTGCTTGGCGGTGCATTTTTGCTGAAGGCCGACGCGATTGTCCAGACCGTGGGTGCAATGATCATTTAACAATAAAGCCGTACGGGAATCAGCTGCCCCGTTGCCTTTTAGTATCTCGTTGCGACCGACATAATCCTTGATGGATTTTTTGCGGTAAATTTTGGCGATGAGCTTGGCTGCAGAAGGCTTTTGCGAGGGTTTATTGGAGTGGTTCGGTTGGTTGATAGATTGAGTTGCCGGGGCTTGTGCCGGTGCTGAGGGGATGGGTGCTATCGCCGCAAGGTTAACCAGGGGTTGAGTCGGTGTACCAAGTTCCAGTATAAGCGGAACACTCTCGATAAAGCCTGCTTTTAACAGCCTGAATGGGGGGGGAATTGCTATTCCCAGCTATTCGCAGCAATTCTTTATGCCAATGGTTGGCTTGATCATACGGGAAGACATGATCGCTTTTCTGAAGGATCGTGAATCGATTGCTTCAGTAAATATCCACCGGCAAAGCCGGTGGCTTTAAATTGTGAACCGCTCAAAGCGGTATGTTAAAAAGATTCACGGACCACCATTCGGTGGTCAAAGTTTAAAATAATTTCAGTTGTTCAACACGTTGATCTTTTTTTTCTTGATCACGGATGTATGCTCGAACAACTTCTTCATCGGTGCCAACTGTTGAAACAAAATATCCTCGTGCCCAAAAACTCATGCCACCATAATTCTTTCTTTGCCCAAGGTAGGTTCGAGCAATGTGAATTGCACTTTTACCTTTCATATAGCCGACTACCTGAGATACTGCATATTTCGGAGGGATCGATACCAACATATGAATATGGTCCAACTGTAGATGCCCCTCCAAAACCTTGCTTTCTTTTTGTCGAGCAAGATCATGCAAAATTTCACCAAGATGTTTTCGAAGTTGGCCATAAAAGACTTTTCTCCTGCATTTTGGTATCCAAACCACATGGTACTTGCACTCCCACCTTGAGTGACTTAAGCTGTTTACGTTGTTCATTGAAGCCTCCTTCTCGTGACTTTGAGTGGTCCACGAGTCTGGAGGCTTCCTCATTTTTCAGGAATCGTCAAACTTTTATTGTCCCCCGGCAAAGCCGGGGGTTTACCTAAAGGAAATTACCGGTATGCGGGATCTGGACAATGCATCACGCATTTTTCAGCTCAATCAGCAGACGCGTGCTGAAATGCCTCAGCGGAACATGTTGGAAAGAGATGCTGAGGTTGCTGGTTACATCCAATGTGACAACCCACAAGAGGAGATTGATGCATTTGACGACCATTCGGAGTCTATTTGAAATTGGAGAGCGGTTGTCGGGTTGATGCCGGGTGTTTACTTACGTTACGGCCTGCGACATATCTGACCTTTCGGTCTTTTCCGACCCTGCTTGACGCTTCGGACTACTCCTCCACGCCGGGTCGGCGACTTCGCGGTGAACAGGCAATTACCGCGGGTGGTATTCCAACCACCAGGATCGCCAGAGCTTCGCCTGGCGCACACCCATTCACCGGAAAGAGCAAAATGGAGGCATAACCCGAAACCGTAAACGTTTATCAGTACTCCAGAGGCGTACAAGCAGGCGGTGGGCTATAGTTGGTTATACCGGGCGGCCTGATCATGCGCATATGGAGTGCTGCTGAACGTTTACTAGATTCTGATCCTCTCAACGATCAAGTCAGATAATAAGATTAATGCTAAGATTTTTTTAATCGTGTGAAAACATCTCTCCTCTATCTTTTAGCCGCAGACGCAATCCTGGTTTTGCACGTGTTCTTCGTTGCTTTTGTCGTAATCGGTCTATTGCTTATACTCCTTGGTAAAACTCGTGGATGGTTCTGGATTCGTAATCCCTGGTTTAGGTTGGCTCATGTTGCAACTATTGGCGTAGTAACGGTGCAGTCGTGGTTTGGAGCTATATGCCCATTAACAATGTGGGAGAATGCGCTGAGGTTGAAAGGTGGCGAAGCGGTCTATACCGGCTTTTTTATTTCTCATCTGCTTGAAACCATTTTATACTACGAAGCGCCTGTTTGGCTATTTGCTGTCTGTTACACTCTGTTTGGAGCGATAGTTGTTGCGAGCTGGATCTGGGTCCGCCCACGTCCATTTACTAAAAATTGAAGTGAATATACCCCGCAGTGACAGGGACGTTGCCGCATGAACTTTGACCAGCCACGCCACCCCAGACGTTCCGGAGATTATTGCCGCACAAGTCAGTCATGGTTTCCTTTCTTTGCGACCACGGAATGCAGCCCTTCTTTGCGAAGGGACAGGACCTGCATGGCATGTTCCCACTCGCCGGACTTGAGCTGGGATTCCTCGACTATCTCGAAAAACTCGCCATCGTCTAAGGCAAGGTCCTGAACCTGGGGATGGTTTTTGCGCAACAGCTTCGCGGCCAGGTTGGCCTCATCCAGTCCTGAGGCTGTCAGCCAGGTGATGAGATGGTGATCACCGTCCCTGCAAACTTTGTACAATAGATACCGCTTTCCCATGTCGATCAGCTCCTGTCGTCTCGTTGTGCCACTAACCGTTCTTTTATGGATGATAAGGTCGTCGCTTTTTACCAGAGACCCACAAAATTGGTTCCCGTATGGTACGGCCGTTATTATAGGCAAAAAATAGTAGCCATTATCTCCGCGTAGAGCAATATTTTTCCTGTTAGTCACTAGTCACTTGGGGCCGAATGCATATCGCATTTTAACTTGTCATCGATCAAAGATGCTTCCTGTAAATCAATATTTTCTGGTATCTTGTTATAGGAATCAGTAAGTCAAAATCGATAGGAGAGAGTGTACCACGAGGTTGCGCGAAAGATGAGAGTATGTCCTTCGAAATCGGTTTGCAGGAGCAGGCACCAAACCACCTTAAGTTGCTGTGGTAAAGAGCCATGTTGATGATAGTTAAGGCGAAAGAAATTGACGATTCCCCTGTAATACGTTAGGATTGTGGCCAATCACAATAGGCAAACAGTTTATTTTAACAGCGATATTTTCCTATTGAACCGTACATAAAACTAGACACTATGAGGAGTTTTTATGAAAAATTTATTTTTAACTGCATTTCTTGTTTTTGCTGTTTTTGTAGGTTCAGCTTCTGCTGCAAAACTCGTTGTTGCCACTGATACTAACTTCCCTCCTTTTGAATTTAAAGACCCTAAAACCGGCCAACATGTTGGTTTTGATGTGGAGCTTTGGGCAGCAATAGCAAAGGAAGCAGGCCTTGACTATGAGCTGCAACCAATGGCGTTTAAGGGAATCGTACCAGGTCTTCAATCTTCCCAGTTAGATGCAGGTATTGCAGGTATGTCAATCACCGATGAACGTAAAATGGTTATTGATTTCTCCGATGGATATTATGATTCAGGCCTTCTTCTTCTTGTCCCAAAAGATAGTCCTATTAAAGGATTAGCTGATCTTGCTGATAAAACTGTGGCAACTAAAACAGGAACCACCAGTGTTGATTTCTTGAAAGAAAAATCTCCTAAGACCGCGCTCAAACTTTTCCCAAATGATAATGCAATGTTCATGGAGCTTATGACAGGTGGTGTTGATGCCGTTATGTTTGACAAACCTGTAGTTGAATCTTTTCTGAGTAAGAGTGGTGACGGCAAAGTTAAAATCGTGGGCGATCTCTATTCAGGTCAACCATACGGTATTGGATTTCCTAAGGGTTCTCCAGTAGTCGAGAAGGTCAATGCAGCCCTGGCTAAATTAAAAGCTAATGGTGAATACGCTAAGATTTATGAAAAATGGTTTGGTGTTGCTCCTCGCTAAGTAAAGACGGTTTATCTTACTTAGGGGGCGAGTGCGTTGTCACACTTTGCCCCCTTTTTCTTTTCTTATAGATATCCATTATGGCATTTAATTTTGAACCATCAATTATTGTTGAATCAATCCCTCAGCTTTTAAAAGGTGCTGAGCTCACTGTCTATCTCACGCTGGGCGGGCTCTTTTTTGGTTTTATTCTTGGCGCTATTTTTGGTCTGATGAAATTGTCTCCTTCATGGATCGTTCGTAAAATAGCCGGATTGTATATAGAGACGATACGAGGCACACCGATGCTGGTGCAGGCGATGTTTCTCTATTTTGGTCTACCAATGGCGTTTGGCTTTAGACTACCGGCCATGGGGGCTGGTGTTATTGTTATTGCCGTGAATTCAGGTGCATATATAGCTGAAATTGTGCGTGGTGCAGTGCAATCGATTGACACCGGGCAGATGGAGGCAGGGCGTTCCATTGGCTTAAATGCAATGCAAACAATGCGTTATATCATTTGGCCCCAAGCATTTAGGCGTATGTTACCACCCTTGGGTAATCAATTTATTATCAGCCTTAAAGATACCTCATTACTGATGATTATCGGTGTGGGGGAGCTATTGCGAACGGGTGATGAGATTGTCGCAGTTAACTTCAGGGCTTTTGAGGTATATCTTGCCGTCGGCCTTATTTATCTCTCCATGACTATGAGTATTGCGAAGGTATTACAGATCCTTGAAAAACGTATGAAAATAGAGGGGAGATAAATATGATAAAAATTCAAAATCTCTATAAATCATTCGGGAAAATTGAAGTGTTGCGCGGTATTAATCTTCAGGTATCGCAAGGCGAGGTTGTGGTTATCATTGGCCCTTCCGGGTCTGGTAAGTCAACTGTTTTGCGTTGTATAAATAAACTTGAAAAACCAACAAGCGGTACCATTCTGGTAGACGATTTTGATATTATGGACAAGCATACCGATATCAATATGGTTCGCACAGAAGCTACCATGGTGTTTCAACATTTTAACCTGTTCCCTCATATGACGGTGCTTGAGAATATTACTCTTGGACCTGTAAAGGTGAGGAAAATGAATCGAGCCAAGGCAAATGAATTGGGACAAGCACTTCTTGCCAAAGTGGGCTTGAGTGATAAGGCTGCAAACTTCCCAGATCAGCTCTCTGGTGGGCAAAAACAGCGTGTGGCAATAGCGCGGGCTCTTGCCTTACAGCCTAAGGCAATTCTGTTTGACGAACCCACATCGGCATTGGATCCGGAACTTGTTGGTGAAGTGCTTGAAGTAATGAAGCAACTTGCTCTTGAAGGGATGACCATGGTGGTGGTGACCCACGAGATGGACTTTGCCAAAGAGGTCGCTGATCGAGTCGTCTTTATCGATGAAGGTGTTATCCAGGTGGATAAACCGCCTGAGGAGTTTTTCACGAACCCGGAACATCCACGGCTTAAAGATTTTCTTGTCAGGGTTGTCTCGTAGAAAATTATCTGCTGATACACCATTCTGTTTAGCAAGCAAAGGGGGGAGAGGTCTGCTTTTGACTCTTTCCGTCTTATTTTAAAATCCCATATTTCCAATAATTTCTTACCAAATTTTCGGCTAACAAACAGCTAGATTACACTTGGAAGTTTGGCCTGCATCATCTTCTTTCTGTCGATTTTGCGGCCATCTACTATAAATGTGCCGTCACCAACAGCATGAAGAGTTTTTTTCTCCTCTCGAGTACTGTCAAAGTATGCTGCTACACCTTCAAGTACGACGATGTTGTATTGAGTCACGATATCAACAACCCTACATTCGATGTTTGCGAGGCATTCCTTGATGATTGGTGCCCGAACATATTTGGCTTTCAAACGAGTGAGTTTAAACTTGGTAAACTTATCCGTATCAGCCCCTGAGCATGTTCCCACTCCAACAACGGTATCAATGAGGTCCACCGTTGGGATTGAAATTACACACTCCTTTGATTCTTGAAGTGCGATGTATGAATAATTCCATGGTCCGGTGGTAATGGCAAACTTTGCTGTAAAGTCCAATGTCATGGTCCATGAGATGGTCATCACGTTGTCTTTTTGGCCGTCATTTGTAGTCACCAAGACAACCGGCCCAGGTTCTATTAGCGTGAATACCCTGCTCATCTGCAGACTTTCCATGTCTATCTCTGTTCGGGGCTCAAAGTTCATATCTCACCAATCATTCTTTCCAGGTCCATAGGAGCTAACAGTACTCCGACCGCTGTCCAGATCTAATATAGCTATATGGACTTTTTGAAATCGAGAATAACGTAGGATTTTAACCTCCATATGCCTGTCAACCAAGTCGCACTTTCTAGGCGGTTGTCCTAAACTTTTAAAGACTACAATACTATCTTTAAAAGGAGGTACACCGTGAAAGTATCAGCTGCTATCAGTTTTTGCCTGCAGTACCATAAAATTAATTCAAGGCCCAACACGATTAAGAATTACGAGTTTCTTCTTGGGAAATTTGGAGACCTTTACTTAGAGAGGAAACTGGAAAACTGGCTTGCGCAACGCTCTCTCGCTCAGATCCTGGATTGGTTCGACTGCATTGAAACCACAAAGGTACAAACTGTCATGGGCAGCTATCGATGGTCCACCGAATCAGTGGCCAGAGACAGGCTGCTCTAGAAGTACTTGGGAGTGGATACCAAATAGTGTACGCTTTATACGACTTTCAGGGTATTAAAGGAATTGCTGCAATCGCGAACGGTTACAGAAGATGTTGCGATAGTTTTCACGCCCCGCCCCATCTGACCGGAGCTATCTTGCGTACCAGAAAAAATTAGTAGACTATTCCCAATGCTCGTGCGATAAGGTGCAAAGAAAAATATTGTCAAAAAGCGCACCGCTTCTCTTTATAGCGTTATTACTCCTTATTGTATCCTCTCTGCCAGTATCTCGGCGATATCGCGTGGCTTGAGCTTCTCTTCCAACTCCGCTCCCTTCACTCCGTCCTCAAACATGGTCAGGCAGAAAGGACAGTTGGAAATCAGCATCTCTGCCTGTGTATCCGCCGCCATCTTTACTCTCTTAATATTGATCCTACCGCCCAGCTTCTCTTCTGCCAGAATCCGCCCACCCCCTGCGCTGCAGCAGAAGGATTGATTATGGCTCTTCTCCATCTCGGTAATCGTGCCGCCCGCGGCTGTGATCAGCGCCCGAGGTGCATCATAGATGGAATTATGACGGCCCAGATAACAGGAGTCATGATATGTACAGGACAAGCCCTCGGCCTTGACCCTCAACCTGCGGGAGGTGATCAGGTTTTCCAGGAAGACCACGTAGGATTCAACTTCGATATCAAGTCCCAGATCCAGATAATCCTTGGTCAGCGTATTGTAGCAATGCGGGCAGGTGGTGACGATCTTCTTCACCTCGTAGCCCTTGATCAGCTCGATGTTCTCGGTGGCAAGAGTCTGGTAGAGATACTCATTGCCCATCTTCCGCATCGGCTCGCCGCAGCATTTCTCCTCCTTACCCAGAATCCCGACCTTGACCCCCGCACTCTGGCAGAGTTTGATGAAATCCGTTGCCACTTTAATATTACGTTTATCAAAGGAGGCATAGCAGCCGACGAAGTAGAGGATATCCGCATCCTGGTCCTCGAAGAGGGTCTTCACTCCCAGTTTTTGAGCCCAATCACCGCGAGAGGCATAGCCTATCCCCAACGGATTGCCGTTCACCTCGGTCTGTTCCATGGCCGTCATCACCTCTTCGCCCGGAAACTCTCCTTCCATCAGCACCATATTCCTGCGCATCTCAACGATCTTGTTCACATGCTCTATGCCGGCCGGACAGATGTCCTGGCAAGCCCGGCAAGTTGTGCAGGACCACAGCGCGTCTTTGCCGATAGTCTCGATCAGGTTCGCTCCGGGAGTATTGAAGGCGATTTCGCCGATCTGGTTGATGAGCTTCATCGGCGACAGGGGTTTGTCGGTGGCAAAGGCCGGACATCTGTCCTGACAGCGTTTGCATTTGGTGCAGGCGTCGGCATCGAAAATGTCCTTCCAGGTCAAGTCGGTGAGCTTAACCGCCCCGAAGTTTTCCGTATCCTCGTTTTCCATATCCATAGTCACGAGTTTACCCACCGGCCCCCGATCGGCTAGAAACATGTTGACGCTCGTGGTGATGATATGGCGGAATTTCGTGTACGGGATGGAGATGATGAAGAGCATCACCAAGAGTAAATGGAACCACCAAGTGCCCACATGCAGCGCCCTCAGCCCGTCCTCACCCATGCCAGCCAGGACCTTGGCGACAATCAGGCCCACCGGCGACCAGTAGGAAAGATTCGTGCCCAGCTCGGTAACCGCCATCCGGGCACCTTCGATCACGAAGCCGGTGATTAGGATCATAAAGAGCAGCCCGTGCATGATCGCATCATCCCTGCTGGTCTCCAGGCCCGCAGGTTGGAAAACATAGCGGCGGACGAACATTGCGCCCATGGTCACGATAGAGGCAAGTCCTGCGATATCCAGCGTCACCGAAAAGAGTTTATAGAAGGTCCCTTTCAGAAATTTCACCCCGAATAAAAGGTCGGTAAAGTCCGCCTGGACGACAATGATCGTCGTCCCGATCAACAGCAGAAAAAAGCCCCAGAAAAAGACCCCGTGCGCTAGCCCCGGCCAACGGACACGGATCACCCGGCCCTGCAGAAGAACATCCTGTATCGCTGCCGTAAGCCTCTCACCGATGTTCTCCGTCCGGTTGATCGCTTTCCCCTGCTTATAGACTTTCAGGCGGAGCATGAAACCGTACACCAGAACCGCCATCGCCACTATCGTCAACAGATACATAGGTAACAGCGTCATCCAACTATGACCTACATTCCAATATATCTCCCGGCTCGCTTCCATCCACTCCCTCCAATACTCATACTATAACAATGATCAAAACCTGATTTCCCGGTTAAAGGCGGGGGGAATGCAGTTTTACTTTACTGATAAAATCATCGGGTCAATGCCGAACCGATGACGATCCGCTGAACCTCGCTGGTGCCTTCATAGATTTCGGTAATCTTCGCATCCCGCATCATCCGTTCTACGGGGAATTCACGGCTATAACCATAGCCGCCGTGAATCTGCACGGCCTGGGTGGTGACACGCATAGCAGTCTCGCTGGCCAGCAGTTTAGCCATAGCCGAATCCTGTGAATACGACAGTCCTGCGCTGGCCCTGAAGGCCGCCTTATAAACCAGGAGGCGCGCGGCCTCCACCTGAGTAGCCATATCGGCCAACTGGAATTGGATTCCCTGGAAAGTGGCGATGCTGACATCGAACTGCTTGCGCTCTTTGGCATAGGCAACCGATGCGTCCAGTGCCCCCTGGGCGATACCGAGAGCCTGGGAAGCGATACCGATTCGACCGCCATCAAGCGTCTTCATAGCCACCTTGAAACCTTTGCCCTCTTCGCCAAGAAGATTTTCCTTCGGGACTCGGCAACCCTCATAGACCAGTTCCATGGTTGGCGATGACCTGATGCCCATTTTCTTTTCCTTCTTGCCAAAGGAGAAGCCCGGAGTCCCTTTTTCGACGATGAAGGCGCTGATGCCGTGGTGCTTCTGGGCCTGCTTGTCAGTCCGGGCGAAGACCACATAGGTCTCGGCCTCACCGGCGTTGGTTATAAAGATCTTGGTGCCGTTCAAAATCCAGTCATTGCCGTCACGGACGGCGGTGGTCTTAGTCCCGCCTGCATCCGACCCGGCGGACGGCTCGGTAAGGCCAAAAGCCCCCATCTTTTCCCCTTGGGCCATGGGCACCAGGAATTTCATTTTCTGCTCCTCGGTACCAAAAAGGTAGATCGGGTTGGACCCAAGTGACAGGTGCGCCGACAGGGTAACACCTGTGGATGCACAAACCCGCGATAGTTCCTCGACCGCGATCGCATAGCTCAGATAATCGGCCCCTGCTCCACCGTACTGTTCGGGAAAGACAATTCCTGTCAGTCCCAATTCCGCCAGCCTGCCGAACATCAAAGGCCGGTCGAAACGTTCCTCCTCATCACGCACAGCTGCCGATGGCGCGACCTCTTTCTCGGCAAATTCACGCACCATATCCCGGATCAAATTCTGCTCTTCTGTCAATTCAAAATTCATCGTTATTGCTCCTGTGAAATTTTTTCAGATCGATTGCAAGGCGAAAACGCACCTGTGATGTTGGTTCAATTCCTGCTCTGATTATTTTTCATCTAGAATCAGTTGACCTTCTTATCCAGCCCTGCCCACTCCTTTTTACGGAGAACGAATTTTTGAACCTTACCGGTCGAGGTTTTCGGCAATTCGATAAACTCCACTGCTTTCGGTGCCTTGAACCGGGCAAGATTATCCTTGCAGAAGGCGATAAGGTCCTCGGCCGTCGGATTTGATCCTGGTTTTGGTGTGACAAAAGCCTTTGGTACTTCACCCCACTTGCTGTCCGGAACCGCCACCACTGCCACCTCCAAGACGTCGGGATGACGGTAAAGAACGTTTTCTACCTCCACCGTAGATATGTTTTCACCGCCGGAGATGATAATATCCTTCTGCCGGTCAAGGATCTGGATGTAGTTATTCGGATGCATCACCGCAAGGTCGCCGGAGTGAAACCAGCCGCCCTTAAAGGCCTTTTCGGTGGCTTCAGGATCCTTGTAATAGCCAAGCATCACCACGTTCCCTCGCATGACCACCTCGCCGATGGTTTTGCCGTCACGGGGCACCGGTTCCATGGTCTTCGAGTCCACCACATCCAGGAACTGACATACCGTATAGGCCACCCCCTGGCGTGACCGGATAGAATTCTGTTCGTTGGCAGGCAAGGCATTCCATTCGTTATGCCAGGCACAAATCGTGTAAGGACCGTAGACCTCCGTAAGGCCATAGACGTGATTGATCTGGGCGCCTATGGATTCCATCTGCCCAATGATGGTAGGAGACGGAGGCGCCCCTCCCACAGCAATCTTCAATGGTCTTTCCGGTTTGAGATTTTTAAAATCCGGAGCATTGGCCATGCTGATCAGGACGATGGGAGCAGCGCACATGTGCGTCACCTTTTCGGCTAGTATCTGCTTAAATATTTCGTCAGGAACAACCTTGCGCAGGCAGACATGGGTAGCACCGGCTGCGGTTACGGCCCAGGGAAAGCACCACCCGTTGCAATGGAACATGGGCAGAGTCCATAGATAAACGGATTCGCTGGTCAGACCGGTTTCCAGACAGTCGCCGAGGCCGTTGAGATAGGCGCCGCGATGATGATACATGACCCCTTTGGGCTTCCCGGTAGTGCCGCTGGTATAGTTGATGGAGCAGACTGACCGCTCGTCGTCGACATCAATGACCATTGCCTCGGGACTGCCGGTCATGAGTAGTGTCTCATAGTCGGTCCCGTTCAAAGGACAGTCATTACTGGCATCGCAGATGTTGACAAAGGCATCGACATTCGTCAATTCTCCAATGTTCGGCAAGACCGTACCGGCAAACTCATTATCGACAAAGCAGATCTTGGTATCCGAATGATTAAGGATGTAGGAGACCTCTGGGGCGGAGAGGCGGATATTGACCGTCACCAAGACGGCACCGATCATGGGCACGGCAAAATGGGCCTCCAGCATGGGGGCCGTGTTTGGAGAAATAAAGGCTACCTTGTCTCCGCGACCGATGCCTTGTTTCTTCAGTGCGCTGGCAAGACGGTTGATACGGGCGTAATGCTCCCTGTAAGTATAACGATTGTTGCCGTTGACTACTGCAAGCTTGTCTGGATAAACCTCGACGCTTCGCTTGATGAAGTTCACCGGTGTCAACATCTCATGATTAACGGATGGAAAGCCCATACACAATCTCCTTATATGGAATATTTTGTCTGCTTCTTTCTCTTTACTTCGGATTTCACGTACTCAACGCCGTTTTTAAACTGGAACGTTATAGATGAATTTTCACCCCTCAACGATAATCTCCCCTCGGACTGTGGAGATTCAGACCATTTCCACAGCGCATGCCATGGACACACCTCCGCCGCCGCACAGGGTAGCGAGACCAAGACTTTTGCCCTGCTTCTTCAGAGCATGGAGTAGGGTAACCATGACCCGGCAACCGGTGGCGCCGATTGGGTGCCCCAGACCTATTCCAGAGCCGTTAATATTGGTAATCTCTCTTTTCAATCTCAGTTCACGCTCACATGCGATATACTGGGCGGCAAAAGCCTCATTGACTTCCACCAGCTCAAAATCGTTTATAGTCAAGCTGCTGCGTGCCAAAAGGTGCTTTACAGCAGGCACCGGCGACAGTCCCATTACCGCCGGATGACAAGCTCCCCGGCCAATGGCCCGAATCCTGGCCAGTGGTTTGATACCCAGCTCTCTGGCTCTATCTGCCGACATGATAACCATGCCCGCGGCACCGTCATTGAGGCCACTGGCATTACCTGCCGTAACCTTGCCGGTTCCGGGTACGAAGGCAGGCGGCAGCTTGCGCAGCTGGTCTATAGTCAAACCTGGACGGAAATGTTCATCCTTGTCGAAGAGGAGCGGCTCTTTATTTCGGCGCGGCACCGGTACCGGCACAATCTCCGCAGCAAAGGAACCATCATTGGTTGCCCGTTCGGCATTGTTCTGACTGCGCAGGGCAACCTCGTCCATCTCTTCACGCCCTATACCAAGTTTCTGGGCCACGAATTCAGCGGTATGTCCCATGATATAAGGCTTGCCCACCATTAGACTGGCGGGAGCCTTTGTTGTGTCGAGAGGAGCGTCTGTATTTAGAGGCATCAGATGTGACCCACAGTGCAGGGCATGCATCATCGCATCGATAAAACCCTGATCCTGGAGTCTGGCTCCCCAGCGAGCGCTGGGGACGACATACGGAACACCGGACATGTGCTCCACACCGCCGGCGAGGATAACATCTGCCATTTCCGCCTGGATCATGGCCGTCCCAGATATAACGGCCTCCATCCCCGATATGCAGACCCGGTTGATGGTGGCGGCTGGCACCGTGTCGGGAATCCCGGCCATCAAAGAAGCCACTCGCGCCACATTGAGGTTATCATGATGTTCCATACAGCAACCGTAACGTACGTCATCTATGATTGCCGGATCGATGCCCGCCCGTCTGATCGCTTCCTTCATGGTTATTGCTGCCAGCTGCGGGCCGTTCATGCTCTTCAGGGTTCCGCCGAAGCCGCCGATTGCCGTTCTGCAAGCGCTTGCTATTACCACTTCTCTCATAGAGGACTCCTTTGTCTGTGCATCTGTATGCATTTGTCATAGTTACTCCTCTAGCCATAGCGAAAAGCATGCCACAATAAATTAACAAATCATTCCATACTGTTACCTAACAGCGCTCCACCACATCCGTACCATAGCACAGATTTAACTGGAAAATATTCCGGATACTCGCTATTCTGGAAAATATTCCAGTTCCCCAGGGGGTCGACAATGACGATTGACGAGAGCACGTTCTTCCGCGAAGCCACCTTACGTATCTGCGGCAGCTTGGAAATTGAGAGCGCCATGCAGCGCTGCATGCAATACCTCTCCCGCTATCTGCCTGCCACAAACATGGCTTTCCATATCTACGACCGCGAACTTGGCATCGTCGAGACCATCGCCATAGCAACCGTCGACAGCGGCCGAGCCATGTCCCTGCGCACCCCGCTTTCCGCCCGGGGACGACGCCAGGTCGAAGAGCAGCGTTCCGACCGGGCAAAACTGATGGAACGTTCGGGGAACGACGCGGTGGCAGGCCCGGTTGTCCGCCAGCTGGGCATAGGGGATTTACCGGGATTATTGCTTGACCTCGCTTTGGAGGGAAATTTCGTCGGTACACTTTCTCTATTCAGCGAACCGGACATCACGTTCAACCGCCACCATGTCCGCCTCATCTCCCTGCTCAACGAGCCTTTTGCCATAGCGCTGACCAACAGCCTGCGTTACCGCGAACTGCAGACCCTGCGCGACACTCTCGCTGATGACAATCGCTACCTCCAGGACGAGCTGCGCACCTTGTCGGGCGGCGAGGTTATCGGTGCTGATTTCGGTTTGAAACGGGTCATGGAAATGGTTCGCCAGGTCGCACCGCTGAAGAGTCCAGTGCTGTTGATGGGTGAAACCGGCGTCGGCAAGGAGGTTATAGCCAATGCCATTCACAATCTGTCACTTCGTTCCAATGGTCCGTTTATCCGGGTCAATTGCGGCGCCATCCCGTCAACTTTGATGGATAGCGAGCTGTTCGGCCACGAGAAGGGGGCTTTCACCGGCGCTCTTATTCAAAAGCGGGGGCGGTTTGAACGTGCAGACGGCGGCACAATCTTTCTGGACGAGATCGGCGAACTTCCCCTGGAGGCCCAGGTGCGCCTGCTCCGCGTCCTGCAGGAAAAAGAGATCGAGAGAGTCGGCGGTACCGAGACCATACAGGTTGATATCCGGGTGATTGCCGCTACGCATCGCAACCTCGACCTAATGCTGGCTGAAGGCCGATTTAGGGAGGATATCTACTTCCGCCTGCGGGTCTTTCCTATAGCCATTCCACCATTGCGTCTGCGACCGGAGGATATCCCCGTCCTTGTTCAACATTTTATTCAGAAAAAATGCCGGGAGATGAAGATCGCAAAGATCCCCGTCTTGGCCCCTGGTGCCCTGGAACGTCTCATGCAGTACAACTGGCCCGGCAATGTACGGGAACTGGAAAATGCCGTGGAAAGAGAGTTAATTGTCAGCAAAGGATCCCTGCTTTCCTTCGACGACCTTGATGCCAAACTGCAAACGACCGTTGCCATCAACCCGAACCATGACGAAAAGACGCTTTTTGAACCTCTCGAGCTGGACACAGTCATGAGCCGGCATATCAGCCAGGTCCTGGCCTTGTGCCACGGACGCGTCGAAGGTGAGAATGGCGCCGCACGCCTACTGAACATCCAGCCCTCAACCCTGCGTAAAAGAATGAAGAAAATGGGAATACCCTTCGGTCGCCGCGCAGGATCACTCGGCAGTGGCAATGGCAGAGATAATTTTGAAGGTTAGTCCCCGCAGTGAGTCGGCCATTACAGAAAATGGGGCTATTGCGATTGCAGATCAGAGGAAAATTGCTCTTATCCCGGGTCAAAATAGCATGCGCAGATTTTTTTAAAAAGCCATGATTCTATTCAGCACAACATCGGGAAAATTTTCGATCTGTACGAGAAACCGCACCTCATCTAAGGATAATGACAACATGTCCACTTTGAGTCCTATTTCAATTTTTCATTAAGTACGCTTGATTTTTGAGAACCTAAAACATTTGGTGTCTCATGTTGAAAATGCTTACATTACAGAAGGTCTTCTCGCTGCTCGGCAATTTTATGAATTTGCAAATTTTTCTTTACCCATCAGATAGGTGAACCGATGAAGAAAATCGAGTCGGTCATGTTACGCTACTCGTTACACGAAGAAATTGCCAACAGCATCACCCACGGCATCGGGCTTCTCTTTGCTATTGCCGGCACGGTGGTGCTGACTGCTTTTGCCAGTCTCTATGGCGATGCCTGGCATATCGTTGCCTGTTCTATTTTCGGCGGCACTATGATCCTGCTATATACTGCTTCAACCTTGTATCACAGTATCCAATGGCACAGCGCTAAGTCGGTTCTACGCACTCTTGATCATTGTGCCATTTTTCTGCTCATTGCCGGAACTTATACTCCGTTTGCCCTGGTAAACCTGCGCGGTTCATGGGGTTGGTCACTCTTCGGTACTATCTGGGGCCTTGCTATTATCGGGATTCACCTTGAAATTTTTCTGACGCCACGCTTGCGCTATCTTGTCATCGCTCTCTATATTTCCATGGGATGGGTGATGGTGGTGGCGATCAAGCCGATGCTAGAGACTGTTGCACCTGGCGGCTTGATACTGCTTCTAGCTGGCGGGTTCTGTTACACCCTCGGTGTACCCCTCTACATCAAGAAAACCATTCCTTATAATCATGCCGTCTGGCATCTCTTTGTTCTGGCCGGAACGAGCCTGCATTTTTTTGCCATCCTACTATATGTTATCCCGGTTCTGGGCCATCAATGATCATAATCTGTCAGAGACAGGAATCGGCTTGTTGGCCAAAAGAAAATACCTATATTGTCTTTATCCTGAACTTCCCGGTTCTACTCAACATTCATTTTTTTTGGTAGGCGTCAAGTGGATATGGTCGGAGATTGCATGAACTGATAGTCTGTTATCGGATTGTCGATGGTGGTCTACCCCGTCTTTCACAATTGATGCCCTACACTCAACTCTACCTGTTGATATTTCTTGATCAGAAAAAAAAGATTGGCATTACACTACACTCGTTCAGGTATCCCACTCGACTATAACTGGCCCCAGTTAATGTTGTGCGGCTAATATTGCCAACTCCATGGTCTGATTACTCTTTCAACGCTTCAAGTTTAGACTGTCTATCGACGAAATGCTCGATCCATATTTCTGCCCTAAGCTGCTCAAAAAATTCAGGCGGTGTTCATGAAACATATAAATTTCCGCATTCTTCTCTCATAGCTACCTTACCACCAGATATCATTATTATCTGGAAGAAACTTCTTTTAATACCCTGAAAGTCGTATAAAGCGTACACTATTTGGTATCCACTCCCAAGTACTTCAAGAGCAGCCTGTCTCTGGCCACAGATTCGGTGGACCATCGATAGCTGACCATGACAGTTTGTACCTTTGTGGTTTCAATGCAGTCGAACCAATCCAGGATCTGAGCGAGAGAGCGTTGCGCAAGCCGGTTTTCCAGTTTCTTTTCAAGCTTGATAAGTGATTTGGTTTTTCCGGGTTCGTTTTTCCTGAGCTCGGCCTGTACTTCCTTAATTTTTTTCGTCAGGAAACAATGATAACCCAGCGAGACAAATTGAGTGAATTGTCTTCCACGCGGATTGTCTGGGTACCATGTGCGGGGTCGAGCACCGTCGAGCCTTCCTTTTTGCACGGCAAAGAGTTCTTCGATTTTTTCACGCAGCCGATAATTTTCAAGTGCTGTAAATGTGTCCATGGCCTGATTGCTGACAAGGGCGAAATAGCCAAAGTACTTCTTTTCTTCAGTAATGGTTTTGTCGTTGAATCCCACCTTCAGCTGTCCCCCACGCCCCTTCCTGAAACAGGCCAGGTACTTGTCTATTTTCTTTTGCGCTGATTCCGTGAAATCGGCTTGTACAACCAGCTGGTTCGTGACTATTTCCACCAGGCAACACGAGAGATCGGACTCGTTCAACCCAACAAACGGGTTATCGGCAACACCAACTTCAGTGGTCCAACTCCACACTGTCTCCGTTCTTTTGCAGTCAATACCCTCAGACGGGTAAAAGAGCGAGGTGATTCACCACAAAATGCCCTGCCGATTCTTGCAGTATACATGGGACACAAAAAATACACCTATACCATCTACTACCTCAAACTGATCGATGCGGACCAACACCGAAATCTCGTTGATTTCATGATTAAGTATCCATTACGACTATGAAACTTACGATCAGTGTTCACCATTTTTTTGAGCAGTATCTGCCACGGATCAAAGGGTACGGTCCCAATACGATCAAGGCCTATCGTGATGCGTTTGCTCTCTTTTTGCCTTTTGCCAGGGATACCCAGTCACTGCTCAATCAGGATGACAAGATAGATGAACTGGTCGACTGCGAAAACAAGGAGGAAATTTTAAATTGGCTTGATAGTCTGAAGGAGCTTCCGACCTCCCAGAGGTTGACGGATAGGTAAAAAATAGCCTTAAAAGTTATGTTGCATGACAAAGAAGAATCACTCTTAAAAATGGCGGAACTCCATGAAATAAATAAGAAAACTAAACACCTAAGAGTTTGTTTTGAAACCGCTATTATTTCAACCAGGTAGGTCAACTCGCAACATAACAGGAAGCATCTTATTAAGTAGTGCATTGATTAGCCGACATATGTTATACTCCGTCTATGAATGAATTTGACGGAAGAAAAATAGACAGAAAGGCGCTTGAAGCTATTCGCATCAGGGCTGTAAAACGTGTTGAAGCAGGTGAGAGTCCTGAGGTTATTGTGAAAGCTCTTGGGTTTTCCAGAACTCAGATTTACGAATGGATCGCCAAATATCGTGAAGGTGGCATTGATGCTCTTCGTAGTCGCAAAGCGCCTGGAAAAACACCGAAACTGATTGGAAAGCAACTTCAGAAAGTCTATCGTCTGGTTGTGGGCAACAACCCACAACAACTCAAATTTGAATTCGCACTTTGGACCAGGGCAATGGTCAAGGAATTGATCTGGCGTGAGTTTAAGGTTAATCTCAGTGAAGTTTCCGTGGGTCGGCTTCTTAAGAAACTTGGACTGAGCCCTCAACGTCCGACGCATAGAGCCATTCAACGTGACGAACTCGCTGTATATAAATGGATGGCAAAGGATTACAAGGAAATACAGAAACTTGCTAAAGATAACAAGGCTGAAATTTTCTTTGGAGATGAGTCGTCAATACGTTCTGATTATCATTCTGGTACCACTTGGGCTCCACGGGGAAAAACACCAGTTGTGAAAACGACTGGAAACAGGCACAAGGTCAATCTTATATCTGCGATCAGTGCTCGAGGAGCCATGCGTTTTATGGCTATTGAAGGAAATGTTACCGCAACAGTATTCATAGAGTTCTTAAAACGTCTGATTAGCAAGGCCCAAAAACCAGTGTTCTTGATTGTTGATAACCATTCAGTCCATCGGTCCAGTGAGGTTCGGGAGTTTGTCAAAAGTACCAAGGGTAAATTACGTTTGTTTTATCTGCTGCCCTATTCACCTGAACTAAACCCGGATGAACATGTTTGGAATTATCTAAAAAACCACAAAATTGGCCGCCAGACCACGAAGAACGGTTTTGAATTAACATAACGGGTTGAGGGCATAATGCGCTCCCTTCAAAAACTACCGGAAAAGGTCAAATCGTTCTTCTATCATCCATGGACTAAGTACACTTTGATATCGGCTGATTAACGATCGGCTTAATAACGAGACCAATCAACAAAACACTTCGGGTTGGCAGTGCAACTCTTCAATTGTGCCAGATCAATCCGTTCACCGGCAAACGAAAGACCGTCTTTGGCAAAGCGGATGAGATGCCGCTGGAATCCTTCTCGGTTGATGGCACGCACGGTGCTTTGTTCCGCATGGATCGGCAACCAGCCGGCATCGCGCAAAAAATCAATGGCGGTCAGTGTCGGGACAAAGGATTATCAACTTGATACTCCGTTAATGGGCGCAAGAGATCCAGCAACTGGGGCAATTTTAACAATCTGAGCGTTGTTTAAAGGGGTAAATGTGGTCATGGTTTTGCCCCCTGGATTGGGGATGGTTTTAATCTTGTAAAAGTCCTAATTCTGAAAAAGCTGTCTCCAAGGGTTTCTAATGTATGTTGCTTGGCCAGTTGGCGCAGACTTGTCAGCAGGGTGTTTTTGATATCCATGTATTTTGTTAACCTCTATAAAACGAAATATAAGACAAGGGAGGATACACGGATCCCGTTGAGGGATACGAAAATCACTCCCTCGCAAGGTTGGATGAAAGTTGTGAGACGAACCGGAATAAATTATTGGACCAGTTCTTGTTTAATCCAGCTCTTATCTGATTTATCCCATTTAAAACCCACTGATTTCAGCAGATCTCTTTTATCATAGACTTTGCCAACCGCAACGACCATACCGTTTTTGCGCTGATAATCAACACCGGCAATTTTCGGAAGGTCGATGATGTCTGGTTGAGCCAGGTTGGTTTGGGAATTTTCGGCTGGTTGTTTCTGAACAGATGACTGAGCAGATTGTTGGTCAGGCGGTTGTTTCCTGCTTTCCGAGGAACGGTTGCTTGCAAGGTATACATCTTTGAGCAATCCTTTATAGGCATCGCTGCCGATGGAAAGCAGAGACTTTCAGCGAGACAGAGAGCCATGGATGTATCATCAGTCCACTGCCCCTTACCCAAGCCAAACGGTCCCCTGCCAACAATGGCTGTCATGGGCGTGAAAGTCCCTGGTGCTTTAAACTCAACTGTTGTTCCCAGAGCGTCCCCCACAGCCAATCCTACCAAGCAACCCTGGTAACGGTTCTGCATTGCAGTCATAGATTTTTCTTCCAGTTCAGGATGTAACGTTCTTGCTCTTCTGTTTCCGGCGACTTTCGAAAGGAAGATTTAGGACATTGCTGCCAAAGCTCACGCAAGCGCAATAGCGCCAATTTACCTGATAAATCATGCCGCGCCAGCCAACAACCAACGATTACTCCAGTCCGACCCAATCCCACCCCAGCAATGAACATACACTATCCCCTCCCCTTGAATATGGTGGTCAATTGTATCAAGAATTGATAATACAAGATTATATATAATGTCCCAGATAACGCAGTTGTTCTCAGCATAAAGAAATCTTATTGTTTTGTAAATGGAGACAAAATCCCTTTTCAGAATCGGGACTTGTGTCTTAATAATATGATTCCTGGCGGGTACTCGTTTATTCTCAGGATAACGAGATAAATTTTCTCAAGGAATACAGCGAGCAATATTGAGAAGATCAAGGTGCTTTTGCAACTGAGTTGAGAATACAATGTTTCAACGATGAGACACACCTTCTTATGATGACAAAATACGACAAGATTACCGAGGCCCGAATAACGCTGGAACTCCCCGAGCAAGCATCCTTGCAGGACATAAGAGAAAACTACAGAATATTACTGAACAAATGGCACCCTGACAAATGCACGGAAGACAGTGAGAACTGCGCCGAGATGACAAGGAGAATAATAACCGCGTACAAAAGCATCGTTGAGTACTGTAATCAGCAGAAATTCTCTTTCACTGAGAAAGAAATCCAAAAAACCTGTTCAGCGGAGGAATGGTGGTTTCAGCGATTTGGCAACACTCCCTGGTGGGGGAGTAAGTAAAGCTCTATTTAGCTGCAAACCAGCGCAGAGACATGCAGGACAATCCCGCATCAATTTTCTGAATCTCTGTCGTTTTGACTGGTACGACAAAATATCCATTCTTATTCAAGAACTCGATTGTTCGGGGGTAGTTCGAACTAACCAGAACGGATTCATTAATTCGTATGACATTTGCCGCCGGTTCTTCTCCTTCCGGCGACACTATCTTTTGAAATCCATCAAAGACTCCAGATTGTTCCATGCGGCGAGTAACCAGAATTGTATCCTCGTCCAAAAGTGAGCATTCGGTTTTAAAATGCAGCACACCCTTGGGTGTTTTCACAATCTCACCTTTATACCCTATAGTTTTCAGGCATTCAATTAATGCAGTTGCCCCGTCTCGATCAGTCCTGGCAGAAAGACCTATCATTATTGAGGATTGCGTTACCAGGACATCTCCACCCTCAACGTGGCCGGGTTGCGGCAATTCCAGCACAATATCAAAAAGATCGTGGAGGATTGGAGAGATTTCAGCTATTTCACCCTGACGCGTGGGTGCCCCTGGCCGCAGAAGCACAGCCCCTTCGGTGAAAACTAATGCGGGATCCTCAACGAAGATTGAATCAGGAAAAGCTTCGAGTTCCGGCAGTACTGTGACATCCAATCCGACTGATTTAAGGGCAGTCACATATGCCTCATGTTCTGCTTTTACCCCGTCATAATCAGGATCGCCCTGGTCTACTGATCGCAAGCCATTGACGACGGAAATAGCTGGTTTTCTTACGATGGCAGAATTGAAATGGTAACACGGCGTAGAGCTCTGCATTTTCCCTCACTGCAATTTCATGACCAAATAAATTATTTGTTTGTTTCTTGCTTTTTTTTAGTTTACACGCTGTTTCTTGTGTCTCTTTCTTGCCGACATCCTGCTAAGGGTTCTACATCGTACATACCAATCCTACCATGATTTTTGTCCGGTTAACTTGACATTTTCCTCCTCAATCTCCTCGATAACCTGTTCCAGATAAAGGAGTTCATACTATAGCTAGTGCGAGAGGCCATGTACTTTAATTTCATATAGAGTGGTTCCGATAGCCTGAGCGGTATGATTTTCATGACATGTTTCCCCTGCATGGCAACATGGCAGCCCGGTCGTGGCCAAGGTGCTTTTACCGGTACCGCCCTTCTCTCCACCGATTGGTACGATACTCATTTAATCATTCCATATTGATTTATATTGTATCAATTCATTTTATACTGGATGATATGATATCGTACTATTCTAACTTTATAATAATAGGACAATAAAAATTTCGTCCCCCGTAGGAGACAGCTATCCTTAGATAAATGGAGACCAGGCAGATACAACTGACAGGTCAGACTGCGCCTGTTTAAGCTCCGCAATTTTCTCTGTTAACAACCAGAGAGGGCCTGGTTCAGTCCACCATTGCTATTAAACGTTGCCTATGGAAAGTGGCTGAGGTATTTGGAGTTCAAGAATACGTTAAACGTATTCAACTCAGCCCAGTGAAGAAATTTCCATTGAATATGAGCTGGAGTGATGCAGTTTACGCTGCGGCAAACTCTATGTCGGCCTTAAAATTTTCCTGCTGACCACCAAACGACTGCCGAAATCAGCAATCGAAGCGGTATCTCAGAAACTGAAAGAACAGATATTCTATTTGGCAAAAATAGATATTTTCATAGATTGTAGCAACTGTTACAACATAAATACAAATCGTTCCGTATACTCACACAACAATCAACAATCATCTTTTTAAGGAGCAGACAATGAAACCCCAGGTAATAGGAATTTCGGGCAGCCCCATCAAAAACTCAAACACCGACAGGGCAATTCAGGCAGTACTCAAAAACACCGGTCTTGAAACAGAATTTATAAAGCTGTCTCAGCATAAGGTTCAACCGTGCATTGCCTGTCTTGGCTGCACGAAAGATAATATATGTAAAGTAAAAGACGACTTCCAGGAAATTGCAGAAAAGGTGAAACATGCAGGTGCAATTGTGGTTGGTGGGTATCCACCCTATGCCAGCATCGATGCTTTCACCAAGGCTTTTCTCGAAAGGCTTTTTTCCCTGCGACATCAGAATGGCTTGAATCGTGGAAAACTGGCAGTGACGGTAGTTACCGGCATCGGCCGTGGAGCACCCGGGTTGGACGAGGCAAGCGCTCAAGTCGCGCAGGCGCTGACTATGGAAGGAATGGAGGTATTGGGCCAGCTTAAGGTGACTGGTAATCCGGAATGTATGGTCTGCGGCTATGGCCAGTCCTGTCCTATGAGTGCTTTACCATGGGTCTTTGGTGACGACACTAAAATTACCCCTGAAAAATTTTGCCAGGTTGAAGACCAAAAGAAAATATGGCAGCAGGCCGAAAGCCTTGGAAAAGAGATAGCAGAAAGACTGAAAAAAGTACGCATGATGTAGCGTGAGCTAGTTGCCATAGAGTTTTTTTCAAAACAGTAGAGCACACAAGGCCTGACTGACGGGAGGAAAATATCATGCAAACAACCCTGGCTCTTGATGTATATGGAACCCTGATCGATACCAACGGGGTTGTTGACACATTGCAAAAGCTTGTACATGATAATGCGCTGAAATTCTCGCAAACCTGGCGCGACAAGCAGTTGGAATACTCTTTTCGGCGGGGGCTTATGCAAAATTACCAGAGCTTTGCAGTATGTACAGCCCAGGCACTGGATTACACTTGCACCATGTACCAAGTATCATTCACCGATGCCCAGAAAGCTGAACTCCTGGGCATCTACCGCGTGCTTCCAGCATTTAGCGACGCTAAAAAGGGATTGACACAGCTCAAGACATCCGGCTTTCGCCTGTATGCGTTTTCCAACGGCAAGGCGGATGCTCTTGAAATGTTGCTCGATAATGCCGGCATCAGAGATTTGTTTCTCGGGGTTGTGAGTGTGGACGATATTAAGACGTTCAAGCCCTCCCCGGGAACATATTGCCACTTTTTACGACAGGCTGAGGCCACAGGCTGCAGTGCATGGCTGGTTTCGAGTAATCCCTTTGATGTCATTGGCGCAATCTCGGCCGGAATGAAGTCTGCCTGGCTTCGTCGGTCGCCTGAGACTGTTTTTGATCCTTGGGGAATAGATCCCACGATTACGATAAATAATCTTTTAGAGCTGGGTAACAAGATACGCGATTACTCCTCGTGAATTATAATGAGCATCAAATTTAATAAGAGAAGCATTTTTCAGCGGATACTCGGGATACCACAAACCAAACCACCCGTTATGGCTGAGTGTTGGAACTATGACAAGGGGAAACTTGTTATTGATCTTCGCAAAGTTCCGGAATTACAGAACCAGGGCGGCGCAATCCGGTTGGAAGGAAAGAATCTTCCTGCAAGAATTCTCGTTGTCTTGGGCGAGGATGAAAAATATCACGCATACCGCAATAAGTGTCCACACTTTGGCCACCGTCGTTTGGACCCTCTACCGGGTTAATTTCCGCAAGGTTTATGATCTCACCGAACGGGTGTTACCAGAAGGCACGGACACCACTTTGCCATATGCAGAGGAATATGCCCGTTTTCTGATTAAAAGGTATTTACAGGCTAACGGACTGGGACAGTCTGCCGAAATCACCTATTTACTCAAAAATACTAGATCGATTGTGTCTACAACTTTACAGGAGATGCTTTTGAGCGGGGAAGTACTCAAGATCAGGGTAGGCACCAGGAGCTATTATACCTTGCCAGTTTCACTAAACCTGTTGAGTAAACCGCTGGCGCGCCGCAAACTTAAAATACTCTCGCCATTTGATAATCTGCTCATCCAACGCAAGCGCATGCAGGCATTGTTCGACTTTGACTATCTGCTCGAATGTTATCTCCCCATGGCAAAACGCAGATACGGCTATTTCTGTTTACCCATCTTATGGGATGGAAAACTGATTGCACGAATGGACTGTAAAGCCGAAAGGAAAAAATCACTGCTGCACATTCATCATCTTTCGCTGGAACCCAGGCTTGTACAAATCGACGATTTTTTCCTTGCCTTGGCTAAAGAACTTCTATGCTTCATGCCGTTTAATAATTGCCGCAATCTTTGTTTACACCAAACGACACCAGCGCATTTGAAACCTACATTGCAAAAGATAATCAAGGAATAAGCTACTCGACACCCTCCGCTCTTCGCATGTCCCGTACTACTCCATTACCTGACAAAATTGGTCATGGTTTTGGCTACCGGTTCAGGGGCGGGAATTTGCTCATTTCCGTGTTCGATAATCCTCATGATCCAGGCCATATTTTTACCTAACACTTCCATGATCTGCCTACCTTCACCATCCTGATCCATTTCGCCAGGCTTAAGGCCATGGGCCACATTCCAGTAGTTTGAAGATGGCATGATCATCTCGGAGTAGTTGATGTAGTGATTAAGCGTATCAACCGCAGGAATCCCGCCGGATCGCCTGACCGCGGCGACAGCGGCTCCAACTTTGTGCCGGAACAGGTTACCGTTGACCGAAGAAACGAAAAAAGCCCTATCGAGAAAAGATTTCATTGTCCCTGACACACCGGCAAAATGGACAGGAGAACCAAGCAGAATACCGTCGGCCTCCTTTATTTTCTGAATCCATTCATTGACCGGATCGTCTGTTATGGTACAAGCTCCATCTTGATTTTTTACACAGCCGTAACAGGCAATGCAGCCCTGTATTTTCTTCTTGCCGACATGGATCATTTCTGTCTCGATCCCTGCGTTTTCCAGTTGATCAAGAACTATCTTCAGTGAACAAGCGGTATTCCCTTTTTTATTGGGGCTGCCATTAAATCCAACAACTTTCACTTTTATTCTCCTTTTCCTTGGGTTCTACTCTGGGCCAATAAACCAACCAAAATCACCTTGTCAGCGATTCCGGATATTACCAATTCTTTGGCTCCCTGAAGTAGAGGGGGTATTGATTCAGGGGGCTTTGATCGCTTGTGCCTTCCTTTTCGTTGCCATGAGTTTTTCCAGTAATTTCATTACCATCTCTGTTGTAGTTTCTTGGTTAAATTGCAGTATCCTCTTTTAAAACTATCTCTTCGATCCTATTTCTAATCGGTTTGATCTTTAATGAGGCCACTTATCTGATCAACACCTGCTGAAAAAAAATCGAAGGTACCTGGTAAAGATGCCACAAACTGGTTGGCTGGCCTCATCATGCCTGCCTGAAGTCGGTTCACAAGATTGACTATTCTACTTCCAGGGAAGCCAAGCTAATCCCTCTCGCAAGCCTTCACGCATTCGATCAGCTGAACCTTTCTGATAGCCATAAATCCGGGTGCCGAATATATGCAGCATCAAACTGGCGGCACGTCGCCGGCTCACATGCTTATTGCATTCTTTTTTAAGATAACTCTCTAAAAGTACTTCCACCTCAATCAGTTTACTGGACGCAAACGCATAAAGATCATTTCCTTCAGCAGCCAACTCAAGCTGAGTTTTAATGAGGAAACAACTGCAATAATTTTCCCTGATTGATTCCTCAACAATACCCTCCAAAAGAGTAACTATCCCTTCACCAACCGTCGGTGCATCATCCAGCACTCTGTGCATTTGGGTCAGGCTTTTTCGGGCATAGCTTTCCAACGCTTCACGGTACAAAGCTTGTTTATTGCCAAAGGCAAGGTAAATTGAACCGGGTTTAAGACCAGTTGTTTGTACAACTTGCTTCATTGACGTCGCACTGAAACTATTTTGCCAGAAAAGGTCGATGGATTTTTCAATGACCGCAGTTCTATCAAACTGGGCTCTTGTCATACTCTTACCTCGTATTCTTCTGTTGCTACTCTGAACCATTAAAAAATACTCTACAACATTAACTTGAATAATCATTCAACTATTTATTGACAAGTGAATTCTTACGCTTTAACTTGAATAAATGATCAAGGAAATCTTTTTCATACCAACGAAACACAAATTCCAACCCAGGGCTCGGACCTAAGCTAATAGCCGCTGGTTACTCACTGATGCTGAACGAGGAAAACAACCATGGGTTGTCTCTGTCAAGAAATCGCTGGACCTGATATTGAACTATCGCCGATCTGTCTCGGACACTTGTGGATGTTTGAGAACCTTCCACAGGCCGAACTAGCTGAATTGATCCGTGAAGCATCCCGCAAGAAACTAGGAAAAGGAGAGACGCTTTTTATGCAGTCTGATCCTGCCGAGGAGCTGTTTCTTATCAAGGGTGGCCGCATTAAACTCGTGAAAATTTTTGAAGATGGCAGTGAACTTACTCTGGATATCCGCAAGGACGGCGATTTTCTCGGAGAAAACAGCTTCTCAGATCAGGGACAATATCCGGTGAGCGCCATTTGTCTTGAAGACACATTAGCATGTGGGTTCAGCAGGGATCAGTTTGAGCAGCTTGTTCTTAAGCATCCCAGTATAGGACTTCAGGTAATAAAAAATTTGAGTGACAGGGTTGCCTGGCTCACCAGCCAGGTAGGCAGCCTGGCGGTAACCAATATTGAGGAACGACTCTACAGAGTCCTGTGCAATGTGGCCAAGGAACATGGCTCGACCAGCTCCCGAGGGGTTGTTATTCAATTCCCTTTGACCCATGAGGACTTAGGCTTTTTAACAGGTGCACACAGGGTCAGTGTTACCAGGGCAATGACTGCGCTTAAAAATGCAGGGAAAATTCTTTTAGAAGACAAAAGGCTCATTTTGACAGCCTTTAGTCAGTAGTTTCAGTCAATCTCCTTTTTTATCTTCCAACTGTTCACATCCTTTGAGGTCGGTAATCAATTTCAGGTTGTCATTGGCAATGAATACCGAAGAACTCATTAACATTGCGAGTTAATTCAAGCTCTGCAAGAAGATGATTATGCCAGACAATTCGTTGCCCCTGCTGGAGGTATTAAGCGCTCAACTTTTTTTGATACCGTTAATAATCGTGGAGTTGAGCAACTTCTTGCTGTGTTTACCGAGCTACAGAAACAGGCAACAGGAACCTTGCCGTCCCAGCATTCCAAGCTCGGTGATCTTGTTGCCATAGATGGGCTGATCGATTCCGTACTTTCCATGCACTGGGCCGAATACCGAACAAATTCTAAAAAGGCAAAACTGCACCTTGGCTTCGACCTGAATCATGGCATCCCCAATAAACTGTTTCTGACAGAGGGTAATGGAGCCGAAAGACCCTTTGTCAGCAGAGTAAATATCCACCGGTAAAGCCGGTGGCATTAAAATTATCAACCGCTCAAAGCGGTATGTTAAAAAGATTCACTGACCACCATTCGGTGGTCGCCTACTAAAAGAGCGACAGTTGTTCAATACGATGATCTTCTTTTTCCTGATCTCTTATATATGTACGCACAACCTCTTCATCGGTATCAACAGTTGAAACAAAATACCCCCGTGCCCAAAAACTCATCCCCGCATAATTCTTCTTTTGACCCACATAGGTTCTCGCTCTGTGTATGGCACTTTTGCCCTTCATATATCCGACCACTTGTGCCACAGAATACTTTGGTGGTATCGAGAGCAGTATGTGGATATGATCAGGCTGTAGGTGCCCCTCAAGCACTTTACTTTCTTTCTGCCGCGCAAGTTCATGGAAAACCTCTCCAGGGTTTTTACGAAGCTGCCCATAGAGCACCTTCCGACGGCATTTTGGTATCCAAACGACATGGTACTTGCATTCCCATTTCGAGTGGCTTAAGCTTTGCACGTTGTTCATGAAGCCTCCTCCTAGTGACTTTGATCGGTTCACAGGGAAATGAGGCTTCATTATTTTTCAGGATCTGTCAAACTGTTGTTGTCCCCCGGCAACGCCGGGGGTTTACCAAAAGGAAATCATTGAACCTGGCCAAACAGGAGTGCTGGACCGAGGATATCAGGCACACCATTTGTTTGATTAATGGCAGTTGGATGGCTGTCATTTTGTTTGCCGCATTAAAGAAGCTTCGCATAAAGAGATTATTGAGCAATTGCCCATAAAGGAAAATTCCCATGTCTTTTTTGATGCAATGGTTTTGCTTGGAACACCCGGTGTTAATCAAACCAAAAAGCCTATTCACCTTGTTGGCTACAATATCGAGGGCAAATCATACTGGGTCACCACAGATCGTTTTGACTTATTAGCTGAGCAAGTAGCGCTGGTCTACAAGCTCCGCTGGGACATTGAAAGCTTTTTTATTGCATGGTGGAAACGACACCTCAAAGTATATCATCTTTATGCTAGAAGTAAGAACGGCCTGATGGTTCAAATCCTCTCTGGCCTTATCACCTATCTTCTTTTAGCGATCTACTGCCAAGAGCAACATGGGGAACCAGTTTCTATTCGCCGTGTACGACAGCTCCGCAATCAGATCCGAAATGAAGCAACGCTGCATGCTTTGGAGAATCCAGCGGTGCAAAATCGAAAACAAAGAAAGCAACTTAAACGATTAAAGAAACCGCATGCGATTTCCTAACCGGACACCACTGTAATTGATTAATATTTATAATTATTTCACATGCAATTTTCTAACCGGACGTTACTGGTGTATTTTATATCCGTCAAGAATTCAAACCCAAAGGTGTAAAGCACATTCAGATGGTTGTGGTCCCCGCCACCTATGACTATGTCCAGATTTTACCTGGACTATTTTCTCCTCATTTCCATACTATCCACTTTTTCAACCTGCCTCAATTTTGGCCCACGTCACGGCAAATGGACGTCAATCGTCCAGATAAAGAGTTTTTCCATTCGGTACATGGTACCTTCAGGCAAGGATTGATCCAATCCTTATTACCTCCATTGATTTTTTGCACATTGAGCCTATATCTAAAAAATTGGCTACCATCGCACCGATGTGATCATTGAGGCTACTATGACGATATGCCAAAGCACCTCATTGTCTATACAGTCAGAAAGGAGAACAGTTATGACAGAAAAAGGAAAAAAACAGACTATGCAACATCCCATGCTTTCTTCCCTAACTCCTATGCGGATGAAAAAAGGAAAAGTGGTTTCAGCGGAAGAGGCTGTCAGGGTAATACGCGACGGTGATACGGTGGCTACCGGCGGTTTTGTCGGGATCGGTTTTGCCGAAGAAATCGCGATCCGATTGGAAGAATATTTTCTGGAAAACGGGCATCCCAGAGATCTGACCCTGATGTACGCTGCCGGGCAGGGAGACGGTGGAGACAGGGGCCTTAATCACCTGGGACATGAGGGACTGGTTCGCCGGGTGATCGGAGGACACTGGGGATTGGTTCCCAAACTGCAGAAACTGGCCATAGACAATAAAATCGAAGCCTACAATCTGCCCCAGGGAGTTATTTCCCATATGTTCCGGGATATCGCCGCCCATAAACCGAGAACTATTACGGCTGTCGGCCTGGGTACTTTTGTTGACCCCAGAAAAGACGGTGGAAAAATCAATGCTATTACCCATGATGATATTGTAGAACTCATCCGTTTTGACGATCAGGACTACCTGGCCTATAAAACCCTGCCTATCAACGTGGCTATCCTTCGGGGAACCACTGCGGATACGGACGGCAATATCACCATGGAAAAAGAAGCCTTGATTCTGGAAGCCCTGGCCATTGCCACAGCCGCCAAAAATTCGGGCGGTTTTGTCATTGTGCAGGTGGAACGTATAGCAGACCGGGGAAGCCTCAATCCCCGGCAGGTAAAAATTCCGGGCATACTAACAGACTGTATTGTGGTATCCAGGCCGGAAAATCACTGGCAGACCTTTGGCGAAGCCTATAGTCCGGCATTCAGCAGTGAAATCCGGGTTCCCATGCAGTCTGTTGTCCCCATGAAAATGTCCGACAGAAAGATTATCGCTCGCCGGGCAGCCTTTGAATTACAAGCCAACAGTGTGGTCAATTTAGGCATCGGTATGCCCGAAGGCATTGCCAGTGTCGCCAATGAGGAGAAAATTCTGGAGTTCCTGACCCTGACGGCAGAGCCGGGGGTAATTGGCGGACTGCCGGCGGGAGGAATGAATTTCGGCGCCGCCAGCAATACGGAGGCAATCATCGATCAACCCAGCCAGTTCGATTTCTATGACGGCGGCGGGCTGGATCTTGCTTTTCTGGGACTTGCCCAGACCGATAAACAGGGGAATCTGAATGTGAGTAAGTTCGGTCCCCGGCTTGCAGGTGCCGGGGGATTTATCAATATCAGTCAGAATGCCAAAAAAGTGATTTTTGTCGGTACCTTTACCGCCGGCGGCCTGAAGGTTTCCGTCAAAGATCAAAAACTTTGCATTGAACAGGAAGGAAAAGTGAAAAAATTCCTGGAGCAGGTGGAGCATGTCACCTTCAGCGGGGAATACGCGGTACAAAAAGGCCAGGAGGTGCTGTATATCACTGAAAGATGTGTGTTCCGACTCACCGGAGCCGGCATGGAACTGCTGGAAATCGCACCGGGAATAGATCTGGAAACACAGATCCTTGCACAGATGGATTTTTCCCCGATCATACGAAAAAAACCGCGTATCATGGATGCAAGAATTTTCCGGGATGACCCAATCGGGCTGAAAGAAGATCTGTTGAGTCTGTCCCTGGAAGAACGAATCACCTATCATCCGGCAGAAAATATTTTTTATGTCAATTTTGAAAATTACCAGGTGCAAAACAGTGACGATGTAAGGGGTATTGAGGATGCCGTCGGCAATATCCTCCGACCTCTTGGCAAAAAGGTTTTTGCCATCGTCAATTATGACAATTTCATCATTTACCCGGAAATCATTGACGAATATACGGCCATGGTCCAGCGTTTAATGGATAACTATTATACCGGCGTCACCCGTTACACCACCAGCACCTTCCTGCGGATGAAGCTGGGGGATGCCTTACAGAAACGAAATGTCGCACCCCACATCTATGAGACAAGAGAAGAGGCGCAGATAGCTCTGGGAAAAACGGCATAAAGGGTGCTGCGGCGGAACTGTTGGTATTTTCTCAGGCATTGTAAAGCAAGTATATGAGACAGCACACAACTACAACAAACCCGACATGGTTTTCGAGTAAACACAATGCAATTCATTAGCAACAGATTTTGGGAATCTTTAAAAGATTCGATTTTTACCCCAAAAGCAGGTGGCGTAGACGCCAAAATAAACGAGGTTAAGCAGCGCCTGCCGATTCCAGTTTTTTGGTTATTAGGTAAAACGCAATCAGGCAAGACGTCCTTGATACGGGCATTGACCTTGAGTGATGATGCTGAAATCGGCAATGGTTTTCAGGCGTGCACAAGAAGGTCGCAGTTTTATGACTTTCCATCGGCGAGCCATCCAATACTGCGGTTTCTTGACACCCGGGGTTTAGGTGAAACAGAGTACAACCCGAGTGAAGATTTAGCCTGGTATGCCAACCAGGCGCATGTATTGATAGTTGTGATGCGGGCTTTGGATATGAGCCAGGCGGAAGTGGTCGCAGCCGTTAAAACTATTCATAAGCAGCATCCGAAATGGCCTGTCATTGTTGTACAAACCACTTTGCACGAAGGATATCCCTCCACTGATTCTGAACACATAGAGCCCTATCCTTATAAACAACCACCGTTTGCGCCACAAGTGCCGCACGCCCTAGCACAAGCTTTGCTGCACCAACGCGACTGGTTTAAATCATTGCCCGTTCATTTTGTGCCCATTGATTTCACACTACCCGAGGATGGCTACAAACCTCATGATTATGGTATAAATGCCTTATGGGACACCATAGAAAATGTGTTGCCGCAGGGTATGACAGGTCTATTGCGGGGTACTGAGCAGCACAAAGAATTGCTCGATTTTCACACCCGACAAGCCCACCCGCATATCATTGGCTACGCTCTTTTAAATATTGGCATGGGGGCTATACCGCTGGCTGGGCTCCCTTTAGTTATGGCAGTGCAGGCCAAATTGTTCCACAGTATTGCCTCCATTTATGGACTGGAGATGACCTCCACTCTTTATGCTGAATTTGCCGCATTAATGGGCACAAGTGTCGGAATAGGGCTGTTAGGGCGGGAACTGTTAAAACTTGTCCCTGTGTACGGCTGGGCGGTGGCGGGTGCAGGTTCGGGAGCCATGACCTATGCGCTCGGCAAGGTTTTTTGCGTGTATCTCTATGGCGTTAAACGTGGAGCAATGCCGGATCAAGCGATCTTGAGACAGGCATACAAGGAGGCGTTTAACACAGCGCGTCAATATCTCAGCAATAAGGACTAAGGCAATGCCGGTTCCTGTAACACGCTTTACAATCATAGTCTCTGTAGTCTTTTTGCTGCCTTGGCTGGCATTGCTTGTTTTTGGCGGTTTCTGGCTGTGGCAGCACGATTGGCTTTATCGTGGCCTGGCAATTTTATCGGCTAATTTTGCGCTGACGTATTGCTTATTGTACTGGCGAAGAAAGAGGGATAAGCCAGTGTTCGTCGATACCTTGGCAATTGAGCCCAACCCGAATTGGCCGGACAGTGCCCAGTCTATCTGGCTGGAACTTGAGCCATTAGCCGAGCGTTGGCAAAAAGAAACCAGTGTGTTGACCGATGCCGGCAAGTTCCGGCAACTGACCAATGAAGTTTTGACAGTGGTTGCGAGACATTTCCATGCCGATTCGAAGCGTCCTGTTCTGGAGTTTCCACTCCCCTACTTCCTTAAATTGATCACGCTGGTCTGTAACGATCTTCAGCATGACGTACTCGATAAAATTCCAGGGAGCCATGCGGTTCGGGTTGGTGATTTTTGGCGCGCCAAGCGATCTCTTGATTACCTGTATAACCTCAAATCTATCGTCAATGTTGGCAGTTGGCTGGTTAATTGGCCAGGTGCGGCGATGACCCATGCTCGCGGCATATTGTTCAGCAAGGGAATGCAAACCGTCACCTCCGAAATATCAAATCGCCTGATTAACGCCTACATAAAAAAACTTGGCTATTACGCGATAGAACTCTACAGTGGGCAATTAACCCTGGATGATATTGTCCCCACTCAGCATTTGAGCTCCGCTTCAAAAAATGATACATCCAAAAGCCTGGCGCAAGACCAAGCCATTGAGCCGCTTCGTTTCCTGGTTTCAGGGCAGGTCAGCAGCGGCAAATCCAGCTTGATTAACGCTTTGTTTGGCGAAGTAAAGTCTGCGTCGGGAACTCTGCCCACGACGTCCGGCATAACCCCTTACGTACTTGAACGTGATGGTCTGCAACAGGCAATAATCTTGGATAGCGCCGGTTATGGCGGTATGTCGCAGGATAAGAACTACGCTGCACTGAAAAAGCAATGGAAAAATACAGATGTTATATTAGTTATTTGTAATGCAACCCAGGCTGCCCGTCATGCGGACGTACAACAATTGCAGGCTATTCGCCATTACTTTCAGCAAGAATGCCAAAACCAGACCTTACCGGTTATTATTGCAGTGGCTACGCATATCGACCGCTTACGTCCTGTACGTGAATGGCAACCGCCTTATCAAATCATAAAACCGGATAACGCCAAAGCAATCAGTATCAGGGAGGCTTGCCTGGCAATATCCAAGGAGTTGGCCCTGCCGCCGGAATGCATTGTTCCGGTGTGTCTTGCCCCTGAAAAAATGGCTTATAATATCGAGGAAGGTCTACTACCACTGATTCACGAACATCTTAACGCTGCACAACGGGTACGCTATTTACGTTGTTTACGCCAGCAACAGGCGGAAAGTTATTGGCGGCACTGGCGCAGGCAGGCAGTAAAGGCGGGACAAATACTTCTTGAAAAGGTCTAAGTGGCATTTGTCGGAAATGCATTGATTAACTTCAATCCATTTGCTAAATTTACAGGGTATCCATAGCGATAATCTTCCTTTTTTCGCTGGGTTAATGCTCTTATTTAAGAGAAATTTCTATATCACTTCCATTGGAAATACATTGAGATAAATGTCCGCATCCAGCACCAAGAAGAAACGTGTTTCATCGGGTATCCCTGAGTTGGACCGGTTAATGGGAGATCTGTATATCGGTGATAATGTTCTCTGGTATGAAGATGTCAGCAGCTTCTCTTCGGCATTCTGCCTGAACTTTATTAAAGAGACCCTGGCTCAAAAGAGGCCGTTGATCTATGTGACGTTTGATCGTTCGCCCAAGAATGTTGTCTCTTTTCTTGGCTCGCATGCGGAAAGCCAGAATTTGACGATTCTCGATTGCTTTACCAATGGCAAGGGGCATCGCTCAGAGGTTTTCAATAAGTTCTATGAGAAAAATGGAGCGCTATGGCCCTACAAGGTTATCAAGGTGAACGACCCGACAAGCCCGGATCATGTCGGCGAAGCCATGTACGGCCTACACAGCAATCTCTCGGGTGACGTTCATTTTATTCTCGACAGTCTCACCGGCATGCAGTCGCTCTGGGGTGGAGAAGATCAGGTTATCGATTTTTATGGCAAGACCTGCCCACGACTCTATGAGCTGGATACTATCGCTTACTGGCTTATTGAGAAAGGTGCACATTCCAGTAAGCTCAAGGCAAACATCAATAAGATAGCGCAGGTTGCCATTGATCTCTCGATTCGGCGGGGAAAATCAACGCTTAAGATCCTCAAGGCGGAAAAACGGAGCTCTAACTTCCTCAATGAGCATCATGAGTATGTCTGTGAAGGATCGAATATTGTTTTTGAGAGCCAGCAGCTTAAGCCCAGATTTGATCTTGGCGCAAAAATAAAATCGGTCCGGCTTATGCGGGGAATTTCGCAAAAGGAGCTCGCCGGCCTTATCGGGGTAACCCCGAGTACCATATCACAGGTGGAAAAAAACCTCATCTATCCATCGCTTCCCGCCCTGTTTCGTATCGCGGAGAGTCTTTCCGTCGAGGTCGCCACGCTCTTCAAGGAGCACGGAACCCAACAAAACGTCTATGTATACGCCGCAGACAGCCGATCAGCCACATCCCTTGCCAAAATTGTCAAAGACAACGCGGAAGCGGAATTGTTGCTGCCACCTGATGTTGATGCACCAGTAGAGGCAACAATTATCCGAATTCGACCGGGGAAGAAACTGGCGGATCATTTTTTTGCCCATAAAGGATCTGAGTTGGGCTATTTAATTTCCGGCCAATTGGAGATGACCGTCGATAATCAATCATACAAAATTAATCCAGGCGACACTATTTATCTGCAGAAGGATATTCCGGGGGGCTGGAGCAACATCTCAGATCAAAAGGCCGAACTTCTCTGGCTGAAGTTGACGAAATGACAACCATCATCTCATTAAGAAAAATGGCACATCGAGTCGATTTCTCGATGTGCCATATAAAAACAACCTGACTGACCATTATCCTTTGAGAATTGATTCTGCCGATTCTTTCTGAGCTTCCGTCAGGAACGGGATGCCGGTTTCACTTTCAGTCTCACGGTTGGCACTGAATAGTTCATTTCTGGTAATCTCTGATAGATTGAATTTCCGTACCCCGGCCATCAATTGCTGCAGCCCGCAGGAGAGCTTATCAACATAGCCGGCTATGGCCACTGCACCAAAAGGTACATTTTTCATTTCAGCAGCACCTACTTTCTGCTTGACGTCTTCCCAGGCTGAGAAAATCTCTTCCGGGTACTTACCAAAACTCTTGACGGTTGGCGGGAGTTGATCCCAATTGCCGTTTATTGCCGTTCTTCGCTCGGGGTAAAAAGTTCCTTCAATGTTACTGCCCAGGTAGCCGGGAATCATCGGCGCACGGCCCATGCAGACCAGTTTGGTGTAGGGCGCACCCAAGGCCAGAGCCTTAAAGATATGATCCTCACGGGCAAACCCGCCGGCAAAAGAGATATCCGGAACCTTGATGCCTTGCTCATCAACAATCTTACAGTAGTCATAAGCCTTGGCGTGCAGGGCCAGGGATGGCACCCCCCAGTGCTCCATCATATTCCATGGACTCATACCCGTCCCACCGCCGGAACCGTCAATGGTCAACAGGTCAAGCTTGGCATCCGCGGAATATCGAATGGCCATGGCCAGGGCCTCCATGCCGTAAGAACCGGTCTTCAAAGAGATCCTCTTAAAGCCGATACTGCGGAGATATTGAACTGATTTCATGAACGATTCACGAACCTGGGCGACGGTATCCAAATCAGTAGCTCCAAGTCGGCTATGCCGGGCAAAAGAAGTAATGGCACGCCGTTCAAAGGCCTCCTGTACGGCACGATTTGTCGGATCAGGATCGACCACATAGCCCCGCTCTTTCAAAAAAATAGCATAGTCAATTGATTTAACCTGGATTTCGCCGCCGATAACCTTGGCGCCCTGCCCCCACTTGAGCTCAATAATTACGTCATCACCATATTTATCAATGACATATTCGGCGACCCCGTTCCGGGTGTCCTCAACGTTGAGCTGCACGAAAATTGCGCCATACCCATCTGAATAACGCTTAAAAATATCGATGCGTCTATCCAGTTCAGGCGCTGATGTTATTTTTCCACCGCCGAATTTCGATTCCCGGTCTACACCGACGACATTCTCTCCGATAACAATAGGAAATCCACAAAGAGCGGCGCCCGTGGCGAATGAATTCCAATATTTGGTAGCGATAAAGGTTGACCCCAGAGCACCAGTCATAATGGGTACCCGGCATTTCGCTTTGATCTCATTGCCGATAACCGTTTTGGTATTGACGTTGGTAAAGACACAGTCATCGGGATCTTTGGTCAACCCATCACTTAACCCGGTGGATCCATAGGCGTATCCCTGGATTCTCAGGGCATGATACCCCAAGCCAAGAGAGGTTACATTGCCTGACCCGGCAGTAATGTTACCGAAATTTCGGGGATAGAGCATTTTGCGGCCCCTTAAGGAAGACATCCAGGTTTCGCATTTACCTTTACAATCGGAACTACACAGAGTGCACAATCCGGATTCACAGGGATTGCCTCTGTTGACGGTACCAAGAGCATCATTACTTTTCGGCCACTGAATCATCTGGTTGTCTCCTTTTCTGGTTAAATGAATATTGTTGGCGGCATAAAAAAAGGTGCCTATCCTCTGGGTAGAGGAAACAGACACCTTTGTCTCAATCGTATGAAGAACTTACACGCCTTTGTGCAGGTTCAATAATATGTAGTCGGTTAATGTAGCTGCACTTAATTTTATTGTCAAGAAAAACCAGTCGGGAAACAGGGGTGGAGGAAAATGTAAGGAAAAATGAGATACGAGAGTTAAAGTTCTTCCGATAAAATAAGGGCTTCGGCAATTTCCAGCATCGATTTACGGGTATCCATACTCCTTTTCTGAATCCAGCGATATGCTTCTTCCCCATTCATCCGGCGTCGGTCCATGAGAATCTCTTTTCCTCGTTCTATTTGCTTTCTCGTCTGGAGTTCTCTTTCAATTACCCTTGTTTTTATAATAAGTTCGGTGTTGTGGATGGCAACTGCCGCCTGGTTCGCGACCGCGACGAGCATATTGATATCAGTTTCGGAAAATTCATGAGGCTGGCAGGTAAAGCAGTTAAGTACACCTATAACTCTGTCTTCCTTACCAAGCAGAGGAACACTCACCATTGAGACCAGGCCGAGGCGGCTGGCCATCTCCTTTTCCTTGAATCTGTCATGATTTTTCACATCGGCAATCACATAGGGACGCTGGGTGGAAAGCACATATCCAACAACACCTTCATGCAATCGCAATGTTCTGTCTTTCACATATTCCGGCTCAAAGGACTGGGTGGCCTTCAGCTTGATAAGCGGAGGGGTCTCGTTTTCATCCACCAGCCAAAGCGAACATATTTCCACTCCCGTGACCTTGGCGGTAACCATTACAATCAGCTTAAACAGATCCTCTAAAAAAAGATCAGAGGTGATTGCCTGGCTGATGTCCATCAATGCCTTGACATAGTGGTCATAGTTGTATTGAGTAGATGTGTTCATACTACCTTTGCGCTAAAGAAGTGGACTTGGAGTGGTGGTTTCAGTCGTGTTGGCCTGCAGGCCGGTTGTGGCCATATTCGTGAAGAATGAGCGGGCACTCCCTTTTATTGCTCACTCAGATAATTTAATCCTTTCCGGGTGATAAGGTTATATTCGAGATCTGAATCAGTCTGGATGACGCCCATGCCGTCCATGGTTTTCAAAACCTGGCGGAGTTTCGGCAACTTTATGTCCATCTTTCCGGCTATAGTAGTGGTCGAGACAAGTTGGGGCTGGGGATTTCGTAAATTTTCCGAAAGAATTGCAAGGACTTGCAGCTCATGCTGATGCATTGACATAGCGACCTCCTGCCGGGGGTAAGGGGGGGCTGGATTGTTCGTCGGTGTTTTGTTGAAACACCATTATTTAATCGGATTCCCGACTATGTAATACCCAATTTTATAGTAAAAGATGATGGTTGGCAATTGTAAAATCAATTATTAATTAATAAATTGTAATTAATATAGTATATATGAATTTACGGGATGGGGAAAACAGGCAGGACTAAAAAGGAAAGCTCTTTGCGGTCATAAAAAAAGCACTTAGCAAGACCATAGCTAAGTGCTTTTTGCCCTTATTCCATGGTGAAAGACACAATCTTCCAATCTCCCACCCTGGGCTATTTACTCATTCATCGGTACACCAAACGCTTAACTTTAATTAGTTGACGCCTTAGCTGCCGTCAAATCATTGGTCACATGAAAAACTGCCTCCGTTTTTCCGAAGCTCCCACCTAGACCCTCGGATAAAACAACCATGACCGTTTTATTGGGTTTAATGAAGGCCAGCATAGTATTTTCATAAGAGGCCTCGCCAACCAGCTTCCATTTATTATTACGCATTGAGGTGATAATATAGTCTTTGAGTGAACCTATCTGCACCCGACCTCTATAGGTATGAATGCCGCCCTGGAAAGAATCCGTCCGCATAGCTATGCTTTTTTCCGGTACCAAAGTCATCTCAAGAGGCAATTCAATATCATTATAGCTCTCCACCATGGTGGTCACTGAAGCCAGGCCATCGCTTACCGGGGGCGTACTGGTGCTGGATCCACCCATCATACTATTGGTGCATCCACTGAGAATTACCAGCAAGACCAATATACCCAACACTCCGCCGACATTTTTTCCAACTGATTTCATTTGCCACATTTGCATAGTTACTACCCCCCTTATAAATTAATTAAACGTGAGTTCCAGCGTTTCTCCATGTATATATCTTTAAAGCATGCCGGGTTCCTGTCCGGCAAGCATGAACGAAAAGAATAAATAAATCAACAAGAAACCATTAGCCGGAATGTATACCATAGTAATCGATAGATGGACTCGTAAAAACTTAAAATTCACAATGGCTAAGCCCGATCAAATCTTGAACCACCTGGAGATCATAGAATATGTCCTTCCCCAAAAAAACCGTGAAGGTAACACAGCTGCCGATTCGACTCGGTCAATTCTTAAAGCTCGCCGATCTGGTTCAAGATGGATTTGAAGCTAAAATGAGGATCCGGAACGGCGAGGTTCTGGTCAACAATCTCATTGAAACCAGACGGGGAAAACAACTCCAGCACCTGGACGAGATTACATTAGATGGAACTACCTTGATCATTGAATTCACCAAATGATCCCTGACGCAAAAAAATGCTCAGGGCCGGCAACTCTCATCGATTATTTACCATGCAGAGTCGACAGGGAATACACCGCAACCTCAGATTCCATTCCCCGTAACAGCATATTCTTTTCCGCCCTGACTGAAAAAGAGCTGTCCAGGGTGGCGTTGACCCGGTCGGTTATAAGTATTTGTCCCGAATTGGTGATCGACGCCAACCGCTGCGCAATGTTCACGTCCTGACCGATGACGGTATAATCAAGCCGGGTGGATGAGCCAACATTACCAAGAAACATAGGTCCTCTGCTTATGCCAATACCCAGGCCCACATTTTTAAAGATGTCTTTTTCCTGCTCCCAGGCAATACGTAATTTTTCAAATGCAGCCATAATTCGCTGTGCCGCGGAAACCGCGGCGACATTAGGATTGTCAAGTGTCACAGGGGCACCAAAGATCGCCAGTGCAGCATCGCCCATAAACTTATCAAGCATCCCCTGCCGGGAATAAACGATGCCGGCAAACATATCGAAAAAACTATTCAAAAATACTCGCAAAAGGGTCGGCTCCAGGTACTGCACGAGCAAGGTGAAATTTCGGATGTCGGCAAAAAGAACAGTCAATTGCCGGACAACGCCAATATCGGTCATATTTTGATTTTTTTCGACCAGCATGTTGCAAACTTCAGGGGAAACATACTGTTCCAGCTGGGCTCTGATTCTACTGCTTTCTTCCTTTTCCCGGATAAATCGGATATTCTCCAGAGCCATCATCGCCTGACCAACAATGATTGACAGCATCTCAATATCGGCATCCCTGAACTGGATGTTGTCTCTGGTTTCACTGACATTAAGAACCCCAACTACCCTGCCTTTGCTCACAATAGGCAATGAAATAGCCGCAGAGAGCTCTTTTCTGCTTAATAAATCATGATAAGGGCTCAGGTGTTGCTGGGCTTTATTGAGGACAATCGGTCGCCTGGATTGAAAAACTTTGCCGGCAATCCGTTCACCGGGTTTTATCTGCAGATCTTCCACATAATCGGCAACCAGGCCACGATACGCGACAATCTTCAAAGAATTCGCGGCTTCATCGAACATCATCACCGAGACTGACGGAACATTTACCTCCCGCACAACGGCATCGGCCAATTCCTCGTAAATCTCCTGCTCACTTTCCGCAGCAATGAATTTCTGGCCAAGAGTATACAGTGGCAGCAATATTTTCATCCGGGTCACATCTTCCCGAAGATCGGTAATTTTTAAGGTCTCGCGTACTGCATTAATAATTTGTTCCGCCGCAAGCGGCTTTTTACAAACCCTGCTGAACCCCTTATTCATCGCATCAATCACAATTTCAGCGCTGGCGTGACCGGTTACCAGTATCCCGGCAAGGGCGGGGCTTAACTGCCGCATGGTTTCAAAAGCGGCAATCTCCGTCATATCTTCAAGAATCCCATTAACAATGACCAAAACGAAACTGTCACAGTCCGCCCGTGCAACAGCCTGATCTTCACTGGCGCAAATCACCTCATACCCCAGGTCAGCCAGGGCGATGCGACAGGTCTCACAAACGAGTTCTTCAGTATCTATTACTAAAATCTTACGCAACATTTCTCCGATTCTTCGGTGCCTGTCGACAATCCTGAGCTTGTATTCGGCTCTTCATTTCCTCAAAACAGCTATGCCACTTCACTAGTCAGGACACCATTTTCCCACTGCCGAAGCAGCTCAAGCAGCGTCCTTACCCCGACTCCGGAGGGACCCTTGGGAATATATGTTTTTTCCGTGAAATCCCAGGCAGTGCCGGCAATATCAAGATGTGCCCAAGGCACCTTGCCGACAAATTGATGCAGATATTCCGCCGCAGTAATGCAGCCTGCCGGTCGCCCCCCGGTATTCTTGGTATCGGCAATCTTTGATTCCAGCTGTTTGGCATAGACTTTCCCCAGCGGCAGACGCCAGAGAGGTTCGCCGCATATCCTCCCGGCTTCAAGCAGTTTTTCAGCCAATATATCATTATTGCTCAACAGTCCCGAATAATGGTGACCAAGGGCAATGATAACCGCCCCGGTAAGGGTCGCCAGGTCGATGACGCAGGAAGGTTGGAACTTTTCTATACCATAGCCCAGTGCATCAGCCAGAATAAGACGGCCTTCCGCATCCGTATTCTCGATCTCGGAAGTAATACCACCATAGTGGGTAATGATATCACCGGGTTTAACAGCCGCTCCCCCTGCCATGTTATCAGTTGACGGAATAACCGCCACCACCCTGACTTTCAGCTTTTCCCGGGCAATGGCTTCAATGGCCGCAAGAACCGCCGCTCCACCGCACATGTCATACTTCATGTCCATCATGCCCTGGGCCGGTTTGAGGCTGATCCCGCCCGAATCAAAGGTAAGCCCTTTACCAACCAGCAGCACCGTATCGGTATGCTTTTCGGGTTTATAGTCAAGAATGACCAGTTTTGGCGGTTCCGCCGAACCTTTATTGACCGCCAGGATTCCACCCATACCGAGTTTGGCCATGGCGGATTTTTCCAATATGGTACAGTGCAGTTGCAACTCTTTGGCTATCTTCAGCGCGTATTTAGCAAAATGGCTGGGAGTCCAGCCATTGCCCGGCTCATTGGCCATATCCCGGGCAACGCAGGCAGCAAGGGCGCTGCTGCGGCCCTTGTCGGCAGCTTTGCCTATTTTTGATTTTCCTAAGCGAGAAAACAACTCAATTTTCTTGAGGCCGGGATACGCGTCGTCATCCTGTTTCTTATATTTTAAAAACTGATACGCCCCGAGAAGCGTCCCTTCAATCACATACTCCCCGACAACATCCGCTTTAAGCCCTGCAAAATCAGGGATACGGATAGCGGCTGTTTTTACCTTATTCTGCCGACAATGACCGGCGATAATTCCTCCGGCAAGCCTCAGCGTTTCCAATGTCTCATCATGCTGAGAAAAATCATCAATGTCCCCCAGGCCAAGCAGCAGAAGCCTTTGGCATTGCAGCACTCCGTCAAATCGACCACTATCAGGATAGAGCAGAAGAGCCTGCTCTTTTTTGCCGGTGAACTCTTTTAGCTCCTGCAGCCACTGGACCGTCGGATCGGGGAGCGCGTCACAGATAAGTGTACCATCCGTATTCCGGGCCACAAAAATCACCAGCAATTGCCCCGCATATTCCTCAACTTTTTTTTGTGATACCACTATTTTTGCACTTTTCATTGTCTACCTATATAATGTTTTATTTTCTCGCTCTTTAGTATCCGGTCATTTACAATATAATTCAAATATCTATAGAAAATAGTCAATTATTATTCCAATTCCTGCATTTTCTGCTGTTCAGGATCGGATAAACCTGTTGAGGGTATTTACCGTGCTGCACACATTAATTATTTCGATAACACTTGCCATAACTGTCTCTGCACTTTGTTCCGTATGTGAAGCAGTATTGTACACGGTTACAGCAAGTCAGGTGGAGATGCTGAAAAAAAACGGCCATGCCGCAGCCGAACACCTGCAAAACCTCCGTTCGGATATAGAGCAGCCGATAACCGCAATACTTACCCTTAATACCATCGCCAACACGATTGGTGCGTCCGTTGCCGGTGCTGCGGCAGCGAAACTTTTCGGTGATGAGCATCTCATCCTCTTCTCTGCCGTTTTCACCCTGACAATTCTCATCTTTTCTGAAATATTGCCGAAAACCATCGGCGTGGCATATGCCTATAAACTCGCACCGACCATAACCTATCCCTTGCGGGCTATGGTTTTTATGCTTAAGCCGATTGTCTGGCTGTCGAGGTCCATGACCAAGTTGCTGCCGCAGCGGGTTGAAGATAGCATCTCTTCACAAGAAATACAGACTATTGCCGCTCTTTCCCGACAATCCGGCGATATCGAAGAAAATGAAGCGCAGGTTATTAACAATATACTCGATTTGAAAGAAAAAATTGTCCGGCAGGTAATGACACCGAGGACAGTAACTTTTTCCATAAATGAACACATAACCGTCGGTAATGCCATGGCTACCTTGACCGAGTTGAGCAGCCACAGCCGTATCCCCATTTATAACCGGGAGCCTGACAACGTAACAGGTATAGTCATGCGTAAAGACGTGCTGCAGGCGGCCGCGGAAGGGAAAAACAAGTTAACCCTGTCCCGCTTCAAACGGCCAGCTCATTTCGTCCCGGAAACCGCCCCGCTGCATCGTATCCTCATCGATTTTTTCGATCGAAGACAACACCTTTTTGTCGTCGTTGACGAATACGGGACTATGACCGGGGTTATTTCCATGGAGGACGTGCTCGAAGAAATTGTCGGGCGGGAAATAATTGATGAATCGGATAAGACCAAAGATATGCGCGAGCTGGCTAGATCGAGAAATATTGCATCACGCCAGAGTCTCAAAAAGACCGGACAAAAAGATCAGCCGGAAAAATAACGACCCATGGCCGCTGCTAGAATCAAAGAGAGGTTTTATTAGAGATCAAGGAACAGCTTGGCAATTAAAAAATACATAAAAACGCCGAGAATATCTATAGAAGTAGTCACAAAAGGGCCGGTGGCAATCGCTGCATCGATATCAAACCTCTTGAGAATAAGGGGGATTACCGTCCCCAGGGTAGCGGACATGGCCATGCAGCAAAAAATTGACAGCCCGACAACGACCCCCATCAACGCCGGTTCGGGGAAACCGATAAAGGCAACAATGCCAAGAAACACCCCGTAGATCAAGCCCAGAATAATCCCCACCCGCATCTCTTTGAAAACCACTCGATAGGATTCGTCGAGATTTATTCTGCCGGTGGCAATCCCCCGCACCACTATAGTGGATGACTGGGTGGCGATATTGCCGCCCATGCCGATAACCACCGGAATAAATGAGGCCAGGGCGATCATCTTGGACAGCTCTTTTTCAAAAGAGCCGATAATCAACATCACCGCCACCCCGCCTATCCAGGAGGCGAGGAGCCAGGGAGCCCTGATAAAAGCGCTCTCCTTGGTCGATTTAAGAAGAATTTCCCGATCCTTCCCTGCTCCTGCCATCTGCAAAAAATCTTCCGTGGCCTCTTCCCTGATAACATCGATGATATCATCGACCGTGACAATGCCGACCAGGGTATAATTGGAATCAACCACCGGCACCGCCAGGATATTATATTTTGCGACAACGTGGGCAACCTCTCCCTGATCGGTGTCGGTGGTCACCGAGATGACATTGGGGTTCATGATTTCTTTGAGTTTTCTGCTTTCGGGATGCATCAGCAATTCCCGCAGGGAGACAACTCCGGACAGCTTATGGTCGCCATGGGTAATATAGAGATAGAAGACCATCTCCTTTTCCGCACTTCGCTTCTGCACGCTTTTTATTGCTTCACTGACCACCATTTCTTCGTCGAGATACATGAAGTCGGGGGACATCAGTCCACCGGCGGTCTCGGGATCGTAGCGCAGAAGTTCCTCAACTTCATCCCGATCCTTCTGGTCCATGTGCTCTCTGATTTCATCGGCGATGGGATCAGAGAGAACCTCGAGAATGTCAACGGCGTCGTCCGACGGCATGTCCGAGAGAACTTCCGCCATATACTGCGGGGTAAGCCTTTCGACTAGCGCGGTAACAAGCAGATCATCGAGTTCACTTAAAAAATCGCCGACCGAGCCCAATTTGACGATAATGTTGAAGACGGCTATCCTTTCAGATTCCGTCAAATGCCGGTAGACCCAGGCCATATCGGCGGAATGCGTCTTCTGGATGAGCTTCATCAGATGCTCAGTCGCTCCGCGCCTGTTTAAGCGCCTGACCATATCGAGAATTACTATCCCTTCATTGCCTATAAGCTCTGTTTTATTGCTGCCTTCCATACCTTTTACCGTGGGACGTTGTAGTTAATGTGTCAGGGATCAAGCAACAAAGGTGGGAACAGTCAGATGGAGCAATCAGGGAGTATCCAGGCGATTATTCCACTATAGCGGAACCCAAAAAATCACTATTGGAAAAAGGTGGTTTTCTGCACAACGAAAATAATTAATGTGCCGATCAACATCGCAAAAAGCCCCATAGATCGAAGCTGGCCAGGCCTCATGTCACTCAATTTTTTGAGCCATCCCTGCATTGCCTCGGGTGCAGCCACATACGGCAAACCTTCCAGAACCAAAACAAGACCGATAAGAAGAGTCAGTATTTTCATAACAAGCTTATCTAACAAAACACCGTATTTTTTTCAATATGCACTTAACAAAGCGCTCGCTTTTGTGATAGATTTATTGTGATATGGTGCAATTGCATTGCTTTTTTAGATCGTGCCTAATATTATAGCTGTGCATATTCTCTACAGCTCTTCGATCTATTTCGAGATCCCCAAAATACAACAAAGACCCCAGCCTGTTACTATGAGTGAGTCATCCAAAAGCAAATACAGCGAAGCCGGTGTAGATATTGATAAAGGCAATGCTTTCGTAGAAGAAATCAAAGAAATTGTCGCGACCACCCATCAACGCGGTGTCCTGAGCGGTATCGGCGGTTTTTCGTCGCATATTGCCATCGATACCAATAAATACAAAAAACCGGTTATCGTCAACTCAACAGATGGTGTCGGCACGAAACTGGCTGTCGCTCATCTCTGCAATAAACACGACACCATAGGCATCGATCTCGTGGCCATGTGCGTCAACGACCTTGTGGTGGGTGGAGCCACTCCACTATGTTTTCTCGATTATTTCGCCGTCGGGAAACTGGAAATGTCCATTGCCAAGGCCGTCATTTCCGGCATAGCCGAGGGCTGCCGCCAAGCGCACTGCTCTCTTGTCGGGGGAGAAACTGCCGAGATGCCCGGTTTATATCAGGGCAAAGATTACGATCTGGCAGGGTTTGTTACCGGAATTGTCGATAGGGATGCTATTATTGACGGCTCGGATATCCGCGCCGGAGACCAGATCATCGGCCTTACTTCCAGTGGTCTGCACTCCAACGGCTATAGCCTGGTGCGAAAGATCTGTTTTACCGATCATAAGCTGGATGTCAAACAGTATATAGAAGAGCTTGGCTGCGAATTGGGTGAAGAGCTGTTGAAGCCGACCAAAATCTATGTCCAGTCGGTCCTCAATGTTTTAAAGAACTATCCATTGAACGGCATGGTACACAATACCGGTGGCGGGTTTATCGACAATATACCGCGCATTCTGCCCAAAGGCTATAAAGCAGTCCTTAATACAACCGCCTGGCCACTGCCGCCTATCTTTCCATACCTGCAGAAACTGGGCGCCATCCCTGAAGATGAAATGTATCGCACCTTCAATATGGGTATAGGGCTTTTGGTTATTGTCGACGAAGCAAAGGCCAAAGATATCCAGCACCACTTTGAAGCCGTCGGTGAAGAGGCCTATATTATCGGTGAAATTGCGCCGATGGCCGAGGGAGAAACCACTACAGTTGAGATACGCCGATAATAGAGCGAACAGGTGATAAAAAGAGTCACGAGAAATCGTGACTCTTTTTATAATCTATACAACCCCGCAGTCACTCTCACCACCCCTTATTTTTTCCAGGGCGTGGGGAATAACCGGCAGGACCACCTCCAGGTTTTCCCTTACTGCCTTTAAGCTGCCAGGCAAATTGATGATCAGGCTCTCCTTGCGAATGCCGACCTTGCCCCGGGACAGCATGGCCCGCGATGTCTTTTCAAGGCTGGCACTGCGCATGGCTTCAGCCATGCCGGGGATCTCTTTTTCAATAACCAGGGCCATCGCCTCAGGAGTAATATCCGACGGCGAAACCCCTGTTCCCCCGGTGGTGACGATAAGTGCTATCTTTTTTTCATCAACCAGGGCGATAAGGCTATCGACAATCTTCTGTTTATTATCGGCAATCACCTCGTACGACTCGAGAATATACCCTTCTCTGGCCAACCGTTCCTGGAGATAGGCGCCGCTGGTGTCTTCCCGCTCCCCGCGCGCGCCTTTATCGCTCATGGTAAGAACAGCAAAGGAATAATTTTCGTGCATAGCAGCGGTTAATACCCCTTAAGTGTTATCTTTGTTTGCTTCAGCAACAATTTTCTCAGCAATTTGCGCCGGGACTTCTTCATAGTGCGAAAATGAGATGCTGAAACTACCAAGTCCGCCAGTCATCGAGGTGAGGTCTGTCGCATAGGATAAAATTTCCGATTGGGGCACCTGGGCATTAATCACCTCAAGTCCATCAGCAGAATCCATGCCCATAACCTTGCCGCGACGTGAATTGAGATCGCCCATAACATCGCCGACACTGTCCTTGCCTACCTTGACCTCCATGTTCATATATGGTTCGAGCAAAACCAGTCCGGCTTCCTGGGCCCCTTTCTTAAATGCCAGGGAGCCGGCGATCTTGAAAGCCATCTCGGAAGAATCGACGTTATGGAAAGAACCATCGACCAGAGAAATCTTCACGTCAATTACCGGATAGCCAGCCAGGACACCTTTTTCCATCGCTTCCTGGATACCTTTATCGACCGCCGGCCGGTATTGCTGCGGAATAACCCCACCGACAATTTTATCCTCAAATTCGTATCCACCACCGGGTAAAGGTGATATCTCTATCCAGCAGTCACCAAACTGACCTCGTCCGCCGCTCTGTTTCTTGTGTTTGCCCTGCACTCGCGCCATCGACCGAATGGTCTCCATATACGGAATCTTGGGAGTGCTCAATTCCATTTGCACGCCAAACTTCCTTTTGATCTTGGAACCCACCACATCGAGATGCACTTTGCCGACACCGGACAAAAGAACCTGCTTGGTCTGCGCCTGTCTGGTCAGACGTAAGGTCAAATCTTCATCAAGCATTCTGGTAATAGAGGAGAAGACTTTTTCCTCCTCACCTTTTTTAGCACTTACGGCAAACGAAATGACTGGCTGCAGTGGTTCAGGAGCGTCTAAAACCACTGGATTTGCGGCATCACACAAGGTATCCCCGGTCGCGGTTTCCTTCAGTTTCGCCAAAGCGATGATCATACCCGGTCCGGCGCTGTCAACCGGCTTCTGCTCTTTTCCTTCAAGGACATACAGCTGACCGAATCGTTCCGTCTCCTTCTTTGTCGAATTGTAGAAGGTATCACCTTTGAGGACACCGCTGAAGACGCGAAAAATAGTAAGACGACCGGCATAAGGGTCGGCCATGGTCTTGAAGACCAGGGCGGTGAAAGGCGCATCCGCTGTTGGTTGAACTTCGATCACATCTTCACCGCCGATTTTTCTAGCCACTATGGCTGGACGATCGGAGGGACAAGGCATCAGGTCATTGATAGTGTCCAATAACGGCGCAGTTCCCTTGTTGAGCGTCGCGGAACAAACACAAACAGGTGCAATAGCCGCAGTTGCGATACCTTTTCTCAGACCTGTCAGCAATTCTTGTTCCGTCAGCTCTCCTTCTTCCAGAAACTTTTCAATCAGCTCATCATCGGTTTCAGCGACATTTTCCATCAGGGCTTCCCGTAATGAAGCCACTTCATCCTCCAAATCCGCAGGAACCTCAGACGGTTGAACCGCACCTTTGTCGTTATCAAACAGGTATGCTTTACCACTGATTATATCGACATACCCCTGGAAATTTTCCTCAGCACCAATGGGCAGCTGCACAATAACCGGATTAAAGGGTAGAGACTCTTTAATTTCGTCAATCGTCTTTTGAAAATCAGCCCGCTCACGATCCATCTTATTGATGGCAATGAGTGTGGGCAGATTTCGCTCTTTTATTATGTTCGAGAATTTAATGGTCTGGCCTTTTACCCCGAGGACGGCACCAATGATAAACAGGGCACTGTCACAAACATGGGAGGCAAAGACCGTTTCATTTAGAAAATTATCGTCGCCGGGGGTATCGATGAGGAACACACTGTGTTTTTTCCAGCTGTAATTATGAAAACTTGTATTGATGGATGTTTTTCTGGCAATCTCCTCATCCTCGTAATCCATCGTTGTATTGCCGTCATCAACCCTGCCCAGTCTGTTAATTTTCCCGGCCGTGAAGAGCATTGCCTCAGCAAGAGAAGTTTTTCCACAATTACCATGACCAATTATTGCAATATTCCTGACCATTTTTGTTTCCTGCATTCGTATCTCCTCTCAAACAACGATTTATCAATGCACTATTGAAATATCAACAACTCACTCAACTCGCGCTGGACTCCGCCGGCCTGGTACGAAAGGCAGTACTCATATATTCAATTTCAAAATACAAAGTCAAGAGAGAACAGCGGGTGGAAAGTGTTTCAAAAAAAAAAATTCTATCGAAACACCTGATTCAAATCAAAATTATGATTTTGTGGCATATTTTTCATAAGCGGGTTATTCTGCCTGCGCGAATCACTATTTCAGTGCCTTACGTCTGAAAAATCAGTCAATTTTTTTCCCGATAATTTCCGTTGCAGACAACCACTAAAAGCACAATAGCCAAATCAGCAGCCACTGTCGGCATTGCGGTGATGTGCAGCCGCGTCCTCGGCTTGGTCCGGGAGCAGGTATTCGCCGGACTTTTTGGTGCCGGATACACCTACGATGCATTTGTCGTCGCTTTCCGAATACCTAACTTGTTAAGAGATCTCTTTGGCGAAGGGGCACTGTCTGCTGCGTTTGTCACGGTTTTCTCCGCTTACGACACCAACCGCACCCAGGAGGACACCTGGCGCCTGGCATCCAACGTTCTCAACTTTATCCTGGTTCTCCTCAGCATTATCACCCTGCTGGGGATCGTTTTTGCCGGTTCACTGGTCTCTTTATTGGCACCCGATTTCAATCTGATCGCCGGGAAGACCGCTCTTGCCACCACCCTCACCCAGATAATGCTGCCTTTTCTGGTTGTTATCTCTCTTTCAGCTGTGGTTATGGGGGTATTAAATACTAAAGGTCGTTTTTTTGTGCCGGCAATAGCGTCCAGTTTTTTCAATCTCGGTTCCCTGATCGGCGGGACCAGCCTGGCTTTTATCCTGCCACATTTCGGCCAACCGGCAATTATGGGGATGGCGATCGGCACGCTCATCGGTGGATTGCTGCAGCTTGGCATCCAGCTCCCCTCTCTGTTTAAGACCGGTTTTAGATACAGGCCGGTCTTCGACATTTCCGACCCCGGCCTGCGCCGGATTCTCAAGTTGATGATCCCGGCAACGATCGGGCTTTCCGCTACCCAGATCAACATTTTCATCAGCACCAATTTTGCCTCCTCCTGTGCTGAAGGCTCGGTCTCCTGGCTGTACTACGCCTTCAGACTCGTCCAGTTGCCTATTGGTGTTTTCGGAGTGGCTTTATCGATTGCCACGCTGCCCTTGTTGGCCAGACAGGCGGCAAAAAAAGATATCGCAGAAATGAAAAAGACCATGGTGTCATCGCTTACCATGGTCTTCGCCTTAACCCTTCCCGCAACCGCAGGACTTATTATTCTTGCCGAACCAATCATCCGGGTGATTTTTGAGCATGGCGCCTTTACCGCAGCAGATACTGTGGCAACAGCGCAGACCCTGGCCCTATATTCAATCGGCCTGTTTGCCTATTCGGCCAACAAAGTACTGGTGCCTGCTTTTTACGCCCTCGATAAGACCCGGTTCCCGGTCATTGCCAGTTTTATGGCGATTATCTTCAATATTATCATCATCAAACTGACCATTGAGCACTTTCAGCATTTATCCATTGCTTTCTCAAACTCCTGCACTATGCTGATCAATTTTATGTTTTTGATGACGGTCCTGCACAAAAACCTGCACGGCTTTTCCCTTGCTTACCTTGGCAAAAGTCTCGCCAAGATACTGGCAGCAACCGCCGCCCTCACCGGCTTGCTTTGGTACGTCCTGCCTTTTTTTACTCCCTGGCTCCACGGTTCCATTATCGCCCAGGTCGGTGCTCTTGGTATACTGATCACAGCCGCGACACTCTTATACTGTGTAGTCCTCCATCTCTTCAAGCTCAGTGAGATGAACATCCTGACCAATATGATCCGGACAAAATTTTTGCCGAAACGAAGCGGTGACTAATCCTGGTCACTGGTCTTCTTTTTTGTATTCCTTCGACAGAGCGGCAATCTCGTCCCGTAGCTGCTGAATTTCATTTTTTAATAGCTCAATATCTTCAATCCGAGCCACATGCATTTTGGCAATAGTTTTATTGACCAGGCTTTCAGTCTGGCTTTTCAGATTTTCACGAGATTCTTCCGCCTGGTTGAGCATGTCCTTGACTAATTTTTCACCCTCCTGCTCAGACATTTTTCCTTTGTCGATTAATTCTTTCGCCAGCTCTTCTACCTTGTCCTTGGTCAATGCCGCAATGCCGACACCGGTTAACAATGCTTTTTTTATAAGCTCTATCATCTCCTTCTCCTTAGTAAAGTGGACATTAATTTCGTAAAAACCTAACATCGGCGACAGTTAAGCAGATGAAGAGTTTTACAACACCATCAGCCACTGGATCGATCGAAAAAAGCAACCGCTCGCTGCCGTGCTTCGGCTATACTGCCGCTGTTCTGTATCGCAGCGGCAAAGTGATGACCAAACGGAAACGACGCTGCGAAGTAGCGGGTAAACTGCTTCAACCGTCCAAGGCGCCTTTCCGGGGCAAATCGCTGCTCCAGCAAAGTAATAAAGTGCCCGTAGGTGTCAGCACTCTCTCTTTTGGGAAAGACATCGTCCATGCCATAAACTTCCCTGGCAATTTCAGCACATAACCATGGTCGTTGCACAGCGCCCCGACCAACCATCACCCCATCTGCAGACGACAGTTCAAGGCATTTTTTTGCATCCGTTGTCGAAAAAATCCCCCCGTTTGCCAAAATCGGTATCGAAAGAGCATCTTTTATTTCCCCTATCATTTCCCATCGGGGTTTGCGACAAAATTTTTCTCCATGCAGTCTCGCATGAATTGTAATCATGTCTACGCCTTCCGCCTCAAGAAAAAGACCAAAGGATCGTAATTTATCGACAGCAGGACTGTGCCCCAGGCGAATTTTTACACTGACCGGCAATTCGGTACATTTCCTGAGCCGGCGCAACACATTTTTGAGCTCTGCCTGATTCTCTGCAAGAACCGCCCCTGCACCTTGTTTTCTTTGTGCCGGTGCCGGGCAGCCAAGATTGAGATCAATTCCATCTGCGCAAAGAGCATGCAATTTCTCCACCGCAGGTTGAATTTCTGCAGCACTAGCCGCGATGATCTGATAAAATAGGGGTTTTTCCGATTCGTCCCGGATCAACAGGGGCGAGCAGAATGGATTATCATGAGGGAGCCGCTTTGCCGCCAGCATTTCGGTGAACAATAATCCGACTCCTCCCGTCGCCTGAACCAGACTGCGAAACGCCGAATGTGATATTCCAACCATTGGGGCGAGAACAACCGGAGGCGAGATATCCAATCCCCGGACCTGCAGCTTTGTATTAAAGAGTGATGGTGACACAAGGCCTGCCTAGAGGATCAATCCCGCCTGGCTAAGCTTAGCAACTTTTTATAGGTCGCTTCATCCATCTTTTTGGTGAGTTTAATATGGACGGAAAAATCGAGCATAGTCGGTTCATGCAGCCTGACGCCAACAATAACCCCATTTTGCAGGGGCAACTCCTCATCTTTGGTAAGTATCGTAGTCACGATATGTCTGCCTAAAAGCAATCTGGCATTGTTCCAGTTGGAGATTTTTATGGTAAATGCCAGTCCCTGCTTGGAGACATCGAGAAGTTCCCCTTTAAACTCTCGTTTTCCTTTGTAACCAAAAGGATCTAGTAGAATATTTCTAGTCGGGAGGACCAACGGATAGCGTGGATATTCACGCCGGTCATCTCCTGACATTTTCAATAAGTCCGGTACTTGAGTGTGCTTCTGACAATACTTCTGCAGTTTATCTTCAATCTCGGGATACTGTTCGGCTATCTGCTTAAATCTTGTATAATCAAGAACATGCACCTGGATCTCGCTCAGGGCTTTGAGAGTAACCGTCCAGATTGACGGGGAGAAAAACTGTTCACCACCTAGGACATTACTTGGCTGCATTCTTTTTAGAAAAATCTCTTTGCCACCAATAACGGCACTAAGACTGATGTATCCGGAGTTGAGGAAATACAGATTGGTGTCAGTCTCCCCTTTTTGGACAATAATATCACCTTTGTGATAATTTTCCTGGCTCAGGGAGTAATACAGGACATTGAATTCTTCAGTGGTCATCTCTTCATAGAGCTCACTCCAGATTTGCAGATGATGACTGGTGATGGAATTGTTTTTTAGCTCCTCAATAAGCTCTCCCAATTGGATAGCTTCTTCCAGAGCCATCGGATTAATCTCTAGAAGTCTGTTCTGCAGCAATGCAGCAAGAGAGAAATCTTTTGTCTTTGCGGCAGCAACGGCTTGGTTATAGACCAACCGCCCGGCCTGTTCGACCGCACCGTCCTGCATAAGCGCCTGAATCTCCTCCTCAGTTTCTCTGATTTTCTTCACCGCACGCTGTTGCTGAATTTGATCGTTATCAAAGGATACATCATCAGCGTAATTGTCTACATTCTGCAAGTTATGGCGCATCTTCGGCAATAGGACCTTCAACGCTTCGCCGATATGCAGCAGAAGCTGTTCCGCACCTTTTTTATCGGTGTATTGGTCTTGCATTTTTTCGAGCTGGGTTACGCTTTCCCTGCACGGAAACTCCTTGAGGGCCGCGATAACAGCAAACAAAAATTCCTGGCTGGCCGGCAGAGGATCTTTTGTTCGTTTTTGCGCCAGCGCAAGAAGAGCCATTTTTATTTTTTCATCATTATCCGATTGTTCAACAAGCTGGCGAAGGATGTGAATCTTCAACCGGTCGTGAACCACACCAAGCCCTTCAAGCAATCTGGCAGTCATCATCGGACCATCTAATTTCAGAACACAGCGGATCATCTCGTGCTGTACTCTTTCATCGGAATGGGAAAAATATTTTTCCACCAGCCAATAATTTTTATCTTTGCCAATTTCGGAAACGATATAGATAACATTGCGTACTACTGCCCAAGGTGGTGATTGTTTCAGGCATTCTTCCAGGATGGGAATAACCGTACTGCCAAAACTCGGCAGAAAATTCAGTAATATAATCCGTTCTGTCCGGTTATGGCTGTGAATGACTCTGTTGAGAATATATATTGCAGCTTTATGACCAATGGAATTCAGTATATTTTGAAAAAGGTACTGCTGTTTGTTTTCAAGGAGATACCCTTCCGTCAACTTTTCAACGAGGTCTTTTTTCTTGAGATTCTGCAACGTTTTGCTGGTGAGACTTTTAATCGCCTTACTTTTCTTCAAGCTGCCGCATTGAATCCGGTAAAGGAGGACAAACACCTCTTCCGCTTGGGCCCAGTAGGAATTGTTAAGGAACCAGACCAGCACATCCTCCAATCTCTTATTCAGGACAGACAGTCCCGGAAGAAAGTGGGTTTCGAATCTCAGCCACTGACAAATTCCATCGACCAGGACAAAAATGATTTCTGCATCATTCTGCTCAAGGTACAATTGGGCAGCAGATGACAATAAGGCCAGAGCCCGCTCCCTGATGGCGATCGGTTCGACAACCGCAGCTTCCCCGAGCCGGATGAGAAGTTGAGTTAATTTTTCTCTATTTTCAATAGGCTGACCAAGAACATATACCTCCAGTTCGGCATAAAATTCGTCATTTTTAATAACCTGGACATTCCCTTTTGAAAATTCGTTAAAATTATAAGCCAAGCGAAGCTCTCGCCGCTCTTTCTCGGCGGCGGCAATGTTCTGTTTGATATTTTCAAGTACTTCGGGGCGTTGACCACCTTTAATTCTCATCTGACATTACTCATGAAGGGGAGGATTTTGACCATGCAATCAATGACACAACAGAGTCGATAACCGGAACACTTTCGGATAACAGCACATTTCACTACAAAAATAGTAGCCTATATAGTGTAACCAATAATAATGGGCGAGGAAAGAAAATTGCGGCATTATCGAACTTCTCCCTCCATTCAAAGTCAAAAAATATGGGCAGAGCGGGCTTATTGGGATATCATGCGAGCTCGGCATCGGCCCAACAACTGTTACAATGACTATTATTGTTGAATTTTCAGGTTAATTATTTTAGAGTTTGGGCCTTTTATTACGATAACAGACATGAGCATTGCGTTATTATGCGCCGGCTATCAGCCAATTATATCCTCAGCAGACACTCTCTACCATGCAAAACAGAAGAATAGTTATTACTGGAATAGGGCTTGCCGCACCCAACGGCAGTAATCTTCAGGAGTATCGAGAAAAACTCATCAACGGCATCAGTGAAATCCAGGAAATTGAGCTGAGATATTTTGGCAAAGCCCCAGCTGGGATATGTTCCTTTCCGGAAACATTGTATCGGAAAAAGAAAGAAAACAAAAAGGGCACTCGTGCCGGTTGTCTGGGCGTCTACTGTGCCAACGAGGCTTTAAAGAGCGGCAATCTCGATATCACCAGCTATGACCCCGCCAAAATTGGGGTATATATCGGCCTGACGGAGCATGGAACTGTAGAAACGGAAAATGAAGTCTATAATATCAGCCGATATGGTTACAATACCGATTACTGGACGCACCACCATAATCCACGAACGGTTCTAAACAATCCTGCCGGGGAAATTACCATGAACCTCGGCATTACCGGCCCGCACTACGTGATCGGGGCCGCCTGCGCTGCCGGCAACGCCTCGCTTATTCAAGCGGTGCAGATGATGCACCTCGGTGAAGTCGATATGGCGCTGGCCGGTGGGATCTCCGAATCTGTCGGCTCTTTTGGTATCTTTGCCAGTTTTAAGGCTCAGGGAGCCTTAGCGGAAGCCAAAGACCCCCGGTTGGCATCCAGGCCTTTCGATTTGCACAGAAACGGCATAGTCATCTCCGAAGGTGCCTGTGTGTACACCCTGGAATATCTTGATAACGCCCTGGCCCGCAAGGCCCATGTCTATGGCGAAATCGTTGGCTACGCGATGAACTCCGATGCCAGGGATTTTGTACTGCCCTATGGCAAGCGACAAGCGGAATGCATGCGCCTGGCCCTCCAGCGGGCAGGACTTAAACCGGAAGATATCAGTATTATCAACAGCCATGCAACGGGCACAAAACAGGGCGATATTGAAGAATGCAAAGCCATTCGCGAGGTTTTTGCCGACAGCCCGAGGACCTATATCAACAACACCAAAAGCATCATCGGCCATGCCATGGGTGCCGCCGGTGTCTTAGAACTGGCCGGCAACCTGCCGGCCTTCGATGACGGTATTGTGCATCCAACCATCAACATTGATGCCCTTGATCCGGAATGTACGATGAACAACCTGGTGATCAACGAGGCCGTTCAAACCAATTCCATCGACACGATTTTGAATAACTCTTTTGGCATGGTCGGCATCAACTCCACGGTGATTGTAAAAAAATATAATCCCGACTGATTCCAGCCGATTTTTCCGTACCTTGTGAAAATAATTCTAAACAAGAAAGCACAGGTATGTTATAGAAAATGTTTTGCCATCTTTAAATTGGACTTTTTACCAGGTTGTATATAAGATAATTTTTACCATTTTTACCCCACACGTCGACCGCCGGAGAAATACATGACAAGTGATGAAATTAAAGATTTGATACTGGAAATTATAGAAGACATAGATGACGAGGCGGATTTTGCCAGCCTGGATGCCGATCAGCCATTACGCGACCAACTCGATCTCGACTCCATGGATTTTCTCGATATAGTCATGGAACTCAGAAAAAGGCATAAACTGCAGATTCCCGAAGAAGATTATCCGCATCTCGCCACCCTGAACAGTTGTGCAACCTACCTGGAACCGCTTCTAAAAGACGCATGATGTTGTGAGAGTTCCCTTTCTGGTTATTGGTGGTGGTCTTTCAGGTCTGGCTGCCGCCATCCGAGCAGCACGCTTTACTCCCAATGTCCTTCTCCTTGAAAAACACCTTCGACCTGGAGGTCTCAACTCTTATTTTTATCGCGGCGGAACCCTCTACGAGACGGGGTTGCATGCCATAACCAACTATGCCGAGCCAACTGATAAAAAAGCCCCGCTCAACAGACTGCTGCGTCAATTAAAACTGCCAAGAAAAGAATTCTCATTCTGTCAGCAATTTGAGAGCGAGGTTGTATTCCGTGGGCAGGCTTCGCTGAAGTTTTCCAATGATTTTGGACTCTTTGAATCACAAATCGACGCCAATTTCCCCCTGGCCATTGATAAATTTCAAAAATTACGGGGGTTTCTCAGCGACTTCGACCCATTTGTCGCCACGCCCTTTCGTTCCGCTAAAAAATTTCTTCTTAACACACTGCAGGACCCACTCCTCGTTGACATGCTTCTCTGTCCTTTGATGTACTATGGGTCCAGCCGACAGGACGATATGGATCTGTCGCAGTTCGCGATAATGTTTCGAGCCATTTATCACGAGGGGATGTTTCGCCCCAAAGGGACCATCAAGGAGTTTCTCGATCTCCTGGTTGACCACTTCCTGTCGCTCGGCGGCCAGCTGAAAACTAGCTGCGGAGTAAAGAAGATCCTTTGTCATAAAAACCAGGCAACCGCTGTAATCCTCGATTCCGGCGAGCGTATCGAATGCGACTATCTCCTTTCCACCATAGGTCACGACGAGACCATGCTTTTGCTCGAAAAGAGCTCGAATATCGACAAAAAGGGCGACGATGATCATCCGCGCCTTGGTTTTTTTGAAACCATATACCAGGTTCCAGAGCAGGCTGCCTCGCATCTTCCTAAAAAGAAAACCATAATCTTCTACAATGCTGCCGACCGGTTCTCCTATAAAAACCCCCGTGATTTTGTCGATTTTTCTAGTGGTGTCATCTGTTTCCCTGGCAATTTTCAAGGCCTGGAAGCAAAAGACAGATGTGAAATCCGCTCGACCCATTTAGCTAATTATGCCGATTGGAAAGCACTTGCCAAAGATCCGATCCGCTATAAAAATAAAAAAAAGGAAGCTGCCCGCCATTCCAGCCATTGTCTTGAAGACATAATCGGCAGCTTCACTAGTAATATTGTCTATGAAAACTCCTTTACTCCTGTTACCATAGAACGTTACACTGCAAAAATTGAAGGGGCCATCTACGGCAACCCAACCAAGATCAAGGATGGGTACATCGGCTTTACCAATCTTTTCCTTGCCGGTACCGATCAGGGATTTATGGGCATAATCGGTTCCATGCTCAGCGGGGTTTCAATCGTCAATCAACATATTCTGCCCAAATTATGATGGCGTCGTAAAAACTCTTCATCTGCGTCGTTGGTCTAATTTATCTTCTTTTGCCACCTTATTAATTTATGCCTGTTTCATTTTCCCAACTAAACGATACTTACGATGTCATAGTCATAGGCTCCGGCCTCGGCGGACTCACCACTGCCAACCGTCTGGCCTATTGCGGGCATAAGGTCCTGATTCTCGAGCACCACCACCGACTGGGTGGTCTGTCTACCTGGTTTAAGCGCCGTGGGCATATTTTCGATATTTCCCTACATGGTTTCCCTTACGGAATGGTTAAAACCTGCAAGAAATATTGGAATAAAGCGATCATGCAATCTATTGTCCAATTGCCTAATATCGTCTTTGACAACCCTCAGTTTTCTTTGCGCACAACCTTTGACAAAAAGGATTTCACCGGACTGCTGAAAACCCATTTCAAAATACCTCGCGAAACAATAGATCAATTTTTTGCCACCGTCGCCGGCATGAATTTTTATGACGACCAGACGATGACCACCAGAGAATTGTTCGAGCGCTTTTTCCCGGGGAGAAGCGATGTCCACAGGCTGCTCATGGAGCCGATCACCTATGCCAACGGTTCTACCCTTGACGATCCCGCAATAACCTATGGTATCGTCTTTTCAAATTTCATGAATAAAGGGGTTTTCACCTTTGAAGGCGGTACCGATAAACTGATCGGGATGATGACCGATGAACTGGAGAAAAATGGCGTGACCATCTGCGCCAGAGCCAAGGTCGACAAAATTATCACGGAAAATGGCCGGGTCAGAGGGGTGTCGGTACATGGCAATACCATTACTGCCAAAGCCGTTGTTTCCAATAGCGGTATAACAAATACCATAAAAAACCTTACAGATCGTCAGGTATATTCCGACGAGTTTTTCGAAAAAGCCGATAAAATTCGGGTGAACACTTCCAGTTGTCAGGTATATCTCGGTATACGCCATGGTGAAAAAATCGAAGATGTCGGCGATCTCCTCTTTACGTCTAAATCACCGGAGTTCGACTCGGAAGAGCTCCTCGACATGAAAACTAAATCGAAGACCTTTTCTATCTACTACCCCAAAACCAGACCAGGATCGGACCATTACACCGTCGTCGCCTCGATGAACAGCCGTTACGAAGACTGGGCCACGCTTGACGAAGAGACGTACCAACTGGAAAAGCAATCCCTTGTTACCAGATCCATAACTGATCTGGAAAAATACCTGCCGGGTGTCCGCAGCAAAATAGACTGGGCGGAAGCAGCCACCCCGAGAACCTTCAACAGCTATACACTACACACCCGGGGAACATCTTTTGGCACCAAGTTCGAGGGACTGGACATATCCCGATCCATATCCAAAGAAGTGGCTGGATTGTTTCATGTCGGCTCGGTAGGAATAATCATGTCCGGCTGGCTGGGTGCAATCAACTATGGGGTCATCGTCGCCAATGATGTGGACGTTTTTCTCAGGACATAAGAAAGATGGCGTCGTAAATTTCAGGTTTTTACGGGATTATCAGAGATGAAAAATTATTACTTAACCTTCGTGGATTTGCAGTTTTTATGAGTTCAAGAGGAGACAAGATGGAAGATTTCGGTGGCCGGACGGTAATAGTCAGCGGGGCAACAAGAGGCATTGGCAGGGCCATTGCCGGGAAATTTCTGGAAGCAGGGGCAAAGGTCATCGGCATATACGCCGGGAATACCGACGCGGCAGCATCCTTTGCCAAGGAATATAACAACTATTCGAACCACCTCGAACTGCACCAATGCAACATCGCCAGAGAGGACGAGGTAAAGGCCCTTTTTGCCATGGTGGAAGAAAAATATCCTGCTCTCGATATCCTGGTCAATAATGCCGGGATACGTAAGGATGCAATGCTTGCATTGATGCGGACTGAACAATGGCAGCAGGTCATCGATATCAATCTGACCGGCACCTACTTTATGGCCAAACAGGCAGTGCTGATGATGATGCGCAACAAATATGGGCGAATAATCAATATCACCTCGCCAGTTGCTCACCTCGGTTTCCCCGGACAGGCCAACTATGCCGCATCCAAGGCGGGACAGGTGGCCTTGACTAAAACACTGGCCCAGGAAGTTGCCAGAAAAAAGATTACCGTCAATTGCGTTTCCCCCGGTTTTATAGCCACCGATTTTATCAATGATCTGAACAAGGACCAACTGGCGGCATATAAAAAAATGGTGCCGATGCGCCGGTTCGGCACCCCTGATGAGGTGGCTGATGCCGTTTTATTTCTTGCGGGAACAAGTGCAGCATACATAACCGGTACTGTTTTGGAAATTAACGGTGGGCTGTAACGATGAACGATTACACCGAAATATTTCGCCTTATCCCCCACCGGCCACCATTTTTATGGGTAGACAAAATAATTTCTATGGCAGATAATGAGATCATCACGGAAAAGACGATTCCAAAGGACCTGGATATCTTTACCGGTCATTATCCGGGAAACCCGATTATGCCCGGTGTCCTCCTCTGTGAAGCTATCTTTCAGAGCGGTGCTTTGCTCATCGGCACAATGCATAAAGCCGGCGATGCTGCCCTGCAGGACAACCCTCTGGTTGAATCGGTCCCTGTCCTGACCCGAATTGTCAACGCCAAGTTCAAGATGAATGTCCTGCCTGGAGATATCGTCCGCATAAAGGTGCGCCTTACGGAAACCCTGGCCTCGGCAAGTTTTTTCAAAGGCACCCTCAAGGTAGGCAGTAAAACGGCTGTCCAGGTTAATTTTGCCTGTGCAATGGTCGCCGACACCGCATGACTTTGCCTTGCGACTAACGCGATGGTCCGACCGAATAAAACATTTTCCATCAATTGATCTATTGAATTTTTACTAAAAATAGGTAAGATACTTTTTTTAAAATTTTCACGTCCTGCAACGTATTTATTTTTTCAAAATGGTACGTTAACCATAACAAATAATAGCAACAAGTTTATCCTCTTCTCTCCATATTTTTTTTCATTAAGGATCCATTCGTGCAACTATCAATTACTGACATGATTTTTCATGCTGGTCCGATCGGCCAGCTGGTAATGCTTACCCTGCTCATTTTTTCCATCATATCCTGGACCATTGTGATCATGAAGGCACGTTTATTTAAAAAAGTCCGCCTTGACTCGGAAGATTTTATTGAAACATTCTGGAACTCGTCTAATTTGAGCGAAGCCTATACCACCGCCTCTGAGTTTGAATACGCACCCGAGGCAGAGGTTTTTATAGCCGGTTTCGGTGAGCTTGAGAAAATCAATAAGATCCGCAATCGAAAAGACGACAACAGAAGGGCGGAAACCCTTGATATGCAGTTGGCCACCATGGACAACCTCAAACGGGCCGTACGCAAAGCGGCAGCGCAGAAAATAAACAAACTTGGCAGCAGGCTCCCCTTCCTGGCGACAACCGGCAGCGCAACTCCTTTTATCGGCCTGTTCGGAACCGTCTGGGGTATCATGGCGTCCTTTCACGATATAGGACAGAGAGGCTCTGCTTCTCTGGCAGTAGTCGCCCCGGGCATTTCCGAAGCATTAGTCGCCACTGCGGCGGGTCTTGCTGCGGCAATTCCAGCAGTTATCTTTTACAATTACTTCTCAAATCGGCTGGACGCAATCGATGCTGACGTTGCCGATTTTACGACTGATTTCCTCAACCTCGTCGAACGAGATCTGTTGAGCAGAGTATAAAAAATGGGCCCGACAAATAGTAACGGAAGAAAAAAACTGGTATCGGATATCAATGTGACCCCACTGGTCGATGTCATGCTGGTACTGTTGATCATATTCATGATAACCGCGCCAATGATGACCCAGGGCGTGAACGTGGATCTCCCGGAAACAACGGCAAAGTCCCTGCGACAGGAAGAAAAACCGGTGGTGATTTCAGTAACCAAAGACGGGGATATCAGTATCAACAATATTACCATGGTCCGGGCGCTTTTGATTCAGGAACTGCAGAATAAATATACCGCAAATAAGGACCAGCCTATTTTTATCAGAGCGGATAAGAATGCCCTGTACGGCAGTGTTGTCACACTTATGGCAGACATTAAATCGGTTGGTTTTGATAAAATCGGCATGATCACCAAGCCACCGGAGAAAGAGTAGCAGAGTGGATCAAGTTTACCGAGCACAAGCCATGCAGTCAAATGATTGGAAACTCCCCCTGAATGTAGCCATTGGCATTCACCTGCTGGTCTTTCTGGGAGCCATATATTTACCCGGTATCTTGAAGAGCAAACCGAGATTCGCCGACGTTTATACGGTCAGCGTTATCAATGTTGCTGAACCTAACAGTGGTGCGCAAGCGCCGGCCAAAGCGAAGAAAGCGACACCGGAACCTCAAGCCAAGGTTCAGAAAGCAGTGCCGCCTCGACCAGCTAAAACCCAGGAAGCAACACCACCGCCTGTGGTTACTCCACCGATTAAGAGTCAAAAAGTTGCACCGATCGCCGAGACACCGAAACCAGTCGAACAAGCACCACCAAAAGCAATTTCTCTAAAACCTCTGAAAAAGAAGATAGTTCAAGAAAATAAGCAGCTTGAAGAACAAACCCGCAAACTGGAGCTGGAGCGCAAGCAAGAACTTGAACGTAAACAGGAATTAACAAGGAAGCAGGAATTAGATCGTAAGCAGCGCCAGCAAAGGCAAAAACTGGCAGAGGCACTGAAAGAAGAGGAACTTCTTAATGAAAAAGCCAAACTTGCCCAGGAAGCCTTGGATGCCGAACGAAAACTTCTCGCATCCTCACAACAACTCGACAGTGCTTTGCCAACGACACAATCGACAACTTCATCGTCCACAGCCGGAAACCAGACATCGACTGCATCAGCCGCAGCCGGCGGCAGTTCCAATCTTCTGGAGAGCCAATATTTGGCATCGGTCTTTAATCGATTGCATCAGTTCTGGACCCCACCTGAATACTTGCAGCAAGACCCTAATTTAACGGCTGTTGTGGTAATTACGATTAATCTTGACGGTACTGTTGCCAACATGCTTTTCGAAAACAAATCAGGCAACCGTATTTTTGATCAGTTTGTCAGTAAAACAATTGAAGATGCTGCGCCACTGCCACCGATCCCGCCTGCCCTGAAAAAGCAACGGTTCGAAATTGGTTTGCGTTTCAAGCCGGGCAGTATACAGTAAGCTCAATGTACGTTGAAGATGGCCTTGCAAAAATTCCAATTTCAAGATGGCTCAACAGATAAGTGCAGACTTCGGATGAAAATTATTTCCGATGTCAATAATTAATAGAGGATCCGATATACCATGAGAATCAAAATGAATCGCTCGTTCTTTTTTCCCCTTATCCTTCTTTTTTTATGCCAGAATGCTCTTAGTGCCGAACGTGTTTATCTTGATATTACCGCGTCAGATACCAGAAAAATCAACATGGCTGTCCCTTCGTTCCAGAACAAAGGTCTCAACCAGCAAAGTCGCGTTCCGGGTCAGGATTTGGCCAACATTCTAGGTAAGGCTTTAGTTTTTCATGGTATTATTTCTGTAATTCCAGGTACTGAATACGCCGGCAACCAAGAGGCAGACTGGAAAAAACTGGGAGCTGATTATTCTGTCCTAGGTCAATATGAGATTGCCGCCGACAAAATTTCAATGGAAATACGGCTGCTTGATGTAGCCGCCAATGAGATTATCATGGGCAAAAGCTACTCCGGTTCCCAGCAGCAAAAAGAGCAGATGCTCTTCAAATTCTGCGACAGCGTCATTGAGACATTGACCGGCAAACCAGGAATCGCATCAACCAGAATTGCTTTTGTCAATGGCAATAAAAATATAAAAGAGGTGTACCTTACCGATATCCTGGGCACCAACTTCCGACAGGTTACCCGGCATAATCACCTTACTGTTTCCCCCCGATTTGTTCCCGGCGGCAGTTATTTGACGTATACCTCCTACCATACCGGCAATCAGAATTTATATATTACCGACTTACGACAAGACAAAACCACCAAAGTGCTTTCTCGACGCAAGGGTCTCAACATGGCACCAGCCTGGTCGGCAGATGGCAGCACCATGGTGCTCACTCTTTCCAAGGAGGGCAACCCGGACCTTTACCTGCTAGACTCCAAAGGGGAAATAATTGAACAGCTAACCGATCGGGCGGGAATCAATGTCTCCCCCACCTGGTCGCCTGACGGAAGTCATCTGGTCTTTGTGTCTGACCGTAGTGGCAAACCGCAGCTCTATCTCATGGAAATGCGTACCAGAAAGATCCAACGATTGACTTTTGAAGGCTCGGAAAATGCCGAACCTTCCTGGTCGCCCGTTGAAGATCTTATCGTGTACAGCAGTTTGAGGAACGGGGTGTATCAGTTATTTACCCTCAATCCATACAGAAATGACCCTCCTGTTCAAGTTACCAGCGATCTCGGTTATCATGAGTCGCCATCCTGGTCACCTGATGGGAACCAGATTATATTTACAAAACGTGATGGCAATAAGAACCAGATATACGGTATAATGAAAAATGGCTCTTTCCAGAGAAGACTTTTTTCTCTTCCCGGCAGCCAGACGTATCCCCAGTGGTCAAAGTAAAACAATCAGAGAAAAATTATACTTAAGACACTCTATTATGAAAAAATCAGTATTCAATTTTTTCCTTCTCGTATCAATTGCCCCTTTTCTTGTGCAATGTGCCTCTCAGACGGATATCGACGAATTGCGCTATCAATTGCGAATCGTCAATAAAAAAATAGAGGACATGAAGGCTACGACCGTTGGTCAACTCCAGCAACGTCAGGCAGCCGCCTCGGGCCAGGTGGATCAGGTCGAACAGGACATTCTGCAGCTGAAAAGCCAGCTTGAGGAAACGAATCACTTAAATCAGCGACTCAAGGAACAAAACAAAGAGCTTGAGGCGACTATTTCAAGTGTCGCCGAGACAGAAGCGGCAAAACGTGAAGAAGCTTTAAAGCAATTTGAAGAGGCTCAACGGGAAAAAGAGGCAAAACTTACCGAGGCTCTGAATGAAAAGTTGCGTGTCCAGCAAGAAAGCGTCAAAGCCATTCAGGAGGCACGGCTGAAGGAGGCCGAGCGTAGGGCCAAAGAGGCTGCTCTTGCAGCACAATTGGCCAAAACTCGCTCCAAATCGGCCATTTCCGATGTTCAGGGATCAAGTTCTCCCAGCCGTATTCGCCTGGACCAGAAAAAAGTCAAACTGAGTACTGCTGCAGAAACTCCGGCACCGGCAAAGATAAAAGCCCCTGCACCTGAAAAAGCCGTCCAGACAACGCAAGCTGCTCAGCCATCGCAAACAACTGAAGCAGCACCACCGGCGGAAGAAAAAGCACCAGAAAAAGTTCAGGAAAAACCGGTTGTCGCCGAGCAGTCACCAGATAACTATGCCAAGGCACAGAAGCTGTATGACAGCGGTAAATTCAAGGAAGCATTGCCTTTATTTGAACAGGTAGCCGCCAATCCATCCGACAACAAAAGTGTCGATGCCCGCTTTATGATGGGAGAATCTCTTTTTAACCAAAAAGAGTACGATAAGGCAATTATGCAATATCAAAATATCATCTCCCAGCATTCAGATAATGCTAAATCACCTGAAGCGATGCTGAAGCAGGGAATGGCTTTTGAAAAACTTGCCGATAAAGATACCGCAAAGGTTATTTATAAGAAACTGATAAAAAAGCATGGTTCCTCTCCAGAAGCGACCACGGCCCAGGAAAGACTCAACAAGCTCTAACAAGGCTGTAAGGTGGTTGTTAAGGTACGTCTCGATCAGTTACTCGTCAGGAGAAAATTTGCCTCGACCATCAAAATGGCCAGGGCAATTATATATGCCGGGGAGGTCTACGTTGATGATCATCCGGCCGATAAGCCAGGACTGGCATTCCCCTTTGATATAGCAATCCGCCTCAAAGAAAAATGTCGCTATGTCTCCCGGGGCGGATTGAAACTTGAAAAGGCATTAACCCATTTCGATATCTCCGCCGCGGGGCTCATCTGTCTGGATGTGGGAGCCTCAACCGGTGGCTTTACCGATTGTCTTCTGCAGAACGGAGCCCAAAAAGTACACGCAGTAGACGTTGCCTATGGACAGCTGGCCTGGAAATTAAGACAGGACCCCAGGGTCGTTGTTCTGGAGCGGTTCAACGCAAGAAGCATCACCGCAGAAGATATACAGCATGATCCTATCCAACTGGCGGTTGTTGATGTTTCCTTTATTTCTCTGACAACCATCCTCCCCCCCATTGCCCGACTCTTCACAGAAAGGATTGCGATCCTTGCCCTGATAAAACCGCAGTTTGAACTGGCTCGAGAAGAGATCGGCCCGCGGGGTGTGGTTCATGAACCGTCACTGCACCAGAAAGCCATAGACAAGCTTGAAACCTTCGCCGACCAGTCCGGTATGATCAGTCGAGGAGTCGTTCCTTCGCCCCTGCTCGGACCGAATGGTAATCGAGAATTTCTGATCCATATTGGCTCGAAGTAATTTTCCCGGCACTATACAATTGATGGTGTCGTAAAAACTTATTGGAATTGCCGGGATGGACTCTGGAAAAAGTTCGATATACTAGACGTAGTATCTGAAACGGCGATTCGGCAGTACATGTAGTACGGCGAGTCGTCTTTTCAGATCTACAACGACGTAGATCGGGCTTTTTACGAGTCCATCAAAATTGATAAACTCGTAAACTGTAAATGTGAGCTGCCATGAATGCATACCGTATTTTCTCATTATCGCTGTTGAACCTCGTTTTACTTACCGGTCTCGCCTGGGGCCAAACAACCGCACCTGGTGAGGCGACCTCGTTTACTTTGCTTTACTCAAGCAATGTTTCCGGTGAATATGAACCCTGTGGCGGATGAAAATCTAATCGGCTGGGCGGACTGTCCGGCAAGGCGCAAATACTCAAAAAAATACGCCGGGAGAATAAACAACCGGTCATCGTCGTTGATGCGGGCAATCTTCTTTTTCACAATGCATTGTCCGATACCGAGAGAATGGATACGGCACCGGCTTTGATCCCCGCCCGGGGAATTGTCCAGGCCTATAAGGCCATGGAATATGACGCGGTCGCCTTAAGCACCCAGGACCTCTCGGCGGGTGCTGATTTTTTCCAGCAATCAAAGGCCATTTCCTTTCCTTTTGTCGCGGCAAATGTCTTTGACCAACAGGCAAAACTTGCATTTTCGCCACATATTATAAAAAATATCGGCACACTCACTCTGGGTATTATCGGCTTAACCGGAGGGGTAGCAAGCGGTAATCAGGGTTTTATTATCGGTGACTGGCGCAAAGCGCTGCGCGACCAGATAGCCCTGCTGGAAAAAAAATGTACCATGCTGGTGGTTCTCTCCAGTCTAAACGACAATGAAAACAATGAGCTGCAGAAAGATTTCAGCGGGATTGACATAATTGTCACCGCTGATAAGCAAGGCAATAATATTCAGCCACAACGCTCACAAAACACCCTTCGCATCCAAAGCGGCAATCGAGGGAAATATATCGGCAGACTTGATATAACCGGACATGGGCCAGGCCAATGGTCCATTGCCGCCGCCAATCCAGCCGCGCAGTCCGGGGTCAATGACCAACCAGGCAAGACATACCGGTCATTTTTCCTGGTCGTCTACCCGGTAACCTCAGATGATACTGTTGGCTTAATAGAGCAGGATATTAAGAGAAATATCAAGGCCAGTCGTAAAATGCCACCTGTCAGCATGCACCCTGGTGGTCCTGCTGCATTGTCAAATCATCCGAAAGAGTAGTAAGGCTGGCTGATAAACTCGAAAAACTAAAATCGACAGCACAAAGTAACAACGAAAAAAGGGCAACTGCAAATATGCAGCTGCCCTCTTTCATCTTTTCGGGGTTAGCCCCGAAAACACGTCATAGACTCAATCTATCTGAATCAGCAACCGAAAGCTTTCTGCAGGTTCGGCACAGTCTGCTTCTTGCGGCTCATCATACCGGGAATCCACATGGAATTACCAGAGAGTTTTCCGTCAAATGCTTTCTCGATCAGCGCTGGGTCATCGGAGAGAACAACCAGGTCAGTTCCTTCTTTGACGACGTCGGTAAGCATTAACAAGACGGAGTGACGGCCGTCTTTTTTAACTGCTTCCATGGCTGCGAGGAGATCTTTGCGAACATTGGCAACCTGATCGAGGGTGGCAAGCTCAAGTTGACCGACACCAACTTTCTGGCCCTTCATATCAAAGTCTTTGTAGTCACGGAACAGCAGATCTTTAGCGGGAACACCATCAACAGCCGACTTGGCTTTGAGCATTTCCATAAAGAGCTCTTCAGTATCCGTCACCCCGGCTACACTTTTCAGATCATTGACGGCGATCTTATCGTCTTCGGTGCAGGTAGGCGATTTGAAGTTAACGGTATCGCTCAGGATTGCTGCCAGCATGCCGCCGGCAACATTTTTTGGAATTGCCACACCGGCCTCTTTAAACATCTTGTTCAATACAGTACCGGTACATCCGACAGGCTCAGCGCGGAAAAGAATCGGATTATTAGTTGTCACATCACCAATTTTATGGTGATCAACAACGGCGACCAGTTCAGCTGAGGCCAGATTTGCCGGTCCCTGGGCGAGATCACTGAAATCAACCAGAGCGATCTTCTTGCCGGCTGCATCCATCAACTGCTCAGGAGCGGCGAGGCCGAAGCGTTTCAAAACGGTTTTGGACTCAGGATTGAGATCGGCAGCACCAATTTGCATACAGGCCTTTGCTTCCATCCCTTGAGCGTTGAGCAGAGTAGCAAGTGCAATCGCAGAAGTTACTGAATCGGTATCGGGATTTGCATGTCCAACAACAGAAATAGCCATTAACGTTCCTCCAAATTAAATTAATAATAGTAACCGAAATCTTTTCGCCATAATCTATTATATTATTTACTTAAATTCCTTGCAGCTGGTAATTTTGACACCCCAAAATAGTGTGTTCGACGATATCAGTCAAGCATTAATAACAACTGACACAGAATGACATGGCAATATCCCCGAGTCGTTCCACCTCCACGGTTATGCTTCGGGTTTTGGCATTCAGCTGCCTCTTCTTCCGTGACTTTGCTGCAGGTTTAAGGTATCTTTTTTAAATTCTGCAATAAATCACTGCTTTCCTCCTTCAAAAAAGTGCATTACTTATGGTTCAACCAAACAACAGGCAATTCTCTCATTCCCGAAAAAAAAAAGGATCTAACCGTCTTCTTATCCTGTTCATTGCTGCTCTAGCACTCTTGAGCGTCGGCCTGTATTATTACCTGCAGAAGAAACCCGCGACCTCATTACTCAAATCCACCGGTTTCGTAGAAGATCAGCTTTCTCCACAGAAAAACTGGCCGGCACAGGATCGCATGCATAGGCTGGAAGACGTTCAGAAAGATCAAGCTATCACCCAAGCAAATCAGGATTCACCTTCCTCTGCAATTGATGAGCTGATCGATAATCATGAAGAAAACGAAGACACTTTTTCCCGGCTGCAGGCGGAAGAGTCGCTGCTCGGCTTAAACAACAACGATACCGATACCGATATAGATACTCTAGAACCAGGCTCTCAACTGATCGTCAAAATGAACATGTTTTACACGCACCTCGATCAGCAGCCTTATATAAAGGATTCTGAGCTGAAAGAACCGAGCAAAGTGTATTTTTCCAAACTTCTGCAAAAACTCGCCGACAATCCACCGGTTGTGGTCCGGGAAACAGATAATCTGGTCACTCTTTTGCATAATACGGCGCACTTCTTTCGTATCCTGGGCAAAAAAAACATCCTGCTAATCAAGAAAATAATGGCGGCGGAGTCCGGTTCCTTTGAACAAAATGCAAGAGTTTTTTATAAGCTTACCGGCCAACCGGAATCCCTGAAAAAGGAATATGCACTCACCATCCCTTCATCGATAATGACTGATTATGCCGCCTTCTTTCTCAATACCATGGGTGGGCGGCTGTACCTCTTCCGCCGCGACTCCACCACGAGAATGGTGGTCACCTTTTATGCGATCATGACCATTGACCGGGCCAATATTGCAGGAAACAGTGGCCATGGCATTGATCTCAGGCCGGCTATTTCAGCTCTTACCGAAGAAATGGAAAACGGCGGCAGGCGCCTGCAGTTAAAAGAGCAATACCTAGATGTATTATATGATCTTCAGGAAAAATACAACTGATTGAAAAAACTATGGATCAGACACAATACAACGAGAGTCTGTTTTCTTTTCTCAGTTCTTCCCCTACGCCGTATCATGCTACTGCCGCCATTGAAGACCATCTTCGCCTGCACGGCTTTATCCGACTGCAGGAAAACAGCCGATGGCAGCTGGAAAAAGGGTGTTCCTATTTTGTAACTAGAGAAAACAGCGCGACTATTGCATTTACCCTAGGCAGTAATGAAGACGTGGAGCGAGGATTCAGAATGCTTGCCGCCCATACCGACAGTCCTTGCCTGCAGATTAAACCGCAACCTGATGTAAAAACCGGGACCTACCACCAGCTAGGGGTTGAAGTATACGGTGGGCCTTTGCTCGGGACATGGTTTGATCGTGAACTCTGCCTTGCCGGTCGAGCCGTCTGCCTGATGCCCGACCAGGAGCTGGCAGTGCTGCTGGTCGATTTTAAGCGTGCCCTGCTTACCATCCCCAGTATCGCCATCCATTTTAACAGAGAAGCGAATGCCGGCACCAACATCGACAAACAGAAACATCTGCCGCCGATTATCGCCCAGGCAATCGATAAACAACTCCCCGAACTACGAACGCTTCTTGTCGAACAACTGGGACTGGAGCATCCCAATATCAAGATAGAGGAAATCCTGGCATTTGATCTCTTCTGCTATGACTTCCAGGGTCCCGGATATCTCGGCCTGCATAATGAGTTTATCAGCTCGGCACGACTCGACAACCTGATCAGCTGTCATGCCGGGACAATGTCACTGGCCCGCGCTGACCGCACAAAAAACACTTTTCTTTTTTGTGCCAATCATGAAGAAAATGGCTCCACGTCCGCAACTGGTGCCCACGGATCATTTGTCGATTCGGTGCTGGAACGCCTCGCCGACAATGCCGAATCCAGGCGCATCACCCTCAGTAATTCTTTTCTTGTTTCCATGGATAACGCCCATGCCGCTCACCCCAACTTCATGGACAAAATCGATCCCGGCCACGAAATTCATCTCAACAAAGGTCCGGTCATTAAAATTAATGCCAATCAACGCTATGCCACAAGCAGCATCAGTTCTGCGATCTATAAAGACATCTGCCGGTCGGTGGATATTACTCCGCAGGAATTTGTCATGCGCAGTGACTTGCCCTGCGGCAGCACCATTGGCCCCATAACGGCCGCTCGCCTGGGGGTGAAAACCATCGATATCGGCGCACCAAGTCTGGCCATGCATTCCATCCGCGAACTGACCGGCAGCAGCGACCCATATCTTCTTTACCGGACCATCAACCAGTTTCTCCAATCTGATGCCCACCAAAAATTATCGAGAAAATAGATGAGACAGAGAAGATATCTTATTCCGCATATCCTCCTGACGATAGTTTTTATCCTTGCCAGTGGCACGCAAGTCCGCAGCAGCCTGTATAGTTCGATTCGTAAATACCAAAATCAACAAATCAGCCAGCAGGCGATCGAAAAACTGGCCCAATATGATCACCTCATTCGGTATTTCTCGGGTTTTTCCTATTTCATCCCCAAACATAAAGTCAGTCCTGATTTTATTCGTGCGCTTATCCTGGCTGAATCGGGGGCTGACCACCTGGCAGTTTCCAACAAGAACGCTCTCGGGCTGAGCCAGATTCTGTTCACCACCGGCATGGAAGCAGCAAAGGAGCTCGCCCAATCGCAAACGCACTTTCGTTATGTTTCCAAAGAAAATCTCGACAATCTTGCAGTGATCGATCTCTTCGATCCCGCTATCAACATCCTCCTCACCTGCTATCTTGTGGCCAAGTACAACTATAAATTCGACGGCAAACTTGATCTGGTCATCTCCGCCTGGAATGCCGGAGAAAACACCGAAGCACTCAGCGAGGGTCGACACGCGCCATATCTGGAAACTGAAAACCTCATTGGTAAAGTCAACGCCTATTACCTCTATTTCCTGAAACACGGGACATTCCGCTGATCCTCTTTTTTAGTGGAGGGCAAAAGAGCTTATTCCTCAGATTATTTATCACATCGTTTTTCCGCATCACCAAAACTTATTCCATTGTATTTGTTATATTTTATGGTTACTATCGCCGCACTTTTGATAACCCGCAAACATCACTTAGCCGCATTCTGGCGTTTACAAACCTATGCCATACATGTATGATAGGGCATAAGCACAATGTAGTATATCAAATTTATTCGTATAATTTCTAGAGGTTATCGTACTATCTCTGCAATTTTTCCCCTTAGTCAACAAACTTACAATGTCAATACACACAGCGACGGCTCATGTTGCCGCGCTTTATCGTTTTTGTGCCCAGAGCATGCAGTACCCCGATCCGGAATGGTTTTCAGATATCTACCTGTCAAGTCTGTATGGCCTGCTTGATGCCCTTGGTGGGAACACAGAGAAAGAAATGTTGCAGGCCGCATTTGCCGAGAGCAAGGATGTTCTGGAAGACCTTCAGGTTGAATACACCAGGCTGTTTATCAACGGCGTACCCCATGTAGCCGCACCTCCATACGGATCCGTCTACCTGGACAAAACACTGAGAGGGAAATATTCCGATGATATCTTACTGTACTATCGATCACTTGGCTACAACCTCACACCAAAAGCTGATCTTCCCGACAGCCTGATTCACCAGCTTGAATTTCTCTCTCTTCTGGCTGAAGATCAAAACAGAGAAGGAGAAGAGGAGTTTTTAGCCCGGTTTTTTTTACCTTGGTATCCACTCTTCGCAGCACGAGTTAAAGAGGACGCTCAGCATCCTTTTTACCAAATCATCATAAGCTTTATTGATTTTTTCACACAGGAGGAAAAGGAGTATGGCGTTCAACATAACGAGGCGTAAATTTTTGCAATCTGCCTCCCTGGCAGCTGTCGCATTACCCCTTTCTGGAGCAATAGCATCAGAAAGCGGCATAACGCGTTCCCCCCTTGAACCAAAAGGCTCATTGCAAGATGAAACCGTCGTCGGTGGTGTTTGTGAAATGTGTTTCTGGCGATGTCAGCTCATCGGCAAAAAACGCGGTGACAGACTGGTCAAATTAGAAGGGAATCCCAAGTCAATCGACAATGGCACAACTATTTGCGCCCGCGGCAATGCCGGAATACAGCTCCTGTATGACCCCGACCGCCTGAAATACCCGCTTAAAAACGTCGGTGAGCGCGGCAACCCCAAATGGAAACGGATCAGCTGGCAGGAAGCACTCGATGAGTGCGGCAGCAAATTAAAGGCCATCCAGGATAAATACGGCCCTCAGGGCTTATGCATGTTTCCCCACGGATCAACAGCCAAATATCCCATGCACTTTATGGAGCGGACAATCGGTACCCATAACGTGAGCGAAGCCTCTTTCTTCCAGTGCCGGGGAATTCGCGATACTGCCTACATTGCCACCATCGGAAAGGCACCCGGCGAATTTGTTGATATGCCCAATGCCAAGGTTATCTTCCTGCTGGGCGGACATTTCGGCGAAAACGTGCACGTCAGCCATATCAAACAATATATCCAGGGATTGCAGAACGGTGCCAAGCTGATTGTTGTCGATCCACGCTACTCTGCCTCTGCCGCCAAATCAGATATCTGGGTTAAAATAAAGCCGGGTACTGATACCGCATTTTTGCTTGCCATCATGAACTATCTTGTCGAAAGCAAAAAGTATGATGCCGAATTTATTGATCAATACGCCGAAGGCTTTGATGAATTCAAAGAGGGCATCAAGGACTGGAGCCTGGAAAAAGCCGCCAAAGAATGCGATGTTCCGGTCAGTCAAATAAAAGAAGTAGCGGAAATGCTGGCCGCCAATGCACCGCATGTTTCTATCCATCCGGGCCGGCACGTCTCCTGGTACGGCAATGATTTTCAGCGCCAGCGCTCGCTGGCCTGCCTTACCGGACTGCTCGGCGCCTTTTTTGTCAAGGGCGGGTGGGTGCCGGGCAAAGGGCCCAAGGTGGGCAAAACCAGCTGGGCAAAAAAAGACCATGACGGCGAACATAACCTGAACATGAATGGTGATGAAGAGCCGCTCTACCCCTACTCTCCCCCCGGTACACCGACGGAGTTGATCAGGGATGCGGCCTTGACCGGCAAACCCTATCCCATTAAAGGTTGTGTCATCTGGGGCCAGAATCCGATCCAGACTATTCCCGGTCAAGAAAAGATGAAAAAAGTCCTGCAGCAGATGGATTTTGTCATGTGTGTCGACGTCATGCCGACCGATGCCACCATGTGGGCCGATATTCTTCTACCGGAAGCAAGCTATCTGGAACGATACGATCTTGTCAAGACCGGGACCCAGTGGAACTTTGCCGACAAGCATCAACAGTACATCACCGCCAGGATGCCGCTGGTCACACCGATGTTTGAAAGAAAAGACCATGTCTATATCACCAACGAGATTGCCCGGCGAATGGGCTATGAGAAAGATATTCCCGTGCAGACCGTTGAAGAATTGGTCGATAAAGACCTCAATGTCGCGCAATTATCTGTGGCTCAATTAAAAAAAGAGAATGGTATCCATCTGCAGGAAGGAAAAGACCCCTATGTGATGCCGGACGATTTTGAAATTTATTTCTATAATGAGGATATTGCCGACACGGGCTTTCCCGGGGTGCCAACCTATATCCCGGTAGAACAGGCCCCGGCTGGTTATGCCAGGCTACTTTACGGTCGAGTACCGCTGCATACCTTCAACAGGACCCAGAATAACGTCTGGCTCCACCACGCCATGCCTGATAATCCGGTCTGGATAAACGATAAGGCCGCCGAAAAAATGGGCTTGAAAGATGGTGACGCAGTCGGTTTTATAAATCAGGAAGGCATAAAATCTCGTACCACCACTACGGTGAAGACGACTCCGGGTATCCGTATTGATTCGGTTTTCATGGCCCATGGCTATGGGTCCGCCAACCCGCTGATGAGCGTTGGTGTAAATGCCGGTGTTGATGATACCAGCCTTATCACTAAAATTACCGTTGACCCCGAGACCGGCGCCCATGGAATGCGCAACAACTTTGTCAAACTGATCAAAGATGACAAGGTGCTTGACATTCCGACCGCTGTCTAGGTTCGGCTTTAAAGGTATTATTTCAGGAGAATACAATGCAATATGGAATGATTATTGACCTTGAACGATGTGTAGGCTGCCATGCCTGCACCATTGCCTGCCGAGCAGAATGGGAGGTCCCCGTAGAATTTTATCGAAACTGGGTTTTCCGGATGGGTCCCAGCATGATCGGCAAGGATATGGCTTCAACGTATTACCCCGGCCTTTGCAACCACTGCACCGAGCCGGTCTGTGTGCCGGAATGTCCGGCAGACCCTGAGGAAAGAACATTCACCAGTGGCAAAACCGGGGAAACGAAAACCATGGAGGTTGCCGCCACCTGGAAAGACCCCTTTGACGGCACGGTGCAGATCGACAAAGATCGCTGCATCGGATGCGGCGCGTGCGTCGATGCCTGTCCCTACAATGCCAGGTATGTCAACCCGGCGCTGGTGGACGACGTTTCCGATGATGGCAAAGCGGACAAATGCACCTACTGCAAACCAAGGGTGGACGCCGGTTCGGCTCCCGCCTGCGTGCAGACCTGTATTACCGGGGCACGAATATTCGGCGATCTGGACGATCCAAAATCGGCAGTCGCTGAGTATGTCAAGAAAGGCGCCAGAGGAATCGAACCGAATGGCGGCGAACTTGGTCCCAACAGCAGATATTACGGTAAAAAGAAGGATATCGACCTGCTCTTTGCCAGCCATACCCCTGAACTTGCCGATGTAGACCAGGTGCGAAGAAGGGCGATGCTCGCCTCCCTGGTCAAGCCGACCATGAAAAAAGTCAGCAATCTCGGTTTGCTTGGCGTTGTAGGCGCCCTTATGGCCAAAGAGATAGTCGAGCACAAGAACAGCGATAAATAAGCTACCAGAGAATAAAATCTGTATCAAAAAAAAGGATAGCGCAATTTGCGCTATCCCGCAGATCCTGTCTGAGCGCGATAATCTGTTGAGTATCGCGCTTTTTTTTGTGCTCTTACCTGTAATTCAAAGTTCGATATAATCGAATTATTAATTTCCAATTATCTAATTGTTCCAATTGTCTCTCGTGGGTATATTTTCCTCAATAATTAAAAATAAAATATTCTAATAATCTTGAAAGTATCGCCCCCCAACCTCCAGCTCGTTCCTACAGCAATTATCGGGATAGAATTTCTCATAATTCCTGCAGATGGCAGCAATCCAGGCACAGAGATCTCATAGCAGATAAATCATTAAATTATCCGGAGTTTTACAATGCGCAGAGTAATACATTTTCTCCCCCTTGCCACAGCCATTATCGCCTTTCTGGGCCTTAGTGGAATCGCCTTCGCGGCCGGCTCGGGAGTGGTCCAGGAGACCCTGAATCTTACAACGCACTGGGGAGGCTATATTGCATTGATAGTTTTCGTTGTGGCGTATGTATTTGTCATGCTCGAAGAAGTTACCCATATGCGAAAATCCAAACCCGTCATGCTGGCTGCCGGTATTATCTGGGGCATTATCGGCCTGATATATGCGATGAACGGCATTGATCACATGGCAGAAGCTGCGATACGCCATAATATTCTCGAATATGCAGAATTGTTTCTCTTCCTGCTGGTTGCCATGACCTTCATCAATGCCATGGATGAGCGACAGGTCTTTGAGGTTCTCAGAGTCAAGCTGGTCAATGCCGGTTACTCCTTTAGAAAACTCTTCTGGATTACAGGACTGCTGGCCTTTTTCATCTCGCCGATTGCAGATAACCTTACCACAGCCCTGTTGATGTGTGCCGTCGTAATGGCTATCGGCAAAGAAGATATAAAATTTGTCGGCCTGGCCTGTATTAATATTGTTGTTGCTGCGAATGCAGGCGGTGCTTTTAGCCCCTTTGGCGACATTACCACTCTGATGGTGTGGCAGAAGGGAATTGTCCAGTTCCAGGAATTTTTCGCATTATTTATCCCCTCTGCCGTCAACTGGCTTGTGCCGGCAACTATAATGAGTTTTGCGGTACCAAACAAACAGCCTGAATCAGGTGTCGATGATATAAAACTAAAGCGTGGAGCCCTGGTGATTATCGGTCTCTTTCTCTGGACCATCGCCACAGCAGTAAGCTTTCATAATTTCCTGAAACTACCACCAGTAGTTGGTATGATGGCCGGTTTGTCGCTCTTGAAAATATTCGGCTACTACCTCAACAAAACCCATGTCAAAAACCGTCAAACCTACGATCCAGTAAAAGCGGAACAACGGATTGGGCAGATCGTTCCGTTTGATGTTTTCGCCAAGGTAGCACGGGCCGAATGGGATACCCTGCTTTTTTTCTACGGTATTATTCTTTGTGTTGGTGGTCTCGGATTCATGGGTTACCTCGGCCTTGTCTCAAATATGATGTACCTTGACCTGGGGCCGACAACCGCCAATATCATTGTCGGTTTTCTCTCAGCAATTGTTGACAACATCCCGGTCATGTTTGCTGTTTTGACCATGATGCCGGAGATGTCCCAAGGTCAGTGGTTGCTGGTCACGCTAACCGCAGGAGTTGGAGGAAGCATGCTGTCCATTGGTTCAGCCGCAGGGGTGGCCCTGATGGGTTCGGCAAGAGGCAAATATACCTTTTTCGTCCACCTCAAATGGACACCGGCAATTGCCTTGGGATACGCAGTAAGTATCTATATTCATTTCATCATAAACAGTTCACTGATGTAGCTGTAAATTGGCTGGTAGTACATCACGCATTGTCAATAAATAAAAAATGGAGACAAAAAAACTATGAAAGCATTATGGAAAGGATTTGCACCGATTTTTTTGATACTCATCGCGTTCGCCTTCATTGAAGGTGGAGTGACTGCGGATTATGCCGATGCCCGTTCCAAGATGGGTGGAAAATCCTTCAAGTCGAGCCCCAGCAAAGCTCCGGCGAGTAATTCTGCCGTTACCCCTGCCGCGCAAGGAAGTCTAAGTCGTGGCCTAATGGGAGGACTGCTCGGCGGTGCTATTGGTGGGATGTTGTTTGGCTCGATGTTCGGGGCCGCGGGCTCCGGTATGGGAATACTCCCCCTCATAATTCTCGGCGGAGTAGCTTTCTTTCTCTACAGGAGATTTATCAAAGCCCGGCAGGGTGTCGGTAATATGGCAACTCACCAATATAATAGGCAAGGGGCTCAACCACCAGGCAGTGTCTTAGGTGCTGGTATTCATACTACCACCCAGCCACCGTCTACTCCGATTATCGGTGAAAGTTTGGTAGATGACGGTATAGAACAGATCAAGCAGACTGATAGGAATTTCGATCCGGCTTATTTTACAGAAATAGCTTCCGACGTTTTTTTTCAGGTGCAGGCCGGATGGATGCGCCGAGATCTCAGTTCTTATCGCCACCTCCTCGGGGAGCAACTGGCACAGGAGTATGAGAAACATTTTACTGAAATGCGCAACAATGGGCATATCAACAAACTGGAATCTATTGCTGTTCGTGGAATAGAGATCATTGAAGCCGGCAGTGATGGTCTCGAGGATTTCGTCACCGTGCTGGTTACTGCGAATCTTCTTGATTACACTGTTGATGACAAAAATGGTGAGCTGATTTCAGGGAGCATGACCAGCCCCGTCAAATTCCAAGAGAAGTGGACCTGGGCCAGACCCACAGGGACCCAGAACTGGAAGCTCGAAGGTATTAAAGAAGGCTGAAAAACCACCAACGCCGCAACACAGCATATTGTGCTATTGTTGCGGCGTTGGTTTTGTTCGGGCAAACCCTGGAAGTTTGCTTGTCATTTGGGGTAAAACATTGCGAAGACTCAGTGATTCTAACAATATCGTTGAAAATCGTTTGATTAAGTACATTCAAAAAAGAGCTTTTGCTGTGCGGCCTCAGAAATGGCTGCTACTGCAGGATGTCTGATAATCCTCTCCACTGAAATAGCATAAAATTTTTCCCTTATTTTACTTGTACGCCCAATCGCCTCGACTTGATACTGTTGTTCAACTTCTTTCTCGATAACTGTTGGTGCCATGAAAATGCCTTCACCAGCCTGCCCAAACACGTTAACTAAGGCATTGTCATCAAACTCGCCCATTATTACAGGGTTAACCCCAATTCTTTCAAACCACTGATCGAGCATACCCCGCGATGAGCTCATGGGCATGGGGAGCAGCATGGGCGCTTTATTCAGGGAATGGGGAAAGTTGCTCCGAAGCGGTTTGGCAAGTTTTTCGATCCCAAAAAATGAAACACCGCACTCACCGAGAAGATGATTGTAGGCTTTGATACTTAAACTTGATCGAAGCGGGGTATCTGTCAAAACCACATCGAGTTTATGCAAAGCCAATTCGGCAAGTAACTGGCCATCTTTACCCTCGTGACAAATGAGACGCACTTTTTCAGGCAATTTTCCTGCCGGTTCAAGAAGCTTTCGAGCCACAAGTTTAGGAATTACATCGACGATGCCAACTTTCAGAGATAAGGGGCCAGCAACCGGCCGACCACGCACAGAGTCCATCAGTTCCCGACCCAGAGAAAATATCTCATCTGCATACCTATATACATGGTGACCCATGTCTGTAGGTTCAATATTTCGGCCGACCCGCCTGAACAGCTTTGCCTCTAAATTTTCTTCGAACCTGGATAATTGAGCGCTTACCGTTGACTGAGCTAAGCTAAGCTTGGCGCTGGCTGCTGTGATGCTCCCTTCTTGCATGACAGTCCAGAAATAAAACAGATGATGATAGTTGAGCCAGTCCATGATTCTGCAATCTCTCCAGGGTTGATTTACAAAGCTCTGCTGCGAGAAAAAATGTTTCGCTATTATCAATACATTGTACCATTTTTATCTATTTGTTCTATTTGTTTCTTCGCTATATATTTTGATGAGTGATGGATTGAATATAAGTATCGAAGCGTGGAATTTAGTGCCTCTTAATATTTCACACAAAATTTCGGATTTTGATATCTACCAAATAGCACAAAATCATTAATAATTTCTTATATAAAAGGAACCTACTACGATGGTTGATATGAACAAGCTCCTAGGTCAACTCCTGGGCAGCGGAGCAGTTACGGGATTTGCAGGGGGATTGGCTGGTGGACTTGCCAGTAGCATGCTGACCGGCAAAAAAGGACGCAAGCTGAGTAAGAAAGCACTCAATGTGGGCGGAGTTGCTGCAATAGGCGCACTTGCATACACTGCATACCAGCGCTATAGCAATAAGGATACCCCCACTGGTGTTCCGTAAAGTCGGACAGTTATTTACCCCCTTCCGGCTTTCTTGAAATATCAATAGACCATGACACGGTCTGCATGAGATCGACTACGATGTCTTCAAGCCGATTTCACATCCGCTGCTTGATCGCCTGGGCCAACTCATGGACTGCCATTGCATAATAGACGCTATGGTTGTAGCGGGAAATGGTATAAAAATCGGGATGGCCGATGAGGTATTGATCGTAGCCGGCATGGTGCAGTAAGAGAAGATAATAAGGTCCTTCGGTGGTGCTGGGACGAACGGGATGCAAGCCGGCTTGCGCCAATTCGGCCAAGGTATACTGCCGGCTCAGACCAGGCTTAAGGCTCACACTCTTCAGGGCTTTCAGGGGTGTCACCACCGGCTGTCCGGACTCCCAGCCATGGTGGGCAAAATAGTTGGCAATACTGCCGATGGCATCTTCCGGATCCCACAGATCCCGACGGCCATCGCCGTTGAAATCCACCGCCAGCTTGAGAAAGCTGCTGGGCATGAACTGGCCGAGCCCCATGGCCCCGGCAAAAGATCCTACCGGTTCGGTCGGGTCGATATCTTCGTTTCTGGTCATGAGCAAAAAGTTTTCCAGCTCACTTCGGAAATAATCGCCACGGCGGGGGTAATCAAAACTGAGCGTCGTCAGGGCATCAAGTACCCGATGATTGCCGATATAGCCGCCATACCTGGTTTCCACGCCAAGAATGGCCAGGATATATTCCTCGGGAACGGCGTACTGGAGGGAGGCGCGCGTCAGAGCGTCGCGGTGGCTGTGGCCAAAATCGACTCCGGCAGCGATGTGGCGCTCATCGAGAAACTTGGCCCGATATCGGGTCCATCCGCCACCAACAATTTTACCTTTTGCCGGTTCATCTGATTTGGCAAGATAGTTGAGGGTCCAGTCCATACGCTGTGCCTGGGAAAAGAGCCCTCGCAGATAGTCGCGGTCAAAATCGTGCTTGTTCACCATCTCGTCAATAAACTGATCCAGGCTCGCATACCCCGCATAATCTCCTGAGACAGATTGAACACTATAGGTGGCCGTTGCTGCAGGCGGCGGCGCCTCTGCGCCAGGAAGCTCGGTGCGCTCCTGCACACCACCGCAGGCAGTCAGGTTCAGAAAGAGCGCTAGAGTGATAGAGACGAGGAGTCGATTCATTATTACTTGCCGGAAATCAAATATCATAGAGCAGAAGGACAGGAAGATAAAAGTTATTTTTAATGAGGATAATACGTATTTAGTTTATCATAGAACGAAAAATTATTGGCCTCAATCAGACTAACCTACATATTAAATATACTAGACAATGAGCGTAGACGATAAGAAAATCATCTATTCGATGATAAAAGTCAGCAAATACTATGAGAACAAACCGGTCTTAAAAGACATTTCCCTGTCTTATTTTTATGGCGCCAAAATTGGCGTCTTAGGCCTCAACGGTTCCGGCAAGAGTACCCTTCTGAAAATTCTGGCTGGTATCGACAAAGATTTTAACGGAGAAACCCATCTCGCGCCAGGACACAGGATTGATTATCTGCCGCAGGAACCGGAACTTGATCCCGGTAAAACTGTCAAACAGATCGTCGAAGAAGGTGTCCAGGAAACAGTCGATCTACTCGCCGAATTTAACGAAATTAACGAAAAATTTGCCGAACCTATGACCGATGACGAAATGCAGGCCCTTATCGACCGACAGGGGAGTGTGCAGGAAAAACTCGATCACCTCTCGGCATGGGATCTCGACAGCCGTCTGGAAATGGCCATGGATGCCCTGCGCTGCCCACCATCCGACACCAAATGTGAGATTCTTTCCGGCGGCGAGAAACGACGGGTTGCTTTATGCAAGATACTTCTCAAGCAGCCGGATATTCTGCTCTTGGACGAACCTACCAACCATCTTGACGCCGAATCTGTCGCCTGGCTGGAACAACATCTCCAGGCCTATCCCGGCACCGTCATAGCCGTCACCCATGATCGATATTTTCTTGATAATGTGGCCGGCTGGATCCTCGAGCTGGACCGTGGTCTGGGAATTCCATGGAAGGGCAACTACTCCTCCTGGTTGGAACAAAAGGAAAAACGCCTCGCCATGGAAGAAAAGAAAGAGAGTGATCGACAGCGGACCCTGCGCCGGGAATTGGAGTGGATCAAGATGAGCCCCAAGGGCAGAAGAAGCAAGTCCAAGGCACGCATAAGCTCCTATGAGCAGCTGCTTTCCAAAGAAAGAGAAAACCTGGCAAAAGAACTGGAGATATTCATTCCACCCGGACCACGCCTGGGCAAGGTGGTCATTGAGGCGGAAAATGTCAGCAAATGTTTTGGTGATCGTCTGCTGGTGGAGAATATGAATTTCAGCCTCCCACCTGGCGGTATTGTTGGTATTATCGGTCCCAACGGTGCCGGCAAGAGCACCTTGTTCAAAATGATTATCGGCCAGGAAAAACCCGATTCAGGAGTAATACGCGTGGGCGAAACAGTAAAACTGGCCTATGTCGATCAGAGCCGCGATGAACTTGATCCGGAACAAACGATATGGCAGGCGATCTCCGGTGGACAGGACACCGTCTGGCTGGGGACAAAAGAGGTCAATAGCCGCGCCTATGTCGGAAAATTCAATTTTTCGGGGACCGATCAACAGAAGAAGGTCGGCCTCCTCTCCGGTGGACAACGAAATCGCGTCCATCTGGCGAAAACACTAAAAGAGGGTGGCAATGTGCTGCTGCTGGATGAGCCGACCAATGATCTGGATGTCAATACCTTGCGGGCCCTGGAAGAAGCATTGGAAAACTTTGGCGGCTGCGCAGTGGTCATAAGCCATGATCGCTGGTTCCTGGACAGGATCGCCACGCATATCCTGGCTTTTGAAGGAAATTCACAGGTCGTCTGGTATGAGGGCAACTATTCCGACTATGAGAAAGATCGCAAAAGTCGCCTCGGTGCGGCCGCAGACCAACCACACCGGATAAAATACCGCAGCCTGACCCGGGGTTGACAAAAGCCTGCAAAACGGAGTCTCATCACTACTCAGCAAAAAAGCAGATGGTGAGACTGCTTAAATTAAAGGGCTTGGACTTCTTGCAGGAGAGCCTGCAAGTCACCAATTTTTCTTCGGGCAAGGTCCAAGCCCCCCGCCCTGCTCTCCTTTTCAATGTCCATGGCAAGCTCGTGTATACCGAGTATTCCCAAACTGGCTGCCGCACCTTTTATGGAATGCGCGGCAGCCATAATTTTGGCGGCAGAATTTTCCGCCAATCCCTGTTCGATAAGCAGCAAATCCACCTGAAAAGAATCTTTGAAAATTTCCAGAAGCTCTTCCAACAATTCAGCATCATCGGCTGCCTGTTCCAAAGCAAATTTTTTATCCCATTTCAAGGCATTCATCGCGTATTTCCAGCAAAAGTATCAAAAGAAGAAAGCAGGGGCCGGCAACACCGGCTGCAGCGTATCACTACTTTTTAATATCGGTGAGTTTTTCCGACAAGGTTATCCGGCCATGGCGAAGCAGACAAAGCCGGCCGTTTTTTATGCCGACCACCGTTGAACATAAGCCGGGCTCACTCTGTCCGCCATCGACCACATAATCGACCAGATCTCCCAGCATTTCGTCTACTTCTTGGGCTGACCGAGCCGGAGAAAGGCCGGATATGTTGGCGCTGGTAGCGGTAATCGGCTTCCCCATTCGCTGCACCAGTTGCCGCGCCAGCGGATGCGGAGAAATACGGACGCCGACCGTCCCGGTATGACCAGTGATCTGCCGGTTGACGTGGCTTTTTGCCGGGAAGACCAGAGTCAGCGGCCCCGGCCAGTATCTGTTCATCAGCGGCACATAGAGCGGCGGAACTGCCTCTACTATGCCGGCCAATTGCTCTTTAGAGTCAATGAGCAGCAATAATGGTTTATTCTCCCGGCGTTGTTTTGCGGTAAATAATTTGGCCACGGCTGGCGCACAATCGGGGTCGACAGCCAGACCATAGTAGGTCTCCGTAGGAAAGGCAACAATTCCTCCTCGGCGTAAATGGGCTGCGGCAAGGCTGATCGAGGTGCCAACCCGTTCGGTGGAACTATTTTCAACCATTAACTTTCTTATTCTTTTCCTCAACCTCAAGGATCATGTCGTACCGCAATTTAACCAGTTTTTTGTTCAGCTCCGGATTGGCCAGGGCGAGAATTTTCAAGGCCAGCACCGCGCCATTTTTCGCGCCTGCTACACCGATCCCCATAGTAGCTACAGGAACACCGGGCGGCATCTGCACAGTTGACAAGAGCGCATCGAGGCCACCCAGAGAAGAAGCATCCAGCGGCACGCCGATAACCGGAAGATCAGTATGTGCAGCGAGCACACCAGCCAGATGTGCCGCCATACCCGCCCCTGCGATAATCACCTGCAAACCTCTCTGCTGAGCAGTTTTGGCATATTCAACAGCTTTTTCCGGGGTCCGATGCGCCGAGGCGACGGTCATTTCATAACAAATCTCGTTTGCCCGCAAGAAATCGGCAGCGGCTTTCATTACCGGCAAGTCGGAATCACTGCCCATGACAATGCCGACCGTTGGTAGCTGTGTGCCCGTCATATTTCGCCGCAAGGCTTTTTCACCGATATCACTCCGACTATAACAATTGGTCCATTTAATCAGATCAACTGCGGTGTAGGCTCTGGCAATTGCGTCTTTCAAGGTGTTGCCTACGGCGGTGACGCCAAGAACCCGGCCCCCGTTGGTAACAATCCGGCCCTTTTTCCTTAGAGTTCCGGCATGAAAAACCTCAACCCCCGGACACTCGGAGGCCTTGATCAACCCGCTGATAACCTTGCCGGTCTCATAGGATCCGGGATATCCACCGGAAGCCATGACCACGCAGACCGTTGGCCGTGGATCAATTTTCATCTCGATCCGATCCAACTTCCCGTCAATCGCCGCCTCAAAAATATCGATGATATCGCTTTTTAGCCGCATCAGCAGCGGTTGCGCTTCCGGATCACCAAAGCGACAATTGAATTCCAGCACGTTTATGGTCTGACCATCAATCATCAGCCCCGCATAGAGCATCCCTTTATACGGTCTCCCCTCAGCTTCCAAACCTTTAATCGTCGGCAGCATAACCCTGTTCATGACAAAATCGGCAATTTCATCGGTTACCACCGGTGCCGGAGAGTAGGCACCCATTCCGCCTGTGTTGGGGCCTTGGTCTTTATCAAATATTGCTTTGTGATCCTGTGATGTGGGCAGAGGGAGCACAGTTTTCCCATCGGTAAAAGCAATAAAGGAGGCCTCTTCTCCGGTAAGACACGTTTCAATAATTATCCTGTCCCCGGCACTGCCGAAAGCCTTGTCAGCCATGATCAGATCAACCGCGTCCTTGGCTTCTTCAATCGACTTGGCAACAATTACCCCTTTCCCGGCGGCGAGGCCATCCGCCTTGACCACGATCGGCGCACCGTGCGAATCGATGTATGCTTTGGCTTTCTTGCCATCTTTGAACACCGCAAACGCTGCAGTGGGGATGTTATATTTTTCCAGGAATTCTTTAGAGAACACCTTACTGCCTTCAAGTTCTGCTGCCTTTTTAGTAGGCCCGAAGATCCGCAGTCCGTTCTCTTCAAAGATGTCGACAATGCCGGCTACCAGAGAGGATTCCGGCCCGACCACCGTCAGGTCGATTGCTTCTTTCTTGGCAAATTTCAGCAGTTTTTTAACCTCGGTTACCGAAATATCCACGCAATCGGCCATGCGGCTTATTCCAGCGTTGCCCGGGGCGCAGTAAATCTTTTCGACTTTTTTACTCTGCTTGATTTTCCAAACAAGCGCGTGTTCACGCCCACCGGAACCAACAACAAGAATCTTCATAGGCTACTCCAGCATGTTTAATTTTTTTATCTTTGTGAGCAATATTATTCCCACGAGAAAATCGGCCAATCATCCCTGTCGTTTTGATTGATCGTTGACAAAAGGGATGCGAAATATTACATGAATGAATAGCCATTCATATTTTGCCAACTCCAGTTGTTTTACTTTTTCGATCTTTTCCTGTTGGGAATGAAAGCAGAAAATAAACATTCAAAAATTATTTCGGCAGCAATCAAGGTCTTTGCCAAAAAAGGATTTTTCACCGCTAGGATATCCGATATTGCCAAAGAAGCCAAGGTTGCTGATGGAACAATTTATCTCTATTTCAACAATAAATACGATATCCTGCTCTCAGTATTTGAAGAGGAGGTTGGTAAAATCGTCGAAAAAACCAGCAAGCTCCTCGACAACGAGGAAGATCCCAGAAAAATGTTGGAAATTTTTACAGTCCAGCATCTGACGGCCATGAAAAAAAATAAAAACCTTGCTGAGGTTATTCAGATCGAATTGAGACAAACCCACAAGGTCATCAACGATTACCGGAACAATAAGTTCAGCGAATATATTGGAATAATAGCCAGCATAATCAAAAAAGGCCAAATAACCGGAACTTACAAAAAAGACGTCAAACCTGATCTTGCCAAACGGATATTTTTTGGTGCTCTGGATGAAGTATCCAGAGTCTGGAACGCGTCACTCGAAACAAACTACACGGTCGAAGAAATTGCTGAGCAGGTTCTCTGTATGTTCCTGGCAGGAATTCTGCAGAATCCCGCCAACAACTCGGAGTAACTTCGAGCAGGAATACTCCCGCTCTTGCCACTACGCAGAAGACCCTACGAAAACTCAGAAGGTCGGATGGCAATCACCTCAAATTCTCTTGTTCCACCGGGCGTAACTGCCAGCACTTCATCACCGACTTCTTTACCGAGCATGCTTTTGCCAAGCGGCGAGAGAACTGAGATGGAACCCTTTTTAACATCAGCTTCTTCCGGCCCTAATAACTGATAGGTGATGTCCTCGTCTGTGTTGAGATCGAGTAATTGAACTACCGTCCCGAAAACGACACTGTTGATGCTCACCTGCAAGCAGTCGATGACTTCAGCACGCGACAATTTATCCTTTAATTCAAGAATGCGTCCTTCAATATGGCCCTGCCGATCCTTGGCCGCATGATATTCGGCATTCTCCTTCAGGTCGCCATGTTCCCTCGCGACCTCAATGGCCTTGACAACCACACCTCGTTCCACTCTTTGCAGATGCTGCAGTTCTTCTCGTAATTTCTGGTTGCCACATTTGGACATTGGTATTCTTTGTATCATTTAAATCTCCATAAAAAAATCCTGCCGGGCGTCAAATAAGAAAAAAGCCCAAGCAGGAGGTATCGACAAAATTGCTATCACCACCGGTAGTGCAGCGATATGAACAGACCTTTGTCCTCAAAATCATCGCTTTTTGATAAAGTAAAGTTGCCTTTTAATAGAAAATGCGGACTCATTTCAAGGAAAATATTGAAATTGGTAGTAAAAGAGACATTTTCATTATCTTCAAGTCCAATGGCATTGTCCAGTGCATAGTAACTCATACTCTTCTTTGTCCCCTGCTGGAACCCCAGGAAATCGTGTTGAAAGTGTAAATTTACTCGATGCTCAGTAAAGAAGGAAGGGCTCCAATAAAAAGGTTCATCCGACGCATCCCCAGCGCCACCCTGGGTTTTGTTTTCATCATCGTTGGTCAGATACTGGTAATCGTACCGTAAGGCCAGTTGCAAAGATTCACCAAAAATACTGTACGACGAATAGCCGTGGAACCTGTTCTCCCCGTTGCCGTCATTATAATAACGACGTCGCACATCTCCACCAAACGACAAACCGACCGGGGTTTCAATGCTCAAGCCGGTTTCAAATGCCTGGTAGGTTATCTGCTGCTCTATAGACGCAATAGTATCGTATACCGATCGTTTTTCAAGGAGCACATAGGCGTTGACGTAATCATCGAGTTGTCCATTCAACCGGGCTTCGTATTGAAAACTGGCGTTACCGTTGCCGGTGATTTTTTCCGCACCCCCTCCCAGTATCAATTCATAGGCCTTGGTAAATTCATAGGTCGCCAAGGAGTAAAGAGAATTACTGCCGGTCGAGCCTTCGGTATCAATTGCTTCAAATCGGTTATTGGCATACAGCAGGCGGACATCTTTATCAAGAGCAGGAGTGAACCAGAACGATGTGCCAACCGTCGTTCTCGCTACATCAATATAACCATCTCGACCGTTTCTTTCCTCATATTCACCATTGAAGACACTCTGCGGACTCATCTGCTGAGTGGTCCTGGCGATGGATTTCTCTAAATCGGGCGAGGTTGTGCCACTCTCCTGCATCGCTTCATACACTTGTGCCTCTTTACGATACTTGCCGATTTTTCCATAAATAGTGGCAAGATCACTCATCGTCACGGAAGAATCTTCTTTTGAGAGTCTTTTATAACTTTGCTCGGCATAATAATAATTACGATCGAAAACGGCTTTTCGCGCGGTATATTCGCCGGCAATCAGTTTCTGCCAGCTATACTTGGCAAACAACTCCGAGACTATTATTCCCGCTTCATTGGCCCGATTACCAAGGAGAAATTCCGGTTTCATTAATTCAGCGACGACATCGGGTTCAGATCGCAACAAAAGCATCATCGAATTCCAGAAGGAGTTCTCTCGGGCAAGGGAGTGATAATCTATCTGCTTTTGTCTGAATTTTTCACTGATCAGGTCCCGCACCGGTGGTACAAGGAGTTGCTGGTAAATCTGTAACGCCTTCTGCTGCTGCTTATCACCCCATAACAGCCTGGCAAGGGTGAGGAGATCTTCAGTACTGTCGGTAGACGCAAGTCTCTCTGCCAGTGCATCAATGCTATCGTCCCCTCCCTCGTCTTTTTTAAAGAGAACCAGTCCCTGATCATACATTCCCCGGCGTGCTTCAACCTCGATCCGCTTTTTTTGAAAATATGGTTCCTCCGGAAATTGCCGGATCAGCTTCGTCAAAGAGGTAACGGCACCTTCGCTGGTTCCTGCAGCGACCATCAATTCTGCCCAGACAGCATTGCCAACAAGAGAGTCTGGATATTTATTCAACGCAGCGGCCGTATGTCTCTTGGCAGCAGTATACTCTTTATACTCAATCTCTTTAACAGCAACGGCCAGTTCTCTGGTTAACACCGGCGTGACCATCAAGAGAAACCTTACTATCAAGAATTTCCCCTTCATCTGATTTTTGCAATTTTCTTGAGAGTATTCCCAGCAGCGCAATGAGTTCAGGATCAAAAGGGCCTTTATTTACCAGCATCTCACATTGCTGATATGCTGTCTCCACCTCGCCTTGAGAGTAACTCAGCCAGCATTGCCTTTTCTCTAAACCGACCAGAAAAGGCGCCAATTCCCTACGCCGCGATGATTTGGCTGCTGCCTCTCTGTAGTTGTCTATGAGTTGCTGCCCCTTTTCATAGTCTTTTTCCGCCTGCAGTATTTCGATCTGCAAAAGCAGCAGTTTGGCTCCCTGGGAGTCATACGAAAAACCTGCATCAAGCTGACCGGATCTTTTTAGCAATTCCTGAAACCAGCTCTTTGCAGCATTTATCTGTTTATCGTGCACTGCATTTTCAGCCAGTTGCAACAGGACATCTTCGATAAGGACATCCTGCAGCAGAAGTTGCCGGAGAAGTTGTTCCGCCTGTCTTGTCTTGCCTTCTTTGCGAAGTGATGCTGCCATATGCATATCTAAACGGGTTCTTGTCTCCAGTGAACCTGTGAAACGCTCTTTCGCCCAGTTATTGGTCAGGGCATATTCCTCAAATAAAAAATTATAAGCGAGCAGATCGAGATAGACAAACACGAAATCGCGCAATGCCCCTTCATCGGAGTGTTTTTTGCCTCCGGCAAAGAGTGATTGCAATGTATCTCCGTTACCCATCTTACCAGCCAGCTCAAGACACTTTTGCCTGAGCTTGAAATCATGCGGGTCAATAGATAGAGCTTGTGTAAAAGAGACGAGCGCCTGCATTTCCAGACCGAGATAACGCTCGGAATCGCCTTTGGTGAGATAGAACGATTTTGTTTTGTTTTTCTCCGCTGTGACCGCAGATAAATACTCAATGGTTTTTTTATACTGCGCTTTCTTGTAATACTGCTGGGCAAGCCTCAAGGCAATATCGTCTTCCTGAACCGAGTTTTTATAAAGAGTTGTCAAAACGTCAATCAACTGGTCACTTCTGCCTTTTTTTTCGAGCAGATCGGCCATCTCAAGATAAATTGCCTGTCGATTAGGGGTTATTGCACCAAGCTCTGCCCATAACTGGTCAGCACCATCTTTTTTTACAACCGGCAGAAAATTGCCGGCAAGAATTAACTGTATGCCTGCGATCTGCTGCTGAACCTCCACGTCTTCCGGATGCTTTTGCAGATACCTTTCATAGAAAAAGAGCGCCCGGTCCGGCCGATGCAGATCTTCCTGACAGATTTTTCCTGCTGCAAGCAGAAAAACGTCATTATTTTCATTATTATCGACAAGATACTTCAACTGCAGCAGCGCTGCCTCAAAGGAGCCGTCATCCATGTAATATTGGGCTAACCTCTGCCGAAACGGCATATAGTCAGGATGACGGATAATATACTCGCGCCAGAGCTCGCTCCTTCTCTTTTCGTAGCCTGGGGCGTCAAAAACCTGGGCAGCCTCAAAGATTATCTGATCATCAACATTTCGATTTTCCAGCAGCTGGGCGTAAAGTTGTCTGGCTTTATCGTCTTTGCCCAACTCGTGGGCATCGACGGCGAGGGTATGTATCACCGCGCTATTTTCCGGATGGCGCAGGCTGTACTGTTCAAAAAGCCCAAAGGCGAGCTCTTTTTTGCCCTGACTCCTGAGGCCGGTGGCAAGACCAAGAAGCGCTGCATCAGAGTTTGCTCCACCGGGATCTTTTTCCAGGACTCTGCCGTAATAATCAACCGCCGCCACATAATTTTTCGAGTACATTGCAACTGCAGCGCCTGCGAGAAGGTATTCACTATTGTTTGGATCCTTCTCTATCAAACCACCGATAATTTTAGCCGCAGTCGAAAAATCTGCAACCTTCAGGAGAACTTTGCAATATTCCCAGTTAGCTTCTTCAATATTCGGTTTCAGTCGGTATAATTCAGAATAGGTATTGGCCGCGAGCAGGTAGTTTTCGTCACGGACAAAATTTCTCGCCTTATCCCACAGGACTTTCCATTCAGGAGATCCAGGTTCCCCCCGGATCATGGAAATATTTCTCTCCGGGGCTATTCCATCACCGGCGAAACAGCGCGGCGCAGAGACTCCGACAATAGCAAGGAGCAAAAAAAAGAAGTGGCTGTAAATGACGTTCTTCAGCCTGGATAGGATCATTGGCAGATGAGGGTTTATGCAATTTTATCGCTCGTATTATACTATTAATTATCGCCCCTCAAGGTAACCTTTTAACGATAAAACTGCACTATTTTCTCAACGACATAGGTCTGCATCGCCTCGGTCAACTCCGGATATATTGGCAAGGCTATGGTAGAATCCGCAGCTTTTTCCGCCTCCGGGCAGTGACAATCTGCGGCAAGAGAGCCTAGACATTCCTGTTTATGCAGGGGTACAGGGTAGTACACCTCACAACCGATATCGTTGTTGATCAGCCACTCCCGCAGTTCGTTTCGACGCGCAACCCGCAGAATATATTGATTATAAATGTGCACATTCGGCACCCTGCCGTCTGCTCCAGGCACCTGGTCATACACCACTTTCGGGAGAGCGACATGCTGCGCATCAACAAGACCTGTTTGCGACAAGAGACGGTCATACCGCCGGGCATTTGCGCCACGCTGTGCGTGCCATCCTTCCAAATACGGCAATTTCACCCGCAGTGCGGCAGCTTGAATGGGGTCCAGACGAAAGTTACCGCCGACCAGTTTATGGTAATATTTCGGATGGGCACCGTGGTTGCGCATCAAGACCAGCCGTTCAGCAAAATCTTTATCCTGGGTAACAATCATCCCGGCATCTCCGATGCCTCCAAGGTTCTTGCTGGGGAAAAAAGAAAAACAACCGGCAAGTCCCATCGATCCTGCTTTTTTATACGTCGCCGTTGCCGCACCTGCCACAGGAAAGGGATATTCAGAACCGATAGCCTGGGCGGCGTCTTCAATGACCGGCAGCTCATAACGCGTGGCCAGCTTCATTATGGCCGACATATCAGCACATTGACCATATAAGTGCACCGGAATAATGGCTTTAATCTTCCGGGCCGTATCAGCAACCAGCAATTCCTCCATCCGGACCGGATCAATATTAAAGCTCACCGGATCGATATCGGCAAAAACCGGAACTGCGCCGACTCTGAGGATAACGCCCATCGTGGCAAAAAAAGAATAGGGCGTAGTGAGCACCTGGTCTCCCGGACCGATGCCTAAACTCATCAGCGACACCAGCAAGGCATCTGTGCCGCTGGTTACACCGACTCCATAAGCGACCCCAGAGTAGTCAGCTATTTCTTTTTCAAACTCCTCGACCTCGGGACCCTGGATATATCGAGTGGACTTGACGACACGGGTAACGGCAGCAATAAGATCATCTTCGAGGTACTCCAGTTGTGCCTGGAGATCAAGCAAAGGTACTTTCATAATATGATAAATAGTGAGGGACTTGTTTAATTGGGACGGGACTACATCAGGATGATGAATTGATAACTATTTTTTCACCGTCAAAATAATCCACAATATCAGGCATTTCTGCTTCCAGATATTTTTTCATTTTTTTCAGGAGGTTTACTTCAATCTGTCGCACACGTTCTCTGGATATATCGAATCGGTCGGCAATGTTCTGCAGGGTCAGTGGTTCATCCGTCAATAATCGCCTCTCGAGAATCATCTTCTCTTTGTCGTTCAGTTTGACCTTGAGAATTTCCAGAAGTTCAGTCAACTTGGCCTTGACTTCCTTACCGGCCACCGTTGATTCGATGCCCGGTCCATCACTGGGCAGGAAATTTTTTTGCTCGTCTTCGGAATCGGAACGAACCGGACTCTCCAATGAGACATCCCAGTTATCCATCCTCTGACCCATTTCAACGACTTCACGCTCCTTGACGTTGAGACGCTCTGCCAGCAATTTAGGTTCAGCCTGAAACCCCTGGCCTTCAAGAAGTTTGCGCTCCTTGTTGAGACTGAAAAAGAGTTTACGCTGCGCCTGGGTTGTGCCGATTTTCACCAGGCGCCAGTTGTCCATGATGAATTTCAAGACGTATGCCCTGATCCAATAGGCAGCATAATAGGAAAATTTTACCCCGCGGTAGGGGTCGAATTTCTTAGTAGCCTGTACCAGCCCGACATTTCCTTCCTGGATGAGATCCATAAAGTTCTGCATCCAGTACTTTTGGAAATCCATGGCCACTTTTACCACCAGGCGCAAATTGGAGCTCACCAGTCGATATGCCGCATCCTGATCTCCGTCTTCACGAAAACGTACCGCCAGCTCATCGGTTTCTTCTCTGGTTAACAGCTCATACTGGCTGATTTCCTGAAGATAACGATGGAGAGCCGGGTTGCTGAGGGCGGGAAGATTTTCCTCATCGTCAACGGAAACCAGAGGATTCTCATAAGCCTCGTCAATGCTTCTGCCGGAATCAAGATCTTCGTCTTCGAGAGAGTCTATATCTTTATCAGAGTCGATTATATTGTTTTTGCTCATATATTTGTCTCTCCGGAAAAATAAATCCAGAAAATTAAGAAAGATTATGATATTACTCTACTTGAATGAAAGTGCAATCATATTGTGGCAAATAAAGGGTGAATCCGTCGTAACCCTTTGCCGTAAAACAAAAAAGCCGTCATAATCTCTCATTTGCGTACGTTGACAATCCGTTTGACACCTGACGATTACTTTACTTTAATGAGCACACAGTAAACAGAATATTATATTTTATTAGTTTACTGGATGTGCTAAATAACATGACCTCGGGAACATAGCCCGTGTCACTGGAAGCAACCTGTATCTTCACGGCCCACCTCAAAAATAAAAAAATGAATAATATTAGAAACTTTAGCATAATCGCCCATATCGATCACGGCAAATCCACCCTTGCCGATCGCATGATCCAGTCTTGCGGTCTGGTTACCGCCAGAGAATTCAAGGACCAGATCCTGGATAATATGGATATTGAGAGAGAACGGGGTATCACCATCAAGAGCCAGACGATCTGTCTACCGTATACCGCGAAAGATGGACAACAATATCAACTCAACCTCGTTGACACCCCCGGTCATGTCGATTTCAGCTATGAGGTATCCCGGGCGCTCAGCTCGTGCGAAGGAGCCCTGCTGTTAATTGACGCCGCTCAGGGAGTCGAGGCTCAAACTCTGGCCAATCTTTATCTGGCCATGGAGAACGACCTGGAAATCATCCCGGTCATCAATAAGATAGACCTGCCCTCTGCCGAACCGGAACGTATCGCTCTGCAAATTGAGGAGGATCTGGGCCTCGATGTTGACCTGGTCCAATTCTGCTCCGCCAAAAACGGCATTGGCATAGAAGGTATTTTTGAGACTATTGTCGCCAAAATCCCTCCACCCAAAGGTGATCCTGCGGCCCCCCTGCAGGCACTTATTTTCGATGCGAATTATGATCCATTTCGCGGCACCATTATCTCGGTCAGGATTATCAACGGCACAATAAAACCAGGCGACCTCATGGTTTTTATGGCCAACGATATTGAATATAAAGTCGACGAGGTTGGTCTGTTCAGGTTAAAGAGGCAACCGCAGAAACAGCTCTCCGCAGGACAAGTCGGTTATATTCTGGCCGGCATAAAGACCGTCGAGGACACCCGGCCGGGCGACACTATTACCTTACGCGATCGACCTGCAGCGAAACCACTGCCCGGCTTCAGAGAGGTACAGCAGGTTGTTTTTTCATCGATTTACCCGATCAACACCGATGAATATGAAGACCTGGCCGCAGCCCTGGAGAAACTCAAGCTCAACGATGCCGCGCTTACCTTTGAGAAAGACTCGTCTGCCGCCCTCGGTTTCGGGTTCAGGTGCGGTTTTCTCGGCCTGCTGCACCTCGAGGTCATCCAGGAACGTCTTGAACGTGAGTTCGACATTTCACTTATTTTGACGGTACCATCGGTGCAATATATTTTTCACCTCGCCGACGGCTCAATCATTCATGTTGACAACCCGGCTCATTTTCCCAATCCTGCACATATAAAAAAGATAGAAGAGCCTTATATTAAAGCGACGATCCTGATGCCCGAAAAATATATGGGCACGGTAATGACCCTGTGCATTGAAAGACGAGGCGAAAACACGACCTTTAACTATCCCATCCCCGGCCGAATTGAACTGCAATGCGAACTGCCGCTGGCAGAAGTCATTTATGATTTCTATGATCGGCTGAAATCAGTTACCCAGGGCTACGGATCTTTTGACTATGAAATGCTCGATTACCGCAAAAGCGATCTGGTCAAGCTTGATATTCTGGTGAACAGTGAACCTGTCGACGCCTTGTCACAACTGGTCCATCGGGCCAACTCCAGAGCCAGAGGACTCCATGCCTGTGAGATGCTGAAACTGGAAATTCCCAGACAAATGTTTAAAATTGCTATACAGGCGGCAATAGGCGGAGCAATTATTGCCCGAACGACCATATCGGCACTGCGAAAAGATGTTACCGCCAAGTGTTACGGCGGCGATATCTCAAGGAAACGAAAACTGCTCGAAAAACAAAAGGCCGGGAAGAAACGAATGAAAACCATCGGCAACGTCGATATCCCACAAACGGCTTTTCTGGCTGTGCTGAAATCTGAACAATAATCGGCACCGCCTCATTTTTTATTCTCGGGGGGGACACAATGAAGACGAAACGCATCCTCGGCTCCAGGCAGGGTGGATTTTTCAGGATGTTTTCCCTCCTCCCCCTCATATTGACCCTGGCGGCCTTCATCCTCTCATCCTGTGCAACTGTCCAGGTCAGTCAGGACTATGATACCAGCTATTCGTTTGACAAGATAAAGACCTATGCCTGGAATACAACGATACCCTATGAAGACGGCAATATTCTCGAACACGATGAGCTGCTGGCAAAACGATTTGCGGCTGCTGTTGAAGAAAGTCTTGCCAGACGAGGATTTCTCCAGGCCCCACAGGCAACTTTTCTCGTCTCCTGTACCTATACCATCAGCAGTAGACTGGAGACCGATGTCTTTGACACAGGCATCGGCTTTGGTTTCGGTCGATATGGCCGTTATGGCGGGGTGGGAATAAGCACGGGAAGCACAGTCCGGCAGTACGATCAGGGTACCCTGGTCATCAATATCCATTCCGCATCGACCGGACAGCTTATCTGGAAAGGAACCGGCACCCGCGAGGTATTTATGCACTCGACCCCGGACAAGATCACCAGCAGTGTCAACGAAATGGTCGAAGCTGTACTGGCCCAATTTCCTCCTGTAAAATAATCCTTTGCCATAGGTTTTCCGTTTATGATCCAGACCCTGTCAAGATCTCTTTTTTCCCTGATTGGCTGGCGTCTGGAACCACAGGTTCCCGCGGATAAGAAGTTCATCATCATTGGTGCACCGCATACCAGCAACTGGGATTTCCCTCTGACCTTGCTGGCCCTGTCTGCGCTGGGGCTGCGATTCTGCTGGATTGGCAAACATACCATGTTTAGAGGTCCTGTCGGCAGCTTTTTTAAAAAAATCGGTGGGATACCGGTGAACCGAAAAGTCCGAAGTGGTTTCATCGACGAAATGGTCCGCACCTTCGCGGCAAGGCAGAGGCTTGTCCTGGCCATTGCACCGGAAGGTACCCGGGCGAAAAGAGATCACTGGAAGGCCGGTTTCTACCAGATAGCGGTGCAGGCCCATGTCAGTATCTGTTTGGGATTCATCGATTATCCGAGCAAGACCATTGGCCTTGGCCCCGTCATTGTGCCTACAGGAAATGTCATCGAAGATTTTGCCGTGATCAAGGCGTTTTATCAGGACAAAAAAGGCAAACACCCGGATCAGGCCAGCACTATCTGCCTTCGAGACAAGGAGATAGATCTTCTTAACCAACAGTACCAGGATAATAGAAGCGACTCCGAAAAAATAGACCTTTAACACCCAACAATTCGCCCAGCACCTTGCCAACACCCACAAATACCAGTAAAAAAAAATTATATCCTGCCGATACATAGAAGATAGCTTAATTAAAAGGTACGTAAAATTGGATTAGCTCTGATATTGGAAGATTGCATGGACGAACAAACGGCCGAAAAAAATGAGCCGAAAAAAATTTTAGAGCCCACCTACCGCTTTTCATCACAGCTCATCAAAATAGGTGAAGATTATACCACCGACAAAATTGCCGTTTCAGAGCTGGTAAAAGCTGGACAGCTTCTCGCTGATTTTCCAAATTTTCAACGCTTTGCCGCTAAAGGTTTTGCAAAACTCTCCCTGGAACCTGGAGCCTGCGCTCACCTATCGGAAGATGGAGAATCAATCCTCGCCACCGTTGCCGGATATCCCAAAATACAGAAAATCCATCGTCCCGATTGTCCTGATCCCATTACCCTTATCTCGGTAGAGCCACTCCTGGTGATTGCGCCGGATGCGATGCAGGTAAGCATATCCATTCACCCACCGCTCGAAAATGGCCACTCTCTGCAAAGAGAAGGTATCGAAAAACTGCTGGCCGAAGAAGGAATTGTTTTCGGTATAAACGATGAAGCTCTCAACAATGTCCAAAATTTCCTTGCCCAGGAGATCAAGGAATTCAAGAAATTTGTTATCGCCTGCGGGCAGACTGTCGGGAAAAGCAGTGATGCGTATCTCAGGTACGATATTGAGATTGGACCAATTGCCGGCACCCTTCTAGAAAATGGCAGCATCGATTTTCGGGACAGAAAAATAATGGTCGGAGTGCATGGCGACCAGTGTATCGCAACCAAAATTCCAGCTGTTCAGGGCAAACCTGGAATCAATGTCTATGGAAAAGAGACGGCAGCCCCACCCGGAAAGGATATAAAAATACAAGTGCAGAGCGATGCACGGTTCAACCAAGAAACGATGCAGGTCACCGCCGCCAAAAATGGTGTCCTGTCCATCGTTAATAATAATGTTATCAAAGTCCTTGCCCACCAGGTCATCTCAGGTGATATAGACTATGAAACCGGCAATGTCGAGAGCATGAATGCCATCACCATCCTTGGCTCGGTGCAGCCGGGTTTTCGGGTGACGGTGGGCGGCGATCTCAAGATAGCAGGGAGTATCCTGTCCGCCTCGGTCATCTGCGACGGCAATCTGGTTATAGTTGGCGGTACTACGGGAAAAAACAGTACGCTTCAGGTAAAAGGTGACGCCGATATTAATTTCATTGAACAGGGATCTTTACAGTGCGGCGGCATTACCGTCATCCGCAAACAAGCCTACTACAGTGACATTACCGCAGGTTCAGATATCCGCTGCCATGACCTGAGTGTTGTCATGGGCGGCAGGATCATCGCCGCAGGCAACATCACCCTTGGCAGTGTCGGCTCGGAAAACAGTACTCCCTCAATCATCGCCGCCGGCACCGTAGCCGAGCGACTCACACTTCTGCAAGAACTTAAATCCAGCATAACGCAGCAACAGGACGCTATTATTCAATGGATACAGCGATATCATGGCAGTTCCACCTCGAAGAAAATCCGCCGGATGGAACAGGAGCTTGCCCAGACCAAGCTCCTGCTGCTGCGTGTGAATCTGATTCCAGGAACCGGGAAATATTCAAGAGTTGCCGATCCGAATGAGGAAAACAACAGCGAGAGCGGCAATGTCGAACAGAACGAAGACTATTGCTGTGACGGAGGTATTGCCATCGAGGATATTAAAATTGATGTAATCGGTACTATCTTCACCGGCACCATTATCCGGATCGGCAACCGGACCATGAAACTTGACAAGACGGTGTCGAATCGACAGTTCAAACTGCATGCCAATGGTAAACGTATTCTCGCTGTGCCGCTCAAAAGATAAAACTATTCCTTTTCACTGAGTCCCTCCCTGTCGAGCAAACTGATTTTTCTGCCATTTACCTGGATAAGACCTTCTTCGCTCATTTTGGCGAAAATACGGGACAGGGTTTCGGGAATAGTGCCCAGCAGGCTGGCTAGCTGTCCCTTGGAAATATCGAGTTCTACCTCATCGCGCTCCCCTTGTTCACGGCTGAGGTAGAGTAAATAGCCGGCGAGTCGGGCCGGTACCTCTTTTAAGGAGAGACTCTCAATCTGGCTGGCAAATCGGCGCAGCCGTTGCGACAGGACGGCAAGCATATTCAAAGCCAATGAAGGATTGGCCTCGACCAGCAGGACAAAATTATCGCGGGGAAAAAACAGAGTCCTGGTTTTCACCAGCGCCTCAGCAGTCGCCGGAAAAGGTTGCCCATGAAAAACCGGCACCTCGCCAAAAGGTTCTCCTTGACCGAAAATATGCAGGATATGTTCTTTACCGGCAAAAGAAACCTTAAATATTTTTACCCGGCCATCGCCGACCATATAAAAACCGATGCCTTTATCCCCTTCAAAAAAAATATTTTCGCCCCGCTGAAAGGTTTTTTCGATGGCAATAGCAGCAAGATCGTCTATTTGCTGGGCAGGAAGTCCTTCAAAAAGAAAACTCGATCCGATAATCTCTTTCTTATTCATAAAGTCGTATCTCTTCCTTTTGGTCAGATGTTAGATGGGCTAAGGCTGTCAGTTGTTGGGTTGATCTGTTGAGATACCATATTCTTCAATTTTTATGAACCCGAATGTACTATGGTTTCGGCACCTGCACCAAATATTAGTCGGCAAGAGAAAAATCATCGTAAATTTTACTGGAAAAGGCCAATATAAATACCATGATCGACACCATCGACTAACTTTTATTGATCAAGCTGCCCTCACTCGACAATGTACAGTAAGCGGAAAATCGTGCACATCGACATGGATGCATTTTTTGCGTCTATCGAACAAAAAGACACTCCGGCCTTTCAGGGCAAACCCTTGATTGTCGGCGGCAAACCGGAAAGCAGAGGCGTCGTCGCCGCCTGCTCGTATGAAGCACGCCGCTTTGGGATCCACTCCGCCATGCCATGCTCTCAGGCGATCCGGCTCTGTCCACACGCCATTTTCACCAGGCCGCGGATGGACAGGTATCGGGAGATATCTACCCGGTTGATGGCAATTTTTCGTCGTTACACCCCGCTCGTCGAACCCCTGTCACTCGATGAAGCCTTCCTTGACGTGACAACCAACAACCAGAATCATCCATCGGCCACAATACTGGCGCAAAGGATTCGAGCCGAGATCTACCAGGAACTGGGGCTGACTGCATCCGCTGGGGTATCCTTTAATAAATTTTTAGCAAAAGTTGCTTCAGACTTTAATAAACCAAACGGGCTAACGACAATTCCTCCGGATAAAGCAACCGATTTTATAGCCTTACTGCCTATTCGAAAATTTTTCGGGGTGGGTCAGGTCACCGAAAAAAAGATGCTGCGCCTCGGCATCAAAACCGGCCTTGACCTGCGCCGGATAGAACAAGAACTGCTTATCAGCCACTTTGGCAAAACAGGGTCTTTTCTCTACAACATCGTTCGCGGCATTGACGAGCGGCCCGTCGAACCATCCCGGGAGAGGAAATCGATCGGCAGTGAAACGACGCTCATATGCGATACTGACGACGAGAGTAAAATAGACATAATCTTATCCCAACTTGCCGAGCAGATAGACTATTCATTGAAAAAAAGGCAAACAGGCGGGTACACGCTCACGCTCAAGGTCAGATACCAGGATTTTACGACGATAACCCGGTCGCAGACAGTTCAGTCACCAATCTATTCCAGCGCCGGTATCCTCCCATTGCTGCCGGGACTACTGGCCACAACCAACGCAGGCTCGGAAAAAGTCCGCCTGCTCGGCCTGACTGTTTCAAAGCTTACCGGCACTAAAAAGATACCTCGCCAGCTGATGCTTCCTTTTATGCACCAGGGCAGCTTGTAATCGTCTTGTACTTATCTGACAATATGGTTACAATCCCGCTTGTAATGTTGCCCCTACCTATTTACCTATTGCATCCATCAACGATTCAAAGAGTTTTTATACACTATGAAAGATCTCATCGTTGCCATTGTTAACATATTTAAATATGTCGGCAGATTTTTTTCCTTCATCAGAAATTTTCTGCTCAACGTGCTCCTGCTGGCCGCCGTTATAGCCATAATTTTCGCCATTATACCACGAGAAACAACACAAATTCCGGCTGGTGCGATACTCAGGCTGGATATTTCCGGCGATATCGTCGAGGAAAAAAAGCTTCTCAACTCGTTTGAGAAATTCTTCGGCGAATCGTTGAGCCTCGACATCCCGGAACCCGAGACAGCCCTGCAAGACATTTTGGACATTATCGATAACGGGGCAAAAGACGATCAGATCGCCGTCTTGCTGCTCAACCTCAAAGACATGTCGAGTGCAGGCCTTAACCAGCTGCAAACCATCGGCCAGGCGCTCGAACGCTTCAAGAAAACCGGCAAGAGCGTCATTGCCATAGAAGACTATTATACCCAGGCGCAATACTTTCTCGCGGCACACGCCTCGAAAGTTATGGTTAATCCGATGGGTGGAGTGGATATCCACGGCTTTGGCGTCTATCACCTCTATTTTAAGGACGCTCTGGACCAACTTAAAGTCAACTACAATGTTTTCAAAGTAGGCACCTATAAATCTGCCATTGAGCCCTTTACCCGCAACTCGATGTCGCCGGCCGATCAACAGCAGAATGAGTTATGGCTCAATGCCCTCTGGCAGGTCTATATCGATGGTATCGCAAAACAACGCAATATTTCTCCAACTGCCATTCACCAATACACCAACAATATCCCGGAAATGCTCCACGCAACCGGTGGCAACACCGCCCAACTGGCACTTGCGACCGGTTTGGTGGATCAGATTGCCACCAGGCAGGAAGCCACTGCCTATCTGGAATCGCTTGCACCTGCCGCCGCCGGAACATCCAAAATACTCGCATCTGCCGACTATCTTGATTCTCTAAATCCCTCATACCAGGAAGATACCACAAAACAATCTAAGGTAGGACTGATCATCGCTGAAGGAGCGATCATGCCCGGCAAACAGCCTCCGGGCATGATCGGCGGCGACTCACTGGCCCAACTGATTAAAACTGCTCGGGAAAACCAAGAAGTAAAGGCACTGGTCCTGCGGATCAATTCAGGAGGCGGGTCCGCTTTTGCCTCCGAGATAATACGCCGGGAACTGGTCGAGCTGAAAAAGAGCGGCAAACCGATTGTGGTATCGATGGGGGCGGTCGCTGCCTCGGGTGGCTATTGGATCGCCGCCGACGCCAATGAGATATGGGCCTCTCCGGCAACCATCACCGGCTCAATTGGTATTTTTGGGGCCATCCCTACTTTTGAGAAAACTTTAGCCGCCCTGGGGGTGTATCGTGATGGACTGGGAACAACTCCGCTGGCAGCAGGTCTCGATATCACCCAGCCTCTGCCGGATTCGCTGAAAGACGCTATCCAGCAAACAATTGATTACAATTACGATCAGTTTCTGGAGATAGTCGCTAACGGCAGAAGGATTGCTAAAGGCAAAGTTGCCCAACTCGCCGAAGGTCGTGTTTATGACGGACAGACAGCGCAGATGCTTGGCCTGATCGATAAGCTCGGAAGCCTCGATGAGGCCATCGAGGCCGCGGCCCACCTGGCCAATCTGCAAGAGTATGGAACGGAGTACATCCGGCTGCCAGTGTCGATGAAAGAACATTTCCTGCAGTTTCTTACAACTGGTCAGGCATTTATGGCGAACACCCAATTCAGCCGGTTACCAACAGCCGCCCGGTTCAAAAGAGAAATCGCCCGGCGACTTGAGCATTTCCTGCCTGTTGATGACCCCCGCGGCGTCTATGCCCAATGTCTGGAAAATTTGAGCTGGTAAGGTAATACATTTACCACTGCTTTTGCAGGGTAAGCTCCAGCCACTGCCACGGCGCATCGAGTATTTTGAACCCGGTGGTGAAAAGATATTCCCCATTCTTTTTTCTCCAGCAGGGTCTGGCCAAAATCTTGTAATGTTTGCCGCCACCGGAAAGAACAGTCGTGTAGAAGTGTTTTTCGGCGGTAAAAGATTTAGGCAGGTTGGTAATTTTAAACCCGCCGGCCGAGATGTTTTCGACGATCCCGCCAATTATTTTCCGTCCATCAACCAGATCACCGACAAAATCAGCAATCAAAGCCCGCCGATATTTTCGTCTATATTGATCGGACGCCAAAGTACGGTCGATTGTTCTCTGGTCATTGTCAATCTTCATCAGCTGCATAGCAATCCCCCCCACTCATTGCTAAACTATTGCCTTTCGTGCCAATTGATCAGCTATACATATACCACAATATTTCTTCGTTGGTATCAAGTAATTATTTTTTGCCTATAACATCAGCCTTATCTTTCAGAAAATTTTCCGGTGTGATTCTGGCTATCGCAGCACTATCGTTGCGTAAATACCTGGCAGCCAATTCATTGACCTCACGGACACTGATCGATGAGAAATCGCTGATAATTGTATCCGGCCATACCAGTTGCTGTGGGTATCGCACCGACAGCGCCAGCACCGAATTCAGCCAGTACTGATTATTCCGGACATTTTCCTGCAGCGACGTCATAAGCGGCCCTTTAGCACGGCTCAGTTCGTCAGAGCTTACCCCTTTTTTTTGCAGTTGATCACTTATCTTCAATATTTCCTCAATTATGGCGGTTTCACTGCCCGGCTTAACCACCATCTGCGCAATGAGATACCCATACCCCTGGTAGTCCCGGCTGTTGAAGCTGGCCACATTCGGCGAATAGCTGGCACCGAGTTTTTCCCGGATTATCTCCCGCAGTCTATCGCCCATGACGCTGGCCAGAAGATGCAGCCGTCTCGTTCTATGGATATCCCAGAAATCGTCTGTCGGCCAGGCAACAACTATCAGTGACTTGTCAACCGAGGTGTTGACTTTAACGACGAGTTTCTTCCCGTTAGGGAAATTGACGACGGGTGTGGCCGGAACTCCCGCAGGGTGCAGGGTGAGACCGGAAAAATATTTGCCCAGCACCGCAACTATCTTGTCCCGGTCAAAATCACCGACTACAGATATTTCCAGATCTTTCGGTCGGATCAGCGGATCGGCCCACTTTTCCAAGGAATCAAAGCCCAGCAGCGCCACATCCGACCAGGGCGGCAGACCAAATTGTTTATGGTAATCAGCCAGAAATGGCTGCACCGCAAGCGGCATTGCCCCCTCTATATTCTGACTGATCTTTTGATACATCTGCGCATAATTGTCCTTTACCGTGGTAAAAATATTTTCCCGCAGTCCCGGATCAAGAAGAAGATGATACAGGACCTGACTGAAAAGCTCAAAATCCCTGGGCAGGGTAGTGCCGGTCCAGGAAAAATTCGATTCTTCAACCTTGAATTGCATTCGGGTCGAACTGCCGGCCAGGACCTTATCAACATCTGACTGCATGAGTTTGCCGCTGCCGGAGCCATTGACGATGTCGTCAAGGAGCATAGCCATACCCGGGGTCTGTTCACTCTTTCTACCGGAACCAAAAGCAGCACGAACCAGAATTTTATTTTCTTCAAACGCCGTTTTTTTAAGGTTGATGACCAGGCCATTCGGAAAAACCAGCCTCTCCACAGCAATATCCTTAAATTGGCTGGTTTGCGGCGGAGCCCCTGGAGGAGGCGGTTGTAAGTAAGGAAATATTTTTTTATTTTCGCTTATTGTGGCCACAACCGGCTCTTGAGCCGATTGCCGGTAGAGTGCGACGATCTTCTCCGTCGCCGTTTCTCCAAGCACTGCATCTCCCGTCACCGAGATCAGCTTGCGGTCATGACTCCACTTGTCCTGAAAAGCTGCATTGACTTCGGCCAGAGTAATTTTCTTGAACAGTGGTCCATAAAATGCCTTCTCCTGTTCAGCCGATTGATACACCCGGTTATTGTTCAAAGAGTCGATAATCCTGCCGGCAATCGTTCGGGAATCTTCGGTGCCGGCAGTTAAGACCCTGGCATCCACCTGAGCCAGGAGCTCTTTTTTCGCCCGCTCGATTTCATTTTCGGTAAAGCCATACTCCAGGGCCTGGCGTAAAATCTGCTCTAACCCGGTTACCGTTTCCTGCCAATGGCCGGCTTCGACCTGGGCGCCAAGAGTTGCGTAGCCTATACGATTGACGATATCGCTTGAATAATAGCCGGCACGGGTAAAAGGAGCCTGCGCTTTCTCCTGTACTTGTTGCAGGCGATAATCCATAATCATCGCCCCCATGAGACCAAGCAGTTCTTTTTTTTCGAGTTCCGGGGAATCATTTTCCGGAACCATATCCCAGAAACTCTGCAGAGAGACATTGGTTTTGCCCATCTCCGGTTCGTGATGGTAGAAAGCATCAATACCTTTTTGTTGGAGTTTGCCAAAATCAGGACATTGTGGTTTTGCGCCCGCTGGTCGTAGCGCAGCAAATTGTTTTTCGATTAAGTTTTCCGTCCGCTCCGGGTCAATAGCGCCAACAACGACCAGGATCATATTGTCCGGCCTGTACCAGTTGTCATAGTATGATCTGAGCAGGGCGTGATCGGCATTTTCCAGGGTCTCGGCTGTGCCGATCGGCATCCGCTCAGGATAGCGTGTGCCGCGCAGAGAAAAGTCGGTCTCGGCAATGCTGGTCCGGTATTCAGCAGAATCCCGGGCCCTTTTTTCGGCCAGGATGACGCCCCGCTCCCGGTCTATCTCCTTATCAAGCAAAAGTGCGCCACGAGCATAATCGGCCATGACCAGCAAACCGGAATCAAGCTCTTTTTCTGAACCGTTCGGTAAAATAATATTGTAGACCGTCTGGTCATGGGTGGTTCGGGCATTGGTATCGCCGCCAAAGCTCATGCCCAGCGATTGAAAATAATTCACCAGACTGCCGGGCGGAAAATGGGTTGATCCGTTGAACAGCATATGTTCAAGGAAATGGGCGAGGCCCCGCTGATTCTCAGTTTCATTGAGAGATCCCGCCTGCACTGCAAGATACAACGCCACCCGATCGGCCGGCTCGTCGTTTTGTTTAAGGACATAACGAAAACCGTTATGCAGTTTGCCGCGCACCAAGGAGGGATCGGGCACTAAGTTACTTACTTCGGATGGCCAGGTTGTCGACAGACAGGCAGTTGCGTCAGGAGAAGATGAAAAAGCGGAACCAGCAATACTGGTTATACTAAGGCACAGGGAAGTGATTACTACTATCTTTAAAGACGGGAATTTTGCAAGTAACGAAAGCACATCTGCACCGTGGGAAATAGTAACAATAAAATATTCGACAGAAGGTAACTTTCTTCGCCGGCCATCATCGCGTGAATCAAATTCTACCGATGTTACTATTGATCTGGTGGAGTCAGATGTCAAACATTGACTGCATTGGTCTTGGCCTTTATCCAGCCCAGGCGGATATAATATTGCTGACCACAGTCACGCCACCTCGGGCAATGATCATTCTTGTCCATTGCCGGATAGTTTTTATCAGTATTTTTGTCGACACGACACAAGCCGGACTCGACTGTTTCCAGTCGAAAATATTTACAGCGCAAACATATCTGCAGTTTATTGTGCATCTCGTTTTTCCTTGGAGTAGATTTGCGAAAAATCAAGTGTTTTTGAGCCGTTCTGGTAATCTTTAAGGGCATAAAGATCGATTACCGGCCCCGTAAAGCCATTTTTATGCATATACCTGACAAACACTTCCTTTGAGTCCTGCTCAATCCGCGGATCAGTTACCGCAAAGCGATTATACAGGATCGCCGCCACTTCGATATTGCGGGCCCGAGCCAGCTCCAGAGCCGAAAGTGTGTGGTTAATCGAGCCCAGACGCGAACTGCTCACTAGAATAAGCGGATATTGCTCCGCCGCCAGATAATCGATAAACGTCTCCTGGTCATTCAGCGGCACAAACAGCCCGCCCGCCCCTTCCAGGAAGACCATCTCAAACTGCTCCAACAGCTCAGCTGTTGCCCGGCGAAGCACATCGCAGTCAATTGTCAGGTTGGCAAGTTTTGCAGCCAGGTGCGGCGAGCATGGCACCGGGAATACATAGGGACAGGTAAGCCCGCTTGCATCAACCGGTTGCGGCTCAATTCCCATAATCTGCCGGTGGCGGATGATATCCTCACTGATGCCGGTGCAGCCGGTCTGGACAATTTTCTGGGTGATAGTTCGAATCCCTTTTTCTTGCGAAGCTCTGGCCAAAAGCCCGGTAGCAATCGTTTTGCCGATATCGGTATCAATGCCGGAGATGCAATATAACTTCGCTATAGCCATATATTCCCTGTTACTTCATTTTTTGGGCAACGACAAAGGTTGAGGCATAGGTAACCGGAAAACCTTTATCCGTTGCAAAACGACTGCGATACTGTCGAGTAAATTCCTTGAACTTTCCTGGCAGTATTGTTCTACGCCCAAGACCGCCCACCCCGGTCTGACGGATATGCAGCAGGACCTCCCGCACACTTGGAAAGTATATGCGGGCGATCTCACTGTGCATGGAAATAATACGAAAACGATCCGCCACCATTCGCCTGAGATTGTCCGGTTCATGATACGGCAGACTGCGACCGGTCAGCGCACTTATTTCCCCCATCGTGCCGGGGCCAAATATAGAAAAAACCAGATAGCCGCTGTCGCGCAGGGCCAAATAAAATTTGGCGAACAGGGCCGGCAGGTCGGTCATCCATTGGAAAGTTGCCGATGAAATAACCATATCCAGCTCTTCCGGTAGACAGCACTGTTCAATGTCGCCGGGCAGCGACTGCACATGTTCCACCCGCCCGCCGATACGCTTGCTGGTTTCGGCACAAAATTCCTCTACAATGTCATTAAGATACAGCGTATCAACAGCAACCTGTCCAACCAGCAGCTCCGTCAATATCCCGGTACAGCAGCCTATTTCAAGAATGCGCCCCGATGGAATGGGGTCGACAGCCTGAAGCAGGTTGACCAGCTGTCGACTGATCTGCCTCTGCACCGTGGCATTCTCTTCATAAGTAGCGCCACTTGCTTTAAAAGATTGGGCGACTAGCTGTTTATCAAGCTGCAGCAAAAGCGATGTTTCGGTTGTTTTCACAGCGTGGGTATCCAAAAATGATGTTTTCTTCAGGCAACCGGAACGGCAGCGGAGCTGGCAAGAAGATGCTCCCAACTGGACCACAGATTAAACAGAAAATGAAAGCCGGCAACCACCGTCACCTGCCGACCCTGCCAGAACCGCAATTGATTGGCCGACGGGACGATAAAATCCTTGTCAGCGATGATGACCTCATCATATACCGACTGCGCAGCCGGACGACAATCGATCATCTTTTGTAGAGCCAGCATCTCGGCCGCCTGGTCTGCCGGGGAACGCTGCGGCTGTTGTGCCAGAAATGAGCGATAATTTTGTTTTTCCCGGCACATCCTTTTATAAAACTTGCCCCGGGTGTTCTCATCAAAATCGACCAGGGTGGCATTAAAAACCTCGATCGGAATGCCATAGGCATCATCAATCGGACACAGGGTCCCATTAATGGCAACAGTTCGGTGCAGGAGATGTTTTTTATCGGCAAAAAGTTTTTGCCCGACCCAAACGCCCATTGACCAGCCGATGAGGACAATATGCCGATAACGCCCGGCCATACTTGCAAGATCAGGTGCTCCGGTGAGATCGCGATAGTCAAAGAGCATAACAACATCATAGTCCGCGCTGCTCAGTGACTTGAAAGGAAATCGATCCATTCCCCAGCCATTGCAAAAGACAATGAGGTTATCGCGATCTTGTCTCTTGAGCCAGAATGCCTGCATGATTTCAGGGGAACTAGGCGCTGAACCGGGGCAGCAAGTCGGTAATGTCCCTGGCTACTTCGGCAATATCCGACCAGTGCATATCGGCGGTAAGCGACAGTCGAAAGCGCGCCGTCCCTTCGGGCACCGCCGGCGGCCTGACCGGAAAAATAAGATATCCCCGTTCCTGCATTGCTTCTGCCAGGACGACCGCCAGGCTGTCGTCGCCAAGCAGCACCGGAACGATATTAGTTGCTCCATCGGTTCGGAGGCCGTGGGCTATCAAACTCTGCCGCAACTGCTCCGACAGCCTTTTCAGCCCGGTCCTTTGCCGGTCAAGCTCCAGCATCTGCTGAAAAATAAAATGATTCCAATGCAGGACCACCGGCGGCAGGGCGGTGGTGAAAATAAGCGGTCTGCTGTGGTTGATAAGAAAATCCCGCAGCACGCGCGAGCAAAGGACAAAGGCGCCGACCGAGGCCAACGCCTTGCCAAAGGTGCCGACCAGAAGATCAATACTTTCAAGCTGCCCCTGTTCCTCGGCCATGCCCAGACCATGAGGACCATAGAGGCCAATAGCATGCGCCTCATCGAGATACAGCAGGCAATCGTGCTTAGTTTTCAAGCGGACAAGCTCAGTGAGGTCGGCGACATCGCCATCCATGCTGAAAACCGATTCGCTGACAATAATAACCTTCTGAAAATCTTTCCGATATTTATGCAGCAGCTCGGCCAGATGTTCATAGTCGCAGTGCCGGTATCGTTTATGCTGGGCCAGGCTCAGGCGCATGCCGTCCATAATCGACGCGTGGTTCAGCTTATCGGATAAAATAAGATCGTTTTTGCCGAGCAGGGCCGGCAGGATGCCGATATTGGCGTGATATCCTGAATTAAACAGCAGGCATGCCTCTTTTTTATGAGTGTCACGCAGCGTTTGTTCCAACTGATGCGAGTTGATGCTGTCACCGGTCAAAAGGCGTGAGGAAGCGGAACCAAGGCCGAAGTCGTCGAGCAGATTGGCGGGGGTCATGGTACGGTAAAATTTTTCATGCAACCGTTTATCCCCTGCCAGTCCCAGATAATCGTTGGAGGTAAGATTAAGCATCTCCCTCCCGCGATAGACAATACGGCAGCCGTTGCGACCGGTAAGTGGCTTAAACTCCCGCAACCTCCCCTCTGCCTGCAATTTCTGCAAAGATTTAACGTATGAATCGTTCATACCAGCAACTCTGCCTCCACTACCCGGCAGATAGCCCCGGTCAGGACGCTCAATTCCTGGTTATTGATGATATACGGCGGCATTACATAGACCAACCGGCCAAATGGACGGACCCAGACCCCGTTGTCGACAAATTTTTGTTGAATTCTGGCCATCGTCACCGGTTGATCGAGTTCGACCACACCAATGGCGCCAAGAACACGGACATCCTTTACCCCGTTTAACCGCCGACATGGTTCAAGGCCTTTCTCGAGTTCGGTACCAATCCGACGAATATTCACTCGCCAATCCGAGGCAACAAGGAGTTCAACAGAGGCAGCCGCCACACTGCAGGCAAGCGGGTTGGCCATAAAGGTGGGGCCGTGCATAAAAACTCCGGGCTCTCCCGCCGAGATGATATGGCCGATTTCGGCAGTTGCCAGAACAGCGGCAAGGGTCATATAACCACCGGTCAAGGCTTTGCCCAGACAGAGTATATCCGGTGAAATTCCGGCATGATCGCAGGCAAACAGCTCACCGCTACGGCCAAAGCCGGTGGCTATCTCATCGGCGATCAGCAGGACTTGGTATGCATCGCACAGCTCTCGAACCCGGCACAGATATTGTGGATGATAAAAACGCATTCCTCCGGCGCCCTGGACAATAGGTTCCAGGATGACTGCACATATATTCGAGTGATTTTCTACCAGCAGCTGTTCAAAAGACCGAATATCCCTTTCATCCCATTCGCTGCCAAAACGACACTGGGGCATCTCGGCAAAAAAATATTCAGGAAGAACACCCTGATAGATTTGATGCATGCCACCGACCGGATCGCAGACCGCCATGGCATGAAAAGTATCGCCGTGATAGCCACCCTTGATGGTCAAAAACCGGTTCTTGCCGGTAATCCCTTGAGCATAATTATATTGAATAGCCATTTTCATGGCCACTTCTACCGCCACCGATCCGGAATCGCAGAAAAATACCCGCTCCAGGCCAACCGGCGTATTCGCGATCAACAGTTGTGCTAGTTGGATGGCCGGCTGATGGGTCAAGCCGCCAAACATGACATGGGCCAGCTTTGCGGCCTGCTCCTGAACTGCTTTGGTCAGGCGAGGATGATTGTAGCCATGAATCACCGACCACCAGGAAGCCATGCCGTCGATCAGCTCACGGCCATCATGCAGCCGAATTCTGACCCCTGCCGCCGATTCGACGAGAAAGACTTCCAGTGGATTGTCGATTGAGGTATATGGATGCCATATATGTTTCCGATCAGCCTGCAACTGCTCGGCTGCTTCTTTTTCCACGTAGTGCTTCACTCCTTGCCCTGTACAATAAAGGTTGTTTTTGTGGTTACTTTTCTGAGGCGATGACATCAAACCCAAGCGCCCGGAACATGGCGATATCCTCGGTCAGGTTGTTACCGATCGTGGTCAGGTAATTGCCGACAATAGCGCCATTGGCACCGGAAGTGAAACACTTGGGCTGTTCTTCACCCAACAGATTTCGCCCGCCGGCGAGCCGAATCACCGCCATCGGGTTAATAAAGCGAAACATCGCCACACAGGTAAGGACTTCGGCGACACTAAGCGGCTTAATATCGGCGAAAGGTGTTTCTTTAATAGGGGTCAGAATATTCAGAGGAATGGACAGCACCTCAAGTTCGCGCAGTTCAAAGGCCAACTCAAGCCGCTGTGCGAGGCTCTCACCCAACCCGATGATGCCACCGGAACAGATATCCATTCCGGCATCCCGGGCAATCTTGATGGTTGCCACCTTTTCATCCCAGGTATGGGTGGTGCAGACCCGGGGGAAAAAGCTTCGACTCGTTTCCAGGTTGCAATGGTACCGGCTGACCCCCATTTCCTTGAGCCGCCCTGCTTTTTCCGGCGTAAGAAAACCCATGGAAGCACACAGCGACAACTTGGTCTGCTCCTGGAGCTGCTGAAAGATCAACCTGAATTCTTCAAGATTTTTTTCCGAGACGGAGCGACCGGCGGTCACCAGTGAAAAGCGCTGCACTCCATGCAGTTCATTTTCCTTCGCCAATACCAGCGCTTTTTCAATATCGATGGTATCGTAGGTAACCACCTCGACGTCGTAATGGGCGGACTGCGCACAAAATTTACAATCCTCCGAGCATTTCCCCGATTTTGCATTGACGATGGAGCAGAGGTCGAGACTGTGCTTATGCAGCTTTTGGCGCAGCTGATCCGCCGCCTGATATAATTCGGCCGGATCAGCAGTCGTCGCCAGCTCTAGTGCCTCGCCAAAATTGAGGTCCTGGCCGGCCAGCACTTTATTTTTATATTTCTCGATCACGAGCTTATCTTTTCGATACACTGGGCCAGCGATGCCGGATTATCAAACTGCATAGTCGTCACCTTGCTCCCTTTCGCGACTATCTTGCGCATCATCCCACTCAACACCGTCTTCGGGCCCACCTCGATAAAGGTATCGACGCCCTCGGCCAGCATCGCTTCGATGATTTCATACCAGCGGACTTTCGTAGCTATCTGGCTTGCCATCATCTTTTTAATACTTCTGGTATCGGTTTCTCTTGCCGCAGAAACATTGAAATAAACAGGGATTTGTGGTGACTGGAAGGGAATATCAGCCATAAAATCGGCAAAATCCGGGACCGCATCGGCCACCAGTGGGCTATGATTGGCAACACTCACATTTATGGCAATAACCTTGGCTCCCTGTGCCTCAGCACTCCGGCTAATTTCGTCCATAGCGTCCATAGACCCGGATATAACAACCTGCGCCGGGGTGTTATGATTGGCGGCAGTCACTGCACCGGGTCCGCGGTAATTGCTGATGAGCTCTTCTATTGTATTGATATCCAGCCCCAGTACCGCCCGCATTCCGCCAGGGTGAATCTTTCCTTCCCGCTCCATCAGCGCGCCTCTCTTGCTGACAAGCCGCATGGTATCCTCCGCACTCATCACACCGGCGGCAAACAGGGCCGAATATTCTCCAAGACTGTGCCCGGCAAAACAACTGACCAGGTCTTTCCTTCCCAGTGCATACTTGAAGGCCTGCCAGCAGATAAGATTAGTAATCGTAATTGCCGGCTGTAGAATGGTAGCTCTCGTTAACTCCTCCATGGGCCCTTCATTACATAAGGTACCGAGATTGAGTTCACAAGTCGCTTCAGCCATCGCCATAAGAGCAGCGCATTCGGTATTGGTATTGACAAATTCCTGCCCCATGCCCAGATATTGAGACCCCTGGCCGGGGAATAGTACAGCTATTTTCATGAATTTTTCCTCAAATCCAAGTATCTTTTTTCAATAAAAATAAAGAATTCCAGTCTATTCTTCCTTTTTGGGGATAAGCAAAAATAGCCCTACCCCAACGCAGATGGCCGAATCGGCAACATTAAATGCCGGCCAATGCCAGTTACCAACATAAAAATCAAGAAAATCAATGACCGCACCAAACCGGACCCGGTCGATCAGGTTGCCGGCAGCTCCGCCGGCGATCAAGGCCAGGGGCCAGCAGTAGAGAGCATTGACTTTTCTCAGTTTCCAATAGGCGATGGTGAGGCCAACAAGAGCCACCGATCCGATGCCAAGGAAAAAATAGTGCCGCCATGGCGAATCCATATCAGCTAAAAAACTGAAAGCGGCCCCGCTGTTGGTGACATAGACCAGATTGAAAAATCCGGGAATAATTTCTCTCGAATCATAGAGGCGCAACGCCTCGACCACCAGCATTTTGGTCAGTTGATCGGCAACTATGGTTGCCAGGACAATTATAAAATACGCCACGTTTTATACCACAAAGTATACCTTAAGACGCTTTGCCCATATCCGCTAGGACCTCTGCACACCGACTGCAGATTTCCGGGTGGGCCGCATTTTTGCTGACCGTTGTCGAGCGCAACCAGCATCGCAGACATTTTTCACCCGGAGCCGGTTGCACCTGAATGATGAAGCCGGGAATCTCTTCGCTGATAAAACGCACGCCGCTCGGCAAAATATCGGCGGTCAACTCGGAAAGTTCGGAAATAATCGAAATTTCCTTGATCGTGGTCCATTCACTCTGTAAAAACCGGGCAAATTCTCCATCCGCCTGCACCAGTACCTCCGCCTCCAGGGGATGACCGATCACCTTGTCCCGCCGGGCAATTTCCAGGGCCTTGGTAATTTCTGAACGAACCTTGATAAGTTTCGACCATTTATCCATCATCAACGCGTCACACTCAATCTCTTCCTCGGCAGGAAACTCTGCAAAATGGATGCTTTTATCGTCGATCGGACCATTTTCATCAAGACCGTGGAGCGCATCCCAGGCCTCGGCTGCCGTGAAACAGAGCACCGGGCTCATCAACCGGAGCATGCCATCGAGAATTGTATACAGAACCGTCTGCGCCGAACGTCTGAGGTGGGAGTTGGTGCCCGAGGTATAAAGTCGATCTTTTAAGATATCGAGATAAAAGGAACTCATGGTGGTTCCGCAGAAGTAATTCAACCTCTGATAGATGCTGTGAAATTCATAATTTTCATAGCCCTTGACTATTTTCTCCTTCAACTCCTCGAATTTGGCCAGGGCCCAGCGATCAAGCTCGGGGAGTTCATTGTAGGGAATACCCTGTGTTTCCGGCCGAAAATCGTCAAGATTACCGAGGAAATAGCGAATCGTGTTGCGAATTTTACGATAGGAATCAGAAATCTGCCGGAGAATTTCGTCAGAAACCTTAACATCGTCCTGATAATCCTCACTGGCCACCCAGAGACGCAGTATTTCCGCACCGTATTTTTCAATGACCTCCGAAGGGAGCACGACATTGCCCACGGATTTGGACATTTTTTTACCCTGACCATCAACCACATAGCCATGGGTCAAGACCCCTTTAAAAGGTGCCCGACCGCGGGTTCCTATCGAAGTCAGCAGGGAACTGTGAAACCAGCCACGATGTTGATCGCTGCCTTCGAGATAGAGATCAGCCGGGGATTGCAGTTCCTCGCGTTGTTCGCAGACCGCGGCATGGCTTACTCCGGAGTCAAACCAGACATCAAGGATATCGCTCTCTTTCTCGAATTCACCGGAACCACACTTTGCACAACTGCTGCCGGCAGTGAGAAAATCAGCGACATCGTGGCTAAACCAGGCGTCCGCACCCTCTTTTCGAAAGAGTTCGTCAATTTTTTCGACCACTGCCTCGCTTTTTACTACCTCACCACAGGATTTGCAGCTTATCACCGTAAGCGGCACCCCCCAGCTCCGCTGCCTGGACAGACACCAGTCCGGTCGCCCTTCAATCATCGAATAGATTCGCTGCATGCCCCATGCCGGCGTCCATTTTACCGTCTTGATAGCCGCCAGCGATTTTTCGCGCAGCTGATTGTTCTCCATGGAGATGAACCACTGGGGCGTGGCCCGGTACATAACCGGTTTCTTGCATCGCCAGCAGTGCGGGTAGCTGTGGTTGATCGCCGTTTCATGGACCAGCGCGCCGGATTCGGCCATATCTTTATTAATGAGCTTATTGACCGCCGGGATTTTCTGTCCGACATAGGGGCCGGCCTCGGCGGTATACATGCCGTCGGCATCGACGGGAGAAAGAATATCGAGGCCGTAGCGAAGACCGGTCTGATAATCGTCGGCACCATGCCCCGGAGCAGTATGGACGCAGCCACTGCCAGCTTCTGTCGTTACGTAATCGGCGAGAACCAGCAGGGATTCCCGTTCCATGAACGGATGGCGGCATTTCCTCTTGTCAAATTTCTTCGCCCCGAAGGTTGCCTTGATGGTGTAGTCTTCTTGGCCTATCTCGGCCATAAGTTTTTCGACCAGATCGTTGGCCAGTATCCAGGTTTCTTCGCCAACGGCAACGGCGGCATAGATGAAATCAGGATGCAGGGCCACGGCCAGGTTGGCCGGCAGCGTCCATGGGGTCGTCGTCCAGATTACAAAATAGACCTTTTCTCCGCCAAGAGAAGGATCAATATCGCTCAGCTCGCTCTCAGCCTTGAATTTGACATAAATCGAAGGTGAGGTATGGGGATGATATTCAACCTCGGCCTCGGCCAGCGCCGTGGTACAGGTTGCACACCAGTAGACCGGTTTACGGTTTCTAATGACGGCATCAGAGAGAAGGAAGGTATTGAATTCCCTGGCGATAGTCGCCTCATATTCATAATTGATGGTAAGATAGGGATTGTCCCAGTCACCCAGCACCCCCAGTCTCTTAAACTGCTCTTTCTGAATCTTAATCCATTTGTTGGCGTATTTCCGGCAGGCGCTTCTTTTGGACAGAATAGGGATGGTCTTCTTCTTTTCGCCCAGTTCCAAATCAACATTATGTTCGATTGGCAAGCCATGACAGTCCCAGCCGGGTATATAGGGTGCATTAAAACCCGCCATTCTCTTGGAGCGGAGGATTATATCCTTCAAAATTTTATTGAAGGCGGTACCCAGATGGATATTGCCGTTGGCGTATGGCGGACCGTCATGGAGGACAAAAATTGGTTTATCCTGGCATTTTTCCTGAACCTTGAAATACAACTGATCTTTTTCCCATTGCTTGAGAACAAGCGGTTCTTTCTGGGCGAGATTAGCCTTCATTTTGAACCCGGTATTGGGTAAATTAAGGGTATCCCTGTAATCCATGTTGGTCTCCTTCATACAATTCTAGCGGCCTCAAAACGGTGCGCAATCGCCGCCCAAACAGCCTGTTTATCAAGAATAGATCCTATCATTTAATCTGACTCCACCGACTTCTAGTAGAAGAGTGGAACAGAGCACAATAACAACTGCAGGTGAACTTGCAAGGGTAAATTGACGGCATCCCCTGGAGCCTCAGGGCCGTAAATACCGGGCAGGTGTTTTTCCTGCAATGTGCCCTAAACATCGTAATCGAGTGAGATCCATTGCGTTTATACTTGGAATATTATATATTTTCACATAATTTAAGTTCATTTGACCAAGATATCCCTCACCCCGACCCGGCAAAATAGCAAGGCAATGAGTAAAAATGCAGAAACGATGATCGAAATGATCAAAGTCTCAAAGATTTATCCTCCGGATGTCGTCGCCTTAAAAGATGTCTCCATCTCCATAGAGAGCGGCGAAATGTTTTTTATAATCGGCATGAGCGGGGCCGGCAAGACAACCCTGCTGAAACTTCTCTGCAGTATGGAAACTCCCAGCAATGGCCTGATCGAAATAGGCGGGAAACCCATCCACCAGCTGAAAGGTTTCAAACTGGCCAGACTGCGGCAAAAGATAGGGGTGGCCTACCAGGATTTTAAGCTCCTCACCGATAGAACCGCCGCGGAAAATATTGCCATCTCCATGGAAGTCTCCTATAAGAAACCGCAAATTATCCGCAACAGGGTGCGAATGCTGCTGGATCAACTCGATTTAGCCGACAAACACGATACGATCACCGGCGAGCTCTCCCGTGGTGAGCAGCAACGGGTAACCCTGGCGCGGGCCATTGCCAACTCGCCGACCATGATTCTAGTCGATGAACCAACAGGAAATCTTGACGCCACGACGACGGAAAGGGTCATGCACTTGTTGACAAACTGCAACAAAGCCGGGGCAACGATAGTTATCGCCACCCATGATCATTCGCTGTATCGACACACCTCGCACCGGGTCATGGAACTGCGCAAAGGACAACTGCATGGTCTGACAGGAACGGCAAGGAGCGCTTCATGAGTTTCTGGCTTACCGTCATCCGTCAGGTCGGTCGAAATTTGCGCATGACATGGGGGTCACAGCTTATGACCCTGCTGACCGTCAGTTTGTCGGTGCTGATTTTTGCGTTTTTCTATCTTATTTACGCCAATATGCTCCACTTTGGCGCTAAGCTGGGCAACGATCTCAGTCTCATTGTCTATCTGGAAGAAGAACCCGGCCCTGAAATGCAGCAGCAATTGATAAATAAAATTACTTCTTTCGATGAAGTCGAAGAGATCCGCTTTATATCCCGGGCCAAAGCCTATGAGCGTTTTGCCAACCAGCTGGGGAAAAATCAGGATGTCCTCGTTGATATCCCCAAAGATTTTCTGCCGCCATCCATTGAGGTGGTTCCCATGAAAAATCTGCGGAGTCTCAACCAGGTCAAATTATTCTCAGCCTACCTGGCCCGGCTACCAGGCACCACCAAGGTGCAGTACGGTCAGGACTGGGTCGAGAGATTTTATTATTTCACCAAACTGCTGTCGATAATTGTCCTGCTCAGTGGAACACTTCTCATCCTGACGACCATCTTCATGGTAGCCTATACCATTCGTCTCACCATCCTTGGCCGACAGGCTGAACTGGAGTTGCTGAAACTGGTAGGAGCCACGAATAATTACATACGAACCCCCTTTTTACTGGAGGGTCTGCTCCAGGGTGTCCTCGGGTCGTCTCTTGGCATCGGCTCGCTGTTTTTGCTCTTTCAATGGATTAAACTGCACTTCTCCGGACCTGGTTTTCTCAATCTCTTTGAATTCTCATTTTTTTCGCCAACCGTCGGCCTAGCCATTATCGGTGTGTCTATACTGCTTTGCACCTTGGGAAGTTATTCGACCATGCAGAAATTCTTACGCATCTGAGCCCTTGTATCCTCTAAATAAAAAAAAGGTTGTGAGAATTACCCGGATCAGGAAAGGACCCGTTCCCGATTGGGATGCAGCTCTGCTGTTTTTTGCCGTTTTCCTGACTGCACTGTTGGCGACGCCGCTTTTTGCTCTGGACAAAAAACCTGTTGGCCAAAACGTAACTGATTTCAAAAAATCTATACATCGTCTCGAGGAAGGCATTATCCAGCAGGAAAATAAGCGAGCCGAGACCCTGAGTACTGAACGTAATATATTGGCCGAGCTCGAAGTCCTCGATAAAAAGCTGGCTGCCCAGCAGCAAAAACTCGACAGCTTAGAAAAAAAAATGCGCGATCAACAGACAATGATCGAGCAGAAAGAGAATGATCTGCGCAAGATTCGGACGGAAAAACATGGTGTCGAAAGTCACCTGCAAAAACGAATCACCGCTTATTACACCATGGGCGACATTGGTCTGTTGAACGTGACCTTCTCCACCAAATCACTGCCGGAATTGCTCACTTTTCATGACGCTTTCGATGTCCTGATCAAATACGATCAAGAGGTTATTACAGTCTACCGGGAAACAATCGACCAACTCGTCAGGGTGACAACAGCACTTGATCTGGAAAAATCGATCTTAAAGGATTTTATCGAACAAACCGTGCAGGAAAAAGACGCGCTGCAGACGACAGCGACCGAGAAAAAGACGCTTCTCTCCCATGTAAAGACCCAGGAGAAACTCCATGAGAAGGCGATCGTTGAAATGCAGCAGGCATCCGACGATCTCGCCAAGTCAATCGTCTCGGTTAAACCGAAAAGCCAGATTGTAGAGCAGAAATTTCTGGCCGCAAAAGGTAAGCTCCCTCCACCTGTTGACGGGGCTCTCATCACTCGATTTCATCAGGAAACAACCAACAAACTTGGTATATCGAGTATTTCTAATGGCATTGCACTGAGGGCCCCGGATGGCACGACAATTAACGCCGTCAGTGACGGCGATGTCACGTTCTCTGGATATTTACGTGGATTCGGCAACACAGTTATCATCCATCATGGTTTTGAGTATTACACCGTGACGTCAAGAATCGAAAAAATTTTAGTTAAAAAGGGACAAAAAATTAAACAGGGGCAGAGCATCGGAGTTACGGGTGACACCGCAACCCTTTTTGATGAAGGACTCTATTTTGAGATTCGCCATGGCAGTGAGTCGGTGGATCCTCTCCCCTGGCTCAACCCCGACAAGCTGACTATAGTACAGAAACGTCCGCCTGATCAGTCAGGTGCGGACAATGTAAATACATGGTGAAGATTTTACGACACCATCATTGGTGAATTTCTATCAGTGGGAACTTACACTGACAAACATATATTTCAGATCGAGGTAGCATATGTCTTCTCTTTCCTGTTTATCACGCAGATCTGGCTATTGCCTGGTTCTCCTTCTTTTTTTCCTCGGTTCCCCTGTTCTGGCCGAAAATTCGGAAGATAGTAAAACAGCGACCTATAGGCAACTGGAAATATTTTCCAATGTCCTCAGCATTCTTCAGGAAAATTATGTTGAAGAAATCGATGTCAAAGAGGTATTAAACGGTGCCATCCGTGGTCTGCTTTTCTCCCTTGATCCACATTCCTCCTATATGCCGCCGGAAAGTTTCAAGGACCTCCAGGAAGAGACACAAGGCTCTTTTTCCGGTATCGGTATCGAAGTAACCATAAAAGATGATAGGCTGACAGTGGTCAGCCCGATAGCCGACACACCGGCGGATCTGGCCGGCTTAAAGGCAAATGATACGATCGTTGAAATAGACGGGATGAATACCAAAAATATGAGCCCGGATGAAGCAATCAAAAAGCTGCGCGGTCCGGCAGGATCAAAGGTCAACTTGTCCATCCACCGCGAAGGCTGGGACAAACTCAAAGTCATAACCCTTAAGCGGGAAATCATTCCCATCCAGTCGGTTAAAATGGAGTTTCTGTCGCCTGGTTTTGTCTACGCCAAAATTACCAACTTCCAGAGTCATACCACGATCGATTTTAAAGAAAAGCTGCTGGCATTAAAAAAGAAACATCCAATCAAAGGTATGATCCTCGATCTCCGTAATAATCCCGGCGGCCTGCTCAATCAAGCTATCAGTATTGCCGATATTTTTCTCAACAAAGGGACAATCGTCTATACCAAAGGGCGACGGGAAGACCAGAACAACACCTATATCGCCCACGACAATGGTGAAAAAAAGATGTTCCCGCTGGTGCTTCTGGTCAATGAGGGCTCGGCCAGTGCGTCGGAGATAGTCGCCGGAGCGATTCAAGCGCACAAAAGAGGTATTATCGTCGGTACCCGAACCTTTGGTAAAGGGTCCGTGCAGACTATTATCCCCCTGCCCGATGGTGCCGGACTGCGAATGACCACGGCAAAATACTACACGCCCGATGGTCGTTCCATTCAGGCGTTGGGAATCACCCCGGATGTGGAAATCCCCTTTATTGCCGACGGCCCGTCAGTGAGTTCATCCGCCGCAGCCAAGCTTATAAAAGAGGAAGATCTTGCCAACCACCTGCCGGGATCGCCGAAGAACACAGGCACCGACCAGGAAAAAACGGCCGAGAAACTGGAGGAGAAGTTGCAGAAAGATAACCAGCTGCGTACCGCCTATAATATTCTCAAAAGTCTCGATCTCTATGATGATTTTAACAAAAAGTCGAAATAATCAAATGAGAACCGAGGACGGATCAACTTAGTAGCCGAGCTCTCGCAGAAACCGTTCGTCCTGGGACCAGTTCTTTTTCACCTTGACCCACAATTTAAGGAGGACTTTCTGCCCGATAAGGGTCTCGATATCCTTGCGTGCGGCAATACCGATGCTTTTTAATTTCTTGCCGCCCTTGCCGATAACGATCCCTTTCTGGGATTGTTTTTCGAGAACAATTGCCGCATGGATCGTCACCAGCTGTTTCTCTTCATCTTCCTTGAAGGACTCAATAAGCACCGCCGTCGAATAAGGAATTTCCTGACCGGTGAGCAAAAAGACTTTCTCTCTGACTATCTCTGCACACAAAAAACGCTCTGAAGCATCGGTGGGGATATCCTCCGGGAAATATCGCGGCCCAACCGGCAACAGGGTAAGAATTTCTTTAAAAAGATGGTCCAAGCCGTCCCCGTTCTTTGCGGAAACAGGAATCAAAGCCTTGAAAGGAAAGAGTGCCGCATAGGAATCGATTAACGGCAGCACCTTTTTTCGGTCGATCAGGTCAATCTTGTTCAACACCATTATCGCCGGCGCCTTTATCTGCTGCAGATACTCAGTCAACTCCGCCTCCTGTTGTTTCTGCACTTTTTCCGGCAGGGGCAAGGAAACATCAACCAAGAAAAGGACGACATCAACGTCGGTAAGGCTGTCCATGGCCACCTTGACCATCTCCATATTCAATGGATCCCTGGATTTATGCAATCCGGGGGTATCGAGAAAGACCACCTGATAGTCGGCATCATTGACTATGCCAACAATTCGATTACGGGTCGTCTGGGGTTTAGCAGTGACAATCGATATCTTCTGCCCCAGATAATGATTCATTAATGTTGATTTGCCGGCATTCGGCGGCCCGACAATCGCCACCATGCCGGACTTAACCGGTTTGTCTAGAAGATCCATAGTATATTCAAGAAATTGACATTAAATTAAAACAACGAAGGAGATCGAACTTTTTACGACACCATCGATAATAAGTGTGGGCAAAATAGCATACCACACTATACTGTAAAGCCTTTGTCCATAAACAATAGACAAATTGCCAGAAATAAAATTATAATGTGTCGCAAACATACAGCTTACACTATTATTGAACAAGTAGTGACTAAATGATTGTTACAGGAAAACTGATAGAATACCTCGATAACGGCAGGTTTATCTGTGCACTGGTGACCGAAAGCCAGCCCAAGAGATTACGCCTTATCAATCAAAACGGTCGGGAGATCAACCTGCCGTCATCACGGGTAGTGCATAGCTCAAAAGAGACGCATCCTACTGAAATCAGCCGGGAAATCCTTACAAAACTTCTTCAGGACACCACCGAAAGAAGGGGCTCTCTCATGAGTCTCATTAATCTCGAGGAGGTATGGGAACTGACTGCCGAAGACGGGTCTCATTCATTCAGCCCGGTTTTTCTGGCAGAACTGATCTTTGGTTCAGAAGCTACGGACGATACTGTCTCCGCCTTTCTTCGCTGTGTTTTTGCCGACAAGCTCTTCTTTAAATACAAAGAGGGCCGGATTCATGTCAACAGTCCGGACAAAGTCGAGCAATTGCAGCTCCAGTTGCAAAAAGAGGCCAAACGGGCCGAACTGATTCGAGAAGGTGCCGGAACTGTTGCACGGATCATGGAATCGGACCTTTCTCCTTCAGATTTAGGGTCACTCCAGTTGGAGCTTTTAAGCATCATCCGTGATTTTTACCTTTTCGGAACGGATGCCGCTGATTCCGATATAGCCAGAAAGATCCTGCAGTCAGCAGGGTTGCACAAGGCACACGATCCTTTTCATTTGCTGGTTAAAGCCGGGCTGTGGAACATCAACGAGAACATCCCGCTGCTGCGTCATGAACTCCCCGCCAATTTCTCTCTTGCAGCCAGACAACAGGCAGAGCAAGTTCTGCAACGCGGACAAAATGATCTCTTTGACGACCCTGGAAGAAGCGATTTCACCCATCTTTCGCCCATTACCATTGATGGTCCCACCACTCTTGATTTTGATGATGCCCTGACCATAGAGGAAATGGATGGCAACTACTTAGTCGGCATCCACATTTCCGACGTCGCCCATTATGTCCGCCCCGGAGACCATTTATTTGCTGAAGCGATGCGCCGCGGCACCTCCATCTATTTCCCGGAAGGCCAGGTGCCGATGCTGCCGCGTCATCTATCCCAGGGAATCTGCAGTCTGATCCAGGACGAAACCAGGGCCGCTTTAAGCTTTATGATCCTCCTTTCGGCCGAAGCTGAAGTGTTGCGCGTCAGGGTCAATCCATCTATCATCCGGGTGAAACGACGACTCACCTACGAAGAGGTCGACCGGATGCTGACGACCGACCGGGAGATCCAGCTTCTCGATATGCTTCGGAAAAAACTGCGGTCCAGGCGTCTTGCCGGCGGCGCCCTCCTGCTCCCTTTTCCGGATGTGAATATTTTTATCGATCACCACGGCAAGGTCCATGTCAGTCTGGCCAAAAGTGATACTCCTGCCCGAACCATCGTGTCGGAGATGATGATTCTCGCCAACAGTGAAGCGGCAAAATATGTCGCCGACCGGATGGTACCGGGGATTTTCCGATCTCAAGCTCCCCTGCAGAAAAGAATTGTCCACGGGGAGGATGACGATCTTTTCCAGAACACCCTCCAGCGAAAGAATATGTCAAGGGGGGAACTCTCGACGACCGCCAAGCCGCACAGCGGCTTGGGTGTATCCCACTACACCACGGTCACCTCACCTATCAGGCGCTTGCTTGACCTGGTTATGCAGCATCAGTTGAACAGCATCGTCAGGCGCCAGGAACCGTGTTTTACTGAAGAAATGTGCAAGGATTTTACTTCGGTCCTCAGTCGCACTTTGACCACCGCCAATAATGTTCGTCATCAACGGCAGAGATACTGGCTGCTTAAATACCTGGCTGATCGGCAGGGACAGTACCTCGACGCCCTGGTCATCCAGGTCGGCCCCAAGCGGATTAACCTGATACTTCTGGATATCCTCATGGATTTTGATCTTCCCACGCCGGGCTCAAAAGAAATCAAGCCGAATTCCATCGTCAAGGTACGGATTGTCAAATCGGAACCACTCGATAATATAGTCCGATTCGACTGGTAATTTAAATTATTGACTCTGGTCGTTTTTCTTCTTTTCTGTTTTGATTTTAATCTGATTGCCCTTGGTAAATCCTTTGGTCGGCTCGTCACATTCAATAACCATTTTTGTTCCATCAACCTTGACAACAGTGCATTTTCCTGTTGCTGCCAGGGCGCCTTTGGCAACGAACCCAATAGCTATCAGGATACAGAACAGCATCACCACTTTTTTCATACGTATCTCCCTTCTTTCTCTCAAAAATGTGTGGTTGTTTTATCTTTTTAAAATAGAACATGCAGCTTATAAAAACCAGTCGACATAGGGGTAAGTCGAGCGATGTCTACCACAACACCGACACCCAAGGGTAACCCGGGAGCGTTTATTCTTTAACGGGTAACCGTAAATTGGTATAACCATCGCGAACAAAACAATCAAATCACAAAAACCTGAAAACAGATGATGGACAATTCCTTTGCCGGCCCCATGAGTATGGTTAAAATTGACGGGGCTAAAATTAAACTGCTTCGTGAACAGCAGGGCCTCACTCAACTCTATCTGGCCACCGCGGTAGAGGTAACCACCGATACAATCTCAAGATGGGAAAACCGGCGATATCCAAGCATCAAAAGAGATAACGGTCTCAAACTGGCCGAAGCGCTCAATGTACAACTTGAAGACATTTTGGAGGATATCTCAGACGATCCCCCAGATGAAGACGCTTCCTCCCAGCCAATCCCCATAGACATCAGATCGGAACAAGATCCCCCAACCACCCGATCAGGACTTGGGAAAATCTGGCCATTGCTGTTCTTATCCGGCACGTTGCTGCTTATTATAATGGCCTTCATCTGGTATTTTTATCAATCCCGGTCAGTCAGCCGATTTTCCGCCGAGCGTATCCTGCCCCTGCATTGTATTGCCGGCCAGTCTTTTCCGGTAGTCGTCAGGATTACCGGGGCGCCTGAGGCGCCAACTGCCCTGATTATAAAAGAGACTGCCCCGGAAAACAGTACCATAAAAGAGACCTCACCGAAGGTTTCAACCGGCAGCCTGAAAAATAAACAAATCAAATGGCTGAAAAAAATAGAGGGCAAGGCTTTTTTTATCTATGTCGTCAGTGTATCCGGAAAAGAGGGAGAGACTGCTCAATTCAGCGGTACAGCCGCCATTAGCCACGAACCCGAATTACCTATAATCGGGCCAAATACTACTGTTATCAGTCACTATCATTGGGCGGACACCAACAAAGACAATACAATCAGTGATGAAGAGATTCTCACGGTTTACGAGCTGTACGGTGAATTTACCGATATTGACCTTGACATCGATCTCATCGAAGAGATCTGGATGGGCTCGTCGTACCAGTGGGATGCAGCGAAAAGCATCTTTAAAATTATCGACTGATCAAGCCATCCATCTAGATCTGCATCGTCGCCAGCTGCATGGCAATAGACCACATCGTCACACAGACGAAGACATTGAGGATTTTCCAGGAAATACTTTTCTTAAACAGCGGTGCCAGAAGTGCCCCACCGAAGGAAAGAGAAAAAAACCAGACAATAGATGATACTGACGCGCCCATGGCAAAGAGATAGCGATCCCCTACTGGATATTGCCCGCCGATACTGCCCAAAAGCAGAACTGTGTCAATATACACGTGGGGATTCAAAAAAGTAAGAGCCAGTGCCGTCAGCACAGCAATGCGAATGCTTGAATCGTCCGGTTTTTTCTGCTGAAGCGATTCCTCCCTGAAAATGCCCATAAAAGCCCGAAAGCCATACCATCCTAAAAATGCCGCACCGAACCAGGCGGCCCCCTTCTGCAAGGCATGATTCCCGGCGACAAGTGTCCCAACCCCGGCGGCACCGACAAAAATAAGCATTACATCACTCATGCTGCAGATCAAGGCGATAAGCCAATGGTATTGCTTTTTTATTCCCTGGGACAAAACGAAAACATTTTGCGCACCAATAGCCATGATCAAACCGGCTCCCACCCCCATTCCCTGCAAAAATACCTGCACCTGTTGCACCCTCTCTCTTGAATTTGTGACGGCACTATAATCTGCCCTGATTGTTTTTACCCGTATGTTTTCTCTTTTCTGCTCGTAGCACGAGACGTTCTGCCCTCTCTTTGAGATCAACCAGAGATCGGCTCGACGTCGAGTACCCTGGAGCCCAATATCACCAGATGTCCGCTTTCTAAACCGGTTGATTGCGGATACAAATAAACAAACGGGCCGGCAAACAAATAAAATTCAAGTAAAGGAGAATGCGTATGAAACGGATATGGATGACAATGACGATTATGGCGCTGGTAGCATTACTGCTGAACAATGCAGAAGCCGGGGACAGAAGAATTGGCGGAATGATCATCGGCGGAAGTACCGGAGCAATTGTCGGCCAGGCTATCGGCCGCAACGCTGAATCGACAATTATCGGCGCTGCTGTAGGTGGCGTTACCGGGCTTCTTATCGGCAGCGAACTGCAAACGCAGCATAGAGGAGTCTACCATCCGCCTCAGGTTACCGTCTACAAGGAAAGACATGGTAATAGCTGGTACGACAGACGGCACCGACCAGTCATCAGAGATGGATACCGCCCATATCAAAAAGAGTGCAGAAAGATCGTGACAATAAAAAACGGCCATTATCGAACCAAGCGGGTAGTAACGACTATCTGCGAAAACAGGCCGCAACACCGTGACCGGCAGGGCTTCAAGGGTAGATTCTAACACTATTCAGCACATCATAACTCTGCACCCTGAAAAGTTGATGGGTAAAGGTTGCAGAGTTCTTCTTATCAACATCCAGCCGCCATTTTAGTTTAAAACCGGCTAATATGTATGGGTATCAGTATTGCCCAATTGTTGTCTAAAAATTATGCAACCGGCAACGAGTATGGTAGAATAAAAAACCAATTGATAATACAACTTCCTGAATACACGTTCTTTATGAAACCAAGGTGACAATGTGCAGGAAAATTATTTTGTGAATCGTTGCATTAGTGAAACGCTCAGTGGCCTGCGCGACGGTTTAACCTTATTTTCCGGTGCCAGCCGCACTGCCATAATTTTTGCCCTCAGACCCACCGATTCGCTGTCTATCTGCGATCCGCAAAATCTGCTGCGCGGCTATGAGCCAAAGCTGAGAGCGCTCTATATCGACAATAAAGACTGGTGTAAACCAATCGACCAAGACAGTTCCTACTGCGCCTACAACCATATTCAACCACAGCCGAATCTGCAGTTGGACGGACTAATTTCCAACGGCGGGAGTTCCTGCTCAGTGTTTTATCAGATGTGGTTTACCGAGCACCATCCTAACATCTGCTCCCTTTGTCCAACCGAATGCTGGCTGGAACACGCTGTCTTGCGCTTTTCTCATGATATCGCCAATGACAGCAATCTGTATACCGGCATCTCTGGAAATTTTCTCCGCGAATATGCCTCCCATGCTGTCCATGACTGCATTGTTGATAAAGCCGGGCTTATTCTCGGTCTCGATGTTCAGATCCATATTTACCCAATGCTCGATGCCATCCTGGGCATTTCTAAAACCAACGAAGAAGGAGAACGCCCGCACGGTTCCCTGACATTTATTGAACCGAGATTTTTAAAAGACATCCATTTTCTGGCACGGTTCCTCAGTACCGAGCAACCCCTGCTCAGCAACTTCAAACATGTCCGCAAACTGCTCCAGGCAGTGGAACATTCCGACCGCACACTTATCTCCGATGGCATCAATATCCTCGGTATTGCCGAAAGCAATATAAGTCCGTTCCATATCAGCGCCGATTTTCAGGGCAAGCTGGGATTTCTGTTTGTGAAAGACGAACTGATCTGCAGTTTCCAGGACGGCAGCTACTGCTCGGATACGCACCGGGCAAAACTTTTTGAAGTGGAAGAGGCCTTGCTCGATTACGATATCGATCCAACGATCAGAAATGACATGTTTAAAATTATCGCCGTTCTGGTCCATAATGCCGAAGACAATATGTTCGGCTGCACCTTTGTCATCGATCTGGCACCTAATCCTACCGTAATCGCCGGGCAGGTCTTAACCCCTCCGGTCAATCTACGGGAACAAAACAAACTCCGACTCGCGGCGGGGCTGTCAAAGGTCGATGGCGCCCTGCACATCCGGGCGGACCTGCATCTCTACGGGTTTGCCTGTCTGCTTGATGGGCACAGGGTGGATAACGAAGACAGAGCACGGGGTGCACGATATAATTCCGCGCTCCGATTTACCTCGCAACATTTGCAGACTATTGTGGTGGTTGTCTCGTCAGATCGGCCTGTTTCTATTTTTCAACAAGGCTACGAGATAGTAAACAGGCACAACAGCGCCCTGTCGGCACGATGTGCCCTGTTTCCCCAACCGCTTATCGAATGGCTCGAAGAAAGTTAGCCGGCCCCCATGCGACGCATTGAACAGCGAACACCATTACAAATGATGGACTGGTAAAAACCTGAAATTTGCGATGGCTAAGTAAAAATCTTCATATTCGCAACAACGAAGCAGATAAGCACAGACTTCGGATGAAGAATTTTTACTTAGCCATCATAAATCATTTACCCAGTCGGGAATATGATTGACAATATAATTGTGCACGGCGGCTTTTCTTTCACCTGCCGGGGCATCACCGACAGCAGCCATCACCTCGGCAAAGTCAAACCAGCAGAGTTCCCGGTCATCTTTACTGTATACAGTCAGAATTCTTCTGTCGGGCTGCTCAATATCTTCCTCTTCCTGGATAGCACCAACCAGCTTTACAGCTTCGGCTGGGCTGAGAAATTTGATTGTTTCCTCACTCATAACCCCTCCTCGAACACGACATCTCCAAATACGAAAAGGCGAGCAGGAAATATAATCCTCTCGCCTTACACGCCCTGAGAACAAAAATTATCAAGCAGCTTTTACGACTGCTCCAGACCGGATACAACGGGTACATACTTTGGTTTTTTTCCTGTTTCCACCTGCGTCAACCATGCGCACCATCTTCAGGTTCGGCAACCAGCGCCTTCTGGTCTTGTTGTGTGCATGGGAAACATTGTTCCCAACCATTGGTCCCTTTCCACATACTTCACATACTTTGGCCATTATTATCTCCTTCTATTCCATTTACCCGCCTGTCGGCAGTTCAAATGGAAAAATACATACATTGTGTATAAGTAAACGATTATTCAGAATCTGACTTTTTAACCTCTTTTAAAATTTAAGGCAAGATATTTCCCTTATCAAAGGTGTAATCGACATTTTTTTAGCAGCAATGGAAAAGATTTGATGTTCAGTGAGCAAAAATCATTTAAGTTGTCGTCGATGATCAGCCCGCTCTGCACAATAGTACCTTCTCTCATTGCAATCTTGCAAAACCTGTTGTAGTACTTCTTCACTTAACAATAATTCTCAATATAGATATATTTATCATGCATATTTTCAATCAAATCTGGGATTTTTTCTCCTCCGTCAAGCTGGCGATATTCACTCTCTGCACCCTTGCCGCTACCTCTATTGTCGGTACCATCATTCCGCAGGGTGAACCGTCAGCTTTTTATGTAGAAAGGTTCGGCCCGGCAACTGCTCATTTTATGCAAATCCTTGATATCCCCAATATGTATTATTCGTGGTGGTTTCTCGGATTGCTCGGGCTCCTCAGCACCAACCTCATCATCTGCAGTATTGACCGTTTCCCGGCTGTTTGGAAAATAATAACTGCCGACAATCTCCAGATTGCCCCTGATCGAATCGAAAAAATGGCCAATTTCAACAGGTGGGAATTTGGCACAGATAAGCTCGACCATATAAACCTTGTCGACCTGCTCAAACAAAACGGTTGGCAGGCACAGTCTAAAATGCAGGGTAACGATGAAATATTTTTCAGCCAGAAAGGTCGATGGAGCCGTACCGGAGTCTACATTGTCCATCTGTCTATTCTACTGATTTTTGTCGGGGCTATTATTGGCCATTTTGGCGGATTTAAAGGGAGTGTCATGATCCCTGAGATGAGCTCTACCCAAAACGTTTTTCCCTTCAAGAACGAAGGTTCGATAGAGCTTGGGTTTGAAGTACGGTGCAACTCCTTTGCCATTGAGTTTTACGCCAACGGAATGCCCAAAGAGTATAAAAGCAACCTTTCAATTCTTGAAGACGGCAAGGAAGTTGTCAACCGGGACATAGAGGTGAACAGTCCACTCACCTATAAAGGGATAACCTTTTATCAAAGCAGCTATCAGGGCTATCAGGATTTTCTTCTGAGTATTACCGAAAACAGCTCCGGGGAATCGAAAATATTTACTCTCCCCTTTCAAAAACAATCAACCTGGGAAGGAAAAGACCTCCATTTTGGTATCGTCAATGCCGAAGCAGTTGGCCAAAGAGTAAAGAGGGCTAAAGTCTGGTTTAAGGCGGGAGATAACCCCGCCTCCATTGAATGGTTGAGCGACAGCGATAAAACTACCTTCATAGGTGGAGCGCAGGAATATACTCTTAGCGTAAAACAGATGTATGCAACCGGTCTGCAGGTAGCAAAAGATCCAGGCGTATGGGTGGTATATATTGGCTGCGGGCTGATGCTGCTTGGACTGTATATTGCTTTTTTCAGGTCACATCAGAGGATATGGCTGGTTAAGAAAAATGGCTCATCCACCCCACAACTCTGGTTATCCGGTTCAACCAACAAAAATAAAATGTTGTTCAGCCAAATTTTCCAAAAACTCAAAAATAGTATTGAGCAAGCAGTACAACGGTAATAACCGCCTGATGGAATCAAACGGAGTATAAAACATGGATAGTTCACAATTACTTGGTATAACAACCTTCACATATTTGTTCTCGACGGTGTTGTATATTGCAATACTGGTGTTCAAGACCCCTCGGCTTGGTGGTATCGCCACAGTGTTTACTGCCCTGGCCTGGTTTATCCAGACGGCTGGATTAGGTTTGCGCTGGATCGAATCCTATCAACAGGGTATCGGTCATGCACCACTTACCAATATGTATGAATCGGTGGTCTTTTTTGCCTGGACTATCATCCTTCTCTATCTCTTGATCGAGTGGAAGTTCAAGACAAAAATTATCGGCGCCTTCGCTGTTCCTTTTGCATTTCTGGCCATGGCGTATGCTTCTTTTTCCACTGATATAAGCAAAGCCATCAATCCCCTGGTGCCGGCATTGCAGTCGAATTGGCTGATTGCCCATGTGGTTACCTGTTTTGTCGGCTATGCGGCTTTTGCAGTTGCCGCGGCCCTGGGCATCATGTATCTGCTCAAAAATAAATCGCCCGAATCCGACCAGGCATCGACATCGCTGTCCAGTCGCTTCCCCTCCCATGAAGTGATAGACGATATAATCCATAAAACAATGGTATTTGGCTTTATCTGGTTAAGTGGCGGTATCATTACCGGTGCCGTCTGGGCCAATTCGGCATGGGGCACCTACTGGAGTTGGGATCCCAAAGAGACCTGGTCGCTGATTACCTGGTTTTTTTACGCTATTATTCTCCATGCTCGCTACACTCGTGGCTGGTCCGGCAATACAATTGCCTACTTGGCTATTTTTGGCTTTCTCTCCGTTCTCTTTACCTATTACGGGGTGAACTTTCTTCTTTCCGGGTTGCACAGCTACGGATCAAGCTAACGCAGATAAAGGACCACATCGTGGGACTATTGTCATCATTACTATGAGTTAACAGGTTTGACAAGTTTAAGCAAAAACTGTATAAAGAGCGTTATTAAAGTGCAGCAGCAATGTAAGTGCCTTATAAAATTATTCTTAAAGGAGCGCAATTATGTTGAAAAAATTTCTTGTCTGTAGTGTTGTCTCGATGTTTGTGATGGGTGGTGTAGTAATTTCCTCAATGGCGACCGGTACCGGTCCGGCGGATATCACTATCACCGACAGCAAAAGTGCCAAACCAAAACCAGCTCAGTTCCCCCACAAGGCGCACCAGGATAAATTCAAGTGCGGTGATTGTCACCATGGCATGGCGGATGGCAAACAGGTGCCATACGCAGAAGGCATGGAAATCAAAAAATGTGAAACCTGCCATACCGGCGACACCCTTGCCGGCAAAATGAAAGATAAACTCAAGCTCGATACTCTGAAAGGTGCCGGACATGGCAACTGCCTTGAGTGCCACAAAGAAATGGCAGCAAAAGATCCAGCTCTAAAAGAAAAGAAAATCGACAAGTGTGCTACATGTCATCCTAAATGATATTTTCTTTTTCTCTGCAATGAAAAAGGGGGTGTTCGCAATTGCGAACACCCCCTTTGGGCTTTTGTCTGGTAATTTTACAGGATGAGTTAACTCTCCTGCAGCTTGGAAATATCGCCGATCTGTAAAATGAGATCGCCCAGGGCGGTTAATAGATTCAGCCGGTTTTGCCTGACAGCCATATCGTCAGTCATAACCATCACTTTATCAAAGAAGGTATCAACCGGTTCTTTCATCTTCAACATTACTTCCAGCGCCTGCAAATATTCTTTGCCGTCGATAAGTTGTTCCATCTCCCTGCTGACTTCACCAAAAAGTGTATGCAGGTTTTGTTCCGCTTCATTGTCAAACAGATCTGCAGCAACCGATGTCTGCCGGTTGTCTTTAATAATGTTTCTGATACGCTTATAGGAAGCGGCAAGAACCTTGAAGGCCGGTTGCTGACTGATCTTGATAATTGCATCGATCCTCTGCCGGCAATCGTTCACGTCATCGAAATGAACCGACACGGCAGCATCGACAGCCTCTGTTGTCAGTCCCTGACTGATGCAATCGTTGGCAAAACGTCCCTGGATAAAATTAACAGTCGCCTCAACCGTCTCGCTGCCACCATCCACCTTTTTGCCGTAAAGGGCCAGAGCTTTGTGGATGATCTCACGCAGCGAAATTATGTACCCTTTGCTCTCAATAATATGCAGGATTGCCAGAGAAATACGGCGCAGGCCAAATGGATCAGCAGTGCCGGTCGGCACCTGACCGATGCCGAAACATCCGGCAAGGGTATCGAATCGATCGGCAAGACCAAGAAGAGCGCCGACATCCGTGGTTGGAATCGCCGCACCAGCCCTCTTGGGCATATAGTGTTCTTTAATCGCCGTCGCCACGCTCAATTTCTCACCATCATGCAGGGCATACGCGCAGCCCATAATCCCCTGTAACGAGGGAAACTCACCGACCATATCGGAGAGCAGGTCGGTTTTGCAGAGCAGCGCCGCCCGGCAGCATTCTTCAACCAGCGTCGGATCGACCTGCTCGGCCAGGATTCGTACGAGTTTGACCAGCCTCTCGTTTTTCTCGAGCATCGTGCCCAGTTTGGCCTGGAAAATAATCCCCTGTAATTTGTCAATCCGATTCTCAAGGCGGATCTCGCTGTCGCTGTTAAAAAAGAACAGCGCGTCTTCCAGCCTCGCCCGTAAAACCCGTTGATGTCCTTTGCGGGTTATATTCGGATCATTCACCCGGACATTATTGATCGCTACAAAACCAGGCAGCAACTCATCTTGTTCATCCACCACGGGAAAATACTTTTGATTAACCCGCATCGAGGTAGTCAGCACCTCAGAAGGGAGCTGCAGGAATTTTCGGTCAAACACGCCACAGACCCCAAAAGGCATCTCGACAAGATTATTCACCGTATCGACCAGATCTTCATCTATTGCCGCTCTGCCCCCCGCCAAGTCAGTCAAATTGGCAACCGCTTGCTTAATTTCCGCTAGAACCGCCGTCTTTCTCTGCGCAGGATCGACCATAACCTGTTTTTCAGCCAGCTGCTTTTCATAGCTTACCGCACTTTCGATGACGATTTTTTCATCGGCCAGAAACCTGTGACCACGGCTCAGGTTACCTGAGACAATACCCTCATGTTCAACAGGCACTATCTCTTGACCGAACAGCGCAACCAGCCATTGGATTGGTCGGGCAAAGGTAATCTGGTTGCTTCCCCAACGCATCGATTTGGGAAAAGACAAGCCCGAGATAAGCGATTGCAGCAGCTCCGGTAAAAGACGCAGAGTATCTTCGCCCTGCACTTCACGCACCAGCATCAGATAGTCGCCTTTAGGGGTGGCAACAACCTGCAATGCACTGACATCGGTTCCTTTTGATTTGGCAAAACCGATAGCAGCTTTGGTCATCTTCCCTTCGGCGTCAAAAGCCGCTTTTTTCGATGGACCAAGCAATTCTTCTCTGCTATCTTCCTGCCTTTCGACAAGACCTTGGACTATCAGGGCCAGTCTTCGAGGGGTACCGAGCACCCTTATAACCCCGTGGCCGATTTTCAGCTCAGCGGCCTTCCGGGAAAACAGTGTCTCAAGCTGGGCAAGCGCCGGATCAATATAACCTGCTGGAATCTCTTCTGTACCGATTTCAAATAGTAGATCACGCATGAGAATCAATTTAAAATAATGGTTTAATAAGAAGACTGCTTTGTTTTATAAAAACACCGAAAAAATTGGGCAAAAGACCATCCTCAGACAGACACTTAGCATGATTCCAGGGTGGCGAAGGTAGAACATTCATCACCAAAATTGTGCACGGTCACCGAGTACGACTTGATCGCCTCTATCCGTTCAAGGCTCCCGCCAATCCGCCTGGCCAACGCTTCAACAGAGAGAATTTTCCGCTCTTTTAACGACAGTTCGTGAATTTCTTCTTCCACCGTTTTTTCAATGAGGAGAATTATATCTTCAATCCAGAAAAAATGATGGAAACGGATGCTCAAATCGGCTTTGCCCCACCTGCCCATGGATCTGGGCAACCGATGGGGGATCTTTTCCGCAATTGGCAGACTGATCGGCACCTCGACACTGAGGGTCAGTTCATGCTCTTTTTCCAGAGAACCGTGCATGGAGCATTTATAATGCCCTAGATTTCCAGAGTCACCATTCCTGACTTTTTTAAGAAAATAAGGGAATTCAATTTCCAGATGCGATGCCTCGGCTTCCAGGCGGACCTTCATTTTCTCAAGAATAACATGAAAACTCTTGATATCAATCTCACCATGAAATTCGTTGAGAATCTCTACGAACCTGCTCATATGCGTGCCTTTAAACTTATGGGGCAGATTCACATACATGTTGGCAGTGGCAATGGTCTGCTGTTGTTTTTGGGCCTTATCGCGTACGGTAATCGGATAGGAGACGGTTTTGACACCGACTTTTTTGATGTTTATTCTGCGGCTGTCAAGTTGACTCTGGATATCTTTCACTGAACAGTACCCCTATTCTTCGCCTAACAGTGTCCGAACCGTTTTTTTAAGTTCGTCAAGATTTCCTGATTTGACAACGTATTCATCAGATGCCCAGGTCCCGAGGTCACGTTTGAATTCCTGGTAGGCACTGCTCAGGATGACCGGCACAGTCGGCCGCAGCATTTTCATCTGCCGCAGGACCTCAACACCATTTATACCGGGCATCTGGATATCGAGTATGACCAGATCCGGTTCCTCTTCCTTGAATTTTTCCAGTCCTGTTGTGCCATCGAGGGCGGAAATTACCTGATATCCTTCATCTTCAAATTCTTCCCGATAAACAATCTGGATGGATTCTTCGTCATCAACCAGCAACAACTTTTTCATCGTTTACACCCTCCAACCTGTTCTCCAGCGAGTCTCTCAAATAGCTCGCCGCTTCTTCGGGGGGCAAAGGATTAATGTAAAATCCGGTGCCCCATTCAAAACCGGCAATGGAAGTCAACTTGGGAACGATCTCAAAATGCCAGTGGTAATACTTCAATCCACCTGAACGTAATGGTTCGGTATGCAGGACAAAATTATACGGAACATTGGCGATACAACCGGACAACCTGCGCAGCGATTCGGAAAAGAGTTCGGCGAGTGACAAGATATCAGCCTCACTCTGGGCATAATATTCTGATGAATGGTGCTTGGGTAAGATCCACATCTCAAACGGCGTCCGCGGGGCGAAAGGAGTTATGGTAATAAATCGCTCATTTTGACAGACGACACGCTCTTTCTGCTGAATCTCCTGGCGGATAATATCGCAAAAGATACAGCGCTCTTTGTACTTATAGTGCGACTCTGCGCCTTCGAGTTCGGAAACAATCATTCGCGGCAGAATCGGCAAGGCAATCAGTTGAGAATGGGAATGCTCAAGCGAGGCGCCCGCGCCGCGACCATGGTTTTTAAAAACCATGACATACTTGAATCTTTCATCTTTTGAAAGATCAATAATTCTCTCCTGGTATGCCTTGAAAACAAGAGCCATTTTATCAGGAGCGAGGTCGGCGAAGTTTTCATCGTGATTAGGGCTTTCGATAATAACTTCGTGGGCACCAATACCGTTCATCCGATCATACAGGCCAACACCCTCCTTGGCCAGATCGCCCTCAATAACCAGAGCAGGGTATTTATTCGGCACCACTCTTACCTGCCAATCAGGGGCATTAGGGAATGAGTTTCTATACCTGAACGCATATACCTCAGTCGGGGTAAATGATTCGTTGCCGGGGCAAAGCGGACAAAATCCTCCACTTCCCTTGACATCTTCAACCAGAAAATCGGTTGGGCGTTTCCGTCTTTCCTTGGAAATGATGATCCATCGGCCAAGAATGGGATCTCTGCGAAGTTCCGGCATACTCCCTTAGAGTCCTTTCGATTTTTCTTTGGTTTCCTGGGCAGTTTTGCAATCAATACAGAGCATGGTAACCGGCCGGGCTTCTAATCTCTTGATGCCAATTTCCTCGCCACAATCTTCACAAATACCATAACTTCCATCTTCGATTCTGGCGATAGCCTCTTCGATTTTAGAGACCAGTTTACGCTCACGATCACGAATTCTCAGCTCGAAACTTCTCCCTGATTCTATGGTAGCCCGGTCATTGGGGTCTGGAACATTCGAGGTCTGATCCGTCATTTCAGACAGTGTTTTACCAGCTTCATTAAATATTTCTTCTTTTTTAGCCAGAAGCTGCTGGCGAAACATTTCGAGTTTCTCTTTGTCCATTAAATCTCTCCTCAATACCCTTTTGAATTGTAACTATTCAGGTAAATGCATAATATCTTAAATTAGCATGGAATCAGATGTCTCCGCAATGCTTACCAGTCACTGCTCACGGACATAGGTTCCACTTTTTCCACCAGTTTTCTTCAACAACCGTATATCCCGGATAACCATCGACTTATCGACGGCTTTACACATATCATAAATGGTCAATGCAGCGACAGAAACAGCGGTCAGTGCTTCCATTTCCACTCCGGTTTTACCGCATATGCCTACTGTTGCAAAAATATCGATAGAGCTGTCCTCGTCGCGATAGGCAAAATCGACAATTGCTTTGGTTATCAGCAGCGGATGGGCGAGCGGAATAAGTTGATCGACTTTTTTTGCGGCCATAACCCCGGCGACCCTGGCAATACCCAATACATCTCCCTTGGCCATCGAACCACTTTTCACCAGCTCGTAGGCCGCACTCGACATTTTGATATTGCCCGCTGCATCGGCGACACGAACAGTTTCCTGTTTTTCACCCACATCGACCATTCTGGCGTGGCCCTGGTCATCAAAATGGGTGAAAGCAGCGCTTTTCTCTCCTGCCATTGCCCGCCCCTAATTATTGGTTTTACCGAGGACTTCGTTAAATAATTTTTTAAAGAAGCCCTCTGCTTCCTTATGCTGTCCATGCTGCTGACAAAGCGTGTCAAAATCGCGCATAACCTTTTTCTGTTCTTCACAGAGATTGGTCGGCGTCAGCACCTGGAGTTCAACCACCATATCTCCACGTCCATGGCCGCGAAGACTGGGCGCTCCTTCCCGGCGCAGGGTAAAACGTTCTCCAGATTGACTGCCGGCGGGGATATCCAGGTTTTTTTTACCATGGATGGTAGGAATCTCCACCGTGGCACCCAGGGCGGCTTTAGCCATCGATATCGGAAACCGGCAGTAGATAGTGTCGCCGTCCCGTTTAAAAAACTCATGCTCCTGAACGTGCACGACCACATACAGATCACCGGAAGCCCCGCCACGGCGGCCTCCTTCACCTTCACCGCGAAGACGCATGCGAGCCCCGGTATCGACGCCGGCCGGTATCTTCAGCGCAACTTTCTTGGTTTTCTCAACAAGTCCGGTGCCGTGACAATCGTTGCAGGGGTTGGTGACGATGGCACCTTCACCATGACATTGCGGGCAGGTCGAACTCATCTGAAAAAAGCCCTGTGAACGAATAACCTGCCCCTGTCCATTACAGGTTGGACATGTCTTCTTTTTATGGCCAGGCCTGCTTCCCGTCCCCTCACAAGTCCAGCAGGTATCCTTTCGGGTCAACTGCACTTCCTTGGAAACCCCGTGCACGGCCTCCATGAAGGTTATTTCCACATCATAGCGGAGATCGTTCCCGGAGATGGGTCCGTCACTTCGTGCCCTGGCCCGGTTGCCGCCGCCAAAACCAAAAAGATCACCGAAAATATCGCCGAAGCTCGAAAAGATATCTTCAGCATTACCGGGACCACTATAACCACTGTTCCTTAATCCGTCATGGCCATAGGTATCGTATATTTTTCTCTTTTTCTCGTCGCTTAAAACTTCATACGCTTCGGTGCAGGATTTAAATTTCTCCTCGGCTTCTTTGTTGTCAGGATTCCGATCGGGATGATACTTCATCGCCAGTTTTCGATAAGCCTTTTTTATCTCACCGGCGCTGGAACTCCTGTTTACAGATAGAATTTCGTAATAATCAATACTCATAATTTTTCATTCTGGCTGTTCTATATCAGGAAAGTATTTTTGCGAGAATATCATCGGCAGGCTCACCTTCGCTGCCGTTTTCCGTCAACTGATCCGGGAGATCCTTGATGTTGTCAAAGGTGACTTCCCCTGCCGCAATTTCCCTCAAGGTCATGACAATTTCTTGATTCTTGCCGACGACGAGAAACGGTTCTCCCTGCCGGTGCTGTTTAATGCGCTTGACCGCAAGGTGAATAAGGTTGAATCGATTGTGGTCACCAACTTTTTCAAGACAATCTTCGCATGTAATTCTAGCCATATTTTTGCAAACCTCTCTAATGTCCATTGCCACAGTCGGCAAAGCTTATACTTCGCCCGACCGGCAAGTGGTTATTTGATCAAATGGATTCGTCAACAACAGGGTCTCGGCCCGATCCGGGCCTACCGATACGATTTGTGCAGCGACCCCGGTAAAATCCTCTACCCGTCGAATATAATCTTTTGCCTGGCGGGGCAGATCGTCATATTGCCGCACCGTTGGTGATATCTTCTTTCCATCCGGCAAGGCTTTCATAAACCGGGACAACATCGCTTGCCTGCTGTAATATTTGCCGGCATTGCCGAAATCGTTGTACCGTTCAAGCTCATATGATGTGGCAATTTTAATATGTTCCTGCCCACTCAACACATCCAGTTTGGTTATAGCAAGCCCGGTCAGACCGTTGAGTCTGGCCGCATCGTTAACGACCACGCCGTCCAGCCAGCCACACCTTCGTCTTCGCCCGGTGGTAGCACCAAACTCGAAACCTTTTTCCTGGAGCTGATTTCCCGTTTCATCAAATAACTCAGTGGGAAACGGGCCGGCACCAACACGGGTGGTATAGGCCTTCATGATACCGACGACAGCATCAATATGGGCCGGACCAAAGCCGGAGCCGTTGCAGGCATTGCCGGCGATAGTGTTGGATGATGTCACAAAAGGATAGGTGCCATGATCTATGTCGAGTTGTGTTCCCTGTGCACCTTCAAAGAGAATATTTTGGTTATTCTTTCGCGCTTTGTCCAGTTCAACGGATACATTACCGTAAAACGGGGTCAATTTTTCGGCATAGCCTTGAAATAAACGATATATCTTATCATAACTCGACTGGCGCGACCTGGTATTTTTGGGTGAGCAGGAAATTTTTTTCTTCCACGGCCACTTTCAATTTGTCGCGAAACAAAGCATCATCAAGCAGATCTCCGGCCTTGATACCCACTCTGCCGACTTTATCCATATAACAGGGACCGATTCCCCGCCCGGTGGTGCCGATTTTATTGATTCTCGGAAAGTGCCGCTTCTTTGGCCTGATCAAGGCTCGCATGGTACGGCATGATCAGATGGGCCCTTTCACTTATCATCAATCGATCCGGATTGACTTTTAAGCCCTGGTGCTCGAGTTCATCCATTTCACTGATCAGCACCCCGGGGTCGATTATTACCCCATTGCCAATCATGCACATTTTATCCTCGTAGAGAATGCCGGAAGGTATTATATGGAAAACAAACTTCTTGCCTTCAACCACCAGGGTATGTCCGGCATTGTTGCCTCCTTGAAAGCGAACGACAAAGTCAGCGTACCTGGTGAGCAGATCGACAATTTTCCCTTTCCCCTCATCTCCCCACTGGGTACCAACAACGACAACACTGGACATGTATCATCTCCTTTCAGAGGTTTTTACAAAAAAAATCGATGCATCGTCGACCACGACACATCCGCACAAGACAAACCCGCAAATATAGTCAAATGGGGGATTCTTGTCAATCAATCATATTTTGATAGCTTTCGCGACACTATGATAAGTTTTATCAGAACATAATCAAGCTGTTATTTAAAAATTTCAGCATCTGGCGACAGATTACGCACCTGTTCAGACATTGACACTTCCCGCATAATACCTTACATTGGCACTCTGCCGGACCTACTGAAAATGTGGTAAACTGGACCGTTCATACCGATTATAATCGTGCTACCAGCTCAATTACCAATAGTTTGGTAATTAATTGAGGTTGACATTATGTTTGGCATTGGCTTGCCTGAAATGATTCTTATCCTGGCTCTGGCTCTTATAGTGGTCGGTCCGGATAAGCTTCCCGACCTGGCCCGGTCTCTAGCGAAAGGCCTCATGGAGCTCAAAAAAACTGCGGAAGGCCTTAAACAATCTCTTTCAGAGGAAGGCAACCCGCTGGACGATATCAAACCCGATTTGGAAGAAGCGGCAAAATCGTTCAAGCGCGACCTTCTCGACGCGCCATCCTCTAATAACAATGAAGATGGATTTACCGGCGTTAATCCACCAGCCGAAAATGCGGCCAAGGCCTATGAAGAGCTGATGCAGACAGCCGGCGACACATCCGATAAAATAGATACACAAGCAACACCCGTGGTCCAACCGGAACCGGACGACCCTGAGGCAGCCACAAAAGCTGATCCAGCGTCAACGCCACCGCCCAAGCAGAATGAACAATAAGCCGTATCGACCATAATGGCAAAAAACACTCTGCACAGTACCCTGCCGGTCATCGAGAGGAGCCTCGAATTCTTCCGGCCGCACCATCTTGAGCTGCGGAAACGACTTATCACGGTATTCCTTTCGATTATCGTCTGTACCGGAGTCGCCTATATTTTTGCCGAAAGGATTGCCCAATTTTTTATCTCACCCCTCTTTGCCGCGAGTCCACTGGTGTACAAAATGGTCTACACCAACCTGCCGGAGGCTTTTCTGGCCTATATTAAACTGGCACTGCTTATCGGCCTTATCGTCAGTATGCCGGTGGTTCTTTACCAGCTGTGGACTTTTGTTGCCCCCGGTCTCAGGAAAAATGAGAAAAAGCTGGCGGTGATCATCGTCTTCTGGGCCACCTTGCTGTTTAGCGGCGGCGCCTGTTTCGCCTTTTTCGTGGTCTTGCCCAAAATGCTGGTCTATTTCATGAGTTACGCCGGTACAGGGCTGGAACCCCTGCCCAAGCTCGGCCTGTATCTCACCTTTGTCGCCCGGACAATTTTAGCTTTCGGCATCGCTTTCCAGATTCCTTTTCTGATGGTCATGGCCGGCAAGGCCAATTTTGTCACAGCCGCCTATTTTCGGAGAAAACGCATCTATTTCTATATGGCGATTGTCGTCCTTTCTTTTCTGTTGACCGCCGGCGATTTTGTGGCCACAGGCCTCATGGCCATTCCTCT
>CAWDRB010000025.1:0-217500 GCA_963804605.1 uncultured delta proteobacterium
TAACAATATGCATTATGCTGTTTTCGCCTGGGCCGGCACCCTTGTGACAAGGCCGGTGACGAAGATTAATCAGCAGTGCGTAAAAACATATTGACGGCCTCCCTGCTTTCCAATAATAAATGACCATCTGATACGCCTGTATAGCCTGAGAAAATACGAGCCGGCCCATATGCTAAAATCCAGACAATATTTATTTGAGTTCTTGCGCCTGACAAAGAATTTCTGGTTCTCCGACAAGAAATTGAAAATTCGCGCCACCGTCTTTCTGCTGGTAATCCTGACCATCGGCCAGATAATCATGGCCGTGCTGCTTACCAAATGGAGCGCCAACCTCTTTAATGCGCTGGAACAGCACTCCATGCACGACCTGGTCATGCAGATCGGCATGCTCTGCTTTCTGGTCATTGCCCATATGGCATTGACTGGTTCGCACCTGAGCGTCAAACGAAATCTGATGGTATCCTGGCGCGAGTGGCTGACAGATTATGTTCTTTCCCGCTGGATGAACTCCGGACGCCACTACATTATCTCCCCCCTACCAATAGAACATGACAACCCCGACGGCCGCATCGCTGAGGATTGCCGGGTCGCCACCGAGGATGCCGTCAGTCTGGGCCATTCGCTGTTTTACAGCATCCTGATGCTGGCCAGCTTCACCAAGGTGCTGTGGTCGCTCTCCGGGGTGGTGACGCTCGACCTTGGGGGCATCAGGATCCCGATCTACGGACATCTGGTCTGGCTTGCCATCATCTATTCGACCCTGGGATCCTACCTCGGCTGGCTGGTCAGCAAGCCCTTGACCGGCGCCACCAACAGGAGACAATCGGCGGAAGCCAAGTTTCGCGCCGGGCTGCTGGAAGCAAACGAAAACAGCCAGGCCATCGCGCTGATCCACGCCGAGAACTACGAGAGGGGGCAATTTCGGGAACTCTTTCACAAGATACAGGAGATGTGGGACGAACAGACCAAAGGCTGGCGAAATATCCTGATGTTTGGTACCGGCTACAGCCACTTTTCCATGGCCTTCCCAATCCTGATCTCCGCTCCCCGTTATATCCTTGGCAAAATCACCCTGGGGACCCTGATGCAATCCGCCCAGGCTTTCCAGCATATGACTTCCGCCCTTTCCTGGCCGGTGCACTCGGCAGGTTCCATTGCCGAGTGGCGAGCTTCCGTGGAACGTGTGCTCAGTCTCTTGCAGGCAATAGAAAGCGTGGATGAGGAAATTGCCATACCTGGCCGCTGTATCCAGGTAAAAAGCGCGGAAAGAGAAGCGTTGATTTTTCATGACCTGACGATCGCCAAATACAACGGACAGGTATTGACCGAGAATATCAACATGGAAATCGAAAAGGGAGACCGGGTGCTTATCACCGGTGACACGTTCACCGGGTCCAAGCTGTTCCGGGCTCTTGCCCGGATACGCCCATGGGGGAGTGGCACCATACTCCTGCCCAGTAAGGGCCGTCTCTTCTTCATGCCGCCCCGGCCACGTCTCCCGACCGGCACCTTGCGAAACACCATCTATTATCCTTTTGCCCGCCGGGTCTTTACCGACGACCAAATCAGGCAGGCTCTGCAACTGGCAGGCCTTGAGTCTCTCTGCGAACAGCTGGATAAGCACGAAAACTGGGGGCACACCTTGGATGGAGCGGAACAACAGCGACTGGGAATGGTGCGTCTGTTGATCAACCAGCCCGACTGGATATTTCTGCAGGAGGCCTTCAGCTCCCTGGAGGCCGAGGAAGAAGAGCGGATGCTGCAGCTGATTTGCAAACAGCTGCCGGAAGCGGCAATCCTCGCCATTTCCCATATGCCCAACGGTGCCTCTTTTTACAACCGCAGCCTGGCCCTGTAGCCTTGTTAAGGAGGATTGATATGCTGGATTCAGCGGCTCACGAACCTGACGATAGACGATTTACCACCCGCTTGCGCGGTGTCAACCTCGGCGGCTGGCTGGTCCTGGAAAAGTGGATCACCCCGAGTCTTTTCGAGGGATTGCAGGCTTTTGACGAGACTTCCTACTGCGTCGAGCTGGGTGAAGCAGAAGCGACGCGACGTCTACACCACCACTGGAAAACCTTCATCACCCGCGATGATTTCGCCTGGCTGGCCGAGGCCGGCATCAATGCGGTGCGGCTGCCCTTCGGTCATTGGCTGTTCGGCAAGGACTATCCCTATCACCGGCGCTATCAGGGGTTCCGCTATCCTTATGTGGAGGGAGGACTGGCTATCGTCGACACAGTTTTCCAGTGGGCCCGGGAGTTCGACCTGCGGGTCGTGCTCGACCTCCATGCCGCCCCCGGCTGTCAGAACGGCTTTGACAACGGAGGACTGGCCGGGATCTGCGAGTGGCACAGTAAAAAAGACTACATCGATTATTCCCTGGACATACTGGAGCGCCTTGCCAAGCGTTACGCCGAACACCCTGCGCTGCATGGCATCCAGGTGCTGAACGAGCCGCGCTGGGACATACCCACTGAACTGCTCAAGCGCTACGCCGCCGACGCCTACCAGCGCATCCGCCGCCATTGCCCGCCGGAAAACGTGACGGTGATCTTTCACGACGGCTTCCGCACCTTCCAGGAGTACGCCGGATTCCTGCAGGAACCGGAGTTCCGTAACGTCGCCATCGATATCCACCGTTACCAATGTTTCGTGAAGGCGGACATCGACATGGATATCTTCGGTCATATCTCTAAAATTGCCCATGACCGCCGGGTCGAGGCCGACCAGCTCATCCGTGAATCGGGTTACCATGTCTATTGTGGCGAGTGGAGCCTGGGACTTGCGCCAAAGATGATAACCCTCTGGAATGAGGATCCAGGCAACCAGGCACCTGCAGAGATGGACGAGTTCCAGCTGGCGGCCGCTCTTCGGGCCTATGCCGGGGCCCAGCTGCTCATCTTTGAAAAATATGCCGGCTGGTTTTTCTGGACCTACCGTACCGAGGCATCCCCGGACTGGTGCTACCGGGAGTGCGTGGAAAAGGGGCTGATTCCCGATCTGGGCAGGCCGGAACAGTTCAGGGGAATCCGTCTCCTGCTCGAGCGCGCCAGACAGCAGCAAGCAGAGGAGCCTCGCTGATGATCAAGGTAATGAGCTTTAATATCCGTTACGGCCTCGCGAGTGATGGAGAAAATCACTGGCATAAAAGAAAATCCCTTGCCTTAGCCCGGATTGAGGCCTTTTCCCCCGATCTGCTGGGACTCCAGGAATGCCGTGACGATGAGCAGGCCGACTTTATCCGGACCGGTCTGCCGGGCTACCATTTTTTCGGGGTCCACCGGGAAGGCCCGGGGGACACGGCCCTGGAGATGGCCCCTCTGTTGTTTTGCAGGAAATCTTTCCGGCTGGTCGACAGCGGTTGTTTCTGGCTCAGCGAAACGCCGGAGATCCCCGGCAGCATGAGCTGGGGCAGCGCCTATCCACGCACGGTGAGCTGGGCCAGGCTCTCATGTCCGGACACAGGGTTTGAGTTTTTGTATGTGAACACCCATTTCGATTATGAACCGGCAGCAATAGACGGCGATGCCCGGTGCCTGCGGCGATGGATTGAGCAACTGAACCCACAGCCGCCGTTGATCATTACCGGCGACTTCAATGGTGACAAACATTCCGATGCATTCGGTATCCTGACCGGTAAAGAGGACCTGTTCGACGCCTTTCGCCGGTTACGTCCGCAGGAAGAGGATGAATCCACCTTTCACGCTTTTGGCCGACCCGAACACACGATGCCCATTGACTGGATACTGATTTCAGGCCATTTCAAGGTGTTGGATGCACAGATCGACCGAACGCACCAAGGCAACCTCTATCCTTCAGATCATTATCCGATAACGGTCATTCTCGACTGGGAGAAATGAGAAAAGATGTTCGCAGTTTCCCGAACGTGGCCAGATGATCACCCATTGGCAGAATAAACAGAAAATGAGAAAAAATCGTTAAGTCAAGAAATTGAACGGTTGGAGAATGTAGTAAAAAAAGACTACAGATACAAATCAGCAGAAAGCCCTCAGGAATGCTATCGATCCAGCAGAAATGTTGGCCATCAGTTCATCGATTTGACTGAGGAGTCTTCGCCAGACCATAAAGCATCTTTCAGCACAGTCTTAACCATTTGCCGCTCGGGACAAAAAAAGACACTATATTTCTCTTGCTGAGAGGAGGTCTGCGAACATGCTAACAGCCGTCCAGTCAGAAATATGACGCATGACATTTCTGTCTCCGACCATTTTCAAGTTACCATCTTTCCTTGCTTGTCTATATGTCGTTACTCCCATCCAGATATCGGCCATGGTTTTAACATTTGTGGTGAAGTAGACATCATCGTCCTTGCCTGGATCATTGACGCAGAGATCGATAGCATCAGCTGTTATGACCAACCACCAGTCAGGATTTTGTTGGAAAATATTCGTAACCTTTTTGGCCAGGGATTTTTTTCTTTAGCACCAATCCATGTTCAGCCAATGAATTCAGACGCTTTGACAGCCAGAATATGCCATGGTCGTTGATCATGCGAAGACTTCTGTGAAATTGCGTCGGACCCGTTTCATTCCAAGGTCGAACCGATGGATGGCTGTGGTGTTTCAGTGCCGATTGGCGTCCACGCAGCTCTCTGAGGACAACACGATGCACCCACACCTGGAGATATGCTCTGTGCATCTAACCTACAACCATATCATCCATCGAATGCTCTCATTTTGGATAGCATTTATCAGTGCAATGGGTTTGTGGATCAACTTACTTATCCAACAACTATAGGGAGTTTAGCCAGCAGGATGACATTAGACAGGTTGTCGCGATTGTCCTGACCGAACTTGTGCTGCTTTTCTGAGTCCAGGAGCTCGATTAAGGGAGTTTGCCTTATATTTCCAAGATAGAAAGGCAGGGGGACAAGAGAAGCTTCTGAAGAAAAGTAGAAACCCCGGTCCTGTGGGCCAGCTCAGAGACAGTGCCGTGGGCCCGGACGCCGACTCGAAGGCGTCGGTGAACGTCGACAAGCTACTCCACCAGCCTCTTTGGCAAGCGGACACGCGACCCCAAGGGCGGCCCCTTCATGTTTGCCAGCCAAAACCTGGAAAAGCGAAAAAATCAGTACACCCAAAAACTTTTCAACTTTACGAAATGGAATACTGACTTATTATTGTCTCATTATTTAACTTCTTGGCTTATAATTCTCGGTCATTCCAACCAATTGAATAGGAGGTCATGAGCATGAGCACCCCGAATACATCCCTCAAGAGCACCACCCTCGCGGGTGATGAACATATCAGCACACCGATCGGCGACATCGAGCTGCGCCACAGCTACTTCGACGACGACGCCTCCCGCAGGCTGTTCGACGAGATGGACTACCAGCGCGCCTGCCAGGCCTACCTCTGGAGCACGCCGCTGGTCAGCATCACGGCGTGGCGGGACGCGCAGACGTCCAGCTACGGGGTGACCGGCGAGACGGATTTCGTCGTCTTCGACTCGCTCAAGGAGAAGCGCGGGATCGTCACGGCGAACCTGACCACCCCCTACATTATCAACTTCATCAGCCTGGCCGGCGGCCCGCGCCGTGCTCGACTTCTGGCAACGCCCGGTCTGTGACCTGGGCCTCACAGGACCGGACCAGGGGAAGGGCGGCACCTATATCATCGTCGGACCCGAACACGACCCCGCCGCGCACCGCCGCGAGGGCGTCCATGTCTTCCAGAGCGCGACCAACAACATTCTCGTCGGCCTTCGGATCATCGATTGCACACCGGGCTTCTTCGACACCGTGAAGCAGCAGTTCACGATGGGCCGAGCCGGCCAGCCCGCGCAAGCGTGCCGCTTTATCGTCGGCAAGGACGTCGAGTGGGACGCGACCGCCCCGCGGGGCCTCAACTACTGGCGCAAGCTGGCCAGCGTCCTCCAGGAGGAGCCGGTGCGAGCGGTTGACAAGGCCTGGACCGCCATGCTGCTGCCGCTTGGCATCGCCAAGGGCACGGCGTTCAATCCCGACAAGCGTCAGAAGACCATCCTGCTGAAAGGTGCCGCGATGGGCGAGCTGATGGCCCGCAACCTTCAGGTCAACCCGCGCTACACCGAGCCCTACTGGAAGAACACCCACTGGTACAAGAGTTTCGATTTCACCATCCCGCAGGAGACGGACACCCGCGTCGAGCTCGACGAGCGCACTACCTGGTATTACGAAGCCGTCACCAGCAGCGAGGGCATGGTCAACCCGGTGGCCGGTGCCGGGCAGATCTACATGTCCACCAAGCGCGACTCGCAGGGCAACACGCTTCGCGCCGACAAGACCTACAGGTTGTACGTTCCGAAGGACGTCCCCGTCGCCCAATTCTGGTCGCTGACGCTCTACAGCGAGAACACCCGCCGGCCGTATGACAACGGCGGCACCGAGATCCGCAGCACGAGCCTCGACAGCAAAACGCCTGACCTGAAGTACAACGCCGACGGCAGCGTCGACCTCTTCATCGGGGCAAAGGCACCCGCGGGGTTCAAGAGCAACTTCATGAAGACCGTGGGCGAGGACGGCTGGTTCGTCTACTTCCGCCTCTATGCGCCGCTGCAGGCCTTCTTCGACAAGACGTTCAGCCTAGGCGATTTTGAAATGATTGAATAAAGATCCGCGGGCCAGGAGCACCGGAGATCGGAAGCTCAGCCGGCCACGAAACATACTTTCGCAACCTCAACCCCATTGGAGCGACTATGAACACCACGGAAACAGAATCCATTCAGCACCAGGCGAAGATTGCCGCTCTTCCCATCGTGGAAGGCCGGGCCACGGCGGAGACCGCGCAGATACTCCGCGATGAGATGCTCTACCACCGCGCCACGCAGACGTATCTCTGGGCGCTGCCGCTCATCAACACCCTCGCCATGCAGGTTGGGTCCGAAAAAACGTTTGGTGAAGGGTACAACGTTTTGCCCATCTGGAAGAAACTGACGGATGCCAAGACGCTCGTGACCACACCAAACTGTGACGTGATGTATGCGATGAACTATCTTGATCTCGGCAAGGATGGGCCGCTCGTTTTCGAAGCCCCGCCGATGCTCCAGGGCATCCTGCTCGACTTCTGGTAGCGGCCGATTCCCGTCGATGGCGGCAAGTTCGCTGGCGACGTCGGCTTTGCCGGGCCAGATCAGGGCAAGGGCGGCAAATCGTCCGAAGATGAAGTTCATCAACGGTTCCGGCCTCTATTGCAACACCATCCACGCGACAGACTTCACCTTCTACGAGGAGGTAAACAAGGTGATTCAGGAAAAACCGGCGGATTCAGCCGACCCTGAGATTCTTGGTCAGCTTGCCGCGATCGGCATCGTGAAAGGCAAGCCTTTCCCACCCGACGCGCGGATGAAGAAAATCCTTACCGACGCAGTGGCCATAGGCAACGCCACAGCGCGTGCCCTGTCGTTCAAATCGCGTGATGAGATGATGTTTTTTTACCCGGGCAAGGGCCGGTTCACCATTCTTCGACTTTACGGCGCGCTGGAGCCGTGGTTCGACAAGACCTGGCGGTCCGGCGAGATCGAGCGGGTCAAGTGAACAACCCGATCAACCAGAGGGAAGGCACAACCATGAAAAACACTCCTACTGGTGCTCAGGCGCAGGAACCCAAATATGCTGCAAAGGTTCCTCCTCTCAGATCCCCCACTCCCCGATGCCAATCCGAGTTCTTTACGGATGCCCAGCGATTTGCTGGGCATTGGTGAGGGTCGTAAGAACTTCCTTGAGTCCTGCAATCACATGCCGCTCGCTGATCTCCGCGGCGGCCGACTGCTCAGGGGCGAAATCCTCCTTGCTCGCGCCAATGCCGGACGCCTCCAATTCCTTGAGCCAGTAGGCGTCTGCGGTGGCCATGCTGCCGGACGGTATTTTTAACGTCTACACGCTCAGGGCTGGCCCGAGGATAGAAACACCACACACTTGCTTGAGAACAACGGAATGATTCCGGCGGTGAAAATCTCGGTCGATATAGTCAAGCGAAGATGATGGCATCACGAACAATCAAAGACTCAATAATGCTCAATTCCCCGGCATTACTTCTGAGATGATTTCGAATTTGCAAAAGAGCAACATTGCTCCTTTTCCGGAGTAATGTTGGGTCAATACCAAGGCCAAAACGCTCAGGAAGTACACGTAACCGGCGACTTTATTACGTCGGTTACGGTTGCCAGGGCAATTCTTTCGATTTAAATTATAATGAAAGATCCGATATACTTGCAGAATACTATTAACTCAACATATTAAATATTCGATGATTCTGAAATTTCTGCTGACAATCGTACTGTCCGGGGTGTTGATAACAGGTTGCGGGATTAATACAGACTGGAGAACAGCCAGGCGCGATTCTGCGGGAATTGCGCCGGAACCGTCAAGTACGAAGGAGGCAATTGTTCAGGTATATGGAGCGGATGCATGGGGCTGGCGTGGTTTGTTTGCAATTCATACGTGGATCGCTGCCAAACGAACAGGTGAGGACTATTACATCGTTTATGATGTTATCGGCTGGCGCAGCCGCCATAACGAGCCTGTGATGAGAGTGGCTCGGGATATTCCTGACCGTTACTGGTACGGAGAAAAGCCACAGCTTCTGAAATACTACCGTGGCGCAGGGACTGACAAATTGATAGATGCTATCGACCAGGCAGCCAGAGATTACCCCTGGAAAACAAGCTATAAAGCATTGCCTGGGCCCAATAGCAACACTTTTGTCGCGTGGATTGCCAAACAAGTCCCAGAACTGGATTTACAACTCCCTTTCTCAGCCATAGGAAGCGGTTATGTGGAATAAATTGCTGCAATGGAAAGGGACAAGTCAAATGCCAATTTATTAAGAGACGGGATTCACTTGCCTTTACTACTATTAACCTATAATTATTCGAATCTTAACGAGCTTACCTCTGCCTGCTTTTGGAACTGTCAGGAATAGGCATCCTTTATATAATCAACAAATCTCTGTTCTGGGGAAAAACCGAGCAGAGCTTGGCCGTTGGAAACAAAATTCGAGTAGGGATTGAAATCTTAAAAACAGGGTTTGCCCGTTTTAGTGTCCATAAAGTATTCGACACCGCCAAGATCCGCACCGGCACCTCATATGATGGGCATCACTTGCGAAACAATTGTCTCATCGGGTTCAAACAGGCTGAATGCGGGGGGCCTGGTTCAGGACACAACGGTCAAAAGAGCTAACCTTCTTTTCCCGCAACTGAGATACCGAGCAACCATCTGCAGCACAATAGGTAAAGGTATCAGCCATCATATTCTGCTTAATACTGTAAAAAAGACTATTTTGTTCAAGACGTATTCGGTTCTTTTCTTTACTCTATTTCTGAGCAGGAGATTTTCCTGGAAGCGCATCGATTACATGCATGCAGAACTTTTCAAAAGAGTAAAGGAACAGCTATGAAGGACAAAATTACACAAGAAATTGAAGATTTCATTGCAGAATATCAGAAGAAAAAGAACATAGCTACAAGGTGGGGCAATCCGCTTGTTGGGTTCGGTGACGCCACAGATCCACTTTTTAACCAACTAAAAACAGCGGTAAGTCCTACTCACGCAGTTCCGCAAGATCTGTTGATGAATGCCGGGACTGTAGTTTCTTTTTTCCTGCCTTTTCAAAAGTCTGTCACTTCCACGAATATCAAGGAGCGCCTAAGTTCTCCGGAATGGGCTGTAGGTTATATTGAAACCAACGAACTGATTAAACAGCTCAGTCTTCATCTGAAAGAAGTATTTGCCGATGCCGGTGAAGACGTGGTCACCATACCCGCCACTCACAATTGGATTGAAGACAAATTGATCAGTAACTGGTCCCACCGACATGTGGCATTTATCGCGGGACTTGGGCGATTTGGACTCAATAATATGCTGATTACCGATAGCGGATGTTGCGGCAGACTCGGGAGCTTGATCACATCCGCTGTGATTGAACCGGATGCGCGTCCAGTACTAGAAAGCTGCCTCTACAAATATAATGGCAGTTGCAAAAAATGCGTCCGTAAATGTGTCAACGAAGCACTCTTCGAAGATTCCTTTGATCGGTTCAGATGTTACGACCAATTACTTAAAAACGTTAAAGAACACAAATCTGTCGGTTATGCGGATGTATGTGGTAAGTGCCTTACCGTAGTACCTTGTTCCCATATAAACCCTGTAAAAATAAAGCTCAGAGCAAAAGAATGAAATACCAAACGGATTTCATTATAATCTTCAAGTTATAAGGAATGAGATGGAAGGCTTCGAAGTGGTCAAAACCATCAAAGCCGACAAAGCCAATTTTTAAATCACGCAACTAATAAAAGCGCCAGTCAGTCGTCATAAATATGCACTTCAGGATATAATTTTTTAGCACACTCGGGGCAAATGCCGTGGCTGAATTGAGCTTCCGAATGTTTGCTAATGTAGGCCTCAAGCTTATTCCAGTAACCTTTGTCGTCTCGAATGCTTTTGCAAGAGGCGCATATCGGCAGTAAACCGCTGAGTGTCTGAACTTTGAGGATGACTTCCTTCAGTTCTGCAATAAGCCGTTCACGCTCTTCTTCCAAACGTTTGGCGGGGGTTATATCTCTTAACGATTCAATGGCCCCAGTAACATTGCCAGAACTATCGTAAAGTCTGGAGGCTGAGGCGGCAAAAAAAGATCCTTTTCCCATTGAAGGGTGAAAAGACTCTGCGGCAACCAGCACTCCATTTTCCTCTCTTATACTCAGATACTTTTTTTCCCAGCGCTCATCGCGTTTCAGGGTTAAGTCGATAAGGGTAGGTCGGGGTTCACCGTAGAAGGGCACAGCATAAACATATCCACCCTTGCCAATGATATCTGTCTTGTTAATGCCCGTTGTCTTTTCAATGGCACGGTTCCAGGCAATTACCCGGCCGTTGCTATCGATCACCCAGGTTGGATCGGGCAGAAATTCGATGATTTCATTTAACCGTCTTTCCGATTCAACAAGGGCTGCTTCGATCTGCTTACGTTCGCTTATTTCCTGTCTTAAGTGCTCATTTGCATTTTCCAACTCGATAGTTCTTTCATCAAGCTGATCTGCGAATGTTTCCTTGAGAGTGACGAGTTCTCTCATAGAACTGTTTAGATGTTGCGCAGTTCTAAATGTAAGAACAGCAAAAAGAGCGGTCATCGCGGCCATGGCAAGGTGGAGTGTGTCAGAGATAATGACAAACCGAACGATGATGGGCATTAAAGCAGGAATACTAAATGCGAGAAAGACGGGCATGATAGGAGAATAAACACCGACTGCTCCTGCTGTCATTCCTGCAAGCGTAAACGCAATAAATACCTGGTGTACTAACGATTGTGCCGGAAATAGGAAGATTGCAGTCGAACCCCACAAAACACCAGATATGCCGAGGCCAACAAATAACAGTTGACTCCAGCGGTGAATGTTTTTTTCTATTTCGGCTACTCTAAGAAAATACAAATTTAAAAAAATTCTTATTACCGATACCAGAGAGATTGTCAAAAACCATGAAATCAATATCCAGTGCAGTATCTGGTGCCACAAAATCACTAAAAGTATTGAAGAGTTAACGAAAGTAGCAAAAATCCCGATGTTCGATCGTTCGTATATTTGGGTTAATAAAATACGATAAAGGCGGTCGTCAAGGTGAGAGGTCTCATTCTTTAAGTGACTCATATATAAATCCTATAGTATTTCAATAAATTACCACAATATCGGCTCGACCAATAGTATATAGTAGTCAAAAAAATAGGTAAGCCGCCGATTCTCTGCCGTTGGACTCGTAAGGCGTGATAATTACCTGAGTGAAAGGGAAAACTCCTTATTTTGAAGTTTGAGAAGTTCGGCATTGTGAAACTTTCTATGGACGACAAATTTTCATTTTAAATATCAACCACGAAGTTGCCAGACCGGAGCAAAGCGACCAGGAAATTAATGAGTACAAAAGTTTTTAATGATAACCAGCTTACACCAAATATTGTTTAAGAATACCAAGTTTTTCTGTTCCAAATCAAGCGCCTTCTCTCAGCGCTATTATGGATACCTTGATTTTCATTTAACGCCGTTTCAATAAAAATACCCCAATAAAAATTACAAGAGTAGCAAGATAATCTGCTAATTCTATAGGTTCGCCAACGATAAAAGCCCCTATTATTAGTGCAACGACAGGAGGGATATAAGAAACTGAAGAGGCAGTAACGGCGCCAAGGTTTTCGACGATAAAATAATAGATGATATACGCTCCACCGGTGCCAAGCAGACCTAACCCGATTATCAGACCGATAGAGGCATGCAGGTCTGTCCATATATTGCCGATTCCGTGGTAGTCAGTAACCAAAGCCAGCAAAAACAAGCCAATGCCCAGCTGGTAGGTAGTCAGGGCAGCTGCAGGAATTTTAAGAGGGATTATGAATTTTTTTGCATACACAAATGAAGCGCCAACACTCAGCGAACCTACGACTAAGTAAAAGACACCTTCAAGGTTGGTTGATATCAGATCCTGACCGGATGGTCGACCAATCGTAACGACGCCCATCAAGCCAATGATCATCCCCAGTATTCTCGATCTGTTAATTTTTTCTTCCGGCAGAAAAAGTATGGCGAGTGCAAATGAAAACAGAGGGATCGATCCGGACAGAGCACCAGCGACGCCTGAAAGGAGGAGCGAAGTTCCTTTAACGTACGCATAGTAGTAGAGGGTTGTCGCTAAAAGAGCCATAACAAAAAAATGACCGATGTATTTAAGATGGCGCCAAGCTAAAGTTCCTGAAAGATAAGCATAGATACATACCGGCACGAAGCCAAATAACACGCGAAAGAAGACAATCTGTATAGATGTGATGCGTTCTGCTGCAAGTTTCATATAGATGAAATTACTGCCCCATATGAGTCCTAGCAAGAAGAAAGCGGTTATAGGCAGCCACCTTTTTTTACCTGTAATTTCTAGCATATACATTTCCTTTATTTGCGACTAAAGCTATTTGAGACACTGTCTGCGACCACTGTCCGAACACTTTCATGAAACATCTCTTGAAAATACAACAGCATCTACGTATTATAACGGTCAAACGATCGCAATATTATAACGTAGTTCAATATATTGTCAATATGGATGCAATATGGATCAAGCTATTGAAGCAGTGGCGGAAAACCTGAGGACAGTGCGTGAGAGCAGAGGGTTAAGTTTGGAGCAACTGGCCGAACTCACAGGTGTGAGCAAAAGCATGTTGCGACAAATTGAAACCGGCAAGTCCAGTCCCACTATCTCAACAATATGGAAGATTGCCAACGGATTGCGTGTATCTTTCACGTCTCTGCTACAAAAACCAACGGTTCAGGCGGAGGTGAAATCCTTTAAAGGTGCTCAACCCCTGACGGCAGAAGGGGAAAAATATCGCCTATATCCTTTAATTTCTTTTGATCCGCACCAATCTTTCGAAACTTATTATTTTGAAATAGATCCTGGCTCGATTTTCTCAGGTGAACCACACAAAGGGAATATTTATGAATATGTCTTTGTAATAAAGGGTGAATTGCAGATAGAAATTGAAGGGAAATCCTTTAAAATTCTTGAAAACGAATTCCTGCAGTTTAAAGCTGATCATCCGCATCAGTATATGTGTGTTGGCAAGAAAATGGTATCGGCAATCATGCAAGTAAGCTATCTGAAATAGAGCGACAGAAGACAACAACTGAAGCAACCAGGTCGGTCAAGGGTGATTATATGATAATCCAGGGTACCATCGATCAACTGACAGAAAAAGCAGCATCAATTTTGGCCCATGCCATCAGACAGTGCATCGCAGTAAAAAGCAGGGCAGTACTTGCTGTGCCCGGCGGCAGGAGTGTAGCGGCGATCTTTGGCCAAATGCAGCAGCAGGAGCTGCCCTGGGATCAGCTCCATGTTTTTCTGCTCGATGAGCGTCTGGTGCCAACAGACCATGAGGAGAGCAACTACCGGCTGGTTAAGGAACAACTGGGCAGAGTATCAGCACCAGGGATGCTTCATCCGTTTCGATATCATCCGGAGGACCCTCAAAAAGGGTTGGCAGAATATAATCAAGAGCTGCAAAACCATGGTGGCAAGGTTGACATCGTTCTGGCCAGCAGTGGGGAGGATGGTCACATTGCCTCTTTGTTTCCCAGGCACCCATCAATTGACAACCCTGCCAGCAGCTTTATTCTGGTGAGTGATGCGCCGAAACCACCGCCGGGGAGAATGTCGGCGAGCCGCAAGCTGATCAGGCAGGCGGAGACCGGGGTCGTACTTTTCTTTGGCAGCGCAAAATCCAGAGCTTTGCGTAATGCCCTCGACACCCATTTGTCGGTTGTTGATTGCCCGGCAAAAATAATAATGGAACTGCAGCACTACTCGTTGTTGACCGATCAGGAGGTGAAAAACCCATGAACATCGAATCCCAGATGATTCTCATCTTCGGAGCCACCGGAGATCTCACCAGGCGGATGTTGATTCCATCTCTCTATCATCTGCTGCAGAAAAAACGGCTGACCAGTTGTACACCGATTATCTGTATCGGTCGGCGGAAGCTGGCAAAAGAATCATTTATTGAGTTGCTCGCGCCTGAACGTTTTGTCGACAATATCGACAAAAACATACTGGAAGACCTGCTGACCCGAATCGAGTATTTTCATTTCGATCCGGTCAGTCATAAAACAGTTGACTTTGTGGAAGGGATAAAAAGGATCCAGCAGAACTATGGGTGTACCAGCAATATCCTCATCTACCTCGCCCTTCCCACCACCGCGTTTCTACAGACAGCCCAGCTGATCGGCGCCCTGGATTTCGACAAGGGCTGGCGGCGGGTGGTGTTTGAAAAACCCTTTGGTGAGGATCTGGCCAGCGCCGTGCAGCTAAACAGTGATATACATAGCGTTCTTGATGAGGAAGAAATTTACCGCGTCGATCATTATCTGGGCAAGCAGCTGGTGCAGAACATCCTGACATTGAGATTTGCCAATGAGATCTTTTCTGGTGCCTGGAGAGGGCAGGCCATTGATCATGTCCAGATAACGGTGGCTGAAACCCTCGGCGTGGAAAAGCGGGCCGGGTATTATGATCGGAGCGGCGCGGTTCGCGATATGCTCCAGAATCACCTGTTGCAGCTGCTTTCTTTTGTCGCCATGGAGCGGCCGGGGGAGGGGGTTGCTGATGGAGTAAGAAGTGAAGCTGTGAAGGTCCTGGAGCATCTTCGTCCGCTCCAGTCATCGGATATTGTTGTGGGCCAGTATGGAGCCGGCATCATCAAGGGAGAAAAAGTCATGCCATACCGCCAGGAGGATGAGGTGGCGGATGAGTCAACCACAGAGACCTATGTGGCCATTCGTGCCCATGTCGATACCGACCGCTGGCGGGGTGTGCCCTTTTATCTGCGGACCGGTAAACGGCTGCAGCATCGCTACGCAGATATCAGGGTCATTTTCAAACAAACAGCGCACAACCTTGTCGGCGGTGGTGGAGAGCCGAACATAATCATTATTCGTATTCAGCCGGACGAGGGGATGGCCCTGGCATTTAATGTGCAGAAACCAACCGAGCATGATGAGACGGAATCGGTGTTGATGGATTTCTGCCATCATTGTCACTTTGGCCCCAATACCCCAGAGGCCTACGAATCCATTCTCTACAACGTCATGGAGGGTGACCACAACCACTTCCCCCGGCGCGACTGGATTGAGGCGAGCTGGCAATATATTGACCGGCTGCGTGACCTGGCTGCACTACCGGTGGTATACAATGCAGGATCGATGGGCCCGGTGGAGGCAGACAGGCTGTTGGAAGCTGATGGACGCAGGTGGCAAAATGATGTGGCAGCTACCCGGCAGATCTCTCCTTTTCCCCGTTTTAGTGCGTGACTGACAGGAGACCTCTGTTATCCTACTCCTGAAAGTCTGTCACTCTGTTCAGTGCTAAGAGGTATCCTTTAGCATGATTCGGTGGATAAACACACCTTGTCGGTTAAGGTTTTTTCTGGTGATTTTTTTATTGCATGAAAAGGAGGGTTCTGGATTATTCTCTGGTTCCAGAGAATGTGGTCTGGCTTAACCTTTAGGCCAGAGTATCATCTGAGTACATCGAAAAACAGCTATCTTCCTTCCTGTTTCATCCGAACTGACTTCCGCATCCCAAACTTGTGTGGACTGCCCTTTATGTATCAATTTGGCAACACATTTCACATGACCTTTCAACGCTGTGCCGATAAAATTAGTTTTCAGTTCAACGGTCGTGAATCCTTGTGCTCCTGCAGGGAGATTGTTAACCGTTGCATAACCACAAGCTGTATCGGCGAGCGCAACAACAGATGCGGCATGTAAAAATCCGTTGGGCGCACATAGTCGTTTTGTTACTTTCATACGCGCGCGCAATTCGTCTGGTGCTACAGACAAAATCTCAATGCCGAAAAGACCGGGCAAAAAATCTTTTCCCATTTTATTCCAGTCATCGACGTTCTCAGGTGCGGTTAGTTGATTTACCATTAATATTCCCTTGTTTAACTTTTTTAGTGCAGAAAATTGGCAGGCGAAGTTTTGCAATATTGCTCTCGCAAAACAGCGTAACTCGCCAATCAATTGCTGACAATTATTGATGTTTCATTCAATAAAAGAAGTTCTGTAAACATAAATAATCGATTGTGCTGCATTTGCACCTGGTTTTCTGGAAATAGATCGAGCAGATCCTCTCCATCGATCTGGGCCATGCTTTACTGGCCACCGGTACAGAGGGTTCTGAAAACCGGCCCGGTGAGCGGGGCAGTTTGTAGTCTCGCCTGGATGGGGATCGTTTTGATCTTCGGTACTGATTATCTGAAAATATTTGTGGATATGATGTATATTTGCAAGGCGTCTCCTGTAAATTTTGACTCAATCAATATTTCAGCATGGAACGGTTACAGATATGACAGAAAAACCAGATCAGGTTCTCGAGAACATTCACCAACAATTTCTTGAATATTATAATGAATTTTTATTAATCGCCGATCGGGCGCCTGGGTTGTTTACCGCAGGTAAGCTGGAAATTCGCCTGCAGGATGACTTGTTGAGAGTCCAACTCTATCGTTTGGCGACCGATAAAAGTGTTGTTTCCGCAATAAAAACTCTTGATGCGGGTTTATATGATCGCGATAGATGGGAGCATCTCCGCCAGCGATTTACAAATACATATAATGATGAGCTGGCCACCACTTATTTTACCTCTGTTATGCGAAAAGTCTTCGCACAAAAAGGGATATCTATTGAATTTGACAACGATGGTATCCGGCATAAGCAAATCGAGCCGGATGCAATAGTTAATCAGTATCCTTTAAAGGAACGTACGCGACTGGGTAAAATTATCCAGGCGGCACTTGGCGATTCTGTTTTTTCAGGTTCTTTTTCTGTAAACATCTCTCAAGATGCCGATGTTCTGGCTGAAATAGTTAATGAACAATTAGTGGGAAAAGATGACCTGACTTCTCTTGAACTCTTAAAGCCGCTGTTTTTTCGGGGAAAAGGAGCCTATTTAGTAGGGCAATTGCGGACAAAAGTTGAAGTTATCCCTGTAGTCATCAGTTGTGTGCCTTCTCCTGGAGGGATAAAAATCGATGCCGCATTAGTTGGGTATCAAGCGACGCGAAGTTTTCTTTTTTCTTCAACACGCTCCGCCTTTACTGTTTCAACAAGGTATTACCGAGACCTGTACAGCTTTCTGCAGCGGTTGTTTCCTGGTGAAAATCCTGCTTATATTCTTGATATAATAGGTTTTAGCCACCCAGCAAAGATATCTCTGCTGCAACAGCTACGAAAAATTCTACAAACAGGCGAGCAATGCCGATATCTCGGTATCGGTCCAGTTGACTTTGTTTTTGGACTCAAAGGATTCCCTCTGGTCTTCAAAGTAATACGGCGGGATTTGCCTGACAGACAGAGTGTTATCGATAATTTCATAAAAGTACATACAATCGATCGTCTGGGACAAGTTTTGGACTCTCTTGATTACCGGAACTTGAAGTTTAAACGGCGCCATTTTTCTGAAGAACTGATTGAAAAATTAGCCCAGGAGCAGCCTGATGATGTGCTTATCACTGCTGATAATATCCACATTAAGCGAGTGTATGCCACGCGCCGGATTATACCCGTTGATGAATTTGTCCGTACCGCCGGCAAGCAAGAGGTCCGGCAGATCCTGCTGGGTGTCGGCTGGAACATCAAGCACCTGGCCGCCATGGGTTTTTTACCGAAATCATTGGGTTTAGAGCATTTTGGGCTCACGTCATGGGGCCGGGTTGTTTATTTGGACAATGCATCTCTTGTCGACATTCGCTTGTTTTGCTTTGGCGGAGACCAGGGTGCCACATTGGGATTGGAACAATACAGTGTTGACCCGGCAGGCTTCGAGCAGAATTTAAAAATTCCCCAGTCGTATAGTGATATATTTCGGGCAATACACGGCGACCTTTTTTCAGCGCGTTTTTGGGAGGACATAAAGAAAAAAGTTTTCAATGGCCGGTATCCCGATTCTTTCCCATATCCATCGCGTTACCGGCTAAAGTCTAGAAAATTTCGATGTTCTGTTTTAGAAGAACTGCAACGCATAAGTGATACGGCAGATTCCAAGCAGATACATATGGTTTTAGATAACCAGGCTGTCGTCGACGTAGAGCTTGCCGGTTTGAGCTTTTTAAGATTGGAGGTTCCTCGTCCCAGTGCACGTGTGCTGGTTGTTGAGCCTATTGGTCCTGAGATTATCGCTCAATTGCATCACCGATTCCAGGATGTGACTTTCGACATCATGCAATCAGAATCGGAAGTAGTTGAGAGTGCCGGACAATGGACTCCCGGCATTCATGGCAAGCTCAATACCCTGGTTCAGGTGAGAAGATATGATTATGTGATAGGTTATGTTAACGAGACATTTAATGAGGATTTTTTCCGGCTGGCCAGGTTAAAAGGGTTCTTACTCTTATCAACAGGCACGCATAACATTGATATCGACGCAGCAACACGTTTTCATACTGTTGTCACCAACGCCCCCGGCCCAACTACCACGACTGTTGCCGAACAAAATATAGGTTTGATACTGGATGCCATGTATTCCCATGCGGTCCGTTACGGGCAAGGGGCTGACGGGTTTGGCAAAGTTGCAGACAGCGAGAATAACCGAACTATTCCTTTAGCGATAGCCCAGGTCATGTGGTTGAGTTTTTTACAGAGGGCCTTAAAACTTGATGAAATGTTTTCCTTTGGCGCCAGCGAGAGGTATGTACGCACCGGGGTTGGCGAGCACGCCACCGTTTATCATGATCAAATAGGCCAAAACAAGGAAGCCGGTATTGCCCGGAGCATCGGCGTTATTGGCCTGGGTGAAACAGGCCTTTATATCATTGAATTTTCCATCACCCACGAAGCTGCAATAATTTATCTCCTCGATAGTGAGTACGGCGATCTTCCTTTTACAACTAAAGAGCGGCTTGAGGAACTGATCGCAATCAAAAAACAAACCTCCCCGACAAATGAACTCTCTATCCGGATTGTGCCGGTGAACCGTGCTGAACTCTTTGATCGTGCGGATTATATATTTACTACCGAAACTAATGATGTCAGCAGGGGCACGACCACGCAACAGGCGGATAAAATTCATATTGATATTGAAGACATTTTTGTCCGCAATCTTGTCGATTTGTATACCTCGTCAACTGGTAAACTCACCTTGGGCATTCAGGGTTTTGGGCGGATTGGTGAGGCTGTTGCGCAGCGGGCGATTAAGCTGGGTATGAGCATTCTTATCTACCAAAGAGATCCGGGCCGGCCGAAATATCAAGCAAAACTGGCAAATCTGCAAAAACTGGCTGCTCATCATGACAAATGGCTCGGCCAGCCACTGAGTGTTGCATATGCTGAAGATAAAGATGCGTTCTTTGCGGGAAGCAATGTGATTACGACCTTGGCGGCGACCACAGACAAGACCCAGGGATGGGTGGACAAAAAAGGATTAGAGCTGTTTGCAAGCAGAACGTCAAGCCCTCTGCGGGTGATTGTCAGTGCTGGAAAGGGACTTGTCGATGAAGGTGCATTAATTCAATTCCTGACGGTCAATCGTGATGCCGAGGCAAGGCTGGATATTCTGGTCGATGAACATGAAGGTGGTGCCTATCTTAAGCTGATCGACGATGATGGCCTGCCACTGACAAATATTAAAGTTACCGGGCATACCGCAGCTGCGGTTCGGGAAGTCAGACAATTAAAGATATTCAAGGCCCTGGATAATTTACGCAACCTGATTGACGGCAGGATTCCTCCCAATATAGTCAACACCCCGCTAACTAAAGGAAAAACCACGGGAACGCAGGAAATTGTTGTGATCGAGGAGCTTAAGTTTGTTCGTATACAAGTACCTTCGCCAAAAGCCAAAGTACTGGTCATTGAACCGTTGCCCCCGGCGATTGTCCTGCACCTTCAACAGGCATTCAGTGACGTCTCATTTGATATCCTGCTTGCCGAGTCAGAATTAATAGAAGTGGATAGCGAGTGGTTTCCAGGAATTAACAGCAGGTTGAATGCTATTGTGGCAAGTCAGGATTACGATTATTGCCTGGGCTATTGTAATGCGAATTTTGATGCGTCGTTCTTCAGGCAGGCACAGTTAAAAGGCCTTATCCTTTTTGCAACGGCTACCCATCATATCGATTTAGAAACGGCTACCCAGCTGGGCACAACGGTTACCAACTCACCGGGATATACCACTGTTGCCGTTACGGAACAGAATATCGGCATGGCTCTGGATGCGCTCTATGGACGGTATGTCCAGGATTATTTTTCTGAAGGGGTCATCGCCCTGAATCAGATCGATGTCTCTTTGGTAGAGAGAGCAAGAACTGTTGCGCAAATCATCTGGTTCACTTTGCTGAAGCGGGCATTGAGGCTGGATGTTATGTATGCATTCGGCTCAGGCGATAAATATGTACGCACCGGGGTTGGACGGGAGGCAACGGTTTATCATGACCAGCTTGGCCAATACAGCGAGGCGGGTATATGCAACAGCATTGGTATTATTGGCCTGGATGAGGTGGGAGTTACTCTTATTGAACTGGCAATGGCGTATGAGCTATCCAAGATTCTTGTCCTGGAAGAGGAGTACCTAGGGCTTCCGGAGCGACAGAGATCCCGACTGGAGGAATTGTTGAAACTTTTACCCGAGGTTTCAGCAACAAAGCCATTGTCCTTCCACATAAAACCTGTTGGGCGAGAGGAGTTGATCCACACGGCAACCTATACGATCAAAACACCTGCAGCCTATAAAAGTGGAGTGTTAAAGGAAATAAAAACCAAAAGTTCGATAAGCGTTCTCGCCGACAAGGTGTATGTACATGATCAGGCCATATTTGATCGTTCGCCAATCGGATTAACCTTTGGCGTGCAAGGCCTGGGTCGTATCGGTGAAGCCGTAGTGCAACGGACACTGGCATTGGGGACAAATGTCATCGTCTGCCAGCGAGACCCGGATCGCCCCAAATATCAACAAAAATTGGAGAGGCTCAAGCGCCTGGCGGAAAACCGGGCAAAAGTTTTCGGTAAAAAAATAGATGTCACGTATGTTGAGAAAGAAGAACTGTTTGCAACCAGCAACATTGTCACAACATTAGCGTCTACGACCGCACAGACCCGATATTGGGTTGACCGTCAGGCCCTGGATATGCTGGGTGCCAAAGCTCAAGGCTCGGTAAAAATTCTCGTTAATGCGGGCAAGGGGTTGCTAAATGAAGCGGATCTCGCCCCGTACTTACGAGAACGGCAAGACGTCGAGGTACGGCTGGATGTGCTTTCCGATGAACAAAAAGGCAAAGCAGGCCAACGATTTATGGATGCAGACGGCAGGCCGCTTGCCAATCTCAAGATTGCCGGGCATACCGCTGCGGCTGTTATCGAACTGCGCCGTCTGAAGATCTTTAATGCACTGAATAATTTACGACTCCATATGGATGGCCAGAGGCCTAATAACATCCTGAACCCATAGAGAGTTAAGAAGCATTAACCACCCTCAACCAGCCTCTTACTGCAATTCTTTAACGAACAATGGTGATGGACTCGTAAAAAGTCCCATTTCAAGATGGCTAAGTAAAAAGCTTCAGATGCGAGGCGCACAAATTTTTCATCATTACGGCGTACTAGAGTACGTCGTAATGATGAAAAATTTGTAGCAACGAAGCAGGTGAAGAGTTTTTACGACGCCATCAACGTTGCATCGCTTGACGTCCGTGATCATGATACATACCCTAACTAAAAACAAACTCAACAAGGAGGGGGCATGTCAGAATCAATCACCAAACGGCTGTTGTTTCCCATTGAAATTATAGAGAATTATCCGGATGTACTCAACGATGATGCTCTTGTCGCTCTCGACAAACTGGCGGCGCTCAACGGTGAGCGTATCGCTCTCATGGAAAAGCGGAGCATGAGACGGCTGCAAAGATTTGAAAATCATGAGCGAATCACCTTTTTAAAAAGTGATGAGTCCATCGGTGGCAGCCAGATTTCAGTAGCTGACGCCAGGGCCGGCAAGTTCAGTGGTCCGCGCATTCCCGAAGATCTACAGCGACAATGGATTCAAGGCACCGGCCCGGCAGCAAAGCCGGATGCGCCAGTTGAAAGCAGCATCAGAAACGTGGCATATGCCCTTCTTTCCGGAGCAGATGGCTGGATGTTTGACGGCGAAGACGCCTTGGGGCAGATTAAAACCATGTCTCTGGACAACATTCGCAACCTCAAACTCGCCTACAGCAAGGACCCGATATTCCTGGGTGTTGCAGAGAATGTAGCAAAGGACATGAATAAATGGGCGGAATCCTTTCTTGGTAAACCAATCATAAAAGATTGGATGGCGCAACTCAAATTCACCACCAGAATATTCAGGCCTCGAGGACTCCATCTCGACGACCGGCATTTCCGGGATGCTGATGGCCGGGGACTGTCGGCTTCCATTGTTGATACAACGCTTTATCTGTGCAACACCCATGAGGCTTTACGAAAGAGCGGCTCCTCCCTGGTGCTTTATCTTCCCAAAATCCAGACCGCCGAAGAAGCGGCTTTTTGGAATAAAATACTGGATACGCTCGAATCCGTCTTAGGTCTGCCGCACAATTCGATACTCGCCTATGTTCTTCTCGAACAGGTTGAAGCAACCTTTCAGTGTATGGAGATCCGGGCCGCTTTGGGTGGTCACTTTGTTGGTTTTAACACCGGCAGATGGGATTATATCAACAGCGTAGCCGATGCCATGGCATGGGACAGCAATTTTATCAATCCCAACATTGAAGCAATCGGCATGACCTATGGCTACATGAGGATGTATGAAGACCGGGTCCGGCGCTGTGTAAACACTCCCGATCAAAATGGCAGATTCGCCTTGTTTCAAGGCGGAATGGAACCCAATATCCCCGTTGGATCTAAAAAAGGTGTAGAGGCCGGTATGAAAAACGGTGTCGCCGGCGCCGAACGTGAACAAAAGGCAGGCGCCAGCGGCAAATGGGTCGCCCACTGGAAGATGGTCCATATCGTCCGACCGGTCTGGGAAAAAATCGGCGAGCACAATCAACTGGGAAGATCCTTTCCATCACTCAGCTATGAGCAGGAAGATGCCGATAATCTCTTTTTATTAGAAGATGCCCCCCGCACCGTTCGTGGAGCAAGAAATCTGCTCAGTGTCGCCCTGCAATATGGTAATGCATTTTCCCAGGGGTTCCAGGCGGCTGCTTTGAAGCCCGGAGATTTTTTCGGCAACGATGACATTCTCTATCTCATGGAAGATATGGCAACTGGGGAGATCCGCCTGAGCATCCTCTGGGAATGGGTACATAAAGGTGCGCCACTCACCGAAGATGACCAGGAGACAGGGCTTAAGAAAGGAGCAGTTTTTACCAAAGCAATTTTTGCCAAGCTCCTTGATGAAGAATATAACAAACTTCTCAAGGCCGACAACCGCGATGTCCATGAAAAATCGAAAACCACTTCCCTGCCGATCATCTATGAAGTGGCCAAACAATATATGGACGAAGAGGTGAAAATCCCGTGGTATATCGATCTGTTGAACATCAATTTGAACAATTACGATTTACCCGAAGGCAAGCGGCGAATTGAAGCCTATATCAAGAAATTCAGAGAAAGTGGTCAGCGAATTACCGAAAATTTGGACTATTCATCAAAATAAAAATAAGGAGCAAAGCATGTTGGAAAAGCAAATCAGTGAATTACAGGGATATTTCTCCAGTTCCCGGTTTGACGGGATTCAACGGCTCTATTCTGAGCGGCAGGTGGCAGAGCAGCAGGGGACCATTGCCAACGATTATACTGTGGCACGAGAAGCTGCGACAGGTTTTTTCAGTCTTTTACGAGAAAAGTTCGCCAACAAAACATCAATTACTACCTTTGGCCCCTATTCGCCCGGCCAGGCGGTAACCATAAAAAGAGCAGGCATCGAGGGAATATACCTGGGCGGCTGGGCAACATCGGCCAAAGGCTCTATCAATGAAGACCCTGGAGCGGATTTAGCCTCTTATCCACTTAGTCAGGTTCCCGACGAGGCGGCATCGATTGTTAGAGCTCTGCTCACTGCTGATAGAAACCAGAAGTTCTTTCGCTCCCGCATGACCAAGGAACAGCGCGAGAAGAGCCCGGAATTTGACTTCAGCCCCTATATCATCGCCGATGCCGACACCGGGCATGGTGGTGATGCCCATGTCCGCAACCTGATCCGCCGTTTTGTCGAAGTCGGTGTTCCCGGCTACCATATTGAAGATCAACGGCCGGGTACAAAGAAATGCGGGCACCAGGGCGGCAAGGTCCTGGTTCCCGTCGACGAACAGATAAAGCGGCTCAACACCGCCCGTTTTCAATTGGATATAATGCGGGTTCCCGGCATTATCGTGGCCAGGACCGATGCAGAAGCGGCCACCCTGCTTGAAAGCAATAACGACAGCAGGGACCACGCTTTTATCCTGGGGGCAACAAACATCAATGTGCCTCTTTATAAATTCTGTGCCTTGGCCGTGCAGCGCCTGTTCCACCAATCCGGGCACAATGAAGTGTTCGGTCATCTGCTCTACGACCTGGCCGAAGAACAGTATGAACTGGCCACCCAATGGTTTAAATCGGCTGACATCTATGAGAAATTACAGGCGATCATTGCCAAGAAGGTCTCTGCCGATGGACTGGAATTAGAGCATATGCTCGATGAAGCCATGACTATTGTGGTGCAGGCCTGGGAGAGTGACGCTGGAATAAAGACCTTTCCGCAAGCCGTTGCCGATCGGATGAAGCTCCTGCAGGAGGATGGCCAGGATACAGCAATGAGTGTCGATGAATGGCTGGCGTACGCTAAAAAAGTATCGCACTTCATGGCCAGGCAGAAGGCCAAAGAAATTGGGGCAAATATTCCATGGGACTGGAACCGCCCGAGGACAACAGAAGGTTTCTTCCAGATTCGTGGCGGTATCGATTACGCCATCGCCAAATCTCTGGCAGTTGCGCCCTTTGCCGATCTTATCTGGATGGAGACAAAAACAGCCAATCTAAAAGAGGCCACTGAATTTGCCGAAGCCATCCATGCCGTCTATCCAGACCAGATGCTTGCCTATAATCTCTCGCCTTCCTTTAACTGGGATACTACCGGGATGAGTGATGATGAGATGCGGAAATTCCCAAGTGATATTGGCAAACTGGGCTATGTATTCAATTTTATTACCTACGGTGGCCATCAGGCCGACGGTGTCGCAGGCGAAGAGCTCGCCACCGCCCTGAAGCAGGATGGTATGCTTGCCCTGGCACGACTGCAGCGCAAACTTCGACTGATTGAATCTCCGTACACCACGCCGCAGACTCTGGTTGGTGGCCCTCGACTCGATGGCGCGCTTTCCGCCTCTTCCGGACGAACGGCAACGACCAAGGCAATGGGCAAAGGCTCCACCCAATTTCAACATCTTATTCACACCGAACCACCGATATCGCTCCTTGAAGGATGGCTTGCCAAATGGGCTCAACACAACAAAGTCGACCTTGGTCTTTCTGCACGAATCAGACCACAAAGCCAGGGCTCGGACATCCTGGAGTTGAAGGTTCTTGACAGATCGAAAAACAAGGTCGCTGAAGTAGTTTATACCGTAATGTGCGATCGCGAGGATAAGGTATTTCTGTTTATCCGTAATCAGATAATTTCTGATACCGGCCTGAGAAGAAAGCGGTTTATGACCCTTCTGCAACTCTTTTTAATACACCGGTATAAAGCTGACATCATTCAGTACATGACCCCCACTGATGATAATCGCCAACAAACCAATGGCATGAAGCGGCATGGTTTTTTTGAAGATGCTATCGAAGAAATTGGCGATATCATCGTTGCCCATGTCAACAAGGGGATTGTTGCCAAAATGGTTGGCAACGAAGGCAAAGGTATAACTCAACTCATTGATCAAAGGTGATGGTTTGACCTACACCGACACCTGCAGTCGGCCGGATTAGGGGGTTGAGGCGCAGTGGAACCTAAAGATACATGAGATTTTTGCTTACTCGTATTCTGCTCGATCACGTAATGGCCTCAGCTCGCCTGGCCACTATTTCTGGAACTGAACATGAGTAGCGTTCCATCATGTTTATGTGTGGGTGCAGCAGCGGCGATAGTTGCCGGACGTATTCTTCTCGTACCGAGTAGCGCCTTCTGCACGCAGTCTATTAAAAGCAACCTCTATGTAAATGGTATTCCATAAAACCATCATGTTAAGCACCAGGCCCAGGGCACCCAACTGATCTTCCTGCCCCTCGCGGTAATGCTGCAGTAGCTCGCCGCGCTTACCGTGGAACACGGCTCGGGCCACGCTGTGTCGCCCTTCACCGCGATTGAGCTGTATCGTTGTGCTGCGACGCACGCCTGGGCCGTTAATATAGATCAGTGATGCTGCGTTTTGTTGATTGGATGGATGCGACCAGTTGCTTGGCTTTGGTCAGGGGCCACTTCTGGCAGCCAACTGATGCGGTCAGTCTTTTCGGCGACAACTACCTCGCCCGGTTGGAGATCAGCAATCATGCGCAGCAGTTCTGGCTGGTCAGCACGAGCGCCCGACGCTTTTTCTCGGTAGACACCAGCGATGTAGTAGCCAGCATCCCGGGTACGATGTTCGATATCGGCCTGGCGAGTGAGGTCCTGTTCGGCAGTGCGGACACGAAGATATATGCGAGCGACTTTCATATGAGGTAGCCAAGATGGGTATAGATCAATTTGGCCGACCATAAAAGGAGCAGCCAAAAAATCCAATACCAATGTTATTTGGCTATATATACTGGCTGTACTTTGGTATAGGGGTAATCCCAACAACTGCACTACCTGGGGTCATTGGGTCTGATTGCACCTTTCGATGAAAGTCCCCGTAGGATTTTAGGTAACATCCCGTTTCTATTCATCAATTAGCCACATTTTCGAGAAGTTCAACAAATACAGATTGTGTAATATATCTGTATGTTACAAAGAATCCTGTGACAGATTCCACCGAAAAGTGCAATTCTACCCTATTCGAAAAGTGTCACTGTTCCGTCATCCAGATCATATTTAGCGACAACTATCTTGATCTTTTTCTCTTCGGCTAGATGCTTTAGAATCTCGGAATTTTTAGTTAGGCTGGCAGCCACTATTTTGGCATTGTTGTCGATTGCGCAATTCACAAACTCACTTTTCTTTGTTGCAGCGCAATCTTTGTCATCTTTGCAAGCAGCGCAATCCTTGGTGGCCAGATTAACGCTGGGTGCAATTTCTTTGACGATGGCATCGATGTTTTTACTGCCGGTGCTTTGCCCTTTTGCATCCACAGTGGCGGTGACGGCTCCACACCGTTCGTGCCCCAGCACCACTATCAATGATGACCCTAAATGTTCGGCTGCATATTCAATACTCCCGAGAACGATTGGATCAGGAATATTCCCGGCAACACGAATTACAAAAATTTCTCCAAGACCTTTGTCAAAAATAATTTCTGGCGGAACTCGGGAATCGGAACAGCTGAGGATGATGGCATATGGCTTCTGGGAGTTGGCCAGCGATGCACGTGTTGCAGCGTCGCTCCTCGTGGCATTTGTTAGCATATTTTCCACAAAATGCTTGTTACCAGTCATCAATTTTTGCAGGGCCTCGTCTGGTGGAACGCTTTTTTCGCCGGCAGGGCTTGAGAGAGCAGTTCCAGCTGTAAATACGACGAATCCAAAAACTGCTACAAACACTTTCATAAACCTTTTCCGTACCATACAATTCACCTCCATTTAATGAATTATCCTGCTGAAGAGCCAGCCGTACGTCTTGATATTGTAGTCCGATCAAAAAGAATTCATAAACCCAAATGAGCAATAAAATCTTAAAGCAAGTCCTGACACCTTGCGTGCTGAGATAGTTGGGAAAACGTTTGGTAATCACTGCTGTTGTGTCGCGGCACATGCTTAGAGGATCAGCCCCGCACGTCAACGTTCGCATCTTTAAACACTAAAAGGTGAGCATGTAAAACCGGGGGAGGATAAGCAGGCTCTCCAATATACGGTTACCTTTTTTGGGTTTCTTTCACTTTTTACCATCTCCTAATACATTCTGTAATGTATAAAAAAGAGACCCGGCACATAAAGAATCGGGCCGAATAGCTATTATATTTCAATGACCGCAGGATATCCTGGACGAAATTCACCTCAGGAATCCCTTGATCTTATCGCGGCCTGCTGCTACAAATCCGTCAGCGCCATTAAAAATGCCACAATGTCGTTAACTTCTGGATCAGTCAACCCGAGATTACCCATATTGTCATCTGTATTTATATTCTCAGTTACTTCCGGTCCGGCCCAGTCAGCGACATCTCTGGAGTTCTTGAAATTAACCATGTCTTTTTTTAAGATCGGGAAGTAGCCGTTATGGCCATAGAGTGCAGTCAGGGCGATATATCTCAGTGTGGGAACCTTGAATTTACCGTTTTGTGCAGGATTAGCTAAAAAACCGCCAAGTCCCAGATCAACGGGATTATCCGCAAGAAAAATCCTTATCCAGGTACATGATCTTACCGAGTTGCTCCATCCGTGACAGGTTTGCCGCCGTTACCATGCCAACAGTTCCTGCAAACAACAGAATTGTCGCACCGATCATTGCCTTTTTAATCCTAGCTTTGCTCCCTTTATCCAAAAAGTTTGACAACCTGTTAAAGGTACCCCTCTCATCATTGGTGATTAATTACATGCAGGCAACACCTCTGTAAAAAACACAAAGCCTTCCATAAGGATTTTACGTCCTCTGAAAGGCCTTGTGCTGATATTTTTATAAAATTTTTCCAAATCCCGTGCGTCCTCAGCTAATCATAAAATTAGCCGTGATTATTTTTCGGGAAAGAGGTTTTTATTACTACTTGTTTTGGATTAGCAAACAATGAATCCGAAACCTTTATCAAACCTGACAAGATGCTTCCTTGTTCCGATGATAATTAAGGAACATGGAGAAGTAAAATCAGCTAATGGTCTGTGACCACAAGCTGACTGCTATGGAGCGATTGTTTTTTGCGCTTCTACCTGACGCTCAAGTTCCATTACCAGCTCCGAAGGCAGACGCAGGCGTGCGGCCAGCATGGCGAGATAGCCTTTTTCAGCGGCGGTGTCGACGTCGACGGCCAGTAGCGATGCCGTGTAGATTTCGGCGGCGATCTCGGGGCTACGGGCACTGTTGACAATAGCGTCCATATCGACCGGCTGACCCATCTCTTCCACTAAGAGAGTCTGACTTTCACTGTCCAGTCCAAGGGATTGAATCTTTTGGAAGACAGCCTGACTTTCCTGCGCATCCAGACGACCATCCGCACGGGCAACAGCAATCATCGCTCGTATCAGCGTAAGTCCCAGAGCTTTATTGGCCGCATCATCGCCTTGTTCAGGCATGAACCTAGTGCCTGGTGGAGCCGGAGTGAGATCTGCTGGGGTGGCGGGCAGGGTAGATGTGACTCCTTTGTTGTACTGCTGGTAAGCAGTGTAAGCCAGTGCGCCTACTGCAGCAACTCCGCCCAGTTTGAGCGCTTTTGTTCCCAGTTTACGTCCTTTCTTGCTGGTCAGCATGTTACTGGCAAGTCCACCGGCCAGGCCTCCTGCAAATCCACCAGCCGCACCGCTGCCAAGCAGTTGCCCGAGGAGTTTATTCATGTCAATCATCGTTGGTTCCTGTTTAATAAAGGTTGATCTACAAAACGTCTGTTCCTCTCAATTATCGTAAATTCTCTCATTCTTATGAAGCGTATTTATAAATGACATTTTAACTCTCTTTTGGAACGGTTTGCTGCCATTTTAAAAATCTCAAAGCCCGTTATGCTCAATAAACCTGCTGCAGTGCAGATGCTGATCTCCAGCAAATCAACCTTTTGAAAAAGAAATATATCCGTCAGAAATGGAATGTTTAATACCAGTGCGAGGAAAAATATCGCGCCGCCAACGACCCATTTCACGGTTGGGTTAGGAGTAATCAGGATCTGGAAAATATTTCTCGTCCAGGAACGGTTTGACAATATTACGGCAATGTTCGAGGAGATAAGGGTGATGAAACAGAATGTTCTGACCTCTTTTTCTGAATACCCCTGAGATAAACCAAGTCCATAAATTGCCATGACAATGATGAGTACGCCAACCCCCTGCAGACAGCTGAGAAGAATCTTCCGTCCTCCGAAAAATGGCTCATCAATTTTTGCCGGTGGCCTGGACATGACGTTAGCCTCTTCCTTTTCCGCCTCAAAGATGATGGAACAGGCAGGGTCTATTATCAGTTCCATGAACACAATATGAACAGGCCAGAGGATCAGTGGTAAATCGGCAAAAAATATCGGGATGAGGGACAGGCCGGCAATAGGTACATGGATTGCAAAAATATACCCGAGTGCTTTCTGGAGATTGTCGAAAATCCGACGTCCCATCCTTACGGCACCGACGATGGAAGCGAAATTGTCATCCATCAACACCAAGGAAGAGGCCTCCCGCGCGACATCGGTGCCTTTTTCTCCCATGGCAATGCCAATATTGGCAGCCTTTAGCGCCGGAGCATCATTGACCCCGTCACCTGTCATGGCAACAATTTCTTTGTTTTTCTTGAGCGCGTTGACAATTTTCAATTTCTGTTCCGGTACGACCCTGGCAAACACATTAACATGTTGAATTTTTTCACACAGCTCAGCCTCGGACATCACCTGCAGTTCTTGGCCTGTAATGCAGACTTCGTGATTTTGCAGGCCTATTTCTCTGGCAATATTCATCGCCGTTACAGGATAATCCCCGGTAATCATAATCACCCTGATGCCTGCCCGGTAGCATTCTGCGACTGCTTCCGGCACATTTGGCCGGATAGGATCGGACAGCCCGATCAGACCAACAAATTCAAAATCAAAATCATGTTGAATATCAGGTAAGTCTGATGATTCGATTCGTGCCTTGCCAACGCCCAGAACCCGCAACCCCTTCTCAGCGAGATGTTCGACGGCGGACGCCAATTCGCGCTGTTGTTGCTCATCCAGGTGACAGAGATCAAAAATTGCCTCAGGAGCACCTTTTACGGCAATGGTTTTTTCGTCTGTCCCTGTCTGCCGGAACACTCTCGACATGGCCAGTAAATCCTTTGAAAGAGGGTACTCTTTCAACATCTCCCAATCGGTATGGATATGGTCGGTTCCAGTAAGATGCAGCTCACTCATCTTTAAGATGGCTTTTTCCATAGGGTCAAAGGGATTGGTCTGGCTCGAAAGCATGCCGTATTCGAAAATTTCATGAAATTTCCCCGGGAAGCTTTTGTCGTCAGCCAGGGAGAAGAACTCCGAACCGTTATACAACCAGGCAACGGTCATTTTATTTTGGGTCAGGGTCCCGGTTTTGTCGGAACATAACACCGTCGCTGAGCCGAGAGTTTCAATAGCCGCAGGTTTTCTGGTCAAGACTCTCTGCTTCGACATACGCCAGGCACCAAGTGCCATAAACACAGCAAGGACAACGGGAAATTCCTCGGGCAGCATGGCCATTGCCAGTGTCAGTCCCGCAAGAAAGCCTTTGAGTAAATCGCCCCGGGACATGGTATAGACCGCGATCACCAACAGACAAAGAGAAATCCCGATAATCGCCAGTTTCTTGATCAGCGAACCCATTTCACGTTTAAGTTTGGTGTCCTCTGGCATTACCGATTCCAGGGCCTTGCCGATGCTGCCGATTTCAGTATTCATGCCGGTAGCGGTCACCTTTGCCATCCCGTTACCCTGTACAATTAAGGAGCCGGAATAGACAAAAGGGAGATCATCCCCACCGGGATGTGTTTTTTCTAAATGCGAGTCCCATTCGTTTTTCCTTACCGGCACCGATTCTCCGGTAAGTAACGATTCATCGGCCAAGAGATTAACGGATGTCAGAACTGTGGCATCAGCAGGTACCCGGTCTCCTTCCTGAAGAACTATAATATCGCCGGTTACCACTTCTCTCCCGGCGATTCTCTTTTCGCTTCCATCGCGAATAACCAGGGCACGGGGGCTTGCCATATCCCTCAAGGCATCCAATGCCTTCTCCGTTTTCTTTTCCTGGTAGAGTTCAATGCCCATTATAACGAAGACAAAACCTAACAGCATTATCCCTTCCTGCACGTCGCCCAGGACCAGATACAGTGTTCCGCAGGCCACCAGCAGCAGGAACATAGGTTCCCGAACTACTCCCAAGGCGATTGCCAAGAGATTCCTGGGCTTGGAAGAGGGGAGTTCATTAAATCCTTCCTTGGCTATTTTGTCCTGGGCCTGAGTTTCGCTCAGGCCCAAAGACATATCTGGTTTAGTGTTGATATTCATGGGGGATTTATTTGCTATCCGTTGCAAAGCACGCATCCTGTAAACTCTTGATATTCTCACCAAGAGGAGTCTCAAGCCAAACCTGTATATTCATCAGACTCTGCACTTTTTCCCAGCAACCAACCTTGACAATGGCCGGGATTTTTGGAATCTCTTCTTTGAGATTTTCCACCTGCTCCTGGACGCTTACATTGCTGCCGATCTTTGCCACATGCTGAACGGTCGCGACACCTGCCCAAAGGATGAGGCCACCGACTAACAGCATACCGAGGCAACCAATGCCGAGAAATATTTTGAGCTTTCGCTTAAGTTGATCATTGGTCTTAAAATTATTCAATGCTTTGTGTAACTCTGATTGGTTCATTTATTTTCCCTTTCTTTTTATGCAAGGTGATATTTTTTAATGAAATTTCTAGTTGGCCAGCTATTCGGTTTGTCTGTCTTTTTTCCCTGTAATGATTCCTTTCACGAGGTTTTCGTTGTGCACTTTACTTGAGACAGCAACTCCAACTATATGAAAACAAATCAAAATCAGCATGAATTGTGCTAACATTTCATGAATGTCACTCCAGACGCTGTCACTCTCATCATCCTTTCTCCATCGTTATGTCTTTCACGTCCTTTGTGTTTACCTTCATGCCGCTCATTTTTGTCGTCATCAGCGTAGGCGTTTCCAACAATCGAAATTGTATTGTCAGAACCTATTGAATTCATACCTCTCTTTGTCGTGTGCGCTGCATAACCAGTCAGGCAGATTATTATGCTGCTTGAAAGCAACAAAAGAATCATCCAGGCGGCTGCGGGATTATGACCAATGTAGTGTGTTGTTTTCCCTGTCGAGAGTTCTTTCAGGTAGTTCAGAGCTGTGACCGGAGAACAGACAAAATTACTAAAAAGGGCATATCTGGTACCCCGAAAGCCCCAAAATATGCGACTTACCACAAGACCAAATAGTACGAACCCAATGTACTTATGTAGAGGTCCTTTAATATCTCCTGTCATATAGGCCAAAAAAATAAGCAGTATCATTGACCAATGAAAAAAGCGCACAAACCCGTCCCAAACGACTATCGATCTTTTTTCATCCATTTTTTTCTCCTTAAATCAATATTTTTTCTGGCTGAACTGGTATTTCATCCTGCTGCAATAGCCCTCTGTTGTTTTGCATGATCAAATAAAAGCAGAGGATCTCAACGGCTACCTATAGAAAATCGACCAAGATATGATGTAGCCTCCTCTATCGTGTACCAATAACAGCTCAGTCGCAGCTAACGTGGATATCATAACCAGCCCTTGTTCTTGAAATAAACATAAGGAGCTAGCCCGGCAACAATCATAGACAACAGGGCTAAAGGGTAGCCCCATGGCCAGGACAATTCGGGCATCAACTTAAAATTCATGCCAAATATACTGGCGATAACTGTTGGCGGCATAAAGACAACCGCTGCAATCGAGAATATTTTGATGATTTTGTTTTGTTCAATGCTGATGAAACCCAAGGCTGCATTTAAGAGAAAATCCAGCCTTTCAGAGAGAAAGGTATTGTGAGACAGGAGGGTTTTGATATCTTCGAGGATATCATTGGTGGTATTGATATTTTCATCTAGTAGGCGCCCTCGGCGAAGCAGGAAATTCAAGTCACGCTGTCCATCCATAAGGCATAAGCGAATTTTCCCATTCAAGTCATCCTGTCGAGAAAGGTTGTCGATAATTTCCTCTTGGATAACATTCTGTTGATTGAAGATCTGGCGACTTATTCTTTCTATCGCCAAGTGTGCTTCTTCAGACAAATCTGCCAGTTTTTCAATTTTATCTTCAATGAGTGCAATGATAGTTGAGAGGGGATCTATAACCAAATCGCTGTTTACTTGAGCACGTGCCTGAAGTCGGCTGAGAATGGGTACTTCACGTGCACAAAGACTGATAAGACATTTTTTGTTGAATAGAAAAGCCACATTGGTTATGGAAAAATTACCGCTGACCTGATGAAGAAATGAGCAGTTTACCTGTAAGCCATCGGGATAAACCTCATAATGTGAACTGGCCTCAATTTCCTCTGTTTCCTTTATGTTCGGCAAAGCTAATGAACTGAAGTGTTCAACGGTTTTTATTTCCGAAGGAGTAGGATTTGTCAGGTCAAGCCAAACGACGTTCTCAATATTTTCTAGGTTTGATACTTCCGAGAGTAGAATTCTGTCTCCCTCACGTGTATAAACTGTTAGCATTTTATTACCCAAAAAATAAGAGATAAATGGAATCCATGAAAAGTGATCCGCCAGGTGTGTATCTCGCTATCATATACCTGTTACACTTGATTATAATAAATACTTTTCGTAGCGATAACAATTTTCTACTCCACGTCGGCAGCATTTTCAGTCCATCTAAGATGGGTTATGTCGAAGAGATTTCCCAGGATTTGTATGTTCTCAACACCTCATCGGCTTTTGAACTGAGACCACATTTCTGCCACTTCCACAGAACAGACTACAGCCCATACGACAATGCTGATTCCTACGGCCGCAGCGGCAATGTCTTTGATTATCTTGATTTTCTTGTTATGACGTTCCTCGACGAAGTCGCAGATCGCTTCTATAGCACTGTTCACGATTTCAGTGATCAGTACAAGTCCCGTCGCCAGAAGAATCAGCAGCAAATCGACTTTTTCACGAAGAACTAACGTAGCTACCAGAATAATAAGTGAAATTATCAGCTTATAGGCCACGCTAAAGTCCGCGAGCACTGCATATCGCAAGCCGGAAATTACTGTCTGCACCTTACGTACAGGATCGTAGCCGTGCGTCCCAGTCCCAAGGAATTTATTCTTCATGGTTGCCTGCGTTTATGAAGCTGCCAACTTTTTGAATGAATTGTTAAATCAGGATAATCAGCTAGAAATAATTTTGCCGATCCAAAGACCCACAAGAGCCCTAACAGAATACCTGCAACAACATCAGTCGGATAATGGACCTGCAGGTAAAGCCTTGAAAGGCCCACCAGCAATATCAATAAACTGCCGAATATTGTTGATAAGAGAATCCATCGAGCTCCCAGTGAGTGTTTGAATACAATTAACATCGCCAGGACAAAGACAGTTATCTGAACGGAGTGAGAGCTCGGGAATGAAAACCCAGCCGGAAAGTCGATGACTGTAGTGAAAAAGTCAGGCCGCGGGCGAGCGATGACAACCTTGACCACATTGTTAAAAATACTGGCACCCACAAACGAACCTGTAATAAACACTGCCCCCCGAACATTTTTTCGAATCATCAATATGCTAGAAAGCGCAAGAATCAATGGTAACAAAAGGAACCTTGATCCAGCCAAAGTGACAAAGGCAAACATCCTATCAAGAGCATCCATACGACAGGAGGAAAACCACTCGAGAATTTGTCTATCAAACTGTGTAATTGACTCTGTTCGAATTGCGAATTTACCTGAAATAATGACAATAAGAATACCAGCCAAGCAGGCAATAGCAATTTTGTATTTATGTGCTCGCAAAATACTTTAATCCTTGTAAGCTCTATCGATGATGAAAGATTTTCCTTATTAAAATCAGGAAAAGCCTTTCCCATTCGTATGAAATTGATTTTCCTCAAGGAGGAATCAACCTCTCCTTCTGCTGAGTACCTTGAACAACTCGAACCAGGCAACACTAAATATGCCTGCAGAAACGCATATGACTACATCAATCAGATGTATCGACGAGAACCTGAATATTTCCCGAAGAAAAGGAACTCTCAAGACGAGGCCGAGAAAAATTAGTGCACTGCCGGTTACCCACCAAAGAGCCTTATTACGGGCCAGGATGAATAGAAAAACTCCCTACTTTTTATAACGAACTTATAAGCAATTAGACGTTTCCTATCCTTAACATGCCGCATTTGAAGAATAGAGAGCAACTCACGAGACATGGGTGTCTTTTCTTCCTGTTATCATGGACTTCACTAGATTTTCCTTATGCATCCGACTTGAGACAGCAACTCCAACTACATGTAAACAAATCAAAATCAGCATGAATTGTGCGGACATTTCATGAATGTCACTCCAGACGCTGTCACCATCACTCTCTTCCTTTTCCGACCTGCCACCCTCAATAGCTTCTTTTGCTGCGTTATTGCTCCCTTCATCTTCCTCTTCTTTTTCATCATCTGCATAGGCATTTTCAACAATCGATAATGTATTGCCAAATTCAAATGAGGGATTTTTTCCCTTGGTTACATAAGCGGTATATCCACTCAGACAGATAAGTATACTGATTGTAATCAACAGAAAAATCATCCAGGCAGCTGCGGGATTATGACCGATATAGTGTGTTGGTTTCCCGGTCGCGAGTTCTTTCAAGGTAGTTCAGGGCTTTTGCAGGAGAGCATATAAAATCACTGAAAAGAGCATGCTTTGTGCCCCAAAAGCCCCAACAAATACGGGCTACCATAAGACCCAGAACTACATAACCGACATAACGATGAAGAGGTCCTTTATCATCACCAGTTACATAAGCCACAAAGAAGAGCGGCAACAATAACCAATGAAAAACTCGTATAAATAGATCCCATACAATTAACTGTTTAGTATCATTCATTTTTTACTCCTCTTTCTGATCTGACTCTGCATCCAGCTTTCGCGGGATACGTTGATACGGGCCCATCATGAATAATTGTGGAACAAATGAGCTATCATCGTCGGTCTATCCGAAGACGGCTTATCCTATAAATTAGTCTTCCCTGGAAATGACGCGGCCACAAAACGCTGGGCAGTAACGGGTTCATCATCCTGCTGCAATAACCCTCTGTTGTTTTCAATGATCAAATAGAGACAGGGGACTAGCACCAGGGTAATAATTGTAGCAAAAACGATACCAAAGCCTAAAGAAAGAGCCATTGGGATCATAAACCGGGCCTGCCTGGAAGTTTCGAAGATCATCGGTGCCAGGCCACCGAAAGTTGTCAGGGTCGTCAATATTACCGGCCGGAATCGTCGTATCGATGCGGCCCGGATAGCTGCTCGCGGATTAAGCCCTTTCAGGCGTTGTTTATTGGCGTAATCGATCAGGACCAGAGAGTCGTTGACCACAATGCCGGAGAGGGCGATGATCCCCATCATGCTCATCAGGCTGAGGTTGTAGCCCATAAGAAGGTGTCCGAGTACAGCGCCAACAATGCCGAATGGGATAGCGACCATGACAATGGCCGGTTGGATATAGCTGCGAAAGGGAATGGCCAGCAAAAAGTAGATGGCCATGAGCGAGAAGATAAAGCCCTGCATCAGACTTGTCATGCTCTCTTTTCTTTCCGATTCTCTTCCCTCATAGCCATAGGTGAGGCCCGGAAAAGTTCTGGCAAGTTTGGGTAAAACCGTGGCATTCAGCGCCGCCATGACCTTTGTCGATTCTCCTATCGGGTCAACATCGGCGTTTACCATCACCGTCCTGCGACCATCTCGCCTTGTGATGCTGGTATATGCCCGACCTCGTTGTACATCTGCAATATCAGCAAGAGGGACAAAGGTGCCGGCTGGCGTTGAAATCAACATTGTTTCGATATCGAACTCACTGAGCCGCTGCTCTTCGGGTAATCTTACCCGCACCGTAACCTCATTTGTGCCACGTTGCTGCTTGAGGGCAATGGCTCCCTGAAAGGCGTCGCGCACCTGCCGTCCAACCATAGTTGCTGTGAGTCCGAGGCTATGTCCCCGTTCATTAATGGAAAAACTATATTGCGGTTTTCCCGGGGTATATCCGTCATCAATATCTTTGACGTTGGGGAACTGGCTGAGCTCGTCCGCCAGCATTTTACTGGCTTTATCAAGAATAGCGATATCCCGGTGGCTGAGCTCGACCGAGAGACCTGCACCGCCTCCAGGACCACCATGGTCAGATTCAAAGAGAGAGGATTGCAGCCCGATGATGGGACCCACCTCGGTGCGCCACAGATTCGTCACCTCTCTGGTGCTGAGCGGTCGAGTGTCAGGAGAGGTTAAATAGGCATCCACCTCGACGACATTTTCATTGATCTCTGCGGAAATGCCGTCAATCAGCTGATCGCCGCCATGTTGTTCACGCACCCGTTCAATGGCTCCGACAATCTGGTCCCGGACTTTAATTGTCTGAGAGAGTGGGCTGCCATAGGGCAGCGTGGCTGTTACCACGGCCCGGTCGGATTCAACTCGCGGCATGAGAATGATGCCGATCCTGCCACTGAAAACATAGCCGAAAGTGATACAAAGTCCGGCTACAAGCAGCGCTACAGTCAAAAATTTCAAGTGAAGAATTCGGTTGAGGAGGGCACCGTAGATATGTTTTATAAACCAGTTGAATTTTCGGCCAAAAGCCTGTTGACGGCGACTCAACCAACGGCCCAGCCGGTTACCGGAACCCTGCTTGCTGTGCGCCAGATGTGTTGGCAGGATGAGCAGTGATTCCACCCAGGAGATGATAAACACGGTGATAACGACCAGAGGCACTACTTTCCACACTTTACCCATGGCTCCCGGCACAAACATCAAGGGCATAAAGGCGACAATATTTGTCAGGATACTAAAGGCGATGGGGATCGCCACATCTTTCGCTCCCTCAATGGCAGCTTGCCTGAATCCCATGCCCTGCTGCCGGTATTCGTAGATATTCTCCCCTGCTATAATGGCATCATCGACGACGATACCAAGAGCAATAATAAAGGCGAACAACGAGATCATATTGATGGAGACATTGAACACGGGCAGGAAAAGCAGGCAGCCGAGAAAGGAGATTGGGATACCCATGGTAACCCAGAAGGCAAGCTTCATCTCAAGGAAAAGCCCCAGGAGGAGCAGTACCAGCGTCAACCCGATAAAGGCGTTTTTAAGGAGCAGTTCGAGGCGCTGTTTATAGACATCTGAGCTATCGCTGGTGATCTTCCAATTTATTCCCGGAGGCAGGCTTGTCCCAATAGTAACCATTGCCTCTTTGGTTGACTCCGAAACGCCAATGGGCGTCTGTTTGCCGACGCGATAAACCAGAAGGGCCATGGAACGTTGTTGTTCATAGGTTGTCAGCGTGTTTGAGTCTGCAAAACCTTCACTGACAACGGCCAGGTCTTCCAGGAAAACCGTGGCGCCGCTGGTGGTGGTAACAATTGGAATGCGCCTGAAGTCTCGGGCCCAGTCCCGGCTGTTATCAATCCTCAGGAGGATCTCACCGGACGCAGTATCAAGTTTTCCCCCAGGGATTTCTACGGCCGACTGACGAATGATATCGGCAATCCGGGAAAGGGTCAGGCCGTACATGCGCAGTTTTTCCTGAGGGATTTTAACCTTCACTTCAAAATCGCGGCCACCGCTGACTTCCACCTGGGTAATACCCGGGGCTTGGAGTAACCTGTCCTTCACCTGTTCCACCACTTCTCTCAGAGACCCTTCAGTGGCATCGCCGTAGAGGTTCAAACGCAGCACCTGATGCGTATGAGAGTCTGAGGAAATAACCGGATCTTCCGCATCGTCCGGAAACGTGCCGATGCGGTCGACCTCCTGTTTAATATCCTGGAGGAGTTTCTGGGCATTGGCACCTTCCTCCAGTTCAGCGCTGACCCTTGCGCTCCCTTCAGAGGCGGTTGAGGTAATCTCTTTGATCCCTTCAAGCCCGCCAATGGCATCCTCTATGGCCAGGACAATGCCCTGTTCAACATCCTCGGGACTTGATCCGGGATAGGAAACCTGTACGGAAATCCTATCTAGAACAAATTCGGGAAAGACTTCCTGTTTAATTCTGGTCGACATAAAAATCCCGCCCAGAACAAGAAAAAGCATCAGAAGGTTTGGCGTGACACGGTTGTATACCATCCATGCAACGAGACCGTGCTCTTTCATTGTCGTCTTATGAGGCACGGTTATCCCTCCTTTTGTCGTCAACGCTGTCCTCAGTCTTGCCTACTGGTTGTTCCTGCCGCGGCTTATCACCACCTTCTTTCAAACGAAGTGGAATGCCCGCTATCGGTGAAGAGAGTGCCGAGGTTAACAAGATGTTCACCATTTTGCAGCCCACTTTCGACAATAACATGATCACGACCGCGGAAGGTGATATCTACCTCACGAATATCGAGCATGCCGTTGTCGTCCATCACCCAGACACTATTGCCGTCATGGATGTCTGTACGTTCAACACGAATGCCGGACTCTATGGCGATGCCTTCTATCTCAGCCTGGACATAGGAACCGAGTAAGAGTCTGGGCTTTTCACGGTTTTCTTGTTTGCGGGAGAGCGGGTCGTCTATTTCAACCAGCAGTTGGGCCATACGTCCCTGGTCCTCAAGAGAGGCGATAAGCCTGATGACCTGTCCTGTCCGAGAAGAGGACGGAGATGTACTCCCCTGGGTGAAAATGTGTACCGTTGAGCCTTTTTCATTACTGCTGCCCGGTATTTTCAGCCAGCGCAGTTGTTCAATCGGCACAGTGAGCATGAGCCAGAAAGTATCGGTACCGACGATTTTTGCCAGCACGGTCGATTCGGTAATTTTGGCACCCGTATCGACCATCCGAGAGTCAATGACACCGTTGAAGGGAGCCTTTATTTCAGTACGTTCCAAATTGAGCCGGGCTTGAGCACGCATTGATTGTGCATAATCAAGAGCTGCTTGCAGTTTTTCCAGTTGGGGTATACGCAGGATGAGATTTTTTTCCTGGTCACTGACAGATTCACCAAGGAGTTTATATTCTCTTTCCGCGATTCGTTGGTATCCCATCTCCAAAGCCAGGTCACTTTTCGCTTTGGTCACATTGCTGTCAAGTTGGCGGGCGACGAGTTCATAATCGGTGCGATCAATGGCAAGCATTGTCTGACCGGCAAGAAAATAACCTCCGGGCATAAATTCATTACTTATATCGGCAACTTCACCGTTTACCCGTGGTTTGATCTCTACTTCACGGGCCGGTATGATTTCACCCATGGTGCTGACCAGAGTGCGTTGAGGAGCCTGACTGACCTGCTCCACCTCAACAAGGATAGACGTTTGTGCCGGTTTGATCGGTGTAGCTTGTGGGCTTGTATTAAGGAGGTAAACGGTGATGGCTATGCCGCAAGCCAGAGCGAAGAGGGGCATCAGAATGTGTAGAGTGAAACTTGCGAACCGGTGCGGTGGGCGCTGTAATTCATCTTGCACAGTATGGTCCTTTTTTAACATATTCATATGTTACGCCCTCAGTTTGTATATGAAAGGTAAGATTCTTTTTGTTGTTCAATGCCAGTTATGTCGACCAGGGTCTGTCCACCAAGTGCCCGGTAAAGGTCTATTCGGTAACTGATAAGTTGCTGACTGCCACTCACCAGACTCCGTTGCAGTCCCTGCTGGGAAAGGAGCGCTATGAGGACACGCTGGTAGTTCTCAGCTCCCTGTTTGTAACGATCCTTCACACTTAGCAGTGTCCTGGTTGCAAGGTCGAGCTGAATCTCCAGGCTGTTGATGAGTAATCTCTGTTCTTTTTCCTGCACCAATGCGTCCTCCACTTCTCCTACAGCTACAAGCAGAGCTTCACCATAGGCATAGAGCCTTTCCCGTGCAGCCGCAGAGGTTCGATCTACCTCCGCCTGTCGCGATCCGCCATCCAGTATTGGCCCGACAATGTTGGCGGCAAGGGAGGCAAGCCAGTTGTCAAAAAGGTTGTGTGTACTCGAGCCCGAAGTGTTGAGATCAGCGGAGATACTCAGTTGTGGATATCTGGCGGCAACGGCGGCGGCAATCCGTTTGTCGGCTGCCAGCAGAGAGGCATAACGACTCCTGATATCAGGGCGATTGGCAAGGAGGTCGAGAGGAACACCGGTTGACGGCAACGGTGGCAGATTGATGAGTGCTGGGATGCCTGGTATTTGAAACATTCTTGGTGAGACACCGGTCAGTATTGCCAACTGATGCTCCAGTGTTTTAGCAGTCGATCTTTGTTGAGCCAGTTCACCAGTTGTTGCTTCGATCAGCTGCTTTTGCTGGAGTACATCGGCAATACCAATCTGACCTGCATTGAAACGAAGCTGGATGAGCTCCAAACCCATCCGGTTGATTTCCTGTTGTTGCCCCAGCAACTCAAGCTGGCTGTAGCTTGCCGCAAGTTGATACCAGACGTTGGCAAGCTGTGCTGCAAGGGAGAGTGCTGCGGTCTGAACATCCTCGCTGCTGGCGCGGGCGTCAAAAAGTGCTGCATCCTCTTTTGCCTGTAGTCTGCCCCAAAGATCTATTTCGTATGCTGCTGCCAATCCTATGAGTAAATCGGTTCTGGATTCGGTTGATCCGTCGTTTCGTGTTTTGATTGTACTGGCTGACCCGTTAGCATCAAGACTCGGCATAAGATCCGCGCCGGCTTGGCGGGCCAGTGCCTCGGCCTGCAACAGGCGCTCACCTATAACCAGCAGGTTCTGATTATTGGCCAGACCTCGTTCAATCAGTATCTGTAGCTTGGGATCACCAATGCCTTGCCACCAAGGTTCATTCAACCGCTGTTGACCCTGCTGTGAGAAGGCTTTCGGCAGCAAAACCGGTGTGCTGTCCAGGGGGATTTGGGCCGTCGGGGTGCACGCAGAGATCGCCAGGACAAACAGTATGCCGGAGAGAGCCAGAGACAATGTAGATTGAGATGTAGTCATGGTGTTGTAACACTCAGTTAGGTCAGAGACAGGAATACCAGGTATTTCTTATCTGCTTTCAATACTCTTCACAGAGTGGTTAAATGATTGATTACATCAACCTTACACAACAACTGAGAAACAATTATGTCCGTAATGTGCAAAGATTGTGCAAATGAATAAGGCCCTAAAAATATCATCATTATGAAAATCACTCTCCAATACAAGCTGTTTGGTGCTATCCTGACCGCCATTTTGGTCGTTGTTATCTACATGAGCCTCGTCATGCAGTGGAGTTTCGACCGTGGTTTTCTCGATTATGTCAATATTGTCGAACAGGAACAGCTGAAGAAAATTGCAACAGATCTGGGGTCGCATTATAAAGAGAATAAAAGCTGGAAAGAGTATGTTGACAATCCTAGAAAGATGGTGCTGCTCATCGTTGACAACTATCCGGAAGGAAAACAGAAAGAACGTTTTCTTGAAAGAATACGCCATGGGGAAACAGAATCTCAATTCACCCACTCCGGATCCTTACCCTTTGAGATTCCATCGCATTTTCTTCTCAGGGTGTTTCTTCTTAATGAACATAGAGATACTATCTTTGGTTATGACCCAGGCAAAACGCACCCTGAAACCTTAGAAATCATGTATCAGAACCGGGTGGTTGGCTATCTCGGCGTCCATCCAGCCAAGGATCTTTCTGATATGCACCAGTTGGTTTTTATCAAGCAACAGAAGATGGCGATCATGCTGGTTGCGGGGGCTGGCTTTCTTATCGCTGCAGCACTCTCCCTGCCGCTTGCTTACCTGCTGACACGGCCCATCCGGCAGCTGGCCCTGGCGACCAGGGACCTGGCAACCGGCAGGTACCAGACCCGGATAAATGTGAGATCTGCTGATGAATTGGGTCAGCTGTCACAGGACTTTAATGGTCTGGCTGAAATTCTAGAGAAAAATCAGCTGGCCAGGAGTCAATGGGTGGCCGATATCTCTCATGAATTACGGACACCATTATCAATTCTTCGCGGCAAAATTGAGGCTCTGCAAGATGGGGTATATCCACCGTCAGGAGAGGTATTCAATTCTCTGCACCGAGAGATTTTGCACCTGGCAATGCTGGTAGATGATCTCTACCAGCTCTCTTTGTCTGACATGGGGGCAATGTCTTATCACCGAGCAAAAGTCCAGCCATGCAGGGCGCTGCAACAAGCAGTCGAAATGTTGCAACCTGAATTGGAGTTGAAAAAACAAATACTTGAAACGGCAATTGAAATTGATGAGGAGGTTTTTCTGTTTGCTGATAATGAGAGGTTAAAACAACTTTTCACCAATTTACTGGCAAACAGTATCCGTTACACCAAGGAGGGGGGTAGAATAGAGATACATGTGAAACAAGAGGGAAAAGAGCTTATTTACAATATCCAGGATACTGCACCGGGGGTACCAGGTGAGCATCTTCCTCGCCTGTTTGATCGGCTTTATCGGGTTGATTCCTCCCGCAGTCGTGATCTTGGTGGTGCGGGACTGGGATTGTCGATCTGTTATAACATTATAAAAGGGCATAAGGGCAGCATCGAGGCAAAACACTCCCCTCTAGGTGGGCTCTGGATCCGGGTCTGTCTCCCTCTGTTGGAATAAGCCATGAAACAGACAATTCTTATTGTTGAAGATACTCCGGATCTGGCCCAACTGCTCAATGATTATATGTTGCTGGCTGGTTTTCAGCCGCACTGTCTGTACGAGGGAAGTGTGGTAGTGGACTGGGTGAGGATAAATCAGCCTGACCTTCTTCTCCTTGACCTGATGCTGCCGGGTAAGGATGGCATGGAAATCTGCCGGGAGATAAGACAATTTTCCCGGGTCCCCATTATCATGGTTACGGCGAGGATCGAAGAACAGGCGCGTCTGGCTGGACTCGACATTGGCGCGGATGATTACATCTGTAAACCGTTCAGTCCCCGTGAAGTAGTAGCTCGGGTGAAGGCGGTCTTGCGACGGGTGGTGGAATCGGTTCCTGAAAAAGGCCTCCTACAGTTAGAGCCTGATAAGTACCAGGCAAAAATAAACGGCAAGATACTCACCCTTACGGTCGTAGAGTTTCACCTCTTGGCGATTCTGGCCGGGGAACCGGGAAGAGTTTTTTCCCGCAACCAGTTAATAGATCGCATCTATCAGGACGAGCGAGTGGTCAGTGACAGGACCATCGACAGTCATATTAAAAAGCTGAGGAAGAAAATCAACGAAGTACATGACCGTGAGTTAATCTATTCGGTTTATAGCGCCGGCTATAAATTCGAGGAAAATTGAGTTGGGACGAAGCCTATAATGCTATCTGTTTTTTTGTCATATTTTCAGGAGTTCGGTTTGCTCCGTATTTCAGAAGCAATAAATTTGCCATGGCAAGCTTCGGTTGGAAAGAGCACACCTCTTAGGGTAGGTTCCTGATAACCTCATCATCTAAAAAATTCATTTCAACTGTCTTAGCTCACTGATCCGTTCTGGAGGGAAATGACGGCAAAAGGTTGTTCGTCCAATCTCGATTTATTTGATAATGTTTGAAATGCTTCTTACTGGTACTTGGGCTTTGAGTTCACCACTGCCTTATGTATCTTTTTCGTTCCATTGCACCTCAAACCCCGATTGCCATAAAAGACAGCATGACCCGGAGGTGTAACCGTACCTTTCTATGCAAATGGGCTCGCCGATTCTGGTTGGGAAATTACCAGGTGCGGACATCGCCGGTATCTATATGGACAAAATCTGATTTTGCATAGTAGCCGACACCACCGGCCTGCAGGGAAATGGCCGCATCGCGAATGTCCCTCGTGCGTACGTCGGAAAATCGAATATCGATAGCCTGGCCTCTTAAGTGCAGACTGTTCCTGGCAACGCCACGACTTCTGGATCGCAACACTGCATTGGTCTGTGGCGAACGGTATCCGGAAATAACTTCGCAGATCCCTTTGCTGCCGGTTCTTTTCTGGATCTGCAGCAGCATATCCATAAGCCGTAGATCAATAGGGTGGGTGTCACCGGTGCGGTAGTCGCGCAGAAAAGAGGAGATCTTTTTTTTCGCCACGCGAGGACAGGTTCGGCCTTTAAAAAACAGATCGAACCTTTCTTCGGTGTGGGTATGGAAAAATGAGATTTTATTTTTTGGTAAAGTCTTAGCCAGCAGGTCAAGCGGCTCAGTCAGACTGAGGCCGACCGCCAGCTGTGCCGCTCGCAACAGGAACGTCCGTCGATTCATTGAAGGGGTATTTTTTTGTTGTGTCATCCGCTAATGTGTGAAATTTGTGGTTCGTGAAATAGTTATTTCAAGAGAGCGCTGTACAGCTTGGCATCCCGATCATAAATATCCCTGTTAAAATACATCGTGCCGTTTTTGTCCGCCCAGGTGGTCAGATACGTTATGTGCACCGGCACAGGGGTTGCCAAGGTTATAACCTTGCGCTTGTCATTTTTGTATATTCCTTCAAACTCTTCGATAGGCCAGCGATCCCTCTGATCCTTGAGCAGAAAAAGGGCCAGGCTCAGTCCATCGCTCACCCGGATACAGCCGTGGCTGAAATTTCGTCTGGTACGACCGAACAGGTTATGCGACGGGGTGTCATGCATATAAACGGAATATGCATTGGGGAAGATAAACTTAATTTTCCCCAGGGCATTCCAGGGGCCGGGATCCTGCCGCAGTCTATAGCCGGCAATCTGCCCTTCTGTAACAGTATGCCAGTTTATATTAGTGGAGTCAAGTTCCACAGCGTCTGTCTGCCAGTTGGAAAAAAGTCGGACGTGGCGGTTGATCAGGTGATTGCTGTTTTTTCGCAACGCCGGCAACTCCTCGTTCTTGGCGATACTGGTGGGAATGTTCCAGAACGGATTGACATCCATATATCTGATGCTCCCGCTGAAGACCGGCGTCTGGTGCTGCTCTTCGCCGACAATGACCGGGATATCCAGGGTAATTTCCTCACCCTCGAAAGCTTTTAAATTATAGCTGGCAATATTCACCAGCACGTATCTTTCCCCAAGATCATGCGCCTGCCAGCGCCAGCGAGCCATATTAATCCGGATCGAGGTGATCTTTTCAGCAACGGGAATATTCAGGGCGCTAATAGTATTCTTGCCTATCACACCATCTACCGCAAGACCATGCTGCCGTTGGAAATCGATAACAGCCTGTTTGAGCATGGGGTCAAATCTGCTCGCAGCAGGGCCTTCGGCAGGCCCGAGCAACGGGTCCGTCACCTGCAACCGCTTGCGCACCAGCTTGATCCGCGGATCAATGTCCCCGGGGCGCAGCTTTGGACCATCCGGCACTGCAGGCCAGCCACCGTTCTCGGCGATTTTGCGATAATGGGCAAGTCCGGCCTTAAGACTGAGATATTGATGGTGTTGCGGCGGCAGGGCGGCGAGAAATCGGTTGAGATCAATGGTGGACTGGGCCCGCTTGACGGCAATAATTGGGTCGAAATCCTTATCACCTGCCTCGGCGAACAACACCGGGTCCGAATCAAGTAGTTTCAACTGGCCATAGCTGATGTCGTGCATGTATTTGACCAGGTTGTAGGTGAGGGCGGTCTCAAGTTCCGCGAGCTTGTCAACATCTTCCGTCGACCAGAGCTCAAGTAAACGATCAATCCCATATTCTTGAGGGTTGAGACCATCTTGGTAGCAATTCTTCAGGTAGTTAACAATAATCTGGGCTTTTTCAGTTGGACCTTGACTATTCACCCAAAGGGGCTCGGCAGCGGTTTTGTCATAAATTCCCGTCAGACAGAGATCCTGCGTCGCAAAGGTAGGCAAGTTCTTATCCGGCTGCATTGTTTGCAGGGGCAGGCATACCAGGTATTTCGAGATTGCCTGGGACAGTTCGGTATCGGTCGGATAACTGTAGCAATTAACGGTACTTGTCAACAAGAGCACCATACAGCAGCCGAAGGCTTTTTTTATCGGAAATTTGAGGCAATGGCGCAACGGCCGGTGAGGTGCAAACATATTCTGTCAAGTTGGTGATGAGTGAGTAATAAGTGCCGCATAGAATGAATACTGAATAATTATTCTCAGGTTTTGTACCATTACGCGAAGAAATTTGCAAATAACTGTTGTATTTATGTGCAATGCGGCGAAAATAAAGCAACCTAGATGCAAAAATTTTCGTATGCAGGGAGTCAATAAGAAAAGAGAACTTTGAATGTAACTGTGATAATGAAATAATGGTGGGGTGATAAGAATATAAAAACCCGTCAACAACAAAATTGAGTTGTTGACGGGTTTTTTTGCAGTTTTGTTAAGAGCTTACGCAAAGAGCTAATCTCTCAACCAATTCCGGGTTATTGAAATGGATCTGGATCTCATATTCGCCTGGATTTTTTCCTGGGCTGATGGCGAATCCCAGTTTTTTTGCCAGCGCCAGCATATGCCGGTTTTCTCTCATGACAATCCCATGTATGTAGGTAAATCCACGTTGATCGGCAATCAGTAAACATTGCCGCATCAGGCTGGAGCCGATGCCTTTGCCTTGCCACGGATCACCGATCAGGACGGCGATCTCGCCATTTTTGCCGTCGGGATCGCCAATAATCCGGGCAACTCCGAGCATCTGTTCGATTTCTGAATCTTCATCGATCGCCACGAAGGCAATTTCGCGGTCATAATCTATCTGGGTGAAACGGGACAGCATGGCCGGCTGCAGCACTCGCAGCACCCCGAAAAAACGATGATAGATACTCGTTGGCGACAAAACCTCGAACAGATTCGTGAAAAGTGGTGCATCTTCCGGTTTTACCGGCCTAATTATAATATGCAGGCCACCCTCCGTGGTAATCCTCGAGATGTTTTCCCCAGGATAGGGACTGATGACCAGATGCAGTGGTGAGAGCACATCGGTAGGGGACACCAGCAGACGAGCATCGACGACGGCAGGTTTGCCATCCTTGATCATGATCGGATTCATGTCGAGTTCGGCAATTTGCGGAAAATCGATGAGCAACTGGGACAGGCAGATAATCATCTCTTCGAGTTTTTCAAAATCGGCCGGTGGGTGGTTTCTATATCCCTGCAGCAGTGTATGGGCCTTGGTTTGCTGGATCAGACGTCGGGCCAGCAATCGATTCATCGGCGGCAGCCCGAGAGCCTTATCCTGCAGAACCTCGGTGAAAATCCCGCCCATCCCGAACAGCAGCACCGGACCAAAATCAACATCTCGTTTAGCCCCCAAAAGTATTTCAAAATCTGGATTGGCCAGATATGGCTGAATGGTTACCCCCTCGATTTTGGACCCTGGCCGATAGTGCAGAGCTGACACCATCGTCTGTTGATAGGATTTGCGAACATCGACATCGGAGCGAAGATCCAGGTGCACGCCGCCGGCATCGGTTTTATGGGTAATGTCGGAGGAGAACAGCTTTAACACGACCGGATAGCCGATCTCCCTGCTGAGTTGGACGGCCTGTTCTTCACTGGTGGCAACCGCTGTCCGGACAATGGGAAAACCATAGGCGGCAAAGAGTTGCCATACATCTGATTCCGGCAGGAAACCGTCACTGGTCTGTCTGGCCAAAATTTTTTTCGCTTTGTCATGGTCAAAAGCCATGTTCCGGCTTACCTTCGGCGGCGCCTCTAGCAGCAGTTCCTGGTTAGCGGCAAAGGCCACCATATATAAAAACGCCCGCACCGCCCTCTCCGGGGTGTCGAAAGTAGGGATTGCCGATTCATTGAGATACTCTACCGCTTCGCCGACACTTTTCCCGCCCATCCAACTGGCAAAGATCGGGTATTGATGACCTTGCATCGCCTTCACAAGCGCCTTGGCTACGGTCATCGGCTCGGTCATCGCCTGGGGAGCGAGGATGACCAGAACCCCATCAAAACTCCGGGCATGCAGGCATATGTCCAGCACCTGCTGAAATCTCTCTCCTGAAGCATCCCCGAGAATATCGATGGGATTATTGTGGCTCCAAAAAGCAGGCAGAACTGCATCGAGTCTGGCAATTGTCTCGCTATCAAGAGGCGCGGGTTCGTGGCCAAAGCTGGCAAGAAAATCGGCGGCCATCACCCCCGGTCCGCCGCCGTTGGTGATTATGCCAAGGCGCGGACCTCGAGGGCGGGGTTGTTTGGCCATCAGCTCCGCGCAGTCAAAAAGTTCTTCAATAGTGTCGACCCGGACGATACCGGCCCGCTTGAAGGCAGCATCATAGACACCATCTTCACCGACCATGGCTCCGGTATGCGACGCGGCGGCTTTGGCTCCTGCTCTGCTCCTGCCGGCTTTTAAGACGATAATCGGTTTCACCCGCGACACCGACCGGGCCGCACTCATGAATTTTCGGAAGTTGGTTAAATTCTCTATATAGAGAAGGATACTCTTTACGGACGCATCATTGCCGAGGTAATCGATCATATCACCGAAATCGACATCCAGCATCGACCCGATACTGACAAAATGGCTGAAACCGATGCGTTCCTTGAAGGCCAGATCAAGAATTGAAGAACAGATGGCACCGCTCTGAGATACCAGGGCCATATTCCCTTGTGGCGGCATCCCGGAGATAAACGTAGCATTGAGTTTGCTGCTGGGCTTGATGATGCCGAGGCAGTTGGGGCCAATGACCCGAAATCCGGTGGCATGGATCGTCTCGCGGATTTTCTGCTCGATTTCGCTACCAGACGCGCCGGCTTCTTTACCCCCGGCGGAAATAACAATTGCCCCGCCGACTTTCCTGCCGATACATTCCTGGATTATCTCGGGCACGGTATGTATTGGCGTGGCGATAATCGCCAGGTCAACCCCCATGTCCAGCTCAGAAACCGATGTATATGCCGGACAGCCGAGGATTTTTTGATATTTCGGATTGACCGGCAGTACCGATCCTGGAAAACCTGCTTCAAGGAGGTTTCTCATCAAGATACTACCGATAGTACCAACCTTTTCGCTTGCTCCTATTACTGCAATCTTTTGCGGCTTGATGATACGATCCAGATTATGTTGTCCCATATTTGAACTCCAATTTTGCAAACTCTTTGCTTTACACTGTGGCAAATTTCCTGACACCTTAACCGCGCTCTTTTATCTCACTATTGCTTTTTATGCAGGTGAGTTGCAATCCGGTGTCAGCACCTTGTCAACCGCCATAAAAAGAGATCTAAGTATCACTGATCTGCCTCTCTTTTGTTTTCTGCCATGGAATAGTGTTCCCCCTCTACGCCTGCTGTAAGTACAAAAACTAGCATAAAGCGTTCCAGTAGAACGAGAGCCGGGGGCATAGCGATGGATACAGGAGGCTGAGCGTTCGCCGCTCAAGGAGGATTTACCAAGACCGGCGGAGCTAAATATGCCCGGAGACGGCGCTACGTGAGCTCTGGGAATCGATTTTGCATTGATTTTATAGTAACTCACCATGGTCAAACAAGATGGTGGAATGGTCCATAGCGCCACATTATTGTAATAGGTTTCGGTTACATTAAAAATTCAAGGAGAATTGCTATGAAAAAAATTCATAAAATTATAGTACCGATAGATTTTCTCCAGCATACCGACCAGCTGATGGAATATGCGGTGTATATTGCCAAGAGTTTTGATGCCACCCTGTATTTTGTCAATGTAGTGGAAAATCCTCATCTTTTTGGTGACTATGATTTTCCTCCGCCATCCATGGTACTCTTTAATACCGAAGTGGTTAAAATGGCTGAACAAAAAATGAATCAACTTGTCGACAAGAGCAGGGCAGTCTTTCCCGAGTGCGAAGGAAAGGTATGTCGGGGAGACGTTGTTGATTCGATAATTGATTACGCCAAAGATATTGGTAGCGATTTGATAATTATCGGAACCCATGGCAGAAAAGGCCTTGAAAAAATGTGGCTGGGGAGTGTCGCCGAGCGGGTGATAAAGCGAGCGTCCTGCCCGACACTTAGCTGTAATCCATATCAGGATACTGTCTGATTCTGCAATTTTTTGCAGATAGGCTGCAAATTTTGTAAATTCTTCGTTTAGTGGAGCATCGCATGGCTGACGACACCTTCAAGATCTGCGTATTATAAGGACCGCGCGGGCAAGCTGCTTGCCGTCATCGGTTTCGTGTTCTTTATGGCCGCTCTGGTCCTGTTCATCAAGAGCATCAATATAACTGCTTAGGGTGTCGTGAAAGGAGACAGCATATGGAAAAAGAAGCACACATAAACTTGTGGTATTTCATATTTGTTTTTCTTGGCATTATGCTTCTTCAGGAATGGCTCGGTAAAGCCCACGTTGAAACCGTTCCGTACAGCGAGTTCCAGCAACTGCTGCACGATGGGAAAATTGCCGAGATCAGGGTCGCAGATACCAATCTTCGCGCTAAGCTCAAAGAGGCCATGCCAGATGGTCGCCGGGAAATTTACACTGTTCGGGTTGAACCTGAATTGGCCAAAGACCTCTCGCAATACAATGTTCAGTTTTTTGGAGACGTGCAGAGCAAAATTCTCAGCAGTATTCTGTCCTGGGTCATTCCTACCGTTATATTCTTTGCCATCTGGATGTATGTCATTCGTAAGATTTCTGGCCAACAAGGCGGGGCTGGCTTTATGTCGATTGGCAAAAGCAAGGCAAAAATCTATGTGGAAAAAGACATAAAGGTCACCTTCGATGAAGTGGCCGGGGTCGATGAGGCCAAAGATGAACTCAAGGAGATTGTGGCTTTTCTTAAAAACCCGGTGGATTATGGCCGTATTGGTGCTCGTGTTCCCAAAGGCGTATTGCTGGTCGGCCCACCAGGAACCGGCAAAACGCTGCTCGCTCGTGCGGTGGCCGGGGAGGCGGGTGTGGCATTTTTTTCCATCAGCGGCTCGGAGTTTGTCGAAATGTTTGTTGGTGTTGGCGCGGCCCGGGTACGCGATCTGTTTGAGCAGGCGAGGAAAAATGCGCCCTGCATTATCTTTATCGATGAACTGGACGCCCTTGGCCGCGCCCGTGGCGCAGGCCCTCTCTCCGGCGGCCATGATGAAAAGGAACAAACGCTCAACCAGCTGCTGAGTGAACTTGACGGCTTCAATCCGCAACAGGGCATTGTTCTTCTGGCTGCGACGAACCGGCCGGAAATCCTCGATCCTGCCCTGTTGCGGGCAGGACGCTTTGACCGGCAGATACTGGTCGACAGGCCAGATAAACGTGGCCGCACAGATATTCTCAAAGTCCATGTGCAGCATATCCAGATGGATACCCATGTAGACTTGGCGGAGATTGCCGGGATGACAACCGGCTTCACCGGGGCCGACCTCGCCAATCTGGTCAATGAGGCGGCAATCCTTGCTACCCGGCGGAAGGCTGTTGCCGTGACTCTGGATGATTTTACCATGGCTATTGAACGTATCGTCGCCGGTCTGGAAAAGAAGAATCGCCTGTTAAACCCCTATGAGCGGAAGATCGTTGCGTACCATGAGATAGGCCATGCCCTGGTAACACTGGCTCTGCCAGGCACCGATGTGGTTCAGAAAGTTTCCATTATTCCGCGTGGCATTGGGGCCCTGGGGTACAATATCCAGAGGCCGACTGAGGATCGGTACCTGATGACCAGCGAAGAACTGGAGAACAAGATGGCAGCCCTGCTCGGCGGACGCGCTGCGGAGAAGCTGGTGTTCGATACATTATCCACCGGCGCTGCCAACGACTTTGATAAGGCCACAGATATTGCGCGCAGCATGGTGATGCGTTACGGCATGGACGAGACCCTGGGCCTGGCGACCTATGCGGAAGAAGAATCACCGTTTCTCGCAACCGGCGGCATGCCGCAGTTCCAGTCACGGGTCTACAGCGAAAAAACTGCCCGCGAAATCGATGAAGCCGTCCGCAGGCGCATAGGCAAGGCTTTTGAGCTGGCAACGGCGGTGCTGGAAAAAAACAGGCAGCTCCTCGAGGAAACCTCGGTCAAGCTGCTAAAAAAAGAGACTCTGTCCGCCGAGGAACTTCCGCATCCAGTATGGTAGGTCCACCCGCAGATTGCTGCCGGGTAAGAGCTGAATATGCACGGCAACAACGAGATTAGAGAGACCGGGTTATTAGAGCTTATCCACTACTCTAGTACTTATTTCTGTTTCTCTTTTTTTCAAAAAAATAACTTTCGCGGTTGAGTATCATTTTACGTTAAGGTAATATTTGAATTATTAGAAAAATGTTCCAGACTATTTGGCCCCTCGGCTTACAATTTATTGTCGCGTCACTACAGTAAGGAGATTTTATGTCGTTTATAGACTACGTCAATTTCCATCAAATGCTCTGTGAAACAGTTGACAAGTTTGGGCAAGACCCGGCATACCGCTGGTTTGATGAAAAGGGGGGGGCGACTTCCATCACCTGGCAGACGTTTTATAACCAAGTTAAAGCTGTATCAAAAAGTCTGCTCGCTCTAGGTGTTGAAAGGGGCGAAAAAGTCAATATCTTAAGTTATACCAGCTACAGATGGGTTCTCACCGATGCTGCAAATATGTGCATGGGAATTGCAACTGTTGGGATTTATCAATCTAATTTGCCTGCAGACTGTGAATACATTATCAATCATTCAGACAGCGTTCTTGTTTTTGCAGAAGATCGTATTCAGCTTGAAAAATTATTTGAAATCAGAAAAAAAATACCAAACATAAAAAAGGTCATTCTTCTAAACGGAGAACCTTATGAGGAAGACGACTGGGTTCTGACATTCGATCAATTTTTATCTCTTGGTAAGAATATAGATGACAAAAACTTTGAAGACCGGCTGGCACAGGTTACTGCCAGCGATACTGCAGGGATAGTATACACCTCGGGCACAACAGGTGTACCAAAAGGTGTCGTTCTGACCCATGATAACATCACTTTCACCTGTCAGTCGGTGCAAAAAAGTGCAGATTTCCATAACGGCGAAGAAATGTTTGTCTTTCTCCCTCTCGCCCACATTTTCGCCAGAACCTGCTGCTACGCTGCTATAAAAACCGGAAACAGAACATCTTTTGCCCGGAGCATTGATTCGCTCGTTGATGATTTTTCCCTTGCATCTCCACATTGGTTCGTCAGCGTCCCGAGGGTGTTTGAAAAAATACACAGCAAAATAATTGCAGGGGTTGAAGCAAAAGGTGGCGCCACTGAAAAAATTTTCAGATGGGCATGCAAAGTTGGTGCTGAGGTCTCGAGGTGCAAGCTTGCAAAACAGCCGGTTCCATTGGTCATGAAGATCAAATTTAAACTGGCGACTATACTGATCTTCTCTAAAATTCATAAAGCTCTTGGTGGTAATGTTAAATGGTGTATTAGCGGAGCGGCCCCGTTGAATCCGGATATCGCGAAGTTTTTTCATGCTGCTGGCTTATTAATTCTGGAAGGCCTCGGGATGACTGAAAATACATCTTTTTCGAATGTGGTCCGCCAAGACAATTATGCTATTGGCGTTGTTGGCCCTCCTGGCGTAGGGATACGCCAAAAGATCGATGACGATGGAGAAGTACTCTTTTGGGGACGGAATGTTATGAAGGAATATTATAAAATGCCTGAGGAGACTGCCACAACGTTTACCGAAGACGGATGGCTCAAGACTGGGGATATCGGCGTAATAGATGAAAATAATGTTCTGAAGGTTACGGATAGGAAAAAAGATATCATTATTACTTCGGCTGGAAAGAACATTGCGCCATCACGAATCGAAGGCATAATGAGTACATCTATATATCTCAACCAAGTCTGTGTGATCGGAGACCAAAAAAAATATCTTTCTGCAATCGTCACACTGAATGATATAACCGTTCAGGATTATGCCGATAAAAACCAGATACCCTATACAAGCATAACAGACTTAATTCACCATAAGGATATCATCGCACTGATTAATTCTGAAGTGGAAAAGAAAAACCAAGGCCTTGCCTCCTTTGAAACCATTAAAAAGGTGACCATCGTTCCCGAATTTACCATTAAGAATGCAATGATGACACCAACATTCAAATTGAAAAAGAAGTTCATTCTTAGAAACTATGAAGATCTGATAGAGGCCATGTATTAAGGATGAAGCCTGGAAGAGGCTGCAAAACCTGCAGGATCGAGTGTTCTGTTATCCGGCCCAGGAAAAATCCCCAAAAGGAGCATCTGGTACGTATTAAAATTCAAGTTTATGTCTCAAAAAAATTGCGTTTAATGGAGCATGACAATATTGGGCACCAATAAACACTGCACCCCTACCGGTCCTTTTCCATCTCGGCGATCCTGGCGGTGATCTTCATGATCGAATCGGGATTGAGCGACATCGAGTCAATACCTTCTCGAACCAGAAATTCGGCGAAATCTGGATAATCGCTTGGTGCCTGGCCACAGATGCCGCTATGGCGATGGTTGCGTTTTGCTCCCTGGATGGCCATGGAGATTATTTTCATCACCCCGGCATCGCGTTCGTCGAAATCGTGAGCGACCAGGGCCGAATCCCGATCAACCCCCAGGGTGAGCTGGGTCAAGTCGTTGGAACCGATGGAAAAGCCATCGAACAGCTTGCTGAATTCATCGACCAGCAGCACGTTATTGGGGATTTCGCACATCACATAGACCTCAAGACCGTTTTTCCCGCGGACCAGGCCATGCCGGGCCATCTCGGCCAGCACTTTTTCCCCTTCGTCAACCCGGCGGCAGAAGGGGATCATGATAATCAGGTTGGTCAGACCCATGTCATCACGAATCCGTTTCATTGCCAGACACTCAAGGGCGAAGCCCTCGCGGTATTTATCGTCGTAGTAGCGGGACGCACCGCGAAAACCGATCATTGGATTGCCTTCCTCCGGTTCAAAGTACTTTCCGCCGATAAGACCGGCATATTCATTGGTCTTGAAATCGCTCATCCGCACGACCACCGGCTTTGGATAAAAGGCGGCGGCAATGGTCCCGGCGCCTTCGGCCAGTCTTTCGATGAAATATTCCTGTTTGCCGGCATAGCCATAGGTCAGGGCTTCGATCTTTTCTTTTACCTCAGGATCGGTTATCCGTTCAGGATGGACCAGAGCCATGGGATGGATCTGGATATAGCTGTTGATGATAAACTCCATCCGGGCCAGACCGACCCCGTCGTTGGGTATCTTCGATAGGGAAAAAGCCATCTCAGGATTAGCCAGATTAAGCATGATCTTGGTTTTTGGCCGCTTCGATTCGGAAAGTTTTACCGTATCGACATGGAAGGGGAGCAGGCCGTCATAAACGGTACCGTCATCTCCTTCGGCGCAACTGACCGTCACCTTCTGGCCGTTGCTGATTTTTTCGGTGGCATCGGTCGTACCGACCACGGCTGGAATACCGAGTTCGCGGCTGACTATCGCCGCATGGCAGGTCCTGCCGCCCTTGTTGGTGACAATGGCTGCTGCGCTTTTCATCACCGGTTCCCAGTCGGGCATGGTAGTATCGCTGATAAGAACCTCGCCCGGTTGAAAGGAGACAAGCTGCGCCACATTGTCAATCTTTCGCGCTTTGCCGCCGGCTATCTTTTCACCCACGCTTTTTCCCCTGGCCAAAACCGGTCCTTTCGTATCGAGCTGGTACACTTCCAGGATGTTCAGCGATTTTTGTGATTCGACTGTCTCCGGTCTGGCCTGGACGATAAACAACTCATTGCTCAGCCCGTCTTTTGCCCATTCGATATCCATAGGCCGGTCCTTTCCGGCTTTCTTGGAGTAATGTTTTTCGATGGTGATTGCCTGCTCGGCGAGCTGCAGAACGTCATCGTCATTTAAGCAAAATCGTCTGCGTTCCTGCTCGGGGACGTCGATGTTTTCGGTCAGGACTTTCGAGCCAAACTCGCCATAGATCATTTTGATCTTTTTTTCGCCGAGATTTCTTCTGATTATCGGCCGGTGTCCTGTTAATAATGTCGGTTTAAAGACATAATACTCATCGGGATTGACCGCGCCCTGGACAATGTTTTCGCCGAGACCGTAGGCAGCCGTGATAAAGACTACATCCCGAAAGCCGGTCTCGGTATCGATGGTGAACATTACCCCGCTGGTGGCGAGATCGGACCGAACCATCTTCATAATGCCAATAGAAAGAGCGACTTTGAAATGATCAAAACCATTGTCTATCCGGTAACTGATGGCGCGGTCGGTAAAAAGAGAGGCAAAGCATTTGCTGCAGGCCTCTTTCAGACCATCGTAACCGCTGACATTCAGATACGTTTCCTGCTGCCCGGCAAAAGAAGCGGTGGGAAGGTCCTCAGCAGTAGCGGAACTTCGTATGGCAACGTGCGTTTCCGGGCCATATTCTTCGCAGAGCCTGTCATAGGCAACTTTAATTTCAACCCATAAATCATCGGGAATCCCTGCTGCGACAATAGTTGCCCGTGCTTTCTTACCCCGAACGGCCAGATTGTCGACGTCGGTCTTATCCAGACCTGTCATGGCATCTTTCAGGTGTTTGAGAATTGTCGCCGATTTGATCACATGCCAGTATGCCGCAGCCGTTATCGCGAAACCATTGGGAATCTTTACTCCTTGTGGGGTAAGTTCACGATACATTTCTCCCAGTGAAGCGTTTTTGCCGCCGACGAAAGGAACATCCTCAAGGGTAATTTCATTAAACCACCGTATATATGTCAGATTTTGTTTCATTTCTTTCTCCAGGACAATTTTTCCATCGATTCTGGCGGGTACCGTCTGCCGAATTATTCAAGCACAGCATAATCGGCTAATATAATGGGATATGCTGGCGACGATGCGGTCAGCAGAGGTTGGGTCCCAAGAGGTGAAGTCAGAAGTGCTATTGCTTTTCTATGAATAAAAGGAAAATGCTGATCAAAATAGAGAGATTTTTCGGTTGTTGCAGCAACAGAGTTGGCAAGGCCGCGTACCTTTTTTGAGTTATCTTTTTTATGCATGGTTTTCTTTCCCCTTTTGGCTGTTGAGTTTTTTATTCAACTACAGGGTGGAGTTTTCTTTATGGATTTTGCTTCGATCAATTTGACAACTGCCGCCTCGACGTCATCACCGGAAAAAGGTTTTGTGAGCAGGAAATCGATTCCTTTGCCACGGATATCAGCAAAAGTAGTGTTATTGCCATACCAGCTGATAAGAATTTTTATAGCTTCATAGTGTCGCTCGTTGATTATTTTGAAAAAATTGAGACCATTCATGTCCGGTAATAATTCTTCACAAAGTATGATGTGATAACACTCCGTGTCTATTGCCTTTAATGCTTGTGCGCCATTTTCGAGGGCATCCAGGCGACAATGCCGTGACCCGAAATAGAGTGATAAAGATTTCCTGATCCCTTCATCACCATCTATAAGGAGCATTTTATTTTTGGTTAACATCAAGGCATTCCTCACTAACCGTGGTTCACGTCAATATGGAAGGATGCAGAAACTATGCCAGCCTTTATATACTCTCTAACGCACTGATTGGCCGGATTTTATGGTGTGGGGTAGGGCTTGTTTTTCGGAAGCTGATGGAACTACCAAATTTGTCAGATTGATTTGCAGATTTTTGCAGATTTTTTTTTGTGGATTTGGGGTGGATTGGTGGAGCTGATTTCGCTTAGAAGATTTGTGGGAGTTTCTTGTAGGTGGTCAGTTATCCCGCCCAACAGACTTGCGGGAGTTGATTGCAGGCATTTTCACTAATCCCGCCCAACAGACTTGCGGGAGTTGATTGCAGGCATTTTCACTAATCCCGCCCAACAGACTTGCGGGATAAGTTCATTCACGAAAAACTTTTCTTGTAAAGAGCACAAGAAAAGTTTTTCTAATTCACTAATAATCCCCCATATTAGCAAATTCGGCATTCTCAAGCCATTCATCAGGCCTGGAGATGAATTCGATCACGTTCTCAAGAAGCCGGTAATGGCGCCGTTCTTCATGGGCAAAAGAGAGGAAAACCTGCTTCTCCTCAGGAGAGTCGGTCTCCGCCGCTTTTTGCTCATAGAAGGTATATGCTTCTTTCTCGGCGTCCATTGCTTTTTGGTACGCTTCATGCTGCAGGGGTTCGGCGGCTAGATCCAGACCCCCGGCATCTTTCAGTTCAATGAATATATTTTTTGCCTTATCTAATACATTGTTCTCACTGACTTGAATTGGAGTTTTTTCATAATACTTTTTGAAAGTTTTATAGTGTTCCACTTCCTCGTCTGCCAGGGTCGTGAAAATCTTCTTTAAGCCGGGGTTCTTGGTTTTATCGGCAATTTGCCGATAAAAGGCTTCGCCGTCTTTTTCCATCTGCATCGCAAATTCAAATACGTTCATCTTACATCTCCTCATTTTTTTAATGCACTCTTCGGCAGCTGTCACTGCGGACAAATCTTACCACACGAAACTGTCTCACTATGTTATAGTGATGCATCTCGAATAAGCCTAGAAAAATTTTTAACAACCCAGACTCCTCTCACCTTCACTAGATAAAAAATTATGAAACCAGATGAAATCTCAGGCGTTGTCATACAAAACATCGCTCAGATTGCTCCCGAGGCCAATCTTGCCAATCTGCATCCGGATGTTCGCTTTCGCGACCAATTTGATTTTGATTCAGTCGATTTTGTCAACCTTATTGAGCAACTGCAGCAAGCGCTACAGGTGAAAATCCCGGAAATAGACTACCCACAACTCACCACCCTGAACGGCTGCGTTGCGTACCTGGGAAAACTACCGGCCGGCAATTAAGATAAAAGCCTGCTGCACGCCTTTAAAGTTTAAGGGAAACCAGCATTATCCCGGGGTCCTCGCGGTCCGATTTAACTGTAAAACCGAATACCCGGCACAGCTTAAGCATTGATCTGTTGTCACTCAGAACCTCGCCAAAAATCTCAGCAATGCCCTGACCGCGGGCGTAGTCAATAATCCGCCGGAGAAGCATGGGCCCAAGACCCAGGCCGGTCATATCGTGCAGAAGCAGTATTGCAAATTCTGCCCTTTCTTTGTCCGGGTCGGCAGTAATTTGCACGACTCCATACAATTCCTTTTCTCCGGCCGGATTTTTCCCTTCCACGACTAAGGACATTTCCCGGTCATAATCGATCTGAGTGAGTCGCGCAGCCAGACTATGCGGCATGGTATTCATCGGATGCAAAAATCGCAGGCGGATCTCTTCCGGCGTTAAACCGTTAAATATTTTCTGGAAATTGGGCTCGTCTTCCGGACAAATCGGCCGGATGAGCAGGAGCTGCCCATCCGGCAGCCGCAGACTTTCTTCCAGTTCTTTAGGGTAGGGCAGTATTGCCAGTCGATCGACTGCCGCACCTGCCGCCTTGACCACCTTGACACGGGCATTGAGAATCAGCACCCCATGTTCATCGGCCAGCATCGGATTGATATGCAACTCGGCAATTTCCACCATATCACAGATTAATTGCGATACTTTTACAAGGGTCAGGGCAATACTCTCCAGATCCGCACCCGGCATTCCCGGGTAGCCCTGCAAAAGTTTGTACACCCTGGTCTGCGATAACGCGTCATGAGCCAGATGCATATTGAGGGGCGGCAAGGTGAGGGTTGTATCCCCGAGAACCTCGGCGGCATTGCCACCATGCCCTATCAAGAGTACCGGACCGAAAAGCGCATCTTCGACCATGCTGATCAACAATTCATGGGCATGGGGACGATGAATCATCGGCTGAACTGTAAATCCCTGGAGGCAGGCATCGGGCCGCAGTCTGCTCACTCGTTGCAGCATCGCAACACCGTTTTCCCGCACCACTTCCGGGGTCTCAAGATTGAGGCTGACCCCGCTTACCTCGGATCTGTGAAGAATATCTGCAGACAGGATTTTCAGGGCCGTGAGGCCGCCAATTTTTCCAGCCAGTTCAGCCGCAGCTTCCGGAGAGGTTGCGGTATAAGACTCGACGAAGGGAATGGCGTAGGCGGTGAGGAGCGCCCTCACTTCCGCACTCGTCAGCCAGGGGCGATTTTCTGCCAGTGCGCCAGCGAGTGTTTGCCTGGCCCCGGTAGTATCCGGGACAAAATCCTCAGCAATACTGGGTGGTGTTTCCATCAGCATTTCCTGGCTTTTCCGGTAGCGTACAATCTGCATAAAGCCGCGCACTGCTTCGGTTGGTGTTGCATAGGTGGAAATGGTATTTTCAGTAAAATCACGCCGGATTTCCAGAGCGGCTTCGTCTCCGAGCCAGCAGGTTAATACCGCTTTTTGTCGGTATGTGGATGTTCGGCTTTTAACTGTATGTATCACTTTCTGTGCCGCCGTGGCCGACGACGTCAGGGCCGTGGGGCAGTGCATCACCAGAATGGCATCTGTTTCTTTATCCTGATCAAGAATTTTCAGGGCATCAGCATAGTGTGTATCGGCAGCGTCATCGTCGATAATTATCGGATTGGTCTGGGACCAGCCGGATCCGAAGAGCTTAGTAAGACGTTCCTTGGTCTCCCGACCCAGTACAGCAAGCTGCCCGCCACGATCTATCAGGGTGTCGGCTGCCACAGCGCCAATGCCGCCGCCGTTGGCAACAATTGTCAGGCGGTCCCCGGGAACCTGCCGAGTCATGGCGAGAGTCTGGACCGCATCGAACAAGGCCTGGAGATCTTTGACCCGCAGTATCCCAGCTCGTCTAAAGACAGCTTCATACACTTTGTCGGAGTCGGCTATGATTCCAGTGTGGGAAGCTATCGCCTGACTGCTCTTTTTGCCATGCCGGCCCGCCTTTACCACAATAACTGGTTTATTGCGGGCGGCTGCCCGGGCAGCGGAGAGGAATTTTCTTGCACTGGTTATGGTTTCAACAAAAAGCAGGATTGCCCGGGTTGAATAATCGTTCGCCAGGTAATCGAGCATATCGCCAAAATCGACATCTGCCATATCTCCCAGGGAAACACAATGGGAAAAGCCGATCTTTCTTGAGGTGGCCCAATCCAGCACCGCCGTCAGGACATCGCCGGATTGTGATACAAAAGCAAGATTTCCGGGTAAGGGATGGATATGGCCAAACCCGGCATTAAGGCCGATTCCGGGGACCATGACTCCCAGGCTGTTTGGTCCGATAATGCGCAGCAGATGGGGCCGAGCTGCAGCCAACAAGGCGCTGTTTACTTTCTCTCCCTGTTGTTCAGCGATCGTGGCGAATCCAGGGGCTAAGATTACCGCCGCTTTTGTGCCCCGTTTACCGAGTTGATCAATTAGCCCCGGCATAGTATCCGGTCGCGCTGCAATCACAGCTAAATCTGGGGTCTGAGGAAGATCGGCAATATCAGGATAGGTAGCTATACCTTCGCTGGATCGGTCTTTTTGATTGATTGGGAAAATCTCTCCCTTAAAACCGGCACTGAATACATTACTGGTCATCACGCCGGCAACGGTTCCAGGCGTCTGACTAGCTCCAATAATGACAATGGACCTTGGGGCAAAGAGAAAATTTAGGTTTCTAATCGTCATAGGTGCATCTCCCCGGAACTATTTTTTTTGTTATCATTCTAATAGGTCTCCAGTGCTGAAACTAAGCTTCTCAGTAATACATGCAGAAATTATGCCAGTACTTTGGTTCCCTTAAGGCACCGCCTTGTCACTGCCAAAGAGAATTGACCTCGAGGATAAAGAGAACATCTTTAACGATTATTGTCGGTACATCAGGGATGTATCCAGGAAATATTCGGGAAAAACCCGGTCAATGATAAGAAAAATAATCTCAAGAAAAACCCTTCTTCAAAGCTTTATTGCGGTGTTTTATTACCGGATTATTCCGGTAATCTGCCGTATTGCTCTTGCCATCTTGCTGCTGCATAGTATCCCCATAGCGTAACCCTTTTCATTTATGCTGGTTATGAGTATTCAGTATGAGATCGTTCGCATGAAAATGACAAAACGTGGCCAGAGAAGTGAGCAGAAAAATACTGCTTGGATATGGCAGGAAAAATATTCTTCGATTATAGTATTCAGCAGCGTATCTTGTCTCACAAAGAATCGAAACATTCTGTAAAAGAAAGAGAAGGGGCGAGCATATGAAAGAGGCCATGTTCTATAACGTCAGCAAAACAAACGAGATAATTTGTGAATTGTGTAACCATCATTGTCATATAAAAGAAGGCAAGCGCGGTATCTGCGGAGTGCGGGAAAATCGAGGAGGGGTATTATACAGCCTGATCTACGGCCGGTTGATTGCCGAAAGCATTGACGCCATCGAAAAAAAGCCCATGTTGCACTTTCTACCCGGCAGCAAGGCCTATTCCATTGCCACTGTCGGCTGCAATTTCCATTGCCTTCACTGTCAGAATTACGATATCTCACAAGCTCCACATGCAGGCAACGGCGAGATACCCGGCAAAGAGCGAACAGCCGCTGCCGTGATTGATGAGGCTGAGCGCACCGGATGCGCGAGTGTCTGCTACACCTATGTGGAACCAACAATTTTCTATGAATTTGCCCATGATTGTTCGGAGCTTGCCCACAAACAGCGGCTGAAAAATGTCTTTGTCAGCAATGGGTATATGGCCCCGGAGGTGACCCGGCAGCTGGCACTGGTACTGGACGGCATCAATATCGATATCAAGGCGTTTACTGACGATTTCTATAAAAAGGTATGCAAGGCCAGGTTGCAGCCCGTGCTTGATAATGTCAAGCTCATGCATGACCTCGGGGTCTGGGTTGAGGTGACCACTCTTATTATACCGGGCCTCAATGATTCACCGGATGAGTTGCGTGATATAGCCCGTTTCCTTAGATCGGTTTCGCCAATCATTCCCTGGCATGTGACTGCCTTTTATCCCACCTACAGGATGCTGGACCGGAAACCTACACCAATAGGCACCTTGCGCATGGCCCGGGAAATTGGCCTTGAAGAGGGGCTGCACTATGTTTATGAGGGTAATATACCCGGCGAAGGCGGGGAGAATACGTATTGCCCAGGTTGCAGCACCGAGCTGATCAGCCGTTACGGCTTCAGCGTCCGGGAGAACAGATTGGCCGAAGGTCGGTGCAAAAAATGTGGTCGGGATATTGCAGGAGTATGGAGCTGATGTGCATCACAGCCACCACACTTAAGGCAACCAACCTCCTGAAAAAAGAACGGGCCACGTCTTGACATACAAAGAGGATGCGCAGTTGAGAAGAGGCAACACGTACGACGATATAGGTTAATGTAAAAAAAAACAAAGGAGTTACTTATGGAAATGAAGGAAGAAATTGCCAGGTTAGTTGAAAAACTGAGAACGGAGCGGGATGAGATAAAATTAAAACTCCACCTTGCTTCCATGGATGCCAAGAAAGAGTTCGAAGCGACGGAAAAACAATGGAGCCATTTAAAGGTAAAAGCCTCTGAAATAGCTGATGATGCAATGGAAACCTCGGAGGAGTTAATGGCCAAATCGAAAATCGTCGGTGAAGAGCTGAAAGAAACCTACCGGCGTATTTCAAAACGCCTTTCGGAATAATTGACCGTCAGACAATATAAAGAGGTACAGGTGTCCTCCCTGCGGGTAACAAAAATGGACGATGGGGATGGACCACATCTCGAAATATTTCTAATGGCATCATGAAGTCTCCCACCCCTGTGAACCCGTCAAAGTCACAGGGAAGAGGCTTCAATATTTTTCAGAATCCGTAGGACTGTGGTTGGCCCACGGTATAGCCGGGGGCATTAAAATTATGAACCGCTCAAAGCGGTATGTTAAAAAGATTCACTGACCACCATTCGGTGGTCGCCTACTAAAAGAGCGACAGTTGTTCAATACGATGATCTTCTTTTTCCTGATCTCTTATATATGTACGCACAACCTCTTCATCGGTACCAACAGTTGAAACAAAATACCCCCGTGCCCAAAAACTCATCCCCGCATAATTCTTCTTTTGACCCAAATAGGTTCTCGCTCTGTGTATGGCACTTTTGCCCTTCATATATCCGACCACTTGTGCCACAGAATACTTTGGTGGTATCGAGAGCAGTATGTGGATATGATCAGGCTGTAGGTGCCCCTCAAGCACTTTACTTTCTTTCTGCCGCGCAAGTTCATGGAAAACCTCTCCAAGGTTTTTACGAAGCTGCCCATAGAGCACCTTCCGACGGCATTTTGGTATCCAAACGACATGGTACTTGCATTCCCATTTCGAGTGGCTTAAGCTTTGTACGTTATTCATGAAGCCTCCTCCTAGTGACTTTGATCGGTTCACAGGGAAATGAGGCTTCATTATTTTTCAGGATCTGTCAAACTGTTGTTGTCCCCCGGCAAAGCCGGGGGTTTACCTAAAGGAAATTAATAGTGATGGTGTCGTAATGCAGGACGAGTTTTTACATTATCACAGAGGAGTGTTGGATGGGCAGGCTGATTCGTTGGATATTGGCCTTTTTGGTTGTCGCAGGGATTGCTTTTCTCATTTGGCGGAAGACCCAACCTCAATCCGTTGAGGTAGTGGTCAGACCGGTAGTCAAAGGGGAGATTGAAAAAACAGTCGCCAACACCCGGGCCGGCACGGTTAACGCCTGCCGCAGGGCCAAACTCTCCCCGAGTATTGGCGGACAGATCGCTCACCTTCCCATTCATGAAGGTGATCAGGTGAAGGCCGGGGCCCTGTTGCTGGAGATTTGGAATGATGATCTCAAAGCCCAGCTGGCCCTGACCGAGCGTGAGGTTGCTGTTGCCGAGGCACAGGCCAAAGCCGCATGTCTGGCTGCGGCGGAAGCAAGCCGGTTGGCAAAAAGGGCAGAGCAACTCTTTCAGAGCAAGGTTAATTCAACGGAGCAGACCGATCGTGCCGTCACCCAGGCCAGATCGCTTCAGGCCCAGTGCGAGGCTTCCCGCGCCACGGTACTGATGGGACAGGCCCGGATCAGTGTAGCGCAGGCAAATCTTTCCCGTACCCGCCTCGTGGCACCATTTGATGGTGTGGTTGCCAAAATAGAAGGAGAATTGAACGAGTATGTTACACCTTCCCCCATCGGTGTCCCGACTCCACCGGCCGTCGATCTCATCGAAAACAATTGTTATTATGTATCCGCTCCCATCGATGAGGTAGACGCCGCCGCGGTTCGGGTGGGCATGGAGACCCGGATCAGTCTCGATGCCTTCAAGGACAAAAATTTTGCCGGGACAGTGCGACGTATTTCACCGTATGTTCTCGATGTGGAAAAACAGGCGAGGACCGTTGACGTTGAGTCCTCTTTTGATCAAAAAGACGATTTCAACAATCTCCTGGCCGGATATAGCGCTGATGTTGAGATCATCATTTCTACCCGGGCCGGTGCCCTGAAAATCCCCACCGAGGCTATTGTCGACGGCAATAAAGTCTTTATCTACATGGCCGGTGACAAGAAGGTTCATGAGGTGGAGGTCACTCTGGGTCTTGCCAACTGGGCTTTTACCGAAATCCTCAGTGGGCTGAAAGAAAATCAATTGGTGGTGGTCAATGTCGATAAACCCGGACTGCAGGATGGCGCTGCGGCGACTATTGCCATGGAATCACCGTGATCAGCCTGAGCCGGATCAAAAGAGTTTTTACTGTCGGTGATGAGCAGGTGAATGCCCTGCGTGATGTAGACCTGACAATTCAAATCGGAGAGTATGTCTCCATTATGGGGCCTTCGGGGTCCGGTAAGTCGACCTTACTCAATATGATTGGTTTGCTTGACCGACCGGACAGTGGCAAATATCTCCTGGAAGGTGAGGATATGACGGTGCTGGACGATAGCCAGCAGGCTGACCTGCGCCGCCATAAAATCGGCTTTATTTTTCAATTTTTTCACCTGGTGCCGAGGATGTCGGCTGCGGAAAACATCGAACTTCCGATGATATTGGCCGGTATATCGGCCTCGGATAGGAAGAAGCGGGTGCAGGGGGCTGTGCAGGCATTTGGCCTTGCCGACCGGGCGCGCCATCGACCGGATCAACTCTCGGGTGGCCAGCGGCAAAGGGTGGCCATTGCCAGGGCAACCATCATGCAGCCACACATCCTGCTGGCCGACGAACCAACCGGCAACCTGGACCGGGTTTCGGGCAACGAAGTGATAGATATCCTGGAGAATCTTAACCAGCAACGCATTACGCTGATCATGGTGACACATGATCCGGCACTTGGCAAACGTGCCGGGCGACAGATCCGTATGGTGGATGGACGGATCGAGTCGGATCGTTGTGCATCCACCAGCCAGAACGACTCGGGGAAACAGGCATGAGCATAAAGGGATGAAGATAACCGATATCATACGCTTTGCCATTCGAGCCACAATCGGCTATCCAACCAGAACGCTGCTGATGCTCTTGGCGATGGCTATTGGTGTGGGTTCGGTGGTGGTCCTTTCGACTCTCGGTGACGGAGCTCGTAACTATGTTATCGGCCAGTTTTCCTCACTGGGGTCTCATCTCCTTATGGTTCTGCCCGGCCGCTCGGAGACGGTGGGCGGACCACCACCTCTTCTGGGAATCACCCCCCGGGACTTGACCTTAGATGACGCCATGGCCCTGCTCCGGTCATCACATATTCGTTATGTAGCCCCGATCTCGCTCGGTGCCGCGCCTGTTTCCAGAGGGGCGCTGGAGCGGGAGGTGACAATTTTGGGATCGACCCCACATCTCTTTCAGATTCGGCAGCTGCAAATGGCCGGGGGACGTTTTCTGCCGGAGGGGGACAGCACCCGTGCTGCTTCTGTTTGTGTGCTGGGGTTCAAGATTACCCAGGAACTCTTTGGCAGCACCAATGCCCTCGGAGAGACCGTTCGCATTGGCGACCGGCGCTTTCGAGTGATTGGTGTGTTGGCGAAAAAAGGTCAGTCCGTCGGGATGGATATGGGTGATGTGGTTATAATCCCCGTTGCTTCGGCTCAGAGCCTGTTCAACAGTACCTCCCTGTTCAGGATCATGATTGAGGCCAATGACCGGGATGCTATCGTAAAAGCAAAGGATACGGTGATTAAAATCATTCGTGAACGTCATGACGGAGAGGATGATGTCACGGTTATCAGCCAGGATGCCGTGCTGGCAACCTTCGACCGCATCTTCACAACCTTGACGCTGACGGTATCCGGTATTGGTGCCATAAGTATTGTCGTGGCCGGTATCCTGATCATGAATGTCATGCTGATCGCCGTTTCTCAACGCCGGGCTGAAATCGGCTTGCTCAAGGCCATCGGCGCACTAAACGGCCAAATTATCACCTTGTTTCTTGTCGAAGCGGCGATCCTGTCAATTATTGGTGCGGTCCTGGGACTGTTGCTGGCTGCTGCCGGAACCTGGGCCATTGAGCGGATATTCCCGGTTTTCCCGCTTTCCATACCCCTTTGGTCGCTCTGGGCTGCAGTGGTCGTATCGATTGTCACCGGTCTGACTTTCGGTGTTCTGCCGGCGATGAGGGCGGCCCGGCTCGATCCGGTAATTTCGCTTTCAAGGCGCTAGGAAATCATGTTTATCCATGACGTTGTCATACTTTCCTTAAGTTCTTTGCTTGACCAGCGCCTGCGCAGTTTTCTGACGATTCTAGGCATCAGTGTCGGCATTGCCTCCGTGGTGCTGTTGACCTCGATCGGCGAAGGAATACAACAGTTTACCCTCGCTGAATTTACGCAGTTCGGCACCAACTTGATTGGCATAAATCCAGGCCGGTCGACCACTCTCGGCACTTCGGGGGCAATTATCAACAATGTACGCCCGCTCAGCATTGCCGACGAAGAATCACTCAGGCGAATCCCCGGCGTGGTTGATACAGTCTCGGTGATTCAGGGTAATGGACCAGTCGAATTTGCCAAACGCAGCCGCCGCACCACTATTCTCGGGGTAGGTCCATCGGCTTCAAAAGTCTGGCAGATCAAGGTGGTCAAGGGACGTTTTTTGCCGACAGATGACAGTCGCGCGCCAAGATCTTTTGTTGTGCTGGGCAGCAAGGTAAAGGACGAGCTCTTTCGAGACGCGAACCCTCTTGGACAATTAGTCAGGGTGGCCGGCGAGCGCTACCGGGTGATCGGGGTAATGGAAACAAAGGGCCAGATGCTGGGCTTTGATCTTGATGATGCGGTGTACATCCCCACGGTCCGGGCGATGAGCCTTTTCAACCAGCAAAGCCTGATGGAGATCGATCTGCTCTACCAGAAAGACCTGCAATCAAAGACCATAGCTGAGCGGGCCAAAAAACTCCTGAAAAGCAGGCACGGAGCCGAGGATTTCACCATCACCACTCAGGAAGAAATGCTTAAGGTGCTTGATTCGGTGCTGGGCATCCTCACCATGGCAGTCGGCGGATTGGGAGCGATCTCCCTGCTGGTTGGCGGAGTGGGAGTGGTCACTATTATGACCATTGCCGTTAATGAGCGAACCCCTGAAATCGGCCTCTTACGAGCTATAGGTGCTGACCGCAAGCAGATTCTCTGGCTTTTTCTTGGCGAAGCGGCCGTATTGGCGGGGGGCGGGGGCCTGACCGGACTTATCCTTGGTGTCGGAATTGCCTGGCTGTTAGGGGTATTTATTCCGGCCCTGCCAATTCATACCCCATGGATATATGCAGTGTATGCCGAGGCTCTGGCTATCGGCATCGGGTTTCTGGCAGGCGTCTTGCCGGCTCGTCACGCTGCCGGCCTCAATCCTGTGGAAGCCTTGCGGGCTGAATGACTCTTCATAAGCAAAACACTCGGTCACTTTTCTGATGTAATCCATTTGTATCTACGAAATTTCTCACATGTAATCTGCAAATTCTTACAGATTACCTAGAGCCTGTTCTGCAAATTATAATCCGCTGTCAATATAACCAGGGCGAAGAGTTTTTTTAAATAGCTGGCAGCCATGCGCTATTATGCAGCCTCCGTAATAACCCACCAAAATGTGCCCCCGGTCGGGACATATTGCCGATACTTACTCTTAAAAGTCACAAGTGGCATAGTTTCTGCTCGTTTGTTGAGTAGGACTTGGTAAACATTTACTCAAGTAAGGGTGTGAAAGACGTTTTAAATCATTTAATTACAGGAGGATATCGTGAAACTTTGCATAACGTCCACAGGAAAAGAATTGGCAGCAAAGGTAGATGCCAGATTTGGTCGGGCAGCGTATTTGTTGATTGTTGATACCGACAATAATGCGATGGAAGTTGTTGAAAACAATGATGCTGCGCAGGCACAGGGGGCGGGGATCGGCGCGGCACAAGTTGTGCTGGACAAAGGTGTCGACGGGGTTCTCACCGGTCGTGTTGGCCCAAATGCTCTGAGGGTATTTCAAGCGTCCGGGGTGCAACTTTTTGAAGGAGCCTCAGCCGAAGATACAGTGCAGGAGGCCCTCATCAAATTCAACAATGGTGAATATCGCAACACCCCGGCTGGACCGGAAGGTCCAGCAGTTGGACAAGGCGGAGGGCGAGGACTTGGACGAGGACAGGGAAGAGGGATGGGGATGGGCGGAGGAAGAGGAAGAAGATGATAGATGAAAAATTAATCCGCCAGGCCTTGCAGACTGTTCTGCATCCTAAATTAAATAGAAGTCTCGTCGATATCGGCATGGTTCGCAACATCTCGATAAATGACGATGTGGTTACGCTTACCCTGGCTTTAAAGACCGATCACTCTCCGCTTAAAAAGGTGTTTATCAACGAAATTGAAAAAGCGGTTGGTGGTTTGCCCCAGGTTTCTTCAGTTAAAGTGCAGGTGGCAACTTTAAGCAAGGATGAGTTTGATCAATTTCGTGAAATAGGACGACGCAGGTATTGATCCGTGCAGGAGAGACGTGAAAGTGATAACCGTACTGCAACATACAATCACACAGGCCGTAATGATAACCGGCTTTGTGTTTATGATGATGCTGGTTATCGAATACATTAATGTCATCTCCCGGGGGGTGTTGCAGCGGGGTCTGCGTGGTAGTTGCTGGCGACAATATTTACTGGCGGCCTTTTTAGGGGCAACTCCGGGATGTCTGGGGGCCTTCGCTGTTGTTTCTTTGTATGCACACAGAGAAATATCCCTGGGTGCGCTAGTGGCGGCGATGGTTGCTACAAGTGGTGATGAAGCATTTGTTATGCTGTCCATGATCCCGCAAAAGGCACCATCTGTTTTCATAATGCTTTTTCTTATTGGTATTGCTGCAGGCTATCTCACTGATGTCCTTTTGGGGAAAAGAGCATCAAGTCGGGCAGTCTGTCATATTGAGTTTGATGTTCATGAACAGGAAATCTGCAGATGTTTTCCCTGGGGACAGCTAAGGGAGCAGTGGACACAATGTTCTTTGTCCCGGGGTGTTCTCGGAGGCGTAGTCCTTCTGTTTCTTTTTGCGGTGGTGAGTAATCAGTTGGGTCCGGCTACCTGGAGCTGGATCAGGGTGACGTTGGTTATTCTTTCCTTAGTTGCGCTCTTTATTGTCTCAACGGTTCCAGAGCACTTTTTGGACGATCATCTCTGGAACCATGTGTTGAAAACTCATGTGCCAAGACTGTTTCTCTGGACTTTTGGCGCGCTGCTGCTGATGTATATATTGGTGGATCATCTCAGCCTTGAAGGCTGGATGCAGGAGAATCAACTCATTGTACTGGTGCTGGCCTGTCTTGTCGGGCTTATCCCTGAATCTGGCCCGCATCTCCTGTTTCTTACTCTTTTTGCGGAAAACACCATTCCTTTCAGTATTTTTCTGGCCAATTCTATTGTCCAGGACGGTCACGGTATGTTGCCTCTGCTTGCCGAATCCCGGCATGATTTTTTTTTGGTAAAGACGATCAACTTTGGCGTGGGAATCTTGACAGGATTCGCTGGATACACTTTTGGGTGGTGAAAAGCAAGGTCTAGGCTCTTTGATTTATTAAAACCTCATGCAGGATTATATCAGGGTAAGCTTCAATAATATAGGGTGCCGTAGCAGCATCCGTTCAGGTGTTTCAATATCTTCTGTTGTTGTCCAGCTGGATGCCTTTTCAAGAACAAAAAAGATATCCTCTCAGTTTCATCACCTATCTTTTTCCCGATAACTACAATGTTTTTATAGGATCGGTGTTTTGTTTACTGATCCGGTGTTGATTTATATTGGACAGTGCCTCTTTTATCACTGATCAAATACAAAAACATTGGCCTTACTTGAAAAGGTGGTAAATATTATATATTTTAACCAGTTTATACATTACCAAAGTTATTATATGGCGAATCACCACCAATGCCGAATCTTTTTTTGTGCCTTTTAAGGTAGTTATCGCTGCAGTACTAGAGCGTTTGAACAACAAGAAAGATCTCCTCGAGCGTCTCCGGTATGTAACAAGAGGGAGACAACACTTCGTCCTAGGGAGCTAAATGATTGCACAAATTCTGCAAAATATTCTGATCCCAACCTTTGTGATAGATCATAACCATTTCGTCACCCACTGGAACAGCGCCTGTGAGCGACTGACGGGTATTGCGGCAACCACGATTGTCGGCACAAAAAAACAGTGGATGGCCTTCTATGGACATGACCAACCCGTCATGGCCGATCTTATTGTCGATAAGGCGTCAATGGCAATATTGGTCGGATATTTTGGTGAGGGAGTTCAGAAATCGACGATAATCGATGGCGCCTTTGCCGCCGAATGTTTCTTTCCCGGCCTGGCAAACAATGGCAAATGGTTATTTATCACCGCGGCCCCGCTGATAGATGAAGAGAGCAATGTCATCGGGGCGGTAGAAACAATGCAGGATATTTCTGCCCGTAGGCAAACGGAAAGCGCCTTGCTCAAAGCACAGCTGGAATTGGAAAAAAGAGTTGCCGAGCGTACAGCTGAGCTTACCGCCATCAATGATGACCTGAAAATGGAGGTTGTCCAGCGCAGGCGAGTTGAAGAGGCCTTACGCCTCAGCGAAAATAAATTCCGCGCTGTTGCCGATTTCACCTATGACTGGGAGTACTGGATAGACCCTGCCGGCAACCACGTCTACATCTCTCCTTCCTGTGAACGGATAACCGGCTATCGGCGGGAAGAATTTATTAAAAATCCGGATTTGCTAGCCGCGATAATTCATCCTGACGATAAAAAAGAGCTCCTTCAACATCTGCAAAGAGAAATAAAAAGAGACCGGGTATCGCACCTGGATTTTCGCATTATCACCCGCCAGGGCGAGGAAAAATGGATATCCCATTCCTGCCAGCCTGTATTTGGCAGCGCAGGCGAAAATCTTGGTCGGCGGGCAAGTAATCGTGACATCACCAAGCGCAAGCAACTCGAGTCGGTTCTTCGCAAAGAACGGCAAGAACTTGAAATACGAGTGAACGAACGAACGAACGAACTCTCTTCTGCATATACCCGCCTGGTAAAAGAAGGGGACGCCCGTAAAAAAGCCTTTGAAGACCTGCAAGAGAGTGAGGAGGAACTGAAAAAACGCAAAGAGTTCATTGAAACTATCCTGGAAAATCTACCCATCGGGCTTGCAGTGCATACTGTGGGTGGTGGAATTGTCTATTATATGAATAGAGAATTTACCCAAATCTACGGCTGGCCTAAGGATGCTTTGAGCAGCTTTGATGCTTTTTTTGATCGCGTCTACCCTGATCCGAAATATAGGAAAGTACTTAAAAAACGGGTATTGCGGGATATCGCGACCCGCGACCCGGCAAAAATGATCTGGAAAAACCTCCTCCCCACCACCCAGTCAGGTGAACAGCGAGTTGTTACTGTTCGCGGCATTCCGTTATTTGAGCAGAATCTTATCATCTCCACTGCACAGGATATCACCGAAAAACACCAGGCAAACGAGGCCCTGCAATTCACCCGTTTTTCCATAGACCACGCCAACGATATGATTTACTGGGTTGATCCCGATGGCAGGATTGTCGATGTGAATGACACAACCTGCAGTAAACTTGGTTATATGAGAGAAGAACTGTTGTCGATGACCGTTTTCGACATCAACCCTGGCCTGACTCCTGCTTCGTTTCATAATGATTGGCAACGTATCAAGCAACAGGACAACTGGCGCATGGAAACCAACCATTACTGCAGATCCGGTGAAAATATTCCGGTAGAAATTCATATCAACCACATTGCCTTTAGCGGCAGGGAATACAACTGCGTTTTTGGCCGGGATATCTCCGAGCGCAGAGAACTTGAACGTCTTGTCGCCATCCAGGATAAAATGGGTTCGCTTGGCCGCGTTGCTGCCGGAATCGCCCATGAAATCAGAAATCCATTGTCTACCATCAATATTTATCTCAGCATTTTGAACAGGCTTGTTGCCGGGGATTATTCCACGCCGACAAGCGGAACTGATATGCAAGAGGCTATCGCCGAGATGGACAGCGCTTCGCGCAAGATTGAAGCAGTGGTAAAAAGGGTTATGGATTTTTCTAAACCGAGCCGGCATACCATGCAGTTGCTGCAGGTGAACCATTGCGTGCGCAATGCTGTCGATCTTTCCGCCGTGACCATTAAAAAAAGTGGCGTCTTCCTGGAGGTAAAACTGGCGGAAAACCTGCCTGAGTGTTATCTGGACGGCCAGCTGATGGAGCAGCTGGTCTTGAATCTGCTGACCAATGCCATCGAGGAATTAACAGAAATCGAAGGCCCAAAACACCTGCTGGTGCAAACGGCTCAGAGAAGCGGTGTCGACGGGCGAGGGTATATAGCTATCATTGTGGCCGATTCTGGCGCAGGTGTTGCTGTTGAGATGCGTGATAAGATCTTCGACCCGTTTTTCACCACTAAAAATTATGGCTCAGGTATCGGTTTGAGCATCTGCCACAGAATTATCAGCGACCATCATGGTGCACTCCATGTCGCCACCAGCCAATGGGGCGGCGCACTTTTTAAGGCTGAATTTCCGGTGCAGAGCGAGGCGGTAGCCTGATGGAAGCCGCTACCGTTTATATCGTTGATGACGAGCAGTCTTTGGCGAGAGGGATAGCCATAAGCCTGCAAAAAGACTACCAGACGAAAGCCCTTTTTACCGCCGAGACAGCTCTCACCGCAATAAAAAAAGATATGCCCGATCTGGTCCTGCTTGATATCGGCCTGCCGAAAATGAACGGTATTGATGCCTTGCGCATCATAAAAAAAGATTTTCCCGATATCGTGGTCATTATGATAACCGCCTTCGAGGATATCAAAACAGTGATCTCGGCCATGCGCCTGGGTGCCTACGATTATATAGTCAAACCGGTGCAGATGGACGCCCTGGAGGTGACTATAAAAAATGCACTGGAAAGCATCAGCCTGAAAAAAGAAGTGCAATCCCTGCAGGAACGGTATCTCAGGGAGAATCTGCCTTTTTTTATCGGCGAAAGCAAAGCAATCCAGGAGGTAATGCAGTATCTGACAACGGTTGCCAAAAGTCCCGACACCCCGATACTCATTCTCGGTGAGTCAGGGACCGGTAAAGAGCTTATCGCCAGCGCTATCCATTATAGAAGCCCCAACTTTCAAGGCAAGCTCGTACCCGGTCAACTGTGCCGCCATTCCTAAGGATCTGCTGGAGAGCGAGCTGTTCGGCTATGAAAAAGGGGCCTTCAGCGGGGCACATTCATCCGGCAAAAAAGGGCTTGATCGAACAGGCGGCGGACGGTACGCTTTTTCTCGATGAAATTGGTGATCTGGATCTGGCGGCCCAGGCCAAATTACTGCGGTTTCTTGAGTCGGGAGAGTTTTACAAAGTCGGTGGCACCAAGGCAGTGCACGTGCAGACCAGAGTCGTCTCGGCGACTAATAAAAATCTGCTCAAAATGATTGATGCAGGCACCTTTCGCGAAGATCTCTTTTTCCGGATTGGCGTCATCAAGCTGGAAGTACCCTCCCTGAACAACCGGCCGGAGGATATTTTGCCCATCGCCAAACATTTTCTCGTCGAATTCTGCCAAAAGTTCGGCAAATCCCTGAGCGGTATCACCCGGGAAGCCGAACAGGCGTTGCAGCACATGCAGTGGCGGGGCAACATTCGAGAATTAAAAAATATTATTGAAAGGGCTACCCTTATCGCCAAGGGGCCGAAACTGACAATTGAGGATATCGGCGGCCGACAGACGTGCCCCACCCATTGCCAACTCCTGCCGGACCAGCTCAGCGTGATGATTCCAGAAGAAGGAATTGATCTGCCTTCCCGTCTGGCTGCTATTGAAAAACAATATATCACCGAAGCCTTGCGGATGACGGCAAACAATGAAACCAGCGCCGCCAAACTTCTGCATTGTAAATATTCCACCCTTCGCTACCGCCGCAGGATACTTTCGATTCCATAAAAGGTTTTCCCCTTAATAAAGGGGCACCGCAAAATGTGCAATTTTTTGCATGTTGTTGTTTTGTGCTCTTTTCTGTCACTGCAGATTTTATCATATCACACTATAATAATAGTATATTTCAAAAATTTAAGGTCCTGGCATATTCCCTGCAAAGTATTGAAAGAGGCTTTACGCGTGGACAAGGAGCAGGAGTAGGAACAGCATTATCTTCAATAGAAAAGGAGGACAAATATGAAAAATATACTTCTGGCGACTGATCTTGCCACGGAAACAAATCGTGCATTTGGCCGGGCGGTGAAACTTGCATCGACTCTATCAGCAAAACTGCATATTGTGCATGTCTGTCCGGTGTATGCCTTTTCCCCCAAGAAAAAAACGGCGATCTCTCTTAAGCAGGATGCCGAGGATACCCTGAAAAAAGCTGTGGCTGATGCCAAGGGAATAAAAAAAACCCAAACTTCTCTTACGGTTATAGAAGGTGGGGAAACCTTTACCCAAATCATCGATCACGCGAAAAAAGTAAAAGCCGGGTTGATTGTCATGGGCATCCACGGCAAAGTCAAATTGCTCGATATGTTTGTTGGAACAACAATTGAGAGGGTCATTCGCAAGGGAATTACCCCGGTTTTGATGGTTCGGGATAAGCCGAATAATGACTACGGCAAGGTTCTGGTCGGCGCCGATTTTTCCGATGGATCTACCCAGGCGTTTCATATCGCTCTTGAATTAGCGACCAAGGGGGAATTTCATCTGCTCCATTCCTATATGTATATGGGTGGTCATATGGCCAGGTATATGGAGGATGTCCTGGCTGACCTGGCCAATGACAAGATGGAGAAATTTGTCGAAAAGAACAAGGCACTGTTGAAAAAGCATAAGATTGCACCACAAAATTTACATTTTGGGACTGTGAAAGGGGAACCCTACGCCTGTCTGCTTGGGGCAGCCGCCAAAATAAAACCCGATCTCATTGCCATCGGCACGCACAGTCATGTCAGTTTGATGCCGTATACGCTTGGCGGTACGGCCAGGGAAATCTTATCCGACCCACCCTGCGATGTGCTGATTGGCAAAGGTTTGTAGGCAAAGGAGGGCTATTGAATGAAAAATATTAACAGAGTAATGGCTTGCGTGGACTTCTCGGACTATTCGTTGGAGACTATAGAATCAGCTCTTGCACTCGGCAAAGGGCAACAAACGGAGGTTTTACTCTTTAATGTTATCAACAGCAAGGATATCGATATTGTAAAAAATGTGAGCCATCATTTTCCTGAAAAGATAACTCCCGAGAATTATATAAAAAAAATACAGACTGAGCGGCAGCAGATACTCGAAAAAATGATTGAGGAAAATTTTCAGGACCACAAGACGAAGATAAAAATCCTTTTTCATGTAGGGATCCCTTACAAGGCAATACTGAACGTCGTAGAAACTGAAAAAATCGATCTTGTCGTCATCGCCAGCAAAGGCAGAAGCGACCTCATCGGCACTTTGCATGGCTCAACTGCAGAGAAAGTTTTCCGGCATTCCCCGGTTCCTGTCCTGAGTGTCAGAAACCGGGAGAAATTCAGTCAACAGAGATAAACACGGAGGAATGCCAATGAAAAATATCCAGCGAATTGTCGTCGGTATCGATTTTTCTGATTATTCTCCTCAAATTCTGGAATATGCATCATGGGTCGCAGAAAACAATTCAGCCGAGATTTTGGCAGTGAACGTTATCAATCAACAGCGGATCGAAGAGGTGGGAGCCGCGATCAACGACGAGCACTTCAGTGGAGAAATAATCGCAAAATTCATTGATGACGAGACTCAAAAACGTCTGTTGCAGATTGCTGAGCTGATGCAGCAATGGGTGTCGAAAGAGGTTTCTACCAAGGCAATTGTCAGAAACGGTGTTCCGTTTGAGCAGATACTCCAGGTGGTTGATGATGAAAAAGGTGATCTCCTGGTCATAAGTTCAAGAGGTAGAACCAATTTTCAGGATTATATGTTTGGTACGACAGCGGAAAAAATTTTCAGGCACTCTCCCGTGTCTGTATTGAGTCTTAACTTGCAATAAGACGGCCCCTTTTACCGACCGCAGAGAACCTCTTTGTCCTGTCAGATTTGCCCCGGCTTTACCAAGTTTCATATAATATCCTTTGAATATCGCCAATTATTAGAGTATTGAATCTGTAATTTTAAAGAACGGGGAACATGCATTCCAGTCTCCGGATGTTCAACAGGATAGAAAATAATGCAAGCAAAAGAGCTGTATTTTTTGCGTCATGGCGACACCGGCATGCAGGGCCGGTACATAGGTTCGACCGATGCACCTTTAACCCAGGAAGGGAAAGAACAGGTGCGTAAAACTGGCCGGGTGCTGGTAAAAAAAGGTGTGACTAAAATATTATGCAGTCCTCTGCTTCGCTGTCGACAGAGCCTGATGGAGCTCAATCTACCCACGATCTGCCAGTTTAACGAGCTGTTGCGAGAGATAGATTTCGGCCGATGGGAGGGAAAAAATTTTGCTGAAATTGTCCGAACCGATCAAGATCTCGTTGATTCCTGGGTAGCAGAGCCTCATCGTTTCTCCTTTCCTGGCGGGGAATCTCTTGATTCTTTTGCCAGCCGTATCGCGTTATTGAAAGCCGAGTTGGAGAGCATGACCGAAGATATCATTCTAGTCGTTGCTCATGGTGGGGTAATCAGGCATCTGCTCTGCCTTCTCCTCGGTCTTCCTGCTGAAAAATACCTGCTCTTTGATGTCGAACCGGGTTGTTTCTGCTCGATTCGTCTCTATTCCGAGGGTGGAGTTCTTACCGGTTTCAATATTAAAGGCTGAAAGCATGGCAAAAATTATTCTTGTGACCGGAGGAGCGAGAAGTGGTAAAAGCTCGTATGCTCTGGAGCGTGCCGAGTCACTGTCGACCAAGCGGCTTTTTGTGGCAACCTGTCCGAAAGTTGATGCGGAGATGTCAGAGCGGGTCAGGCGGCATCAGCAAGAGCGACACGGTCGAGGCTGGGTTACAATCGAAAGCGAGAGAGATCTCGGTTTCGTTTTCAGGGAGCAGGCTGAAAGTTTTGAGGTTGTACTGATCGACTGTCTCACCCTGTGGGTAAACAATATCCTCTATAGTGCTGATGGTAAGGGGGTTGAGGTCGATGACCATTACATTGACGCGCTGTGTCGCGATTGGTTGGAGGCTGCCCACCACTTTGCCGGCACAGTGATCTGTGTCACCAACGAGGTTGGACTTGGTATAGTGCCGGACAATGTTTTGGCGCGCAAGTACCGCGATCTCGTTGGAACATGTAATCAAACGATAGGCAGAAAAGCAGATGAAGTTATCCTGGTGAGTTGTGGGATACCTCTTAAAATCAAACAATAATGAGAAAGAGAATAAGGAAGATAGATTCATGAGCCTTCTGGAAAGAACACGGGAAAAAATATTTCCCCAGGATTCAGTGAGTAGAGATGCGGCAAAAAACCGGCTGGACAACCTCGCCATACCCTATTGGGCTCTTGGCGATTTAATGGATCTGGCCATTGATATTGCCGGTATGACCAGGACAATCACACCCAAAGTGCATCGTAAGGCTATTGTCACTATGGCCGGTGACCATGGTGTTGTCGCTGAAAATGTGTCAAAATATCCGAGTGAAGTGACGCCGCAGATGGTCTATAATTTTGTCGCCGGTGGGGCCGGAATTAATGCTCTGGCTGCGCAGGCCGGTGCTGAAATTTTCGTGGTCGACATGGGGGTTGCCGCCGATCTCAAAGACCTGGTTGAAAGCAATAAAATAATCAATAAGAAGGTTGGTCTTGGGACGGGCAATATTGCAGTCGGCCCGGCCATGAGCAAGGCAATGGCCAGGCGATCAGTGGAGTCCGGAATCGATATTGCCAATGACTTGTCAACTCGTTTTGATGTGTTTGGCACCGGTGACATGGGCATCGGCAATACCACGCCATCGACGGCCATTGCGGCGGTATGCACCGACAAAGATGTCGCGAAATTAACCGGGAGAGGTACGGGGCTGGATGATGAGCAGGTCAAACATAAGATTTCGGTCATCAGACGAGCCCTGGAAGTGAATAAACCGGACCCAAAGGATGGACTCGATATCCTGGCCAAGGTCGGTGGCTTTGAAATTGGCGGTCTTGCCGGCTTGATTATCGGCGCAGCGGCAAATGGCAAACCCGTGGTGATAGATGGCTTCATCTCCACGGCAGCGGCTCTCATTGCTTATAAAATTGAGCCGTTTACCAGGGATTACCTGATATTTTCCCATAGATCCGTCGAACCTGGTCATGAAGCGATGCAGCAGGCTCTCGGCTGCAAAAAGCCTCTGCTTGATTTGAATTTTCGCCTGGGTGAGGGCACCGGAGCGGCGGTGGCGATGAACTTGGTTGAGGGTGCCGTGGCAATATTGACCAAGGTCGCGACTTTTGAAGAAGCTGCTGTCGCGCAGGCCGATAAATAACCGGCGCCGGGTATTATGATCACTTCCGAGAAAAAATGGCCCCAGCACTTGGCGCGATTTTGCGCGGCATTGCGGTTTCTCACCATTGTGCCGGTGTCGTGGCGAGCTGCTGACGATTTGCACCAGTTTAAAAAATGCCTGGTCTATTTTCCTGTTATCGGTGCGCTTATCGGTACTGTGGGTTACTTGGGTGCACAGGTGGTTCTTCTCTTTTTTCCGCAGCAGGTTGTTGCCGTTATTGCGCTTATTTATCTTGCTTATATCTCAGGATTTCTCCACCTCGACGGACTCGCCGACAGTGCCGACGGTTTGTTGAGTTCGCGTCCCCGCGAAGATTGTCTGCGCATTATGAAAGACAGTCGAACCGGGGCTATGGGCGTTGTTGTGGTGGTCTGTGTTTTCCTCGCCAAATATAGCGCGCTCAGTGCAATGGCGCCGCAAACGCTCTGTCTGGCAATATTTTTCATGCCCATAGCCGGCAGATGTGCCATCCTTTTTTCCATGGCGACACTGCCGTATGCCAGAGAAGAAAGAGGTCTGGGCAGCCTTTTTTATTCCGACAACAGCAAAACTGCGGCACTGGCAGCTTTACCGGCGCTGGTCGTCCTCCTTGCCGTTTTCACCCCGTCCATGCTTATTATCACCCTCATTGTGGTATTGGCGATGAATGTAATTTTTGGCCGATGGTGCAGAAAACGGTTGGGCGGAGCGACAGGCGATACCCTTGGGGCGGTCTGTGAACTGACCGAGGCGATTACGGCTGTCGCTTTCACCGCTACTTTTTTTTAACAGCAGCTCTATGAATACATTATGAACACCTTCGAACATGGCGGCAACATCCATAAGATACTGCGGGAAACACCGAAAAAAGACCGGCAGATCCTCGATTTCAGCGCCAATATTAATCCACTCGGCCCTCCGGAGTGGTTTCGCCCGCTGATCAGCAGCCAACTGGAAAATCTTATTCATTACCCGGATCCGGACAATACCAGCTTTATTGCAGCCATCTCCCTGCACACAGGAATATCCACCGAACATATAATCGTCGGCAATGGCACGACCGAGCTGCTGTATGCGTTTCTGCGGGTGCTTCCCTGTAAACGGGTTGTGATCCCTGTTCCTTCGTATGTCGATTATGCCAGGGCTGCTAAAATAGCCGGATTGCCGATCGTTAACTTCACTCTTTGTGAAGCAGACGATTTTACGCTTAATCTGGATGCACTGGCCGCAGTGATCGAACCGGATGATCTGGTTATCATTGCCACCCCCAACAACCCAACCGGAAAGAGTGTTGACCGCAGCAAACTTCTCTTACTTATCAAGGACTATCCGGACAGTTATTTCCTGATCGATGAAGCCTTTGCCGATTTTATCGAGGGAAGCCATTCGCTCGGTGCTAAAGCAGCCAATATCCTGACCCTCAACTCCATGACCAAGTTCTATGGAGTTCCAGGCTTACGTATTGGTTATGGCATCTTATCGCCGACTCTTGCCTGCAAGGTAAAGGAAAATCTCCCGCCCTGGACGGTCAACAGCCTGGCCCAGGCGGTTGGCGCAGCGGCACTTAACGATATTGGATATCAAAAAAAAACCAGGCAGACGTGCAGCGAGTTGCGCCTGGAGATGGAAACCGCACTGCGCCGGATTCCAGAGCTTAAAGTCTATAGCTCTGAGGCGAATTATCTGTTTATCAAGGTTGTCGGCCGAACAGACGCCATTACCGTTGCCGATTTTTGTCTTACGCATGGCATTATGATCCGCCGCTGTGAGAACTATCAGGGACTTGAAGCACCCCACTTGTTTTTCCGGGTAGCCGTCCGGACAAGGCGGGAAAATTTGCGACTGCTTGATGCACTTAACCATTTTTTCACGAGAGCCACCAACCACCCGCCAGCCCGAAAAAAGGCCCGGTCGATCATGTTTCAGGGAACCTGTTCCGATGCCGGTAAATCAATTATCACCGCTGCACTATGCCGGATTTTATGTCAGGACGGGGTGCGTGTCGCCCCGTTTAAAGCCCAGAATATGTCCCTGAATTCTTTTGTCACGCTTCAAGGCGATGAAATGGGTCGAGCACAGGTAGTTCAGGCTCAGGCCGCACGGCTGGATCCAGATTGCCGGATGAATCCGATCTTGCTCAAGCCAAATTCGGATACGGGAAGCCAAATAATTGTCTGCGGCAAGCCGGTCGGAAATATGTCGGTCCTCGCTTATAACGACTATAAACCCAAAGTCTGGAACTCGGTCTGCAAAAGCTACGATGCCCTGGCGGATGAATTTGATGTCGTTGTCCTCGAAGGCGCCGGTTCTCCCGGCGAAGTTAATCTCAAGGCGGATGATATCGTCAATATGAGGATGGCCCAATACGCCGAATCGCCGGTTATCCTGGTTGGAGATATTGACAGGGGCGGGGTATACGCCTCCTTTGTCGGAATTATGGAAGTGCTTGCCGAATGGGAACGGCAGCTGGTTGCCGGTTTTCTGGTCAATAAATTTCGCGGGCAGGCCTCTTTGCTAGCATCCGCCCATAGCTATGTGCAAATGCACACGGGCCGGAGCGTTTTTGGGGTTGTCCCGTATCTGAAAAATCTCGGCCTCCCCGAAGAGGACTCGGTCTCTTTTAAAAAAGGCAGCTTTAATAAACAGCATATCGGATCCGGTATTGAAATTGTGGTGATCAATCTGCCGCATATCTCCAATTTTACCGATGTGGAACCCTTCCTGGAAGAACCTGATGTAACCCTTCGAATTGTTGAAGATGCGGCAGATATTGGCTCACCGCAGGCAATTATCCTCCCCGGCTCAAAAAATGTCATTCATGATCTCCGGTTCTTAAAAGACGGTGGCTTTGCTGAAAAAATAGGCCAGTCTCTGGAAAAGGGCTGCCAGGTAATCGGTATTTGCGGCGGATATCAGATGCTTGGCAAGCTGATTCATGATCCATATGAAATTGAATCCGTCGATGGTCAGTTGTCGGGTCTTGGCTATCTTGAAATTGAAACCGTCATTGAACGTGATAAAAATCTTACCCGCAAATCCGGGGTGCATCGACTCTCCGGTAAAAAGATCTTCGGCTATGAGATCCACCATGGCATTTCTTCCATTACCCGACAGCCGGTACTGTCCTTTGATGATGGCACAAGCTGTGGCCAGATGGAGCTCTCGGAAAAAGTCTGGGGTTGTTATCTGCATGGTATCTTTGACAGTGATGAGTTCCGGAGGTGGTTTATTGACAAGCTGCGTCTCGGCGCAGGGCTCGCAGCCGGTAGGGAAAATATTGGCCCCCTATAACCTGGAAATCGCCTTTGACAGGCTGGCTGCCTGTGTCCGGGAAAATGTCGATATGGATGGTATCTATCGTCTACTGAAGATATAAGAGCCGACCACTGATTGCCGCCGAATATGATCTATTATCTGCAACTGCTCGCCGCCATAGTCCTGGACGCCCTTATCGGTGATCCACGCTGGTTTCCCCATCCGGTCAGAGGAATCGGCTGGATGATTTCCCGGAGTGAAGCTCTCACCCGAAAGATAAGCGGTAATCTGTATCTGGCTGGTGGATTGACTGTTTTTGCCGTGCTTGGGGCGACACTCGGTGTTGTTTGGTTGCTCCTCTTTACTGCTGCCTCCATTTCTTTGACCATCGAGGGGCTTGTCGCCGTGTTCCTCCTCTACACAACCATCGCAGCCAGAGACCTGCTGCGCCACAGCAATGAAGTTTATGTTCAATTAAAATATGATGTTTATCTTGCAAGTGCACGTATTGCTGTCGGAAAAATTGTTGGCCGCGATACCAGTAAATTAAATGAAGACGGTATTTGTCGCGCGACGATTGAAACGGTTGCCGAAAACATGGTCGATGGCATTACCGCACCATTTTTTTATGCGCTGCTGGCCGGTTGTTTGGCGCCTGTCTTCGAGCTGTCGCCGATCAGTTGTTCGGTTGCCGGCGCTTTTATCTATAAGGCGGTAAACACCATGGATTCGATGATTGCCTATAAAAATGAGCAATATCTCCAGTTTGGAAGAGTTGCGGCAAAACTTGATGACGCTGTCAATTTTATTCCGGCCAGGCTCAGCGGCGTCTGTTTGATAATAGCTGCATTTTTTTTGAAATTGGATTACAGAGGAGCGGCAAAGGTATTCCTGAAGGACCGATTGCATCACGCCAGCCCGAACGCCGGTCATACTGAAGCGGCCACGGCCGGAGCGCTTGGGGTTCGGCTTGGTGGTCCATCGGTTTACTTTAATAAAGTGGTTGAGAAACCGTATATTGGTGAGACGGACCGTGAGCCTGTTCCTGAAGATATTAAGAAAACCAACCGCTTGATCATCGTTGGTTCGATCATTTTTTTCGTCGTGCTGGCAGGCGTACGTTTGCTGCTTATCCGATAAAATTTATTCTAGGGAGAAAAAGAATATGGAACGAACATTTGCCATTATTAAACCCAACGCTTTTGCCGATGGCAACAGTGGCAAGATAATCAGCCGTATCTACGAGGAAGGATTCAAGATTGTTGGTATCAAAAAGCTCTATTTAAGCAAAGTGGAAGCGGAAGGCTTTTACTACGTCCATAAAGCGCGGCCCTTCTTTGGCGAACTGACCGAGTTTATGTCCAGCGGGCCCTGCATAGTGATGGTTCTGGAGGCTGAAAATGCCATTAAGAAGTGGCGCGATTTGATGGGGGCGACCAATCCAGCCGATGCGGCCGAAGGAACCCTTAGACGTCTCTTCGGTGCCTCTCTCGGCGAAAATGCCACTCATGGTTCCGATGCTCCGGAAACCGCCGCTTTTGAGATTGGTTATTTTTTCTCAGGTCTGGAGTTGCTGTAAATTAAAGGTACCGCTTTTCTGGCCGTCGGAACATCCGACGGCCTGCACTATTGTCGTGGTAAACTGAAACTCTCCACAAATCTTACCTGCTCTTTGTAACGATACAATCCAGTTGTCCTTCACGCAGGAGAATATTCAGTTCATCGTTTGCGGATGTCTCCGTAGATCTGGTAATGACCTGGTAGGAACCATCTGCCCTGAATTTTCTGACTATGGAGTAGCCACGGCCGAGAGTAGCCAGAGGACTCACGCTATTGAGCAGGGTCGCCTGTTTGGCCAGGGCCATTTGTTTACGTTCAAGAATTCGCTGGATATGGTTGTGGAGTTGAGCGGTCAGAAAATGCAAATGTTTTTCCTGTAACTGGATACTGCGGGAAGGCGCTTGCGCCTGTAGTCTGCGGATGCAGGACGCGAGTCTCTCTTCTCTTTGGCGCAGGTTTTTTGTTGTTGCCTGATAAAGATACGACTTGCTGAGTTGGAGCCGCAATTCTGAATCTTTAAAAATGTTTTTCATATTGCCCAGCATCCGGATGCTATGGTGCAGACGCTGGTCCAGAAACGACATTTTTCGCTGCATCCTGTTCAGCAGGCCTTTTTGCAGCGCCGCCAGGTGCTGCCGCAAAGCGTGGGTGTCGGGGATCAGTTTTTCCGCGACTCCGGTTGGGGTAGGGCATCGGAAATCCGCGCAAAAATCGGCAATAGTAAAATCTACTTCATGGCCAATTCCGGTCACAACCGGTAAGGCCGAGTTGTGAATCGCCTCGGCAACCACCTCTTCGTTGAAGGCCCAGAGGTCTTCGAGCGATCCGCCGCCCCGGCACAGGACAATAATATCAACATCATCAAGGTTGTTCGCCGTCCGAATGGCTCCGGCAATTTCCCCGGCGGCTTCTTTACCCTGCACCTTTACCGGAAAAATCTGTATATGGATCGGTGATTTTCTTAATCTGACTATTTTCAGGAAATCGTGGATGGCAGCGCCGGTCGGGGAAGAAATAACAACTATTTTCCCGGGATAGGGCGGCAGTGCTTTTTTTGTTTCAGTGTCAAAATAGCCTTTTTGCGCCAAGCGTATTTTCAGCTGGTCAAATTCTTTTTGCAGTCTGCCGGTGCCGAAGAGTTCTACCGAGTCGACAATAAGCTGATATTCTCCTCGTGGTTCGTAAACTGTAATCCGGCCGAAACAGATGACATCCTGGCCATCATGCAGATTCAGCTCGACAAATCGTTTCTGCTGCTTGAACAGCACCGCTCGCACTTGGGCGGAGCTATCTTTTAAGGTAAAATAAGAGTGCCCTGAGTAGACCATCTTAAAATTAGATATTTCACCGCTTATCCTGACAAATCGAAAATCATTTTCAAGAAGGGTTTTTATCGATCGGGTCAGTTGACTGACGGTGAGGACCGTTGGCGGTTGTGATGTGTTCATTGGCGATGTCTTTGACGTACCGGAGAAGGTGACGAAGTTGTTTACGCATGGACAGATATACAGCTATATATTATATTGCCCGCTCTGATGGCGTTCTCAAGATTCTCGGGCTTTTTACGACGCCATAATACCATAAAAAATACCTGGAGGTAACCTGCATGGCCGGTGAGAGTGCTTTTAATAAAAAACTAGCTGCCGAAACAAATATGGATAAAGTTGAAGGGCTATTGGAACATTTCAACCTTCCGCCAAAAGTAATCGATTTTATCAGAGTCAATCAGCGAATCCTGCAGGTCACCATCGCCATTATCATCATTGGAGTGGTTTTCTGGTCACTGTATGGATCGTATCGTGAGCGTATAAAAGAAGAGGCATCAACTGCTTTATCAACAGCCTTACAAACTGACAAAGCCGGCCAGGCCGAGGCTCTGCGTGGTGTTGTCGACAAGTATGGTTCCACCTCGTCGGCGCTCTGGGCCAGGGTCGAGATTGCGCATCTGGATATGAAAAACAGCATGTATGCCGATGCTGCAAAGAAGTATACCGAAATTTTACCCGATGTAAAAACCTCAAATCCTTTACATCCCTTGGTTCTCTTTGGTCTGGCTCAGGCCCTGGAAGGTGAAAAACGATTTGATGAAGCAACCAAACAGTATGATCTCTTGAAAAACATCAAAGGATACGAGCAGATTGCCTATGCCGGAATGGGTAGAATCGAAGAATCGCAGGGGCATATCGATAAAGCAATTGCCATTTATAATGATTTCCTGCTCTTTATGGGTGAAGACCCCGCATTTGCTGGAGATCAGGCGGAAATAAAGGCGAAGGTCGCGAAGTTAAAGGCTCAGCAATAAATTATTTCTTAGAGCACATTGAAAGGAGTCAGTCATGCCGGGATTTGAAATATTCGGTGAAGAAGAAAAAAAAGAGATCATGGATGTCCTCGATACCGGAGTTCTCTTTCGTTATGAATTCAACGATCAGCGGAAAGGTATTTATAAGGTTCGAGAATTTGAGGATAAATTTGCCGGATATTGTGGTTCAAAGCATGCACAGGCGGTAACTTCGGGAACAGCTGCCCTGAAAGTTGCGCTCACGGCATTAGGAGTGGGGCCGGGGGATGAGGTGATAACCCAGGGCTTTACCTTTGTAGCAACCTGGGAAGCAATCCTTGAGGTTGGTGCCGTACCGGTATTTACCGAAGTGGATGCAACTCTGAATATGGACCCTGCTGATTTGCAAAAGAAAATCACCGCCAGGACCAAATGCATCATCCCCGTCCATATGCTTGGTGCCCAGGCAAGAATCGGGACCATAGTAGATATTGCTGCACAACATGGGATTCCTGTGATCGAGGATACCGCCCAGGCTGCAGGGGGCCGGATAAAAGGCAAGCATCTTGGTTCTTTCGGCACATGCGGCACCTTCTCTTTTGATGCGGTCAAGACCATTACTACCGGCGAAGGTGGGATGATTATTACCGATGATGCCGTGCTTTGGCGGGCCATGTCGGAATATCAGGACCATGGGCACGACCATAAAGTCAACCCCGGCACGAGAGGAGGAGAAGGGCGAAATTTCATTGGCTTTAACTACCGGATGATGGAAATTCAGGGCGCAATTGGTATAGCGCAACTCGCCAAGCTTGATAGTATTGTTGCTGCGCAGCAGAAAAACAAAACGGTTCTTAAAGAAGCAGCGGCCGGTTTACCGGGAGTTGTTTTTCGGGAACTGGTTGATGCACAGGGTGATTCAGCGACTTTTCTAACGTTTACTCTTCAGGATAAAGAGCACTGCCAAAGGGTCAACGCATCGCTTCGAAAGGAAGGGCAGGGGGCGATTAATTTCGCTGAGAACACCTGGCACTTCTATCCAAAGTGGGAGCATTTACTGGGCGGCAAGACCCTGACTCAATCCGGCTATCCATTCGCTGAACCTGGTGGCAAGAGAAGAATTGCCTATGATCCCTTGGCATTACCGCAATCCTCGACGCTTCTTGAGCGAACCCTTGTGTACCCTGTCTCAATAAAAATGTCAGAAGAAAAGCTCAATGCTCAATGCACCGCATTACAGAATGCCCGGAATGTGTAGGGGAAAATGATAAAGGCGACAAGGGTTCCGAAATAAGAACCATTTGCCGCCTTTATGAGGATGGCCATCACTTATAGAATTTGTGTGAGCCGTATTGATCCAGATAGGTATATTCTCTCGACCAGTAAGGGTTGATGCTGTCCAGATGATAGTGGGTTGCTCCCTGGGTAAAGTCCTTTGTCTGAAGGGCAATATACACTGATTTCATGCATTTCAGAAAAGCCTTGGGATCATCCGGCAGATACGATTCTTTCTGGAAAGTCCAGCTGAACTGGTAGGGCTCCTGAACTATTTCTTTAATTGGCCGGTGTTTTTCATTGGCTCTATTCAACGTGACAAAAGCCACCGCCATCTGGCCAATTTCCGGTTCTGAACGTGCTTCATGATAGACATTGAGGGTGAGCCACAATAAGCCTTCAAGTAAAGTCATTAGTTATTTCTCCTGATTTTTTCGGTATGTACTGAAAACAAGCCCAGAGCCGGTTACTTTTTGGCTATGGCTAAGTACAAAGGAAAACAAGTAATGTTCTCCCCAATACTGGTCATATATGCGAAAATCCCTAACTATATTTATAAGGAACTGAAGGCACTTCGTCTCCTTGAATATACAACATTTAGATTCATCGTCAACGCTTTCTTACCCAGATGGGAATTTTTATCAATTATCTTCATTTTATTAAATTATACTTTAATATCAATTATATATATGAATAATCTTTCTGTTTAACAACCGGCAATCTGGCCGTGGAATTGTCCTCTGTTCGTCGTTTTTTGCTAATATTATCCGCGAGGTAATTGCATGAAGTCATACTACAAAGAGCTCCATTTCGAGGTGCCAACCAGAAGAGCATTTCTAAATATTACCGCCGATGTTGACAGATGTCTGGCCGAGAGCGGTATACGAGAGGGTCTCCTGCTATGCAACGCTATGCATATAACTGCATCAGTCTTTATAAATGATGATGAAGCGGGGCTGCATCACGATTATGAGGTCTGGCTGGAAAAGCTCGCACCGCATGAACCAATCAATCAATATGCCCATAATAGCTACGAAGATAACGCCGATGCACATCTTAAAAGGCAGGTCATGGGCCGGGAAGTCGTTGTTGCCGTCACCGGCGGCAAATTGCATTTTGGCACATGGGAGCAGATTTTTTACGGGGAGTTCGATGGCAAACGACCAAAGAGAGTCCTGGTAAAGATTATAGGTGAGTAATTGTCTCCATCACCCTGCTCACAAACAAAGCCAAGCAGGGTAATAAAAGTGAGCTCAGGCGGCAAGAGCAGAAGTTTGTGGTTTGTAATTGAAAGGGGGCATAAGGGCATCACCTGCAGCTCGGGATTTAGCTGCCATTCGGGAGAGTGCGGTATTTTTGCCATTTTTTCGCATCTGAACTATTTCCCAGCAATCCGGTGAGGCAGCTATAGCCTGCATCAGGCCCAGATGCTGGGTATGACCGACTTTATAGGCTTTAACATGGCCCAGAACCGGGTATCCTAATAGTGCCAGGTCGCCGACGAGATCCAGAACTTTATGCCTGATAAATTCATCGTCATAGCGCAAACCATCTTCATTGAGGACTGATTGGCGATTCCAGTGGATGGCTATAACATTTTCCAGTGAACTGCCGAGTGCCAATCCGTTAGCCCACAGTTCTTCCACCTGTTCGACATAACCAAAGGTTCTGGCTCGGGCTATCTCATCGCCAAACCGATCTGCAGCAAGGTCATAGGTAAATTTCTGTTTTTTAATCAACGTGTCGTCAAAGAAGATTTCTCCGGTCACTTTAAAACCATTGTAGGGGGAAATTTCCAGACGTTTATCACCGTCAATATAAGTGATAGGCCTGGTGATGCGCAGGATTTTTTTCAGTCCGTTTTGTTTGGTTTTGCCGGTCATCTTCAGGAGATTGTAAAACGGCTCAGCACTGCCATCCATAATCGGAATTTCAGCTGAATCCAGCTCGATATCTGCATTATCGATGCCAAAGCCCCGAAGAGCCGCCAAGAGGTGCTCGGTGGTAGAAATTTTGAAATGTTCGTTGCCAAGGGTCGTCGCCAGCTGCGTATCAACGACCTTGTCCATGTATGCCTGAATATGTCCTGAATTCAGTACATCGGAGCGAAAGAAACGGACGCCGTTATTTATCGGTGCCGGCTTGATGGAGAGGTTGACGGTTCGCCCCGAATGTAGGCCGATCCCGCAACAGCTCACCGGTTTTTGCAGAGTATATTGATATGGATCTATAGGTAAAGACATGATTATTCCTTATAAAGTAAGAGTAGACTGGGCTCTCACTTGCAATTTTTATACCTTAGGGTTTTTCAGTAGCGATATCTAACTATAGCGATTTATATCAATGGGATAGCTAAATCCAGCAGAGTCAATGACAATAATTATTATTGTGTTAAAATCAACACATTTTCTCGATGTGTTGATTTTAACACACAAAAGTGGGGTGGTCGGCTGCAGTCACATGTGCCGTCATTTGCTGATTTTTTTTAATTCATCGAGAAGAAAAAGATCAAAGGCCGGATCAAGCTTGTGACATACCTTGAGGACATAAAGTGGCAGGTTAAATTTAAAGTTGTGCAGCTTAACGTAATCCTTTTCAGTTGTTATCAGGTTTTCTGCGCCGCAATTAACCGCTTTTTCGCAAAGCTGCGCGGCCATCGCCTGACTGTAGGGAGTATGGTCTTTGAGTGCTTGAAAGCTGACAATCTCAATTCCATAATCGGTGAGCGACTGCTGAAATCGAGCGGGATTGGCGATTCCGCAAAAAGCAGAAAACTTTCCAGAGACAGGGTTTTCGGCGAACGGTCCCTGAAGTTCGAAGGCATCGTGGGAAGAGATAAAAACAGGTTTGCCCGGAAATCGCTGCTGTAAAAGAGCGGTGAATTTATCACCTCTGGCTCTGTTCGTTACGGTCTGTCCGGTCAACAGAAAGGCGTGGCACCGGTTGAGCGCGGAGACTGGTTCGCGCAGGCACCCTCCTGGAAAAACCCGGCTGTTACCAGTCAGCGTAGTGCTATCAAAAAGCACAATATCTATATCTCTTTTGACGGCGAGGTGCTGGAAACCATCATCCAGAATAACGACATCGGCATGTAATTGATCAACTGCATGCCGACAGGGGAAAATACGTCTTGCTCCGGTAAGAACGGCAATCCCGGGTAAAGATTGGGCGAGCATGGATGGTTCATCTCCGGCAATTTTCGGCGAAAGAAAAATATTTTTTCCATCGGATACGACATTCACTGGTTCCTTGCTCTGGCCGCCATATCCTCGACTGACAATTGCCGGGTGATAGCCCTTGTCTTGAAGTAACTTCGCAACATGCTGAACTGACGGCGTTTTTCCTGTTCCACCCAGGACCAGGTTACCGATAGCGATGACTGGGACCGGCAATGAATAGCGGCGGAAGATTCCTCTATGATAGAGTTTTTCCCGCGATTTCATGAGGACACTATAGAGAGGGCCGAAAGGACGACCAAGGAAAAAGAGACGATCCAAAGCTTTTGACATGGCTTTAAAAGGCAAAATTTATTACAGAAGGGGACAGCTTTTCACTTTAGATTTTGCAAAACAGTGTATAAAAGACTAATATCATGACTTCGTAGTATATGCTTGCTCTTTTCGGCGAATTTTTCAGAGCCCACTTGCGCAGCAACTTGAGATAGATTGTTTTTTTGAAAAAATACAAGGAAATAATCTGTAAGGATCTCCCCTGTAAAGGGTAGGACTGTTTTCAGTAGCCTTTGAGGGGTGTAAGTTCCTTCACGAAATAATTTTCTTGTATAAAAGAGCAGGAAAATTATTTCTAAGTCACTAAATAACAATTTTGAGGGAGGAAGGGATGAAGTTTAATCTGAGTGGTCAATTGTTTACAACTGCAGCCTGTGTCTTGTTAGCTCTGTCAGCTCCGGCACTCGGCGTCGCAGGTGATACAATCAAATTTGGTGTCGCCGGACCGCATAGCGGCGATCTCGCATCTTACGGCCTGCCTACAGTCAATGCCGCCAAGCTCGTTGTTGACAAAGTTAACGCCAAGGGTGGGATTAACGGCAAAAAGGTGGTGATGCTGGTCGAGGACGATGTCTGCAAACCGGAAATTTCCACCAATACGGCCACCAAGCTCGTCTCTGATGGTGCTGAAGTCGTTTTAGGCCATATCTGCTCCGGTGCTACCAAAGCTGCAATGCCGATCTATAAGAATGCCAATATCCTCGTCATGTCGCCATCCGCAACCAGTGATGAGTTGACCTTGAGCGGCGATTATCCCAACTTCTTCAGAACTATTGCCCCTAATGCTGCCCAGTCTCCGGCGATGATCGATTTTGCCGTCGACAAACTTGGACTGAAGAAAATTGCCATCATCCATGATAAAGGCGACTATGGCAAACCTCTTGCCGAGGGTGCTAAGAAATACGTTGAAACAACCGGTAAAGGGGAGGTTGTCCTGTTTGAAGGCATCACTCCGGGGGCCATGGATTATTCTGCCATCGTGCAGAAAATCAAACAATCAGGTGCTGATGTTGTCGTCTTTGGTGGCTACCATCCAGAGGCCTCCAAAATTGTCACTATTATGAAGAAAAAACGTCTTAAGACCAAGTTTGTATCTGATGATGGCGTAAAAGACGATACCTTTATCAAGGTTGCCGGAGATGCCTCGGAAGGCGTTTATGCTGCCGGTCCTCAGGACAACTCCAGCAATCCTCTGGCCGCAGAAGCAAGAGCGGCCCATAAAGCCGCATTCGGCAGTGATCCGGGTGCATTTTTTGAGGGTGCCTATGCTGCGGCTGTGGCTATGCTGAACGCCATAGAGAAGGCCGGTTCAACGAACCTTGCTGATTTGAAGAAAGTTCTGGAAGAGGAAAAAGTTGCAACACCGGTCGGTAATATCAGCTTTGACAAAAATGGCGACGCAGTCGGTGTAGGATTTTCGATGTATGTTGTTGAAAACGGCAAATACGTCGTCGTCAAATAACTCTTCTTTTGTTAACCTCTTAATATCTGACGTAAACAGCAAGTTATCGTTGTTTACTTCAGATATTTTTTTATGCAGGCATGGACTATTTTATTGAGTTGTTTTTCAGTGGTTTGACTCGGGGATCCATTTACGCGCTCATCGCCTTGGGCTATACCATGGTGTATGGCATCATAGGGCTGATCAACTTTGCCCATGGTGAAATTTACATGATTGGCGCGTTTACCGCTTTTATCGTTGCGACGGTGCTGTCGGTCTATGGTTTTCCACTTCTCTCCATCGTCATTATATCCGGGATAGCCGCAGTGGTCTGGGCAAGTTCCTATGGCTATACCATCGAGAAAATTGCCTATAAACCACTGAGGCATGCACCCCGGTTATCGCCGCTTATCAGCGCTATCGGGATGTCGATCTTTTTGCAGAATTATGTCCTACTCGCTCAGACTTCCGATTTTCTGCCGTTTCCCACTCTCATTCCTGATTTTGAATTTATGGAGCCGATTGCCCATATTATCGGCACCACTGATGTGGTTATCCTGATAACCACCCTTGTTGTGATGGTACTGCTCACCCTCATTATAAAATTTACTAAAATAGGTAAAGCCATGCGTGCCACCGCCCAGGACAGGACGATGGCAACGTTGGTAGGAATCAATGTCAATAATGTTATTTCAGCAACTTTTATTGTTGGATCAGCCCTTGCGGCCATAGGCGGCATGCTGGTTGCTTCACACATTGGTCAAATAAATTTTTATATAGGCTTTCTCGCCGGCATCAAAGCATTTACCGCAGCAGTTTTAGGCGGTATAGGCTCCATACCCGGAGCCGTTCTCGGTAGTTTTGTTCTCGGCCTGACAGAAAGCTTTGCCACCGGATATGTTTCAAGTGACTATGAAGATGTTTTTGCCTTCTCCCTTCTTGTCCTGATCCTCATATTTAAACCATCCGGCCTACTCGGCAAGGCATCTAATCAGAAAGTGTAAATTAAAGAGAAAACATTCGTCAGTTATGGTTTCATTAAAAGAATTAAAAAAAGCACTGCTCACTTCTCTTTGGTTCGTTTTTTTAACATTTCCAATTGTTGTTATTAAAGTCGATCCTATAGAAAGAACAGTTTTCTGGCGTTGGCAGAATGCTTTCTATATGGCAGTCGGTACTTTTTTCATTTATCTGCTGGTTAAATTTTATCAACATAGAAAAGAAAACCAACCGAGCCGAAATGTCGAGAGCGACAATATAGAAAAACCAGGCTCACTCATCCATAGAATTCTCCTCAATCCTGTTCAGCGAAATATTTTCATCTCCATTATCGCCGCATTTGCCATAGTTTTTCCGCATATTTTTGATACCTACCAAACCAATGTTATGACCACCGCCTTGATGTATGTCGTCCTGGGGCTGGGATTAAATATTGTTGTCGGTCTGGCCGGGCTTCTCGATCTTGGTTTTGTCGCTTTTTATGCAGTGGGTGCTTATACCTACGCACTGTTAAATTTTCATTTCGGCCTTGGCTTCTGGACCGTGTTGCCCATAGGCGGCATTCTGGCGGCAACTTTCGGCATCCTTCTTGGTTTTCCGGTGTTGCGCCTCCGAGGTGATTATCTGGCGATAGTCACTCTCGGATTTGGTGAGATCATCCGTCTTGTACTAGAGAATTGGGGCAAGTTTTCTAAAGGTCCAAGCGGCATCTCAAATATATCCCGTCCCGGTTTTTTCGGCATGGAGTTCAGTCTTGAGCAGTCCGTTCTCTATACCTATTATTTAATGATCCTTTTTGTTATAGTCACCATTTTCATAGTCAACCGACTCCAGGATTCACGACTGGGCAGGGCGTGGATTGCCTTGCGCGAAGACGAAATCGCCTGCCAGGCAATGGGCATAGACAAGCGGAAAACAAAACTTGTCGCTTTTTCACTTGGGGCTTTCTGGGCCGGCATCGTCGGGGTCATGTTTGCGGCTAAGACCACCTTTATCAATCCGGCCAGTTTTACCTTTCTTGAATCGGCAATTATCCTGTCGATCGTCGTGCTTGGCGGGATGGGCTCCATAATTGGGGTGGTATTCGGCGCGCTCATCTTGATTTTGCTGCCGGAATACCTGCGGGCTCTGTCGGAATACCGCATGCTGGCTTTTGGCGCAATCCTCGTCTGTATGATGATCTTCAGACCCCAGGGCCTGATTTCCAATATCCGGCGCACCTATACATTTAAGAAAAAACCTTCCCCCACAAACAACGTGGAGGACACTGTTAAATGATGAAACTACCCATTCTCGATGTAACCGGTCTGACCATGGATTTTGGAGGAATTCGAGCCCTGGATTCAATTGATCTCGACGTGAAAAGTGGTGAAATTGTTGCGCTTATTGGACCAAACGGTGCCGGAAAAACAACGTTTTTCAACTGTATAACCGGTATTTACCGACCCACCGCCGGGAATATTTTTCTCAGCCTGCCGAATAAATCAAAGAAAGTCTCTCTCAAAGGTTTGAAACCCAACAAAGTAACCGAAAAAGGGTTGGCTAGAACGTTTCAAAATATCCGCCTTTTCCCAAGAATGACGGTGCTGGAAAATGTCATGATCGGTCGACATTGTCGAACCAAGGCGTTTATTTTTGGAGCTATTTTCCGGACCGCAGCGACGCGCCAGGAAGAAGAGAGTATCCTGGCGATCAGCTATGCCATTTTAGAAAAAGTTGGTCTCGCCGAGTATGCTGATGAGTTTGCCGATAATCTTGCTTACGGGGCACAACGACGGCTGGAGATCGCCCGTGCCCTGGCCACGGAACCTCTGCTTCTTCTGCTTGATGAACCTGCTGCCGGCATGAACCCTCAGGAAACCCTGGATCTGGACCATCTTATCAAGAAAATATCCGAGGAAGGGCAGGCTATACTGCTGATCGAACATGACATGCAGCTGGTCATGAGTTTGTCCGACCGTATTTTTGTGATGGATTACGGTAAGAAAATAGCCGAGGGCACCCCCGCTGAGATTCGGGCCAATCCCGCAGTTATCAAGGCATATCTGGGCGAGGAAGTCGATGCTTAAATTAGACAGGGTACAGGCCGGATATGGCAACACATTGGCGATAAAAGATGTCTCCCTGCAGATAGATGAAGGGGAAATTATTACCCTGATCGGTGCGAATGGGGCAGGGAAGAGCACCACGCTTATGACCATCTGCAATGTCCTTGACTGTCGTGGGGGAACCATAAAATTTCAGGATAAGGAAACCCACAAGATGGCGCCTGATGCCATCGTTAAGCTGGGGATTTGCCAGGTTCCTGAAGGACGACGGATCTTTCCCCTGCTGAGCGTTAAGGAAAACCTCGATATGGGAGCGTTTCTGCGCAACGATAAAGAGGCGATAAAAAAAGACATGGACTATGTCTACTCTCTTTTTCCTATCCTCTACAAGCGAAGACATCAGGATGGTGGCAATTTGAGTGGCGGGGAACAGCAGATGCTGGCCATGTCCAGAGCTCTTATGGCCAGACCAAAGCTGTTGCTGCTTGATGAGCCATCGATGGGGCTGGCTCCCTTAGTGATCAGACAGATTTTTGAAATTATCAAGCAGATCAATAACGAAAATAACACGACTATTTTTCTTGTCGAACAGAATGCCAATCAGGCATTGCATATCGCCGACAGAGGTTATGTCATGGAAAATGGACGAATTACTCTGGCCGGTCCGGCACAGGAATTACTTGCTAATACCGATATCCAGAAAGCATATCTCGGTATTTAACCACATATCTGCCTTGCTTTGACAGACCACTTGCAATCCATTGGTTGAGATAATTGAAGAAAATGAAAAATATTAAGGTTGGAGTTATCGGTGTTGGGTATCTCGGCAGGTTTCATGCCCAGAAATATGCGGCACTTAAGGGAGTTGATCTTATTGGTGTTGCCGATATCGACAGCAAACAGTGCCAGCAGGTTGCAGCAGAGTGCGCTTGTCAGAGTTTTACCGATTATAAGGAACTGTTGTCCGCTGTTGATGCTGTGTCTATCGTCGTGCCAACACCCTATCATCATAAGGTCGCCGGCGAATGTCTCGATGCGGGCATTGACGTTTTACTCGAAAAACCAATGACGGTAACCCTTGAAGAGGCCGACGACCTTATTGACAAAGCTGAATCCAAAAAACTCATTTTGCAGATTGGCCACCTGGAGCGGTTCAACCCGGCGCTTCAGGCCATGGAGCCGTTTCTCACCACCCCGGTTTTTATAGAAAGCAATAGGATTGCCACCTTCAAGCATCGAGGTGCGGATGTTGATGTGGTTCTGGATCTGATGATCCATGATATTGACATTATTTTAAATATAATCAAGTCACCGATTAAAACCATTCACACCGTAGGCGCTCCCGTCGCCACCACCAATACCGATATCGCCAACGCCCGTCTCATCTTTGCCAACGGGGCAACAGCCAATGTTACCGTCAGCAGGATTTCCCGAACGAATGTACGGAAAATGCGTATTTTCCAACCGGGGTCGTATATAAATGTTGATTTCGGCAATAAGAAAATAATGACGATACAGCTTTCCGAAGAATTTCGGGAGGACAGCGGGATGCCCAAACAAGCGGTTGAACTGCGCACTTTTGCCGATGGTGACGCCTTACTGAGCGAGATTACATCTTTTGTCCAGCATGTCCGGGAAAGAACCAGACCAGCGGTCTCCGGTTTTGAAGGAAGGCGGGCTCTCGCCGTTGCTTTGCAGGTTATGGACCAGATAAAAGAGCACCAGAAGCTCGCTCTGTTCAAGAATTTCCTTCCCAAAAGCAACACATGAACCGAAAAATCATGATCGTCACCGGTGAAGCTTCCGGTGATCTTCATGGGGCAAATCTGGTCAAGGCCTTAAAATCTAAAGAACCTGAGCTGCAATTTTGCGGTATGGGGGGCCCGGAGCTCGCTGGACTCGGCGTAGAAATACTCTATGATGCGGCCAAGGTTTCGGTCGTCGGGGTTTTGGAGGTGTTTTTTCATCTGAAAGATATCTGGCTTGCGCAGCGTGTCTTGCGGCGTAGGTTAACCGCGAATCCTCCTGATCTTCTCATCCTCATTGATCTGCCTGATTTTAATCTGCTGCTGGCCAAAAAAGCCAAAAAACTGGGAATTCCGGTGTTCTATTATATCAGCCCCCAGTTATGGGCCTGGCGTTCTGGGCGAGTCAAGACGATCAAGGCCCGGGTGGATAAGATCGGCGTCATTTTGCCGTTTGAGGAAGAGTTCTACCGTCAGCGCGGAGTTGCCGCCGAGTATGTTGGTCATCCCCTGCTTGATACGGTCAACATCAGTCTGACCAGGGAACAATTCTTACGGCTGCACAATGTCCCGACGGGAACTCGCTGTATCGGTCTTTTTCCCGGCAGCAGGAAAAGAGAGGTAGCTTCTTTGCTGCCTATTTTTCTATGCGCTGCTGAGTATTTGCAGAAAAATTCTCCAGAAAAAATCGTCTTTTTTATTCCCCGGGCCTCGACCATAGCCATGGAAGAATTTGCCGAATCCGGACTGGATCGCTACCAGCAATCTCTTGATATCCGAATTATCGAAAAAGACCGATATAATATGATGGCTGCCTGTGATGCCGTGGTTACCGCCTCGGGTACTGTCACCTTGGAGCTTGCCATCCTCGAAGTTCCGATGATTGTCGTCTACAAACTGGCGCCGCTCACCTACCAATTGGCCAAGCTGCTGATCAAGATAGATTTCTTTTCCCTCGTCAACCTGATAGCCGGGTATGCTGCGGTGCCGGAGCTCCTCCAGCATGAGGTGACTGCAACAGGAATTGCTGGTGAATTGTCGGCAATAACCACCGTCCCATCCAGGAAAAAGAACATGAAACAGGCACTGAAAGAAGTTAGAGGTAAACTTGGCGTAAGGGGTGCATCCGAGAAGGCTGCGGCTGTCGCTCTTAGGATGCTGGCTGCAGGAAGCCATGACTGAAGATACCTTCGATGAAAATGATCCCGTTGCCATTGAAATAGACGGCATTTTGGATCTCCATCCTTTTTCACCAAAAGATCTCAAGACACTTGTCCCGGATTATCTGGAGGAGTGTCAAAAAAAAGGGATAGCCGAGATAAAAATTATTCACGGCAAGGGGATAGGCAATATCCGTCGTTCGGTACACGCTCTTTTGGACCGCAACCCTATGGTCGCTGATTACCGGCAGGCAGATCCGCACTTCGGTGGCTGGGGAGCGACGATAGTGCGTTTGAAGGACAATTTATAAAATCCCACTCATGCATCTTCCCAGTCCCGCTGATCGATAGTTCACCAAGGAGCCGGGAACGGCTGAGTAATGACTGCCATCACTGACCAAACATCTCTTTTTTACTGTACCCTGCCGGTATTGCAAAGGTTGCCGGCGGGGCTGATTTGGTGGCAAATTCCACCAGGTCCTCGGTTGATGACATCTCGACCCCCATCGCCTCAGTACGATTGATAGTCTTCACTACTACGCCGCGTATTTTACTCATTTCCGCCATCATATCGGCAAAGTCACTCTGTCCGGCCAGCATGGCGTTGGCTGCCTGCCAATAGCCGGTCATATCGGCGTGCAAGTCTTCGGTAGCCCAGATCTCACTGGTATTTACACCCATACCGGTTTGGGTCGTCATTATGTATTTCTGCGCTTGCCAGTCGCCAATCTTTTGTTGTACGCCGGTGTCTTCCAGACTGACTTTGAATTTCATCATCTCTTGCATCATGCTGTGCATGGCTGCAGCGTTGGTTTTGCTGTTCTCTTTCTGGCCGCCTCCTGCAGACGCCTCAGCCTGTTCGACAATCTTGTCAACGTTGAGCACCATTTCGGCATAGCTGTGATCGGCATGTTTTATCATGTATATCTTTTTCTCGGCAAATATCACCAGTGTGGAAGTGCCGTCTTGATTATCGGTGCGGGTTGCTTTGTCGCCCAGCCAGATCTCGATCGTTTCGGTTTTGGCCGGTTGCGACTGGCCCATCACGATAAAAGGATCGGTATGACGAACATTTTTCATGTAGGTGTCGGCCAATGCAGTGACGTTCATCAGGAGCAGGATGAGGGCCAGCCCGAACTGTTCAAAAAACCTAATTTTCATTGTGAAATCCTCCTGTATCAAGCAGTTAGTCTGGCTAGAAAAGTTGGTTGTTTCATTTGAAGCTTTTTACTTAGCCATCCTGAAATTGGACATTTTACGCTTTGAGCTACATAGTAAAAGCTTTATGCAAATCATTCAATAAAATGAATTGACACGATCAATATAATTCATATCGTAAAATTATATTATTGCTTTCGGATCAAGCAACATAGCGGGATGTGTACCTTACACATTAGAGAGGTACGGAGATGCTTTGGACTTCGATTAAGAAACATCCGGAATCATTTGTAAAGCCTGCCAATCTCCCAAATTATGATGCCACGGTAACCGGCTTTTCGTGGGACACCATCCGTGCCGAGTTGCCGGGACTGCCAGAGGGCAGGGGACTCAACATCGCCCATGAGGCGGTTGACCGTCATGCAAACTGCCCTCTTCGCGACCACGTCGCTTTGCATTGGCTGGGCAGCAACGGCACATCCCGTGCTTTCACTTATGGCGAACTGAAAAAACAGAGCAACCGCTTCGCCAATATTCTCAAAGACCTTGCTATCGGCAAGGCCGATACGGTCTGCACTTTAGCCGGCCGAATCCCCGAATTGTATTTTGCCGCGATGGAGGTTCTTAAAAATACCAGCATCTTCTGTCCACTCTTTTCCGCATTCGGCCGGAGCCCATTTTTCAGCGGCTGAACCGGGGGGATGCGAAAATTCTCCTGACCACCGAACGGTATTATCAGCAGAAGGCGCGTCAGTTGATGGACAAACTCCCCAAACTCAAGTATGTCCTGTTGGTCGATGCCAAGGACCATTTGGACAACAGGCTTATGTCTTTGCCAAAACTCATGGCGGAGGCATCGGAGAGCTTCATTATTCCCCCGACCGATCCCGAGGATATTGCCCTGCTGCACTTTACCAGCGGGACCACCGGGCTGCCCAAAGGGGCTCTGCATGCGCATAGCGCCGTCCTCACCCACTACGCCACCGGCAAATATGTCCTGGATTTTCATCCGGATGACATTTTCTGGTGTACGGCCGACCCTGGTTGGGTGACCGGCACCTCGTATGGCATTATTTCACCGCTTCTGCACGGAGTGACCAATATCATTGATGAAGACGAATTCGATGCCGTGCGCTGGTGTAACATTCTGGCCTCGCAGAAGGTGAGCATCTGGTACACGGCGCCCACGGCTATCCGCAGGTTTATGCGGATGGGTATCGATCCGGCCAAGGCGTGCGATTTACAGCGTCTGCGCCTCATTCACAGCGTCGGGGAACCGCTCAATCCCGAGGCGGTGGTCTGGGGGCAAAAGGCCATGGGACTGCCGATCCATGACAACTGGTGGCAGACGGAAACCGGTGGCATCATGGTCGCCAATTTCCCGGCCATGGAGATCCGGCCCGGTTCTATGGGGCGACCGCTGCCCGGCATTGAGGCAGCAATTGTTCAACGTGTTGATCGGGACAGTGTTAAAGTAATCGACGAGGCGAACGTGCAGGGTGAACTTGCCCTTAAACCGGGCTGGCCATCGATGTTTCGCGGCTACCTCCACGACGAAGAACGTTACCGCAAGTGTTTTGTTGGTGGCTGGTCTCTGACGGGGGACCTGGCCAAACGTGACGCGGACGGATACTTCTGGTTTGTGGGGCGCGCTGATGACATCATCAAAACCTCAGGTCATATGGTGGGTCCTTTCGAAGTTGAAAGCACGCTCATGGAGCACCCTGCTGTGGCCGAAGCAGGGGTTATCGGCAAGCCGGATCCACTCATCGGTGAAATTGTCAAAGCGTTCGTCACCTTAAAGCCGGGCAACACTCCCAGCGACGAATTACGCCTGGAGCTTATCGGTTTTGCCCGGAAAAAAACTCGGGTCGGCCGTGGCCCCCAAAGAGATTGATTTCAAGAAGAACCTTCCCAAGAACAAAGCCGGCAAGATTATGCGGCGCCTGCTTAAGGCCCGCGAATTAGGTCTGCCCGAAGGTGATCTCTCGACCCTGGAGGTTGCAGATTGAAAACGAAACGAAGTGGAAAAACCAAGGCTGTCGGCTCGGGCCATAATCGATTGAACAGATGTACCGGCTGTGGCAAAATTTACTGGCACGGCAGTCATCTCAACAAAATGAATGTAAAACTCAACAGGATTCTTGGTGAAATGTCTTGAAACATGAAGGGCAATGGTATCGATAATCCTGGTAAATTATTTACCAAAATTACAGATCGGATATTGGCAGACTTTGCAATTTCTGCATAATCCGCCATGGCCCAGTTCGGCAAATTCTTTTCGGCCGATTTTCTGGCCGGTTAATATTCTCGGCAGCACCAGGTCAAAAACCGTAATTTTATGGTACATTCCACAAGCCGGGAGTCCAAGAACGGGGACCTCGCCGATCATGCCGCTGAGAAACATAGCGCCCGGCAACACGGGGGTCCCGTAAGCGACACCTGTCGCTCCCGCCTGCAATATGCCTTCGCGGGTGACATCGTCGGGGTCAACCGACATTCCGCCACTGGTGACAATGAGCTCAGCACCCTGATCGATGCAGGTTCGTATCTCGTCGGCAATAACAGTGGGATCGTCCGGAGCCTTTCTTACCAGTAAAATTTCCGAACCAAGAGCTTTGGCTTTTGCCTGCAAAACCTCTTCAAAGCGGTCCTCAATCCGACCCCAAAAGACCTCATTCCCGGTTATTACCAGCCCGATTTTGACCTTTCTCAAGGGGAGGACCTCGACGATCCGGGCAGATGATAGAGCAATTCCCTCAGCTTGTGCAAGCAATGCCTTCGAGCTGACAAGGGGGATAAGTCGGGTGGCCGCCACGATTTCACCTTTTTGTACCGGGGTGTTGTCATGGAGCGTAGAACACATCACCTCACCGAGCATATTAAACTGGTAAAGAGATTGACGGTTTATGCGCAGCAGCCCATCCAAGCCAGCTTTTAAGGCAATTTTTCCCTCTTGAGGATTATCGGCATATTCCACACCCCGACCGGCGAGGCAGCGGGCAAGTATGGAGGCGGCCTCATTTTCATGAACTTCGTCTTCGGTGAGAGAAATAACGTAGATATTGTCTTTTCCGAGACGTTTTAAATGGGTTATGTCCTCAGCACGGATTATATGCCCTTTTTTAAAGGCCACACCTTTTTTGACATCTTTGACGATTTCCGTGATGTCATGGGGGAGAACCATGCCAACTGCTTCTTCAACAGGTACTGATTTCAACATGTTGTCTGACCTTAACTTTTCAGTTCAGAGCTTGATCGATTAAAGGCATCCATCAACCTGGTCCTGCGGGAACAGGCTTTTAACATCGTAAATAATGGCTTTATCCTTGCACAGACTGCGTAGCTGGTCGATTTGCATCGCAGCGAACTGGTGGTGGGCAACGGCTATAACGATAGCGCCATAGGTGTTTTTCTGCAGTTCGTCGATCAGTTTTATCTGGTATTCGTGGTAGGCCTCCGCGGAATTAACCCAGGGGTCATACACATCAACGGTAATACCGTATTCGGTCAATTCGGCGATGATGTCGATGACCTTGGTATTGCGCAGATCGGGACAATTTTCCTTGAAGGTAAGGCCCATAACCAAAATTCGGCTGTTGGCCGTATCAATCCCTTTTTTAACCATTTTTTTGATAACGGTTGAAGCAATATAGTGGCCCATGTTATCGTTTAATCGTCTGCCGGCCAGGATCATATTGGGATGATAGCCGACTTCCTGGGCTTTATGGGTCAGATAGTAGGGATCGACACCAATACAATGTCCCCCGACGAGTCCGGGGAAAAAAGGCAGAAAATTCCATTTGGTTCCGGCGGCGGCAAGCACCTCCCGGGTGTTGATATTCAGTTTTTCAAAGATGAGGGCCAGTTCGTTAATAAGAGCGATATTGACATCTCTCTGGGTATTTTCAATTACCTTGGCGGCTTCCGCCACCTTGATGGAGCTGGCCTGAAAGGTTCCGGCAGTGATGATGGATTTATAGAGGTTGTCGACAAACAGGGCGGTTTCAGGAGTTGATCCTGAGGTTATTTTGACAATTGACGGCAAGCGGTGTTTTTTATCGCCTGGGTTGATCCTCTCCGGGCTGTAGCCGCAAAAAAAATCCTGATTATATTTCAGGCCCGAGCCTTGCTCCAGAAGTGGTACACAGACCTCTTCCGTGGCACCTGGATAAACCGTCGACTCAAAAATAACAACATCTCCTGTTTTCAAAACCTCGGCAACCGTCCGGGAGGCTCCCTCAAGAGGTCTGAAGTCCGGTCTCTTCGCTGCATCGATAGGGGTCGGAACAGCAACTATAAACACGTTGCAGTCGGCAATTGCCGGTACTTCGGTGGTAAAGTCGAGATTTTGTACGTCGCTGAGTTCAGCGGAGGAAACTTCAAGGGTCGAATCTGTACCGCTGCGGAGTTCGTTGACTCGCTTGGCATTCAGGTCAAAGCCGACGGTTCGGTATTTTTTGCCAAATTCTACCGCCAGAGGCAATCCAACATATCCCAAGCCGATAATACACAGTTTCACTTGTGAAAGATCGTTCATTATCGTGTTGTTCCTCTTGTCGCATTGTTGCCATAATAGGTAAGCCCCTGGGTGTCTGTTTCCAGCACGGTGACCGTATGCAGGGAATGATTTTCATTGGTCAACATGGCACTGACTTCATCAAATATAAACTTGGCAATATGCTCTGACGAAGGGTTTCTATCCTGAAAATAGGGCAGGGTATTGAGATCGTTATGGTCAAGTTTATCAATTACTTCTTTGACGATTTTCTTCAGTACTTTGAAATCAATCGCCATTCCACATTGATCAAGCTCTGTTGCCCGGGCGGTTACTTTAACCTTCCAGTTATGTCCATGGGGCTTTTCACAGTCTCCTGGATAGTCTCGCAAATGATGCGCTCCGGCAAAATGGGTATCGATAAATATATCAAACATACTTGTCTCCTCTTGTATGGTTGCGAACTAGGGGAAAAGTTTGCAAAAGCTCTGATTACCATGCAAACTTCCCGGCAAACTTAATACTTTCAATTCATTTTATCACCTACTATTTATGTAAGCATTTACCAGCACCGTATCTGGTTTATCTTCAGTCTCATCAATTGAAAGAATCGGCTATTTGATTTGCTATATCTGCACGCCGTCGGTAAAATGACCTGTCGGATAAATTTAAAATCGACGTACGCTATTTTTTCGCTCCTTTCGACCCGGATTCCCCTTTGAATGAGCTGCAAGATACTGCCCCATGCAATAATCTAAGTCGTGACAGTCTTTTTGATGGAGATTTAATCTGCTATCAGCATCAAAAAGGCTATCGTTTTTCCATTGATGCTGTTCTGCTCGCTCATTTTGTTGTGGTCAAGCAAGGTGATTGTATCCTTGATCTGGGTGCCGGATCCGGCATCATCGGGTTAATATTGCTCTACCGATGGCAGGACAGGATTCGACGAATTTTAGGAATCGAGGTACAACAAGGACTGGCTGAGCTCGCCGGGAAAAATTTTACCGCCAACGCTCTGGAAAAGCTGGGCACAATTATCCATGGTGATATCAAGGAAATCGATACACTGATCATGGCCGAGACTTATGATACAATTGTCTGTAACCCTCCTTTCTATGCGTCGGCTTCCGGGCGATTAAATCAGAACCAGGAAGCCCTGGTGGCTCGGCATCAAATATTGGCGACCCTGCAGCAGTTTCTGCGAGCTTCCTCGTTTGCCGTTAAAAATGGAGGCGAGGTGTTTTTTATTTATCCGGCTGAGCGCATCGGGGAATTTATTTCACAGGCTGAAAAATATCGACTTGAGGTCAAAAAAATTCAATTTGTCTATAGTTATCCTCATAAAAATGATCCGGCCCGTCTGGCACTCATCCGGTGTTGTAAAAATGGCGGTCGGGGAACAGAGGTTCTGCCTCCCCTCTATGTCTATTCGCAAAAACATGGCGATTTTTCCCCGGAAGTCGGGAGATTTTATCAGAAGAATTGAAAAATACCGCCGAACCATTCATAATTAAACGCATTTTTTATCCATGCTTGCTAAAATTATAAGTTGTTCAGTCCTGGGAATCGAAGGTTGGTTGATTCAGGTTGAAGTTGACGTCGCTGCCGGTTTGCCGATGTTCTCAACCGTCGGCCTTCCCGACAGTACCGTCAGAGAGAGCAAGGATCGGGTAAAAGCTGCCATTAAAAATTGCGGGTACCCGTTTCCGGCCAGGAAAATCACGGTAAACCTTGCCCCGGCCGATATACGCAAAGAGGGTGCCGGCTTTGATCTGCCTATTGCCATAGGTATTCTTGAAGCAACAGAAATTCTCGAGCGGAAAAGGGCGGGACAATACTGCGTCATCGGTGAGCTCTCTTTGGACGGAGGAGTGCACAGGGTAAACGGTCTGTTGCCGATGATCCTGGCGGCCAGGGCGGAAGGACTCAAGGGTATAATCATTCCCAGAGAAAACAGTGAGGAGGCCCAGATTGTCCCTGAAGGAATTGATATAATTCCAGTTTCTTCTTTACAGCAGGCTGTCGAGTTTCTGGCCGGGATGGAGGTGGCGATACCAATGGCCGTTACCGCCTTGCCGGAAAGAACCTCTCCTGCGCCGGATGGAATCGATTTTTCCGATATCAAAGGACAACAACACGTCAAGAGGGCGCTGGAGATTGCTGCATCAGGAGGCCATAATATCCTGTTAACCGGGCCACCCGGATCCGGAAAGACCATGCTCGCCCGGCGTTTTCCAACGATCCTGCCGGAAATGACCCTTGACGAGGTACTGGAGACAACCAAAATCTACAGTGTCGCCGGCAAGGTGTCGGAAAAAAGCCTTCTGTTGACGACGCGTCCCTTTCGTGCCCCACATCATACCATATCCGATGCCGGGCTGATCGGCGGCGGCAGCGTCCCGCAGCCGGGCGAGGTCTCTCTGGCCCACAACGGGGTGCTTTTTTTAGATGAGTTGCCGGAATTTAAGAAACATGTCCTCGAAGTCCTGCGTCAGCCGATCGAAGATGGAGAAGTAACCATCGCCAGAGCCAATATGACTTTGACTTTTCCAGCACGTTTCATGCTGATTACGGCAATGAATCCCTGTCCCTGTGGTTTTCTTGGTGACAGTCGCAATCGATGTACCTGCACCGAAAGAGACATTCGACGTTATACCGGCAAAATTTCCGGTCCTCTGCTGGACCGCATAGACCTGCATCTGGAAGTAGCCGCACTCAACTTCAAGGAAATGAGCGACACCAGTCGTGGTGAAAGTTCACAAAATATCAAGGGACGGGTAGATCGGGCCCGAGCAATCCAGGGAGTAAGATTTGCCGGCGAACCAGGGGTATATTGCAACAGCCAGATGAACAGCAAAGCCATAGCCAGATATTGCCGGCTTGACCGGAACTCATCGGGTCTTCTCGAGAAAAGTGTCAGCAGACTGGGTCTTTCGGCAAGGGCGTATCACCGAATTCTCAAGATGGCGCGAACAATTGCCGATATGGCTGAGTCAGAGGCCGTGCTGCAGGCGCATGTGGCCGAGGCTGTGCAATTCTGCCGGACCACCAATCTATGAAAACCAACGCAATCGCCGGATTTCTGATCATGCTCCTGGTTGTGTTGTATCCACTGGTCAATGGCATTCAAACCGATAGTTTCAGAGATATGGCCCGGCTTATTCCCGAAAATGCACTGGGGTATTTTGAACAGCGCGATGGCGCCAAAGTAGTCAAAGAATTCACCAGATCTCCGCTCGGTAAGAAAATTGCGTCCATCAATTTTATCCAGACAGGCGAAAAAATCGGCCTGCCCGGTTCCGCACTCACCGTCATAACAAACGTCCTTTCCTTTTCTGCAAAAACCAGGGACAACAAACTATTACATGAAGTCTTGGGGAAGAAATTTGCCCTTGCTTTTCTTCCTGCAATTGACAAACAGCTGCCCGAAAAATTTTCCGACTATCTAAAAAATAACATTGTACTGGTCGCCAAACCAAGTCATAGCGCAGAGACACTGCAGTTTTTTACGGAAAGTTATGTCCGTTATGTGCAAACATATTCCGTGTCCAGTGTCCAATATGGCAAGCACCAGATTATGCGATTTCAGGTTGGTACAGATATCCTGTCAATTGTCATTATTGATGGAATGTTTGTAATGAGTCCGAATGAAAAACAATTGCGGCGGTGCATAGACACCTATGACGACGGATTACCTACGTTAGGGAAAAAAGCCGATTTCATAAAAATCAGGAAGAAGTTCGCCGTGCCGGATCGGTTTTTTTATCTGCCCATTGATGAGATGCGCAAATACATTACCCGGCAAACAGCTGATCTGACTTTCACCGGCAAGGAGTTGTTGCTCAAGGAATTAACAACCACTGTTGGATTCGCCAATTTTGGTTATGGCAGCTGGAACAAGAAAAAGAAAACTATTGATAAAGTGCTGGTGCAATATAAGAGAAATGAAGTGAACAGTGTCGTTAAAAATTATATTGATGCTATTCCCGTCCATAGCTCCATGTTCTCTCTGACCACGGAGAATCCGATGGCTTTTTACTGGTCAAACACTATCGAATTTAAATATTTATTTAATTATGTTGAGCAAAGTAGAAGAGAAGATCCAAATCTTGAAAAATTCTGGTCTGCCGTGCAGGAGATTACCGGCAAAAACACCAGCGAAATTGAAGCCCTCTTAGGTGAAGAGGCGAGTTTGGTTATTGAGCCGGGGCCAAAGGATACATTCTTTTCATTTCCTCTAGGTATGTTTTTTGTGCAGGTTACCAATGTTGCCGAACTGCAAATTGTCCTGCAAAAAATTACCGATGCCTTCCATATAGAGGTAAGTGAAGCGACTTATGGGCCTATAAAATACTTATACTGGAAGCCTTCACCCGAGGATGGGCTACAACCTCTCTATGGCTTTTGGAATGATCTGTTTTTTTTCGGGAACAGTTCCAGTTTATTGGAAATGATCGTTCAAAGAAAAATGGATGATTTGTCGCTTTTGGATAATGCAAGTCTACAGTCAATCGATCCTGGTCTTTCTGAGAAAAATAATTCTGTGACCTATATGAACAATGTTGAGCTCATTGCAGTTCTCCAGAAAGGCTTGAACCTTGTGGCTATGACTCTCGCAATCGAAGATCGGAACACTGCCTATAAAGTTCGGACTGTTATCGATGAAATCATCAATCCCTTGCTGGACGGGATGAGAATGTATGGCAAAAGTTGTACCCGGAGTTATTTTACGCCTGAAATGGTTATTATTGACTCGATTACGACTAAAACTACCGGCCCCGGGAGGCAAAAGGCGAACTAATGCAGAAAATTGTTGAAGAACTCAAGCAGTTGCTGCCCTTTAAAGATACCACCGATACCGGTGATATCGTCGTGGTCGCAGCAAAAAAGCCGCAATTCCTGGCATATGCCCATGTTGACGAGATAGAAAGAGATGTAAGCCGCAAGGATGAATGGTGGCATGTACATCTGACCATGCTGTCGATACCTTTACAAAAAATGACCTGGACCCTGCGAACGGATCAGCTGACCGGCAAAGAGATTTTTACCATGGGCGGGGAGGAGCGCTTTATTAAGGCAGTAGACCTCGTCCGGCAGAAAACGGTTGATCTACCGGGAACCGGCAAAGCAAAGAACAAGGTTTCAACTCTCAAAAGAGTAAAATGAGATGGGGTGTCTAGAATCTGCTTATCTCCCCGTAATAATTTGTATTTTTTCGGCATCATCAAGAAGTAAATTCTACAACTCGGGGGCAACAAAACTGATATGAAGACTTTCAAGTTTTGTTGCAAGTTGCCGGTAGCTTATATGCGGCGATAGATCGAGCATTCTCTTGGACGCTTTTACCTGATCAGTATCTTTATATTTATCCGAGAGATAAATTATTTCGCCAATACCGGCCTGGATAATCACTTTAGTGCATTCGTTGCAGGGGAAAAGCCCGACATAGATCCGGCAGTTTCTCAGGTCGGTGGAGATTGAGTTTAAGACGGCATTGAGCTCGGCATGGCAAACATAAGGATATTTCGTGTCGAGGTATTGGCCTTGTCGATCCCATGGCAATACATCATCTGAGCATCCCAGAGGGAAACCATTGTAACCGACACCAACAATTTTATTTTGGGCGTTGGCGACGCATGCGCCGACCTGGGTGTTTGGGTCTTTGCTTCGCTGGGCGGAAAGCAAAGCTACCGCCATAAAATATTCGTCCCAGGAGAGATAGTTGAGTCGTTTCATGCAAGGCCGCCTTTTAAGTGCGCTTGGAATATTTTCTCTTTTGTCGCCAGGTGTTTACACCACACACAGTATCGGTAAACTGTTTTATAGCCTGAATGAACAAGTCTCCCCCCGTTTTACCCACTGTATGATGTTCCGCCCTCGGTATGACAAAAAACTGCTTGTTTCTCGCGCCACTAGCGGCCTGAAGGTTTTCTGCCTCGGCCACTGGTACCAGGCTGTCTTTTGAACCATGAAAAATAAGGGTAGGAGTCTTTATTTTTTCAATCTTTTGTCCGTTGTTAAATCCCTCCTCTTCAGCAATTTTGGCCTGTTTTTCATTGACACCAATGGCTCGGAGGTAGGATGTCGTTCCGAATATGCCGCTCTCGATGATCATCCCTTTGATGGCATCGCTATTGTTTGCAACAGTGTCAATGGCACAGAGGCACCCGAGTGATTGCCCCATAACAAAAAGTGCGCCGGCATACCCTTTGTTTCGCAGCCAATCGAGGGCAAGAGGAAAAATCTTTTGTGCATCGGCATACATAGCAGCTATAGAAGGGGAGCCACTATTTATGCCGCACCCGCGATGTGGGGCAAAAAACACATTTATTCCTCGTTTGCCGTATTGTTTGGCCAGAGTATCAAAGGATTCACCGGATTCCCATGTTGCCGGGTAATAAAAGAGTACTGGTGCCTCCTTGTCGGTACCGTAAAACCTGCAGGTTAATTCGCCATCCGCATCTGCAGGAAAGTTGATATCTTCTGCATCGGCTGGGCATACCGAGGAGGTGTTACCTGATGGAGGAAAAAGCAGGGAGAGGATTTCCGGTTGATCTATTTTGCTATAAGCTACCATTGGTATAGAAAATGAGTTGAAAGAAAAAAACGGGTGTCAGAATAATCCTGATACCCGTTTAATTATCTGTGGGGTGAGCGAGGGGACTTGAACCCCCAGCCTCCTGGGTCACAACCAGGTGCTCTAACCTATTGAGCTACGCCCACCACAAAGTGCGTTGTGCTAAAAACCTGTGTTTTATACTCATTCAGGTTGATATTTGCAAGGGTAAAATCATTCAAGGTTTTCTTTACAGTGCATGCACTTTTTGGCTTGCGCCTTGACAATTTCCAGGCAATGCGGGCACTCTTTCTTGAAATTGACTTTTAATAATTCAGTCATTGCCATTTTCACTTTCTGCTCGAGAGCAGTGTCCCTGAAGGAATGGTTGCGCAGGGGATCAATACAGGCCAGATCGTTAAGTTCCAAGAGATATCCCGCCGCCGTGACACGAACACTTTTGGTTGCCCCTTCGTCAAGCAGCAGGGTTAAGACCGGCTCAAGATTGTGGTCGGCGACACAGGTCTTCAACTTTTGAGTGGCTTCTTTCTCTTTGCGATATCGTGCATTTTGATTTTTCAGTTCTTCTTTATCGACGACGCAGGCCTTAAAGGCATCGGCATTGCCGACCATCATGCAGTTTCCTTCGGGGCTTCCTGGAACTTCCATATATCTATACGATGCATGGTGGCCATATTGATTTTCAATCTGCTGCCAGCCGTTGAGAAACAGGGGACAAGCATCATTCAAACAGATGAACAGAACATCTGAACCCCAACCAAGTCCATCACCGACGTGGATGGGTGGTGACTCACATAAGGACATGATCTGCTTGCAATGCGGACAGGTTTTCACCTCGTCCAGAAAACTTAAATCTTGAAACATACAAATACTCCTTTGAAATTATAACTGTCCAGCAGCAAATCGGAGGGCACACTGCACAGACAGTATTGAAGATACAAGGGCACTAGCTACAATAATCTATTAAAACAACCATTTCAGGCGTATTTCATACTTGGTTGGCTCATTACCTCATCCACCGCTTTTGCCTGTTTCATCCGGGACTGCAAAAAAGTCTGCGGCATGACCGCTTTATTGGCGGCCATTATTGCCGAAAGCTCGGCAATATTTCCCTGTTCCGCCAGATCGATGAGTTGAATAATGTTATCGGCAAAACTGCGCACAATTTTGCGGCCATCGCCTGTTGTTGCCATGATCTCCGCATAGGTCCGCGGATTCTGATTGTGAATCCGGGCCATCGCCAGAATACCGTACAAAGATGTTAAGGTGGAATGACTGTTGATGTCGTTGCAATCGATCTCATGCTCTCGCAAAGTCATCGCCAGGGCTACCGATACGGTTGTTGGGAGTTTCTGGCTGACGCCCATGAGCAAATCGTGTTTTTTGGCACTGTCGTGGTTGATATCAGCGCCGTGTTTGTATAAAAATGCCTCAAACTCACTGCAAAATCCTCCGCTCCTGTGGGTACGGACGATAGTCGCATTTTTATCTTTCATAGTGAGAGCTTGAGGTCCCCAGAGATTGTGGACAAACATCACTTCAACTCCCTGCGTTGTCGCTTCGAGGGCAGCGGCAATGGTATTCTCCGATTCCCCGGCGAGAATAATCAGCGCCTGACCGTCTTTTAACAGGGGACCGTACGTTCTGATGACCGAAACAGTGACCGAAATAGGCACGCACACCAGAACGACATCTACTTCCCGGATCATCGTTTCCGGCTTAAGATTGGTAGTGCGGCCGGTAACAAGTGCTTTGTATCCTTCATTCTCCAAACGACCGGCAAACCATTTGCTCATATCGCCGCTGCCGATAAAGCCAAACGTTTTGATCTTCTTCACCCGCATGTCAACGCGTGGGAAAGAGCCGAGAACCTTGAGCGCGTCTTCCTCCTGGATGACCGTCGATTCAATAGTATCGAGGGCATTCTGCAAAAGAGGATTGTCTCTATGGCCTTCAACCTCGACATAGATGCGCAATCTTTGTGTCTGAACATCATTTTCTGACTGGAGATCAAGAATGTTGATGCCCCGCCGGGTAAATTCACCTAAGATGTCGGCAAGCATACCGACTCGATCCCGCAGCGGACGGGTGATGACAGCTGTGGCATCATAGCCGGAGAGAGGAGCTGGTTTTCTGCCGATAATCGAAAATCTGGTGCGATTGTGTGACACGACCTCACGGGCAAGAAGTTGAAGGCCGTACTTTTTCACCAGTTCTTCCGATTCAATTACCGCATACCCTTGTTTTTTCTCAAGACCTATAGCAGCCATAGCCGCTTCAATATCAGGCACCGCCATCAGGGTGGCGTCTGGATAATTCTCTTCTATGAACTCATCACATTGCCTGAAGACCGAACTTCTGCCGACAATTGTAGTAATTGTTTGCTTGTCTTGTCCCGTAACAGGCAGAACTGCCAAAGAGAGATGAATGGGCAAGACAACGTTATCTATCCAGTAACCTTGTTCCATCTTTGCCATCAATCTGAAATATTCTTTAACCTCACCTTCCCGGGTGTTATAAACCGGTACCAGGGCGTACTGAACTCTACCTTCGCGAAATGCGGTGAAAATATCGGCAATCCGGTTAAAAAGAATGTACTCGGCGTTGGGGGCATACTGACAGGACGCCTGGTAACTGTCCGATCCAACAGGCCCCAAGGTGGCAATCGAAGGCATAGTGTTTTGCTGGTTATCTACTTATTGACGGTTGTTCGGGTGGAAATATGGTATCCTGTTGCCAGGAGTTCACCTGATGAAATAAAAAATATGACGCGATGTGCAAATTATACATTCTCGGCTGTTTACGCAACATATATAACCACACCATTTTCGGTACCGCCGCCTTGTGTTCTTTATGATTGCCGACGTTGCTGAATATTTGTCTTCTCTGAAGAGTTCTTCGAAATTTGGCCCCCAGGTTGTCTGTCATCGAACCTTTGCTGCATCAGGGGCCGAATATGCCGATGATTTTCCACCTCTTGCTCCAGTTCTCATAAAGAGCCTGGCACGAACTGGAATCACCAAACTCTACAACCATCAGCATAAGGCCATTTGTTCGGTTCTGGCCGGCAAAGACGTCATCGTCGCCACGCCCACCGCATCCGGCAAAAGTATGGTCTACAACCTGCCGGTGATACACGATCTGCTGCAGGATGACCCCGGGCACTCGCTGTATATTTTCCCCTTAAAAGCCCTGGCCCGTGATCAGCAGAACGTGCTGGAGTCCTTGTTTCAGAGACTACCAACCGAAATACAGGCCAGACATCCCGCTGTTTCTGGCCTTTTTGACGGTGACACCAGTAGTTACAGTCGACGAAAAATTCGCGATAAACCGCCGCGTGTCCTTCTGACTAATCCGGAAATGATTCATCTGTCAATTTTGCCCTACCACCAGAACTGGACGGATTTTTTCAGCAGACTGCGCTATATCGTGATCGATGAGGTGCACAGCTATCGCGGTGTACTCGGCAGCCATATGGCCTGGGTTCTTCGTCGTCTGCAGAGGATTGCCGCCTGTTATGGGGCACACCCCACCTTTATTCTTTTGTCGGCAACCATCGGCAACCCCAAGGAATTGGGTGAACTGCTACTCAATAAACCGGTTGCAGTCATCACTGAATCCGGGGCTCCTCAGGCAGAAAAGAATATGCTGTTCATTAATCCCTGGGACAGTGCGGCCTATACGGCCAGCCAGCTGCTGGAAGCCGCAATAAAACGAGGGCTGAGGACAATTGTATATACCCAGTCAAGAAAAATGACGGAGCTGATCAATCTATGGACCGCTCCCCGGCTTGGTTTGCTTTCGACAAAACTCAGTGCCTATCGGGCAGGTTTTTTACCGGAAGAGCGACGGGAGATTGAGGAAAAGCTCTTTTCCGGTGGGCTGCTCGGAGTCATTACAACTTCTGCCCTAGAGCTTGGCATTGACATCGGCGATCTGGATCTGTGCATCCTGGTAGGATATCCCGGTTCGATCATGGCCACCTGGCAACGGGGAGGGCGGGTCGGCAGAAGTCTACGTAAGTCGGCGATTATCCTGATCGCTCAGGAAGACGCCCTGGATCAATACTTTATGCGCCGTCCGGAAGACTTTTTCGCCAGATCTCCGGAATCGGCCGTGGTCAATCCGGAAAACCAGACCATTATGGATCAGCATCTCCTTTGCTGCGCCGCTGAAAATCCGTTATTGATAGATGAATTATTACTGGATAGCAGCATTATAAAACCAAGAGTTGATGTATTATCGAGAAATGGGTCATTGCTGGAGACAGCCACGGGCGGACGATGGATTTCAGCCAGAAAATATCCCCAGAGACATATCAGCCTTCGCGGCGGCGGCAAACAAATGTCGATAATCGATGAAGAAAACGGCGAGATAGTAGGGGAGATTGATACGGCGCGAGGGATGAAGGAATGTCATCCGGGAGCGGTATATCTCCACCGGGCGACAACCTGGCTGGTTGATACTTTCGATCGGCTCGCCAACGAGGTTATCGTCCATAAAGAGACGCCAAAATTTTTCACCAGGCCAATGACCGAGAAACGAACGGAAATTCTTGAAGTACTTGAACAAAAGAGCAGTTTTGGTGTTCAGGTATCTTTTGGCCGGGTGCGGGTAACGGAAAAAGTAACCGGGTACCAGAAGCGACACAGTGTCACCCAGAAATTGATCTCGACGACAGCGCTTAATTTGCCGGAACAAATCATCGAAACCGAAAGCATCTGGGTCGATATACCCCAGGCCACAGTCACTGTACTTGAACAGCAAAAGTATCATTTCATGGGGGCAATTCACGCCATGGAGCATGCAATGATCGCTCTTTTTCCTTTATTGGTCCTCTGTGACCGAAATGATATCGGGGGGATTTCCTGCCCTTTACATGATCAGACGGAAATGGCCTCTGTCTTTGTGTATGACGGTTATGCGGGTGGGGTGGGGTTGGCCAGGGAGGCGTTTAGGAAAATTGACAGTCTCTTGATCCAAACAGAGCAGACAATAGGTTCCTGTGCTTGTGATACGGGGTGTCCTTCTTGTGTTCACTCACCAAAATGCGGCTCAGGCAATAGGCCGATTGATAAAAAAGCCTGCCTTTTCCTGCTGGCCGAGATCCTCAGTGAACAGGCAAGAGAAAAAGTCGATGGGAACGTAAACGCACTACAAGGCAATATACCGCTGTCGTTGGATTTTAAGCACCTCCAGCAAAAGACGCCACCACAACGAAAGGGACTCGACGCCCTGCCGGTAAAATTTGGTGTATTCGATTTGGAGACGATTCGATCGGCAGAGGAAGTCGGCGGCTGGGGCAATACCCACAAAATGGGGGTATCCGTTGCGGTGATTTACGATTCGGAATTAAACGACTTCGTCAGCTATCTCGAACACGAAGTCGATAAACTGATAACCCACCTGTTGAGCTTTGAACTGGTCATTGGTTTTAACAATAAGCGTTTTGATAACCGGGTATTATCAGCCTACACCAATGTTAATCTTGCAAAACTGCCAACGCTTGACTTACTCGAGGAGATCCACAATTACCTGGGATACCGATTGAGCCTCAACCGCCTGGCGGAACAGACTCTAGGTACGCAAAAAACTGCGGATGGTCTCCAGGCTCTTGCATGGTACAAAGAAGGACGTATAGACCTGATCCAGCACTATTGTAAAAAGGATGTGGAGATAACCAGAGATATTCTTTATTACGCACTAGAACAGGGGTTTCTGCTTTTTGCCAATAAAGCGAAGCAGGTGGTGCGATTACCCCTTGCGCTTGATACGGCAATAGAGAAAATTTTGCAGCTCAGCGGTCAGGGTATATCTCCATCACCGAAGGTATAGTACGCTTACGGCCATAGCAAAGGGGAGTAGACATAGCCGGTTGTCCCGCTGCTGTGACGCACCTTGGTCCATTTTCCTTCTTCGGCTAATTTGGTCAGCACAACACCCCGCTCAACATCCGCCACCACAGAATCAGTAGTCTTAGGACCGGAACGCATGTTGATGCTCTCTTTGGCGTTGACGATAACGGTGTCGCCTTCTTTCACAATACTGTTATGGACCCAGCCGGAATCGTTTTCGTAATCGGTTACTCTATACCAGTCGCCTTTTTTTTCTTCGATCTTAAGCGGGTATCCCTGAAAGAGTTCCATTGAGGGTGGATAATTTGTCCCAGGACCCGACCTGACATTGGCCTTGTCAGTGGTAATTGACAAATAATCGGCGGCGAACGCCGAAGTGGCAGTCAGCAAACAGGTGCAGCCAAGAGCGAAGAACATTCTGAATAGTTTTTTCTTTTGAACAAACATATGATTTTATCTTTTTTTGGCTAAATGAATAAGTATATTACAAACATGATTGGATAACGAACCCTTTTTTTATAGCATTATTAGGCGCTCAAGTCAAACAACATATCCTGGCAACGGCAACAGATCCACTCTCCGGCTAGTGAAAAAGCAAGCAGGCGGACCTGCTGTCCATCTCAACTGCCGCGCCAAGTGGAAAACTCAGATTACGGGCACAATGACCTGAAGGAAAATTTGCCCAGATCGGCACTGAACGACCGGAACAGAGCTCGACAACCCGGCTCCAGATTGTGCTGCGATAGCCGGTTTTTTCCATCTCGTCGAGATATGTCGAGGGCGAGAAATCACCCAGGATCAATCCGGCGATTTTTTCCAGTTTTCCTGCCAGGTGCAGCTGAGTGAGCATCCTGTCGATCTTGTAAGGCGGCTCATTAACGTCTTCCAGGAAAACAATTTTGTCATCCCATGAGCAATCAAAAGGGGTGCCGAGAAGGGTTACCAGGCTTGCCAGGTTGCCGCCTATTAACGGTGCGGCGACAGATGTTCCCGAGCGCAGTACTTCAATCTGTTTGCATGCAATGCTGACCGGTTTAATAGTGGTCAGACGATCATAAAAGCTTGCCAGGCAGTCCTCAGTTGCCCCAAAAAGTGAGGTAACAACGGGCCCATGAACAGAGATGAGACCGGTTTGCGCAAACAAAAAATTTTGCAGAATGGTGATATCGGAAAATCCCGCCAGAATTTTCGGGGTACGGGCAACGAGAGCCAGATCGATTTTATCCAGCATCCGTAAACAGCCATATCCACCCCGGAGACAAATAAGGCCATCGATCTCTTCATCGCTCATCAGACGATTAAACTCACTACCACGGTTATCGTCGCTGTCGGCAAGATATTCCGGTCCCGGCCATAAATTCGCGGGAAATTTAACCCGAAAGCCCATGTGCTCAAGAATCGCTACCCCTTGCATAAATCGTGTCTTGTCCTGTAATTGCCCGGCAGGGGCAATGATGCCGATGGTGTCGCCTTTTGCAAGTGGTGGCGGATAGAGCGCAGCTTTCATCGCTGTACAACCCGGTTGTAGATGATCTGCAGTCCCTGCAGAGTCAACATCGGCTCAATAAGATCGATTGAGGTTGCATAGGGGGCAATTAATTGGGCCATGCCACCGGTGGCGACGACTTTAAATTCTTCTTTCGGAGTTGCCAGCATTTCCTTTTTAATGCCCTGCACCAGTCCGTCAATCATCCCGCCGTAGCCATAAAGAATACCGCTTTTCATAGCCTGGACGGTTGATTTGCCAATAACGGAGGGTGGAGGATCCGAGACGTCAATATGGGGTAGATTGGCAGTTTTATTGGCAAGAGCTTCAAGTGAGATTGCTATGCCCGGGAGGATTGCACCACCTATATATTCACATTTTTCGGTTACGCAGTCAAAGGTGATAGCTGTGCCAAAATCTATCACGACCTGTTTGCATTTGTTGAGATTCCAGGCAGCGATAGCGTTCACCAGCCGATCCGCTCCAACCTCACCAGGATTATTGAGTAAAACGGTGATGAGTTCTTTTATTTTATCGACTTTGACGACAAAAAGATCATGTTCCAGGTGGTCGGAGAAATGTTTTCTGCAACAGCTCACCCAGGCGGATTGCAAAATAGGCACGACACTCGCGATAACTATTCCTTTAATTTTTTCTTTTTGTATGCCGGCCATGGCAAACAAGGTTTGATAGCGGATTGCCAGTTCATCCGCCGTGCTCTTGGCATTGGAGTTTAAACGCCATTGGCCGATAAGCTCATTGTTTTGGTACATACCTGTCACGGTATGTGAGTTGCCGATATCAACCACCAGATACATAATGCACCCTTTGATTAAAAAAAATCAGTGAATAATTTTGCTTTGCCGGACAAGATATTATAATAGGCAACAAAAGAAAAGAGTTCTCCGACGATGTACTGTAATCTCTTTGCATCTGTTATTGATAACGTTCAGACAAGGCAACAGTTACTATCAATATATTCATATATTATCAATATCTTATATATATAAAACAGCCATGGAAAAAATAATTATTATAACCACGACTCTTGAAAAAAAGGCCGATGCCGAGCACATTGCTGAGTTGCTTCTTGAACAAAAACTGATTGCCTGCGCCCAGATATCAGGGCCGATCACCAGTCTCTACCGGTGGAAAAATGTGGCAACCTCGGCGACGGAATTTTCTTTAAGCCTGAAAACGACAATTCCATGCGCCGAAAAAGTTACAGTGCTTTTGCACCAGGAGCACCCTTACGAATTGCCGGAGATAATTGTCCAGGAGATAGATAGGTCAAGCCCGGAATATTCCCGGTGGGTCCATGGGGAAGTGCAACAATGACCAGGCGGGAAAAAGAAGGCGGTTATAGAAGAAGAAAAATCGGTGAATATGTATGTCATTGCTGCAAACAAAAACAGGATTTCTGCTGGAGCTGCCCCTGTGGTTTTATGATCTGTAAGGATTGTTTTGAAGAGAATAAATGGGGCATCAGCAATGGTCCGACCTGGGTTTGTCCGGACTGCGAACGTATCCGCATGATGTAGCCGTCGTTTAACGATTCTCGTCTGATGCATCTGTTTATCCCTGTTGCGTATTCCCCCGAAATACAATAATATGCCCTGTTATCACTAATCTTTTCAAGGTCATGGGTTGCTCGACAATGAACGTATCTACGCACACTTACGATGAAAGCAAAATAAAAACACTCAGTTCGCTGGAACATATCAGAAAGCGCCCTGGTATGTATATCGGTCGGCTGGGAGATGGCTCTAATCCAAACGATGGCATCTACATCCTTCTCAAGGAAGTAGTGGATAACGCCGTTGATGAATTCATTATGGGAGCCGGCAAGAAGATCAATATATCCATTCACGAAAACGGTTCGGTGCAGGTAAGAGATTTCGGCAGGGGAATTCCTCTGGGTAAGATCGTTGACTGCGTATCGACCATCAATACCGGCGCCAAATACAATACCGATGTTTTTCAGTTCTCGGTAGGGCTGAACGGAGTGGGCACTAAAGCTGTTAATGCACTTTCTGATGTTTTCACTGTAACTTCCTACCGTGATGGAAAATTTGCGTCGGCAATATTCAACAGTGGAAAACTCATCGAAGAGAGTGAGGGCGATACTGAAGAGAAAAACGGTACCCAGATTGACTTTTCTCCGTCCCGAGAGATGTTCCCGGAATTCACGTTTGACCTCTCTTTTGTCGAGAATCGATTATGGAGATATGCCTATCTCAATGCCGGGTTAAAAATATATCTCGATAAGAAACTCTTTTTCTCATCCAGAGGGTTGCTTGACCTGCTCGACAAGGAACTCGACGGATCTGCTCTGTATACGCCCATTTACCATCAGGATACCACCCTCGAATTTGCTTTTTCGCATACCGATTCCTTCAGCGACTGCTATTACACCTTTGTCAACGGAACGTATACCAACGAAGGAGGCACTCATCTGTCGGCATTCAGGGAGGGGATCCTTAAAGGGATTAATGAGTTTTCCGGTAAGAAATTTGTTAATACGGATGTTCGGGATGGGATCGTCGGCACCCTGGCTATCAAGATAAAGGATCCTGTCTTCGAATCACAGACCAAAAACAAACTAGGCAACACCGAGGTTCGATCCTGGATCGTCAACCGGGTTAAAGACGCCGTTTCCAGTGCACTTTATAAGGATACTGAATCGGCTCAAATGCTGATTGATAAGATCCTCCGCAACGAAAAAGTAAGAAAAGAATTGCAGAGTGTTCGCACAGAAGCACGGGCCAATGCCAAAAAAATTGCGTTCAAGATCGACCAGTTAAAAGATTGCAAACACCATCCGTCAAGGGCAAAACCTTCTACGGAAGGCCAGGAAAACATGGTGTTTATTACCGAGGGACAATCTGCGGCAGGCTCTATTATCTCCTCCAGAGACCCGTTCACCCAGGCGGTTTTTTCATTAAAGGGAAAACCTCTGAACGTCTTTGGCCAAAAGATGACGACGCTGTATAAAAACGAAGAGATGTATGCCCTGATGCGGGCTCTCAATATCGAAGAATCTATCTCCGATGTCAGATTTGACAAGGTTATTCTGGCAACAGATGCGGATGTCGATGGACTGCACATCAGAAATCTGCTGCTCACTTTTTTTCTGCACTATTTTGAACCCCTCGTCAAACTGGGCTATATCTTTATTCTGGAAACGCCCATCTTCAGAGTCAGAAATAAGAAAGAAACAATTTACTGCTATTCCGAGCAGGAAAAAATAGCCGCAACCAAAAAGCTCAGCGGACCGGGCAATAAGGGTTCCGTAGTAGAAACCACTCGTTTCAAGGGATTAGGCGAAATTTCCCCAAAGGAATTCAAACAGTTTATCGGTCCTGATATCCGCCTAAAGAGCGTTACCCTGGACTCCTTGAGTGAGGTTGCCAAGGTTCTATCCTTTTATATGGGCAAAAATACGCCGATGCGTCGGCAGTATATTATGGAAAACCTGGTAGTTGAAACCTGATGGCGTCGTAAAAAATCTTCATCCGAATACTGCGCTTATCTGCTTAGCTGTCGGTAATTTTAGAACATAGTTTTCATCATATCGAAAAAAGACGAATTTTTCAGGATGGCTAAGTAAAAAGCTTCAGATGCGAGGCGCGCACAATTTTAATCATTTCGGCGTACTAAAGTACGTCGTAATGATTAAAATTGTGCAGCAACGAAGCAGGTGAAGAGTTTTTACGACGCCATCATTTTTTGCAAGGCCTATGGACACCAATCTCGGTAAACTCCACCAGTTGTTCGATAAGAATTTTCTTGAATATACTTCGTATGTTATTCGCGAAAGAGCCATTCCTTCCGTTGAAGACGGGCTGAAGCCCGTGCAGCGTCGCATTCTGCAGACGCTGTTTAATATGGAGGACGGCCGTTTTCATAAAGTAGCCAATCTGGTTGGAGAAACGATGAAGCTGCATCCCCATGGGGATCAGTCGATATTTGCCGCTCTCGTCAATCTCGCCAATAAGGGCTTTCTGATCGAACGACAGGGAAATTTTGGTAATATTTACACCGGGGACAGGGCTTCGGCGGCTCGATATATCGAATGCAGGCTGTCGCCGCTGGCCAAAGAAATCCTTTTCAATAAAGACCTTACCGAATTTGTCGAATCCTACGACGGAAGAATGCTGGAACCCGTCACTCTGCCGGCAAAAATCCCCCTGCTGCTGCTCATGGGTGCAGAGGGGATCGCGGTCGGCATGGCCACGAAAATTCTCCCGCATAACTTCTGTGAACTTCTCGAAGCGCAGAAAAAGATCCTGCGCGGGGAAAAATTTGTTCTCTATCCCGATTTTCCGCAAAAAGGTCTGGTCGATGTTGGCAACTATGACGATGGCAATGGAAAAATTCGCTGTCGCGCGCGAATAGAAGAACAGAACGAGAAGACTATCGTCATCAAGGAAATCCCCTATACTACCACTACCCAATCGCTGACCGATTCGATCGAAAAGGCCGCCAAGGCCGGCAAAATAAAAATTATCTCCATTAACGATTATACCGCTGAAAATGTTGAGATAGAAATAAAGCTGGCCAGGGGAGTCTATGCCAAAGAAACGATCAAGGCACTATTTGCCTTTACCGATTGTGAAATCCCGATCACACCAAACCTGACGCTTATCAAAGGGATAACTCCGGAGACATCAACAGTCAGCGAGGTTATCAGGTCAAACACCAAAAAATTAACGGCCGATCTGCAGCGAGAGCTGGAAATTGACCTGACCAGAAACGAAGACAAACTACATGCCAAACTGCTCGAACAAATTTTTATTGAAGAAAGGCTGTATAAAAATATTGAGGAGGAAACAAGCTATAAGGCTGTCCTGCAGAGTATAGAGACATCACTTCTTGATTATAAGGACCGGCTTATTCGGCCGGTTACCAAAGATGATATCGAAAGGCTTCTGGAAATCAGGATTAAACGTATTTCCCGTTTTGATATCAACAAGCAGCAGAAAGAAATCAACGAAATACGCAAGAGCATGAAAGAAATCCGTAACTCGTTGAAAGACATGGTCGGTTTTACCATTGCTTTTCTCGACAAACTTCTTCAAAAATATGGCCACCAGTATCCGAGACTGACTGAGATTACCAGCTTCTCTGAAGTTAGTTTTCGTAAAGTTGCACTTTCCAATCTCAATGTTCTCTATCATCGAAAATCCGGCTTTATGGGCACCCAGATAAAAGAAGATGAAGATCCCAAAGAAGATTTGAGCGTAACCTGTTCCGAATATGACCGGCTTCTCCTTATTTTCAGCAACGGCCTGTATAAAATTATTCCGGTCACGGAAAAGCTGTATGTCGGAAACGAGCTGGAGTGGTTTGGTATTGTTGAAAAAAACACCGTGTTCAATGTTATCTACCGCGACGGGGCAGAGAATTTTGCGTATGTCAAACGCTTTGAGACTCCGAGTTTTATCCTGGAAAAAGAATACCGGCTTTTTCCTGAACATAAAAGATCAAGGATCCTGCTCCTGAGCTTCGGCGAAAACAATTTTGCCAAAATCAACTTGATGCCTTCATCAAGGGCGCGGATTAACAGTCTGGAAATTGCCTTTGATGATTATCTCATTAAAAACCCATCCGCCAAAGGGAAACGGATATCCACTCGTGTGGTCCGAAGAGTGTCTCGTTCAACCGGCGCAAGCATCGAACCGGTTAAACAGAATTTGCCGCTTCCCGGATTTGATCTTTCTGATTCCCACGCGAACCAAAAAAGTGATGGAGATATTGATCCACATATGGAGGATGACGCAGAGGAGGAAAATGATCTATAATTTTCAGATGGTAACTTTCTGGTTTTCATGCGCAGCATGGCAGCCACAGTTTATCTCAGTTTTCGATTTTCCCCTGCAATGAATGCTGCCCCGCAAAAAATATTCTGGCATCGACAATATCCCCTGGAGCAAAAGGGAGATGCTCGGTAAAGTGAACAATATGATTGGTGTCTGTTCGTCCTTTAGAGGTATTCTCGCTTACTTCTTCGATCATTACCTTTTTTGTTGTCCCGACATATTCCTTGTTTCGCTCTAGACTGATCTCATCTTGCCTTTTCTGAAAACGGGCCAATCTTTCGGATTTTATCTCCTCGTCAACTTTTTCATTAAACTGACTGGCCTGAGTGCCGGGTCTATCGGAATATTTAAAGGAGAATGAGCCATGGAACCTCACTGTCTCAAGCAGGCGCATAGTTCCAGCGAAATCGTCCTCAGTTTCTCCTGGGAAACCAACAATAACATCAGTAGTCAGGGCAATTTTCGGGCAATATTCATGTAGTTTGTTAACTTTTTCCAGATACTGGGCGACACTATATTTTCGATTCATTCTTTTTAGTGTGCTGTCTGAACCAGCCTGCACCGGCAGGTGAAACTGGGCACAAAGGTTTTTGATATCTTTGAAGCATTTCATAAGCTCATCAGTCAGGTCTTTAGGATTTGAGGTGGTAAATCTCAATCGCACGAGCCCTGTAAGTTCAGAAACATCCTTGAGCAGATCGGCAAAATTATAATCCTTGTTAGCCGGATCCACCCGGTTGGTCTTGCCATATGAGTTGACGTTCTGACCAAGCAGGGTAATCTCTTTCACTCCAGAACCAACTAAAACCTTAACTTCATCTATTATATCATTGACCTTACGCGATACTTCGCGCCCCCTGGTATAGGGAACGACGCAATAAGTACAATAGTTGTTGCATCCCTGCATGATGGTGACAAACTTTCTAAATGGTGAAAAAGGAGTAGGGGAGGCAGTTGCAACAGGGGACACAGGGAGAGAGACTTCCGGTAGAAACCGCGGAATATCGTAGTCACTCTTTAGATCCGTAACCACCCGGCTCCCGGTCGACCCGGTTTTTTCCAGCAGCGCACCGAGTTCATAGATATTCTGGGTGCCGACAACCAGGTCCACATGAGGCATTCTCTCGATGATGCGAACACCTCCCTGTTGTGCGACGCAGCCGGCTACGCAAATTTTCATTTCCGGCCGTTTCTCCTTGGTTTTGCGGAGGTATCCAAGCAGTGACATAACTTTTTGTTCAGCCTTGGCTCGAATAGAACACGTATTGAGAATGACCAGGTCGGCGCTATACATATCCATTCCCTCAACATAACCAAAACCAGCCAGAGATTGCGCCATAATCTCCGAGTCCCGCTCGTTCATCTGGCAGCCAAACGTCTTAATAAAAAATGATCTTTGTTTCATACCGTTGTGTTCTTACTTCTTATCTGGAGTTCTATCTGCTCCGGTTAAATATCCTGCAAGACTGCTTAAAAGACCAAAAAGATCTTGTGACATTTCCTGGGGATACCTGATAACAACAACTCCCTCAGCACTCTGATGACTTGACAGTATCGCCAGGTTATCATATCCCTCGAGAATAAATTTCAGATAATGAAATCTGCCTGGAAGAATGCGCAGATAAATTTCACTCAACTTTTCTTCCATCCCTCTATACCACCAGTGAAGAATCAATATTTTTCATTCGCGCAACATTTTTCTCCAGTAATGGGTTGACGATTTCCGCTAAAAATTCTTCTGTCTGTTCTTTGGCTCGGCCGGTAAATTGAGCATAATCACTTACCATCGCCTCGAGCTCCGCCAAAGAGAAGGGGATTTTTCCATCATCCGCCAATCGAACAAACAGATCATTTTCCTTGCCTAGTTCTTTAACAACCTTACCGGCAGCCAGGGAATGTTCTTTGACGATCTCGTGCATTTCCTGGCGACTTTGTCCTTTTTTGACTGCCTCCATCAGAATCTTTTCAGTGGCCATAAAGGGCAATTCCGCAACAAGATGTTTTTTTATTTGTGACGGAAAAACGACCATATCCGAAGTAATGTTAATAAATAGTTTTAAAATAGCATCGGCAAGCAGAAAACATTGAGGGATATCCATTCGTCTGATGGCTGAATCGTCGAGAGTCCGTTCAAACCACTGATTACTATATGTGGCGGCAAAATCCTGCGGCAAATTCATCAACTTCCGGGCAAGACCGGTTAGTCTTTCGGAGCGCATTGGATTTCTTTTATAGGCCATGGCGGAAGAGCCGGTTTGATTTTTCTCGAAAGGTTCTTCCTGCATCTTGAGATTTGACAAGAGGCGAAGATCGACGGCGAATTTATGTGAGGTTGCCCCGATTCCGGCCAGTGTTTCGGCAAGTTTCATATCCAGTTTTCGGGTGTACGTTTGCCCGGTGACGGCAAATACTTCACTAAATCCAAGTTTCTCGGCTACCAACTTGTCAAGCTGGCGAACCTTTTGGTGATCACCTTTAAATAACTCTAAAAAAGTAGCCTGCGTCCCGACAGTACCTTTGGCTCCCCGCGCTTTTATTTGCTGCAAATACATATCAATATACTCCAGATCCATAATAAGATCTTGGATATACAAAGTATTTCTCTTTCCGACAGTTGTCGGCTGAGCAGGTTGATAATGGGTGAAACCAAGCGTTGGCAGGGCTTTGTATTGCGTACAGAAATTGGCAAGATTTTTAATAACCTGCAGAATGGAAGCGCGAATAAACTGCATGGCAGAGCGTTGAATGATCAGATCGGTATTACACACAACAAACTGCGATGTTGCACCAAGATGAATAATGCCGGCGGCTTTTGGGCATTTAATCCCGAATTCATACACATGAGCCATAACATCGTGGCGAATTTCTTTTTCTTTTTGGGCTGCGAGATCAAAATCAATATTGGAAATATTTGCCCGCATCTCGTGTAACATTTCTTCATTGATAATATCAGTCAAGCCAAGTTCGAATTCAGCTTCCGCCAGAGCCAGCCAGCATTTACGCCAGGTAGTGAATTTAGTCTTTTCCGAGAAAAGTTGTTGGATTTCAAGACTGGTGTAACGGCTGACAAGTGGTTCCTGATATATTTCGCGGGACATGGAATTCTCCGAATGGTCTTAGGTACAACGACAAATAACATCTTTACAATAGATAGTTAGACAACAGCATGCTCCAGATTTCGGAAATGCGCTGCGGGAATGGATATCTATAGCATTTTTGCCTCAATAAACAAACCAAAGATGGGTCGCTTTTGGCGAAAGAATATCGATCCAGTTCGATATTTACTGAATGTCGCATAATGTATATTATGATTAGTTATTAATATGTTGTATAATTACAGAATGATGATATCTGTATCGATTGAGTTATTGGTTCTGTAAGTCGGCCAGCGCGAATTTAACTTCTACCCTGCACGTGGAATAAAACTTAAGGAAAAAACTAGGAGTAATTGAGGAGGCCAAAAACACATTTGAGGCAAAACATAACGTAGTACCTGAGGTTTCACACAAGATCGACTTACTGTGCCACCAGTGGCTTAATTGATTTCGATATGCATTTTATCGCCGATTTCTTAAGTCAGAAAACGTTCGCCTGCTCCCATGGTAATTTGGAAAGTATGAAAATCAGTACAATCGAATCCTTTTCTACACCATCAAATATCAATAATTCGTAACTGCCAGCTTACATTGCCGCGAAACCTGTTCCTTGTCGGAGTATACAGCATAGTTCTCTTTGGTTGTCTCTGAATATCCTCCAGCAGTTTCCCTAGTCGAAAACCGATGCCTTTTATATTGGCATATCTTCCTCGAATTGTTAACTGTAAGTGCTCGGAATCTCTACCGACAGCCCGAGAATCGAGTACTGTAGCCGCAGTTTCCTGAAAAACCGGTTGTGGATTACCCGGCCCAAATGGTTCGAGAAGCCGCAGGCAGCGCAAATGATCATCAGCCATGATCAATTCCGAAGAACAAGAGATATCATACCGTTTTTTATGAATAATCTTTTTATCACTCATTGCTTGTAACGTAATTGCTGTAAAATTCATTGTGAACTGTTCGATACTATCAGCGCTGACGCTTAAGCCCGCCGCCATCTCATGTCCACCAAACCTGTCAATCCACTGGGAACATCTCGATAACAACGAAATAATATTGATCCCGGCAACAGATCTTGCTGAACCGACGAAGGATACATGGCCGTCCGAATCGTTTCTTTTAGCAAAAACAATGGCTGGAACTTTGAACATATCAACGAGTCTGGATGCGACTATTCCGGCAACACCTTGATGCAAATCCCCTTTCACGATTACACTTTTGTTCTCTTCTATCAGGGAAGTAGAAAGAGAATCTAAAGCTGATTCTAGGTTTGTATTGCTTATCCTTTTCCTTTCTTCATTCAGTTCCGTCAATGTCTGAGCTAGGCTTTTTGCCTTCTGGCGGTCCGAAACTGTAAGAAGTTCAACTACAGTTCTGCTCTCACCTAATCTGCCGGCTGCGTTGATTTTCGGTCCGATGAGAAAACCTATATCTTCAGAGCTTACATGCCCCCCGGCAATTTCACAGGAAGCCAGCAACGCCTGAAGCCCGACGAACTGAGGCTCTAAAAGCGCTTCGAGGCCTGCTCTGACCAGTATTCTATTTGTTGGTGTAAGGTGTACGACATCGGCTATTGTTCCAAGAGCCACAAAACCAAGATATTTTTTCAGATTAAGCCTGCTGACATCTCTTGCTTGACTGTTTGAAGCAGCTTGTATGGCACATTCGGCCCTGATACCGGCAGCCAGGTAAAAAGCGACCCCGACACCGGCAAGGTGTTCCCCGTTGAAACCGCATGATGGCTGCGATGGATTAAGCACCAGACAATCAGGAACATCCTGGTCCACAAGGCTATGATGATCGGTGACAATAACTTTACCACCAACTTTTTTTATTATCTCTATCTGCCGTGCGCTTGAAATTCCGCAATCAACGGTAATCAGTAGAAAGTCTTCGGCCAGATCAATATTTCTTTTATCAGTGAACCATTCTGCATTTAATCCGTAGCCTTCATGTACTCGATCAGGAATATGCCATCGGACCTCCGTTCCCAACTCTCTGAAGAAATTTACCAGCAGAGCCGTTCCCGTTGTTCCGTCTACATCATAGTCACCCCAGATAATAATCTGTTTTCCAGCAGCCATATAGTCAACAGCCAACCTGACAGCCGCCGGAAGATTGAGCATAATTTCCGGTTTTGGAAGATCGGCAAGGGCCGGGTAGAGAAATTTATGCGCCGCTTCTTCTCCTGATATCCCTCTTGATTTGAGGTATTCGACAAACACCGGTGGGATTACCAGTGGTCTTTGGGCAATATGATCATCGATTGTACTTTTCATTAATTAGTTATGAGAAAATTTGTCAAACCATGTATCGACTGTATCAATGATCTTTTGCTGTTCATTGACATTAAACCATTGTAAATCTGGTATTTTAGAAAACCAGGTATACTGCCTCTTCGCATATCTCCTGGTGTCTCTTGCAAAAAGACGTTCGGTCTCTTCTCTGCTCCAGTGTCCTTCTATATAATTGATTATATGGCGATACCCTATTGAGCCAAAGGGTTTTAAGGTTCTGTCGTATCCCCTGCCCAAAAGCTGTCGTACCTCTTCTTCCAATCCCGAATCCAGCATGATTTCGCATCGCCGGTTTATTCGTTGGTACAGATTGGCACGATCTATAGTTAAGCCTAAATGAAGGGTGTTGGTAAAAACCAGCCCTTCGACCTGTTTTTTATGACGACAGATATGTTCTGACCAGGGTACTCCCGATACATGAAAAACCTCCAATGCCCGCAACAGTCGTTGTGTATCATTTGGATGAACTCTAGTGGCGGAAATACGGTCACATGCCATTAATTCTTCATGTAATTTCAATGCACCCTCAGCGAACATTCTCTCCTTTAACCTTTGCCTTATTGCCGCGTCACCTGGAACGCCGGGGAAAACTCCGCCAAGTAAAGCCTTGAGGTAGAGTCCTGTCCCACCGGTCAGCAGTGGTATTTTGCCGCGGGAGTGAATGTTGCGGATTGCCAGAAGACCATCTTCAGCAAAACTGGCAGAATCATACGGTTCATCGGGATCAACAACATCAATCAGGTGGTGTGGGATCTCAGTTCGTTCCGCAGCAGAAGCCTTGGCCGTGCCGATATCCATGTAGCGGTAGACCTGCATGGAATCGACACTGACAATTTCGCAACCGTAACGTCGTGCCAGAGTCAGGGAAAGATCAGTTTTCCCGATGGCGGTAGGTCCAACCAGCACCAGGCAAGGCTGTTCAACACGTTCGACCGTCACTGTTTCTCGCTAAATGAAAATGCAGTAGAAAATTTTGCTGCCCGTTTTGCACCTATTCCCGGCAGATTAAGCAGTTCCGTACTGCTGGTAAAAGGGCCAAATTGACGCCGATAGGCTATTATATCATCGGCCAAAGCCGGGCCAATGCCATCGACGGTCATAATCATCTCTTTGTTTGCACTGTTAATTGGCATCGCGGTAAACAAAAATGGACTGAATTGGGCAGAAACTGTTTCCTTCCCGTCGCTCTCTCCTGCTTGCGAACAGTCTTGAACAGTGAGGCTTTTCGGATGAATATAATGCAGTTGTCGGCAGGAATAGCTGTTTATATCCCGTTCAGAAAATGCCAGGTGGCCCTTGCTCAAATCAAACAGCAAAACTCCGAATATCAATACAAGGACGACCGTTAAACGCCCGTCGCGTGATTTATCGACGTTGTTATTGTTCACTATGTATTCCCTAATCCAGCTTGAAAAGCACTTTCTAGAAAAGCATAAAAATGTATCCAGTTACGTTCAAAATGCAACTTTTTCTGGTTGTTCACCTGGTTTTCTACTTGTTTTTCGTTGTTTTCATCCTGCACAGTGAGTATAAACGGTATTCCTTTAATCATTTAGTTTTCTTTTCGACCATGCATACATCTCGTCCTTTCAATATAGTTCTGGTGGAACCTGAAATTCCCCCGAACACTGGTTCCATTGCCCGATTGTGCGGAGCAACCAATTCGGTACTGCATCTGGTCCATCCCCTCGGATTTTCAACCGACGATAAACATCTTAAACGAGCCGGGCTAGATTATTGGCAGCATGTCGACATTCAGCACTGGGATGATTTTGATACTTTCCTTGCGGCGCAGAATGAGCTGGATCTCTTTTTTTTTACCACGAAAGTGACTACCGTGTACAGTTCTGCGCAGTTCAGGCCGGGATGTTTTATGATTTTCGGCAAGGAGACGAAAGGCTTACCCGAAGACATACTGCGCTTATATCAGGAGAGATGTTATACTCTGCCAATGCAAAACTCCAACATCCGAAGCTTGAACCTTGCCATGACTGCCGGGATAGTCTTATATGAAGCAATCCGGCAATGTTCAAACGAGAAGAATACGTAGTTGCTACTAAAGAATGTACTATACAACAGATCATCTTATTATCGTCTTATTTTAAAACCAACCAGAGGAGAAATGCGCAATGGCTGATCGTGTATTTAATTTTAGTCCCGGACCGGCAACCCTTCCCTATGAGGTGCTCGAAAAAGCAGGCCGGGACGTCGTTAATTTTCAACAAACCGGTATTGGCCTTATTGAAATCAGTCATCGTTCCAAGGAATTTATGGCGGTGGCCGAAGAAGCTGAGAAAAATCTGCGTGAATTGATGCAGATTCCCGACAACTACAAGGTGTTGTTTTTACAGGGCGGCGCTTCCAGCCAGTTTTTCATGGTCCCTATGAATTTACTGGGTAAGGGCAAAAAAGCGACGTATCTCAACACCGGTACCTGGTCTAAAAAAGCCATTAAGGAAGCACAGCTTTTTGGCGAGGTCGATGTCGCCTACTCCAGTGAAAAGGCCAATTTTAACCGGGTGCCAAAGCAAGGTGAATACACGGTCGCGGATGATTCCGAGTATCTCTATTATGTCTCCAATAACACTATTTATGGTACCGAGTTTGCCGAACTGCCGCAAACTGACAAAATGCTCATCAGCGATATGAGCTCGGATGTTCTGTCAAAACCGATCGATGTATCCAAGTTCGGGCTTATTTTTGCCGGTGCCCAGAAAAATCTCGGCCCTGCCGGGGTGACCATCGTTGTTATTCGCGAAGATCTTCTCGACCGAACACCGGCCAATACTCCAACCATGCTGAGCTATAAAACCCACGCCGACAAGGGATCGATGTTTAATACCCCGCCCTGCTTTGCCGTGTACGTTGTCGGTGAAGTATTAAAATGGTTGAAAAAAATGGGCGGCGTTGCGGCAATGGAAAAAATCAACCAGGAAAAAGCAGCACTTCTTTATGGGGCGATAGACAGCAGCGATTATTATCGCGGTCATGCCGAAAAAGAATCCCGTTCACTGATGAATGTTACTTTCAATCTGGCTACTCCTGCTCTTGAGGCAAAATTTATCGCCGAGGCTGCGGCCATCGGCCTTAATGGCCTGAAAGGCCACCGGTCAATCGGCGGCTGTCGTGCTTCCATCTATAACGCCTTTCCTCTTAAAGGTGTTGTCAAGCTGGTTGAATTTATGAAGGATTTTGCGGCGAAAAACCCAGCAGCCTGATGCGATTGCAGAAGAAGTACCTATGAACTATACAGGAAATATCATCCGACCGCCCAGCGAGGCGAATTCGATCATCCTCCAGGTGACGGTCGGATGCTCTTATAATAAATGCACATTCTGCGGGGTCTATAAAGACACCCCGCTGCTAATTAAAGCACCTGAAACCATTGACTCCGATCTCCAGTTTGCTCGGAAATATTGCCGTGAACAAAAACGTGTTTTCCTGGCCGACGGGGATGTACTTATCTTATCTCAGAAAAAACTTATTGACCTGCTTGGCAAAATTCGCCGACAGCTCCCGTGGGTTCGCAGGATTTCCCTCTATGGCAACGCCCGAGCTGTACGCAGCAAGAGCGCAGAGCAGCTGCAAACCTTGAAATCACTGGGGCTGGATCGGGTGTATATGGGGTTGGAGAGTGGCTGTGATACAGTTTTGCAGGCTGTCAAAAAAGGCGAAACCGCGGAGTCGATGCTTGCAGCGGGTAAAAAAATAACCGCCGCTGGCCTATTTCTATCAGTCACTGTCCTCCTCGGTCTTGGCGGCAGCGCAAGGTCAGCGCAACACGCCATCGATACCGCCGAGGTACTTAACCAAATGGCGCCCCATCAGATTGCCGCTCTGACCCTGATACCGCTGGAAAATACCCAGCTTGGCAGCGAAGTGACCGCAGGAACCTTTATCCTGCCCTCCCCTGCAGAAATTTTGCAGGAACTGCAGTTGCTGGTTTTTCACCTGCAGGGTGTGAAATGTCAATTTCATGCCAACCATGCGTCAAGCTATCTGCCGCTTGCCGGGCGATTACCCCGTGATAAAGATGTTTTTCTGGCAGCCATTGCCAAGGCTATTGATGGGCGCGCACCTCTGGTCCCGGAATATCGGAGGGCGCTATGAGCAGCAGCCTTCGAGCCAAAACGGATCTGAAGAATCTGACCCAGGAAGGTCTCATTGACTTTGCTGAAAGCCTTGGCCAGTCGACCTTTCGCGGCAAGCAGATCATGGGATGGTTGTATCGCCTCGGAATCACTGAATTTTCACAGATGACCGATCTGGCCAAGGTGTTTCGGCAGTTGCTGGAGGAAAACGCCTGTATTTCAAGATTTATTGATCCGATCATCGAGAAGGCGGAAGATGGCTGCGTTAAATTTGGTTTTCGCCTCGATGACGGCCATATAATCGAATCGGTTCTTATCCCGGAACCAGATAGAAATACCTTGTGTATATCTTCCCAGGTGGGTTGCGCCATGGGCTGTACGTTCTGCCTCACCGGGACCATGGGTTTTATCAGAAACCTCACCCCTGCAGAAATCGTCAACCAGGTCTGCAGTGTCCGCGATTACCTGGTTGGTGAGCCCGGTGAGAGCCTGATAGGCCCGGACCGGGTAACCAACGTCGTCTATATGGGCATGGGCGAACCCCTTAACAATCTCGACAACGTGCTGGCCTCTTTGTCGATTATCATGGAACAGAAGGGCCTCGATATCTCGGCCCGGAAAATCACCGTTTCGACATGTGGAATAGTACCAAAAATCAGGGAATTCGGCGAAAAGTCTCCAGTCAATCTAGCTATTTCACTGCACGCCGTAAACGATGCGGTGCGAAGCCAGCTGATGCCGGTCAATAGTCGTTATCCGGTCGAGAAACTACTCGATGCCTGCCGTGATTTTCCGATGCCGAAGAGAAAAAGAATCATGTTTGAATATATCATTCTTCAAGGCATCAACGATGCAGACACAGACGCCTACGAGTTAGCTCGAAAACTAAGGGGAATTCCCTGTAAAATCAACTTGATTCCCTATAACGAATCGCCAACCCTGCCCTTTAAAAGCCCCACCCGGGAGCGCTTGATCAGATTTCAAAACATCCTGATCAATGCTCATTACACCGTTTTTATCAGAAACAGCCGCGGCACCGATATTTCCGCCGCCTGCGGCCAGCTTGCCACCGGTGGGAGTTGACCTTTTTGCATTGACAGCAGATGGCAGCAAAAGATCCAGAGTTACCCCAGCAGCATTTTGCCAAGAATCTCTTTGAGCAACTTGGCGGCGACCATTCCAGTGATGCCCTGCGGGTCGTTTGCCGGATTATATTCAACAATATCGGCTCCTATCAGTACGCCGGCAAGGTTGGCAATGCTGTTCAAGACTTGCCGGGTCGTCATGCCACCCGGCTCATAATGGGAAACGCCCGGAGCAAACGCCGGGTCCAGGCAATCAATATCAAGTGAAAGGTAGACAGGGCCATCAAAAGCAAGTTGCTCTACCTTGTCAATTGCCCGCATGTCTATCATTTCAACGCCAAAACGTGCAGCCTGTTCACGCTGGTGCCCTGTCGCCGTTCTAATTCCTGCCTGCACCAGTCTGATCTCAGGAAATTCTTCCATTATCCGCGCAAACGGACACGCATGGGAATAACGGTTGCCATCAAGTTCATCGTAAATATCCGGGTGGGCATCCAGATGAAAAATATTAAGCTTTCCATACTCCCGGGCATATGCCCGAATAAGAGGATAGGTTATCGAATGATCCCCGCCAAGAGATATTACCCGCAGTCCATTTTCGAGATGATGCCTTGTCTGTCGCTGTATCTGATCAAACTCTTCAGTCTCTGTTGATACATCAAGATCAGGCAGCATATGCCAAGCCGTATTTTTCCCGAGATCAAGGCCATTCTCGGTCCACATGTTTGCCGAACGGCTCGAGAGCGACTCACGAATACGTCCCGGCGCCAGGGCCGCTCCACGCAGGAACGAGGAGTTACGATCAAAAGGTATCCCTTGCACTACAATGTCATTTTTTTTCATATCGTCATCACTTGCTGCCCATATCTTCAAAAATATCTCCAGATGATTTCCAGCTCACGGACCTGCAAATGGATCAGGCTGTCAACGTGATAACGTTGACAGCCTGATCTTTCACAACTGCTTATGGGCTGCAATCTACAATATATTGCCGTAGTCGTGGCGCATCTGTTTCTTGTTTAATTTTCCGACACTGGTTTTGGCGATCTGTTCGACCAGGGTGATCGTTTCCGGCATGCCATACTTAGGCAGGATGCCTTTATCGATGGCAACCTGGACTACGGCCCTGATATCATCTTCGGTCAGGGGTTTATCCGTTGTCTGCTTGGGGACGACGAGAGCCATTGGCCGTTCACCCCATTTACGATCCTTTATGCCGATTACCGCCACCTCGCTGACCCCTGGATGCTGGCTGATGATATCTTCAAGCTCAAGCGAGGAAATCCATTCGCCGCCGGTCTTTATCACATCCTTTAACCGGTCGGTGATCTGCAGATACCCTTCTTTATCAATATAGCCGATATCGCCGGTGTGCAGCCAGCCGCCTTCCCACAGCTCCCGGCCTTTCTCTTCATCCTTTAAATAGCCCTGGGTCAACCATGGGGCGCGCACCACCACCTCCCCTGTCGATCTCCCGTCATGGGGAAGTGGTTGCCCATCCGGATCAAGCAGTTGGAGGTCAACATTGCTGATCGGCAGCCCAGTCCGGCAGCGGATCGTTATTTTTTCGTCCTCCGACCATTGCAGCATATGCGGTTTGAAGTTGGCCAGGGTGAGAATCGGACAGGTTTCCGACATACCGTATCCGGTAAAAACATTGATGCCATGACCAAGAGCCTGTTTGCACAAACCTCTCGACAGGGCGGAACCGCCGATAATAACCTTCCAATCGGTCAGATCACTGCCTGCTGCTGCCGGATGGGACAGCAGCATATGGAGGATTGTCGGCACACAGTGGGAAAAACTTACCTTATATTCGGTAACAAACTTCAGCAGGGAGGCGGGATCATATTTTCCCGGATAAATCTGTTTGGCCCCCAGCAGAGTCATCAGGTAGGGCATACCCCAGGCGTGGACATGGAACATCGGCGTAATCGGCATATAGACATCGTCGGAGGTGATTCGACCCCGGGATTCAAATCCGGCGACAGCAGAGAGCACCCCATATGTGTGCAGTACCAGCTGTCGATGGCTGAAAAACACACCTTTGGGCAGACCGGTGGTGCCGGTGGTATAAAAGGTCGTGGCGATGCTGTTTTCATCAAAACTCGGAAAGTCATAGGACTCCGGTTGCGGTTGCAGCAGCGCCTCATATTCCCCGTCGACAGCCATGCTGGTTGCCGGTTTTTCCCCTGAATCCGAAAGAAGGACAATTTTTTTCACCGTCAGCAGTTTATCCTTGATCGCTTCCAGCATCGGCACAAATTCGCTGTTGACCAGCACGACATCGTCTTCGGCGTGGTTGATGGTGTAGAGCAGTTGTTCGCTTGACAACCGAACATTGACAGTGTGCAGAATAGCCCCGATCATCGGAATGGCGAAGTAGCACTCGAGGTAGCGATGTGAATCCCAGTCCATTACCGCAACCGTATCGCCTGGTTGCACGCCGAGGGCGACAAGGGTGTGGGCCAGTTGCGCGACCCTCTTGCCAAATTGGGTATAGGTAAATTCCCGCTGATCCCGGTAAATGATTTTCTGGTCCGGGAAATAGCTTAAAGGTGCAACAAGCAAGTTCTTGATAAGCAATGGATAGGCATACGCCTCGGGGGTCGAATCAATCAATTTGGTTTTCATGGATACTCCCTGATGATAGAGATAACGGGCAAACAAAATAGAGCCCACAAAATTTAACGCGCATGGTGAAAACAGGTGGATATCATACTGTTATATATTGAAAATTACAACTGACAAAACTCTCCCGCCATCTGCCTCACAGTAAGAAAAAATTACTTATCAAGATTAAAGTCAAGCTGGCACTGCGGAATTGCCGTGTTTCGCCCCACCCTACTCGATGAGTGTCACTGTTCCATCATCCAGATCATACTTGGCAGCAACGATGCTGATCTTTTTCTCTTCGGTGAGATGCCTCAGAATCGCCGAATTTTGGGTGAGTTCGGCAGCCACTATTTTTGCATTGTTGACGATTGCACAATCGACAAAGGCACTTTTTTTCGTCGCTGCGCAATCTTTTTCATCCTTGCAGGCAGCGCAATCTTTAGTGGCCCGAGCAACACTGGGTTCAATTTCTTTCACTATGGCATCGATGTTCTCACTGCCGGAGCTTTGCCCTTTGGCATCGACGGTGGCAGTTACGGCTCCACAACGTTCATGACCCAGCACCATAATCAATGATGTCCCGAGATGTTCGGCGGCATATTCGATACTGCCGAGGACGATTGGATCAGGAATATTACCGGCAACACGAATAACAAAAATTTCCCCAAGCCCCTGGTCAAAAATTATTTCCGGTGGAACCCTAGAATCGGAGCAGCTGAGGATGATGGCGTATGGTTTTTGGGAGTTGGCCAGTGATGCTCGCGTTGCGACATTGCTTCTCGCACCATTGGTGAGGGTATTTTTTACAAAATGCTTGTTGCCATCCATCAATTTATGCAGGGCAAGTTCAGGTGGGACACTTTTCTCGCCGGAAGAGCTTGAAAGAGCCAACCCTGCGATAAAGAGAACACATCCACAAGCTGCGACTACCACTCTCATAAAATTTTTCCGTACCATACATGCACCTCCATTTGATAAATGAATTGAATGAACAAGGGCGACTCGTCAATGAGTCAATTTATATAACCTACTGGAAAATAATCATTTTTGCATCGTAGATTTGCAGTTTTGCCAGTTTGTCATCGGAAACCTATTAGAGATCTAAAGCCCAAAGAGATGATTCCCGTTTCCATTATCAGCCAATCTTGTGCCGCGTTCCCGCCGAAAACGCGGACTCCCAATTTCGCATAAAAAGATTTTGCGACATCAAGATCTTTGACAGCTAAACTTACTGAAAAGATCCCCAGTTCCAAAATATCCTCCAGAGATGTTAGGTTCTGAACCCTTAAGTAACATTACAGGATGCGTTGAAGAGTACCAACCCGCAGCCGCTTGCCTCTTCCTATGTGCGGATATACTATAACCGAGTAGCCGGATCATTTTGTTAATCTTACCGTGATTGCTATTGGTCCACTGTCCGCCCCAGACAACAGGGAAATTCAAGATGGGATGCTCCGGCTCCTTTTTACCTGCTGCCACCTGGCACTCCCTCCGGACGGTCAGGTCGCATTCAGATTTCCACCAACATGGGGAGGGCAGTATAGAGTTTCGTCCCGTCAGGAAATTAGCACCGCACGCTTAAAGGAGAATTGTCATGGAAAAATATATAGATGGATTTGTTATCCCGGTACCAGAAGACAAGATCGTTGAATACCGGCACATTGCCGAAAAAGCGGGGGCGATATGGAAGGAGCATGGAGCGCTCGAATACCGGGAGTGCATCGGTGATGACCTGGATGTGAAAGACATGGTCCCCTTTCCAAGTGCAGCGAAAGCGGAACCCGGAGAGACGGTCGTCTTCGCCTGGATCGTCTACGAATCACGCGAACACCGTGATAAGGTTAATGCCGCAGTCATGAAGGACCCGCGCCTCGCCGACATGATGGAGCCGGGCTCCCAGCCTTTTGACTGTAAACGCATGGTCTATGGTGGATTCAAATCGCTCATAGAGATATGAATCTCGGGTTTGGATAAATACTCCAGCATCAATCATTCACCTTGTCTGCAAGGACACTGATTCATGGCCGTAAGAGTATCTAACAAGCGCAAGCAGGCAAAGCAACAAAGCTGCGCCGTTGATGCAAGGCGTTAGACCGCCAAAAACCGACGCGTTGACGCTGCGCAAAGATGGCTTAACCTCAAATCTCGATGGAGTAGCAACATGACACAGACCGCAAAAAACACAATTTGCCTTTGGTATGACGGAGACGCCGAGAACGCTGCCCGCTTTTACGCTGCGACCTTGCCAGATTCTTAAGTCGACGCTGTGTATCGCGCGCCGGGAGACTTTCCGTTCGGGAAAAAAGGTGAAGTGTTGAGTGTCCGCTTCACCGTGTTGGGTATACTGTGCCTCGGGTTCAGCGGAGGGCCGGCATTTAAGCACAACGAGGCGTTCTCGTTTCAGGTCGCAACTGCTGACCAGGCCGAAACGGATCGCTACTGGAACGCCATCGTCAGCAATGGCGGCCAAGAGAGTTCCTGCAGCTGTGCAAGGACAAATGGGGATTGTCTTGGCAGATCACGCCGCTGTCCCTGACGGAAGGGATTACTGTTCAGGATCCCGCTGCCGCCAAGCACGCGTTCGATACGATGATGGCGATGAACAAGATTGTCATAGCAACGATCGAGGCAGCATTTCGTGGCTGACAAGCCGTTGTATTAACAAAAAATTTCAGCCAAGGCCGCTTCGCGGCGCGTCTGAATATGCTCGTTAGATATTTTCACAATCAACTCACCAAAGGAGAAACATCATGAAATGCAATCCCGTTGTCTGGTTTGAAATTTATGTAGAAAATATGGCGCGGGCCAAAGCGTTTTACGAAGCCACACTAGAAGTTACGCTAGAATTAATGCCTGCTCCGACCGAAGAAATGTCTGAAGAAGGGAATATGGAAATGTGGAGCTTTCCTATGGATAAAGATGCCGCCATGACCACCCCTGGCGCAAATGGAATGCTGGTAAAAATGGATGGCTACAATCCTGGCGGTTGCGGTACATTGGTCTATTTTGGCTGTGAAGATTGTGCGGTAGTTGCCGCCCGTGCCGCCAAAAACGGTGGTACTATATTCAACGAAAAAATGTCTATCGGCGAATATGGGTTTATTGCCCTGATGCACGATACGGAAGGCAACATGATCGGCCTACACTCCATGCAGTAAGCTTTAGACTTTTATTTCGGTTCGTAAAAAGGGATCACTTGGTACAATTTTGTCTCAGGTCATTACTCTGGTTTCCATGGTATTGTCATTTTTTGGACGTTAAGGGATTGTATTTTTGGTGTTGGTGGGCCTTCTTACACAAAAGACTGGCTTGAATCTGACCGAAATCATGACCGACACCAGCGAAACCAGTATGGTGTTGCACGCTATCCGTTACGGCCAGCGTGGAGAAATACTTACAAGTGCTTAGGATACGTTTTCGTTGCGTTGGGTTTCACCCCCCTTCTAAAAAGATACTTTGTAACCATCACATCCTCACATCGTCTACTCTTTAATTGTAGTGCTGCTTTGATAATTTATGGTATTGTTACCTAAACAACTTCATCAAAGGAGGATATTATGTATATTATCAAGGCTATGCTGGCAAGTGTCCTGTTGATGGTTTTAACCCTGGGATGCGCTTCGACAAGACTCTCACTGCCTCCGGGCACCCTCGACGCCAATGAAGTTAGCGCACTTTTCTCCGGGAAAACGGTGGAGTCAAAACTTGACAAGAACGACCGCATCAGTCTGACGTACTACAACCCCAATGGGGAGTTGCGTCAGCTACAGAAAGGGCAGAAACGCACCGGCACCTGGCGGGTTAAAAAAAGTGGCCGGATCTGCCTCCAGTTTGCAGGAGCGACAGCGAGTTGTCGGGCCATCATCAAAGAAGGCCCCGTTTATCGCAAGTACATCGTCAAGCGTGATGGAAACCACCAGCCAATCATCACCTATACTTCCTTTACTACGGGCAACCTGGTTGATTAAGAGTAAATAATAGCTCCAGAGGGAAATCATGACCATCCAGCTTGAACCCTTGAAAAAAATGCGGATGGCCCAGGCAAAATGGGCTTATACGACTCGCAGGATCAACCGACAGCAAAAGTTCTCTCTTCTCTTGGGAGAGGAGCTAAGCCCTTTGCCGGGTGATCTGGTACTGGCCCGGGTAGACGAGTTGGGTCAGCACAAGCGCCTGGAACTTAATAACAGTCGTCGAGCTTCTCTTTTTGAAGGAGATGAGATTGTCATCGCTTATGGCAATCGTTACGCTCCGGATCAGTTTGAAGGAATCGTTCCCGATCATCTAGGTCCCTGTCGTCTCGTTGCTGCCGGTGGAGTTGCCGCCCGGTTGCTCAACCGTCATGATCGGGTTCGGTCGGCCACTCGCATTACCCCTCTTGGTCTGCTTGCCGATAAAGACGGTCATCGCCTTAACCTGAGTTCCTCCCGACTGCCGAAAGCCGATCAGATCTCCCCGAGTCCATTGGTCCTTGTGGTTGCCGGGACGTCGATGAATTCTGGAAAGACTACCGCCTGCGCGAATCTGGTGAAAGGTTTTGTGAGGCAAAATATCAAGGTTGCCGCAGCCAAATTCACCGGCACCGGCGCAGGATCAGACTATCGGGCACTGGTCGATGCCGGCGCTGATCCGGTTTTCGACTTCATTGATGCTGGTTACGTTTCCACCTACCGCGTCAATCGTGATGCGCTGATAGATATTGCCATGACCCTCGGCACCCAAATGTGCCTAGCTCAACCGGATATCATCGTCATCGAAATTGCCGATGGATTGCTGCAGCGGGAAACTGCCTACCTGTTCGGAACTCCCGCTTTTACGGATTGGGTTGATGGCGTCATCTTTGCCGCGGGGGATGCACTTGGCGCCCGCGCGGGAATGTCCTGGCTTATGGCTCGCCAGTTGCCGGTCCTGGCTATTACCGGCATCCTGACAGCCTCGCCACTGACACAAAGAGAAGCCGAAGAAGTGTGCGGGCTGCCGGTTTATCGTACCAGCGCTCTTGCCCATACCAACGTGTCGTATTACCTGTACAATTGTCTGAAATTCAGGAAACAGCGGCGACTGAGCATCGCCGAGAATACGCCAAAGACAGTAGAGGCCCCGGGTTGATCACTCTCCCCACCATCTTCGCCGGCTCCAGGCGCTTGCTGCTCTTTCGTCTGATCGTCAACGGTTTCATGCAGGCGGCTATGATTATTGTCTCCATGTTACTGGTGCGCTTCGCCTTCAATGTTCTGTTCAATCCGGAGTTCAGTGATGCGGAAGTCCATCTCTTTGACCCGGGGGACGTCTGGCAGATTGCTCTTTTTGCTGCCGGTCTGCTCGGCAGCACCGCTCTGGCTGCCTGGCTACGTTTTATCGAACGGGTCGATGCGGAACGGTTGGGCCAGGACTATATCTACCGGGTGCGCGTAAAGCTTTTTGACCGTATGAGTCTTTTTGCCCCAAGAGCTCTTAACAATCGCAGCAGTGGGGCCTCCATGCTGCGATTTGTTGGTGATTTGTCAGCGATCCGCCGGTGGGTTTGCCTCGGGTTGGCTAGAATCGTTGTTTCGACCATCGTCGCTGTTCTTTCAATTGGATTTCTTGGTTACCTGGATGTGTATCTTGCCCTCTGCTCCACAGTCATCCTGTCACTGGGATTGGCCTGGAATATAAAACTTGGTCCGCAGATGCACCAGGTTATCTCCGAATCTCGCCGGCTTCGTGGGCGTCTGGCCGGCAATATCAACGAAAAAATCCGTTCCTTTGCCGTCATTCAGGCATTCAACCAACAGAAAAAAGAGCGTACCCTGTTCACCCGGCAGAGCCGACGGCTGCGCGAAATATTGATCAGGCGAGCGCGAGCTTCCGCCCGGATGCGGGTCGTCAATGATGGCGCAGCCGCACTGTCGATGGCGGCAATTCTCTCTGTCGGCTCACTGGAAGTTTTTCGCAACCAGACCAGCACCGGCAATGTTGCCGCCGCATTGGCAGTTGTCAGCTTTTTATCAAACGCCTTTCGGGATTTTGGTCGGGTCCATGAATATCTGCAGGCGTATCGGGTTTCCAGGCTCAAAATCCTCCAGTTCATGCAGACCAGACGTCTTCTTGGCCGGTCCCCGACCCGCCCAGCTCTGCTGGTCACACACGGGGCTATCGAGCTTCATGACCTCCACCTTGACGGCGTGCTGGAAAATATTTCGGCAACTGTTCCCGGTGGAACAAGGCTGGCAATTATCGGTGACAACGGTGCGGGGAAATCGACCCTGTTGCAACTGATCGCCCGTCAGGTCGACCCAAGCAAAGGGAGAATCCTGATCGACAACCAGGATATCGGCACGTGCAATCTCGCGTCGGTACGCGAGGCGATGGGTATTGTCAGCCCTGATCTGCCATTACTCAAAGGATCTGTCCGAAAAAATCTGCGCTATAGAAAGCCTGATGCCTCGGACCAGGAATTTGAACGGGTAAAGCAACTTTGTCGAATTGAAGATCTGTTGCAGCAGCTGCCCGAGGGGGAAAATTTTCGTATCCAGGAAGGCGGGAGCAATCTATCACTCGGGCAGCGGCACAAAATATCGATTGCCAGAGCCCTGCTGGGGCAACCGGCAATCCTGATCGTTGACGAAATAGACGCCAATCTCGACCCGCAGACAGCTCTTGTCTTGGAACAGGTAATTCGCGAATTTGCAGGGACAGTCTTGCTGGTCAGCCGATCGGCCGATCGCCTGGCTTTAGCTGATATCTATTGGCGCCTGGCAGAAGGAAAACTGAAAGTTGTAAAACCAATTGATTTCCCTCTTTAATTTAATGATTTGAGGAGTGAACCCATGAGCGACATCCTCCATCCCGGCAAGATCTACCATCGCACCATAACGGGTATGTCCCAGATGGACTATATCGTTTATATTCCAAAAGATAGACGCGATGAAAGGAAGATACTCTACACAATCCATGGGATTTCACGTAATGCACAGGAACACATCGAAGGTTTTATCCCGCAAGCTGAACGCTACGGGGCAGTGGTCCTCGCACCGCTCTTTCCCAAAACTCATTTTCCCCGCTATCAGCAGTTAGGGACCTCAGCCAATCAAGAACGGGCAGACATGGCCTTTGAGCATGTTCTTCAGGATGCTCAGGAATGGTTGAGAATTCCACCAGCCCCAATGCACATGTTCGGATTTTCCGGAGGTGGTCAGTTTGTCCATCGGTATGCCATGTTCTACCCCAAACGAGTGGCAAAAATGGTTCTGGCGGCCCCGGGATGGTACAGTTTTCCTGATCCTGAACGAAAATATCCCTATGGCATCAAGTCCTCTCCCGATTGGCCGAATCTGACATTTGCCATGGAGAGATTCCTGCAGATTCCCACCTTAGTAATGGTTGGCGAAGAAGATGATTTGCGGGACAGTGATTTAAACAAGGCGCGGGCTATCGATTCGTTTCAGGGGCTGAATCGGATTGAGAGAGCCGAACATTGGACGGCTGCTGCGCGGGCGCTGGGGCGTTCTTACGATATATCCACCGACTTCCGCCTGCAGCAGATCCCCAATGCCAGCCACGCGTATGAAAGTTATCTGGCGCACCCGCCTTTTGCGGAGAATATTTTCGATTTTCTGTTCGAAGGCCGGGTCTAAATCACGCGGGACTCAATTGTACCGTCGATTGCATTTCAGCAGAATTACAGCTGCTTGCCAGGGATAAATCGTCGATATCGTATGCTGTGCTGATGTTGGCCGTTTTTCTTGACGATATATTTGCTGAAGGTTGAACCTTCTCTGACAATAATCCGGCATTTTTCCTGTGAATCATCAATTTTCAGGCACATTCGGCCGCTTCCGGTTACCCGCCATAACCCGGCATGTATCCTGCCATTCCGCACCAGTTCCAAGGTGCCGTCGGGGCGATAATAGGTCAAACTTACCCTTTTCTTACGAACGGTTTCCGATTCAACCGTCTTGTCGGCAAAAAGATCAATGATTGAATCCCTGGTTAATTGTTCCAACGGAAGAGAAGGTAACTTGGCACGTTCGAGCAACTGGTCGCCATCGTAAAAAAAAGTGTACGACAACTCACGCAAGTGATTTCCATCCTTTTTCGCGATATACTGACTGATCCCTTCTTTGTCTTTTATTAATATGCGACAATTCCAGTTCTCTTCAGCGATACGAAAACACAATCGATTACTTTCGTTTACCTTCCAGTTACCACTTTCCAACCAGTTGTTCCTGAGCTGGGTAACTGCGCCAACCGGGCTGAAATAACGAAAACCTTTTTCCTTTGCTGTAACAAAGCTCATCTCAACTGTTTTGCCGCTAATCAGTTGTTTAATCTCCAGTGCAGAAAGGATCTCATTGTCCGGTAAAACCTCTGCCGGTAATGGCCTTGCTGTCAGCATTATAAGCAATAAAGCCACATACGGTAAAGACAGACTTAGGGTTTTAGCAGACCCGATATATCGTGCGATGCAGAGCTTTTGCCGTATTTGTGAGATCTTAAGCATGGCTTGATCGATTGCCCCACAGTTGTGAATCTGTTACCCGGAACCTGGGATAAAAAAGAGGCCCGGCACATAAAGAACCGGGCCGAACAATAAGTAGGGTACAATAACCACAGATGCCTGTGGCTACAAATTAGTCAGCGTCATTAAAAAAGCGACAATGTCGTTAACTTGTGCATCACTTAGTCCGAGATTGCCGATATCATTTAATCACCATAATAATCACAACTACTGTTTTTTCATCATAACATCCTCACTTTTAACTGATATTTTTAATGAGCTGTTAAAGCTGTTCGTCACATTATTGCCGGTTGATCACCGGCAATTTTTTTTTAAACTCAATGCGTGAAGAACCCGCAATCGTTGTCAACTCTGGCAGGAGGCGTTCTTTTCATGCTGCCTATCCTGAGTCTGATCTTTAGAACCTTTGCTATTGCCGACAAAAAGGGGCCCACCGGTGTTGGCGGTTGCTGGTGCATTATCGACACAGGAGCGATCCCTGTCTCCGGAACGACTGCGGTCGCCTTCTCCAGTGCCATTATCGGAACCGTTGCCCTCTTTGCCGTTGCCATTGCCGCCACGGACCAGCAGCACAGTATCATTTATGGCATTGGCCAAAACCTTGCCGGTAAGCAAATCATTCTGTGACGCTGTACTGGCCATGGCCGGTACAGCAAACATGACAACGAACGCTGCTGCGCTGAGAGTTTTTCCGATTTTTCCTGCTAGTCTCATGTTGATAACCTCCTGATAAGTGATAGTTTCCCTGGTGGGAAAGGACAGAAACGACCAGAGCCGCGCCCTGGTAATATCGCATTATGCGATGCATGTACAGGTACAACGAACTGGCAGAAAGAAGGTTACAGATGATTTCAAAAAAGATGAGGCGATCCGCATCACGTGTAAATGAAAGGCGTCGGACTGATGTGATAGATATCAGGGAAGTGCCAGCTGAAGAAAATGGCAGCGAAAAAAATCGAGTTCAGAACTGCTCCTAAGGGCACAACGGTGTTGTCCTGCGGAGCAATCAATATTCGAGGATTTAAATCCAATATAATAAGATGATATTCAGGCAGCCGATCAGAAAGCCCAGCATCGCCCCGAAAAGGTTGATATATTTGAACTGTTCCTCCATGATCGACAGCAGCAGTCCTTCCAGCTTTAAAATATCCAGGGAATTTACCCTTTCCGTGACAATTTGACGGATGTTCAGGGATTGCACCAGGCCCGGCACCTCATTTTCCAGCATCGCCGAGGCCATGCCCTGCAGGGTTTTGGACCAACCATCCCTCACTCCGGCCGGAACCAGTCTGGCCAGTTTGCCGATTTTTTTCTGCAGCAGCGATTCAATCAGGGAATCAAACAGGGAATCAATAGTTTTCAGGGTTCTCTGAGCCTGGAGCAATTGGCGAATTTCCCTCTTTACCCAGTCTTTGCCAGCAGACATGGACTCATCGCCCAGCAGGTCAAGAAGCGCCTGGCGCAGACTTACCTCGCCGCCATTAAGATGATTTTCAAAATTAGTCTTCAACATGGAGACAAGCGTTGAATTTACTTCCTCGCCGCGGATCAACAACAGGAGCTGCCTGGTACACTGGGCACAGAAATCTTCGATGGCCTCCTCGTTTTCCGCTTTTACCAGGCTGACAATCGGTTTTTGCGAAAATTGGCGGCTTCTCTCACGAATAATGGCCACCACCCGCAATTGAACCTCCTCGGACTGGAGCCAGGTGACAATCGCATCGTTTTTATCGATAAGATATTCGCGGATTTTTTCTTCCACCGTCTCCATCGGTAGAAAGCCCCGTACCATATCGGCCATAGAGCCGAGGGAATTGATAAAATTATCTACCCCGCCGCGCGCACCGATTATTATTTTTTCCCGAACTTCGGGCTCGCTGACGATGAGCGCAGCTTTGCTTAAAAATGGCGGCACCTGTTTTTCCAGCATGGTGATAAACAGCTCCTGCAGGGATGGCGGCAAAATATCGGCAAGCGCTTTTTCCTGCTGCAGCGTGCCATAGACCTTTTGTCGGACAAAATCCTCTACCCATTGCTCCATTGCTTCGCTGCCAAACATCCGGTCGATGCCCTCTTCAATGAACTGGTATCCCTTCTCTCGATTGGCTCCGGTAATAATCGTCCCGACAGGCTGATCAAAAAAGAGTTCCAGTCGATTGTCGATTGCCGTGTCGACCGTTTCAGCAAATTCCTCTGAGGCAATAACCGTGTGAATATGCTCTTTGAGCTGATAGCGTACTGTTTTAGTACCTATATCAAAATAGATCTTAAATCTCTGGGGAATAGTTGACGCGAGGGTACCAAGATCTTGTTGCAGAACCCTTTCGACTCTTTCCTGAATAAGGGTATAGAGATGATTCTGGAAAATATCCTGCTGCAGTCCTTTACCGATTTCCTTGCTGGTAAGCAGGTGGTCACCGACTACCTCGCCCATATTTACAGCCAGTTGTTCCCTTTTAGATGGAATAACCCCTGGTGTCATCGGTACCCGTATTCCGCCGATCTTCCATGCTTTTAAAGGACGAAACAGCATCCTTATAGCAATTCGATTGGTCAGATAGCCGATGAAGGCGCCCATTATCGGAGGAGTAAGGTATTTTATATAAGGCGCCAGTTCAGGTGGAAAATAAGACATAGTGTTCTAACTCCAATGGGTTGTGGACTATGATATCAGCGTTACTGTCGTTTAACTCCTGCACACTTCGAAATCCCCAGGATACCCCGGCCGCAATCATACCGGCTGCTTTTCCGGTCATCATGTCGACCCCTGAATCACCTACAAAAACTGTGTTTTGAGGAAGTACGCCGAATCGTTTAATAATCTCCAGTGCCGCAGTCGGATCCGGTTTTCTAGGAACCCCTTCGCGCTGGCCATAAACTATGGAAAAAAACCCCTGCGGAAAAAATTCATCAACAAAAAGTTTTGTGAATTCATGTGGTTTATTCGATAAGACGGCGAGCATAATGCCATGTTTTTTAAGCGCCGATAACATAGCATTAATGCCGCTATATGGGCAACTATTTCTCTTCCAGTTTTGCGTGTATCTTTCAGTAAATAATGTGCTGCATTGGTGCAGCACATTATCGTCTGTATCCAATGGAACAATTCTTCGGATAAGATTGTGCAGGCCATCACCGACAAAGTTTTTATATGTCTGCGTTGGATGGGGAGGAAATTGGTGCATGGCAAGGACCTCATTGCAGGTATCTGCCAGGTCAACAAGAGTATCAAGAAGAGTGCCGTCAAGGTCAAAAATTACTGATAAATATGGCATGATTCGAAGTAATCTTGGAATTATAAGGAGTTAGTTACACAAGTCTACCAAGGGAACAGCGCCAAAGCTGCAATCGTTAAGGAGGTGCCGGAGAAAAGCAACTTTTTTCTTTTCTTTTTCTTTTTTTTCTATATTATCAGGGCTATCAAAAAATTACATCCACTCATAAATTTTCACCGAAGGTGTGCTTATGTGGTTTGTCAGATTCTTAACTTCCTCAATTGGCAAGAAATTTTTAATGGCAACCACTGGCTTGCTGTTATTTTTATTCCTTTGCACCCATGTGGCCGGCAACGCAACAATCTTTATGAGCAGTGAAGTTTTTCAGAGCTATGCCGATGAACTGCACAGCCATCCCCTTATTGTTTTGGTTTTCAGTTTTTCCCTGCTCTTCGTTTTTCTGGCGCATATCATCGTTGGTCTCTATCTGTTCTATGAAAACCGCCAGGTGAGTAATTCCAGATATGCCGTGACGACTCGGGTGGTTAAAAACTCATTTGCCTCGGCAACAATGCCCTATACCGGCCTGTTTATCCTGGTGTTTCTGGTGGTGCATATCTTTGGATTTACTTTTGCACCGCATGACTCACTTATTTCGGTTACCGTCAAAGACCTGTTAAGTAACTTCTTTTATGCTCTTTTTTATATCCTGGCCTTCGTTGCCTTGACCATCCATCTCAGTCATGGATTCTGGAGCATGCTTCAGACATTTGGCGTAAATCACCCTCGCTATAACGAACTTATTGCCCGACTTAGTCTTATTATTCCACTGTTTTTCCTGTTGATTTTCGGCGGCATTGCTTTCTACTTCATGTCTGGACTCGGAGCATCGTTTTAACAGCCAGAGTAGAGTTCTGGGTATGAAAATAATTTGTAGTTCAACTATGTACAGGAAATTCATCAAAAGAAACTAGCCAAGGTTTTGAAAATATGGAACTTAATTCTCGTGTACCTTCCGGCCCTCTTGAAGAAAAATGGAATAACCACCGTTTTTCTAATAAGCTCGTCAATCCTGCCAACAGAAGAAAATACAGCGCAATAGTTGTCGGAACCGGACTCGCCGGCGCATCCGCATCAGCGACACTGGCCGAACAGGGCTATCAGGTAAAGACCTTCTGTATTCAGGACAGTCCAAGACGGGCTCACTCAATCGCTGCTCAGGGTGGAATTAACGCTGCCAAGAATTATCAGAACGATGGCGATTCGGTGCATCGCTTATTTTACGATACCATCAAAGGTGGAGACTTTCGGGCAAGAGAAGCAAACGTCCACAGGCTTGCTGAGGTGAGCACTGAGATTATAGACCAATGTGTTGCTCAGGGAGTGCCCTTCGCCCGAGAATACGGCGGAACGCTCGCCAACAGGTCTTTTGGTGGAGCCCAGGTTTCACGGACTTTTTACGCCCGGGGCCAGACCGGACAGCAGCTTTTACTTGGTGCTTATGGCGCTCTCTCAAGGCAGATCCATACCGGACGGGTGCAGATGTTTACCCGGCGGGAGATGATGGACGTCGTCGTGGTCGATGGCCGGGCCAGAGGCATCACCACCCGCAACATCATGACCGGCGAAATTGAAAGTTTTACTGCCGATGTGGTCATCTTGGCCACCGGCGGTTATGGCAATGTCTATTTTCTTTCGACCAATGCCATGGCTTCCAATGTTACCGCAGCCTGGCGCGCCTACAAACGTGGCGCAGGATTCGCCAACCCTTCCTTTGTACAGATCCACCCCACATGTATCCCGGTGCACGGCGACTACCAGTCAAAACTCACCCTGATGAGTGAAAGTCTGCGTAATGACGGCCGGGTCTGGGTCCCTAAAAAAATTGGCGATACCCGTAAACCTGCCGATATTCCAGAAGCTGAACGGGATTATTATCTGGAAAATAAATACCCCAGTTTCGGCAACCTTGTCCCCCGGGATGTTGCCTCAAGAAACGCTAAAGAACAATGTGATCTCAGCAAAGGAGTGGGGAGTACCGGACTTGCCGTCTATCTTGATTTTGCCGAAGCCATTAAGCGAGACGGCAAAGAGACCATCTTTAAGAAATACGGCAACCTTTTCCAGATGTATGAAAAGATCACCGACAGCAACCCAATGGTAGAGCCGATGATGATCTACCCCGCCGTGCATTATACCATGGGCGGCCTGTGGGTGGATTACGATCTGATGACCACTATTCCCGGCCTGTTTGCCATCGGCGAGTGCAACTTCTCCGATCACGGCGCCAACCGACTGGGTGCCAGTGCCCTGATGCAGGGACTCGCCGACGGATACTTTGTCATAGCCACTTCGATTGCCCACTATCTCGGCACCAATAAACTGGAAAAAGTCAGCGAGCACGACAGCTCTTTTACTGAATCAAAACGTGAGGTAGAAGACCGGATTGCCCAGTTGCTGAAAAACAGCAGCGGTGGACCTGGCGGCAAGTTTACCGTTGATGAAATTCATAAAGAATTAGGCAAACTAATGTGGGACAACTGCGGGATGGCCAGAAACAAGCAGGATCTTGAAAAAGCTCTCAAGGAATTACCGGCTATCAAACAGAAATTCTGGGACTATATGTATATTCCCGGGACTACAAAAGAAATTAATCAGTCGCTTGAAAGGGCCGGTCGTGTGGCCGATTTCCTTGAATTTGCCGATATCATGATCCGGGATGCGCTGGCCAGAGAAGAATCTTGCGGCTGTCATTTAAGAGAAGAAAGCCAGACTGAAGAAAATGAAGCTAAACGGGATGATGCTAATTACTCGCACGTTTCCGTCTGGGAGCACCTCGGCGACGATAAAGAGCCGGCAATGCATAAAGAACAACTTACTTTTGAATATGTGACTCCCAGTCAGAGAAGTTATAAGTAAGGCTCCAGGTCGTAACACAGACTTTAAACTGAACTCTTAAGGTATAGACATCATGAGCAGCATTAACCTGACGCTAAAGATCTGGCGACAACCCAATAGTGACGCATTGGGCAATCTAGAGACCTACACTCTCGATTCTATCAGTACCGATATGTCTTTTCTCGAGATGCTTGACGTACTGAATGAAAAACTCACCAAGGAAGGCAAAGACCCTGTCGCCTTTGATCATGACTGCCGGGAAGGTATATGCGGCATGTGCGGGGCGATTGTCGATGGCGTTGCCCATGGGCCAGAAAAAGAAGTCACCCTTTGTCAATTGCATATGCGTCATTTTGGCAGTGGCGATACCATAGTCATCGAACCATTCCGATCCAGGGCCTTTCCCATTAAGAAAGATTTACTTATCGATCGATCTGCACTGGACCGTATTATTCAGTCCGGGGGCTACGTCTCGGTCAATACCGGCGGTACTCCGGATGGCAACAGTATCCCTATTCCATCTCCCCAGGCGGAACTGGCCATGGATGCTGCAGCGTGCATTGGCTGTGGAGCCTGTGTCGCAAGTTGCCCAAATGGTGCGGCGATGCTCTTTACCAGCGCAAAAATCTCACAACTCTGTCTGCTGCCGCAGGGGCAGGTCGAACGAAAAGAACGCGCTCTGGCCATGGTCGCCCAGATGGATGAAGAAGGATTTGGCAACTGTACCAATTTCAAGGAATGTGAAGCTGTCTGTCCCAAAGGCATCTCCATTCGAAATATCGCCAGATTAAATAAGGAATATTTTAAAGCTATTTTACTCGAAGGGTAAGCGAACATTTGCCATCTGGTTTTACTGCAACCTGCCGGTGCATTCATTGCACCCGGCAGGTTTTTTTATTATATTTTCTGCGTAACCATCTCCTCAGTTAGTCTCTATGTCTTACGATGTTCTTATTGTTGGCGCTGGTCCTGGAGGATTGGCGTGTGCCGAGATCACTGCCCGAGCGGGTATGAAAACCCTTGTCCTGGAGCGCAAGCGGATCATCGGCCAAAAAGTCTGTGCCGGAGGGGTTACCTGGAATGGCCTGGTAAAAAGAGTGCCGATCGAAGTTATGGAGAGACAGTGTGCGACGCAGTATGTTTTTACGCGCTCACAACAGATCAGCGTTTCTGCTCCAACACCGATAATCACCACGGTAAACCGGGAAAAGCTGGGACAGCAGATGGCCAACAAAGCACAACAGGCGGGGGCCGAAATTCGTTCTGGCTGCCAGGTAAGATCAATTACCGATCATCAGATTACGTTTATCGATAAAAATACCGGTAAAACAGAACAACAGATCTTTACCTACCTAGTCGGGGCCGATGGCTCATCCTCTCTGGTTCGAAGATATCTGGCAATCCCGATACACGCCAGAGGTATTGGGATTAACTATCAACTTCCCGGCTCATATCCAAAGATGGAGTGGCATCTCGACAGTAATCTTTTTGCCAGCGGCTATGCCTGGGTTTTTCCTCACCAGCGGACCGTTTCCATCGGTGCATATGTTGATGCAAGGGTGATGAAAGCAAAAGAGTTACAGAAAAACTTACTGCAATGGGGCGCCAAGGAGGGGTATCAGCTCTCTCATTACCAGGGCAGAGCAGAATATATTAATTTTGACTATCGCGGGTATCGTTTCAACAACATTTTTCTTGTTGGAGATGCCGCCGGACTTGCCTCAGGTCTCACGGGCGAAGGAATATATCCGGCAATTATTTCCGGCGCGGCGGTCGCTCGATGTATCGCCAGCGCCGCCCATATTCCTGAAGATCTACACCATATGATTAAAAATCATACCCGGCACCGAAAAATGGCAACGCTTCTCGGCAAAAATAAGCTTATCGCAACTTTTCTTGCAGAATGCGCCGCCTTTGCACTGAAAACAAAGCTGCTCAGTTTTAGTGCTGCTGAAATGGCCAATTAGGTCGTTCTCTATATAAACTGAGACCCCATGAAACGAAAAATAAATGGCAAACTGCTTCTCGGAAATATAGTATTTGTGGTTCTATGTGCAAGTATCCTTATCTTTCTGCTCAATGCTCCAAAAGAGACAACCACTCCCCTGCCCCATGATGATACGCATAATCGTTTCCATGCTATTAAGGGCAAAAAAGACGCAGAAAAATTCTGCCTTGATTGTCATGATGCCGGCAAAGAAGCACCGCTGCCAGATGGTCACCCACCCAAGTTTCGCTGTTTATTCTGTCACAAGAGGCTCTAAATATCGTATTTACTCATTACCTACTTTTTGAGACTATCTCATAAACATCACTTGAAAGATTCTTTATTGCCAGAATCCTATCGAGTTCCCGCTGCATTAATTCCTGCCGCCTGGCATCATAGCGTCGCCAGTTAATTAAGGGAGAGACCAGTCGGGCAGCAATCTGCGGATTAATGGTATTCAACTGGTCAATTTTGTCGGCTAGAAATCGATAACCGGCGCCACTGCTGTCATGGAAACGAACATGATTGCCGGAACAAAACGCCCCGACCAGGGATCTGACTTTATTGGGATTAGAAATAGAAAAAGACCTGTTGTTAGTTAATTGCTCTACATTGTCTAAGGTATTATCGAGCTTTGACAAGGCTTGTAAGGTAAACCATTTATCAAGGACCAAGGGGTCCTGGTGCCATTTTTTATAAAAATCACTCAGGGCAGCCTCGCGCTTAGTATTTTCCAGATCCACCAGATTGGTTAGTGCAGCAATAGCATCCGTCATATTACTTGCCTGCCGGTACTGTTCATAACAGAGATTCTGGATTTCATCCGGGAGTGGATCGAGCGACATGAGATAACTGAGGCAAACATTCTGCAAACTCCTCCGGCCCATGGCTTCTGGAGTTATGGCATAGGCACCGGTTTGCCGGTTATCATGGAAAAGAGTCGTAAACTGCTCGGCGTTTCTCTGGGCCAGTTCTCTTTTGACTAACTCTCTGGCCTTGAACAGTGCGTCGGGATCGACGATATCCATTTCCTGTGCCAGGGTTGTCTCCGACGGCAACTGCAAGGAAAGGGCAAGAAGAGCTGGATCGTCAATTTTTCCCGAAAGAGCGGTGGCAACAGAATCAAGGAATAACTCTTCAACTGTCGGAATCAGATTCTTCTGCAATTTTGCCGCCGACTCGAGTATCACCTCGCTGGCCAGCCGGGTTGCAGCATCCCAGCGATTAAAAAGATTTGAATCTGCCCGTATAAGCAGCGCGAGTTCCTCGCGGGATTGAAAACTTTCTACCCTGACCGGCGCGGAAAAATCCCGCAGAAAAGAAACAACAGGCTTTTCCTGGATATTTTGAAAAGTAAAAAGCTGTTCCTGCTCCTGCAACTGAAGAACAACTGAGCCACGGGGGCCATCCAGCAGGTCACCACCGTCGGCCCCAAGCAGACCGACGGTAACAGGCATATGAAACGGTTTTTTGGCCGTTTGTCCCGGGGTGTCCGGGCAGCTTTGTCGAATGAGCAGCCGATATTCCTCCTCTTCTTCAAGCCACTCCCCTTTCACCCGCAAAACGGGCGTACCGGCCTGACTGTACCAGTTTTTAAATTGGTCCAGATCAATACCGGAAGCATCACTCATAGCGGTGGCAAAATCATCGCAGGTTACCGCCTTTCCATCATGCCGGGCAAAATAGAGATCCATCCCCAGACGAAAAAGCTGCGGGCCAAGAAGTGTATGCATCATTCGAACAACTTCCGCTCCTTTATTGTAAACGGTCGTTGTATAAAAATTATTGATTTCCTGATAGGAATCCGGACGGACGGAATGTGCCATTGGTCCCCCATCCTCCTTGAATTGAAAATTTTTCAGCACACGTACATCGTCGATTCTTTGCACGCTGCGGGAATTCATATCGGCAGAAAATTCCTGATCGCGAAAAACCGTCAACCCTTCTTTCAGACTGAGTTGAAACCAATCCCGACAGGTTACCCTGTTGCCGGTCCAGTTATGAAAGTATTCATGGGCGATCACCCCTTCAATTCCTAAATAGTCCTGATCCGTTGCGGTTTCCGGGGTCGACAGCACATATTTGGAATTAAAGATATTCAACCCTTTGTTTTCCATTGCCCCCATATTAAAATCATCGACGGCAACAATCATAAAGGTATCCAGGTCGTATTCGAGTCCATACACTTCTTCATCCCAGCGCATGGCTTTTTTCAGGGAGTGCATGGCATGACCGCATTTTTCCTTGTTTCTTTCTTCAACAAAAATTTTCAGCTCAATTATTCGACCACTGCTGGTGACAAACTCCTCCTCAATACTGATCAGTTGGCCGGCCACCAGGGCAAAAAGATAACTGGGTTTGGGGAAAGGATCTTCCCAGACGGCAAAGTGGCGATTTTTTGCCAGCTCACCGTTATCAATCAGGTTGCCATTGGACAACATGACAGGACATGCCGACTTGTCGGCTTCTATGCGGGTGGTGAAACGGGTCAGTACATCGGGTCGGTCGGGATAGTAGGTGATTTTCCTGAATCCTTCGGCCTCACATTGCGTACAATAGTTGCCACTTGATCGATAAAGTCCTTCAAGTGAGGTGTTTTTCGCCGGATAAACAACGGTGACGACTTCAAGGACAAACGCATCAGGGAGTCGATCAATTTGCAGGGTTTTATCATCGAGCCGATATTCATTAACATTTAGTTTTCTGCCATTGACCGAAATAGATTGCAGTTCAAGTTGTTCGCCAAACAAAAATAAGGGCGGATTCATATTTATCGATTCCGGATTATGCCGGTATTTTCCCCTGGCAGTCACCACGGTTTGATCATCGAACAGCTTAAATTCCAGATCCAGTTTTTCGATGATATAGTCAAACACCACATAGGCAGTGCGATAGATAGTAGCCGATTGTTCCATATTCATGTGTGTATCCTTTTATATAATCCTTAACCCTTTTTTCTCGATTTTACCAACAAAGAGAGTTGTCGGTTGACAGCCCTCATCATTCAATTATATTTGATGACGTCATCGCTGAATTCCATAACGTAACGCCTTTTATTCATAAAACAACTGAGAAACTTATAAATGATTACAATCAATGAGCATTATCTCAAACTTCAAGCCTCGTATCTTTTTTCCGATATTGCCAAACGAGTGGCTGCTTTTCAAAAAAACAATCCTGCTACTAATGTTATTAAATTGGGCATCGGTGACGTTACCAGGGGATTGCCTGCCGCCTGCATCAAGGCCATGCATAACAGTGTGGATGAAATGGCCAGAGATGCCACGTTCAAAGGATATGGCCCGGAACAGGGCTATGATTTCCTCCGCCAGGCGATTGCCAAAAACGATTTTCAGAGCCGTGGAGCCGACATTGGGAGTGATGAAATTTTCGTCAGTGACGGGGCAAAATGCGACACCGGTAATATCCAGGAACTTTTCAGCCAGAATATTAAAATCGCCATCCCCGATCCGGTATATCCGGTGTATCTCGACACCAATGTGATGGCCGGCCGCACCGGAAGTTTTACCGATGGCCGTTATCAGGGTCTGGTCTACCTCGAGAGCACCAGGGATAATAATTTTGTGCCGGCGCTGCCGTGTGAAGACGTTGATTTGATCTATCTCTGTTTTCCCAATAACCCCACCGGTTCAACTATTACCAAAGCAGAGCTGAAGACCTGGGTCGATTACGCCAGAGAACATAAAGCGCTTATTTTATTCGATGCCGCGTATGAAGCTTTTATCAGCGACGAATCCCTGCCTAAATCCATCTATGAGATTGAAGGCGCGAGGAAAGTTGCCATCGAATTTCGCAGCTTTTCCAAGAGCGCCGGGTTCACCGGAACACGCTGCGCCTATACCGTAGTGCCCAAAGAATGTACTGCCTACGACAGCGCGGGAAACAAACACTTCATTCATGGCCTCTGGAACAGGCGACACTGCACAAAATTCAACGGTGTCTCCTACCCCGTGCAACGAGCGGCGGAAGCTGTGTATAGCGCAGAAGGGAAGGTACAGGCCAAGGCACTGATAGATTATTATATGCACAACAGTGCCACGGTGTGCGAGACTATGGAAACCCTCGGCTATGACTACGTCGGGGGAAAAAATTCACCATATATCTGGATAGACGGTCGGATGGACTCCTGGCAGTTTTTTGATATGCTGCTCGACAAGGCCGGAGTGGTCTGCACCCCAGGCGCCGGATTCGGCAAATGCGGCAACGGGTACATTCGTATTTCCGCCTTTAACAGCCATGACAAGGTAAAAGAGGCGATGGAAAGACTAACAAAGGTGCTTACCGCCTAAATTTGATGGACTCGTAAAAAAGCCCGATCTACTTCGTTGTAGACCTGATAAGGCGATTTGCTGTACTACATGTACTAGCAAATCGTCTTATCAGGTCTACGCCTCGTATATCGAACTTTTTACAGAGCCCATCTCGAGGATTGAGATAAGTTTTTATGAAGTTGTCAAATTTTGCATGCAAGAAAGTACAGCTAGGACCATTGGGAACTTGTGTTTCTTTGGCGCGGTCTTGTCTTGGTTTTAACTCAAAAGTCCTGCAGAAAATCCTGCGTTACTTGGAACAGAGAACAGCAGGCCGAAAGTGCACCCTTTCCTTGATTCCTTTTAGTTCGACGATCTTTGTGGCACCATATTCTTTCATCCAGCCAATCACTCCTTCTACCAACTGCTCAGGTGCGGAAGCGCCGGCAGTAATACCTATCTTCTTTTTATCGATAAGCCAGGCGGGATCAAGATCCAGGTAATCGTCAATGAGATGCGCCGCAACACCGCATTGTAGCGCAACCTCTTTTAATCTATTGGAATTTGAGCTGTTTTTTGAGCCTACTACAAACAGTAAGTCGGTTTTTTGGGCCAGTTTCTTCACTGCATCCTGACGATTCTGCGTGGCAAAACATATATTTGATTTCGGACCTTTAATATCAGGAAATCGCCTGGATAAAATTCCAATAATACCAAATATATCTTTGCCACAAAGAGTTGTCTGAGTGACATAGGCAACTTTATTAATATCACCAACCATAATATCTGTTGCCTCCTCTTCGTCGGCGACAATATGTACCCTGCCAGTCACTCTGCCTGCTGTTCCTTCAACCTCAGGATGCCCATGGTGGCCAATTATGATGACATCGTAATCCAAGGAATGGTATTTTTCGACCATCCTGTGGACACTGCCAACCAATGGACAGGTTGCATCAATTGTTCGAAGACCCAGTTGTCCGGCCCGTTCTTCAACTGCCCTGGAAACACCATGGGCGCTGAAAATACATACTTCTCCAGAGGGAATATCCTGCAGGTTTTCAACAAACACCGCCCCGGATTCTTCCAACTGCATTATAACATGCTTGTTATGCACTATCTCATGCAGTACATAGACCGGTTTGTCGTAACGGGCGAGACTGAGCTTTACTGTCTCGATTGCCCGTTCGACACCGGCACAGAAACCACGCGGAGAAGCAAGATATACCTCGATTTGCTCGGTCATTTTATAATGTTAGTCATTTTAAACTTGGATTTTTTACAAGATTATCACACCTTAATGCGACAAAATATAAACATATTACCCGGAATAGAAACAAAAAAGGCCATCTTTCAATTCTCTTCGAATTCAAAGATGGCCTTTCTTACTAAAAACTATGGGAAACTACTCAATATCCCTGTAGTTTATCGATAAATTCCGGCAGAAAAAGTGAGATTTGAGGAACATAGGTGATAATAACAAGAAAAGCAAGAAGGACAAGCAACCAGGGAACACAGGCTTTGATAGCCCAGCCCATACTTCGTCCGGTCACCCCGGAGATGACAAAGAGATTCAATCCGACCGGCGGGGTCAGCATGCCGATTTCCATATTTACGACCATAATAATACCCAGATGGATTGGGTCTATACCAAGTTTCAAGGCAATCGGAAACAAAATCGGTGCCATAATAAGAATAATGGCCGTTGGTTCCATAAAGTTACCGGCGATAAGCAGGAGAATGTTAACCACTACAAGGAACATCCACGGTTCAAGACCCCACTGCACTATCGCCTCGGCGATATGATGCGGAATACGCTCCGTCGTCAACACATGGGCAAAAAGCATGGCGTTGGCAACGATGAAAAGGAGCATGATGCTCACCTTAGATGCATCGAGCACGACCTTATTAATCTCTTTATCGGTAATAATCCTGGGTAGGGTAAAAATAATTTGTTTGATGTTGCGCCCAACCATTACCCCAACATTTTCCTCTTTCTCTCGCCAAGGAACGTTTTTAAGAGGTCCCATGTCACGATAACCCCAAACCGCCACGCCAAAGGCATACACTGCAGATACAGCGGCCGCTTCGGTAGGACTGGCTACACCGCCATAAATAGCGCCCAAAACAATAAATATAAGCATGATCCCACCGGTGGCACTGAAGCCGGAGGAAAAGATTTCTTTCATCCCGGCCCAAGGTTGGCGAGGAATTTTTTTCAAGCGGGCAACAAAATAGATAACCACCATAAGCATCCCACCCATCAGCAAACCTGGCAGGATCCCGGCCATAAACATGCGGGCAGCTGAAACCTCCGTGGCAGCAGCATATACAAGCATGACAATAGAAGGTGGAATGAGGATACCCAGGGTGCCAGCGTTACCTATAACACCAGCTGCAAAGCTTTCGGGATATCCGGATTTGACCATGCCGACGATGACAATGGATCCGATAGCGGCTACAGTTGCAGGCGAGGAGCCGGACACGGCAGCAAAAATCATACAGGCAATAACCGACGCCATGGCTATACCACCGTGAATATGGCCGACCATACTAAGGGCAAATCGGATAATACGCTTAGCCACTCCTCCGGTAGATAGAAAGCTTGACGAGAGAATAAAAAACGGGATGGCAAGCAGGGTGTAATGTTGCGAGAGCGCCGAGAATAATTTCAAGGAAATCGACGCTAAAGAGTCGTTCGAAAACATCAGGATGGTAGCGATACTTGAGAACCCGAGAGCCAGGGCGACGGGCATCCCAAACATCATACATCCAAAGAGCAGTATAAACAGAGCTGCAGTCGTCATTACCTTCCCTCCCCTTTCCTGATATCTTCGGCCAGTACCATGCTCTCTTTTGCTTCATCGGAATGTTTAAAACCAGTAGCTTGTCCAGTAAGCAAAGACCAAAGGATAATGAGCAAACGAACAGTCAGGAACAGATATCCGACCAACAACATTCCATGTGCCAACCACGCAGGAATTGGAATATCTATCAGGTTAATTCCTATCATTTTCATCTTAGCAAGATAGATATAGCTGCCATAGAGAATAAGCCCACAATAAATCAGAGCCAAGATGGCTGCAATACCGGAAAGTATTCTTTGACCTAGCTCAGGGAAGAGTTTGACAAAGGCATCCATACCAATGTGCGACCCAACTTTTAATCCGTATGAAGCACCGAACAACACCATCCACGCACACATGTGCAGCGTGAGCTCCTGGGTCCACAAAAATCCAGCGTTAAAACCAAACCGCATGACAACGTCTAAAAATACCAGAAGGGTTGTCGTTACCAGCAGGATACAGATAATCGCCTCTTCGGCAAAATTCATCAAACGCATAAACATGTTTTTCCCCTAACATACAAGAAGAGTACGGCGGTCGCCTTGCAACAAGGTAACCGCCGGTTTATTTACATATTGGATTGATACGCTGCGTCAATCATATCCTTGCCAATTTCCTTCTCAAACTGTTGCCACACCGGCTTCATGGCTTCTACCCATTGGCTTCTTTCGGCATCGGTAAGCATGATTATTTCTGTTCGCTTAGAGTCGACTATCAACTGACGATCTTCCAGGTCTTTTTCTGCCGAAATTTTATTGCCATAGGCAGTCGCTTCCTCAATAATAGCTTTGAGTTGCGGACGAATGTCGTCGGGAAGACTCATCCAGAATTCTTTGGAGGTCACAACCATGTAGTCGAGAAGTCCGTGATTGGTCTCGGTGATATATGGCTGAATCTCAAAGTATTTTTGTGAATAAATATTGGAATAGGTGTTTTCCTGTCCATCAATTGCCTTGGTCTGGAGCAAGGTGAAAACCTCAGAAAACGGCTTTTTCAAAGGAACAGCGTTTAAAGCCTGGAATTGAGCAGCTAGAACATCTGAACTCATAATACGGAACTTGAGACCTGCTGCATCGGCAGGAACCGTCATCTTAGTACTGCTGGAAAGCTGCTTCATACCGTTGTGGAGGTATCCCAGTCCAACCAAGCCTTTAGGCTCGATCGTCTTCATCAGGGCTTGTCCCTTGTCGCTTTTCTGGAATTTTTCTACCGCAGCCATGTCTTTGAAAAGAAACGGCAGGTCGAAGATCTGCAGCTGTGGTGTGTATCGATCGAACTTGGAGAGAGCGGGAGCAGCCATCTGTACATCGCCAAGAAGCATTGCCTCAAGCACGTTTTCATCGCCAAAGAGCTGTGCATTAGGGAAAACTTCAATAACAACTTTTCCACCGAGACGTTCTGCAACCAAGTCTTTTAATTTGATTGCCATCTTCCCTTTGGGAGTGTTTTCGGCAACAACATGGGCAAACTTAATAGTAATCGGGCCACTCGCCAACGCAGAACCGCTAATTAGCGCTGCCGATAGAGCCGCTGTTGCAACAAGAGTAGTGATTTTTCCAAACATAATTTTTTCCTCCAGTTTGAATATTTAAGTGCCGGCAATACCGACAACATCGAACGACAGTTCAAAAAAACTGTCCATATCTTCAGAACTAAAATTTCCGCTGATACACTGTTATGACTTGCAAACATTGTACCAGACCCACGACCACATTCTATCTTTCTGAATATTCATTATTTATTGGTTTTTAACTTTAAAGTATCGATAAAAATAGGCGGAAATCCGCCTATTCCCATCATACTTCCGATAAAATTGATTTTATCTTAAGATTACAATACAATATGAAGGGAAATCAGAACCGATATGTTAAAAAATAGGCGGAAATCCACCCATTTCGCCTATTGATGCTGAACAGTAAAAAGGTCTAAGCAAGGAACCTTTTTCAGGAAATGTTTGCTCTCAAAATATTTTGAAAATTGCAACAAGCAGGTACTTTTAAAAAGCGAAGTTATTGAAAAACTACTTTTTGCAAGGGAAGTAGATTATTTGTAATCACCCGTTTTCAAACCATATTTCCGCATCTTATCGTTTAATGTTTTTCTAGGCATCTCCAGATTTACCATTACGTCCTTGATACTGCCTTTGGAAGAGACAAGGGCGTGTTCGATAAGATCTCGCTCGAAACAGTCTACCCGCTGGGCCAGAGACTGACTTTGCATCTTGTCCTCACCGGATAACATCTTCTCCAGCGACCAGTCAAACTGTCGACCAAGCAGGACATAGCGCTCGGCAAAGTTTCTCAATTCCCTGACATTGCCTGGCCAGGCATAAGATAATAAAGCATGCATTTGAGCATTGCCGGGAGTCGGGACCTCCTGCTGGTATCTGTGTCCGGCAACCAACAGAAAATGATGAAACAGCAGCGGAATATCTTCGCGTCTTTCTCTGAGCGGCGGAATCTCAAGACAGACCACGTTGAGCCGGTAATAGAGATCTTCCCGAAAAGAGCCGCGCTCCGAGGCCTCTCGCAGGTCGACCTTTGAAGCGGCCACAACTCTGAGATCGACAGGCAAAAGTCGGTTGGAGCCGAGTCTTTCGATACAGCGCTCCTGGAGCACCCGGAGGAGATTGATCTGTACCCGGAGGGGCATGGATTCAATTTCATCAAGGAGCAACGTACCGCCATTGGCATGTTCAAATTTACCAATTCTGGTCGATTTTGCATCGGTAAAAGCCCCGGCCTCATGGCCAAAAAGTTCGCTCTCCATGATGGATTCCGAGACGGCACCACAGTTAATGGCCACAAAATTTTTGACCCTTCTGCTGCTGTTTTCATGTAGCGCCCTGGCCACCAGTTCTTTGCCGGTACCAGTCTCTCCTAAAACCAGCACATCGGCTCCGGTATCGGCAACCTGGGCTATGGTGCTGCGCAGTTGTTCCATGGCCGGGGTCCGGCCTATTATCCTCGGACCAGGGGCACTGTGCAATTCCAATTCCCGGCGCAGGTTTCTGTTTTCCAAGGTTAAGGCACGTTTTTCCAGACCCCGCAAGACAGTTTTAACCAATCTTTCAGCAGAGTAAGGCTTTTCAATGAAATCATATGCTCCATCGCGCATAGCATTGACTGCAGTAGATACATCACCATGGCCGGTGATGAGAATGACCGGCAGATCGTGATCAATTTTTTGGACTTCGAGAAGGAACTGTAGCCCATCCATGTGCGGCAAACGGATATCGCACACTACTATTCCCGGCCAGTCCCGGGTAAGGATCTCAAGGCCTTTTTCTGCACAATCCTCAATGATTACATCGAGATCAGCCAGTTCAAGCGTTTGTTTGTTTGCTTGTCGAATATGCTTTTCATCGTCAATGAAAAGTACTTTTGCCTGTACTGTCATATTTCCTGCACTATTTTATCGAGGGTAAATTCAAATCGAGCTCCTTCTGCCGACGGAACCAAAGTGATTTGTCCGCCGAAATCTCTGACAATTCTATCACTTATGGTGAGGCCCAAGCCTAAGCCCTGTCCTGATTTTTTAGTGGTAAAAAAAGGTTCAAAAATTTCTTGCCTCAACTCTTCAGCTATCCCCGGCCCGTTATCCTGAACTGCAATTACCACTTTGTTATCGACTGCTCGACATTCGAGCAGAATTTTTTTTACATCCTGCCCTTCCATTGCCTGCATTGCATTAGAGATAAGGTTGACAAGGACCTGCTGGAGGAGCACATGGTTGGCACGCGCCTCCAAATTATCCGGGTGAATTTCAATCGTTAGTTCAATTGCTTCTTTTTTGAGACTGGGTTTAAGTATTTCCAGAGCACCGTCAATAACCCCATGCAAAGGGACAACAACAATCATGCCACTGGATTTCCGCGAGAACAATTTAAGCTGATTGCCGATCTGGGCCATGCGTTCGGTTAATTCACCGATTTGTTCCAGATTCCACATGGCGTTTTCCAATTGACCTTTCTCCAAAAACTGCTTGCCGTTGTCCGTATAACTTCTTATTGCAGCAAGAGGTTGATTAAGCTCGTGATTGATACCGGCAGACATTTGCCCGAGAACAGCAAGTTTGGCAGCATGGATCAATTCTTTACGGGTACGTTTCAATTTGATCTCGGTTTCTTGACGGTCAATAATCTCTTTTCGCAACAGCTCGTTTGCTTCAGTGAGTTTCTGGGTCCGATCAGATACCCGTGTCTCCAGTTGTTCATTGGCTTCCTGCAGAGCTTTCTTTGATTCTTCTTCTATCCGGTGCAGTTGGCCCAGACGATAGTTACGCTGCAGCAGCAAAAGAGTCAGAATATAAGCAAGACTGAGCCCGGCCCCAACAAGAATATTAACGAATAAAACTTTTTTTCGCAGTATTCTCGTGTCGGTAAGTATATGTACATTCCATCCAGCCTGAGGCATAAACTGCGATTGCTTCATAACCTTCCTCTTGTCGGTTCCGGTTGCGTCATCAATATCCAGGATCTCAACTTTCTCCCAAAGATTTGTAATCTTCTCGCTTAAGGGAACAATTACCGCATCCTGATAACGCCTACTGAGTGTAATGCGCTCAATAACGTCTTGCTGCAGAGGTTTGAGACTCTTAAACCGCCATTCAGGTTTCGTGGTAATAAAAATAACTCCATCGGGATCGGAAACCAGAAAATTTTCATCACGATCCGCCCAGCTCTGCTCGACCAGATCAATATTTATCTTGACGGCAACCGCACCAAGTATTTCATCATTCTTGCGAACCGGATAGGCAAAATAGTACCCTCGCTTTGAGGAGGCGGTCCCAAGAGCAAAATAACGTCCGAGTTTGCCACTCATGGCCTGTTTAAAATATGGGCGGTAACTGAAATTTCTGCCGATAAAAGGGCGTTCCTCATTCCAGTTGGAAGCAGCGATAGTCAAACCGTCCTTATTCATCAGATAGGTGTCCAGAGTATCGCTCACTCTATTGATCGTTTCGAGGTATCGGTTAAGGATTTCAATGCGCTTTTTCTCGTGTGGATTGAGAAGAGCCCGAACAAGACTGTTGTCTATGGCCAGCAACTCGGGCAAGCTTTCGTATTTACCAAGGATACCATGGAGATAGTTGATATAGAGTTCCAGGCGGACATTGCCTTTTTCTGCGAGTTCAACAAGCCCCCGCCGGTAGGTCCAAACCGAAACAACGTGCAGTATCTGAATCAGAATAATGATGAAAAATAAAAAACTGATGAGGCCTTTTTTTTTCCTCGATAACCTGATCCCCATTACCCTACTCTATGCAGCTTACGGATTTGCATGTGCATCTCACCTTATTTCAATCCCTGCCGACCGCACCGCCTCTTTCACTTCTTTGATGCTCACTTCCTCACGGTGAAAGATTCCTGCGGCAAGAGCTGCGTCTGTTGACGTCTGTTCAAAAACATCGACGAAATGCGCAGCATTACCAGCACCACTGGAAGCAATAACAGGAATGGAAACATTTTTCTTTACCATCGTGATAAGCTCCAGATCAAAGCCACTATTGGTTCCATCCTTATCAATACAATTGAGGAGAATTTCACCCGCACCCAGTTCCTGACATGTTTTCACCAGCTGCACGACATCGAGATCGCACCCTTCCCGACCTCCCTTTACCGTGCACTGGTACCAGCAGTATCGCTCACCCTGGGGACCAGGCGTTGCAGTTTTTATGGTGGCATGCTCGGTATCTTCTGGATCTTTGACATAGACGCGCCGTGGATCGACCGAGATGACAACAGCTTGGGAGCCATAGACTAAAGAGATTTGTTCGATAGAACTTTTGCCGGTTTTCTTGCCGGTTTTTATATGCTCAAGAGCAGCATAAACCGCATCGCTGCCGATGGATACCTTGTCCGCCCCGGAACGGAAATAGGCTGATGCCACATCAAGAGAAGTATAGGAAGTGCCATCGGATGCGGTGAATTCCCTGATGCCACCGCCAATTGTCAGAGGGACAAAAACATTTTCCGATGTTTTTTCCAGCACCTCGATCATCGGCTGATCATGCATCGGGAAATCCCGAAAACCGGTGATATTGAGAAAAGTGATCTCGTCGGCTCCCTCTTCATAATATCGCTTGGCCAGCGCCACCGGTTTGCCGAGGTTTCTTACCTCGCCATTGTTGCGAACATCATACTGGTCGCCTTTGGTGACAACGAGATCACCAGCATCGTTACTACGAACATCGAGACAGGCGATGATTCTCTTGGCGATATGGGTCTTCTGCTCATCATTGCCGTTTCTGTAGCAGGTAACAGCTTGCTGTTTAGCATCATGGGTCAGAAAATTATTGAGTATTCGCAAGCCGGCTTCACCACTTTTTTCAGGGTGGAATTGAAAGGCGCTGACATTGCCTTTTTCAACTGCTGAAACGAATGTATACCCATAATCAGTGAGCGCGAGCGCCCAGTCTTTTGTCGCCTGACCGACCGGGGCGTGGTACGAATGGACAAAATACAACTTCTCGTTTTCGTATCCACTGAACAATTTTGATTCTTTTTGCAGTCTTATACCGTTCCAGCCAATCTGCGGCACAGATAACTCGGTTTCCGGAAACCGTACAACCTGTCCGTTGATAATACCGAGGCCGGGAACTCCTGGAGATTCTTCGCTTCCTTCAAACAGGGCCTGCAAGGCGACACATATTCCAAGAAACGGTTTATTCTCCAGTATTCTTTGCCGCAGCGGTTCAATATAACCACTCTGCTGTAAGCGGTGCATGACCAGGCCGAAACTGCCTACCCCGGGGAATATCAATTTTTCGGCAGATAAAATATCTTCAGCGGTTTTGACATTTTCTACCGCATGGCCAAGTTCGTAAAGAGCGTTTCGTATACTGCGAACGTTGCCGGCACCATAATCCAAGAGAGTTACAACCATTACAATTCACCTCAGCCGCTTAAGAAATCTACTCGCTCAGTACCTTATAGTAGCGCCCATAGGCACAACTCCGGCACAGAATCTTACCGCCAACCAGAACATCTCTTTTATCCTGTACCCAATCCATACACTTTTCACATCTAACTCTTTTTATCGGTCGGCCGGGCAGGTTTTCTTCTGGAATATCTACCGTTACAACTTCGACACGAAAGAGTTCTTCTTCCGGCATAACCTTATAAGCTTGAAGCTGGCGGGCATATTTGTCTAATATGTCACTGCAGTATTTTTTGGACAACTCGCGAGACTCCTCCAGGGCGGTCACCCTGACGGCCTCTTTCGATTCAAGATTGACAAAGGTTGCGGCCATGACGCCATGGTCAACCCACTGCATCGATCGCTTCCCCAGACTGCAACCGGTAACGGTTTGAATGGCATCTGTTGCACATCGGTCAATTTCAACAAACACATACAGCTTTTTGCGGTCAGTGCCCCTGGGATCAACTATTTTCAGGTACGAAAGTGCCAGCATGCACATACGCACCCCAATTACCTGGCCGGCGCAGACATGACCATGTATCCGAGTTGCCTCCTCGAGCAGATCGTCAAAAGATTTCATTCAAGTCACTTGTTTATTGAGTTCAGTAAAATGTAACCACTGCTAAATTCCCAATCAATTCAGCAGTCACCAGAATTTTGCAATACAGTTCAAGATACCTGTCGGCAAACTTGACTGTCAACCGTTATCAACTTCTAAAACAAAAAGGCCGTTCCTGAAGAGGAACGGCCTTTTTTGCGGGACACTTACTGTCGATATGCGTAGCAAACACTGTCACTTTGTCTGAAAAGTGCAGTAAAAAATTATGCTATGCTTCCTTGCAATGTGCTCATTCAGACACTGTAACCTTGTGGTATGATCCTGGTGTTACCCTCGCTAACCGAGGGGAAAGTGCCTTGATAAAAATCTTTTCTTGCTCTTTTCACTGCCTTGCTGAAATATTTAGCTCAATTGTAGGGGTGAAAACAGGAGAAAAGTTATTCAGGCATTCAGCGCATATTAACAGTTACCGTATCAATGATTCATGAATAATCAGGATTTAATTGACAGTCTCAGACAATTTGCTACCAGCTTTGAACTTAACAACTTTCTTTTCTGGAATCTCGATGGTTTTTCCTGTCTGTGGATTTCTCCCCTGACGAGCATCGCGTTTTGAAACAGAGAATGTGCCAAAACCGACGAGAGTCACTTTATCGCCTTTCTTCAGGCTCTCAGCAACTGCCGCAAGGGTGCCGTTCAATGCTTTTTCTGCAGCTGCTTTACTGATGTCGGCTGCACCTGCGATGCTCTCAATTAGTTCCTTCTTGTTCATGAATTCCTCCCTGCTTTATCTTTCTTTTACAAACCTAACGAAGACAACAACAGCTGCCTTCTTTCCCTGAAAATGACGATTTACTTGAACTCTCTTCGATTGTCAAAAAAAATCTCTATAATTCTTTTTGACAATAAAATAGAATTTGGCGCAACCCTTTGTATTCAGGGTGATACGCTCATAACAAGGCACCATAATTGAATCGGAAATCAGAATCAAGCAATAAATCGCACTTCATAGAATAAGTTTTATCTGCAGTCCTTTCTACCGGTTGCATCTTACGTTACCTGTCAATTTTGTCCATCCGGTAAAAGTTCAGCCGGTTTATTGAGTTGAAATCTTCCTTCCGATATATCTTTTTTAAGAATTTCAGCAATTGCGCGGGCCTTGACCATACTCGATAAAGGAGCAGTTTTTACTTTTTTGCCATTTACTTCAATTTCACCTGACTTCAATTGGGCATAGCTGACCTGCCCGTAGCTTCTGCCGATGCCATTGGTATAGTCATGACCATAGTCGACCACCTGGGTAAAGAGCTCTGCATCCGAGACACCGGTATGGGCGGCAAGTTCACTATTTAAAATGGGAATAGGGATGCCGAGTCCAACAGCGAGTGAATTGCCGTAGCCGAGGATGGAAACACCCCGCAGCCACTCAGCGCTCATTTTCTTTAAATCACCCTGCACCATGATTGTCCCGGCAGGCTTGACGGGCACGCCGTTTGCGTGCCGGGGAGCGTAGGGATTATGCTGGGTGCCTTGCCAGGTAACATAGCCATAACTGCCGCCGAGAAAAATTCGCGTTCCGACGCCAATGGTTTTATAAAAAGGATCATTGAGTAAAGGACTTAATTCACCGGCGCTGCAGAAATTAGCATTGCCGCAATTCGGCTTCAGCATGCCCATGTAGGTATAGACGGCCTTATGCGATAAATTGACCGCACAGTTGTAATTCTGATACCCATTTCGGGGATTGCAAAGCAAGGCGTGGGGAAGATCGTCCAGCCCTACTTCTTTCTTCATTTTTTTGGCGGCATAACAGTCTGTGCCATAGGCTTTTGCTTCCAGCAGCAGTCTTTTCCCGCGCAGCAATTCCTCTATAACGTGCCCGCCACCATACCTGAACTCACCCGGATAGATTTTATTTAAAGGATCATCTTCAGCAGGCTCAGTTGCACCCAGATAGGCATCGACCGCAGCCAGACCAGCATATGCCGGGACCTTGTTTATCCAGACTTTTGAGGCTTTTATGGTCGGTGTCATCTGGCCAAAATTAAAAAACAAGCCGGAAGAACACATGGGTGCAAACGTCCCTGTGGTGACGACGTCAACTTTGCGTGCCGCTCCTTCTGGGCCATTTTTCTTGACAATACCGACCATTTCTTCGGCGGTCACGACAACCGCTTCCCCTGCTTTTATCCGGGCGTTTATTTCCTCATAGGTCTTCTGGATTTTCTTTTCGCTCATTTGGATCCTGCTATTTTTTTTAAATAAAAATATGATATCAAAATATTGAAGGGTCTTGTCCGTCCGACAGTCCCGATTAAAAAGCCTACTATAGCTCTCTTTTGCGCCTTGACATAGCAATTTCTTTGGCCTAGTTTATTTGCGCTGGGTGAAGCAAGTCAGAACAAAATTCATTCCCGTTGCCAAAGCAAGGAGCAGTATGGAAATTGAGCAAAAAAAACGAATAGTTTCGGTTCGAGACACGATCGATTCAATAGATAACAAAATTCTCGCATTGCTCAAGGAACGGCTGGGTTGTGCCAAAGAGATCGGACGCCTCAAAGATGGTGAGAAAAGGGCAAAATGGGATCCTCTCAGGGAACGACAGATTTACGACAGACTGCTCAGGGACAACAATGATATCTTTCCACCGGACGCCCTCAAATCAATCTTTCATGAAATAATTACCACATGCAGACTGTCGCAGAAAAAAGCCGAGGTCGCTTTTCTGGGGCCTGAGGCAACTTTCAGCCATCTTGCCGGGGTGAAATATTTTGGTCATTCGGCTGATTATAAAGCAATGGAGACCATCGATGATGTTTTTGCCGAAGTGGAAAAAGGCCGAACCAGATATGGCATAGTGCCAGTCGAAAACTCGATTGAAGGTGCGGTTTTTTCAACGCTCGACTGTTTCATGAAATACAAGGTGCAGATCTGTGGCGAATTACAGCTGGAAATAAGCCATAATCTGGTCTGTCGATCCGGAAACATGGAAGACATTCAAACCGTCGCCTCCCATGCTCAGCCCCTTGCCCAATGTCGTGACTGGCTGCGAAAACATCTTCCGGCAACCCCTACGCTGCCGGTTTTTTCCACTGGAGCCGCTGCCCAGATGGCTGCCAACAACCCTAATATCGGCGCCATTGCCTCCTCTCTGGCGATAAAAACATACGAACTTCAGGTCGTCGTTCAGGGCATTGAGGATTACCGAGGCAACACCACCAGATTTTTAGTGATCGGCAATAAGTCGCCTTCGAGGAGCGGCCAAGACAGAACGTCTCTTCTAATAGGACTGATGGATCGACCGGGAGCGTTGAACGATGTGCTCTCTGCGCTGTCTGAAGAAGATATCAATCTTGCCAAGATCGAATCCCGACCCATCAAGGGCAAGCAGTGGAAGTATCTCTTTTTTCTGGATATGCTCGGCCATATTGAAGATGACAAGATACGACGCGGCTGTGAGATCCTTAAAGCAATGTGTTCGTACTTCGAGTGGCTGGGATCTTATCCTCAGGGTGACGCCTCAACCACCGATTCGTGACATCCGGCCACCGCATGATTGGCGCTCGGTTGCATTGAGGTAGTCCTGCAAGGTATGACCTTGCGGTTTATTCAGGATCGTTTGTCGAATACTGTCAATAATATCCTGATCTGAAGCCCCTCCCCGCAGCAAAAGCTTCAGATCGGTTTCATTGTCATTGAGCAGGCACGAGCGCAGCTTGCCCTCCGATGTCAATCTGAGCCTGTTGCACTGATCACAGAAATGGTGGCTTATTGGACTGATAAATCCGACCGCACCTTTTTTGTTGTTGAAAGACTGCAGATCAAACATTCTCGCGGGCCCTTCCCCATACTCTTTTTGGAATGGGGTCAGAACCCCCAGTTCGGCGATACGTGATTTGATCTCTTCTGCCTTAATAAACCGTTCTTTTTGCCAGTTGTTCTGGGCACCAACAGGCATAAACTCAATGAATCGTATCTGAAAAGGCTGCTCTAGAGCTAACCTGCCGAAATCCTTAAATTCATCGTCATTAACTCCCTTCATGGCAACGACATTGAGTTTTATCTTAAAGCCGATTTGCCTTGCGACTTGAAGACCCTGCCAGACTTTGGCAAAAGAATCGTATCCGGTTATTTTTTGAAATTTTTCCGGCTTCAGGGTATCGAGCGAGACATTTATATGGCGAATTCCTCCGGCATAAAGCCTCTCGGCATATTCAGCCAATAACACCCCGTTGGTTGTTAACCGCACCTGCTCCAGGCCACCCAGAAGAGAAAGCTGATGAATGAAATCGAGGACTCCTTTTCTGATCAGAGGCTCTCCGCCGGTCAGTCGTATTTTATTCATGCCCATAGTAACTGCAAGACGCACGACCCGCAGTAACTCTTCATAGCTGAGCAGGTCGGTATGGTTAAGAAAGATACCCGTCTTGACCGCGTCGGTATTGGCTTCAGTTTCCCCTGGAATCCCGGGCATGCAGTATGAACAACGGAGGTTGCAACGATCGGTGAGAGATAATCTCAAATAGGATATGGTCCGGGAAAACTGGTCGACAAGAGGAGAAATTGCTGGTATTTGTTCTTTCACGATTTACTGTCTATAACATTTTTATCAACGTAGAGAAGCCATTGTCCATCAATCACTTCCGCTTAACTGACCGATTCTTACTCTGAACAACAGTTGTACCACAATCAAAATTTACGCGTAACCACAAAAGATTGCCCGCATGCTTATTTTAGGTATAGAAAGTTCCTGCGACGACACTGCCGCTGCGGTTCTTGAAGATAATGTCATTCTCTCCAACGTACTCACCAGCCAGGACCGAATCCACACCAAATTTGGCGGGGTTGTTCCGGAGCTGGCATCCAGAAAACACCTGCAGGCTATCCACCCCGTGGTCGAAGCGGCACTTTCTCAAGCCGGCAAACAACTTGCCGATATGCAGCTTATTGCCGCAACCCGTGGACCAGGGCTGATAGGTTCGCTGCTGGTCGGATATTCATACTCTAAGGCACTTTCCTACGTAAGCAACATTCCGCTTATCGGCGTGGACCATATGGCCGGTCATATTCTATCTATTTTTCTTGGCCGGACCAAACCATCTTTTCCGTACGTTGCGCTTATCGTCTCCGGTGGAACTTCAGCAATTTATCTTGCCACGAGCCACCACGATTTTCAGCTTCTGGGGAGGACCCGCGATGACGCTGCAGGGGAAGCCTTTGATAAAGTTGCCAAGCTCCTTGGGCTGCCTTACCCAGGTGGCCCCCATGTGGCCCGAATGGCTGCAAATGGCGATATGCAGGCGGTCCAGTTCCCAAGAGCCTGGTTGCATGAAGACTCGCTTGATTTCAGTTTCAGCGGAGTGAAAACCGCCGTGCTCAATCACGTCAATCACTGTCGGCAGCAGAGTGACAGCCTGCTCATCGAGGACATCTGTGCCTGCTTCCAGGAGGCCGTTATCGAGGTGCTTGTTGAAAAAACCATCTCTGCCGCGCGGCAAAACCATATCGATACAATTGTCGTTGGCGGTGGTGTCTCGGCGAATACCAGGCTGCGCGATCTCTTTGCCGCGCGATGCGCCGCCGAAGATCTCTTTTTCTGTGCCCCGGAACCAAAATATTGTACTGATAATGCGGCGATGATTGCTCTCGCCGGATATCATGCCTTCGATTATTCAGGGCCAACTCCTCTTGATGAGGATGTCTATTCCCGGTCTTCATTTGTCTGACAATTTGGTTATATGAACGTTCTGCGTTATATAAAATATTATTTTATTAAATTTAAACGACTGCAGGGAAGTCCGCAGGCTTTGGCGGGGGGCACCGCAATTGGAGTTTTTATCGGCCTTACACCGACAATTCCTTTTCATACTGTACTGATTGTCCTCTTTTCGCTGCTCACCAGGACATCGGCTCTTGCCGGAATTATTATGAGTTGGATAGTTTGTAATCCGTTGACCTATTTACCAATCTATTATCTGGCCGCAGTGGTCGGCAATCACCTTACTCCTTATGAGTTGAATCTGGAAAGTGTCCGAAATGTCCTGGAGTTGGCAATGGCCGGGGGCGGCATCGAGAATTCATTAACCATCCTGCTTCGATCAGGTTATGAGGTACTGGTGGTAATGGGAGTTGGTGGATTGGTCCTGGCCCTGCCTGTTGCCGTCATCAGCTACTATCCAGCCCTGCTTTTTTTTATGCAAATCAAGAAAAAAAGAATGAGAAAACATGTGCTTAATTAACTCGACAACATTATGACCAAATACGGACAACAGACGCGGGAAACACTGCACAGCAACAAACTGGCACCCAAGAAACGGTTTGGCCAGAATTTTCTCGTCCACAAAATGACCGCCGAGGCCATAGTCCGTGCCGGAAAGGTAAGCAGCGAAGATACTATCCTGGAAGTAGGAGTCGGACTTGGTGCCTTGACCCTGCCCCTTGCAGCTGCGGCGAAACATGTTTTCGGTTATGAGATTGACAGTGGTATTATCCGCTTTCACCAGGAAGAAAAGGATTTACCAGACAACGTCACCCTGGTACATCAGGATATACTCAGTGCTGATTTTACGCAAATTGCCAGGCAATGCGGCGGGAGTTTGAAGATACTGGCTAATCTGCCCTATTCAATTTCCAACCCTTTTATTTTCAAACTCATCGATAATGCTTCTCTTATCAGCACCGCGACGATCATGCTGCAAAAAGAAGTTGCCGACCGATTAATGGCCGCGCCCAATACCAAGGATTATGGGGTGCCGACTGTGCTCCTCGCCAGTTGCGCGACGGTGCATAAGCTGATGACTCTCAAACCGGGCGAATTTCATCCACGGCCAAAAGTTGATTCGGTGGTTGTCACCCTCGACTTCAGTCAGGGCTTCAAGCAGCTGGCCGGAGCAAAAAAATATGACTTTGCCCTCTTTCGCCAACTGGTCAGAACCACTTTCAATCAACGCCGGAAAACCATTCTCAATACATTGACAGGAGCAGGGTTGTTTTTCGACCCGGCCAAGCCGGATAAGGCCGCCAATAAAGAACGTACCCGACGGGCGATTGAGTCGGCCAACCTGCAGCTTAATGCCCGGCCGGAAACTTTGACTTGCACAGATTTTATTAATCTGGCAGTAGAGACAGCGCGCAGCAGAAGTTCTTTTTGAGTTTTTGCGACTTTGTCTTATATTTTTATTAGAATTTATTCAAGTTGGTTGACTGTCCGACAACAAACGCACTCATTTTATCAGCTTACACAAAACCATGGCGACTGAATCAAAACATAGCGTTCCATTCCCCAATATTCCCCGGGTAACCGTGCCTCCCCATCCTGAGTGGCCGGCCCTGTCCGAGCCGGAGACTGCAGCTTTAAAAGAACGGATCAAAAGGCTTCTTGAGCGGGAGAACGCAGTTCTTGTCGCCCACTACTATACCAACGGCGCTTTGCAGGATCTGGCCGAAGAAACCGGCGGCTGCGTTGCCGACAGTCTGGAAATGGCCCGTTTCGGGACCGAACATCAGGCTGAAACCCTTGTGGTTGCCGGAGTTCGGTTTATGGGGGAGACGTCAAAGATCCTCAATACCGAAAAAAGAGTCCTTATGCCGGATCTCTGCGCCACCTGCTCTCTTGACGAAGGGTGCCCGTATGATCTGTTTAGTGCATTCTGTGATCGACATCCACAGCACACCGTCGTGGTCTATGCCAATACCAGCGCACAGGTAAAAGCCCGGTCCGACTGGGTGGTCACATCCGGTATCGCCCTGCCGATTATCAAACACCTCGCGGAAAAAGGCGAAAAGATTCTCTGGGCACCGGATAAACACCTGGGTGCCTACGTACAAAAACTCACCGGCGCCGAGATGATTTTCTGGCCGGGTTCCTGTGTCGTCCACGAAGAATTTCGTTCCGTGGCTCTGGCAAGACTGCGTAAACTCCATCCAGAGGCAGCAATCCTGGTTCATCCCGAATCGCCGGAGGCAGTTATCGACCAGGCCGATATTGTCGGGTCGACCACTGCTCTTATCAATGCGGTAACAGCTTTGCCGAACAAAGAGTTCATCGTCGCAACCGATGCCGGCATTTTTAATAAAATGCGCCAGCTGGCACCGGATAAGGTCTTTCTTGAAGCGCCAACCGTCGGCGAAGGCGCTACCTGTCAGAGCTGCGCCAACTGTCCATGGATGGGGATGAATTCACTGCACAACCTGGAGGTGCTCCTGGAGACAGGTAAAAACGAAATCCATATAGCTGACGACATTGCCGCAAAAGCCCGGATACCTATCCAGAGGATGCTCGACTTTGCCAAGACTCTAAAAAAATAGTTTTTTGCTGCCGGAAGGCTAAACGTGCAGCCATTGTGCATAGCGTTTTTGCAGACTCGGCCAGCTGAAATGGTCCGTCATTGCGTGTGCTGTCTGCCGACTGAGCCGGTACTTGTCCTGAATGGCTTTCTCCAGCCTTTGCGCAAGCGAGTTGTCACCGTAGAGAAATTTATGTTCAAAGAGTTCCGGATATGACAGTCGATCCGGCAATATTGGTACGCATCCAGCCCGCACTGCTTCAATTATGGCAATGCCGAAAAACTCATGGAGTGCGGTTGAAACAACCAGATCCCCCTGGCTGAGCAGTTCTATATACTGCTGGTAGGATGGCACAAAGCCAAAGTGGATAATTTTGTCGGTTAATTTTTTTTCTGCGAGATAAAAACATTCCGGACTGTCGGCAAACGACTGGCCCAGAACAAGAAGCCGGAAATCGATGCCACGCTGAACAAGATATTCTAAAGCCTGAAAAAAGCTCTGCGGATTCTTATCATGTTCCCAGCGGTGGTTCCAGACAATAACCGGAATATCTACCGCTGCTTTCCAACTGATTGTATCGATGGCGGAAAATTCAATACCGGGAAACAAGATGGTGCTCTTGTTTGCCAGTTCCTCAACAAGTCCAGGCAGCTTCATCTCCGAGGCGGCACGGAGACCTTGTCTACATCCATGTAAAAAAATCGTTCGGTTATATTCTGAATTAAAAGCAATTGCATCGGAGGCAAGGGCCGAATGAAAATTTATTCCGGCGAATGGATGTTGCATCCGCTCGTTATAGCGGTGCGGATAAACAAATTGATTTTCATGGAAATAGGTAAGAATCCTGGCATTATGATTCCATCCATCAATTCGTCCAAGCAGGCCGCGCAATACGGCGACATCTACAAATGACGAACAGAGGACACTATCAAAATACCGTTTATCTAGCGGCAGTTCATTAATTTTTTGAATAAACCAGGGCGCCGAAAGCTGCATGCGCATCTGCCAGTTTCTGGCCGGCAGGGTGCAGATCAGGTATTCCGCCGGGACATATCTTTGCAAGCCTTCCAGAAAATGTTTATGCGAGCCTCCGAAATACGGTTCAAGGATGAGGATACGACTCATTTCTTGGTTATTGAAGACATTGTGAGCAAAGAGACAATCCGGTCCCAGATAAGATCAGCCGTATGCAGCTTACTGGTGTATGGCAGCAATTCTGACCCTGACTTGCCGATCAACAGCACCTGATTGCCCTCAGTCTCAAATCCGGTGCTGTTGCCGCCGATATCATTGACTGCGATAAGATCGAGATTCTTGTTTTGCAGCTTTTTCAGCCCTTCCTGTTCAAGATTCTGACTCTCTGCGGCAAATCCAACCAATACTTGACCGGCCTTTTTTCTTTTACCCAACTCCAAGAGGATGTCCGGATTACGCGCCAAAATCAACTGGGTGTCGATGTTTTCTTTTTTGACCTTATGGTCAAAAATTTTTTCCGGCCGGTAGTCGGCTACGGCAGCGGCTTTAATAATTACACTATTATTCCCGGCATGTTCAAGTACCAGATGATACATCTCCATCGCCGTCTGTATTTTTTCCAGACGCACTCCGGCGGGACAAGGCAAACTGCTCGGTCCGCTGATCAGGGTGACTTCAGCGCCCCGCCGAAAAGCGCTTCGGGCCAGGGCATAGCCCATCTTGCCAGACGAACGATTGCTTAAGAAACGGGCAGGATCAAGAGGCTCCCGCGTTGGTCCGGCAGTTACCAGGATTCGTTGCCCCTGTAAGTCCTGCGGGACTAGCGCTCGGGCGACATATTCCTTAACCTCATTCCATTCAGGCAGACGGCCCTCTCCCTGTTCTTTGCAGGCCATCATGCCGCAGTCAGGATCAATGACGGTATAGCCGAGCTCTTTCAGCTTGATTATATTCTGTCTGGTCGCAGGGTGGGCATACATACGGCTATTCATGGCCGGACAGATCAAGACCATGGCTCTGGTCGCAAGCACCGTCGTGGTGAGAAGGTCGTCAGCCAGCCCGACGGCAAGCTTGGCTATGGTATGAGCGGTTGCCGGAGCAATCAACACCACATCGGCATCCCTGCCAAGGCTGATGTGGGCCATCGTTTGCTCTTTTGCCGGGGAAAACATTTCTGTATGTACGTCATTGCCGGAGAGGGCGGCAAAAGTCAAAGGAGCAACGAATCTGGTTGCAGAAGCGGTCATTACCACGGATACACAAGCCTCTTCTTGCGCCAGATCACTGACCCACCCGGCAACCTTGAAGGCAGCTATCGAGCCGGTTACGCCAACAACTATCTTTTTGCCGGCAAAAATATTCTGCATGGTACTCCTCTCTGCCAATAGTCTTTAATAAAATTGCAGGGTACTGTTTATTGCTGCTGTAGAGATAACATTTTTCACGCTTTTATGACATCGTAAGAATTTTGTAAGATTGGCGAGCTTTAAATATGCGGGTAGCTTTTTGCCGGAATCGACTATTATTCATCATAGCGGTTTTTTCCAGCTTAACCCTCATGTAATCAAACAGAAATTATGAATGAAACGCCCTCTTTAACCAAAGCCCAGAAAGAAGATTTATTGATAGAATGGAACATCTACAGTCCCGGTCAACAGAAACCCATTCTGGCAGAATTTCACCAACAGCACCAAGAAGATTTTACCCAGGATGATTTTCTCCAGTTTTTACGAAAAAAACTTAAAATCGATGGGTATTGGCAAAAAGTCGGTATTTCCTGATCTGAGCTATGCGATCGAACCTTTCCTTGCTGCTGTCTTCTTTTTCCTTTTGCCATCAACCTTTCAATCACTTTCTTTGAACTTCTCCCAGATAATCTTGCGCCCCATGCCAGCCGGTTGTTGAACTATAATCCAAAACCTCGTATTATCCGGTACGCTGTTCCATTGCCTTATGCCCGGCAGACTGATCGTGGGGCATAGAGGGTGCTGGTGAACGTTTCCAATAATGTTAAGCATTTGCTCCTGTTGCACGGGGGCAAATGTTCCGCATTTCCAACATGAGGTTCGCAGTATGTTCCATGAGAATTGGTTAACACTGCTGCTGTTTTCCTTTCTCTTTGTGGCGTTGGGTAACAGTCTGCTCGCCAGTTGCACAGCAATATATTACAAAAATAAATCTATTGGCCGCCTCTCCCACAGTCAACTGCGCATAAAACAGGGAACCGCAACCTTCGAGCAGCGACTCAACGTCTTTATCCAATCCTTAATCTTCTGTTTTATTACTCTCCGTATCTATCTTGTCACCACAATGGTATGGCTCATAGTTTGCGGCGTATATTATTTTGGCTCATTCACCAAACTGTAATTCTAAAGAAATCGTGCTTTTTTGTACCAATGTGTTGGGGCCACCTATGCGATGGCAGACACCTGTACAGGTGTCTAATTTTATTATGGCGTTATGGCGGCTATTTCTTCTTGATGCAACTTCAATATCATAGTCGCCAGCGGCGGCAGCCTCAGCGATAGCGATTGTCGATACCCGTGCATTGGTATCGAGTCGGTGCTCCGCCCCCCATCATTGCCCACGTTGCTTCCCCAGTAATGGTCAGAATCACTATTGAAAACTTCTTGGTAATAGCCGGGCTCAGGGACGCCAATCCGGTAACTGTTCCAGGGTACTGGGGTAAAGTTTGCAACGATAACGAGGAAATCTTTGCCGGACCTGGCTTTGCGGATGAACGACAAGACGTTGTTATCGGTGTCACTGGCGTCGATCCACTCAAAACCACTTGCTTCAAATTCATTTTCATACAGGGCTGGTTCATTTTTGTAGAGCTGGTTCAAGTCCCGAACCAATCGCTGCAAGCCCTGGTGATTTGGAGCCTCAAGCGCAGCCCACTCCAGACTGGTATCGTAATTCCATTCCTGCCACTGGCCAAATTCCCCACCCATGAACAATAACTTTTTCCCAGGGTGTGCCCACATAAAGCCGTAATAAGCCCGTAAGTTGGCAAATTTCTGCCATTCATCCCCCGGCATTCTGGTGAGTAGCGTACCTTTGCCGTGCACTACCTCATCGTGGGAGAGCGGCAAGATGAAATTTTCATTAAACGCATAGAGCAAGCCGAAAGTCATATCGTTATGATGATATTTCCTGTGGATCGGATCTTTGCCCATATATCGAAGGGTATCATGCATCCAGCCCATATTCCATTTGAGGCTGAAGCCGAGACCGCCGGTGTAGGTAGGCCTGGAAACCATGGGCCATGAAGTTGACTCCTCAGCCATAGTCAGCACCCCGGGAAAAACCCCGTGGACGACCTCGTTCATCTTGCGCAAAAAACTAATGGCCTCGAGATTTTCCCGACCTCCGTACTTGTTAGGCAGCCACTGCCCCTCTTCCCGCGAGTAATCCAGATACAGCATAGATGCAACCGCGTCAACGCGCAGGCCGTCAAAATGATATTTATCAAGCCAGAACAAGGCGTTGGAAATCAAAAAAGCCCGGACCTCGTTACGCCCGTAGTTAAAGATCATGGTCCCCCAATCCTGGTGTTCCCCTTGCCGGGGATCAGTGTGGGCGTAGAGATGGGTGCCGTCAAAAAAATTAAGGCCGGCGCCATCTTTTGGGAAATGGGCAGGAACCCAATCGAGGATGACAGCCAGTTGTTGCTGGTGGCATCTATCAATAAAATACATCAGATCTTCCGGGGTACCAAAACGACTGGTTGGTGCATAAAAGCCCATCACCTGATAGCCCCAGGAAGCATCAAAAGGAAATTCAGCAATAGGCAGCAATTCGAGGTGGGTGAAACCCATTTCTACTGCATAGGGAATCAGCTCATCGGCCAATTCACGGTAGCTCAGATAGCGAGAACCCCATTTTTTATCGGGGATCCTGCGCCAGGAGCTGAGGTGCACTTCATAAATGGAGATGGGTCGATCCAGATCCTGCTGTTCGAGCCGTCCACTGACCCAGTCTCCGTCAGTCCATTGATAGCGGTCTAAATCAGTCACAACAGAGGCGGTTCTAGGGCGTTGCTCCATTGCAAAACCATAAGGGTCGGCCTTCTCAAAACTTTCTCCGGATTTGCTCACTACCCGGTATTTATACACCGAATTTTCGATCAATCCCGGTACAAACAAGGTCCAGATGCCGCTGTCGCTGGAATTGAGGGGGTGGGCTTCACCATGCCACTGATTAAAATCACCAATGAGGTAGACCTGACGTGCATTCGGAGCCCAGACGGCAAAATGGACCCCTTTTTCACCATTCAATTCGACTAGATGTGCCCCCATCTTTTCGTAGGTTCGCTCGTGGCTTCCCTCACCCATGAGGTAGTGATCAAAATCGGTCAAAATAGTTGTAGTATTCAAGGTTATCTCTCTTCTGTCCAACAAGGACTCGTCTGTTGCCGGATGTCATGGGCTGTCTTCTGCAATTACATGATCTAGACAGACAATGCCCAGAATGGGGATCGAACATTTCGGTATTTTTTATCTTTTCAACAAAAAACTGATTCGGTTACGAGTCTCCTCTAACTGCAGCAATTTTTTAAAAGTTTTAAGTTCTTCATTGATAACAGTTTCAATGTCGGGCAGTGAAACGCGCAGGAGTTCCTTGGTCGCAAGAAGAGAAGCTAATGGCTGCTGGAGCAGAGCAGAAATGTATTCCTCTGCTGCTTCTCCCGCCTTTCCTGGGTCAGACACTCTGTTGATCAAACCCCAGGCATGAGCCTCGTCAGCAGAGAAAAATCTGCCTGTGAGAAGCGCCTCTCGTGCCATTTTCTGGCCAATTGCGCCAGGGAGAAGAAGGCTGGAACCACCCTCAGGACCAACTCCCAGGTTTGCAAATGGCAGCCGAAATTTTGTTTTGCTGGAGGCGACAACGATATCACAATGGAGCAAAATGGTTGTACCAATACCAACTGCCACACCTTCGACAACGGCGATGAGGACTTTCTTCAGTTTTGCTACGGTATTAAAAATTCCCTGTACACAATCCATGACCTGCAACTGTTCACTACCTACCAGATCGGAAAGATCATTGCCGGCCGTAAATTGACCACCCTCCCCTGCCAAAACGATAACATGACAATCTGGCGAAGCATCGGCGGATTGCAATGCCGTTATAAGTTCCCGGTACGTTTGGATTCTGATTGCATTGAGCTTATCCGGCCGGTTAATAGCAATTCTGGCCACTTTGTTTTCATAAGAAATTCTAATGTCAGTAAATTTTTCAGCACCCATTATTTTCCTCAATATTTTATTAGACAGTACAACTAACCACTGGCTTGTAAACGTTTACCATTTAATCATAAGGTTGATTGTACAGTACAATACCACTAAATAGCTTCAGTCTTTCTCTCAGAGGCGCCCTTCTGCCGCCGCAAAATACCATGAATAACCGCGTCGGGAAGTGGCGGTTCAGTTTTCAAGATAACCAGATTTCCAGGATTGGCCTTTAGAATAGAGTTGCCCGCTTCATCCTGCATCACGACAATTTTTGCCGGAATCAGCCCGATGCCTCGCTGCATATATTCAATATTTTCACCAGGCGTAAGCTGATTGCGCACTTCAACCAGAGGCGACTCGCCCTGCTGTCGAATGACCGCCACCGGCTCATAGTTTTGCTCTGCACGCGAAGATGTATAGATCATCTCATCGCTCCCCGGTCGCCCTTTGATAAAATTGTCCGTCGTCCCTCTGGTTCCGGTCTTTAGGATTTCCTCCATATACAGCTCCGGCATTCGAATAGCAGTCGGATCTTCCCATGCCTCTCCAGGCAGTTGAGCCAGATAATCAAGAGCCGCGCGATATACTCGGATGACTCCGCCAACATAGAAAATTGATTTCATCCGACCTTCAATTTTCAGGGAGTCAACTCCGCTGGCCACCAATTGCGGCAACATTTCCAGCAGACAGAGATCCTTGGAATTGAAGATATACGTGCCCCGTTCATCCTCCTCAACAGGAAAATATTCACCCGGACGTTTTTCTTCCATCAGGGAATAGCTAAAGCGACAGGGATGTGAACAGCTGCCCTGATTGGCATCTCGATCGGTCATATAATTGGAGAGCATGCAACGGCCGGAATAGGAGATGCAGAGCGCACCGTGGACAAAAACTTCCAGTTCCCCGGTAACTTTTTCGCGGATCTCCCTGATTTCGGCAAGTGATAGCTCCCGAGCGAGGTTCAGCCGGCCAACTCCCTGGGCCAGCCAGAAGTTGGCTGATGCGTAATTGGTAACATTGGCCTGGGTTGACAGGTGCACAGGTAATCCCGGCGCAAAATTGCGGACATAATTGAGAATACCGGGGTCGGAGACGATAATGGCATCCATCTGCATATCCTCTAACGAACGAAGGTATGATTCAAGTCCGTCGAGATCTTGATTATGGGCAATAATATTCACTGTGACATACACTTTCACCCCATGTTCATGGGCAAAATGTACTCCCTGGCGCATCATCTCATCGTTAAAATTACCGGCTTTTGCTCGAAGACTGAACTTTTGGCCTCCAAAGTAGACGGCATTCGCTCCGTAATGCACTGCTGTCACCAGTTTTTCGTAATTCCCGGCGGGAGCGAGCAGTTCCGGTATTGACGGGGTTTGCCCTTTGCAACTTTTATTTTTGATCATGGTCGAGTATGATAACTGCTTGCTTTTCTCTATTGATGGCGTCGGAAAAATTCAATTACAAGATATTTAAAGTACATGGATATGTATGAAGGACGTTTCTTTCAACGCTCTTCATAGAAAACTTATCAAAACCTACCCACCTGGTCTGTGACAAAGAAACACATCGGTATAGCCTTAAGTGGTGGCGTTGATTCAACTGCATGCGCCCTTTTACTGCGCGAACACTATGAGGTAAAGGGATTTTTCATGCGGTTGGCTCAGCCGGACTTTGCCGCCCAGAAAACTCGGGTGCAGGCGATTGCCGATAAACTCGGTCTCTCTTTACAGGTTATCGACCTGCAGCAGGAGTTTGAAAAAAAGGTGCTGGATTATTTTTCCGACAGCTATTACCAGGGACTCACACCGAATCCCTGTGTCATCTGCAATAAGGAAATAAAATTCGGCTTATTTATGGATGCCATTCTTACCGCCGGAATGGACCGGATGGCAACCGGCCATTATGCCAGAATCGAAAAGAGGGACGAGGTCTATCATCTGCACTGTGGCGACGACCCCAAAAAAGATCAATCCTATTTCCTTTCCCGCCTCACCCAGCAACAACTGGCTAAAGTGATATTCCCTCTTGGTGAAACAACCAAAAATGACACGTACCGTTTCGTCGAACAACACGGTTTTGACAATTTTCAAGGCCAGGAAAGTCAGGATGTCTGTTTCCTGGAAAACAAACAGATAGCCACTTTCCTAAAAGATCGTGCAGGGAGTAAGGATGAGACCGGGGCCATTGTCTCCACCTCGGGCAAAGTGCTCGGCCGCCACCAGGGCCTGTTCAACTATACCATCGGCCAGCGCAAAGGCCTGAGAATATCCGGTGAAGCCCCATTCTATGTCATCAGCCTGGACGCCACGGGTAACCGGGTCATTGTCGGCAGCAACGATGAGTTGTTTAAAAAAAGAATCCGGGTGCAAAACCTCCACTGGCTGGCCGGCACAATGCCTGATCTAACCATCAAATATCAGGTTCGTATCCGCTACAGTCACCGAGGCTCAACGGCCAAACTCGCAGCAGACGATAATAACTGTGCAGAGATTGTCTTTGACGAACCGCAACGGGCGGTGACTCCGGGACAATTTGCCGTTATATATCAGGATGCCGAACTGCTTGGCTCGGGCATTATACGAGAAGATTAGATCGTGGAAATAAACAAAGTATACATCGTAACTCTCGGTTGTAAGGTCAACCAGTTCGAATCCGCTGCCTTTAAGGCCGGCTTCGAAGAAAGAGGAGTGGCGGTCGTCGGAACAAGCGAAGAAGCAGATCTGATCGTTGTCAACACCTGTGCGGTCACTGCCGGCGCCGGGGCCCAATCGCGCCAGATTATTCGTCAGACCCTGCGCCATAACCCGACGGCCCGGATTATTATCACCGGATGCTATGCCGAGATTGCCGCCAGAGAACTTTCCGAGGAAAAAGAACTTCAAGACCGGACCTACTCGCTTATCGGCAACAGCAAAAAGGATGGCCTTGTTGCCGGGGCGTTTAATCGAGGATCCGGTACCAAGGAAATTATCATGGGAACCATCAATGCCGCAAAAGAGATATGCCGCCTGCCGGTCCGCCGCTTCGGCGAGCGCGCCAGGGCCTATCTGCGCATCCAGGATGGTTGTGAAAGTTTCTGCACCTACTGCATTGTCCCCTACACCAGAGGACCAAGCAGGAGTCTGCCGATCGATGAAGTGATCGCCCAGGCCAAGATTTTTGTTGCAGAAGGCCATAAAGAGATCGTCCTGACCGGCATTCATCTTGGTTACTACGGTAAAGAACTGGCCGGCAACAACGATCTTATTTCGCTCCTCAACCAACTGACCCTCGCCACCCCGGACACCTCTTACAGGATCAGTTCGCTGGAACCTCTGGAGATAAGCGAGTCGCTGCTGGCACTCATGCAGGAACGCAAAAATATTCAACCCCATCTGCACATTCCTCTGCAAAGCGGCTGTGATGCGATTCTGGCCAGAATGAATCGGCGCTATACCACTGATCAATTTCAACGGGTAATTGCCCTCTGTCGGCAATATCTGCCCGACGCGGCTTTCGGCATCGATATTCTTGCTGGATTCCCCGGCGAAACTGATGAGCAATTTACCGCCGCGGTGAATTTTCTTCAGGATCTCTCTTTCAGTTATCTGCATGTGTTCCCCTATTCAATACGTCCAGGGACCATTGCGGCAGGCTTTAAAGAGCACGTTCCAAAACCAATAAAAGATACAAGAGTTAACCGGCTGCGGTGCCTGAGCGATGAAAAACAGAGTGCCTTTTATCAGAGTCAACTTGGCCGGATCAGACCAGTTCTGGTCGAGGGAAAACGCGATAAAGAAGGCATGTTGAAAGGCTTTACCGATAATTATATTGCTGTTCGTTTTGCCGGCCCAGAACACTTGCTTAACAGCATTACCGCCGTCAGGCTCGTATCACTCAGAGACCACTATGTAATTGGAGAAAGAGCAGAGCACTATGAAAATTGAAATAATAGCCATAGGCGACGAACTTACATCCGGAAGAATTCTTAATACTACCAGCAGTTTTGCTGCCAGAAACCTCTATGAAGCCGGCTATGACATCTACGCCATGAACACTATCGGCGATACACCCAGTCTTATCGGGGAGGCCTTGAAACAGGCACTTGGCCGTGTAGATGCCGTCCTGGTCACCGGCGGGCTTGGCACCACCGATGACGATTTAACCAATGAGGCGGTGTCCAAGGCTCTCAACCGGCCGACCATGCCCAATCTCGAGATACTCGCCAATATTCGTTCGCACCTGGATGAAATTACCGCTTCGCCGGTGGGCCGACTGGAAAAACTGGCCTGGCTTCCCTCCGGAGCAGAAGCACTGAATCCCCGATCCAAAATGGCCGGTTATCTGCTCATTCATGAGGATAAACCGATCTTTTTTCTGCCTGGGGTGCCGAGCCAGATGCAACAGTTGCTGATAGAAGAGGTGCTGCCAAAACTCTCCACCTGGCATGAAAACCACCGCCTGGCTACTTATCAGCGGATTTTTCGAATTTTCAACCTGCCGGAAACTGAAGTCAACCGACGCATCGAGACCCTGGATCTCAGTGGTGATGTGCATATCGGCTACTACCCGGTTTTCCCTGAAGTCCACCTGAGCCTTACGGTGCGCGATAAAAAGAATAATAATGCCAAGCGTCTTTTTAAATCCTCCTGCAAGGCTGTCAATACAGTTTTGGGCGATTCAATTTATGGCTGTGACCGCGAGAGCATGGAAAAAGTGGTCGGGAAGCTGCTGCTTGACAATAATCTCAAACTGGCCGTAGCCGAATCCTGCACCGGGGGTATGATCTGCCAAAAAATAACGAATACACCCGGCAGCTCAGCCTATCTCTTAGGCGGTGTAGTTTCCTATTCTAATTCTCTGAAAGCACTCTATCTTGGTGTTTCTTCGTCACTGTTGGAGAAATATGGCGCTGTCAGCAGGGAGGTGGCAGAAGAAATGGCGGTCGGAGTCCGAGCCAAAAGCAACGCGGATATTGGCCTAGCCGTGACCGGCATTGCCGGACCAGATGGCGGCAGCGCAGAGAAACCGGTTGGCACGGTGTATATTGCTATTGCCACATCTGAGGAAAATTGGGTCACAAAATTTCACTTTCAGGGAGACCGCAACCAGATCAGAGAAATTACCGCCCAAAGCGGTCTGGATCTGATAAGGAAATACCTGCTGCAAAAACTGCAGCATTGATGCGGGTGGTAAGATTTTTATTTATTTTTCGGTGTATAGTAGTAGATAACATGCATTATTTCCCAACCCAAAAAACTTACATTAATCAATCTTGATGGAATCGTAAAAAGTCCAATTTCAGGATGGCTAAGTAAAAAACTTCAGAGGCGCAACGAAGCAGGTGAAGAGTTTTTACGATGCCAATATCATTTATTTTGGAGAATCCCTATGGCAGTAAGCACCAACAAAGATAAAAGCAGCAGTGTTGACAATGCAATCAGTCAGATCCAGAGACAATTCGGCAAAGGCTCAATAATGCGTCTTGGCTCCCGGGAAACCGAGAACATCCCGGTTGTCCCGACAGGTGCTCTAAGCCTGGATATTGCCCTGGGAGTGGGCGGCATCCCCAAAGGACGTATCACCGAGATCTACGGACCGGAATCTTCCGGTAAGACAACACTTGCCCTCCATGTGGTGGCAGAAGCCCAAAAAGCCGGAGGTTCAGCCGCTTTCATTGACGCAGAGCATGCCCTTGATACCAAATACGCCAAACGGCTGGGGGTGGATATCGACAACCTGCTTGTCTCCCAGCCGGATTTTGGCGAACAGGCCTTGGAGATCGCCGAGATCCTTATCCGCTCAGGGGGTATTGATGTCATCGTCATTGACTCAGTGGCGGCTCTGACCCCCAAGGCGGAAATTGACGGCAATGTCGGCGACCACCATGTGGGTCTTCAGGCCCGACTGATGTCACAGGCCATGCGTAAATTTACCGGCGTTCTCAGCCGAAGCAACACAATTTTGATTTTCATTAATCAGATCAGAATGAAAATCGGGGTAATGTTTGGCAATCCTGAAACCACAACCGGTGGCAATGCGCTGAAGTTCTATTCTTCTTTGCGCCTGGATATTCGGCGAATCGGCCAACTCAAAGACGGTCAGGACCTAGTCGGCAACCGAACCAGAGTGAAAGTTGTCAAGAACAAATGTGCGCCCCCTTTTAAAGAAGCCGAATTTGACATTGTCTATGGCGAAGGTATTTCCAAGATCGGTGATATGCTTGATCTGGCAGTGAATCTGGAAATAATTGAAAAGAGCGGTTCCTGGTATTCCTACAATGAAGAGAGGATCGGCCAGGGCCGGGAAAATGCCAAGCGTTTTCTTGCTGACCAGCCGGAGATGTGTCTCGATATCGAAAATAAGGTCCGGATGGCTTACGGCATGCAACCGGTGACTATATCCTTAGCTGCCCACGTACCTCCAACTGACAACGCTGTGCCGCCGGCAGAATAATTCACCACTCACGAGGGTCTACTTTTGTCTCCCAAAAAACAGCACGAATCACAAGAAGTGTACGATGTCATAATTGTCGGCGGTGGACCTGCCGGCCTTTTTGCGAGTTATTACCTGGCGGAACATTCCAATCTCAAGGTGCTGGTTATAGAAAAAGGTAAAGCCTCATTAAAAAGAAAATGCCCCATAAAAGATGGTGGATGCATTAAATGCAGGCCATGCAACATCCTCTGCGGTATAGGTGGCGCGGGGCTGTTCTCCGATGGCAAGCTCAACTTTATCCATAAACTGGGCAAGACCGATCTCACCCAATTCATGGACACCTCTGCGGCCACTGCTCTGATCGACGAGACAGAGGCCATTTTCAATCGGTTCAATATGGATGGAAAGGTATTCCCCACCGATATGGAACGAGCACACAATATCAGAAAAGATGCCAGGAAACAGGGGATCGATCTTTTGATCATCAAACAAAAACATCTTGGCAGCGACAACCTTCCCAATCATATCTCGAAAATGGCTGATTATGTGGCGGACAAAGGGGTTACTTTTCACCACTCCGAAGAAGCCAGGGAAGTGCTGGTTAAAAATGGTGCCGTTAAAGGGGTCAAAACCAACCGAGGCGTCTACAAAGCAAAAAATATCATTCTGGCCCCTGGCCGGGTCGGCGCTGAATGGGTCGCCAACGTGGCAAGAGCACACGGTATTGAAGTCTCGCAGCGGGGCATTGAGGTAGGTGTTCGAGTCGAAGTGCACAACGAAATCATGCAGGATCTCTGTGAAATTATTTACGACCCAACATTTTTTGTGCGCACTTCAAAATATGACGATCAGACCAGAACCTTCTGTACAAATTTAGGCGGCTATGTAGCCCTGGAGAATTATCAGAACTTTGTCTGCGTCAACGGCCATGCTTTCATGGATAAAAAATCCAATAACACCAATTTCGCCTTTTTGTCCAAGGTCGTCCTCACCGATCCGGTGGAGGATAATCAAGCCTATGGTGAATCAATCGGCAAACTGGCAACCCTCATTGGCGGCGGCAAACCGATCCTGCAACGCTACGGCGACCTTAAGCGGGGCCGGAGATCGACCTGGAACCGGGTTAAAAACAGTTATATTGAACCGACCTTAAAAAGTGTGACATGCGGCGATATTGCCATGGCTCTTCCTGAGAGAATCCTCACCAACCTGATAGATGGACTGGAACAGCTTAATCAAGTCATCCCCGGCGTGGCCAACGACGAGACCTTGCTGTATGCCCCGGAAATTAAATTTTTTGCCACCCAGGTTGCTACCGACAACAATCTTGAGACAACTGTTGCCGGGCTCTTCATGGCCGGCGACGGGCCCGGTGTCGCCGGCAACATTGTATCCGCGACTGCGACCGCTTTAATACCATGCAAAAAAATCATTGCCCAGAAAAGGTAAGCTGGCCATTGATTCATCTTGTGGTATGTTTATTATTGACTCTTGCAATGCATTTGCTACATTACGAACATGGTAGGAATAAATATCATTGTATTTAAATTTTAGGAGGAGCAACAAATGCAGAAAATGGAATGTCCTTGTGGTTACATATATGATCCGGCAAACGGTGATGAGGATAATGGTGTAGCTCCAGGAACTGCTTGGGCCGATGTTCCAGACGATTGGGTCTGCCCCTTATGCGGCGCCGAAAAAGAATCTTTCTGGAAAGCCGATTAGCACCCTATAAGAGCTGTAGTGTTTCAATTTGATTATTGAGGGCACTGCAGCTCTTTTTTTGCCTCAATTGTTAGATTATCCTAATATTGTTTGAACATCCTGCATAAAAATAAATATAGTATGGAGAATAATTATGAGCCTGCTTGTTACCAAACCAGCTCCTGCATTTACTGCAACGGCTGTTTTGCCCGATAATTCTTTTAAAGATGATTTCAGTCTCAACGATTTCCGCGGCAAATACGTATTGTTATTTTTTTACCCTCTTGATTTTACCTTCGTCTGCCCTTCGGAGATCCTCGCCTTTAATAAGGCCGTCGACGAATTTGCCGCGCACAACTGCCAACTCATCGGTATCTCAATCGATTCGGCTTTTTCGCATCTCGCCTGGAAAAACACCAAGGTAAATGATGGCGGCATCGGCAATATCCAGTATCCTTTAGTTTCCGACCTGGACAAGTCGATATCGAAAGCCTATGAAGTACTGCTTGATCAGGGCATTGCTCTGCGAGGGCTTTTCTTGATCGACAAAGAAGGCATTGTTCGCCATCAGGTGGTAAACGACCTGCCGCTGGGCAGGAACGTCAATGAGGCACTGCGTATTCTCCACGCCCTCCAGTTTACCGAAAAACATGGCGAGGTCTGCCCGGCTAACTGGAACAAGGGGGAAGAGGCCATGAAACCGACGGCCGAAGGAGTAGCTGAATATCTAACCAGTCATCATTGATGGTCAGATACTTGACACAGAGCAAAGGATGGTAGAGTTTTCTGAACTGTTCCATCCCTTTGCTGTTTCTAATGCAATTGATGTTTAAAAGAAGCTAACTCAGAAGATCATACAGGGCGGCATTAAAGCCGACGTAAAAAACATTCCCCCTTTTCAGCGTGGGGGCCCGGAGGTTGCCCGTCCGACCGGTTATTTTCGACAATATTTGTTCTTTGCCAGCAGTGGCTGGATCAAATTCAATAATATTTTTCCCGTTGGCGACATAGATTTTGTCGGCACCGGCGACTACGTGCCAGGCATCTTCACCGGTAAAGACCTGGTGTTTCGCATTTACTTCAGTGTTGATGAGGATATTTTTCTCGGCAAAAACCGTCCAGGCTTTTGTACAGGAAACTCATCCTTTGCGCATATAAGCCCAATCAATGTTCATACTCCTCTCCTCCATTTTTGATTCTCGAATCTGCCCGGCAAGTCTTTCAATATCCTGAAATCCGGCCTGCGGCAAGTGCCACCATATGTACTAAGAGCGATAGGTTTAAAATAATAAAAAGAGTTCGATAATCCGTTGTTTTTCGTAGAGCCAAGCCATAAATAAATGCACCAAGCAACAGGCAGCCATTGGCAATAATCAGCGCCCGCCATAACAAGCCGACAGGAAAAGACAGGCCAATAAACATAAACATGACCAGCACCAGAGCGCCCAGCCAGGTAATAAAAAAACGTTTAAGACTGTTTTCGCCAAACAGCTGCAAAAAATGCGGCAGGCGGCTCCCTGTGTATTCTTCCTGAAAATTGAGCAGCACAAGCCAAAAATGTGGTATCTGCCATAAAATAAAAAGAGCAAGCAGCAGCATGGCCGCGTAGCTGAAAGCCCCTCCGCCACCGGCAAGCCAGCCGATATAAGGTGGCATGGCGCCGCAGACAGCACCGGGAATAATAGCCAGGACTGTTTTTTGTTTGAGCGGGGTATATATGCCGTTATATAAAAAAACCGCCAAAAATGCAGTCATTGCTGGCCAGATTGTCTTCGTTGTCAAAAAGAGCAGCAGCAAACCGGCACAACATAAAATCAGGGCTTGAAATCCTGCCTGGCGGGGAAAAAGAAGACCCTTCGGCAAGGGTCTTTTGCTGGTCCTTGGTAATTCGCTGTCTAGACGACATTCCTGGAGACTGTTCAGGGTGGCAGCCCCCATAGCCAGGACGAAAACTGCGCATCCGCTGACAAGTGTCTTCATCTTGATAACCGGATCGGCGAGAATAAAGCCAAACAGAGTCGAACAGCCAATCAACAGACAAAGCTGAAACTTGCTCAGTTGCAATCGGTAATGTAAGGCCTGGAGCCGAGTTTTTAAGAAACCGGTCACATTCATCATGCAAACGATCGATCACTCTTTAAGCCAGGCTTCAAACTCTTTTTCAGGGACAATTTTTAATTTGGCAACCATGGCCGAGTGATCAACCCCACAGTATTCCGTACACTGAATATCATACTCCCCCACCTGATCGGCCAGGAACCAGGCATAGGTCGGCATCCCCTTGACCGCGTCAACTTTAATCCGAAAAGCCGGGATAAAAAAACTGTGCAGGACATCAAGCGAAGAGATGTTGAGTTTTACCGCTTTACCAGCCGGAACCACCAGTTCGTTTTCCGTTTCCTTGTCGTTGTCATAGACGAAAATCCATGAAAACTGCTGGCCAAGGACTTCAACCTCCATGGCGTCTTTCGGGACGGTACGCAAGCCCAGATAGGAAGACCAGCCGATGGCAAACATGGACAGAGCAATCAGGGTGGGGATGATAGTCCAGACGATTTCCAGTTTATAGTTATCACGAATATCCGAGGCAACCGGGTTTTTGCTGCGTCTGTAGTGCACGACAAAATAGACCATCACCGCTGTAATGCCAAACAGCAGGACAACGGATACGCCGAGAATATACCAAAATGCCTGATCTACGCCTTGTACCGGGGTCATAAAATTCTCCAGCTGTTATCGGTATGCCACATCCCAGAAGGTAAAACCGATCAAAATAGCCAGCACTCCTACCGTGCTGAGAAACGATATATTGATGACGCGCCCTTCATATTTCAAGTGCATGAAAAAGAGCAGGACAAAAGTTACCTTGGTCGAAGCAATGGCCAGAGCGATGGGAATGTTGAGAAATCCTAAATGAACATAGGATACCCCAACGGTAATCGCTGTCAGCACCAGCAGGATGGCCAGGACCATGCCAAGTTGCTTAAAGCTGAGTACATGCGGTTTTTCTTGATTGTCCACGGTTATTCTCCAAAACAATGCTTTCTTTGTTACAGAACCAGATAAAAAAGCGGGAAGACGAAAATCCAGATAAGATCGACCAGATGCCAATAAAGCCCGGAATTATCGAGCATGGAAAAGCGGTCGGCGCTGACCTTGTTTCGCAGCACTAAAACCAGGCTGATCGACAGCAGGATCATGCCGATAATGACATGCAGGCCATGCAGGCCGGTGATGACATAATAGAGGCCAAAGAAAATATTCACCCCGGGTTCTCCGGACACAAGGGTCTCGGAGTTAGGGTAAATATCATGATGAATCTTGGCCCCCCATTCAAAGTATTTATTGACCAGAAAGATAAAGCCGCAAAAAATTGAAAAAATCAGCAAACCGACCGTCTGTTTTTTGGCATTTCTTTGTATTGCAGTAATCGACGCGGCCACGGTGAAACTCGATACCAGCAGCACTATGGTATTGATGGTGCCTATCACCCGGTTCAACTCCTTGCCGCCCTGGGCAAAAAATTCAGGGTACCGGTGCAGGTACGCGGCATACAGGACAAACAAGCCGCCAAAAAGGATAATCTCCGAATAGAGAAACAGCCACATACCAATTTTAATCCCTGTTCTGTCTATTTTCGCACTCATTGTATTGATCCTTCCCCGCCTTGCTGCCGTGATTGATCGGTTACCTTGGTAAAATCATAAGGAAAGACAGCAATATGCGGTTTCTCAAGAAAATTATGCACCGGTGGCGGCGACGGGACCTTCCACTCCAGGGTAGTTCCCCCCCATGGATCGACGGGGGCCGGCACCCGCTGTTTGAAGCTCATCAGCAGATTGACAAACATTATCACCATCCCGATCACCAGCAGGTATCCGCCGATTCCAGCCAGAAAATTGCCGGTCTCATACTGTGGCAAATAGTCGTAGTACCGTCGGGGCATCCCCTGCAATCCGAGGATAAACATCGGTACATAATGAAACATAAACCCAACCGCAGTTAGGCTGGCGCCGATATAGGCGGCCTTGAACCGGTACATAATGCCGAACATCTTCGGCCACCAGAAGTGCAGAGCGGCAAAAAAGGCAAACCCGGTCCCGCCAAACATGACAAAGTGAAAATGGGACACGACAAACTGGGTATCATGGACATGAATATTGGTTCCCGCCGCACCGAGCACCAGGCCGGTCAGGCCACCAATACTAAAGAGATAGATAAAAATGAGGGCCAGCAGCAGCGGCGGGGTCATCTCAATCGAGCCCTTATACATGGTGGAGACCCAGGAAAAGACTTTGACCGCCGAGGGGATAGCGACAAGATACGTCAATAAGGAAAAGACAAAGACCGAGATATCGCTCATGCCGCTGGTGAACATATGATGGGCCCAGACCAGCGAACCGGCGATAGCGATGGCCATGGACGACCAGACAATAGCTTTATAACCAAAAATGGATTTTCGGGAGAATACCGGAATGATCTCGGAGATCACCCCCATTCCGGGGATAATCATTACATAGACGGCTGGGTGCGAGTACATCCAGAACAGGTGCTGATACAATAAAGGATCGCCTCCTTTATCCGGATCAAAAAGTCCAATGTGGAAAAACCTCTCAAGGACAATCAACACAAAGGTGATCGAAATCACCGGTGTAGCCAGAATCTGCACCCAGGCGGTGGCGTAGAGCGACCAGGCAAAGAGCGGTATCTGCATCAGGCCCATATTCTTGTCGCGCATCCGGTGAAAAGTGGTAACAAAGTTCAATCCGGTCAGCATCGACGACATACCGAGAATAAAAGCCGCCGTCACCGTCAAACCCACATTGCCGCTGCTCTGGACACTGAACGGTACATAAAAGGTCCAGCCGGTATCGGGAAAGCCATCGCCGACAAAAAGAGAAACAATGGCGAACAAGCCGCCGAACATAAAAAGATACCAGCTGAACAGATTAAGGCGCGGGAAAAAGACGTCATCGGTACCAAGCTGGATGGGCAGGAAAAAATTGCCGAAAATGGCCGGAATGCCAGGAATGACAAACAGAAAAATCATTATTACCCCGTGCAGGGTAAAGGTGGCATTGTACATCTCGGCACTCATAATGGTCCGGCCCTGGCTCATTAACTCGGTTCTAAGCATCAGGCCTAAAAACATGGCCAATACAAACCAGAAGAAAATAGCGCCCAGGTACATAAGGCCGAGCCGCTTATGGTCGTGAGTTAACAGCCAGGCCTTGATGCCCGTAAGGCCCGGGGGAGCCGAGGTGTGATAAAACGATGGTGTTGCAGTCATAATAATATCCTGTCTGTTGATGCCGTCATCGGTGCAGGTCGCTGTGCATTTTCGGTCGTTTTCGTTTGAAATAGATGAAAACAATCGTCAACAATATGCCAAAAAACAGCATCACACCAATTTTCACCAACTGAAAAACCGATTTGTTCTTATCCGGATCGTAATTAAAGCAGAACGCCAAAAGTCTTTTTACCGACAGTGACGGCCGACCGCTTGCCGCATCAGCCAACCCCACAGCAATATCCCCTGCCAGAAAAGAGCCATAGACATAGCGGATGATTTTGCCATCTCCCGCTATGGTCATCAGCGCCGCGGGATGAATAAATGTTTCATCGTCGATTTTCTTGAAACGAAAGCCGACCGCATCGGTTGCGGTCTTAATGGTTTCTTTGTTGCCGGTAAGAAATCGCCAGCCTTCGGGTGGGAAATCCTTACCGACAATTTTCAGGTAATTTTTTTTCGCCCGGGCCGCATCCTCATAACTCTCTGCTTCATTGAAACTCAAAGCAATTACTCGAAACTCCTGCCCAGGCACAAGGCTGAGGCTATTGAGGGCTATGGCCAGATTAGCAAGATTCTTGCTACAGATATTAGGGCAATAAAAATAAATGGGCAGAAAGATTGTCGGCCGATCAATTATCTCTTTGAGTTGGATAGGTTGGCCCAGTTCGTCGATAAACTCAAGATCAAGCGGCAGATATTGACCGGTTTTTTCCTCCAACCATTCCGTATCGGCGGTTTTATCACTCGCTACAACCTGTTTGCTTTGCTCAAGCAACGTCGATGAATCTTCCGTATTGCTTTTCGCCCCGGCAATGGTGCTGAAAAATACTGGTATTAGCAACAACAGTCCCAGGGCGATTGTATTACGCCAATTGGCGGACCATGCCACCTTTGTTACTCCATATTTTGCGATGCACCAGTGCTCAGGTTCACCTTGAGCGCGCTGCGATATTTATGTTTGGACAAAAAACTATCGCGGCCGGCCCCATAGGCCAACAAGACGGTAGTGTCACCGTTTACATCGATCTTAGTATCGTTTTTATCAGCTGACGCCATGGGAATAGTAAATTCTATAGTGGTAATTCCCCCGGACTCCGTTCCACCAACCAGGGTTACATCACTGGTGCCTTCCAGATTGGTGTCGGACTTATGTGCATTTTCGTCGGTGCCGAAATGATCAGCTAATTCCACTATTCCATTTTTAACATAACCAAGGATGAAATTGGCCCCTTTCATTGCCGTTACCGGGTTAAACCCTATCGCAACCCATCCCTCTGTTTCTGCGCTGAGCTTGACCGCGAGTTTGTCCCCTTCAACACTCCAGGCGAAGGTCATTTTTTTATCCTTCACCTCGTGGGCATATTCCGCAGCCTGCACATTTATAACTGTCGCAAACAATGATACACCTATGCCGATAATCATTTTCTGAATGGTTCCTGCTTTCATAATTTCTCCTTATTGTTTGCTTCTAAAGACTCTATAAAGTTTCAACACTTACCCTTCCCCAGCCGATAATAATCTATTAAGACATTATCGATAATCGATAAAGAGTCAAGGTAGCATACTCTTTATCTTTAGAAAAGATTCTTCAACTTGTTGTGATATGTTTGCAGGTGAAAATGATTCTTTTTAACATATCTACGTTTAATTAATTGCAGACTTGGTAATCTGTGATTAATTTAGGCTTCAGAAGTTTATGTAACTGCCGGTCTTATCGAAGTTCCTGTTGAAATTGCTTTAATTATCGCTTAAGAATTTGATATTCAATCAGGATTTTCGGTAATGACAGAAATTAATTCATTCATACAGGAGGAAAACGTATGTCCAAAAAGCTGGGAGTTTATAAGTGTGAAATTTGTGGGAACATCGCCGAGATTCTCACCGCTGGCGGCGCAGAGATGATGTGTTGCGGCCAGCAGATGACCATGATGAAAGAAAACACCACCGACGCAGCTGTAGAAAAGCATATTCCCGCCCTGAAAAAAAGTAATGGCGGCTGGCAGGTAAATGTTGGCTCGGTGGATCACCCCATGACCGATGCCCATTTTATTGAATGGATTGAACTTTCTGTCGGTGATGCCGTATACCGTCAGTTCCTCAACCCATCCGATAAACCGGCTGCTTTTTTCCCGGTCGCAGCCGACGGCGTTAGCGCCCGCGCATATTGCAATCTGCACGGACTCTGGAAAAAATAATCTTCCCCTTTCTGTTGACCGGATTTTGCTCCGGTCAACAGTCAGATTTAAGCTCACCCCGACCTGCCCTTTCCTCCCAGTCTTCCCTACCAAATGCAGAATGTCGCCAATTTGACATCGGCACGGTTCAAGTCTAGTTTGCTGTTTATCGATCAAATTAAAACAAATGTAAAAAGGACCGCATATGGCCACATACCGAATTGAGAAAGACAGTATGGGAGAAGTCAGGGTAGCCACGACTGCACTCTATGGCGCGCAAACCCAAAGGGCCATAGAAAATTTCACCATTTCACCCCAGCCGCTGCCCTGGAATTTTATTCACGCGGTTCTGCTCATAAAAGCGGCCGCGGCAAAGGCCAATGGTGAACTCGGCCTGCTGGCCGCAAATGACACATCACTCATATGCGGGGCAGTTGATAGATTGCAGAGAGAGAAACCTATTGAACAGTTCCCCGTATCGATATTTCAGACCGGTTCGGGGACCAGTACCAATATGAACGTCAACGAAGTCATTGTTGGTCTGGTTCGTGAGAAAGGTGTCGAACTTTCAGCCAACGATCATGTGAATCTCAGTCAAAGCAGCAACGATGTAATCCCCACTGCAATTCAGGTAGCGGCGGTCTGTTCTGCCACCGGATCTCTCCTGCCGGCCTTACAGGATCTCGCCGCAATTATTCGGAGCTTTGGTGCAAGAAACAGCGATGTCATTAAGACCGCGCGCACTCATCTGATGGACGCACTGCCTATTCGATTGCAGGCGGAGCTGGAAGGCTGGGCGGTGCAAGTCGATGAGTGTCGGGAACGAATCGAATCGGCGCTGCCAAGAATGAGCCGCCTCCCACTGGGCGGCACCGCTGTCGGCAGTGGCGTCAACTGTCATCCGGATTTTCCGGCCAGGGCGATAGGCCATATCAACAGTATGACGGACCTCGTTTTTACCCAGGCCCCGTCGCGCTACAAGGGGATCAGCAGTCTTGATACAGTGGTTGAGTTTTCCGGTCATCTGAAGAGTTGTGCCATTGCCCTCAACAAGATTGCCAACGATCTCAGATGGATGAACTCCGGCCCACTCACCGGGCTCGGGGAAATAAAACTACCGGCTCTGCAACCCGGTTCCAGCATCATGCCGGCAAAGGTCAACCCGGTTATCCCGGAAGCTGTGTGCATGGCGACAGCACAGGTGATAGGTAATGACACCACCATCAATCTGGCAGCGATGGGGGGAAGTTTTCAATTAAATACCATGCTGCCGCTTGCCGCCCACAGCGTTCTCCACTCTCTTGAACTGTTGGCCGGAAGTGCCTGTTCACTCGGAGAAAAAGCAATTAAAGACATGACGGTGAATCGTCAGGTCTTTGCGCAGGCGCTCTCGCTCAACCCCATTCTGGTTACCTCGCTCAATCCTATTATCGGCTACCTGAAAGCAGCTGAGATCGGCAAGATTGCCCAAAAAGAAGGACGATCCGTTTTTGATGTTGCCCTGGAACAGACAGATATTCCCCGGGAAAAATTACAGCGATTGCTGGACCCTAAAAATCTTGCTGATGGTGGCAGTGGTCGGCTACGGCAGTCTTGACATAGAACCAACAGAGGAAAATGGGTACACTTCAGTGCGGCCTGTTCGGCTTTGTTTTAAGGCTCAACGCCATAAGTTGCTTCAGATAAGCAAGGGCAACCCGATAATTCATCTTTGAATGACCGTAATCACGATCTCTGAATTCAATAGGAACTTCAGTCACCCGAAGATCATGGCCATATTCCGCTAATATTGCCAAACCGATCTTAAAGCCGGGGACGGAGTCGGATAAATCACTCAACCGTTTGCGCTCCACCGCGAAGAAACCGGCCAGAGGGTCCTTCACGCTGCAGAACAACAGTGCCGGCAGAGTGGCAATCCTTGATGAGAGTCTCCGCAAAAATGGCCAATCAGGCAAAGACCCGCCCTGAACATATCTGCTGCCAATCACCATATCATGCGTTCCATTTAGAAGCGGCTGCAGAAGCTCTGGGATAATTTCCGGAGGGTGACTGAGGTCTGCATCCATGACCAATATATACGAGGCATCAGTATGCCGAGCACCTGCAATAACAGCGGCGGCCAACCCCATATTAAGGTCCAGCGCAAGGAGACGAACCGGCGCTTTTTCCTGCCAGGCAAGTATGCGGGCACGTGTTGCATCGCTGGAAGCTGAATCCACAAAGAGAATATCAAAATCGAGATTGGACGTTTTCCTGGTACGCAAAATTCTCTCAAGCAGCAGATCAACGTTCTCAGCCTCATTGAGAGTAGGTACTATAATTGTTATCGCTGACAATAAATCCTCTCATCTCATTAAATATGGCCAATATCCTGCACCCCTACTGTAGTCACCCATCAATATACCCCATCCCCCACTTTTTCCCACTCGAATGACAAAATATATCCTGCAAACTTTTACCTTTCCCATAAGGCTCTTTTAGAATTATTGTCTTTAATTATCAGTAACACAGAATATATTCACGATATTTACATTAAAACAGAACATTATTCTTGACATTGCCAATTTGGAGAATATATTTATCAGTAAACAAGGAGGAAACATGCTGGACTCTATTAGTCTTGAAATTTTAAATATTCTGCAGGAAAAAGCACGAATTCCCAATATCGAAGTCTCCCGGCAGGTTGGCCTGGCACCGTCAGCTGTCCTGGAACGAATTCGTAAAATGGAAAAACAAGGCATTATCGATGGCTACGAGGTACGGCTGAATCCAGAACGTTTCAACAGTTCTCAAGTAGCTTTTGTCCATGTGCGGACCAGTGCCGCATTATCCGACAAGGTAGGTGCCGCACTCGCATTAATCCCTGAAATCCAGGAAGTACACTTCGTCTCGGGCAGCGACTGCTATCTTATAAAAATACGTAGTGCCGACACCACAACTCTGGGTCAGTTGTTACAGGAAAAAATTACCACAATCGATGGGGTTCTTTCCACCAGTACCGAAACGGTATTATCGACAATAAAAGAAACCAGCCGGATACTCATCCCGAAATCCATATAAAATCCACAGAAGGAAACAGTCTCATGCCCATGTCACAAGCCTATAAAGATCGTCTTTTCCCAGTATTAGACCAGATTGCCGGTCATTATGGGACGCCCTTTCATATCTACGACGAAGCAGGTATCAGACAGACGGGGGCGCAACTGAAACAAGCCTTCGCCGGGATTGGTTGTTTTCGTGAGTACTACGCAGTAAAAGCCCTGCCTAACCCAAAAATTCTTGCACTCATTAAGGATATGGGCTTCGGCTTTGACTGCAGCTCCATCGCCGAACTCCGCCTCAGCCGTCAGGCCGGGGGCCGTGGCGATGAGATCATGTTCACCTCCAATAATACCAGCGAGGCGGATTTCCTCGAGGCGGCAGCAGACGGCGGCTCAATTCTCAACCTCGACGATCTCAACCTTTTGCACAAAGTGCCCCAGCTTCCTGAACTGATCAGCTTTCGTTATAACCCCGGTGCTAAAAGAACCGGCAACGACATCATCGGCAAGCCCATCGAAAGCAAATACGGGGTAAGCGAAGGGCAGATTGTCGAGGCCTATCGTCAGGCACAGGCTCTTGGCGTCAAACGGTTTGGCATCCACACCATGCTCGCTTCCAATGAACTGAACTACGAGTATATGGTTCAGACCAGTGCCATGCTGCTCGAACTCATCGCCGAGATATCGACCCAACTTGACATCACCTTTGAATTTATAAATATCGGCGGCGGGCTGGGTATCCCTTACGAACCAGGCGTTGCCGGCCTGGACCTGGACGCCATGGGCAAGGAAATCACCGCGCTCTTTAAAAAATTTACCCATGAGCATGGCTATGAACCGGCATTATATATGGAGAGCGGCCGCTTCATAACCGGCCCCCATGGTGTCCTGGTGACCAAGGCCATCAACCGCAAAGATATTTATCGAACCTATATTGGCGTTGATGCCTCGATGAGCTGCCTGATGCGGCCCGGAATGTACGGAGCCTACCACCATCTTGAGGTGCCCGGTAAAGATGTAAAAACCACTAAAGAAATCGTCGATGTGGTCGGCTCTCTTTGTGAGAACAACGACAAATTCGCCATTCAGCGCGAACTGCCCAAAATAGATGATGGCGACATTCTCGTCATTCATGATACCGGTGCCCACGGAATTGCCATGGGTTTTAACTACAATGGCAACCTTCGGCCTAAAGAACTGCTGCTTACCTCTTCAGGAAAGGTCGAACTCATTCGCCGGGCCGAACAGGTGGAGGACTATTTTGCCACTCTCTGTTACGAGCCGGATCTGCTGGAGCCCACGACATGACCATCGATATTGATTTTTTCCTGAAAACCGTGGCATCGGCGATCGCCGACAAACAGCTGCCGGTGGTCGATCTCATTGCGGTACAGACCAGAGATCCCTTCAAGGTTCTGGTTGCAACTATTCTCTCGGCCAGGACAAAAGACGAGACCACCGCTGCATCTTCGGCACGGCTTTTTAAACATGCCCCGGATGCGGCCTCTCTTGCTGAGTTGGCCGAGGAAAAAATCGCCAAACTTATCTATCCGGTGGGATTTTATAAAACCAAGGCGAAGCATCTGACCAGATTGCCGGAAGGCCTGAAAAAATTCGCTGATAAGGTACCTCAGACCATCGAAGAACTTATCTCCCTGCCCGGCGTCGGCAGAAAAACCGCCAACCTGGTGGTCAGCGTTGCCTATCAAAAACCAGCTATCTGTGTTGACACGCATGTCCACCGAATTATGAATATATGGCAGTATGTCGAAACAGATACTCCATTGAAAACAGAGATGGCCCTGCGGGAGACGCTGCCTAAAAAACATTGGATCGGGGTAAATAGTATTCTTGTTGCCTTCGGCCAATCAATATGCCGACCAGTCAGTCCGCACTGTGATATCTGTCCGCTGGAAACTGTATGTCCCCAGAAAGGGGTTCGTCCCCGCAAAAGACCCGGAGCCAAAATGGATAACGATAGTACTCTTAAATTTGTATCCTGGAATGTGAACGGCATCCGTGCCGTTGAGAAAAAAGGTTTTATCAATATGATGCCGGACTTTGATGCCGATGTTGTCTGCCTGCAGGAGACCAAGGCACAACCGAATCAACTTTCTGAGGAACTGAAAAATATCCCCGGCTATACTTCCTACTGGCACAGCGCTGAACGAAAAGGCTATTCTGGCGTCGCTTTTTACAGTCGAATCGAGCCGATAGCTGTACATTATGGAATCGGCGATGCCGAATTTGATAGTGAAGGCAGAGTACTGACCCTGGAATTTAAGAATTATTACCTGATCAACATCTACTTTCCCAACAGCGGTGATCAACTTGTCCGACTCGACTACAAGCTCCGTTTCAATGAAAAATTGACAATTTTCGCCAAGGAACTTGAGAAGAAAAAGTCATTGATTTTGTGCGGAGATTTTAATGTCGCCCACAAAGAAATCGATTTGAAAAATCCCAAAAACAACGTAAAGAATGCTGGTTTCACCCCGGAAGAAAGGGCCTGGATGGACAGTTTTGTCGCCGCAGGCTATATCGATACTTTTCGGATGTTCAACCGGGAACCGGATCAATATACCTGGTGGAGCTACCGATTCAGTGCCCGAGCCAAGAATATCGGGTGGCGTATTGATTACTTTTGTGTCAATGAAGCGGCCAGAACTCGAGTAAAAAGTGCGGCCATTCTCCAGGAAATCTTCGGTTCGGATCACTGCCCTGTAGAACTTGTCTATCACCCGGGCTAACGCCCGTCGGGAAAAGACAGCAGCTCAGGTTGCTTTATGTGCAGGTACTCGATAAGTTTTCTTGGGCCTGCCGGAAAAGCGAACTGGTCAAGTTCATGGGGAAAAATCCATCGATAGTTGCAGGCCGATTTGAGCACAGGTTGACAGTTCGCGCCTATCAGCCTGCAAAAAAAACAATCAAGAATAATTTTATGGTGGGTATATTGGTGCATCACCCTGGTGATATGCTGTACCTGCGTCACCGCCAGACGGGTATCATTGAGAATACTGGCAACAATCCTGTCACCTGTCGCCCCTTTTTCCACCTGCCCACCGGGAAATTCCCACAGTCCTCCCCAGACATCATCGACCCTGCGCTGCTGGATATAGATTTTCTCGTTGTACTGGATTATTCCGGCCACTTTATGGATGGTAATGGTCCTTTTTCCAGCTCCAAGCACTGGACGCTCAGCCACGGTACCCGCGGTTAAGGCCGCACACGCCGTGGCGACCGGACATGTATCGCAGCGAGGGTTTTTCGGCGTGCAAACCAGACCACCTAGGTCCATCAAAGCCTGGTTATAGGCCCGCGCCTGACCATGGGGCAGGAGCTGTTCAGCAATCTCGGCCAGACGCTTCTTCGTAGGTCGCTCCTTGACGGGCGCATCAATATTAAACAGCCGGGCATACACCCGGGCAACATTGGCGTCAATTACCGGTATATCATAATTGCCCGCGACGCTGGCAATCGCCGCCGCGGTGTATGGTCCAATCCCCGGCAAGCTGAGCAGTGTTTCGTATTCGCAGGGGACCTCCCCACCGAAATCAACAACGATGACCTTGGCCGCCTTGTGCAAATTTCTGGCTCTGGCATAATAGCCCAGCCCTTCCCAGTATTTAAGGATTTCCTGTTCTTCTGCAGCAGCCACGGCCTGAACATCGCCAAACCGCGCGATCCAGCGCAAAAAATAGGCGACGCCACGATCCATCTGGGTCTGCTGGAGCATGATCTCGGATATCCAGACATGATACGGATCATAGCTGCGACGCCAGGGAAGATCACGTTTGGTTTGCCGAAACCAGTGCAGTAATGGCGGGACAATATGTATCTGTTCAGCAGGGTAAAAAACGTTGTTCATAGGAACCTACATGCCCTGACCACAGTAGCGGCCCAAAGCCACTAAGCCCATTCCGATAATCACTGTTGCAAAAAGACTGTTCCACTTCCATGCCACAGGAAAGGCGACAAGTGCGGCCCAGAAAAACAGGTTGTCAAATCCCAGGTCAACAGTCTCCTGCCGGACGAGAAGCGAAGGGACAAGCATCGCTGCCAGAACGGCGGGAGGTACCAGCCGCAACCAGGATGTGATGATGGGTTGTAAATTCCTGCCGCTTAAAAAAAGCGTCGGCAGCAGCCGGGGCAGATAGGTAACAACTGCCATCCCGACAATTGTCCAGAAGATCAGCGTTTGATCCATAACTCAACCCCCAGACCCAGGGTGGCCCCGGCCATAGTTGCGACGATGATATGAAACTGATGCCAGCCGGCCAGATACAACAAGGTGGCGATACCGCCAGAGAGAATCGCCGTAATGACCCGTACCGGAGATTGACACTGGCCAACGAGAAGTCCTATAAACATTGCCGCCAAGGCATAATCCAGGCCGAGCGGCTTAATATCACCAATCAAACCGGAAGCAATAAGACCGAGCAGTGTCCCGACCACCCAGGACAACTGGGCGGTGACATTAAGTGACAAGGCTTCAAGCCGGCACTCATTTAATTTTCCGGCGGCCGATGAATGGAGGGCAAAAGTCTCATCAGTTAATTCAAAGGAGAAGAATGCCAGATAGCGCTTTTTCCAGCCCGAAAGGTATGGAGCAAGCGACGCAGCCATCAGCATATGACGCAGGTTGACCACAAAGGTAGTAAGAATCACCGCCGCAGGCCCGGTGCCTGCGGCAAACAGACCAACCGCGATAAATTGAGCGGAACCGGCAAAGACAATGAGCGACATCAACAGGGTGTTAGCTTCGGACAAACCACTTTTCCCGGCCAGCACACCGTAGGCAAAACCAATTGGCACATAACCGAGAACAACAGGCAGGGCCCGCTTGACTCCTTGTCGGCAAGGAGTTAAAAAATCAGTCAAAATTACATCCGCTTGTAGAGTGCAAGACACCGTTCACGGGTCATCTTCTTCTGCCAATCCGGTCCGAGGCAGTTTTCCCACAACGGAACAAGATTAAGGGCGGTGGTCACCATCAGTTCAAGAGCTTCTTTATCCATATTGGCAGTGAGATTTCTCGGCAGCGTTATCTGATGTTTTTCCATCATTTTCCGAAATTCCTGCACCCCTTCAGGATAGATCTCCTCCAGATAATCAAAGGCAATACAGCAGCCGATGCCATGATGAATGCCAAGAACATAAGAGAGTCCATAAGAGAGGGCGTGACAGGCCCCGACCTGGGAATAGGCAATACTCATGCCTCCGAAATAAGATGCCATCATTAATTTGTCGTCTTTATCGGGATGATCTTCGAGGAAGACCTGCCGGCACAGATCGATTGATTTTTCTCCATAGGCCCTGCTGAATTCATTGATAAAGGTGCCCTGCAAAGATTCAACATCGTGGATATAGCAGTCCATCCCGGTATAAAACCACTGGTCTTTCGGCACCCCGGCTAGCAGCTCGGGATCGAGTACAATCTGGTGGTACACCGTGTAATCGGAGTTAATGCCAAGTTTTTTCACCGGCCCGGTGAGGATGGCGGTCCGGGAAATCTCCGCTCCGGTTCCGGCCAGGGTGGGAACCGCAACGTGATAGACAGAGGGATTTTTTATCAGATCCCAACCCTGATAATCAGCAGAAGATCCGGCATTATCAAGCATGAGTGAGATAGCTTTGGCAATATCCATAGTCGACCCGCCGCCGATGCCGACAATGCCGTCAGGTTTAACCTCTTTATAGTCGCGAATCTGCCGAACAAGGGCATCGATGTAGCTCGTTTTTGGTTCATCGTCGACATTTACCAGCAATTTCAGGTCATCTCCCTGCATTGGCAGTCGGGCTTCCAACGGTTTGTTCTTGAACACATCATCTAAAACAAATACAAAATACGAATCAGGATGCTTGCGATGCGGTGCAATTATATCACCCAGCTGACTAAAAGATCCTCTGCCAAACATTATATTTGGTACGATACTGAAATTTCTATACATGCTCTTATCCACTGTAAAGTTGGAAATTAAAATTTGCTTGCCCCTGATGTTCAGCTCCTGAACCAGGGTGTAGGCTGTTCGTTTCCCGGGACGCCGTAAACCCGTCCATGGGGGTTTCGCAGCAGCCGTCCATGGCTGCAGAGACCCGAAAAACGAACAGTCCACACCCTTCCATTCCAACAGGCTGAGCTTGAACGGTTACCTTTCCCGTAACAAAAATTCGATTATAACTCAAGTACGATTTCTCTTCATCTTTTTGTCCGGTTATTTCCTCTACCTGAAATGTTTTTACCTGCTTATATTGTCAATTGCCAGTAGAATGCGCGGCAGAATGTAAGACCACAGCAAGCAGTTACAAGGTCAATGATCCCGTAAAAAGTCGAATTGGACGACAGCCAAACAGGAAAACTATATGTCCGTTATCAGTGAAGACAGCGTCTTTACCTCTTTGCAGCAGAATGGGCCGCTGGCAGTTGAAGACAGTGTCTGTATAACCAAACCGTTCTCCCCACATACCCGAAAATGGGTTAAGAATCTCTGCCGAGAGCGGATCAACAGCACGAAATATCGAGCTTTGCGTAGTCAGGTATTTGAGTTTTTGGAAATTACCAATTTTTCCCAGCTCAGCGAACTCCTTAAACAACAGGACAAGCAGATGCACCGCAGCCAACGCGCCTGTCTATTGCTCGGCAATATGTTTGGCTTAAACGGGTCACCAAGAGAAATCGAAGCCAGGGTAAGTGAATATGCCCGCACCGCCGATGCGGTGGTTAATTCACTCAAAGCCAAGATCCTCAAACCTTATGCCTCCTTTGTCGACACCACCAACGAAATTGAGGTGGCCAACGATCCGGTCACCCTTCTGCTTATCATGTTCAACGACAGATACCATAAAAAAGCCCGTTTTGAGGCGCGGCGCAAACTGGTATTGATGAATTTGGCCGGCAGTATCGATCAACGGGAAAGAGAAACAGGAATAGAAGAAAAGTTTTCCACTTTTTTACATTTTCTCAACGATTATGTCTGGAGCAAAAACCTGAAGATTGGCGAACATGATATTGTTTACCTTTCCTCGCAGCACTCCGAGGATACCTTTTGCTGCACCGGCGTCAAGGTTTTAAGCGCTGAGCAAGGCCAACAGGTTCAACCGGTTAAAGGCTCAAAACTGACCTTGCTGAAACGCCGCCGGTTTACCGCCGGAAATCATGACCTTCCCATTTATGTCTCGATCCGCAAAAAACCACCGGAGGCCAAGGTTCTCAAGCTGCTGCGAAAAAATGAAAAAAACCCGGCTGTAGCGGTCGATGACGAACTGGGTCTGATGGCCGTTCTCGATTCCGTGGCCGATATCAAGACTTTTCAAAACCACCTGACACGATCAGCATCAAAAGCGAACAGTTTCATGGTATTAGAAGATATCTCCGACACTTTGAGCGGATCAGCTGAATACCGAATCACGGCAACCGGCTCCAGTCCAAAAACTGAAATGATGAAATTTTTCGCTCGCCTGGGTGGTATGCGGGTGGAGTTTATCATCCACACCAACCGTTCTTGGCTGAACTATATGTATAAAAGAGATGTCGCTCACGACGAATATGAAGTAAAGCGAATCTTTGATTCGGGGGTCATGGAACTTCTTTTTCCTAAAGATATTTTCAAACTGGACCACCAGGTGATCCGCAACGATATGATCCGCAGGTTCCGCAGAAACATAGAGGAATAGACTCTATCGATACCCGCCTGCTGAGTACTGGCAAACAGCAGATGTCAGCAGGCGGAGATTGCCCGTTGATAGGAGGCATACGCATCTTCCAGCCCTTCGCGGAAGCAGAAGCGGGGTTGCCAACCGAGATTGTTGATCCTTGATGTATCCAGCAACTTACGGGGAGTCCCGTCCGGCTGCGCTGAATTATATACAGTCTCTCCGGTAAAACCGACCAGCTCGGCAATAAGCTCCGCCGTTTGCCGGATGGTAATATCCTTGCCGGTACCAATATTGAGAAAAGACGGATTATCGCCAATGAAATGGCCTTGATCCAGATTCATCACATGGATGCAGGCAGCTGCCATGTCATCAACATGCAGGAATTCCCGAAATGCAGAACCAGTACCCCAGAGTACAACTTTTGGCTCATGACCTTTGTTCAGACTCTTTGTGTCGGCATTATAACCCAGGGCTTGACTGATATCTTGCGGAATTGGGCCATAACGTCTTTCATCATCAATAATAGCTGTTATATTGCCATCCACAGCCAGTTTAGCCAGGTGGTATTTACGCAACAGAGCTGGAATAACATGACTGTTTTCAAGATGATAATTATCTTCCGGCCCAAAAAGATTGGTCGGCATGACTGAGCGATAGCAGGTGTTATACTGTCGATTATAGGATTCGCACAATTTAATGCCGGCAATCTTAGCAATAGCATAGGGCTCGTTGGTCGGCTCCAGTGGCCCGGTTAAAAGGCAGGTCTCCTGCATCGGCTGTGGTGCCAATTTCGGATAAATGCAGGAACTGCCAAGAAACAGCAGATCTTGTACACCGGCTCTAAATGCCTGATGAATCACATTGGCCTGAATCATCAGGTTGATATAAATGAAATCGGCCCGATAAACGTTATTTGCGTGGATACCACCGACTTTTGCCGCGGCCAGTACTACCCGGTCCACTTTCTCCGTTTGAAAAAATTGGCGCACTGCGGCTTGATCGGTCAGATCCAGTTCTGCATGTGACCTGGTCACGATATCTTCACAGCCTAGCCTGCGCAACTGCCGGACAATGGCCGAACCGACCATGCCCCGATGCCCGGCGACATAGATTTTTTCTTTTGCAATCATGGGTTTTTTTGTTATTCGTGATGGTTGAGAACGGTAAAGCCTTCACTCTTGCACAGTTCATCTCTTCTGGCTTCCACCAGATCAAAGCGCATCATTTCGGTGACCAGTTCAGAAAAAGTGGTTTTGGGCACCCAGCCGAGATTTTCCCTGGCCTTTGTCGGATCGCCAAGCAGCGTTTCAACCTCGGTTGGCCGGAAATACCTGGGGTCAACCCGGACAATGGCAGCGCCAACCTTCATGGCATTTACATCGTTTACCGCAGCAACCTGGTCTATTATGCCGACCTCTTCAACACCAGTCCCCTCCCAGCGTAATTGTATGCCGATTTCTTTAGCGGCAGCATCAACAAAATCCCGGACGGAATGCTGTTCGCCTGTAGCGATAACATAATCCTCCGGACTATCCTGCTGCAGCATCAGCCACTGCATCTGCACATAATCGCGGGCGTGGCCCCAGTCGCGTTTGGCATCAAGATTGCCGAGATGCACACAATCCTGCAAGCCAAGATAAATCCTGGCCAGGGCTCGGGTGATCTTGCGGGTCACAAAGGTCTCCCCTCTGAGCGGCGATTCGTGGTTGAAAAGGATCCCGTTGCAGGCGTACATATTATAGGCTTCCCGATAATTGACGACAATCCAGTAGGCGTACATCTTGGCCACAGCATAGGGCGAGCGCGGATAAAAGGGCGTTTTTTCGGTCTGGGGGATTTCCTGTACTTTACCAAACAATTCAGAGGTCGACGCCTGGTAAAATCTGGTTTTATCGGTCAACCCAAGAATGCGGATCGCCTCGAGCACCCTGAGAGTCCCCAATGCATCCGAGTTGGCGGTGTATTCCGGTTCTTCAAAAGAGACAGCAACATGGGACTGGGCTGCAAGATTGTAGATCTCGTCCGGCATCACTTTGCCGATAATATGGATGAGACTGGATGAATCCGTGAGATCGCCATGATGGAGAATAAACTTGCGATCGCCAACGTGCGGGTCCTGGTAAAGATGATCGATTCGATCGGTATTAAAAAGCGATGCCCGTCTCTTTATACCGTGCACTTCGTAGCCTTTTTTAAGTAAAAACTCAGCAAGATATGCCCCATCCTGCCCTGTAACCCCGGTAATTAATGCTTTTTTAGTCATCTTCTCGTATGCTTCCTTGTTATATTTATCTGTTCAAACAAATTTCTTGACTGAACGACCTCGGCCAATCCCGTAATAGGCAAGCCCCATAGCTTCTATACGAGCGGGATCATAGAGATTCCTGCCATCGAAAATGACTTTGTCGTGGAGTTCTTCAAGCATCTTTTTAAAATCAGGAACCCGAAAACTTTTCCATTCAGTAACTATAGCCAGCGCATCAGCACCATGCAAAGCGGCTTCTTTTGTGCCCATCAAGGTAAAGTCGTCTCTGGTGCCATAAATCCTTTGGGCCTCTTCCATCGCCTCCGGATCATACGCTTGAATCTTCCCCCCGGCCTGCCATAACGCCTCGATGAGGACCCGGCTGGATGCTTCGCGCATATCGTCGGTGTTCGGTTTAAATGCAAGTCCCCACACAGCAATGGTTTTTCCCTTGATATCATTGCCATAAAAAGACGAAACATGCTCAAAAAGCTTTTCTTTCTGCCGGTAATTAACACCTTCAACAGCCCGGAGAATTTGCGCATCATAGCCGATTTCTTTGGCCGATCGCTCCAGTGCCTGTACATCTTTGGGAAAGCAAGACCCACCGTAGCCGCAACCCGGATAAATAAACTGATAGCCAATCCGCGAGTCCGAGCCGATTCCCCGTCTGACTTGTTCAATATCGACACCCAGCCGCTCCGCCAGGTTGGACATCTCGTTCATAAAAGAAATTTTCGTCGCCAGCATGCAGTTGGCGGCATATTTGGTGAATTCGGCACTGCGAACATCCATAATCATAATTTTATCGCGATTACGACTAAATGGCTCGTATAGTTCACGCATTTTCTCTTCTACCAGATCGCTGTCGGTACCGACAATGATCCGCTCGGGGCGCATACAATCCTCGAGCGCCGATCCTTCTTTTAAAAATTCAGGATTGGACGCCACATGAAAGGAGAGGTCGAGTTTTCTCTTATTGAGGATAGATGAAATATGGGCTTTAACCTTATCGGCCGTGCCAACCGGGACAGTCGATTTGTCAATGATGATTTTCTCTTCAGACATATGGCTGGCAATCGTTCCGGCTACCGCCAATACATACTGAAGGTCAGCGCTTCCGTCGTCATCGGGTGGAGTACCAACGGCGATGAACAGGAGTTCGGCATGATGGATGCCTTTTACCGCATCTGTCGTGAATTCTAGTCGTTTTCTACCGTGATTGCTGAGGACCAACTCTGACAATCCCGGTTCGAATATGGGAAGCTCACCACCCTTCAGGGCTTCGATTTTCTTTTCATCCACATCCACACAACAGACATTGTGTCCGACATCAGCAAGTACTACCGCCTGCACCAGGCCAACATACCCAACACCAAAAACCGTTACATTCATATCTTCCTCAACGTAAAAAATTGATGGCGTCGTAAAAATTCTTCATGTTCTTCGTTGTTGCGAATTTTACAATCATTACGACGGTCTCTAGTACGCCGAAATAATTGTAAAATTCGCACGCCTTGAATATGAAGTTTTTACTTAGCCATCGTAAATTTCAGGTTTTTACGAGATTGTTAAAAATTAACCACTTAAAATCCCGACAAAAAAGGTCAATATAGTATCACGAAATCAAAACTAATCAACCCTGATAGACTCATAAAAACTTATTGGAATTGCCGGGATGGACTTTGGAAAAAGTTCGATATACTAGGCGTAGTATCTGAAACGGCGATTCGGCAGTACATGTAGTACGACAAATCGTCGTTTTAGATCTACAACGACGTAGATCGGGCTTTTTACGAGTCCATCAACCCCTGTTCAAACAATATATCCCTGTTCTTCTAAATACAGCAAAATCTCCTGTACAGCCTCCATAGGCGTAATATTGGTGGTGTCGATTGTCAACTCGGGATTTGACGGTGGAATATACGGATCGGTCACCCCGGTTACTCCTTTCACCTTACCCGCTCTTGCCTTGGCATACAGTCCTTTTCGATCCCGCTGTTCACAAACTTCAAGAGGCGTTGCCACATGGACCTCGATATATCCACCATAGCGCGAGATAAGTTCACGATTGGCCTGACGAGATTCTTCATAGGGTGCAATCGGCGCGCACAGGGCAATTCCACCGTTTTTGGTTATTTCACTGGCGACAAACCCGATGCGGGTGATATTAAGATTGCGGTGCTGGCGCGAGTAGTTAAGCTCGGATGAAAGATTTTTCCGGACAATATCACCATCAAGAAGAGTCACCGGCCGATCGCACATCTCCATAAACTTGACCAGCAAAACTTTGGCAATTGTTGATTTCCCGGAACCGGAAAAACCGGTCATGAAAATAGTCAGCCCTTGTTTTGACCGAGGTGGAAAGGAGGTTTGCAATTGATCAACTACTTCCGGATACGAAAACCAACTTGGAACAGCCTCGCCACACACCATCCGACGCCGAAGTTCCTGGGAAGAGATCGTCGCGACTTCATCGTTGGCCACCTGATCGAGCAGGACATATTTCTTCAAGCCCTCGTGGTAGCCCATATCCCGCTGCGGGACCATGGCAATACCTGTTTCTGCCGCGTAATCGTCAACCAACTCCTGGGCCGCGCCGAGAGCATAAAACCTTTTTGGCACATCACTGCCTGCCAGCGGATCGGCATGATCTGCAGCGACCATAAAATGGCTGCAGCCAAAATTTTTACGGATGATCGCCTGCCATAAAGCCTCTCTCGGCCCTGCCTTGCGGCTGGCAAAAGGCGTCAAGCCAAGTTTTATCATATTCGGTGGAAATTTTTCGGTAAAAGCTTGATAACAGCGGATCTGGGTATAGTAATCAAGATTACCGGGATGAGTGAGATCGGCGACCGGCTGCAAAAAAATTGCTGCGCCTGCTTCCCGCGCCGCGGTAATAACCATTTCGCGGTGGGCGCAGTGCAGGTATTCATCGGTATGAAAACCAAGAATCCGCCGCCAGCCATTCATGGTGAAAGCCCGGACAGTTTCGGAAGGACTGAGACGCAAATGATTAAAATCGTAATGGATCGGAAGACTTACTCCTTCCAATTTGCCGCCGACATACCAGTCATGAACTCGATCGTAGAGCTGCATCACCCCTGGATGCGCTGCTGGATCGTCAGTGCCGTAAACAGCTAGAGCCTCTTTTTTCTTATCAGGCTTCCAGATATCCTGCACCGTCAAAATAGCCAATAAAAAGCCTTCCCCATCATTGAGAGCTACTTTCGCCCTGGCCTTCAGTTTGGCAGCAGTTTGTTCATCAACATCAAGGCATATGGGCATCGGCCAGACCGTGCCGTCGACCAGGCGCATTGTCTCAACAACACTATTATAGTCTTTGCTTTCCAGGTATCCACCTAAAGGAAAGAAACCTCGATTGAGTAATAATTCCAGATCGCATAATTGCCGCGAAGACAGATCAATTGCTTGATAATCCAGTGCCTCTTCTCTTAATTTTTCAACTCGCCTGAAATGAACCAGCAAACTCT
>CAWDRB010000026.1:0-28207 GCA_963804605.1 uncultured delta proteobacterium
ATTGAAGATCTGGAATATTTGTTGGCCTAAAAGAGCAGATCAATATGTAGTGGATTTGCCTAATCACTTGGAGTTGGGTGATTTCTTTTGTGAGGAGAATTCTCGCAAACAAAATCAAAAAGCCGAGTAAATTGTATTCACTCGGCTTTCGGGAAAGAAAATGGATCAATCAGAGCTAATCTCTGCGCAGGTTACGAATGTAATTTTTAGTAAGTGCAGGATGATCCTTTATAATTTTATCCAATTCAGACGAGAGGGTTTTGGTGAGGAACTCGTCTATTTGTGCATACGTCATTTCCTGGCCAAGTGCCTCCTCTACTTTTTCTATAAAGAGGGTTTGATCATCTTCCTTCTCAATATAAGCAAAAATACCCGATACTGGGGCCTGTTTGAGACCTGCTTCCAGGGTGTTTAGACGCTCCATGAGATTCTCGATTTCGGCATGTGTCGCACCATAGAGTTGTTCAAGTTTATTTATTTGTTCTTTCAGTTCTTGATCGGCGCCGGCCTGAATTCTTATAGTGAGTTTTTCAACGAGATCCTTGATTTCTTTTTCAGACCTCTGCAGCTTTTCAATAGCAATACTCATCTCTCCAATTCTTTCTTTAAGAGCCGAGTTTTCGCTGCTAATGCCATCAACATCTTTTTGAAGGAGTGATTTCCCACCCAGCAGTTCGGTGATGTTTTTTTGCAATATCAGATTCTTATCATGAAGTTGTGCGATCTCCTGTTTCATGCGGTGATATTCCTCCGTGCTGATCCCTGATTCTGGCCGGTTGTCTGCACAACATTGCTTGTTAGGCTGCAGTGCGTTTAGCGAGAAGTTTTTTTTTAAGTCAGAATACATTTGCGATGCTTGTTCGGGATTGACCATTGCCACGGCTGCAAGAAAAATTGCGATAAGCAGAAGAATGGACAGCGGAAGAGCGATCGCCAAACCGATGAAAAAAAGGATGAGATTGCCTATACCGAAAATAACAGAGAGAACCCCGCCTCCATTGCTGCCTGATGATGCAACTACTTCAAACAGGATAATTACACCACCGATTACCGCAGCGGATTGCATAAGAGGACCTCGAAATTCATTTTTTTGCATTTTTATTCTCCTAAATTGAGATATGAATAGTTATCTTAACTAGATAGGGTGATCAGTAAAATGTTGTTACACAAAAGATTTCTAAGGACTATGTAGTCTGAAAATAATATTTTAAAATAACCATCTTAGTGTCTCTGGTGTCAAGTTTTATGTTTTGTTTCACGCTAATCCCATGTCGCTATTTACTTGTCGGAGTTTCTCAATTCGCAACAGTACCGGCGGATGACTGTAATGGAGAAATACCATTGCCGGGTGGGGCGTTAGATTGCTGAGATTTGCCTGGCTCAGTTTTTTCAGGCTGGAGATTAGAAATTCCGACGATCCTGTCGACTGTAGCGCATATCTGTCTGCGGCGAACTCATTTCTTCGAGAGAAGAAATTGAAGGCAATAGATACCAGAACATTTATTGGTGAATAGAGAAAACCAAACAAGACCAGGCTGGAATAGACTGTAGTCTTCTCCAGGCGAAACGCATCAGAGATTTCAGTATTGCCAAGAAAAAGTGAAAGAAGATAAAACATGATCCCCGTTTGCACAATTGATGCAACGAGCATCTGAATTATATGGTTGAGTTTGAAGTGGCCCATTTCATGTGCAAGAACCGCCACAATCTCTGGTTCATCAAGTTTATCAAGCAAGGTGTCATAGAAAACAATTTTCCTGAATTTGCCAAAACCGGTAAAAAACGCGTTGAGTTTAGCGGATCTTTTAGAGCCATCCATCGTAAAGATCCCCTGAAGTTTGAAGTTTTCTTTTTTCGCATAGTCAAGGATTCTATCCTGTAACGAACCATTTTTCAGGGGAGAAAACTTATTAAAAAGCGGCATGATCAGTACTGGGGCAAGAAATTGCAAAACGATGGAAAAAAGCACCACCCCAATCCAGCAATAGAACCAGCCATATATGCCGCTGTTCATGAAAAACCAGAGTATCAGGGACAATAAAGGTGCCCCTATAATGACGGCGAGCAGTCCGCCTTTGAGTAAATCGAGGATGAACGTTTTTGCCGTAGTACGATTAAAACCAAAGCGTTCTTCAAGGACAAATGTAGAATATATGGAGAATGGCAGATGGGCGATGAAAGTAAGCATACCAAGGCCGCCTATAAAGAATAAGCCGGTTACGATCTCGCCTAAGCCAAGACCTCTTGCCCATAAATCAACGCAATTAAATCCCCCGAAGAGCAGAAAGAGCACAGTGAGAATTGTCGAGCAGCTGTTTTCAACGATGGAAAAGAAGGTCGTAGCTCGCGTATATTTCTGTGAGTTGTCATATTCCTGGTCATTAAATGTGGTTGCAAACTCTTTTGGCAGAGCGGCATCAAGAGATCTGATATTAAGAAGAGAAACGGTAAGCTCAAGAAGATACGAAACGACAATAATCAGCAGAACTATAACCAGCCAGAAATTCATAATTTCCTAAAAATAGTTTATTGCCGGAAAAAACATGTACACGCAAATATTCTAGCAGAATGACTGGCACCCTCCCGCCGCATAATGCGAAGCCGAATTCCCGGCGGGAGATCAAGGCATTCTTTAAAAATGCAACACCAACTTACATGAGTCTTTGTATTGCAGAAGAGGTTATAGCAATAAATTTCGATGGCATAACTCCCATAACAATAATTGTCACGATGAGCAGTAATGCCAGAGCATTATTCAGGCCTGAACTTGCGACAGTTCCCCGGTCCTCGGAGTCGGTGCAGAATGAAACCCGAACAATGGAGAGATAATAATAGATAGCGATGCCAGTGTTAATTGCGGCAAGAATAACCAGCATGAGGTGTCCTTCCCGCAATGCTCCGAGCAGCAGAAGGAATTTCCCGGTAAAGCCGACAAAAGGTGGAATCCCGGCAAGGGCAAAAAGCCCGACAGTCAAGGTAAGAGCCAGAAGTGGTGCACGCTTATGCAGGCCGGTGAAATCTTCGACTACTACGTTTTTGCCTTTTTCGGCAACGGTGCAGATGACTAGAAAACAGGCCAGGTTCATAAAGACATAACCGGTAATATAGTACATGGCGGTAGCAAAGCCGGTGAGTTTAAAGGTCAGCAGACCGACCAGGACAAAACCCGCGTGCGATATTCCGGAGAAGCCGAGGAGTCTTTTTACATCTTTTTGGATAAGAGCAGATAAGTTACCGTAAAACATTGACAAAAGTGCGCAAACCATAAGCACATTAACGATGACTTCGCCTTCACTACTGACCAGTGTGATTAATCGCAAAAGTAGTGCCACTGCTGCAAGTTTGGGCACAGCGGCGATAAAGGCGGTTGTTTCGTTGGATGCCCCTTCGTAGATATCTGGAACCCAGAAATGAAGAGGGAATAGGGCAAGCTTATAGAAGAAACCGGCAAGTACCATAATGATGGCGACGACAGCAGCCGGCTGGCTATAAAGAAGAGCTAACTTTTCTGCAACAACTGACAACTGGGTGGAACCGGTCAGACCATACATATAGCTCATGCCAAACAGCATGAGACCTGTCGCCATAACCCCGAACAAGAGATATTTGATGCCGGCTTCCACCTGGTTACCGGAGGCAGTGGCATTGTTTCTCATGGGAACCATGATATAGACGGCAAAAGAAGAAAGTTCCAGTGAAACAAAGATTGACAGGAGTTCGACACTCGATACGAGCATCATTAATCCTAGAACCGACATGAACAGAAAAAGGTAGTATTCTGCCCGGGTTTCTTCCTGCAAATCCCCTTTGATATCACTGAAAATAAGCACGATAAGGGTAGCCAGAGCGATCAGGACTTTAAAAATCTGGGAGAAAAAGTCGACCTGATAGGCCTCATAAAAAAGCTTCCCCTCACTTTTGAGGCAGAGAAGGCTTACAACCAGTGTCAATGCAGCTAAACTTGAGGCTACATTTTTGATAGTGCTACTTGCTGGTTTGCCCAAACTGAAGATGAAGAGAATCAGTCCAGCCCCTAACAGTGTTAATTCAGGTAGAAATAGCATCTTGTTACCTTTACTAGGTCTTAGTGACTTAGAAATAATTTTATTTAATAAAAGTTATTTCGTGAAGGAACGTATCCCTCTCAAAGCTCAGTGTAAAATTGATCCAGCGACAGCTACAGCCTGAGCCTGATGGGCATGAAACTGTTGCAGAAGCTGGGCAACACTCGTATGCATCAGGTCAATAAATGGCTGTGGTCCAAGGCCGATCCAGAATACAAAAAACAAAAAAGGTGCAAGCGTTACAATCTCACGACTGTTCACGTCGGTGATCCATGACTGATCCGGATTGTCAGTGCCACCCCAGACAATTTTCTGCAGCATACGCAACATATACGCTGCGGCCAGAACTGCTCCGGGTATTGCGGCCAGAGCGAGATAAGGAAAACCACCATTGGCAGTGCCGAACTTAAAAGCCCCGGCCAGAATCATGAATTCGCCGACAAAACTATTGGTCCCCGGAAAACCAAAAGATGACAGGGAAAAGAAACCCAGGAAAGTTACATACACAGGCATGTATTTACCGACACCAGTTGCCGAACGCAACTCTCTGCTATGCGTTCTTTCATAGATCATGCCGACACAGAGAAACAGAGCGCCTGTGGTAATACCATGATTGACCATCTGCAGGATTGCACCTTCCAGGCCATCGATGTTGAGCACAAATATTCCCAGGGTGACAAACCCCATATGGCCGACGGAAGAATAAGCGATAAGCTTTTTCATGTCACTTTGGGCAAGCGCCGTAAAGCCGCCATAGATAATACCAGCAATGGACAACCAGAGGACATATGGCATGAGGATGACGGTTGCTTCCGGAGTTATCGGTAAGGCGAATCGAAGAAAACCATAGGTGCCCATTTTTAGCAGGATACTGGCCAGGATGACTGATCCGGCGGTAGGGGCTTCGACATGTGCCGCCGGTAACCAGGTATGGAAGGGAAACATCGGTACCTTGATGGCAAAGGCCAGAAAAAAGGCCAGAAAAAGATAGATCTGGGCGTGCAGTGAGTAATCCTGCCACATCATACCTGGAATAAAGAAACTGTAATCGTTCGCGGTATACAGCCAAATTATGCCGACAAGAAGGAGAATTGAGCCAACCAGGGTATAGAGAAAGAATTTAATCGAAGCATAAATTTTCCTCGGTCCGCCCCATATGCCGATGAGCAGATACATGGGGATAAGCATCGCTTCCCAGAGAACATAAAACAGGACGAAATCAAGAGCGACAAAAACTCCTATCATGGCGGTTTCCATGATAAGCAGGCAAATCATAAAAGCCTGAATCCTCGTTTTTATGTACGACCAGGATGCCAGGACACAAAATGGCATGATAATGGTTGTCAGGAGGATAAGCAGGATAGAAATGCCATCGACCCCAATCGTATAGTTAATGTTAAACGTTTCGATCCAGCTATGGTGCTCGACGAATTGGAACTTGTCGGTTGTCCTGTCAAAGCCGAGTATCAGGCGAAGAGAGAGCAGGCCGACAATACTGGTCGTAGCAAGGGCAAGATAACGACATAGTGACTCATTCTTTATGAAGAGGAGAACAAGTGCTCCAGCCAGAGGCAGGAAGATGAGTACACTCAAAATGGGCAAGCCGGAGTTAATCAGTAGTTGATCCATTACCAGTGATCCTTGAGTTCAAAATATTATAGCCAGACATACGAGATGAGCAGGATGGCCGCAAAGGTGACAGATATAAAAATTGTCTGTTGTATCTGACCTCTCTGCAAGACTATCGTTACTCTTCGGCCGATTGCCCGCACGCATCTGGCACTTCCATCTACCACACCGTCAATGGCATGCCAGTCAAACCAGGACCAGAATCTGGCAGTAGTCATCAGTGAATAAAGGCCGACAACCCTATACGCCATGCCCCAAATGTTGTCCAGCCATTGGATTGGATGTTGGGCAAGCCAGAGAAAGCCCCGGCCTCCCATGCGGTAGAACCAGTCCAGGTCAAGACTGATGGTGTCTCTGGCACCAAGTTTGTCTTTAAGAAAAACAAAGGCTAAAGCGGTAAATGCAAGAATCTGCAGGGTCTCGCTTAAGTGGTAACCGCTGTACGGATGATACGTTACATCGGCATGAGGCAGCATGTTGTAGAGAAAAGGCGGGTACGAGCCAATCAGCAGGCAAAGCAGTGCAGCAGCCCCCATTGCCAGGTGCATATTCCAGGGAGGCTCTTCAGCTTTAGCCCAGGTGGCATCACTGCAGCGATTCTCGCCAAAAAAGATAAGATAGGGGAGCCGCAGTCCGGCGACGAGGAAGGTGCCGACGGACACCAGGGTAAGCAGGAATCCGGCGACAAGCAGATGGTCTTCAAACCCTGCCGCGATGATCATCGACTTGGAAACGAAACCGGAAAAGAAGGGGAAGGCTGAGACGGAGATGCCGCCTATCACCATGAAAAAGAGGGTGGTCGGCATCTTTTTATACAGCCCGCCCAACTCGGTAAATTTTGATTTGCCGGTGGCGTGAATGATCGATCCGGCAGCCATAAAAAGCAAGCCTTTATAGAGGATATGGGCAAAGGCATGGGCACAGGTTCCGTTGATGGCCAGAGCAGTGCCGATTCCAACTCCCGTCACCATATATCCCACCTGGCTGACAATCTCCCAGCCGAGCAGTTTACGGATATCATTTTCCATCATGGCATAAATAATACCGTAGATGGCCATGACCACCCCGAGGACAATCAGGATATCAAAGCCGGCAAAGGCTCGGGCCAGAGTGTATATGGCAGTCTTGGTGGTAAAAGCACACATGAAAACCGCCCCGGTAACCGTGGCTTTACTGTACGCATCGGGAAGCCAGGAGTGCAGTGGGGGAACGGCTGCATTCAGCATCAGTCCGGCCATGATCAGCCAGGTGTAAAGTTGGGGAGCATGCTCATCAAGTTGGACAAAAGAGAGATCCCCCGTGGCTTGGTAACGCAGGACAAAGCCGAGCAGCAGGACAATTCCGCCAAATGTATGGACCAGTAAATAACGGTAACCAGCTGCCAACGCTCCATCATCCTTATTGAACCAGATTAGAAAGGTTGAGGCGAAAGCCATCATTTCCCAGAAGAGAAAGAGAACGAGGTAATCGCCGCAGTAAATGACTCCAAGACTGCCGGATACGTAGAACCAGGCGGCGATATGCTGCAGGTTGTCCTTGACATGCAGTCCGTAAACAGTGCCGATAATGGCCATAAGGGCCATGATGAAGCCAAATACCATGGACAGGCCGTCTACTCTACCGAAGGTGAGGGTCCATTCGCCCATGAAGGTGACCACTCCATGCACACCGGGGTGCCAGCTGAGATATATCACATCCAGAAAAGTGAGGATCGGCACACTGCAGAGGTAGAGCTTACGAAACGGCTCTTTGATAAATGGCAGTATCAGGGCCCCAAATATCAAGATCAGAGCTGGATGGATAAAACTAGTTGTCATAGTAATCCTCTCGGGTCATTATTCCACTTTTGCCGAACCATCTCGCAAAGTAAATGAGAACCGCACAGGAAAGCAGGGTAAAGATCGACCAGAATCCTGGAATATGTGCCTCCATCCATGTATGTGCGTGATGGGTATCAACAGCAATAACCGACCAGACCAACATGATTGCGATGCCTATATAGCAGCTGACTTTCACTGCCTGCAGCCGCGCTGTCAGAAAATCAATGAGCGTTATAATCATCCCGTCACCGCCTTTACAAATTGCAACATGAAGTCAGGAAAAATACCTAGGAGTACAGAGATTGTACATGCTATCAAAATTGGTATCAGCATTGCCAGGGGAGCTTCTTTTATGCCGGTAAAAGGTTCTCCTGCCGGTCGCTTACCGAAAAACGCTCTGTAGGTAATCGGGGCAAAATAGGCGGCGTTAAGCAAGGTACTGGCAATGAGGATAAGCAGGATGCCGATTTGATGCGCTTCAACCGAACCGACCAGCAGATTCCACTTGGTTATGAAACCGGCGACCGGCGGCGCGCCAATCATGCTGAGCGAGGCGATACCGAATGCACCAAAGGTCCAGGGCATGGCTTTACCGAGGCCATCCATTTCAGAGATGTATTTTTTGTGGGTCACAACATAGATGGCACCGGCACAAAAGAACAGGGTGATCTTGGAAAAAGCGTGATTGACAATATGAATCAGGCCTCCCTGAATACCTGGATCGGTAAGCAGCGCGGCACCTAATATAATATACGATAGCTGGCTGACAGTCGAATAAGCCAGCCGTGCTTTCAAGTTATCCTTGGAAAGGGCAATGATTGATGCAGCCAGCACGGTAAAACCGACAAAATACGCAGTAGGAATACCCAGATTGAGGGCATGCATGGTATCGGTGCCGAAGGTGTAGAGCATGGTTCTTGTCGTGCAGAACACGCCGACTTTCACAACCGCAACAGCATGGAGCAAAGCGGAAACTGGGGTCGGGGCAACCATTGCGCCCGGCAGCCAGTGATGAAACGGCATGACCCCATTTTTGGCAAACCCGAAAATACAGAAGATATACAGCATGATAACCAGGGTGCCGTTTGCACCGGCAGGAAAAATCCCGTCATGGATATTTGTTGCAAAATCGAGCGTGCCGGTCAGCACATAAATGAGGATTATGGCCGGCAACAGAAAAGCTTTGGCGGTGGTTGTGAGGTAGATGATATATTTACGTGCCCCGCTATAGCCTTCTTCGTCCTGGTGGTGGGCAACGAGCGGATAGGTACATATGGAAACGATCTCGTAAAAAAGGTACATCGTGAACAGGTTGTCGGAAAAAGCTACCCCGATAGCACCGAAAATGGCCAGCGCGAAACAGGCATTGAAACGGGTCTGCGCATGTTCATTGAGTCCTCTCATATAGCCCATGGAATAGAATACGGCAATAGTCCAGAGAGAGGAGGCGACCAGGGCGAAAATCATCGCCATGGCATCAGCGCGCAGGGTGACCGATACCCCTGGCAGGATGGAAAAAAGTTGCAGAACAAGGGGTTTTCCATGGAGCACTGTGGGAATCATCGAACTGACAATCAGCAGGAGCAGGATGGAAGAAACTGAAGATATCCCTTCCCGGACGTTTTCGTTGTCCCCCTTGAACATCACCCCCAGCGTACCAATAAGTGGAATGAGCAGGGCTATGAGTAATTTATATTCCATTCCAGGTGGCTCCTTGGCTAACCTTTGAGTTGAACAGTGTCTTCTGCGTCTATTGATTTGAAATGACGATACACCGCGATAATGATACTGAGACCAATAGCTGCTTCAGCAGCGGCAACCGCCATGACAAAGAGCGTGAATACCTGTCCGGTAACCGGATCAGGTGAAGTGAAGCGGTTAAACGCCATGAAATTGACTGAAGCTCCAGCTAGAATCAACTCAGCCGCAATGAGCATTCCGATAAGTGTTCTCCTGGTGACGATGCCGTAAATACCGATCCCGAAAAGAACGGCACCGATAATGAGAAAAGTGCTTAAATCATTGTAAAGGGTAAGTATCGACATCAATTGTTCCTCCGACCTTTGGCTATAACCAGGGCACCAAGAATGGAAATAAGCAGCACGATGGAAATCAGCTCAAAGACCATTGAGTAACGGGTTAATAATTGCAAACCAATAGTCTTGATCGATCCATCATTGACCTTGGCCATGACTTTCCAGTCGGTCCTGAGAGCCAGGATGGAAAATCCGCCGGCAAGTAGAGCCGCTGTCGCAAAACCAAGAGGGCCGACCAGAGGGCCGGAGGGCCCAACCCGTTTCTTTTCCTCCGGGGCCGCCAGCATGATGGCAAAAGATATGGTCACCGATACAGCGCCGACATAGATCAGAATCTGCATCATCGCCACAAAAGGTGAATTCAGATAATAATAGACTCCGGCAACGCCGACAAAGGCGACAATAAGCCCGGAAACCGAACGTACCAGTCGTTCCGAGTTGCAGGCGATAACGGCACCGGTGATGGTGATGCCGACCATTATTATAAAAACTATCCCGACCAGTCCATCGACACTGAAAGGGCTCGGGGACATAACCATTGACGGGTTCATTTGTTTCTCTCCTCCAGACGTTTGAGAAGATCAAAGATAAAATCTTCTTTTCTGGTACTCGCCAGGTTGTATTCTTTAGAGAACTCAAGCGCGTTGAAATTGCAAGATTCGACACAGGAGCCGCAGAGAGAGCAGCGTGTGAAATCAAGAATATATTTGGTTAAAACTTTTTTCTTTCCACCTTCCGGTTTTTCACCGGCAAGGGAAATACAATTTGATGGACAGGCTTTTTCGCAGAGTCCGCAGACCACGCAGTTCGGTTTGCCTTCCTCCCCCGCGATCAGTTCGGTATGTCCCCGATACTTATCACACATAGTCAGTGTTTCGTAAGGGTAGGAGACTGTGACCACCGGACTGAAAAATTCCTTGAAGGTAATGCCCATGCCGATAAAGAGGCTGATCAGACCATGATAGATGTCGGTGAAATAGGTGAGCATCTTAAAACACCTTTAATAATCCTGCGGTAAACAGCAGGTTGAAAAGAGACAGCGGGATGAGAATTTTCCAGCTGAGATTGAGCAATCCATAAATGGTCGTCCGCGGGAAGGTCCAGCGAATCCAGATAAAGGTGGCTATGAGCAGATAGAGCTTGAGAAGAAACCACCATACACCGGGGAACAGGCCAAAGGGGCAGCTCCAGCCGCCTAAAAACAAAATGGTGGTCATGCAGGAGCCGATGACGATGTTGGCATATTCACCCATAAAAAAGAGACCAAATCCCATGGAGCCATACTCGGTATGAAATCCGGCCACCAGCTCACTTTCCGCCTCCCCAAGATCAAATGGCGCCCGGTTGGTCTCGGCCAGAGTACAGGTAAAAAAGATCAGAAAAGACATGGGCATCAACAGGTTATGCGACTTACCCAAAAGTGGGAAGATATTCCAGTGGAGAATCGACGAACTCTGTTGATGGACAATCTCCATGAGATCCATCGATCCGGCGATCATCACCACGGTAATAGTGGTAATAAGCATGGGGATCTCGTAAGCTACCGCCTGGGAGACGGCCCGAACTGAGGACATCATGGCGTATTTGTTTCGCGAGCTCCAGCCGGCGAAAACAAGCGACATGCTGCCCATGGAGGCGAAGGCGAATATCATCAGGATGCCGACATTCATATTGTGGGCGATGATGTTCTCGCTGAAGGGGATGGTCACAAAGCTCATAATGGCTGGAAACATCGCCAGGACCGGGGCGGCAATGAAAAGTACTTTGTCGGCCCCCCCGGGGATGGTCAACTGCTTGGCCATGAGTTTAATGCCGTCAAGTGGGGGCTGCAGTAAACCGAACGGACCATTGATATTTGGTCCGGGGCGGCGCTGGATTCGTGCCGCACCTCTTCGCTCTGCCCAGACCAGGTACGCGGCATTGAGGGCGGCAAAAGCGATGGCTATAACAACAGCAACAATGACATTGAGTAGTGTTAAGCTCATAGATACTATTCCTCTTATCTATCTATCTCTGGGATAACCAGATCGAGACTTCCCATGAATGCCAGCGCATCCATGATCATCATGCCCCGGCATGCCTCGTCAAATAAGTGCATATTTGAGTAGGTTGGCGAACGAAGCTTTAAGCGATATGGAGTCTTGCCGCCATCGCTGACCAGCCTGATACCAAAGCTGCCTCGGGCGGTTTCCACGGCCTGGTAATAATCTCCGGCCGGTGGTTTGATCAGTTTGGGCTTTTTTTCCGGCATTATCGGGCCGTCGGGCAGTTTATTCAACCCCTGCTCGATTATCCGTAAAGACTGTTCGATTTCTTCCATACGTACATTGTATCTGGCCAGGGAGTCACACTCATGGAAGACCGGAACATCAAAGTCAAATTCTGGGTATACCGAATAAGGCTCGTTTTTCCGGACATCAAAATTTATGCCGGAACCCCGGGCGACAGCACTGGACGCACCGTATTTACGGCACATTTCCGGGGTAAGAGGAGCAATGCCTTCGAGTCTTTTGTGGAATATGATATTGCCGGTGACCAGTTTATGATATTTTTTCAGGGATTTTCGCATGCGGGGAATGAAGCGCTTGGCCGCCGAGATGAAATCGTCATCGATATCGTTGTAGAGACCACCGAAGCGGAAGTAACAATAGGTCAGGCGGGAACCGGTGACCGCCTCGAGCATGTCGAGGATATATTCACGGTCCTGTAGAGCGTACATAAGTGGGCTGAACCCCCCCAGATCCATGACGAAAGCGCCGAACCAGAAGAGGTGTGAGGCAACACGATTGAGCTCGACCATAATTGCCCGAATATACTCGGCCCGCTCGGGAACCTCAATGCCCGAGGCCTTTTCAATCAGCAGGACATGACCGTGGGAATAACCGAGGGCGCCGAGATAGTCCATGCGGCTTAGATTCATGAGGAACTGCGGATAGGTCTTTACTTCACCCATCTTCTCGTGCATCCGGTGGATATAGCCGATGACGGTTTCGGCATTGACGATATACTCACCATTCATCTCCATTTTAACCCGGAGCACGCCATGGGTCGCTGGATGCTGGGGTCCTACATTGAGGATGAAGGTCTCGTCCGGCTGTAGTATTATTGGAGAGTTCATGCCTTGTAATCCTTTAAGAGTGGATGAAAATCTGCGTCTTCAGGAAGAAGGAGCGGAACCAGGTGTGGATGTCCGGCAAAATTAATGCCGAAAAACTCATGGGTTTCCCGCTCATGCCAGTTGGCTCCGGCGTAGATACCGGTAATGGTCGGCACTTCGGGGTTGTTGCGATCGATTCTGGTTCTTATGACCACCCGGCAGAGATCGAAGTCGTACCGGCAAAAATCGTAGATAACTTCCAACTGGCCTTCGTTGATCCAGTCGACGCCGGTTATGCTTTCGATAAAAAATTCACCATCATCGATAATGGTGACCGCTTCCAGTAATTGTTCAGGAGCAACCTGGGCGTCAAGATGATAGCCATGTACGGCGTAATTACGTTCAACAATTCCATTTTTGCGTGGCTCTTGTTGAACTTTCTTGCCTTTTTCTTCGCCTGGATCCTCAGTCGGTACTTCTTGTGGTTCCGGCGGCGGAAAAAGCTTTTGGAGAGCCAGTTTTGTTTTTTCAAAAATCATTTTACTTTGCTCCAAGAACTGTAAAAACCTGAAATTGGCGGTTCTGAACGGGTTATTGTGCGATTGATTTAAACTTTTGCAGACTCCGGGTTTTTCCACCTCTTCCAGTCGGAGACGAGGTGCTCAAGTTCGATGATTCCCTGAAGGAGCGCTTCCGGACGCGGTGGGCAACCAGGTACATAAACATCGACAGGTAGAAACTGATCGGCGCCAAGGACTATGCTGTACTGCCCTTCGAAGGCAAACGGGCCACCGGAAATGGCGCAGTTGCCAAGGGCCATGACCCACTTGGGCTCAGGCATCTGGTCGTAGAGGGTCTTTATGCCCGGCATCATTTTTTTGGTGATTGTACCAGCGACAATCATGACATCGCTTTGTCTGGCTGAAGGACGAAAAACTTCGGCACCGAAGCGGGACATGTCAAACCTGGCACAGCCGGTCGCCATCATCTCGATGGCGCAGCAGGCGATACCAAAAGTCAAAGGCCATAAGGAGTTGGCCCTGCCAATATTAAGCAGTTGGTCTAATGGGGCGAACTGAACTACTGACGAAGGTACGTTTTGCGTTCCCACTTAAATACTCCCTTAATCCATGCATATACTACTGCGAGTGATAATATTCCAACAAAGAGAACTATTTCGATAAAATCACGTATAGAAGATGCGAACATCGCATCGTTGTATGCAGTGGCTACAGGGAACAGGAAGAGAACGTCTACGTCAAAGGCTAGAAAAATGAGAGCGTACAGATAGAAGACGACCCCATAGCGAATCCAGCTGTCGCCGATGGGATCCATACCACATTCGATATGTTGCAGGGCTTTGTTGTCTATCTGCCTGGTTTTACGGGGCATCAAGAGATATACTATGGCAATCGGACCAAGCGCGAAGGTTAAACCTCCAATGACGAAAGCAGCAATCCAGAGGACTTGCTCCGGATACAAAAACGCAGTGAGTTGTTGTTCCATACTGTGATCCCTTGTCTGCTTGTATTTTTATTAAATTAATACAATGCCACTAAGTTACATCATGCTGGTTAACATTTTCCGCTGGTCAAATTTGCGACCTATCTTAAATAATTGTTATAAGCGTGTCAATAAGAAAGTCATTTCTTCTTTATCGTTTCGCAGATATTCATTACACCGCTATTCATTGGAAATCCTTGATGTAAAAAGGCTTGTGAAACTTTAGAAAAGTGCTATTATGACACCTTGAGACCTAAGTAATCAAGATGATAATTATCAGTAAAAGTGATTTGAGCTGATCGGTATTTGAGTGAGGAAATATGTCTATTACCCTGAGACAATTGGAGATTTTTATAGCTGTTGCGGAAACAGCGCAGGTCACTAAGGCCAGCAAAAAGCTGTTTGTTACCCAGTCCGCGGTGAGTATGGCTCTGGCGGAATTGGAAAACCAGTTAGGTGGTTCATTATTTGATAGACATGGCCGAAGTCTTCTACTGAATGCCCGCGGCAGGTTCCTTCTTCCTCTTGCAAAAGATATTACCGGTCAGGTAAGCAATATCGAAACCATCATGTCGGAGCGAAATGATAAACTCGACGGCAGGATTGAGATTGTTGCCAGCACCACCCTCGGCAACTACATTCTGCCCTATCTTATCGGCGCTTTTAAGAAAGTTCATCCAAATGTGCACGTTAACCTGCTGGTCTATAATACCAGATATGCCGAAAAGCTGGTTTTTGATAAAGAGATGGATGTCGGCTTTGTCGAAGGCCCACTCACGGGAAGAGACGAAATCCAGTGGCGGCCGTGGTTTGAAGATGAATTAGTAGTCCTCTGCGGACCGACCGACCCCCTGGCGCATAACGAAATATTTGATATTAAAAATGATCTGAAAGGCAAAAAATGGATCATGCGGGAAAGTGATTCAGGGACTGCGGCAACAATCAGGGAGCGGTTCGGTAAATATATGGATGATGTCCATATCGTCATGGAGATGGGACACCCTGAAGCGGTTAAACGCGCCGTCGAGTCCGGGGCCGGAATTACCTGTTTGTCCGCTCTTAGCATTTGTCGTGAGGCGGAGAATGGATGGCTAAAAGGCTTGAAGGTTGAAGGGCTGGATATGAAACGGCAACTCAAGATTATTCAGCGAAAAGATACTGAAATAAGTGATGCCCTCGCTGAATTCCTCTCTTTTTGCGATGTAATGACAATTTGTGACGATTCAAGAGTTTGTCTTTCTTCACCTTGGAAGCTGCAGTCACTGCTTGCCAGGCACTCTGCTCTAAAAAAGTAACTCTCCTTGTATCACCATCAATAATACACTTCTTTTAAAAAAAGCCCATGGGCGGGCGCAGTTGCCCCGGCCATGGTTCTATCTTTGGCCTGCAGGATTGCCGAAAATTCCTCAACAGACAGCCTGCCCCGACCAACGTCAAGAAGAGTCCCGACCAGGTTTCGCACCATATTACGTAAAAACCCATCACCGATAAATTGAAAAATGACTGTATCCGGCGGTTGTTGTATCAGTTCTGCTTGGTGAATTGTTCGCATTGCCCCCCGACCTGAACAGTTGTTTTTGTCTCTTGATCCGCTATTTTCAAATGAAGAAAAATCATGAGTCCCTTGCAGCAGGGTCAGGCAATCTTGCATGGCTGGTGGATTAAGTTCTGCGGTCACATGCACACTGTATAAGCGGAGATGCGGTAGGTGGATCTTGCCGGTATAGACTATGTATTGGTAGCGTTTACCGGTGGCGGAAAAGCGGGCATGAAAATCAGGCCCGATGTGCACGGCATCCAAAATTCGAATGGCTCCGGGCAGCATTGCATTCAGGCCACGCAAAAAAATCTGGCAGGAGAGTGCTGATTCAGTTGCAAAGTGGGCTACCATTCCATCGGCATGGACCCCCGCATCAGTTCGGCCGGCGCCATGCAGATGTATTTTTTCGCGGGTCATTCGGGTGAGGCAGTGCTCAATTTCACCCTGGATTGTCCGGTCGTGTTGTTGACGCTGCCAACCGCTGAAATTTGTGCCATCATAACTGATAAGCAGTTTGATATTTTGCATGCCGGGCGACATCGCTACAGGAATTGGGCGGTCAAGGCAGTCTTTAAGGAAAAATTGGGACAGTCAGCAAACCAGTGGTCTCGGCAAAGCCATACATAACATTCATATTCTGTACCGCCTGGCCCGAGGCACCTTTCACAATATTATCAATCACCGACATGACGATAATCCTGTTGGTCACCGGGTCGATTTTGAAGGAAATGTCGCAAAAATTGCTCCCCCGGACATGCTGCGTCGCTGGAAACGAATCTTCTGCGAGGAGCCTGACGAAGGGTTCTTGTTGATATAGATTATGGTAGAGGCTGTCGATTTCTTGACGATTAAAACCGGGGGTCAAGGAGGCGTAGACGGTACTTAAAATACCTCTTGCTATGGGCAGAAGGTGTGGCGTAAATGAGATATGTACCTGTTCTTCTGCAAGAGCGGTGAGTTCCTGCTCTATTTCCGGAGTATGGCGGTGGGCGCGGCCAACTTTGTAAGGTCTGAAACCGTCATGTACTTCACAAAACAGTGATCCTGTCTGAGCAGCACGACCGGCACCCGAGGTTCCCGATTTGGAGTCGGCAATAATGGTCGATACCGTAATGGCGCCAGCTTTCAGCAACGGAGCCAGTCCGAGGATAATTGAGGTCGGATAACAACCGGGATTGGCCACCAGGCTACTGCCGGCAATGTTCTGGCGATAGAGTTCCGGCAGTCCGTAAATTGCTGTGTTAAGCAAATGACTTGATGAATGGGCTTGGTACCACTTTTCATAAACGGACACGTCCCGCAGCCGGAAATCAGCCGACAAATCGACAACCCTTTTGCCTGCAGCCAGTAGTTGCGGCACCAGGTCCATCGCGGTTTTATGGGGCACGGCGGTAAAAAAGAAGTCGGCCTTGGCGCACAGTTCGTCAACGGAAAGATCTTCGCAGATAATATCGACTCTTTCACGCAGACTGGGAAATATCTCGGAGAGTGGACGACCGGCATACTGACGCGAGGTGGCCGCGGTAATCCGAACTTCGGGGTGGTTGCAGAGTATTCTTGCCAGTTCGGCACCGGTATAGCCGGAGGCTCCTATAATACCGACATTAAGCATAGTGATTAATCTCCAGAAAAAAATAAACGTTCATCAGCACCCCATATTTGCACGATCAGACTGCCGGGCATAGGCAAACTATAGCCAGTCAGCCTGCTCGTACGCCTCTGGAGCACTGCTGAACGTTTATAGCTTCGGGTTATGCCAACATTTTGCTACTCCCGGTGAACAGTGACAAAAAAAGATAAGGGGAAAAACAGCTTGAGCTGTCATTCCCCTTATAACCAACATGGCCACCGCAGTTGCCACACCTGCCTGCTGCCTTGATATAAAACGTTTTGGGTACAGCCTTAACGTTTAGAAAACTGGAACTTGGCTCGGGCGCCCTTCTGGCCGTATTTTTTCCGCTCTTTTTCACGCGGATCACGGGTAAGCAGGCCGGATTGTTTAAGCTGCAGTCTTATTTCTGGATTAGATTCAAGGAGCGCTTTGGAGATGCCATGGGATAAAGCATCCACCTGGGCGGATTTCCCGCCACCTCGCAGAGTAGCAATAACATCGAATTGCTCCATGGTTTCGGTGACTTTAAAGGGTTTGACTATTTTTTGAGATTTAAAAGTCTGGCCAAAATAAGCATCTGCTTCCACTTCATTGACTATAACTTTTCCGGTGCCGGGAGTAAGCCATACTCTGGCTACTGCAGTCTTTCTTTTTCCTGTGGCATAAAAGCGATCTTGAGCCATTTTTCTATTCTCCAAGATTAAATATCTAATTCGGCAGGTTGTTGCGCTGCATGGGGATGATTTTTGCCTGCATATACCTTCAGCTTTTTCAATTGAGCGCGACCAATTTTGTTTCTCGGCAGCATACCCTTCACAGCCTTGATAAGCAGATCGGTTGGATGTTTTTCCAACAGTTCTTTAGCAGAGGCCTCTTTGATGCCACCCATCCACCCGCTATGTCGATAGTATTTCTTGTCGTTGAGTTTGTTGCCGGTAAGCTGGACTTTTTCAGCATTGGTAACGACTATGAAATCGCCATTGTCTATGAACGAGGAAAAAGTCGGTTTGTGTTTGCCTCGCAATCGGGTGGCTATTTCTGATGCCAGCCGGCCCAGAACCTTGTTCTCTGCGTCGACAAGATACCACTTTCTGTCGATCTCGTTGACTGGGGCAAGATAAGTTTTCATTATATCCCTCAAATGGTCGATCATTTAATAAAAAAAGGTCCGAACAGTAGTGTCGAACCTTTTGTATATATAGTGGAGCGGGAAACGAGATTCGAACTCGCGACGTCAACCTTGGCAAGGTTGCACTCTACCACTGAGTTATTCCCGCTCAGTTAGTTCTTACGTGTCAAAACTGCGGTGTTTATACAAGGTCTGTAACTGTGTGTCAATTAAAAAATCAATTGAGCTGAGTGGGTTATTGTAATTATTTTCTTCATAAAAGTCACGAAAAATAGAGATGGTTTGGCGCGTATAGAGTATATATTTGCTGTGATTCGAATCTATCTCATGGATTTCTTATGGTTATCCTCGTGCCTTGGTATAATGAGTGGTGGTTTTTATCTTACGAAGAATTTATTCGAACCCAGAACGTTTAGACAAAAGTGGTAAAATATGGCTAAATCAGGAAAATTGGCAAGAAAGAGTTCCATCGCCAGGAAAACTGCCGAGACTGCTATTGAAGTACAGCTTGACCTTGATGGCTCCGGCAAGAATGAAGTGAAGACCGGAGTAGGATTTTTAGAGCATATGCTTACTCTTTTCAGTGTGCATAGTTTTTTTGATCTTTCGATCAAAGCTACCGGCGATACTGAAGTAGACGATCATCATACGGTGGAGGATATCGGGATCTGTCTCGGGCAGGCTATAGCCAAAGCTCTGGTTGATAAGGGGGGCATTGCCCGCTATGGCAGCTGCTATCTGCCGATGGATGAAACCTTGGTGCGGGTGGTTGTTGACATTTCCAATCGACCTTTTCTGCATTACAATGCTGTTGTCGCCGAGCAGAAATTAGGGACCTTCGATACAGCTCTTGCCAAAGAATTTTTCCGAGCGGTCTCTCAGCATGGAGGACTTACCCTGCACATAGATCTTCTGCATGGTGAAAACGGACATCATATAATTGAGGCTATCTTCAAGGGGTTTGGCCGGGCGATGCACAGTGCGACAACCAGAATAGAAATGGCAGGCGCGCTCTCATCCAAAGGCTGTCTCTAGCAGTTGAGGACATGATGGAAATGTCATACGGATGCAAAGTCAATATTCTTTCTCCCAACTCTTTTCAAACTTCCAGGTACGTTCATGGCAAAAGTAATTAAATCGTTTTTTTCATATTGTTGTGTTTTGGTCATGTTATCCGCCTGTTCATCGCAATCGGCAAATGACAATAGCCTCGAGGTCAAGGCACCCATAGTACCGCTTTCCTGTATCGTTGTACTGCCGGCAAATACCTCGGTCGATAAGGATGAAACAATCGGTTATGAACAAGCTCAGGCTCTTGAACAGGGAGCGGCCTACACCACGGATGTCATGCAGGGTCTGTTGCAGGGAAAACCAAAGGTGCGCATCTTGAGCGCCCACGAATTGGCGGCTTTTGGGCCGGATATTTCCGGAGGCATCTCAGGTACTGTTGCCGCCCTTGGCCAGAAACTGGATTGTGACGGGGTTTTACTGACAACTGTCCGTCAATATAGACAGCGGCAAGGGACCGAGTATTCCGCTGATCTCCCGGCTGCGGTCGATTTCTTTATGGTTTTACGACATTCCACCGACGGCAATATCCTTTGGTCAGCTGATTTTCGGGAAGAACAACAATCAGTCCTCAGTAATATTTTCAGCTATAGTAAAGCAAAGAATAGAGGGTTTAAATGGGTTACGGTCGAACAGCTCATGGAGCAGGGAATTAAAGAACGGCTGCAAGATTGTCCGTACCTGCAATAATGATGGCGTCGTAAAAACTCTTCATCCGAAGTCTGCGCTTATCTGCTTCGTTGTTGCGAATTTTACAATCATTACGACGTACTCTAGTACGCCGAAATAATTGTAAAATTCGCACGCCTCGCATATGGAGTTTTTTACTTAGCCATCGTAAATTTTAGGTTTTTAAGAGATTGCCAATAATTTTCCCCTGTCTTTTTTTATGGACCCGCGGCTGGACTGTGGGGTTTGTTTTGCCATTTCCTGGTATCTGACGCCACCATATCTACTTCTCATCTGTCTTTGCATTATGAAAAACGGCTATAGATTGCCGGCCGGATACAATAGAAAAATCGGCCGGGCAATGCATGACTATTCGATGTTTGCCGAAGGAGATCGTGTACTGGTTGGGGTTTCCGGTGGCGTTGATAGTTTAACTCTTGCCTGTGTGCTTAAAATATGGCAAAAAAAGGCACCTATTCATTTTGATCTTACTGCGTTGTATATTGCGCATGGTTTCTGGAAGGCTCATAAAGGTGCAGCCGATCCTGGTGTATCCATAACCAGGCAACTGCAGAATGTATTGCTGGATGTGCAGATCGAAGAAGAATGGCTTATAGATGATGCGGACCGGACTTGCTTTCTCTGTTCAAGAAACAGACGAAGTCAGATTTTTGATATTGCCCGTGAAAAAGGATATAACAAAATCGCCCTGGGTCACCATAAAGACGATCTCATCGAGACTTTTCTGCTCAATGCCATTTACAGCGGCAATATCTCGACAATGGTGCCAAAACAAGATTTGTTTGGCGGCACTCTATCTATTGTCCGTCCGATGGCATATCTTGATAAAGATGAGGTTGGCGAGATTGCCACAGAATTACAGCTTGAAGCGATAGAAAGTCTCTGTCCACTGGCAGCCGATACCCGGCGAGAAAAAGTGCGCAACCTCCTGCAGACGCTTTATCAGGAAGAGCCGGAGGCCAGAAATTCACTGTTTGCCGCACTGGCCAATGTACGACAAGATTATTTATTATGAAGATTCATGGAGAATGTTTTCCCTGTTTGCTGCGGCAAACACTTAGGACAGCCCGCCTTACTCATTGCTCATCCGAGCAGCAAATTCAACTTCTGCAGGCAGTCTCCAGGATTATTGCCGAAATGGATGTCACACAGAGTCCTCCGGCCAATGCGCACGCTGTTTATCGCAGAATTGCCGAACTCACCGGCAGTGAGGATCCGTATTACCACCAAAAAAGAGCGAGTAACCGGCAGGCCCTTAAGATTGTCCCCGGCCTGCGTGCGGAGATACGAGGCACGGAGCAGGAGCTTTTATCGGCCGTACGGTATGCCATTGCCGGAAATATCATCGACTACGGCGCTTTTGAAACTTTTGATATTGACGCGGCGCTGGCACGCAGCCAGTCGACGACCCTCGCGGTCGACCACTTTGGCGCCCTCTCGGATGCACTTGATCGAATGGTCACAGGAAGCACAGTTCTCTATCTTGCCGACAACTGTGGTGAGATCGTTTATGATTCACTGTTAATTGAATATCTGCAAGGTTGTGGGTTTGAGATTATTATAGCTGTGAAAGAAGGGCCAATTATCAATGACGCCCTGGTTGAAGATGCTCTGGAGGCCGGCCTGGATAAGTTTGGCCGGATAATTACCAATGGCGGCAGGTATCCCGGTACCGAGCTTGAAGAATGTTCATCGCAGTTCCTGGAATATTTTAACACGGCAGACCTGGTGATCGCCAAAGGCCAAGGTAATTTTGAGAGTTTATCCGAGGTGGATCGGGACATCTTTTTTCTTCTCACCATCAAGTGTCTGGTTGCCGCGCAACACATGACCGAACTTGCTGGTGTCGGATCGGAGAGTTTGCAGGGCAAGGGCGAGATGGCGGTCTATTATTCCGGAAAGAAAAACAATTAATAGTGGAAAGAATGAAAACACGTATAAAAAATATCCTCAAGGAAAAGCCGGTAGGCCAGCCTGTTGCTGTTGCCGGCTGGGTGCGGACCAAAAGAGATACCGGCAGCTTTTCATTTATTGAGGTAAATGATGGTTCATGCCTGGCCAACCTGCAGGTAATCGCCGATGAAAAATTGGCTAATTATCTTTCTGATATCAAACAATTATCGACTGGTTCCAGCGTGATGGTCGAAGGTGTTCTACAAAAATCGCCGGCAAAGGGGCAAGAGGTGGAAGTACAGGCCACCCGGTTCAGAGTGATCGGCAAGGCTGACCCGGAAACCTATCCTCTCCAGAAGAAGCGGCATTCTTTTGAATTTCTACGTGAACTTAGCCATCTTCGACCAAGAACCAATGCTCTTGGGGCGGTAAGCCGGGTTCGTTCAAGGCTTGCCTATGCTGTGCATAATTTTTTTCAGGAGCGGGATTTTATTCAGGTGCATACCCCGATCATTACCACCAGCGACTGTGAAGGCGCCGGTGAGATGTTTATGGTTACTACCGGCCAGGAGAAGACCAAGGCAGAGCACTTCTTCGGCCGATCAGCCGGGCTTACCGTAAGTGGCCAGCTGCAGGCAGAAGTCTATGCCCTGGCGCTGGGTGATGTCTACACTTTCGGGCCGACATTCCGGGCAGAAAATTCCAATACTTCACGGCATCTGTCTGAGTTCTGGATGCTCGAACCGGAGATGGCCTTTTGCGACCTGCAGGGCAATATGGCGGTTGCCGCCGAGCTGCTTAAATATCTGCTCAATGATGCCATGACCAACTGTTCTGAGGATATGCAGCTGTTCGATAAATTTATCGAAAAAGGACTGCTCGATAAACTCAGAGGGGTGGTCGATAAGGAGTTTGCCCATATTACCTATACCGAAGCAGTAGAGAGGCTGAAAAAGGCAAAAAAAGATTTCGCCTACCCTGTTAATTGGGGGCTCGATCTGCAATCGGAACATGAGCGGTACCTGTCTGAAGAGGTTTTTCAGTGTCCGCTTACTGTCACCGATTATCCAGTGTCGATCAAACCCTTTTATATGCGGGTCAATGACGACAATAAAACAGTGGCGGCGATGGACATCCTGGTGCCGGGAATCGGTGAGATCGTCGGCGGTAGCCAGCGCGAAGAACGCTACGATGTGCTCAAGGCACGGATGATCGAGGCGGGAATCGAACTTGCCGATTATGCCTGGTATATGGACCTTCGCCGCTATGGTTCGGTGCCGCATTCGGGATTTGGCCTTGGTTTTGAGCGCCTGGTCCAGTTTGTTACCGGCATGGCCAATATTCGTGAAGCAATAGCCTTTCCAAGAACACCCGGCTCTGCGCCTTGTTGATGCATAATGACTGAAGATATTGGTATGGGGGAAGGCGGTTGAGTAAGGAACCCGGGGTTCAGAAGATGTTTGACGCCATTGCCGGACGTTATGACCTGATGAACCGGGTGATGACGCTGGGGCAGGATCAAAAATGGCGGCGGTTTGTCGTCAAAATGGCCGGTGATCCAGGTGACGGGTATACTCTTGATCTGGCCACCGGAACCGGTGATATCGGTGCCCTGATGACCGATACTTATCCTAGAGCAAAAGTGGTGGGGGGAGATTTTTCCCTTAATATGCTGCGGGAGGCAAGAAAACGGTTTGCCGGCAAACAGCAGATATGCTGGCAGGCTTGCGATGCAAATATACTGCCTTTTGGCGATGCTGTTTTTCAATCGGTGACGTTCGGCTACCTGCTCAGGAATGTGGATGATGCGCTGAAGGTATTAAAAGAAGTACGTAGGGTACTTAAGCCCGAGGGGAAAGTGGTCTGCCTGGACACTACGCCGCCGGCAGAAAATATGCTTGCTCCGTTTATCCGATGGTATTTGCAGTACGGCATTCCAATTATGGGTAGATTCATTGCTCATGACAAAGAGGCGTATGCATACCTTACCGGGTCAACGATGGATTTTCATACCGCGGAGCAACTCGCGCAACTGTTCACCGATGCCGGATTTATCCATGTGGACTATAAAAAATTTATGTGTGGGACCATTGGGGTGCACTGGGGACAAAAACAATGATTGAGAAACCTGCTTTTGATCGGGCCGAACTGCCGGTATATCCCGCCCTGGATACGCTTTTTACCTTTCTGATTAACAGTGTCAGGCAGTACAGCGCCAATGATGCCTATATCTATAATGTCGGTGATGAAGAGCACCGGGTGTCGTACGGCAAACTGTTCGAGGATGTCCTTCTTCTGGCCAAGGCATTTCGACGGCGGGGAGTGGAGCATGGCAACAAGGTTATGGTGTTGTCGGACAATCGCTATGCCTGGATCGTCACCGATCTGGCGCTGATGTCTTTTGGTGGGGTCAATGTCCCAAGGGGGTCTGATACTCCGACGCAGGAGCTTCAGTTTATCATTGAACATTCTGAAAGCTGTTATCTGGTGCTGGAAAGCGATGCGCTGCTTGAACGTCACTCTGACTTCATTAGAGACTGCAAGCAGCTGCGCTCAATCTTTGTTATGACCGGTCCGGCGAAGCATACCCTGTTCAGCAATATTTTCTCTTATAACGACCTGCTGACCGATCGCCAATACACGAAAAAAGATATCGAGCAGTTCCTGGCCGACGGCGAGAAGCTTACCCCCGACGACCTCTTGACGATCATTTATACTTCCGGAACCACCGGGATGCCCAAAGGGGTGCCGCTTTCCCATGCCAATATCATGCATAATGTGCAGGTAGTGCCGGAGATCATTCAGCTGACTGAAAAAGATAACTGGCTTTCTATTCTGCCGAGCTGGCATATCTTTGAACGTACCGCCGAATATGTGGCCCTTGCCAGGGGCACCACCCTGGTCTATTCGTCAATCAAAACATTTTCCCAGGACCTGGAGAAATATAAACCAACCCTGGTGGCAACTGTTCCAAGGGTCTGGGAATCCCTCTACGCAAAAGTCCAGGTGGCGGTAAAGAAGAAGGGGGCGGTTGCCAGCCATCTTTTTCATGCCATGGTCTGGATATCTTCCGCCTATCGGCGCAACAAGAGAAAAGCCCTTGGCAGAATGCCGGTCTTTGACTCGGGTGGGCAGATAGTCAAGTTCACCGAAAAAATTGTCGCTTCAATAAAAATGGCCCTGCTGTTTCCTCTTTATACGCTGGCCGATAAGAAGCTGGCTATGGTCAGGCAACGGTTTGGGGGGCGCCTGCGGCTGGCAATCAGCGGTGGCGGCACCCTGGCCACCTACCTGGAGGAGTGGATAGATGCAGTGGGCATACGCATTGTCAATGCCTATGGGATGACCGAATGTTCACCGGCTATAGCTGGGCGAGGTGTAGCCTGCAGAACCTACGGCACCGTTGGTCCACCCGTCCCCCGGACTGAACTCCGTGTGGTCGGAGAAGACGGCAGAGTCTTGCCACCTGGGGAAGAAGGGACCATTGAGGTACGCGGCGCTCAGGTGACCAAGGGCTATTATCGTAATGAGGAGGAAAATCGTAAATCTTTCACCCAGGACGGCTTTTTCAAGACCGGGGATCTGGGCAGGATGACGATTAATGGCGAGCTTATGATAACCGGTCGCGCCAAAGAAATTATTGTCCTGTCCAGCGGTGAAAATATCGATCCGACCAAAATAGAAAATGCCCTGACCATGTTTCCTTTCATCCAGGAAGCTATCCTGGTCGGGCAAGACAAAAAAGCCCTTGGCGCTCTTCTCGTCCCCAATATCGAGGAACTGAAGGAATATGTGGCCAATAAGATGAGTGGATTCAAGAAAGAGACCGCGGAATTGCTCACCGATGTGAAGGTTTTGGATCATATCCGCAACGACATTAACCGGATTCTTCGTCCCAAGCAGGGGTTTAAACCCTACGAGAAACTTCAGGGGATTATCTTTCTCGATAAAGAGTTCAAGCTGGGAGAAGAACTTACCAATACCTTAAAAAAGAAACGACACGTCATTGAGAAGAAATATCGCCAGATAATCAATGATCTGCTGCACTGAAATCTTATTTTTTCTGCTTATCTGTTATCTTCGATCGGGGTTGGCTCAGATCCAAGCAAGTTATCAGCTCGTCATTGGTCAGAAATACGACAAAATTGTTATATTTTTTATAATTACTGACAATGCTGGCATTCCATTACACATATCCTGTGAGATTCTCGTTATGTGCCCCGGGCGGCCGATCCGGAAATAGGAATTTTTATTACTTTCGGCATATAATTTGCTGGCATGCTAAATAATAGAGTTGCTCGGGTATTGCTCTTCTGTAAACCATGACCTGAGCCTGTTACGCAGTCTTTCGGTTTGCTGAGTTTGTCACGTCCTCTATGTAATTGAAACTGGTGCTTAACAGAGATATACAAAGAGATTTATAAATGGATAACGATACACTTATAATAATTGGTCTGCTGGCCACGGCAATCTGCTGGTGGTGCGTGATTCATATTCAAGAAGAAAGACAAGCAAACAGACAATGCAATAAAGACAGGGCAGAACGTCAGGAACGTGCTGAAAGAATGAGGCGCCTAACGAAGAAACTGTAGCTTGGTCGGTCAAGCTGTTTCAGGTTTAAAGAAGAAGAGTTCATCTGGGGGGATGATGCGCTTGCAGACAAGCTGTAATTTAGCGTTTGATATTTCCGTACCAACGCCATTTGTGCTGATGTTGCGGCCGCGCAGCAGTGCACAGCAATGGGTCGCCAGCGAGAAATATGACATCCTTCCACGTGTTCCTGTCTCCGAATTTACTGATAGCTATGGCAACCTCTGCCAACGATTAATTGCTCCACCTGGTGTGTTTTCTATACACACCTGCGCCAATGTGATTCTGGCGGACTATGTCGCTCGGACAAAAGATGCTCCTTTTGTCGAGATCCGGGATTTGCCGGACGATGTGTTGATCTATCTCCTTCCCAGTCGCTACTGTGAGTCGGAGCATTTTGGCCAAATGGCGACAGCTATTACCGAGGGGCATTGCCTTGGCTATAATCAAGTTGCAGCCATCACCGCCTGGGTGCGAGAGACCATTCGCTATGAATCTTGTGGGAGTGATCTCCCTGTATCAGCAGTAGAGGTTCATTCCAGGCGGTGGGGGGTTTGTCGTGACCTCTCCCACCTGGGAATTGCCCTATGCCGCAGCCTCAGTACTCCTGCGCGTATGGTTGTGGGGTATCTTCATGGTCTTCAGCCCATGGACATGCACGCCTGGTTCGAAGCGTACCTGGTGGGTGGTGGTACACCTTTGATGCGACACAGACGGAATTGAAGGGTGGATACGTTGTCCTTGGATATGGTCGCGATGCTGCCGATGTTCGATTTACAACCAGTTTGGGCCGGGGTATACCCAATTAGAGTATTAGGGTAGACGGGGTAGTTGTGGCTGCTGATAGTTAAGGCGGAAAGAAAAATCAGATTAACACTTTACTTCAACTTCAACAAGGAAAGTTTGATGGAAACATTTAGGACATATGACCCTGAAGGCTTTATGATGAGCTGATTGAACAAACGGTACTCCGCGTCCCGGTGTTCAGATCTTGGTGGATAAAATCGAGTCTCTGCCGGAAGGAGATCTGGCTTTTCGCAGAAGCAGCTGAGGCGTTGCTCCTCAAAATGGGCATAACCTTTAATGTTTATGGCCGGGATGAAGGGACTGAAAGATTTTCCCTTTTGACCTGATTCCGCGCATTATTCCAAGTAATGATGGCACAGATTGAAGCCGGTCTGAAGCAGCGGATCTTCGCCGGAATGAGTTTATCAGGATATCTATAACGACAAAAGATCCTGAAAGATAAGATTGTTCCTGAAGACCTGATTCTCAGTAGCCAGACATATCGAAAGGAATGTGAGGGTTCACTCCACCCCGCGGGATATGGTGTCATGTAACGGGCACCGATCTGGTACGGGGCAGCGACGGTGTTTTACGTGCTGGAGATAATCTGCGCTGTCCTTCCGGCGTTTCGTATGTACTGGAGAATCGCCAGGTCTTAAAACGGACCTTTCCGCAGGTGTTTGAGGAATCCGAGTTCGACAGGTCGACGATTACCCTGGTAAACTGCTGGAGATGCTCGAATATCTGGCT
>CAWDRB010000027.1:0-684875 GCA_963804605.1 uncultured delta proteobacterium
TGGTAGGAGAACATTGTGGCCGCCTGTGAAGGTACACCGAAAGGAGTGCTGGAGGTTCCACAAGAGCTTATGTTGACACGAGTAGCGAAAAACAAGGTGAGAAACCTTGTCGCCGAAAGCCTCAGGTTTCCTGTAGTCAAGTTAATCTGCTCAGGGTTAGTCGGCTCCTAAGGCGAGGCCGAGAGGCGTAGTCGATGGGAAACAGGTTAATATTCCTGTACCACTTTCATAGCGTTTGATGATAAGGGGGGACGGAGAAGGTAAGGCCATCCGGGCGTTGGTTGTCCCGGTTTAAGCGTGTAGGTGGGGAACTTAGGCAAATCCGGGTTCCTGATAACACTGAGGCGTGATGACGATGTCTTTCAGACAATAAAGTGGCTGGTTCCATGCTTCCAGGAAAATCCTCGTATCTAGTTATGAATGTGACCGTACCGTAAACCGACACAGGTAGGCAGGTAGAAGATACCAAGGCGCTTGAGAGAACTCTGGTTAAGGAACTCGGCAAAATAGCACCGTAACTTCGGGAGAAGGTGTGCCTGCAGTGTGAAATTATTTACTAATGGAGCACAGTCAGGTTGCAGTGAAATGGGGGGAGCGACTGTTTACTAAAAACATAGGACTCTGCGAAGTCGAAAGACGAAGTATAGGGTCTGACGCCTGCCCGGTGCCGGAAGGTTAAGGGGACTTGTCAGCCGCAAGGTGAAGCAATGAACCGAAGCCCCGGTAAACGGCGGCCGTAACTATAACGGTCCTAAGGTAGCGAAATTCCTTGTCGGGTAAGTTCCGACCTGCACGAATGGCGTAACGATTTCCCCACTGTCTCAACCAGGGACTCAGCGAAACTGTAGTACCGGTGAAGATGCCGGTTACCCGCAACTAGACAGAAAGACCCCGTGAACCTTTACTATAGCTTGGCATTGGTTTTTGAGATAACATGTGTAGGATAGGTGGGAGACTTTGAAGTGGGTACGCCAGTACTCATGGAGTCACCCTTGAAATACCACCCTTGTTATCTTAGAAATCTAACTGCGGTCCATGATCTGGATCCAGGACATTGTCTGGTGGGTAGTTTGACTGGGGCGGTCGCCTCCTAAAGAGTAACGGAGGCGCGCGATGGTTCCCTCAGGCTGATTGGAAACCAGCCGTAGAGTGTAAAGGCATAAGGGAGCTTGACTGCGAGAGGGACACCTCGAGCAGGTACGAAAGTAGGTCTTAGTGATCCGGCGATTCCGCATGGAAGGGTCGTCGCTCAACGGATAAAAGGTACTCCGGGGATAACAGGCTTATCTCCCCCAAGAGTCCATATCGACGGGGAGGTTTGGCACCTCGATGTCGGCTCATCACATCCTGGGGCTGAAGCAGGTCCCAAGGGTTTGGCTGTTCGCCAATTAAAGTGGTACGTGAGCTGGGTTTAAAACGTCGTGAGACAGTTTGGTCCTTATCTGTTGCGGGCGCAGGATATTTGAGGAGATCTTTCCCTAGTACGAGAGGACCGGGATGGACGAACCTATGGTGCACCAGTTGTTCCGCCAGGGGCATTGCTGGGTAGCTAAGTTCGGCAGGGATAACCGCTGAAAGCATCTAAGCGGGAAGCCCACTTCAAGATAAGATATCCCATGGTGTAAACCATCTGAAGGCTCGTTGTAGACCACAACGTCGATAGGTCGGGTGTGGAAGTGTGGCAATACATGGAGCTTACCGATACTAATCAGCCGTGCGGCTTATCCATATTTTTTGATTATTACTCTACTGACTTCCCTACTATTCAGTTATCGCTGTTTTTATAGCATAAGACATTGAGCCGGAATCTGTTGTTGTCCTTGCGACAGCACTCACTCTTCTGTCCTCTGGCTTTCTGTCTTCTGACTTCTGAATTTTACGGCGGTCATAGCAAAGAGGATCCACCCGTTCCCATTCCGAACACGGAAGTTAAGCTCTTTAGCGCCGATGGTACTGCACGGGCGACTGTGTGGGAGAGTAGGTCACCGCCGTTTTTTATAACACAAAAGCCCCAGCAGATTTTTCTGCCGGGGCTTTTGGCGTTGTGCAGCAACCTTGCCAAGAGACGGCTTTTCATATATATACTTTCTAACACCTCGCTTAATTGCGGTTCCCCTGCAGCCTACGGGAACCTGAAGCAGCAGGCTCACGAGCTGTAGGGGCGGGTTCTCAACCCGCCCTCTATGCCCGGCAGTCTGATCGTGAAGCCCTTAACCTCAGGTGAAACCCAATGACCACCCTCCCCCTTTCAGTCATCATCTTGGCAGCCGGCAAAGGCACCAGAATGAAATCAGAAAAAGCCAAGGTACTGCACGAAATCTTTTATGCCCCAATGATCTACCATGTACTCACGGCAACGCTCCCCCTCCATCCACTGCAGACGGTGGTTATTGTCGGCCATCAAAGGACTGCTGTTGAAGAAACGTTGCAATCTTTCGCTGTGAACTTTGTTGTTCAGGAAGAACAGCTTGGTACGGGCCATGCCGTCCTGGTTGCTGAAAATGCCCTAATTGAAGAAACCGACACGGTAATGATTTTGTGTGGTGATACCCCGCTTATTAAAGCGGAGACCTTGCAGGAAATGTATTCCTGCCATCAACAACAACATGCAGCGCTCACCCTTATGACCACTGTACTCGACGATCCCACCAACTACGGCCGTGTCATCACCGATAGCAATAACAAAATACAGGGTATTGTAGAACAAAAAGATGCTACGACAGAACAACGGCTGATAAGCGAAATTAATGCCGGAATATACTGTGTTGATAAAAAATTTCTTTTTTCATCCTTAAAAAAAGTCGGAACCGATAACAGCCAGGGCGAGGTATATCTTACTGATATTGTCAAACTCGCTGTTGAAAGCAACCTGGTTGTCGAGAAATATCGCGCACAGACGCCAATTGATGTCCTTGGCGTTAATTCCCGTATCGAGTTAGCGGGTGCACAAAATGAATTACAGATGCGCCGAAATAGAGCCTTGATGTTGCAAGGGATTTCCATGAATACTCCTGAGACGATCAGTGTATCCCCGGAATCCTGCATTGAAAAAGATACTATTCTTGATCCCCTTGTCAGCATTTCCGAGCGAAGCCGGATCGGCCATTCCTGTCGAATCGGCCAAGGCGCTATCGTAAAAAACTGTCAAATAGGTGATAAGGTGTTTATTGGTCCTTATAGCTGTCTGTCCAATTGTACCATTGCTGCTGGGACCGTATTGCCACCTTACAGCAAAAACTGACAGTCGGACCTTCAGCACACTTGACTTGTCAGGAATAAGGCGAGTAAAAGCTCTACAAAATTTAAGGGAGATAAGCCATGGCTGATTTTAAAAAAATGTATTCGTCTATCTTGGGAGATAGTTTTCCGATGCAGATGACCATTTCTTTTGATGATCAACAGCTCGTTTATCAGAAGAAAACCTGGAAAATACGCCTTGAAGACGGGACTATTGACGAACGGGGCGTACGCTACGGTGAAAACCCAGACCAGGAGGCAGCTCTTTATGAACTTGTCAATGGCAACCTCACCCTTGGTGACTGTCATTTTATTGAGCCGGGCAATGGTTTGGTTTCGGCAATTGCAGTTGAAGATATGCTGCAGGTTGGTAAACACCCGGGGAAAATTAACCTTACCGATATTGATAACGGGCTGAATATTATTAAATATTTGATGAACAAACCAGCCTCAGTGATCCTTAAGCATAATAATCCTTGCGGAGCTGCCTATGGTGATGATCTGGCCACGGCCTTTAACCGGTCTTTGCGTGCGGACCGCATCGCCGCCTTTGGCGGAGCTGTGATATTAAACCGAACCTGTGATATTGATACCGCAGAACTGCTGGTAAATAATTATCTTGAAGTTGTCTGTGCCCCTGAATTCGCCGATGGTTCACTGGAAATATTAAAAAAATTGAAAAATTTACGGGTAATAAAAATCGCCGACATCAGTCGCCTCACCGAATTCGAGAAATTCCGTTTTGTCGATTTCAAGAGCCTTATAGACGGCGGTCTTATTGTCCAGCAATCAGCAGTCAATTCGATCCGCAGTATCGATGACTTGACACCGGCAGTCGCTTCATGGAAGGGACAAGAATATACCTGTGCGCGACAGCCGACTCAGGCAGAAATCGATGATATGATCTTTGGCTGGGCAATAGAGCACGGAGTGACCTCCAATTCCGTCCTGTATGTTAAAGACGGCTGTACGGTCGGCATCGGCACAGGCGAACAGGACAGAGTCGGTGTCGCGGAGATTGCTGTGCACAAAGCATACATAAAGTATGCCGATATCCTCTCTTTTGATGCCCATGGCATTGGCTATGCAGATCTAGAACTGGCCATTCGTCAGGGCGAAAGAGATCATGCTGAAAAAGAAGCCATCGATACGCAGGTACATCAAGAACGTGCTAATCTACCCGGCTCAGTGATGATTTCCGATGCATTTTTTCCTTTTAGAGACGGGGCGGATGTGGGGATTGCTCAAGGGATTTCAGCTATTCTTCAAGCCGGCGGTTCTCTGCGCGATTTCGAAACCATCCAGGCGTGCAATGAGGCCGATCCTCAAGTGGCTATGATGTATACCGGCCAAAGATCCTTCAAACACTGATGCTTATGTAAAAACTCTTCATCTTCTTCATTGTTGCAAATTTTGCTATCATTACGACGTACCCTGGTACGCCGAAATAATAGTAAAATTCACACGCCTCGAATATAAAGCTTTTTACATAACCATCTTAAACTTGTGTTTTTCATCTGGATCCCATGCGGCGTAAGGGATCCAGATGAGAGCTTTTTACTTAGCCATTGGCAGGAGCGCTACGCTAGAACGGTCCTGAAAAAAATGACGTAACCTGCGGTGCAAACAGAAAATGCCAAAACAATAAGCAACAACAGCAGAGAACATAGGCGAAATATGTTGCCTGAAGCCGGTTTTTTCTTTGTTGATCTCTTCTTTCGGATTACTTTTTTCTTACCAAATAGCATACAACACTCTGTTTAAATAATGGTTATCGACTTCTCCCCAACAAACACAATTACTTCTCTCGATTAAGCACATAACGCGCCAATCCTTCCAGCAACTCCCTCTCAAAACCGACACTTTCATCGGTGAAAACAGTGAGCATAGCAGACGCACCGGTAACTTCATCCTCGGCTCTTTTCCTGGCTGCAGCAAACCCGTCGTATTTTGTAATAAGGGCACAGACCTCTTCAATAGCCGAAGATCTCGTAATATCATTAGAAAATATCTGCGTTATACGAGTCCGATCATGAGAAGACGCCTTATTAAGCGCCAAAATCAATGGCAGTGTCATTTTTCCTTCGGCCAAATCGTTGCCAACAGCCTTACCGGTTTTTGCCGGATCACCTTGATAATCCAAAAGATCGTCAATGATCTGATAGGCACAACCTAAATGTACACCATATTCCCGCAAGGCTCTGAGTTTCTGGCTATCACCGCCGCCAAACAGTGCTCCAACTTCGCAAGCCGCAGAAATAAGCAGCCCGGTCTTACCCATAATAGCCTCATAATAATCCAATTCAGACAAATAATGTCTCTTGGTATTTCTAAGCTGCATAAACTCGCCATCGACCATACCTGTTGTGGCCTTGCAAAAAACATCCAAACCAGCCTGCCCGGAATACTTACCGACCGTAGCCATGGCTAATGCATGCAGAAAGTCACCGGCAAGAATAGCCGCAATTGTGCCGAATTTTTGATAGACGGATTCTTTTCCCCGTCTTGTTGCCGATTGATCGATGATATCATCATGAAAGAGTGTTGCCGCATGCAGGTACTCAAAGGCCACTCCCAGTCCGTAGGCGTAATCGTCATTTCTACCGCAGAGTCGTGAGGCAACAACCACAAGAAGAGGACGAATTCGCTTGCCACCATTGAATAGCCCGTAATTCAGAACCTCTACCAGTAGATCGTCAATTCCGGCCGTCAATCGGGTAAGGTCTGTCCGCATGAAATGATCTATTTTCCCAGCTTCTTTTTTTACCGCCACAAGAAAGGGCTCCGGTAGGACTACGCTTGGCATTTATTTATCCCCTTCAGTACCTTCGGCATGAGCAGGTTCAGCAAAAAAATCTGCAATATCCGCCAGATCACGAGTAATCGGAGATGGAGGGAGACTTCGAAGAAACACTCGCCCATAACCTTTTTTAAAAAGACGCACATCCATAATGGCGATCACTCCCCTGTCGGTAACTGATCGCATCAATCGCCCAACACCCTGGCGCAAGATCAGGATTGCCCGGGGTACCTGAAAATCGAAAAATGGTTTTCCGCCATCGTCTTTAATCCGTTCAATACGAGCCTGTATGACCGGATCACTGGGCACTTCAAAGGGTAACTTGTCAATAATGAGGCAACTGAGCGATTCACCGACGACATCGACTCCCTCCCAGAAACTGGCGACTGCCACCAAAACGGAGTGAGTTTCTTCCCGGAAACTTTTGAGCAAAGCATTGCGCGAAGCACTGCCCTGGACAAGTACTGGATAATCTACTGCTCCCTCAAGAAACGCAGCAAGAGCATCCATTCCCTTAAAGCTGGTGCAAAGAATCAGGGCCCGCCCCTCGCTTAAACGCAATATCTGTAAAACACGATCCCCGATACAGCGTTGAAAACCCTGTTCAGTCGGCTCCGGGAAACTCGTTTCCGGAATATAGAGAAGCGTTCGATGACGATAATCAAAAGGCGAACCGAATTGCAGAACTTCTACATCTTCATCCAACCCCAGCCGTTCTTTAACATATGACATAGATCCACCGGAAGAGAGAGTCGCCGATGTTAATATGCAGGAGCCGACCGCGGAATAGAGATTTTTCTGTAACTCCCCGGCGACCTCAATCGGTGTTGCGGAGAGAATTACAGTTCTCTCCCTTTTCTCATACCAGTGAACAAATTTATGGTCATTGTTGTCGAAATTGAGGGCGATGTCACGCAATTTATCATTCTGCTCTCCTGCTCTTTTGGTTAATACGGTCCAGCTGTCACCATAGGCAAGGCAATCATCCATCCGGTCAGCAAGCTCAGTTATTCCGTCAGAAAGAAGTTCTACTTGTTCCTGCCACAGTTTTTCGGTCAGATCGTGAATCAGAGTTGTTAAAAAAAATCGGCCCGTCTGTGCCGGAAAAATTCGTCCAAAAGCATCAAGGCGATTCTTTAGCCCATGCACTGATGGCAGCAGGGTGTCAGTCATTTCCGGAGGAAGATCTGTTTTGGCCTGACGTTCGATATCACCCAGCAGGTCAATCAATTGATATTGGCTGAAGCTTTTACCAAAAAAAGCCGAAGCGACATTTTCCAAATGATGCGCTTCATCGAAGACGACCGATTCATAGCGTGGTAATAATTCGCCAAAACCCGATTTTCTTAAGGCTAGATCAGAAAAAAAGAGATGGTGGTTAACAATAAGCAACCGGGCTGATCCGGCTTTTTTCCTGAGTTGATTTATAAAACAACCGGCACCTTCCGGACAATCTGCGCCCAGGCAATGATTGGCTTGTGCTGATATTTTTGTCCATAAACCGGCTTTCTTACTCAACCAGGCAAGTTCAGCCCGGTCCCCGATAATGGTCTTTTTCAACCAGCCGTCGATTTTTTCAACCCAGGGGTCATCGACTAACGAGAGCTGGGGATTGGAACGATATTGATACCAGCGATACAGGCAAAGATAATTTTCTCGACCTTTTATACAAAGTGCGGCAATTTTTTTGTCTAAAACTTTTTCAACCAGGGGAAGGTCTTTACTGATAATCTGATCCTGCAGATTTAGAGTTGCCGTGGAAATAACCACTCTTTTGCCGGATAATGCCGCCGGGATGAGATACGCCAAGGTTTTGCCGATGCCGGTCTCCGCTTCGATCACCAGAATTCTCGCCTTGTTTTCCCCACGGTATTCCTCAGCGCCGAAAAGGTTGGCCGCAACGGCCAAAGCCATTGCCTGTTGACCGTCCCTGGATTCAAAATTTGCGAGACACTTTGCAAGTCTGCCTCCCTGGCCAAAAATATCTGTTAATTGCGTCATTGTGTAAACAAACCCCTTGAGATGAAAACGCACTATACAACAGAATTTTAGGCGCTGTAAGACGATTTTACCACATTTCCCAAGCCTTAAATGAAAAAAAGTTGCAAGATAGATGATTACTTTTGCTAAGAGACAACCTTTTATGCTAAAAAGCTAAGAGTTCGTATTTTTACCCGCAGTTGACAATTTCCTTGGAAATTATTGATATGGTTGAAATCCTTCTCCCCAAGAATTCCATCTCATCGCTTTCCGTCGCTGAGCTGCTTTCACCAGGAGAAGTTATCGCGGTTGTCGACGATTCGTCGGAAATTGTTCTACTGCTTACCCATTATCTTACCAGCCAGGGTTTTACCGTTGTCTCAGCCGGCAGCGCCAGCCGGTTCTACCAACTTATGGCGACGGAAAATATTGCCCTGGTTCTCCTGGATATCGGGCTGCCCGATCAAAACGGCTATGAAATTTTAAAAGATATTGCCCCGAGTCATCCTGATCTTGGCATCATCATGGTCACCGGGACCACTGATATCGGCGTTGCCCTTGACTGTTTACGCCAAGGGGCGGACGACTATCTGCCAAAACCGATAGGCGTTAACCAGCTCAGCTACACCGTCCAGAATACCTTGCAAAAAAGGCGGATGGCTATTAACAATCGTCTCTTTCAACAGGAACTGGAAAAAACAAACGCCCGGATGCGCTTTTTGCATCATCTTACCCTGAAGATGAACACTGCCTATCTCAATACCGTAGAACTGCAAGGCATTCTTCAAGCGATCCTGGTCGGCATCACCTCCAATGACGGCCTGCAATTCAACCGGGCATTTCTGGCGATGTACAGTAAAGACGGCAACTTGCTCGAAGGCAAAATGGCCATAGGCCCCGCTTCCCGGGAACATGCTGGACAAGTATGGACCTCAATAAAAGAAAAGGGACTACAACTCGACGATATTCTTTCAACCATCCAGAAGAAAAATAATATGGATGACGTCGAGGTTAACAAGATCATCCACTCCCTGCGCATCTCCACCACAGAAGAAGACCATGTGCTGCTCCATGCCAGTCGACTGAAACGACCGATATTTGTGCAAGACGGCGTGGCTGAAGGATATCGAATCCCCGAAAATTTTCTCCGTATCTTCGGCGAATCAACATTCGTCGTTGTCCCGCTTTATTCGCCAAGTAAGGCGCTGGGCGTGATGATCGTCGATAATTTTGTAACAGGAGCGGCAATCACCAGCGAGGACATAAACGGACTGGAAATCTTTGCGAGCCAGGCAAGCCTGGCCATTGAACATAGTCACCTGTATAACGAAATGGCCGAAAAAATTGCCGCCCTTGAGCTGGTAACCCAGGAACTTGACAAAAGCCAGAGCCTTCTCGTTGAAGCTGAACGAACAGCGGTTATCGGCCAGATGTCTGCCCAGCTCCTGCATGCCATCAGAAATCCATTGACTTCAATTGGCGGAACCTCGCGCCTGCTGGTCAAAAAGACCAGTGATCCCTATATCTCCAATTTTCTGAATATAATCACCCAGGAGTCTGCAAAAATTGAAATGGTGCTCGAAGACCTGTTCAGCTTTGTTGAGGACACCGAACTTAAGCTTGGCGTTCATCCGTTATATTCACTTATCCGCAAGACAGTGATGATCTTCTATATAACGATGAAAAACCAGAAGATAGCCTATACCATGGCTCTAGACGGTCCCGGACCGTCACTGATGATCGATGAAAATAAAATTCACCAGGTATTTCTCAACCTTATAAGAAACAGCCTGGAGGCGATGCCGGATGGGGGCACCCTCCGGATCGAGGCAACAGAAGATGAGCAGTTGGTTACCATACGCATCAGCGATACGGGGCCAGGAATACCTCTGGAAACGCTGCCACATGTCAAAGATCCTTTTTTCACCACGAAAATATATGGTAATGGTATCGGCCTGGCTCTGGTGGAACAAATAGTTCAGGCTCATGGTGGCACATTTTCCATCCGTAACAGCCCGACCGGCGGAACGTTAGCCACGGTACGCCTGCCGAAGAATTCACCGCCTTCCGGCGGATAGAAAGCATCCTGAAAATGCCAAACAGGCAGTCAAAACAAAAGTCACTCGCAGTGCCAGAAGAAAACTGTCACTTTCTGCTGCTGAATACTGTTCGAGTTTTCCTCCTCCGCTGAAAAAACTATACCACCAGGAAAAAAGCGCAGCAGCAAGAGTCGCCCCGGTGACCATGCCAAGGTTTCTGGCCGTGGCCAGAATTCCTGAAGTAATACCGAGATACTCTTCACTTACCCTGGATAAAACCGAGGCACTGTTGGGTGAAAGAAAGATTGATTGTCCAGCCCCAAGCAGCATAAGTTTCAGAGCTATTTCCATGGGCGTGCTGGCAGTTGACAGCCAGGCCAGGCTCAACAAAGCGACACCGCTTAAGATCAATCCGCCAGTGGTCAGGTATCTGGCGCCGATTTTATCATAGAGCCATCCGGATAATGGTGATAAGACGACGATTGTTGCCGGAACAGCCATCATTATCCGGCCCACTTTCTCGGCCGGATATAAAAAGATATATTCCAAATAAAAAGGAATAATTGCCAGCACGGCAAATAAGGCGGCAAAGGAAATGGCGGCCGTGGTCACGCCGGTCCAATAGTACTTTTTATTAAACAGAGATACCGGTAAAATTGGATTGTCCGCTTTTTTTTCTATCCGAACAAACAAATAGGCAAGGATGGTAAAACACCCAATGAGCAAAATATTAACCGGGCTGAGAAATCGATCGAACCGGTGAATAATAAAGACTCCGAGAACAACCATAAGTACCCAGATGCAGCTCCCACGCCAGTCAAAAGACGGAGCGGATTCTTTATGCACATGGCCGAGCTGCTTGAGCAGAAAGAATTTACCCAGCACAATCGTGATAATGCCGATCGGCAGGGTGATCAGAAATATTGCCCGCCAGGAGTGGTGGCTGAGCAGCAGGCCACTGACCAGGGGGCCGGTCAACAAGCCGCATGCCGTCGCAATTCCGACCAGGCCGAGACTTTGACCGAGTTGATCGGCGGGAAATACCATTTTTATAATCGCCGGGCCTGAAGACATCATCATCGATGCGCCAAGGGCTTGAAAAAACCGGCTGAACAACAGCCATCCATATCGTGGTGCATACGAGCAGGCCAATGCTCCGAGGCAGAAAAGCGCCATGCCACCCAGATAGATATGACCTCTTCCCACTCGATCGGCCAACTTTCCCCAAAATACCAGGGTGATTGTTATGGTGAGAAGATAAAAAGTTACGACAAAGGCAGCATATTCCAGGCTGAGATCGAACGCCCGCATGATAGTCGGCAAGGCCACGTTGATCATGCCGCTGTCCATGGTCGACAGGAAGACACCGGTCATCACCAGTGCTAAAATAAGCCAGCGGTTGGAGTTGTGCTCGTTGCTTCCAGTCACCAACACGCTCCCCTGAAAAAAAGAAAAAAAAAGCCCGGCGGATATCATCCACCGGGCTTTTTTTACTATCTAGTACTAAGTAACAGTCGTTCTCAGATTAGAACTTGAGAGAAAGACGAACACCACCTTCCATTACATCTTCTGGACCGGTTGCATCGCCGGCGATGAGGTATGCAAAGACGAATTCAGCATTCAGATCATCCATCAGTGCATAGGTAAGCTTACCATCAAATTCCCAACCAAGCTCATCCTCGCCGAAAATATCTTCTTCTGCCAGCATTGCATACCAACCATCAAAGTCGAGGGTCAATTTGTCCATAGGCTTAATGGTCACACCAAGATTCCCTGCGATAATGTTGGAGATCGCATCACCAGGAGCACCCGAAGATGCCGTGTTATCAAAGACGCCAAGACCCATGATCTCCGACCAGTAATATGACCGGCCAGGAGCACCTATGTAGTAGTCTCTGCTGTCATCGAGAGGGCTGTCATCACCGGATGCATAGAAAGCCTGACCATGCAGGATACTAAAATTACCACCACCGGCAACCAGGTAGGCGCTGACATCATTGCTATTTACTACATCAATAGCTTCTTCACCGCCGGCATAAATAAAAGTACCCCATGCACCGAATGAATCAAACGTCGCATCGGCATCGATACCAAGCCAGTAAATATCAGTATCTTCCGAGGTTACTTTAGCATAGGTTGCATGCGGGGTCAGTTTAATGTTATCGCCCAGCATAAAGTTTGGCAAAACAGAAACGATATGGGTATCTTGATCTGTGGTAGGATTCACATCACCCTGTGGGCCGGATATATAGACAACCGGAACCTTGACCATACCGAAATCTGCGGTTACAGCAACACCGGAGAAGTCGTCATCAAAGATAAAACCACGGGATATAGTGGTTCCCTGGATACCGACCTTGGTATTTACCATTCCGAGGGTGAAATCTGCATAGGAGTTCTTCACAACAAAGGTGCCACCGTCAGCGCCGATATCACCACCAACGTTGTCACCCCAGTTGGAGTTGAACTCGAACTTGTTGACGAACTTGAAATTATCGTTGAATTTAGCGGTGTAGTACAGACGGGTACGATTGTCGGTACGATTAAAAGATGAGTCCGGCTGAACAAAATTGTCCTGAAAGTACATACGGGTACGCCAGTAACCACCGAAGTGACTCTCCACTGCCGAGGCGGTAGTGACTGCAACACCACCAACCAGCATAAGGCCTACTGCTGAAGCAATAATTTTTTTCATTTTCTCTCTCTCCTGAAAAACTGATTTAACCCTTTTGCAAGGGCCATTTTTCTTCGCCCGGTCGGCAGACTGACTACCAGCTGCATCTTCTTTGCAACAGAAGCGAACCGACAAAGATTCTGACAAATTCTGAGTCAATAATAAACCCAGGCCCAAGCCTTGTCAAGATTTTTTTACCCTTGAGTATAATTTTTTATACTTTCCTGCCGAGTTCTACTGTTATTTGGATTTTTGTTGAGAAAATTCAATATCATATACCGTCAGTTCAGTTTCTGCACCACCCGGTATCAGATCCACAAGGGAGCCGCTTTTCGGTAAATTGCCGACAAATAATCTGCCAACCGTCACTCCGGTCTTGGCTACGGTATCATTTTTTGTTCCCTGGCTTTTGTTGCCCTGCGACTCATCGAGCATGGTAAAGCCATAGCCGGCGACATAGCCCCGGAAATTACTGGTCCGCCATGATTCAACCATTGCCGAGTCAGTCCAGGCCAGGCTGACAACGGCGCCGCTGTCATAAAGCCGCAGTCTTTTGAAAAAGCTCAAGCCGGTTTTACTGCCCTCACTGACGATAATCTCCTGTTTCCCATCGTTATTAATGTCAGTGACGATAATACCGGCCGGTACAAATATCAGCTCACGGTTGGCATCCTCATCCACGCTGAAGTTTCTTTTATCCTGTTCCGACGTCGCGCTGCCCTGGCTTGGTCCGAGATAGGTCTTGCTGCCGGCAAAATTTTTCTGACTGACCCACATCAGCTCATTGGAAGGGCTGTAGACCCTGAGTTTTTCTTTTTGATCGACAACCGCCAGTTCATAAAAGCCGTCCCCGTCAACATCCACATAAACAAAATCAAAGAGATTTACCGAGGTCGGCAGCGCTATACGCTCTTCCCCGGTAATCTTATATTGCCGATCCAAGGTGAGGAGATACACTCCAGGACTCACCAGATCAATTTTCTCAAATCCCCTTTTTTGTCCGGCAAGTCGCCAGCCTTTGCCGGGAATGAACAGGGGACGCAGATAGCGGGGAATCTTCTGCGCGCGGACTTGAAACTTCCCGCTGACATCACAGGTCATAATCATTGATGAAACGGACACCCCATCATTGCCGCTCAGGTATATTTCATCTTTGCCGTCACCATCGAGATCGGCCAGATTGATCGCATGAATAAGTACATTTGCCGGCAGCGATGTCTCGGCAAGGCGGACTATAGCCTTATCTCGGGTACCGTAAAGCAACAAGTCCTGCCCGGCCAGAAGCAGCATTTCCATTTGACTGTCGCCATTGACATCACCGACAGCCATGGCCCGCATATTGACCGGTACGCTCGCCGTCATCTTGGCTCCCCGGCCCCTGGTCACCACCCCGCTGCCGGCAACGCCAATTACCGCGCCACTGTACTGATTTCGCTTATACGCCGCCTCGGGATGCGCTGTCACGAAACCTTTATTGCCCTCGACATCAACGGTTTTTGCCGCTTTCCCCGCCAGCGGAGAAATATACCCAAAGGCAGTTTGGGCAATATCCTGCGACAATCGATCAACATCGGCAATGACAGTATCAGGCGTCTCTGAACGGACGGAAAAATGAAGTATTTCCTGATCCGGGACAAGAGGATAGAGTTCCACCTGGACTTCCAGGCCACTGGTGAGAGAAAAAAGCGCGCCGGTTACCAGATAGTCGGCATTTTCACCGCCAACCGACAGACCTTTGTGGCTGCCCTTTTTTTTCAGGGAGAGCAACTCTTCCTCACTAAAAGTTTTCTCCAGAACCCTGACCCGGTCTTTTGCCGCCAGTCGACCGGCAAGCATCGCCTGCACACTGTCCCGCAAGTAGGCATACCGCCCGGCAGAACTTTTATCAAAGGTCGAAAAAACAATTTGATATTGTCTCTTTGATTGCACCTGTTCTTTCCCATCTGCACCGGACGCTCCACCGACACAGCTCAAGGTGAGACAAAAACAAAAAAGAATGACTGCTCTGAATCTGGCCTGCATACTTGCTCCCAATTATATTGTGCCTGCACTGCATACTACTGTGCGTTGCCATGTAGCCAATCGAACCTGCTGTAAAGTGCTATCTATATCGCAATTTGCTTATTCAGGCAAGACAAGTATACGGCCTGTCAGAATCTACTTTTCTCTTGACTTTTCCGTCACGGATATAGAGAATATTGATAGAGGAATTTATATCGATCGTGGTGATAGTATGACTGGTATTTTTCAGACCAAGCGTAATGAAGATGAAGAAGAACATAATTTTACCGATAATAATAGTCCTCCAACTCCTCTGCCAGGGCGGTATGCTCTATGCGGACGATTCTAAGACCCATCGCGCTTTCAAGGTAACTTCTTATGACCTGGGAGCCATTGAGAATTTTCAGGGCAATGGTCCTATTGCATCGCGTAATTTTCAACCACTTCTTATTACCAGCACCGTAGCAGACATACTGAATAACCAGCACGAAAGAACGGTCTCATTAGGGGAAACATCAAATAACGTTTCCAATATAAGCAGCATAGCTTTATCCGCCCAGCTTGATGCGACAAACAATATTTCTCTTAAGGGTGCCTTTGGCGTAACACGCAATCTCTGGACACCAGAGTTGATGGGTGACCTGAGCGGATCAAGCTGGGAAGCCAACCTTGGGGTTATCTATAAGTTTCTCAACAAGCTCTCCTACGAACTCCATTTTGGGTATATGGATACCGGTAATCTTTTTACTGACCGTAATAGTTATTCCGATGTAGAAAGTATTATCATGATCAGTAATAAAATATCTCTCAGTTTCTAGCCAGCCGCTTTTTAGGCGATCTTTTATCTCCCCGTAGAATTACAATTCTATGGGGTTTTTTTTGCCTTTGGCTTCAGGCGGTAACTTGACAAGTCAGTCGCGTTGGAATATTAACACCTACTGTAATGACTGTAGCAACAAGCGACACCGACAGAGCAATCTCGCCTCTCCCTCATACTGGTCATGCACATGCACAATGCCTCACCTGCTTATAACATTCTCATGTACTCGCATGACACGTATGGATTGGGGCACATTCGCCGAACAATGGCCATAGCCAACCATTTACGGGATGTCAACACCAATGTCCTCATTTTGACCGGTTCACCGATTGTGGGGCGTTTTCAATTCTCCCAGCATGTTGATTTTGTCCGGATCCCCGGCATGATTAAGAAGACCAACGAGGATTACCAGTCACTTTCTATTCGCATCGATGAACAAAAGGCTTTATCCATTCGCACCAACATTATCCTGGCGACGGCGAAAACCTTCCAACCCCATCTTTTTATTGTCGACAAAGAACCACTTGGCTTAAAACGCGAGGTGTTGCCGACCCTGGAATGGCTGAAAGAAGAGAGCCCATCAACCATGACCGTGCTCGGATTGCGCGATATCCTCGATGATGCGCAGGTTATTCAAAACGACTGGCAGGAAAAGAATGTCTACACCTATCTCGATCGGCTCTATGATGAGATATGGGTCTATGGCAACAAAGATATTTATGATCCGGTCGAGATGTACAAAATACCGGATACCATTCACAGCCGGGTAAGATACACCGGGTACATCCCCCGCAAGACACTGTCGGCAAAAACCAAGGCCAGTGTTAGAAAAAGATACCGGGTAATGGACGACGACACCTTTGTGCTGGTCACTACCGGCGGCGGAGGGGACGGCCTGGAAGTCATCGATCAATATCTTGCCATGCATGATTATTATCCCACCTCCCTGCCTTTCAAGTCTATCATCATCACCGGGCCATTCATGCCCAAGAAGGTCAGGGAAAATTTTTCGAAACGGGCCAGAAAATTCGGCATAAAAACCCTGCCGTTTCATCCAAGAATGGAAGAATTGATCTCGGCTGCCGATCTGGTTATTTCCATGGGTGGCTACAACACCATCTGCGAGATACTCACCCAGCAGACCCCCGCCTTGATAATTCCCCGTGAGACTCCCCGCAAAGAACAGCTGATCAGAGCCAGAAGACTGAAGAGCGAGGGACTCCTCGATTTCATTCCCTGGACGGAAGTCACCCCACAGCTGCTGCGGGAGAAAATCTTCAACCTTTTCAGAGACCAGCGCCAATACACCGAAACTATAAGCTCTTTTGAGCTTTCAGGCCTCGATACGATCCGTGCCCGACTCAGTTATTTTAAAGAAAAGGATGTCCGTTACCAAGAAGGGTATTAAGAACCCATGGCAGAACAGCAACAAAAATTCACCCTCGGCTACATTCTAAAAGGATACCCGAGAATCTCCGAGACATTTATTTCTAACGAGATTCTGCTGCTCGAAAAAATGGGTTTTACCATGCGCCTCTTCCCCATGCGCCAGCCCCGCGAATCGTTCAGTCATGCCTCGGTTAAAAAGATTCGGGCACGAGTCGATTATTTACCCACCGAATTGTTCGCCGATTTTTTCCACCTTCTCCGGCCAAATATTTTTCTTTCTGCCAAAAAACCGGAAAATTTCAGAAAAACTCTTGCGACCGCTGCCGGGGGGATCAGCAAAGGCAAAGAACTTGCTACGCTCAAGCATCTTCTTCAGGCTGGATATCTGACCAACCAGCATCTTGAAAAAGATCAAAGTATCGCCCAGCTGCATGGTCACTTTGCCCATTCCCCCACCTCGGTGACCATGTTTGCCTCGCTGCTCTCCGGCATACCGTTCAGTTTTACCGCCCATGCCAAAGACATTTATACCTCGGACCAGGAAAAACTTCGCAAAAAAATAGCCCAGGCCCGGTTTGTCGTCACCTGCACCAGACACAATGCCGAATACCTGCAGACAATTGCCGGCAATTGTCCCACGCCGATATATTGCATCTATCACGGCATCGACCTGAATCTCTTCCAGCAGACCATCGCAGAAGCCGAAGCACACGAGCCGTATACAATTCTTACCGTTGCGAGGATGACCCAGAAAAAAGGTCTGCCGACAATTTACCAGGCCCTGGCAGGATTGCGGCAAAAGGGAATCCGGTTTCGCCACACCCTGATTGGTGACGGTGACGACCGGGACAGTATTCTCGCTCTGATAGCTTCCCTTGGGCTAACGGATCACTGCCGATGGATCGGAACCCAGACTCATGATGAGGTGCTGCGCCATTTTAAAACCAGCGATCTCTTTGTGCTTGGCTGTGAAATTGCCGAAAACGGCGATCGGGACGGTATTCCCAATGTCCTGGTCGAAAGCCTGGCAATGGGCGTCCCGGCTTTATCCACGACGGTATCGGCCATACCTGAAATCCTTATCGATGGAAAAACCGGCATGACCGTGCCCCCATCGAGTCCCAAGCAACTGGAAAAAGCCATGCTGCGCATCCTCACGGATCAACGACTCCGGCAACAATTAATTGCCGGCGGTCAGGAGCTGGTGCAAAACCAGTTTGACAATAGCCGATGGATAAAAGAACTGGCCGGAATATTTCGCCAACACAATGAGAGTTTCCGATAATCCGACAAATACAGATACTCCCTCCATGAAAAACCCAGCCAATGAAAGCACCATTACGACCATCTTCGGCCTGTTGCGCCATGGCCAGACGGAATGGAACATCTTGAAAAAGATCCAGGGCTCAGCCGATTCGCCCCTCTCCGAAGAAGGAAAACTGCAGACCGCTGCCTGGGTAAATACATTAAAAGATTATCATTGGGACCGGATTATTGCCAGTGATCTCGGACGAGTACGGGCAACAGTCGATATTCTTAACCAAGGGCTTGGCCTGCCCGTCAGCTTCGACCCACGGTTACGCGAGCAGCACTGGGGTGAATGGGAAGGACTCACCCTCCCCTTTGTCCAGCAGAACTTCAAAGAAGATTTGGCCCGCCGGGTGGCAATGGGTTGGGACTTTGCCGCCCCCGGCGGGGAAACCCGACGGGCGGTAAAAGACCGGGTGCTGACGACTCTTCTTGAAAACGCCGAAAAATGGCCTGGCCAGAAATTCTTGGTTATCTGCCATCAGGGCGTGGTGAAGTCGGTCCTCTACTCGTTTGATGGCCGGGATTTTCTACCCGGTGAAGATCCACTGCTGCAGCATAATCGTCTGCACCTGATCAGCTGCACCGGACAAAGCTTCGCGCCGCTGAAACTCAATATCATGCGAACGAAGACACCATGAAAGTGTCGTATTATTGTCAGCATGTTCTCGGCATTGGCCATTTCCATCGCAGCGTGGCAATCTGCACGGCAATCGCCCGTCATCACCCGACGACTCTTATTATCGGCGGCCCTCCGGTTGCCCTCGATCACTCCGGCCTGCAGGTTGTAAGATTGCAGGGTCTGCAGATGAACAGTACGTTCAACAACATGGTTCCCTGTAACACCTCCCTGTCTCTCGATGCGGTTAAAACAGCTCGAAAAAACCAACTTTTTGCCCATTTTCTTGACAACAGACCGGATATTTTTATTACCGAGCTGTATCCTTTTGGCCGAAAGGCTTTCAGGTTTGAACTTGACCCGCTACTTGAAGCTATCGATAATGGTTCCTTACCTGACTGTTTATGTTATTGCAGTGTACGGGATATCCTGGTGGAAAAAAAAACCGGGCGGGAAAAGTTTGAGCAGCGGGCAATAAAGCTCATCAACAGGTATTTTGACGGCATTTTCGTCCATGCCGATCCGGAAATAATCTCCCTTAACGAGACCTTCAGTCGAGTCGATGATATACACACTCCTCTTTACTACACCGGTTTTGTTACCACCTCCGGACCGGCCCCCAGGAGAAACGAAGATAGAGCTCCTATCAGGGAGAAATTGAGTTTATCGCCAGCCGGTAAACTCATTGTTGCCAGTATCGGCGGCGGTAATGTGGGGACTGAGTTGCTCTCTGCTGCGATCCGGGCTGTTAAGATCCTGGAAGGTTCCATCTCCGCCCATCTGCAAATTTTTTGCGGCCCATACTGCGATGAACAAACATATCAGACTCTCCAGGGTGGCAGCAGGAAGAATATAACCATTGACCGTTTCACCGACCATTTCCCCGCATGGCTCGCAGCAGCGGATCTGTCCATTTCCATGGCCGGATATAATACCTGCATGAATCTCATCCAGGCCGGAATTCCTGCCCTGGTTTACCCTTTCAAGCAAAACCGGGAGCAGCGCCTGCGTGCAGAGAAATTGGGCAGGAAGGTGCCAATGACAATTTTGACGGACGCCGATCTGACACCTGAGCTGCTTGCCGAGGCAATATTGCAACAGTTTAAAATTCGGCAGTTTTCTGCAGACATCAAGCTCAATGGCGCGGAACAGACGGCACGGCAACTGGATACCTGGTATGCGGAGCAAGCTTTATGACTCAAGAAGTGTCAACCCTTTACACTACCGATCATTCTGGCCTGAGTGAGACAATCGCAGGCTCTCTTGACCGGGGAATTCAGCAGTCAGTCAACCTTCCGCTGGTTTTCTTCCGGGCTGATGATATCGGTGTTCCTTCAGAAAGGTTCAGCCAACTGATCAGCTCTTTTCAAAAGCACCGGCTGCCTCTCTGCCTGGCAACGGTTCCGGCCTGGCTTACCGCATCACGTTTACAGCAATTGCGCCGACTGACGGGCACCAACAGCAGACAATGGTGCTGGCACCAGCATGGCCGGCTCCATCGCAACTTTGAACCAAGCGGTAAAAAACAGGAATTTGGCCCCACTCGAAGTAAGAATGATATTCAGTACAGTCTTGGTAAGGGGAGAGAGCGCTTGGAACGACTTCTCGATCTTGATTTTCAGCCGGTCTTCACCCCGCCATGGAACAGGTGCGACAACGACACCCTCCAGGCACTTGGTGCTCTTGGTTTCAAAGCTGTCTCAAGATCTAAAGGGGCCCAGCCGGAAACACTTCCTGAGCTGCCCGATTTCCAGGTGAACGTCGATTTGCATACCCGAAAAGAAGCCGACTCACATCTTGGCCTGAAAAACCTGGCAACGGAAATTGAACAGGGTCTTGCCTCGGGGCTTTGTGGTATTATGATCCATCACCAACGAATGAACAAAGCGGCACGGGAACTGCTGGATATCCTGCTTGGCTTGATTAAAAATAATGCGCGGCTACTCCCGGTGCATTTTACTGATCTGCTGGAAAAATAATTCCGCTTCTAATGAGGATGTCCATGTCCACCGCCTACCCGTTATTAATCGAGCATTTTCAAAAACTCAGCCGCCTCGATCACGCTATCACCTTTTTGCACTGGGATCATATGGTCATGATGCCGCCGGGCGGTAGTGAACCACGCGCCAAAGCTATCGCCGAACTGACAAGCCTACGCCATGAACTGCTGACTACACCGGAGATGGGCAATCTTCTGCACGAGGCGGCGGGACAGGTCCGGTCTCCTGCCGAAAAGAGAAGTCTCACGGAAATGGACCGAGAATACCAGCAGGCGCTCTGTCTTTCTCAGGACCTGGTAAAAGCCAAATCCCTGGCCGGTTCAAAATGCGAACATGACTGGCGCAGTCAGCGAAAAAATAACGACTGGCCCGGTTTTCTGCAAAATTTCCGGGAGGTGGCTCGACTCGCTCAAGAAGAAGCACAGGCCCGCCAAAACATGGCACCAGAGCGATTTGCCACACCTTACGATGCGATGCTCGATCTTTACTGTACCGGGGACAGCAACAGCTTTATCGCCGATGTTTTTGTGAGACTGAAAAATGTCCTGCCCGGACTGGTGCAACAGGTGGTAGAAAAACAGAAAAGCGATGCCGCCCCGGACCTGACCGGTCATTACCCTATAGACAGCCAACGTTTGCTGAACCAGGAACTCATGCGATGTCTGGGTTTTAATTTTGATGAAGGGCGGCTGGATGTCAGCTCACATCCTTTCAGTACCGGCTGCCGGGGAGATCAACGAATCACCACCCGATTCCGCCTGACCGATTTCTTCGATGCCCTGCTGGCTACCGCTCATGAAACAGGACATGCCGGGTATGAAAGCGGCCTGCCGGGAGAATGGGATGGCCTGCCGGCGGGACATGCACGCAACTTATGCATCCACGAAAGTCAGAGTCTTCTTTTTGAGAAACAGATATTTTTATCCCGTTCCTTTATGACGTTTTTCACCAGCAAAATTCATACAATACTGCCAACCACCGCACATTTTACTGCTTGCCAACTCTGGGCTGCGGCAACGAGGGTCCAGCCAAGCTATATCCGGGTGGAAGCCGATGAGGTTACCTATCCCCTGCATGTGATTCTTCGTTATGAAATTGAAAGCGATCTCATCAACGGCCGTATCAAGGTCGACGATATCCCGGCAATCTGGGACGACAAAATGCAGCACTACCTCGGACTTTCCACCAAGGGAAATTACCGTGACGGCTGCCTGCAGGATATGCACTGGACTGATGGCTCCTTCGGTTATTTCCCGTCGTATACCATTGGTGCACTCAACAGCGCCCAGCTCTTTATCGCCATTCGCCGCACTCATCCGGACTGGCAGGAAAAATTAGCCCTCGGTGATGTCCAATTTATCCGCAACCGGCTCCAAGAGACCATCTGGAGTAAGGGCTCGACCATGGAGTCCCAGGATATTATCCGCACGGCAAGTGGCGAAGCAACCAACCCCGATTATTTTCTCCGGCATATTGAAGAAAGGTATCTCGGCAAATGACGGCATCATAAAAACGCTTTCCCTGCTTGTTATAATTGTGTCGTCAGGGCCGATTTTCATGCAACATTCGTTGACAAGCTCCTGATTAAAAACTAGATTCGTCGGTATGGCGAGCTGCATGATTCCGCCTGCCCTTTTTTGACCCGTTGCTGACTCACTGACCGGAACCCGATGCCATGAGACGTCTTGTTGCACTGCCGTTCAGCAAATCCTTCCAGATGGCTTACCAGTCAATCCGGGTTCGTTTTTTTCGTTCCCTGGTCACCACGATGAGCCTGGTTCTTGCCGTGGCTTTTCTCAGCTTCACCCGGGCGGAAAACAATATTACCCAAGGCATGCTCACCTCGCAGCAGCCGGCATTTATCCAGATCCTCAATAAAATTGGTTATGATGTGACGCCTGACACGACCAGCATCACCAGTTCTGCCAAACAGCGCTGGATTGTTTTCCTCTCCCTCCTGGTCTGTGTCGTCGGCATAATCAACGCCCAGCTCATGTCGGTTACCGAACGATTCCGGGAAATCGGCACGCTTAAATGTCTAGGAGCACTGGACCGGTTCATCGTCAGGATATTTGTGATCGAAGCGACCCTGCAAGGGCTGGCCGGAGGGATAATCGGCGCCCTGCTTGGCGTCCTCGTGGCTTTTTGCGTTGCACTCATCAGGTTTGGCCTGTCCTCGGCCGCTTTTATGCCCTGGTTCGACCTTGGTGCGACCATCCTTTATGCCATCTCCATCGGAACCGGCCTCAGCCTGCTGGGTGTTCTTTATCCAGCGATTGTCGCCTCGCGCATGCTGCCGGTAGAAGCAATGCGGGTCGAGCAATAACAGTCAATTTGTCCAAACTTATACCAAGAGGCTTCCAGCACAGATGACCGAAAAGAAAAAAATAGTCCGGGTCGCCGGAGTAACCAAGGACTTCGACCTGGGCAAAATTGTCGTTAAGGTCCTGAAGGGTATCGATCTGGAGATCGAAGAAGGAAAATATATATCCATCATGGGTCCTTCGGGCTCTGGAAAATCGACACTCTTCAATATGATCGGCGGCCTCGACAAACCAACCAGCGGCAAGGTTTTTATAGACGAGGTGGATATCGCCCAGCTCGACGCCTACGAGCTTGCCTGGCTGCGCTGTCGAAAAATAGGCTATATCTTCCAGACCTTTAACCTGATCCCGGTAATGACCGCGCTGGAGAATATTACCATCCCCATGACTTTTGCCGGGGTATCCAATGATGACGCTTTGCGGCGCGGCATGGAGCTGCTCGATCAGGTTGGGCTGACCGGCAGGCACACCCATCGGCCTTCCGAGCTTTCCGGTGGCCAGCAGCAGCGGGTCGCCGTGGCCAGAGCCCTGGCCAACAGTCCGGCGATAATCCTGGCCGATGAGCCGACGGGGAATCTGGACCTGACGACCGGAGAAGATATTATCCGGCTGCTGAAAGAATTGAGCCTGAAGCGGGGCGTCACCGTAATTTCTGCAACCCATGACTATAAAATGCTCAATGTCTCAGATCAGGTGGTGTGGATCAGAGACGGGCATGTCGATAAAGTTCAAGAAAGGGATGAGCTCGAAATCCAGACAGGCGGGCTGGCCAGCGCCACGCATTGAATTCTCGTAATTCAAGCAACATCGGCCGTAATTTCAACCGGGAGACAGCGTTTCACCAATGAAAAAACACGCACTCTTTCTCATCTTCATCCTCTGTCTGTCCATGCATCTTTTAGTGCCGGTGCAGGCAAAGTCGGCTGTTGATGAATATTCACTGCGCGAAACGATCGAGACTCTCAGCAGTTTCGGCAGCAGAGCTACCGGGTCATCGGGATACGAGAAAGCTGCGGCCTTCCTGGAACAGAAATTAGATGCCCTGGGTCTTGAGCCACAATCCTATTATTATGAACTTCCTATCCGCCGTTCTCTCAGCGCTGAACTTTCCTTTAATAATCAAAAAATTGCCCTCACTCCCTTTTATAACAACGCGATTACCCCTCAGGCAACAGATGGCGTCATTTCGGCACCACTCTACTATGTGGGCAAAGGCCGGCTGCAGGACCTCGATGGGAAAGACATAGAGGGCAGCATCGCCCTGCTCGACTTCGACTCCGGGAGAAACTGGCAATTGCTCGCCTCCCTGGGGGCCAAAGCGGTAATTTTCCTGCAGGGTGACAACAGCAGGGGACGTATTTTCTTTACTGAAAAGCAGGAGCTCACTCCATTGCAGTTCCCCTGTTTCTGGATGAAAAGGGACCAGGCGGAAAAAATTTTTGGCCTGTTGAAAAACCGGAAAACACCACTCATCCCCAAGGTCGAACTTCAGTCGCGCTCCGTCTGGGAAAACTATCTCGCCAAAAACCTCTACGCACTCATTAAAGGAAGCGACCCGCAGCTGGGTAAAGAGCTGCTGATAATTGAAGCCTTTTTTGATAATGAGGAATTTGTCTTTGGCAACTCCCCCGGAGCGGACTACGCCGCCTCAATAGCCACCTTCCTGGAAATTGCCCAATCCCTGGTAAAAAATCAACCGCAACGATCGGTCATGCTGGTAGCCACCAGCGGCCAGGCGGAGACCCTTGCCGGGATGCGGGATATTATCTGGAGCATCAATGCCAGGTCCAAGGATCTCCGTGATCGCAAACAGCAGTTGCAAAAGGAAAAGAACAGAGGAAAATTCAATCTGGAACTCCTTCAGGGCCTCACTTTTCCTTTGACCACCGATAAAAAAAGAGATGCATTTATTAGCGAAGCCATAAAACACAGTCTGGAAAAGGCGATTGATCAGGTTTCCCGAGAGCTCATGCAGTTACGATTAAATGAGCAGACCGATGAAATAAAGCAGTCAATCAAGCATATCGCTCGCCAGCGAATGCTCTATCGAAGGCTGGGCTGGACCGAAAACTTTTCTGAGCTTCCCGAAGGAGAAGCCGAGCTTTTCCGGCAGATTATTCCCGAGGCCATGGCCAAGAATGAAAATCTCATCAACGATAGCGAGCGCCAGCTCAAAGCGCTGCAGTCTGCCACGACCTTTCGTAACCAGGTCCGAGACCACGAAGTGGCGGCGATCGTCAGCCTTCATCTCTCCAGTCACGGCAATGGTGTCGGCGGTTTTCATCGTGGATGGCTCTATGATCTGAAGCAGACGATAAACAGGACATCTCTGTACAGCCCAATCGCCGAAGTTCTCGAAAAGCTTGGTGAACCATCCGTAGGAAGGGCTCAATATCAAGACACTCTCCGCCCAAGCCATCTACGCACCTGGGATTCATGGTTTCTCGACACTCCTCATTTAGGCGGTGAAGTCAGCGCCCTTGCCGGCTACCTCGGTCTCAGCCTGGTCACCACCGGAGATGGCCGAATACTCTGGGGAACACCAACAGACACGGTGGAGCATATTGACTGGGCCTATCTGCATGACCAGGCGCTTTTGGTTGAGCGCCTGGTACTTGGCCTCGCCCGGAACACAAACATCCATCCTGATAATTCATCCAGAGACGGTTTTGTCACAGTGACCGCTCGCACCAATCTGCTCCTGCAGGGGGAGCTGTTTGCCAATTACCCGGCCAGCAACACCACAATTCTCGCATACCAGGGAAGAAGCAAATTTTACGCCATGGTCGACGAATCAGGCTATTGCAGGATTAAAGGACTGGCAGATAAAAAACACGACCTGAATAAACTTATTATCGAGGGTTACCGCTTCGACGAAGACACCGGGAGAGTTATCTGGGCAATTGATAAAAAAGCAACAGGCAAGGACAATTATCGTTTGAAGCTGCTCCGGCAATCGATGCAGACCGACCTGGTGATGTTCAACGCTCGGGAAACGACCCTGTTTGACCTGCTTGAACCCCGGAGTTTCGCTTATATGACCAAACTCCATCTCTTTGACGGCAGGCGTGACGCACCCCCAGAGCATTACTGGTTCAGCCGGATCGATACCCGGGATTCCATTATTTCCTCCATTTTTACCGAGCCGGGCACGCGACTCAAACTGACCCTTTCGGATACCGTGCTCACCCGCAAGATGATCCTCACCAACAGTTCCGAGGAAAAGAGGTTCGGTCACGGCTACCTGGTAGATCAATATCCGTCCATCCCCAATACCACCTATCACGCGGCAAAAGACGCCTGGACGCTCCTCAAGCCACGGATTGAAAACCTGGAAACCCACGGCATCTACGACGCCCGCATCAACGACCTGGAAAAACGAGGCTTGAGCGCTCTGGCAACAAGTTCTGAAGGCTTTAAAACCTTTGATTATTCAGTGGCCCGCGAAGCGGCAGCAGAATCGCTTGCTCTGGCGGCCAGGGTCTATGTGCAGATTGAGAAGACGCAGAAGGACGTGCTGTTCGGGGTTCTTTTCTACATTGCCCTCTTTGTTCCTTTTGCCTTCGTCATGGAGCGCTTTCTCTTTAATTCTGCAACTATTTATAAGCGAATCATCGGATTCAGCCTGATCCTGGTACTACTCATCACGGTCATCTATAATGTTCATCCGGCCTTCGAGCTGGCCTACAGCCCGATGGTGGTTATTCTGGCCTTTTTCATCATCGGACTCTCCTTCATGGTGACGTTGATTATTTTTTTCCGCTTCGAAGACGAGATGATCCTTCTCCAGCGTCGGGCGACCCACAAACGACCGGAAGAGATCAGTCGCTGGAAGGCTTTCGTGGCAGCTTTTTTCCTCGGTGTGTCCAACCTGAGAAGACGGCGGCTGCGAACTATTTTGACCTGCACTACCCTTATTATTCTGACCTTTACCATAATGAGCTTCACCACCATTAAATCCAGCCGGAAAGAAGTGCGCCTGCCATTTCAGAGCCAGGCTCCCTACCAGGGCCTCCTGCTGAAACGAGTCAACCGGCAGAGTCTCCCTCCTCAGGCGCATGATATCCTGATCAGCAGCATGTCAGCTATCAGCAAATCCGCACCCCGGGTGTGGCTGGAAGGAGCGGACCCCTCTCGTCCGGTCAGTATTCCGCTGCGGCGGGACAACACCGAAATTGAGATCCAGGGTCTTATCGGCCTGAGCCCAAACGAAGCAACCGTCACCGGACTCGATTCGATCCTGGCTACCGGGCGATGGTTTACCGACGATGACCAGACGGTGATCATCCTCGAGGAACAGATGGCCGCCCGGCTGGGAGTCACGGCAGACGGGCGCCAGACAATTTCGTTATGGGGTTCTCCGTTTACAGTTATCGGTACATTCAAGGCAGAGGATTTCGAAAAGGCCATTGACCTCGACGGCGAACCTCTCACCCCGGTTATCTTTCCTGAAGAAGCGGGGAAAGAAATGAGTGAAGAAGAGATGGAAGCCCTTGAGTCTGGAGATGATGTCCGCTCCTTTCAGAGCAGATATCAGCATATTCCGGCTCGCCAGACGGCAATCATCCCTGCCAAAATACTCCTTGCGGCCGGCGGTCAGTTAAAAAGTATTGCGGTCAAACCGGCTGACGCAGATGAGATACGCAACATTGCCAGCCGCTTGACTGACCGGTTCAGCCTGGCAATTTTTACCGGTGAAGAAGATGGGGTCTGGCTCTATAATATCAGCGATACCATGAATTACAGCGGTGTTCCCAATATCATCATTCCTCTGCTTATTTCGGTTCTGATCGTCCTCAACACCATGATCAGTTCCGTATACGAGCGCAAGGGTGAGATTGCCGTATATACTTCCGTCGGCCTGGCACCCTCCCACGTCAGTTTTCTCTTTGTCGCCGAGGCTTTGGCTCTTGCCGTCATTTCCGTGGTGCTGGGCTACCTGCTGGCCCAGATATCCGCCGCTTTTCTTGCCAGGACGCCCCTGTGGGATGGGATCACCGTCAACTATTCCTCGATGGCCGGAGTTGCCGCCATGGTCCTGGTTATCGCCGTTGTCCTGATCTCAGTACTCTATCCTGCCAGAGTTGCCGCGCGTATTGCCATCCCCGACGTCAACCGAACGTTCAAGCTCCCCGCACCCGTTGACAATAAAATCCAGGTCACCCTGCCGTTTCTGATGAAATATCGGGAACACGAAAGCATTGGCGGATTCATCTATGAATACCTGGCCAGTCACCGGGATGTTTCCCACGGTGTTTTTTCCACAGGTCCTGTCGAGGTAGTGTTCAGCTGTTCAACGGTGGATGAAATCCACAAAATGGTCAGAGAATCCGCTTCGCCCAATGATGTGTTGTGTTTACATATCCGCGCAAACGTCTGGCTTGCCCCCTTCGACTTCGGCATTATGCAGATCGTCGACATCCAGTTTTGTCCGGCTCTGGAGGGCCAGGAATTTCTCGAAATAAAAATCACCCTGCATCGACAGTCGGGTGAATCAGGGGTATGGCAGCGCATCAACACTTCATTTCTTCACGAAGTGCGCAAACAGCTCCTTATCTGGCGCTCCTTCGACCAGGAGACCCACAAGCAGCTGCAAATATCTTTTCAGAACGTTATCGCCGACAAAGGCCTTGCTCCGGAGGTCATCTGAGATGCAGAGTTCCGTCCAGAATCCGACATTTCGATCTATTCGCCTGCGAGCCCCACTGCTTGGCCTCCTCCTGGCTGTAGTCATATGTCTGCTCACCCCATACAATAATATTTATCTGCGAGCTACCCCACTCGGGGGGGGGCATTTTCCCCTCGCTCCCTTTTTTATTTTTATGCTCCTGGCGGTCTGTATCAGCCTGGTTTCCAGGATTTTTCGGTCGTCACTTTTGTTGACCGGTCCGGAGCTGCTCATTATCTGGATTGAGATGGTTATCGGGTCGGGCATTGCCTACACCGGCTTCGCCCGCACCTTTCTGATCAATCTGACCGCCCCGGTACATTTTGCCACACCAGGAAACCGCTGGGGCGAAGTACTCCACCCCCTTATCCCACCGGCTTTAACCCCAACCGATCCGGCGGCTATTGAACTTTTATATAACGGTATTGCCGGCGGCCGTGACATGGGCTGGCTTGAAGTAGCCAGGGCCATCCCCTGGGCGGCATGGTTGCCACCCCTCCTGTTCTGGGGGATGTTTGTGCTTCTCTCCTATCTGGTCATGCTTTTTCTGATCAATATTCTGTCCAGACAATGGATACATAACGAGAGGATGAACTTTCCCCTGCTGAAGGTCCCCGAGATGATCAGCAAGGCGGTAAATGAAGGAGAAACGGCCAGCTTTTTCTTCAATCGCTTCTTGCTCACCGGCCTCTCTATCCCTATTTTTCTGCATCTGGTAAATGGGCTCAATGTGTACTATCCAACCATTCCACCTATTCCAACCATTTTTCTGGCCGGACCCTATTTTTCCGACAGCGGTATCCTCACCGGTTTTCAGAAACTGAAGATCTACCTCTACCCGTCTTTTATCGGCTTTGCCTTTCTGACCTCGCGGCAGATCTCGTTCTCTTTCTGGTTTTTCTTCCTTGGTGGTTGTTTGTTGTACGGCATCCTCAACCTGCTCGGCTATTCCATTCCTGTTTCCGAGCTGGGCGTGACCTTTGGTCCGACCCTGGCACGGCCAGAAGAGATGCAGATGATCGGGGCATATGGCATCTTTTTTCTCTTTCTCGTCTGGCTGGCCAGGCTCCACCTGCTCGATGTGTGCCGGCAATCATTGTTTTTTAAAAAACCCTCGCCGGAGAGATCGGAATGGTTTGATGTAAGGATATCCTTCTGGGGGGCAATTATTGGTTTTGCCTTGATTATCTGGTGGTATATCTGGCTCGGCATGGCTCCTCTCACCGCGGTGCTGGTGGTCGGTGCTTTCTTTATGATCATGCTGGTGGCGACTCGCATCATCTGCCAGGGTGGACTTGCCTACTTTACCCTCACCGCCGCGCCCACCGATGGCATGATTGCCCTTTTCGGTGCTAAACTGTTTACCGGTGCCAGCGGTCTGCTTGCCGGTATGAGCCAGAAGGTTCTTTTTGTTGATCTGCGCGAATCGCTCCTGCCATCGCTACTGCATGCCCGCCATCTCCAGCAGAACAGAGGCCCGGCCCTGCTGCTTTTTTCCGGTCTGGCAATGACCATTGTCGCCTCTATGACCGTTTCCATCCTGGCCATGATGACCCTCTGCTACCGCTACGGCATTCGCGAGCTGCAGCTGGACTGGGCCAGTCAGACCACCACCACGGTTTACGAGAATATTTACCGCCTCGTCGCCATGGATACCGCCACCGGTAATTGGATCTTCATCTTTGCTCTGGCCGGTGCCCTGGTGATGCTCGTCCTGGTCACCTGTTATCATCGCCTCTACTGGTGGCCCATCCATCCGCTTGGCTACCTCACCGCCTACAGCTCGGCCATGCGTATTCTCTGGGTCAGCTTCTTCATCGGCTGGGTCTGCAACGCCCTGTGTATGCGCTATGGCGGAATACTCCTGTTCAAGAAACTGCAATATTTTTTCATTGGTCTGATAATCGGTGATTTTCTCATGGGCGGCGGATGGGCCATTGTCGGACTGTTTACCGACGTGAGTTACCAGGTGTTGCCGGATTAATTTGATACGCTCTGAAAGCATGTTTTTCCCTATGGGATGCTCCTATGTATGACGATAAAGAATTAAAAGAATATCGCGATCTCCTCAAACCTCCCAAACACTTTGAAGAAGGGTTTGACTGGAAAACCATCATCGGGGCCGTCTTCATCGGATTTTTGATGATGCCCGGATCGATGTATCTCCAGCTGGTCATCGGCCAGGGCATTGGCCCGGCGGCCCGCTGGGTGACCATTATTTTGTTTGCCGAGATCGCCAAACGAGCCCACTCCGACCTCAAGCAGCAGGAAATATTCCTCCTCTACTATATGGCCGGCGCAGCCCTGGCCTCCCCTTTTTCCGGACTGCTCTGGAACCAGTACCTGGTCCAGTCCGATGCGGCACGCATGCTCGGCGTCACCGAATTTATTCCGTCCTGGATCGCCCCGGGACCCGACTCCCTGTCCATGGTGGAACGGACATTCTTCCACAGAGACTGGCTGATCCCGATTCTCCTCCTGGTCGGTTCACAGATCATTCAGCGCATTGACCATTTTGGCCTCGGCTATGCCCTGTTCCGGATCACCTCGGATGTGGAAAGACTGCCTTTTCCCATGGCCCCGGTCGCCGCACTCGGCACCATGGCCCTCGCCGAATCAGCCGAAGAAAAAAAAGAGAGCTGGAAATGGCGGGTATTCTCCATTGGCGGGGTCATCGGCCTGGCGTTTGGCTTGGTCTATGTTGTGCTGCCAATAATTTCCGGGCTGATCTTTACCGAACAGATCAGGCTCATCCCCATCCCGTGGATCGAACTCACCGGCTACACAGAAGAGATCCTGCCCGCCGTCGCCACTGGTCTGCAGCTTGACCTTGGGCTACTCTTTGTCGGCATGGTTCTGCCTTTCTGGGCGGTTATCGGCGGCCTTATCGGGCTGATCATCACCATCATCCTCAACCCGCAGCTCTACGCCGCCGGAATCCTGACCAGATGGCATCCGGGGATGGCCACCGTCGACACGGTGTTTGCCAATAACTTTGATTTCTATATGAGCTTTGGGATCGGCCTGGGGCTGGCAATCGGTCTGATAGGGGTCTGGTCTGTCGTTCGCTCTTTTCGGGATACCAAGGGAGAGCGTGGCACTCTTCATGACCTGTTTCATCCGCCGGTCGGCCGGGGTGATTTCAATTTTTGGATTGCCATTGGTATATATTTCTTTTCAACGCTCGCCTATGTCGGCCTGTGTGTATGGCTGGTGCCGGCATTCCCCTGGATCTTCTTTCTTGCCTACGGCTTTATTTACACCCCGATCATCTCTTATATTACCGCCCGAATGGAAGGCATCGCCGGCCAGTTCGTCAGCCTGCCCCTCGTTCGGGAAGCAAGCTTTATTGCCGGTGCCCGTTTTTTTGGTTACCAGGGTATTGAGATCTGGTATGCCCCTATTCCTATCCACAACTACGGCGAGGCTACCGTCCAATTCCGCCAGATTGAACTCACCGGCACCTCCCTGCGGGGTATTATCAAGGCCGAACTGCTGGTTTTTCCCATCGTCATGATCGCCAGCCTCGTTTTCTCACAGTTTATCTGGCGGCTGGCGCCAATCCCTTCGGCCAACTATCCTTTTGCCCAGGAGTTGTGGCATCTGCAGGCCTTAAATACTTTACTCATGCAGACCTCCACCCTGGAAGGCAACTCAATGTTCTATCAGGCCCTGAATGGGACAACCGTCTTTTCCGGGCTAGGGTTCGGCCTCCTGATGTATATGGTGCTCAGCCTGCTCGGCTTGCCGGTGCTGCTTATCTACGGCGTGGTGCGAGGATTGGGTCAATCCACTCCCCACGGCCTGGTTCTGGAGGTCGCCGGAGCGCTGTTGGGCAGGTATTTCTTCCTGAAAAAATATGGCCCTATGTGGCGGCAGTATGCTCCGGTCCTTCTTGCCGGCTTTTCCTGCGGCATGGGGCTCAGCGGCATGTTCGCCATGGGTTTTGCCCTTATCATGAAATCTCTTGGGCATATGGCTTACTAGTGACTTAGAAATACGTCTCTTGCGCTCTTTACAAGAGACGTATTTCGTTAAGGAACTTGTCCCGCAATGCTGTTATGCGGGAATAGTGAGATATGATCTAAGTCTCTTGCGCTCTTTACAGGAGACGTATTTCGTTAAGGAACTTGTCCCGCAATGCTGTTATGCGGGAATAGTGAGATATGATCTAAGCCTCTTGTGCTCTTTACAAGAGACTTTTTTCGTGAAGGAACTGACACCCCTCAAGGGAGTACTGAAAAGAGTCCCGCAACGCTCCTGGGCGGGACTAGTGAGTTGCTATTGAAACTCTTGTGCTATCTCCAAGAAAATCAGGGCATCGCTAAATAGAAGCGAAATCTGCAGAGAACTTGACTTTCCTCCACGTGACCCCATATTCTTGACCGTAGGATAAGTAATACTCGATAATCTAAAGTAGAGAAGAAAGCACAATGATAACAATAAAAAGCACAATGAAGTGGGTCATCATCCTCGGTCTCTTATGTACCGCATTTCCCCTTTTCGCCAAAACTCAAAAAATCCCTCACGGGATTGCCAATATTACTTTAGGAACCAATGTCAACGATTACCCAGAGATAATCCAGAACAATTTTCTCAAGGAAGTTGTGGTAACGGACTGGCATGGCTTTAGAAAGGGCATCATTTCCTATGGCACGTGCAAAAACATCAACCAGATCCTCAAGATGGATATGAAATATGAGGATAAAAGTGAAGAGTTTTATAGAAAATTATTGGAAAAATTCCGTAAAGATTTTGGCGAACCTAACACATGGAGTGGCGATTCCTTTGGCGTCATGCATATCTGGAAATGGCAATTCATCGATGAAGAACAGAACCGCATCAGCCTGGCATTGCAATATAACGGCAAGAACTCCAACGAAACCATTGGCAATGTGGTGCGGCTTTCCTACCCTGATAAAATAGAGGAGGAACGGCTTTGTTTTATGGCCGTCTGCGAACACAGCAACGGAAAGACAGATGCGAAACGAAAAGAGGAATTGAAGAAATCCGACTGGTCACACCTTGTCCCGAAGTAACGCTGCCAAGGCAATGCAGACAGGAACAAAGAGAGAAGAAAACGACAGACTTATCGCCTGGGACGGCGTGCGTCTGAAAATTCCGTACGATTGGGACGCTCGAGTTTCGGGACAGCGCCATCTTGTTTTTGAAAAAGATTTTGAACCCCAACTACAGATTCGCTGGGAAAGGGTGGGTACACGTCACCCCAATGCACCCCATGGGCGATTGGAACGTTTTGCCGGTCAAATGGGTTCTCTCATTGCAGCAGCCGATTTCCCTCCGGAACTGCAACAATTGCAAGACATTTTTGATCTGGTGACCTGCTATCAGAGAGAGAATAAAACAGTTGCCGGAGGCATATTGCTCTGTACTGATGGCCAGACGCTGGTCCTCTTTCACCTGCTTCTTACGGATCCGTCGCTCTTAAAAGAAGTCAATGGTTGTCTGACCACACTTACCTGCTCCATACATCCAGAAACCTTGTGGCGTATTCAGGATTTTTCCCTGGCCATCCCTGACTCCTTTCTTCTCAAGGACTACACTTTTGGGGCCGGACTGACCCGGTTAGCGTTTATCAGCGCTGATCTTTTCTTGCAAACCTGTACGCTGGGTCCAGCCGACAAACGCCTCGAGCAGCAGTCCCTTGCTGACATCCTCATCACCCTGACAGACACTCCGAACCTGATAATAGTTACAGAAGAAGACTACTCTTGTTCAGGACACCGCAGTCCAACTATCCCGCAACAGATTTTTTTTCGACTTCGTCGGGAAAAGCCTTTTATACGTGCAAAAATATGGCACGCCCAGGGGAATAATCGGCTGCTGGCTGTTGTTCTTTCTTCCCACCGCCCAATCCCGCAGACGGCAACCGAAAAGATTTGCAGCCACTATGAAATTATTTAAAAAGAAAACAGGGCACAAGAACATATCCACGGGACAGGATGCAGGGCTTACCAGGACCGAAGCTTTGGCCAGTATTCCGCTGAGATCTCCATTGGCTACCTGGGAAATTCTTGAAAACGGTGAAATTCTCATTGAATATCCTTTACATATAAAACCGTTTTTCATTCAGTTGGCCAGTCGCTTTGGCAAGGGGCAGGAACAAAGGCCAACCAAAAAACTGCAACTGGATCCTATGGGAAGCAAGGTCTGGCAGATGTTCGATGGGAAAAAGGAGGTAAAGGCAATAATCAAAGAGGTTGCCGAACAAAGTGGACTCTCCCTCCAGGAAGCGGAAATTTCGGTCACAACTTTTCTTCGTCAACTTGGTCGAAGGGGGCTTATTCTGATGGGTGAAGCAGTAGCCTGAAAGTGACCGTTCACTAGTACTTCATTTTCGTCCGATCAGCCCCCTTCGCATAACCTGGAGCCTGTATGGCTCTATTAATAAAACGGAAAATAAGATATATTCCATTGACTCGATGACCTTTCTCTAGTTATCCCCCCACTCGCGAACACTCCAAAATAGTTGAAGGCAATGGCGGTCGCGCCCGCCGGTCTGGTGGTGGAAGCTCTGACCGGCACCTCACGCGGCACAGTACTAGAAGCACCGATCAGTGGCGTGATGTTCACCGTTTCAAGCACCCTGCCCTGGTCATCCAAAAAACTCATCCTCAAAGAAAATCTTCTATTGATTGGGAAAGAATTCAGCAAACTTCTCTCAAAAGAGAGACTTCCTGACAGATTGAAGGTATTGTCGGATTCTGTATAAGAAAAGGTCAATCTCAAGTCACGAGTCTGCAACATTCTACTCTGCTGACCATCTTCACTCAGGACAAATCGAGCATCCTCCCGGGCTGTTACCCCGACCTTCGGGGTGAGAAAATTCCCACACCCGGACAAGAACAAAACGCCTATCCATATAAATACCCAGAGAACCTGTACCATCCGTTGAGCAGACATATTAGTTACTATCCTTTTTATGTAAACATTTTGATGGCGTCGCAAAACTTCATCTTCTTCCTTGCTGCAACCCCATCCTCTTCGCCAGCAGCTGCAGATCGGCCCAGGTCGCCTGCTTCATTTCAGGATTCTGCAGCAGATAGGTGGGATGATACGTGGCTATCACCGGAATAGTCATGTCTTTTTCTACCTCATAGTCATAAAACTGTCCTCGCAGTCGTGAGAGTGGCTGGGACCTTTGCAATACCGTTCGCACGGCAACCATACCCATGGCACAGATCATTTCGGGGAGGAGGGTGACAATCTGGCGACGCAAAAAGGAAGCACAACTTTGCACATGCACTGCCTGAGGTTGACAACCGGCGGGAACCGCACATTTAATGACGTTGGTGATAAACACGTCATCGGCGGATAAATTGATGGCCACCAGCATTTTGCTCAACATCTCGTCCTGCTCCACGCCGAACAGATGTCCCGGAGGGAGATCGCCATTCTCGGCTGCGGACAGCCAGTCGCCGATAATCAACAGGCGGATCTTTTCCGGACCGCGACCGGCAACCGGATAGATCCTCTGTTTATGCAGCTCACAGGCATGGCAGCTAACAATCTCTGCCCCTATATCACCTATTTTAACCAGTGAGCGGCTACTTTGAGTGCTCTTTTTCGGTGCAACCGGATGGGTGCCAATCGCTTTCTTCTGCGCGCCGACCTCAGCTGGCTGTGATGTAACCCGGAGAAACGACTCGATACCATCATTGCGCGGATAATCACTGATACCAACCGAATCGTGATATCGGAGTAAAGATTGCAATCCGCTCAGAAGATCTTTTTTTGTATTACTCACTCCGCACCAACTTGACCTCCGCCACTCTGGGTACTTTATCGATGCCCACCATTATTGGCAAAGGATCAATCATAGGGAAAATAAAAAATCTCCCAGGCGTCGCCACCCATTTCTTCATGGTTGCCGTTCTTGAATACCCCAAAATAATTGAAAGCGATGGCCGTAGTTCCTGCCGGTTTCGGATGAGAGATCCTTTTTAGCGGTATCTCGTCCGGTATAGTCACAAAATAGCTGATCAAGGGAGTGATGTTGATAGTCTCAATAACCCTGCCTTCCTGATCGAGAAAGCTCATTTTAAGAAAAAAGGTTTTAACAAAGGCGAAAGAATTGGTCAGACTCGAATCAAAACTGAGGCTTCCGGACAGGTTGAAAGCATTGCCGGATTCTGCATACGAATAGGTTAATGTTAAATCTCTGGTGGTCCAGGCCGCATTCTGCACTCCTGCTGCAATCAGATCGATACGGGCCTCCGGTCGAGCTATTGCCCCGACTTCGGGTTTGATAAAATTGGCACACCCAGGCAAAAACAACACGCTGAGCCAGAAAAGTACCAGCAAAACCTTGGTCATACGATGAATTGTCATAAAATACTAACCCTCCCGGCAATGTACCCTCGCCTTTTAGGCTCGGTGAAAAAAAGTGAGATATTCCGAAACTGCTGGAGTAGTATAGTAACCATTACTCAGGCAAGAGGACAATATTTTCTTATATCTTCACGAAAAATCGAAGCCATTTTCAGCATAATTTGGTACGTATTAAAAACATGATTATCATTATCAACTGAATAAATTTGCATTGTTAACAGCTTCACATTAATGCCTGAAAGAAGCTCAATAATTTTATATCCTGAAACGAGGTGAACCTCTTGACCAAGGAAGAATTCAGTCTGGCCAGAAAAAAACTTGGCAAAACACAAAAGAAACTAGCAGAACTCCTCGGCATGTCACTGAAGACTATCCATAGCTATGAACAAGGCTGGAGGACGATTCCAACCCACATAGAAAGACATCTCTATTTTCTGCTTATCAATCAGCGAGGAAGAGAAGACAGCCTGAAACCTTGCTGGGAGAAGAAACTCTGCAACGTGAAAGAACAGTGTCCCGCCTGGGAATTTCAAAGCGGTCACCTCTGCTGGTTTTTAGCGGGGACACTCTGTGAATGTACACATGATATCTCGCAGAAAGAAAAGATTACAATCTGCAAAACATGTGACATCTTTACCGACTTGATGCGATAAGGTTCGACGGAGAAAGAGCAATGCCGATATATGAGTATGAATGCAAGGATTGCAGCAATATATTTGAAGTTCTTACCGTTTCAAGCAATGGTAAGCCAAAAGTTCAATGCAGTAAGTGTCAAAGCAACAATGTCAGCAAGGTCATCTCCGCCGGGAGCTTCAGACTCGGATCGGGGACGTCGCTCGCTGCAGCTCCCGCAGCTGGCTGTAGCGGGAAATCGGGTTTTTCCTGAGCTTCTTGATGACAGGGTTCCGGGCGAACTCTTTATTTGTCTTTTGCAGGTTTTGTCTTTGAAAAATCGTAGACTTTTTCGTTCTTTTTAAGAAGGCCGAAATTTTTACGAGCAACTTCTTCAAGATATGCAGGGTCATTATGTATTCGGTCAATATCGTTTTGCAGCCGGTCGATCTGTTGCCTGATCTCCGTTGTATCCTGCTGCAATTTCTCCAGTTCTGATCGCCTGCTCAACAAAGTGACCACCCCCGAGCCGGGCGCAAAGATAATCCACAGCACGGCGATAACCAGAAGAGCCAGAATGATCTTAATGACCCGACGCTCCTGCTGTTCTGAAGGTTTCTGCTTTGGTCTTAGATTTTTCTTTATAAACGACATAATGACTCATCTCAAAATGTGAATTTTTACAGGATTACTCTCTTTGACTCTACAAAATTCCCCATGTCTGGTCAGCGCATGCCTGCTCGGACTTTGTACCCGCTATGACGGGAAGATACAAGCACATCACCCATGTCTGGCCGCATTAACCGGGACAGTCTGCATTCCCGTCTGCCCTGAACAGCTGGGCGGATTGCCTACACCGCGGGAACCTGCTGATATCGTCGGCGGCGACGGAAACGACGTCCTTGCCGGAACTGCCGGGGTAATTACCAAAAGCGGCATCGACCTCACTGCTCAATTTATCCGGGGGGCTGAGCAGGTAGTGCAGATTGCCACATTGCAAAACATCAGTATGGCTTTTCTCAAAGCTCGCAGTCCCTCCTGCGCCGTAACCGGGAAAATTGGGGTGACAGCAGCGCTGCTTAAGTCGGCCGGCATTAAACTGGCCGAGTATTAATACCTCGTCCGCCAAGTCTCCTGTTACACGCCAATCCTTAAGACCCTCAGGATAAGTATACCCGATTCATACAGCAAATAAAGGGGAGCACCCATAAGCAGCATATTGACGATATCCGGAGTCGGGGTTAACAGTGCCGCTACGATAGCTATGAGCAACACGGCATAGCGCCTGTTTTTCTCATAAAAACGTCGTTTGAATACCCCCACTTTGGCTAGAAAAACCATAAAGATAGGCAATTCGAAGATAAGGCCGAAGGCGAGGATGAAGATCGTCATAAAATTGACAAACCGACCTACGGATATAACCGGTTTCAATTCCTCGGAACTGAAGCCAAGCAGGAATTTAATGCCAAACGGCAGAGTGATATAATAGCAGAAAATCGTTCCAGCATAAAAGAGCAGGCAGGTAAAGAGAATAAAGAAAAACAGCTGCTTGCCGGAGACGCCGAATGGCTTGCCTACAGCTCGCCATAAAACCAGCGTAAACCAGGGCATCAACGTATATAAGGCGGCAAAGAGTGCCAGTTTCACATGAGCGAGAAACGGCCCGGCCACAGAAAAGAAATAGAGTTTTTCGGCCAGATGCCCCTGCACGAACTGCAACAGGTGGGGTGATAGGAAAAAGATCACCAGGGTGCAGCAGCCAAGAGCCAGTGCCAAATTGCGAATGGATTTCCGCAATTCAACGATAAAGGTAACGATTTTGGTATGTGCCGCCATGGAGAAAATTCAGATGTACCGGTGATTACGACAGGAAGACGTCGGGTTGTTTCATAATTAAAAAAATATCTCATCTATGGATAGACACTATTTGACCGACAAGGTAGCAGAAGCATGGAGAAAATGCAATTTGATAGAGGTTGATTTCACGCATCAGCCGTGATAAACATTATTCTCCCCGCTGTTAAATTTCCACATCAACCAAACCAAACATTATGCTTGAACTACGATTTATACGTGAAAATCTTGACCTGGTAAAAGAACGATGCAGACATCGCGGTATGCAGCCAACCCTGATCGATGATTTTGCCGCCACTGACCAAAAAAGACTGGTCCTCCTTGCTGAGGTTGAAGGTCTGAAGAATAAACGAAATACCGTCTCCGATCAGATTGCCCTGCTTAAACGAGGGGGAAGCGAAGAAAAGAAGAAGGCCGACCCGTTGATCGCTGAAATGCGCGAGACCAGCCAGCAGATCAAAAATCTTGATAACGAGCTGCACATCATTGAGCAATCCCTGCAGGAAATCGTCATGGCCATTCCCAACCTCTGCCATGACAGTGTCCCTGTCGGTCTTGACGATTCCGATAATATCGAGATTAAGAAATGGGGCGAAAAACCAATTTTTTCCTTCACCCCCAAACCCCATTGGGAACTCGGCGAACAGCAACAGACAATAGATTTTGAACGGGCGGCGAAGATCTCCGGGGCAAGATTTGCCCTGCTCAGGGGCTTCGGTGCAAAACTGGAGCGGGCTCTGACCAATTTCATGCTCGATCTACACACCCAAAGACACGGTTATACCGAGGTTTTGCCGCCATTTCTGGTCAACACTCCGTCAATGACCGCTACTGGACAGTTGCCTAAATTTAAAGAAGATCTTTTTAAGGTAGAAGACTGCGATCTGTACCTTATTCCCACTGCCGAGGTGCCGGTGACCAATATCCATCGGGATGAAACCGTTAATGAAAAAGAGCTGCCGATTAAATATACCGCCTATACGCCCTGTTTCCGCTCCGAAGCCGGCAGCCATGGCCGTGACACCCGCGGGCTTATCAGGCAGCATCAATTCAACAAGGTAGAACTGGTCAAGTTCACCACTCCCGAAACCTCGGAACAGGAGCTGGAAAAACTGTTAACCGATGCGGAAGAGGTCCTTCAACTGCTTGGCCTCCATTACCGGGTCGTCGTGCTCTGTAGCGGCGATCTTGGCTTTTCCGCGACAAAAACATACGACATCGAGGTATGGCTCCCCGGTCAGGATACCTACCGGGAAATTTCTTCATGCTCTAATTTTCTTGATTTTCAAGCCCGTCGCGGCGGCATCAGATACCGGCCGGATGGTCAGAAAAAGAGCAAATTGGTCCACACCCTGAATGGTTCCGGGCTGGCTGTCGGCCGCACCTTGCTGGCCATTATGGAAAATTATCAGCAGGAAGATGGCAGTGTTGCATTGCCGGAGGTGCTTAAACCTTATTTCGAAACTCGTTTTTAAAGCTCGACAAGGAGATCTGCAAATGGACAAGCTACAACAGCGTATTCTGGATATTCTCCATAAACCGCAACTTGCCGCCCTGGCGACGGTCACGGAGAAGAACAATCCGTGGGTTCGATATGTGGTAACAGTTGGCGACGGCAATCTGACTGTCCGCTGCGCGAGTTTTGTTGAATCGCGCAAGGTCAAACAGATCGAGAACAACCCCAATGTTCATTTGACATGCGGTGTCAGCAGTCTCCAGGAAATGCAGCCGTATCTGCAGATACAGGGGCAAGCTCGGGTAGCAACGGACCAGGTGGAACGTCATGCCTTCTGGAATGATATGCTCGCTTCAACCTTCACCGGCCCAGATGACCCGAGATATTGTGTTATCGTGATCGAACCATACCGGATAGAATATTGCACGCAAGGGTCTTATCGAACCCGAAGTGTGGACAAAATAAAGCTGTCAGACATAACAACAGGCCTGTCAATGTCATGCAGGCCTGTTATGATTAATCACCGACACCTGGGCCAACTTTTTCTTTTGCGAGATACTTATCAAGGATGTCTATCGTCTTGGTACGTTTTTGCTCTTTTGTCAGCGATGGATCACAATAAATACCCCCCAGCATATCGGCTATAGCTCCTGAGTCATGCTCGAGATGGAGCTTCAGATGCTTCACATAGCTTGCATGTCCTTTATGATCAGGGCAATACCAATCCTGGCCCATCTTTTGGTCACTCGCCATAAGGGGCGAGGCCAATGTTAGCAGAGCGACTGCAATAATAATTCGTCTGGTAACTGCGGTTCTTTTCAGCATTGTTCCCTCCATATTCATTGGTTTGCAAAATCGATAACAAGTAAAGGCTCACCAGCACCGAATCTCCAGATATGGAGAATGCCACAAAGTCGTATTTCGAGCATATGCTCATTACTTATTGCTACAATACGACTAAAGCATACCAGATGTCAAGGGCAAAGAGCAGCAGGGTTATAGTCTCCTGTAGTGGATTGATCGCGACGCAAGGGAACGATTCGGTGGGATTATTCAGCACCATCAATCTTGATGCGCAATTCGATTTCCTTGATATCCTTGTCCAGTTTGAGGGTTTTGACAAAACCATGGACAGTCCCGGCCAGGGCGTCCTGAATGTAGTCTTTAATGGGAATCTTGTTGCCATTTACCAACAGTATGGTCTTTTCTGTGCCGTTTTTTCTGGTAAGAAATCTCTTTTCGATAAAAAGAGCAATCTCCACCGCCTCGTCCAGCCCAAAGACATAGTTGGCATCGACCCCTTCAAGATTGGTGGCGACAGCGATGACCCCTTGCACTTCATTACGCAGTTGCTGGTCGCGGTTTCTGAAAACTTCTATTTTAGGAATTTTTTTGGCAGTTTTAAATCCTTCCCCTATGACAATATCCACATCGGGAAAATATCGGTGGGCCAGCGTTCTGAGAGAGAGACCAGTGTTTTTCGTTTGCAGCACCATCTGATCGGGTGCCACCAGCATTACACTGTCAGCTCCAGCCTCTTTGTGCATAGAGGTATCGGTTCCGGGAGTGTCAAACTGTATCCCTGTATCATTGCTCGATTTTATAACGGCAACCCGGTATCCCATCTTTTTCAGTTCCGCGACAACTTGCTTAACCAAGGTTGTTTTACCGCTATCATGCCAGCCGATAAATGTGACGACAGACGACATATTTGATGACATAACTCTCCCAGTTCTCTTTGATACCAACGCTCTTGTCCCCACTTGCCACTTTATTTCTAAGAAACATCTCCTGTAGCGCAGCAATTACCTTTGATCATGCCGATTGATTGATTGCAAAGAATCCTGTTCAGTCCACAATACCGCCCGGCGAATCAGCTCCGCTGCTGTTTTAATGCCCATTTTTATTTTTACGCGGTCGCGGTAAGTGCCTATTGTCTTGATACCGAGTTTCATCTGTTCGCGCAATCTCCCTGGTAGAAAGACCGGCCCCAAGAAGTCTGAATACCTCAAGCTCCCGGTCAGTGAGCAGGTCGACGGTACGATTGACCGAAGTATCGGCACTCACCTGCAGTCTGTCGAGCAGACGTTCCATTATTCTGCTGCTAACATGAATCTTGCCGTTGCGGATATTTCTCAGCGCGGAAATAACATTTTCGCTCGCCTCTTTTTTCATAATATATCCACGGGCTCCAGCTCGAATCGCCCTTTCCGCCCAGACCTGTTCATCATGCATGGAAAGGACTAAAATGAGCACCGGATGTTTTTGGCTGGTGAGTGCTTTCACCAGATCAAGACCGTTATCACCGGCGAGTGTAATATCGACTATTGCCAGATTGGGAACGGTTTGTTCAATCACCTTTTCGGCGCTGCTGATATCTTCCGCCAAGCCGCAGACGACAAAATCCTCCTCCTGGTTGAGCAGCTCGGCCATGCCCATTCTGAAAATAGGATGGTCATCGACAATTATCACTTTCGATTTCATTCCTGCCCCTCGCCCGTCACGGAGATTACCGTGCCGCCGTCTTTACCGGAACTGATAGACAATTCCGCACCTATAGCCTTTGCCCGATATTTCATAGTATGAAAGCCCATGCCGGTAGCGGCGGGAGTGGTGTCAAAACCGATCCCGTCGTCAACAATCTTCAATGAAAAACCACCATCCTTAACCCGCATATATACTCCGATCTTTTTAGGTTTGCCATGACGGGCAGCATTAAAAACAGCTTCTCTTATTATATAATGCAGATGCGTAGCAGTATTTTTACCTAATGGCTCTACTTCTTCCCCACCTTCCCACAGGAGATCAAAACGTACCTGGAATATCTTTTCCACTTCGACAACCAGCTCCTCGATTGCCGCCTCCAGCCCATATTCGACAACATGCACAGGATAGAGCCCTTGAGACAGTCGCCGGGTTTTTTCAATAGCATCTCTTATCAGGTCGCGAATAGTCACCAGCTGCTTCTCGCGTTCCGGGGCTTCCGTCCGCAGTTGCTGCTGGAGGACTTTGCTGAGCAGCTCTACGCCAGTCAGATGGGAACCGAGGTCATCATGCAGATCTCGACCAATTCTCGATCGTTCCTCTTCACTCACGGCAATAATCTGCCGCTCCAGTCGGGCAAGTTCCTCTTCCGCGCATTTATTGAGGACATGCAGCCACATGCCTTCAAGCAGCATGGTCATCTGTCGGATATCGGAATTATCATATTTCTCATTATTATTACTGACTCCGGCAACCACCACAATTTTCCCGTCATGAAAGATCGGCACATCAAGATGCCGGGTGATCTCTGCGCAGTAAGGATAGGTATCCTCTCCCAGGCCGGGGTTGACCATATTGGCAATTATTGCAGTTTTCCGCATGACGGCTTTACCGGGAAGTCCTCCGGATCCGACCAATCGGTTTTCGGTCATTTCTCCTGGCAAAACCTTTGCATCGAGATCGTTGGCGGTGAAAAAGGAGCAGAGAGTTATATGCGTCTGCGCAGTATTGACCAAAGCCAGATAGCCCTCTTCACTTCTGGTAATCTGCACAATACGCTGCAGGATAAAATCGTATTTCTCCTGCAGCGTATATTTTTCCATCATACCAAGGCGGAGCAGGGTATCGAGGCGCAACTCATCCCGGTGCAGCAAGAGTTCGTTCTTTATTCGTTCATCCACCATCCGGTTTGCCAGATGACTCAGGTCCTCAAACTCCCTGAACACAAGATCTTCATTATTTATTTTCACATTTGAATCAGCAGCTTCCCGAAAGAAAGCAGTAAAAAGACTGATCCCCTGTTTTATTTTGAGTGAATAAAAAAAGGTGCTCAAAAGCAGAAAAGCCACAGCAATGGCAAAGAGGACCATAAAGATAAAAACATTTTTAAAGGAGATTCCCTGGTAGGTTTTTGTTTCGGCGGCAATGGTCTGTTCCATCGCATCCATGAACATCGAGGTGCCCAAAACCCAGCCCCAATCCGGATAGAGCTGGACAAAACCGAGTTTCTGATGCACCTTGCCGGTTATACTGCGCTTTACCGAGTAATGAACATATCCTTCATGCCGCTCGCTCACGGCGATTTTTAGCAACGCATCGCCATACTCTTTTCCCTCGCCATCGACTAGGCCCCGCACCGATCGACCGATAAGCCGACCATCCTGATGGCTGAGGATGGTCCCGTCGGTCCGAAAACAAAAGACTTCACCATCCTTGCCGAATTGAATATTACCGATTCTGGTCAAAACCTCATGCTGCAGGATCTCCTCCAGCTCTTTAGTATAAATCCCCGCCCCGATAAACCAATCAAGCGGTTGAAAATATTTAACAAAAGCTATTGCTGGAAAGATCTTTCCGAAAAACGCCGGCTTAACGAGGTTGTAGCGGTAAAAACCGGCTTCTTTTTCATTTACTATTGCGACAATATCCCCAACCACATCCTGCCCGGTGATCTCCTTAAATTGAGGCGAAGATTTCCCCTCGAAAAAAGGCTCATCGGCAAAGAGATCGATAAGGCCACTCTGTACCCGTCCGGCAAAATAATACCCCCGCCCATTGTCCCACCGTATCGGCCGTAACAATTCAATGATAGTGGAACGGATCTCCTCAAGACTCATTTCATCTTTATAGAGACGATAATTGTGTGAAGCAATGGTATAGGCGGCCTGTACCCGTTCGCGGATATCCAGTTCAGCCATGAGTTCATTCTGGCGCCGTCGGTAATCAATCAATTCGACAACCTTGGCCAACTCTTCTTTGACCCGTACTTCATATTGATGCCTATAGGTCTGTCGAATATTATCAATACTCTCACGATAGGCCTGAAATTCGTTGATGGCCCAGAAAATACCGATAAATACGGCCAGAGAAGTGACAACGACCAGCGACGCATAAAACGGCGCCGAAGAAAGGGTAATTTTGTTCAGGAATCGCATGGAAGGTCTTGGCACGAAACACTCCTCTTCAGTGCTTTACAGATTGTGCACCCAGCCCATCCGTCGGAGTGAGCTCCTGCACGAGCGGAAAGATCCGAGTCAGATACACGATATCCATGCCCTGATGGTCATCAGGACCAAAGCGCAATACAAGTCCACCCAGGTCGAATCGTCCCACCGCCTCCATGGTGGCTATAAATTTCTCCCTGGTAAGCTCTCCTTCCACCGTCATGGCAATTTGGCCGAAAAGCTGGCCAACGATAAATCCTTCGAGAGAAGTAAAGCTTATCGGCGCGTCATGCTGATATTTTGCCATTGTTCTTTTAAATTCACCAATTAAGGCCACAGTTGTATCGTGGGGTGAAGGAACCACTTGCGAGACCACCACATCCCGGCCGTAACCGCCGAGCACTTCTCTAAGGCTTTCCGTGCCGACAAAAGAAATATTGCCGAAGATCACCTCCTCGTCAATCTTGTTCCTGCTGAGTTTTATAAATTCGGCACAGGCCGAATAGGCACCAACCAGGACGACGGCCTCGGGCTTTTCCTGGTAGATATCGCGCAGAGCACCCATGACCGCGACGGTGTTTCTCTCATAGCTTCCCTTGGCAACAAGGGACATCCCCCGTTTGGCAAGGGCAATTTCAATACCTCGCAGACCGGCAAGACCATAGCTGTCATTCTGGTAAAAGCAGGCGACCCGTTGCAGCTTTTTTACATCGATAAGATAGGAAGCCAGCTTTTCCATTTCCTGGAAATAACTGGCCCGAACATTGATAACATATTTATTAAACGGAGTTCGTAAAAATTCAGCCCCGGTAAAGGGACCAAAAAAAGGGATCTTCTCTTCGCTGACAATCGGCGCAACCGCCTTGGAGGTTGGCGTACCAACAGCACCGACAAGCGCAAAAACCTGGTCGTCGTAGATCAATGCCTTGGTGTTTCTCACTGCCTCATCCGGCTCATAGCCGTCGTCACGACTAAGAAGAATTACTTCCCGGCCATGGATTCCACCTGCATCATTTATGGACGAAAAAGCAGCAAGCAAACCAGCCCGCATCTCAAGACCAAGATTCTGCGCAGGCCCACTGAGAGCACAGGACTGACCGAGAATGATAGGGGTGGACAGTGGCTCCGGCTCACCCAGGGCCGTAGAAAAACAAAAAAACACCATATACAATAAAAAAACGGTAAACCTGTGCAGCATATTATTTCTCCAACAACGAACCGGGAACCGGATACGTTGACAAAAACATCTTCCGGTTCTACCTCTTACTTGTACAGAAGTTCACTCAATGTCACCTTTAATCCCCGGGTTCCTTCCTGTATATTGATCAGTGATAAGCTCGTAAAAAATTAAATCCTCCGCCAAGCAATTTAGAGAGAAATGAATACCTCACAACCCATAAGTACCCGGCTCACCATGAGCCATATGACAACCGTGGTCACTCCCAACGGTTCAACCGAACAGATGGAGCAGTTGGCCATCGAAACACCCTACTCCATTGCCCTTAACGATGAAACCATCGGTTCCTCGATGGTCTTGCCTATCGGCCTTGAGGAGTTTGGTGCGGGATTTCTTTTCGGCCAGGGTTATATCAAAGAACCCGGGGAAATTAAAGAAATCTATATCTGTCCGGAGGGCCGCATTGCAGTATACGCCGATGTGCAGCGAACGGAACCAAAAGAGGTGATAATCACCTCCGGGTGCGGGGGAACCGGCAAGATTTCCCGGGAAATGCTCGAAGGAGCCTTTGAGCCCCTGCAGGAATGCACAATCACCTTTCCGGAGGTCAGCACCTTTATCCGCCAGGCGCTGCAATGTTCACCCCTGGGCCCCCAAACCCACTGTATTCATGGCTGCGGGTTGTGGGAGAACGGCAAGCTCCAGCTCTTCTACGAGGACGTGGGCCGGCACAACGCAGTAGACAAGGTGCTGGGTGCCATCCTGCTCGGTCGGGCAACCCCAAGGAGCGCAATCTACACTACCGGTCGCCTCACTTCGGATATGGTGTTAAAATGTGCCCGGATCGGAATCCCGATAATCATGTCCAGGACCGCACCTTCGTCACTGGGACTGGCCATTGCCAGAAGGGCAGGGGCAACCCTGGCCGCCTATGCCAGGCCGGATCGCTTAAATGTTTTCAATGCTCCCCACCGCATTGTGGTGTAAGCCGGCACCTTAAAGCATGAGGCGCTGACCTGGAAACGTTATTTTTTCGGCCGATCTTCCATCCCAAGCTCAATCAGACGCTCAAGAAACTGTGGAAAGGCCAAGCCATGCACCGCCGCCGCCTGCGGCATCAGGCTGGTGGCCGTCATACCGGGGATGGTGTTGGTTTCAAGAAGATACAAAGAATTATCACCCGCCAAAATCATATCTGTCCGGGAATAGCCTCGCAACCGTAATGCCTTGTGGGCGGTAACCGCATGCTGCTGCACCAGTCTGGTTATCTCACCGGCAATTGGTGCAGGACAGATTTCTTCCGTGGCCCCGGGCAGGTATTTAGCGTCATAATCGAAAAAAGAAAATTTTTCACCGGGCACGATTTCGATCACCGGCAACGCTTCCAGCACTGCATTCCCCAACACGCCAACGGTCAGCTCCCGTCCTTTAATATATTTTTCCACCATCACATGGGAATCGTGGCGCAACGCACGCTGTATCCCCGCCAGAAGTTCTTCTTCCGTCTGAGCAAGAGATAAACCCAGGCTTGAACCTTCATGAACCGGTTTCACTACTACAGGCAGCCCGAACCGCTGCACCAGTGCTGCACCATCAATCTTGTCCCGGCTGGTCAGAATAGACGAATCTGCCACAGGCAGACCATTCAAGGCATACAACTCTTTCGCCAGCTGTTTATCCATGGCAATGGCGCTGCCAAGCACTCCGGAACCCTGGTACGGCACGCGAAGAAGATCAAGAAAACCCTGCATGGTGCCATCTTCACCGAAAAGGCCATGCAGAAGAATAAAGGCAAAGTCGATCTCCGGCGCATCCGTTGCAAGTTTAGCCAGATCCGTCGCCGGATCATACCGCCGCACCATGAATTTTTCCGGGTCAAGAGCCTTTTCCACGCTGGCCGCTCCACTGAGCGAGACTGCCCGTTCCCCCGACACCCCACCAGCAACCAAAGCAACATGTAGTTTTTCTTTCGGCATAGATTTCCTTCCTCATATGGTCGAATCGATCTCACGAGCATCTTCTATCCTGATACTCTTCTTTGAACAGTAAACTCTTCCTTCAAGGTACTCTTCCCTGCACTCAAGATCACCTAAAAACTTAATAATTCATCATTTCGTCAGCCATTTCATCGATTTGATTATGATACCGGCATTGTCCATTTCCCGTTGAACCATTACAATTATCATATCTTTTTTTATCCGAGTTACTTATCGTTACTATTCTATCTTTCTTCAATTTGATGAAAGGAGTATATGACAAGAAGAGACGGCCATACCGGACACCATTCGTGGCAGATAGTCCGTCAACCAAGCATGGGATGGTAAATAACCGATCATAGAGGCACCCCTTGGACAAAATTATCACCCTGATCAGCACCGCTGCGGTTTTTCTCTTTTTTATTTGTGCACCACAAGCTGGTTGTGCCGAAAATGTTTTCAAAGTAGCGGATGATCAGGATGCAACACCCTACATCTTTGCCGACTCTGCTAAAAATCCCCAAGGTATTTTCTACGATATTATCGATAATGTCTGCAATCGCTTAAAAATTCCTCTCCAATATGACGTCTATCCCTGGAAAAGGGCTCAACTGCTGGTACAGTCGAAGCAGGCTGATGCACTGATAACAATCCCCACCCCGGAGCGTCTACAATATCTGGTTCCGAGCCACGAGCCGGTGTTCGTCATGAAATATAAAATATTCACCCAGCAAGACAATCCAAACATTGATAAAATCAGATCAATCACATCACTATCAGACCTCAAAGGCTTTAAAATAATTGACTATATCGGTGATGGATGGGCAGAAAAACACCTCGCAGAGTACGGTGTTGAGTGGTCACCTAATCTCACCTCAGCCTGTAAAATGCTTGCCGCTTACCGAGGGGATATTTTTCTGCAGGATGAAGTTATGGTTTGGTATGCAATAAAAAACATCAAACAGCGAGAAGGAACCAGCAATCAAAATTACGACCATATCATAGCTATTGACGCGCCAGTCTCCAAAGTCAGTTTTCATCTGCTCGTCCGAAAAGATTCGCCTTACCTGCAGTTCCTGCCAAAATTCGACGCGGCCATCAGGGCCATGCACCAGGACGGTGACTTCGATCAAATAACCCTCAAATGGCTGCAATAAATTGCCGGGAAATCTTCACGATCGTCTTTCTATAATTGCAAGAGCGGTCCGTATCCCGTCTACACCGCTGGAGATGATCCCACCGGACCAGCCGGAACCTTCGCCTGTCAGGTACAGGTTGGAAAAACCCCGACAACATCTGTCCGGCTCCCTGATTACCTGGAGAGGTGACGAGGTCTTACTTTCCAGACCGAGGATTATGCCGGAATCAAAGCCCTTAAGTTTATTGCTGAATTCGGTCAGTCCGAGAGCTATCGAATGACTGATCGCCGGCGGCAACAGATCCCACAGTGGGGCTTCGATCAGACCCAGAGGATAACTCGAATCCACTCTTCTGGAAGGAGTTTTACGGCCAATAAATCCGCTGATGGTGGTGAACGGTGCCTGGTAGCCACCGGCGTATTGATAAAACCGGTGCTCGAGCTCACCCAGCCAGTCCAGGGCTTCCAGGGGGGACACGGCTTTTCCCAACAGCGAATCCAGATTTAAGCCGGCCACACAGGCGGCATTGGCAAATCGGCCGCTCCTTCTATACCGGCTCATTCCATTAACGATATTGGTGGTACTATAGGCAGTCGCCGGGACAACCGTACCGCCGGGACACATGCAAAAAGTATATACCGGCAGGCACCCGTCACCTCTGGCCGTCAGCCGGTATTCGGCCGCCTTCACCCCGGGCAGAAAGGGCTTACCCCACTGGGCTCTATTGATCAGTTCCTGGGGATGCTCGACACGACAGCCGATGGCAAAGTTTTTGGCCCTAAAGCCAATCTGGTTGCGGATGAGCATGCGGTAGGTTTCATGAGCCGAATGGCCGGGGGCAATAACCAGCACATCGACAGGAATCTCCCCTGCCGATGTGACAGCGGCGATAACCCTGCCTCCTGCGACAATCAAGTCCGTGAGCATGGTTTCAAAACGCATCTCACCGCCTAATTCTTCAAACTCTCTTCTTAAATTGACGGCGATATGCCTGAGATGATCGGTGCCCAGATGCGGGTGGGCCAGGTATAAAATCTCTTCCGGTGCACCTGCGCGGATATAGCTTGATAGAATAAACTGTTTTTCTCTGGCAATTTTTTTGGTTCTGGAGGTAAGCTTGCCATCAGAAAAAGTGCCTGCACCGCCTTCGCCAAAAGCGTAATTATTGATGGGATCAAAGGTTCCTGTCGACTCAAATTTCATTATGGAGGCGGAACGCCGGTCGACCCGGGAACCCCGTTCAATAAGCACGGTTTTGAATCCGGCCTGTTGTAAAACAAGGGCCGCAAAAAAACCGGCTGGTCCACTGCCAACCACGATTGCCCTGTCAGTCCTGGCCTTCCGGGGTATGTCCAGAGAAGGGTAAACAAAAGGCTCTCCCCCTTGAAGTTCATCGGAAGCGACACCGAGACGAAGCAGCCAGTGGATGTTGTTTTTTTTTCGAGCATCGAGGCTTTTACTCTCGATCAACCATGAGAACTCACGGATACCAAGCTGCCTGCCGATGGCGACTTTCAGGGCCGCGTCGGTATAGTCGGTGGGGAGTTGCAAAGTGATTTCCCGAAAGCCCAAAGCGTAACTCCTTTATTGTTGGTCAGGTGGTTTTAGGTGAGTTGACGGATGCCGTGAAGTAGAGCGATTTCAAGGTCTGCATAACTCATAATCCACTCACTATTTACCTATATCTCTTGCTCTTGTAAAGAGTAACAGGAAGACTAAATGTTCGCCGGTGAACTCGTATCTGTGGTCATTGTCAGGGAAAAGTGGTTGCCGTCTGCTTAGAAAAATCCATTGACAAACGCTTATCGTGTTTAGTATATAAACAAGATTGTTTTCCTGAAACCATAGCTATTGACTAAAAAGAAAGGTAATATACTGATCTTTTAATAAAATTTATGATTAACCCGCTAAACGGAGCCACAAATGATAGAAGTTGAAGTCCGAGGAGATCTTGAGTACGCAATTCGCCAGCTGAAAAAAAAGCTGCAGATAGACGGTATTAAAAGAGAGCTAAAGCGTCGTGAGTACTATGAGAAGCCGAGTGTGAAAAAACGCCGGAAGCAGGCAGAAGCCCGCAGAAAACTCCGCAAGTTCAACCGAATGAAAAAATCATTCTAGCAGGCTGTCTTTTGAGAGCCTGATTCCGTTCAGGCTTTTAAATTAGTTCGTATGCGTAACACAGCAGCCCATGCCTGATTGCCTGACCGCTGAGGCGCTATTAAAACGACTCAAACCACTCCACAATTTGCCGCAGCACACGAACTCTATCTTCACTACCTCATCTCTGAAAGAAGATTGGCGGAGAACAGTGTCGAGGCGTACGCTGCCGATATCAATTTTTTTCTCAGCTTTCTCACCTCTAGTCGGAAAAGATCCCTGAATGGTGTCGATGTGGCAACAATTCATGCTTTTCTCGAACAATGCCGACTGCAGCAACTGACCAGTCATCGAACCAATGCCCGGCGTATATCCGCGCTGAAATCTTTTTTTACTTTCCTGCTTAGGGAAAATCTGATCACTCACAACCCGTTCAGCGCAATCGACCTGCCACGCAGCGGCAAGAGTCTGCCGAAAGCGCTGTCCCAAAAAGAGATCCTCAGCCTACTTGCTCCGCCAAACATCACCACCCCGATCGCCGAAAGAGACAACACCATGCTCTTTCTTCTCTATTCTACCGGGCTGCGAGTGTCGGAGCTGGTCCAACTGCCGCTGGCTGCCTGTAATCTAACTGCCGGCTTTGTCCGGGTATTGGGTAAAGGCAATAAAGAACGACTGATTCCTTTTGGTGACCAGGCAAAAGAAAAAATCGAACAGTATCTTAAAAAGAGTCGCCCACGCATCTTGAAAGGCAAGCGAAGCAACTATCTCTTTATCACCGGACGCGGCAGCTGCATGACCCGCCTGCGGTTCTGGCAGATAGTGCGGGAAATTGCCCAGGCCGCAGGGATCGATAAAAATATCTCACCGCATATGATCCGCCACTCTTTTGCCACCCACCTTCTCAGTCACGGTGCCGATCTGCGCGCAGTACAAATGATGCTTGGCCACGCCGACATTGCGACCACCCAGATATACACCCATATTGATCAGGACAGGTTAAAGAATATTCATAAAAAATTTCATCCCCGCGGATAAAGAACGAGAGAGACCATCTCTGGTTATGGCCAAATTCCGGTATATGCCCTATAGTTGATTATTAAGGCCTTGCTCAAATTATTGACGCATCGGTAAATGTAACTTTCAAGATAGTTAGTAAACAGACTGCGATAAACTTCCTATGCGCCTCATTACCACCCATATAAACGCCGACTTCGATGGCCTCGCCTCAATGGTTGCCGCCCGGAAAATTTATCCGGATGCGCTCATGGCTTTTTCAGGGTCCCAGGAAAAAAATGTCCGTGATTTCATCGCGCAAAGTCTGATCTATACCTATGATTTTCCAAAGATTAAAGATGTTGATCTCAAGGCGATCGACACTCTCATCCTGGTTGATACCCGTTCATCCGAAAGAATTGGCCCCTTTAAAGAATGCCTGACAAATCCCGGCATAAAACTTCATCTGTACGATCACCATCTACCAAAAAGCGGCGATCTCCGTGGCGAACTTGAGGTTGTTGAAGACTTCGGCTCGACCACGACGCTGCTGGTCAACATCATAAAAGAACAGAAAATTCAGATCAGTCCGACAGAAGCGACAATTTTTGCCCTCGGCATATATGAGGACACCGGTTCTCTCACCCATCTCACGACCACGCCTCAAGATCTGATGGCCGCGGCATGGTTACTGGAAAAAGGCGCCAAACTCGACCTGGTCGCCCAGTTCATCACCCATGAGCTTACGTCAACACAGATTTCCATCCTGCATGAGCTGATGAAGAGTGCCAAGCAATATATTATTCAGGACATTCCCATTGTCGTGGTGACCCACTCCTTTCTCGACTATGTGGATCAATTTGCCCTGATTGTCAGAAGGTTTATGGCCATGGAGAACCTCAATGTTCTCTTTGCCCTGATCTCCATGGGAGGACGTATCTACCTGATCGCCCGCAGTCGTATTGCCGATGTGGATGTCGGCATTATAGCCCGTGACCTTGGCGGTGGCGGCCACGCCACTGCAGCCTCAGCAACGCTCAAGGAAGTAACCCTGATCGAAGCGCAGGAAAAACTGATCCATACCCTGCACCGACATATCCTCCCTCAGCCAATTGCCAGCGAAATGATGTCGAAGCCGGCCATTACCATCACCCCGGACTCGACGATTGCCGAAGCCAATGCGCTGCTCACCCGGTATAACATAACCGCCGCTCCGGTGCGAAGTGATGCGCAAACAGTGCCTGACAATAACCAGCCCATCCTGGGAATAATCACTCGTCAGGTGGTTGAAAAAGCAACGCACCACGCTCTTAGCGACCGCCCGGTGAGCGATTATATGACCAGCGACGTCAAGTGCCTGCCCCTCAAAGCGACACTGGCGGATATCCAGGAGCTGATCATCGAGAACAGGCAGCGTCTTATTCCGATTGTCCAGGATAAAGTCCTCATGGGGGTTATCACCCGGACGGATCTGCTCAACAGACTGGTCAACGACCCGGCTCATCTGCCCAAGAATCTGCTGCATGAGGCCGATCATCCATCCCTGGAAAGAAAGAGAAATCTGAACGCGCTCATTGTTGATTGTTTAAGCAAAGGAATGATCCAACTGCTTCAGAGCATTGGTGAAGTGGCTGATAAAATGAGCGACAACGCCTTTGCCGTCGGCGGTTTTGTTCGCGACCTGTTACTGAAAAAGCCGAACCTTGATCTTGATATCGTCATTGAGGGAGACGGCATCGGTTTCGCCAAAGCACTGGCGGCGCGACTGGGAGGTAGATACCGGACCCATGATCGGTTCAAGACTGCTGTTGTTCTGCTGGATAATGATTTCAAGATTGATATCGCCACAGCGCGGCTCGAATATTATGAATATCCAGCGGCAATGCCGACGGTTGAACTATCATCAATTAAGCTTGATCTTTACCGCCGGGACTTCACCATCAACGCCATGGCGATCCAGCTCAACCCAGAACACTTCGGCACGCTGATAGATTTCTTCAACAGTCAGAACGACCTTAAACAAAAATCGATCAAGGTACTCCATAACCTCAGTTTTGTAGAGGATCCCAGCAGAATTTTTCGGGCGGTACGCTTTGAAAAGCGGATGAATTTCCAGATATCACCGCATACCAGACGATTAATCGTCAACGCAGTGACCATGAAGCTTTTTGGCAAAAGCAGTGACCCGCGTTTTTTATCTGAACTTAAAATAATTTTTTCTGAAGAAAATCCAATCCCGGCCATTCAACGGCTGGCAGAGTTCGACCTCTTCCAGTTTCTCTGGCCTGAGCTTCGTCCACATTACCAGATTGACCGACGATTCCTGCATAACCTTACCCAGGCCCAGCGGGCGATTTCCTGGTTTCGCTTCCTCTACCTCGATGAGTCCTGCCGAAACTGGGTGGTCTACCTCCTGACGATCATGTCCCGATCCGGATTGAACGAATTGTCGGCATTCTGTATCAGGTTTGCGGAAACGGCAAAAACAACGGAGTATCTGCTTGACCAAAAAGAACGGGCGGATCAGGCAATTAATCATCTATCTCGAGATAATAACCACAAAAACAGCAACATAGTCGCCTGCTTTGAAGGGATAAACCTTGAGGGTCTGCTATACATGATGGCCATTGCCCGGAAAAACCATGTCAAAAAAGCTATATCCCTCTATGTGACTTCGCTCAGGCATGTCGAGGCCGGCCTTACAGGCAATGATCTTATGGCCATAGGCTATAGACCGGGACCACAATTTAAGAAAATTCTCAGTTACCTGAAAAACATGCAGTTAGACAATCCGGCGATGGGAGTGGAAGAAGCAACCGTACTTGTGCAAAAGAAGTTTCCCCTGCGGTAAGCGTATTTGCCGCCAGTGGCCGGCAAGAAAGCCGGATCACCAACTTTACTCAAAGAGACAAATGGACCATTTCATTACCCAGCTTATCATCCTCGCCCCACCACTGCTTTTTGCCCTTACCTTCCATGAGTTTGCCCACGGCTTTGTCGCCTATCGTCTGGGGGACCCTACCGCAAGGGATGCGGGAAGATTGACTTTGAACCCATTAAAGCATCTTGATCCTCTGGGGACAATAGCCTTCTTCTTTATAAAATTCGGCTGGGCCAAGCCGGTGCCGGTCAATCCGAGCTACTTTAAAAACCCCAAAAAAGATATGTTATGGGTGGCTCTGGCCGGTCCGGCAACCAACCTATTGGTCGCGATAGCCAGCGCGATATTGACTAAAGGCGTCTGGATGCTGGCCAATATACTTCCTTACTCGGCGATGGCCGAGGCCATTCTCGTGCCGCTTAACGAGATGTTGATAGCCAGTGTCTGGATCAATCTGGTTCTGTGTATTTTCAATTTTCTGCCCATTCCGCCTCTTGACGGCAGCCGCATCCTCATGGGTCTTCTGCCCGACAATCTGGCCCTGTCATATATGCGGGTGGAGCGGTTCGGCTTTATTATTATTCTGGTCCTGGCCTTCAGCGGACTGTTGTCCAAAGTAATCGTACCGATTATCAGTTTTGCCAACTCCTTGCTGTTGTCATAATTCAATTAAATTTTCGTTATCGCCACCAGCGATTCATGGAAGGTGGCTCCTCTGCCCATGTCGGCAAGTTTTTGGGAGGTGAGATCGTTGATCCCTCCGGGCATCATGTCCTCTCGACCAGTTCCGGTGATCTCTCCACTTGTATCTACCGGCCAGAATATTCCTTCGGCAACAAGTACTCCCCTGCCGGTGTCAGTTGTCACCCGGGCCAGCCGTGTTGTCCGGCCCCGGCCATTATACAGGAGCAGCGCATCGCCATCCTGCACATGATACGTTGCCGCATCCTCCGGATGAATAAGAACGGTACCACACACCCCGGCATACATCTCACCGAAGGTGCTGTTTAACAGATCAGGATGCGGTGGGGTTATCAATTGGAAGGGGTACCTCGACTGCAGGTCAGGATCGGCAAATTCACCGCCGACAGTCAGGCAGGCCATGGTCGGTTCTGGAGCCGATCCTGAAGAAAAAAACCGAAACCTAGGCGCGCCGTTTGCCATAACTTGCCCGTCAGGGCAGCTGTATTGTGAATGAACGAATCGGCCGGACAGCACTTCCCGCACATCACATTGTTCGGGGATTCCAGGCATCCCTGTCAGATAATCAACAATTCTCTCCTCACAGCTCTGGTGAAAGGGCGGCTCGTTAAAACCCATTTTCAGCGCCAGACTCTGGAATAATTTAAAATTGCTCCACGCTTCCCCCATCGGCTCGATTGCCGCTTGTGCCACCCCGAGGTAGAAATGCCCGTAACTGGTATAAATATCCTGATTTTCCAGAAAGGTGGTCGCTGGAAGAAGCAGGTCAGCGTATTTCGCTGTTGGCGTCATAACCTGTTCGTGCACGACGGTAAAGAGATCATCCCTGAGCAGGCCCCGTCGGACCATTGCACCATCAGGATTAACACTTAACGGATTGGAATTATAGACGATCAGTGCCTTAACCGGTGGTTTGAGCGCGGTCAGGGCATGACCAAGTTGAATCATATTGATGGTCCTTGTTGGCGCACTTGCCAGAGTCGGATAGGTCAGTTTCTTTTTATCTCCTTTAAAGGCTCCGGTAGAGAGTAAAACTCCCCGCCCTTTCCCTCCGGCAAAAAGGCCCAGACCAGCGGCCAGCGAAGCAATCGCCCGCACGGACATCCCTGCCCTGCTGTTGCGCGAGAGACCGACACCTATCCTGATAAAAGTACGATGGGACCTGGCCAGCAAGACACCGAGTTCTTCCATGTCATTTTGGGAAACACCGCTCTCTGTTACAAATTCATCCCAATCCAGTGCTTTTAAATATGCTGCCTGATGCTCAAACCCTTCGGTATGCTGATCGATAAATTCATGATCCACTCTATCTTTTTCAATAAGCGATTTAAGCACTCCAAGGGCCAGAGCGCAGTCTCCGCCTGGTTTTACCTGCAGATATTTATCGGCCGATTGTCCTGTCTGATTGCGATACGGATCGATAACGAGCAGCCTGGCGCCATTTTTCCGGGCAGCCGCGACATACTGCCAAAAGTGGACATTGGTCACTTTGATATTAATTCCCCAGGCAACAATCAATTCAGCATCCGCTGCATTTTCCGGGGGACAGCCGGGAAGATTGCCGCACTGTTTCTGCCAGCCGGCATCTGAGGCAGCAGAGCAGATAGTCTGATTCAGCCTGGAAGTGCCCAGCCTGTGGAAGAAAGGATAGCCGGCGAAGCGGTTTACCGCTCCCATATTGCCGGCATAAGAATAGGGCAGGATCGACTCACCGCCATACTGCTGCTGAATCGCCTTGAGTCGGGCAGCCAGGATATCCAGCGCTTCTTCCCAGCTTATTCGGCGAAATTCCCCAGCACCCTTGCTGCCGACCCTGAGTTGTGGATAAAGAATCCGCTGTGGACCATTCAGCCGCTCAGGATACCGGCGCATCTTTCTACAGATAAAACCGGCGGTATAGGGATGCTCTTTATCGCCGTGCAGGGCGGTAATTTTGCCATCTTCAATAGAGGCAAGCATGCCGCAGGTATCGGGGCAGTCCAGCGGACAAATTGTTTTCTTCTGTATTGGAGGAGTCATTATTATCCGGGTTCACTACCCAAACATAGCCTGGCCATCATAGAGATATCGTTTTATCTTGTGGGTAGCCGTCTTGATGAAAGGTTCCCGCCGCTCATAAATCTTGGCCAATCGCGAGGATTTCGGCAGTTGCTTGTTCAGTTCCAGCCGCATCGACTCAAGCAGATTCTCAATGTAGGCGCGCCGGTCGGCACGGGAACTGCCCGCCGTCTGGTCATCGATAAATTCATAATCGGGGTAGATCCAGGCTTCCATCTGGTCATTGTTTTCAATGAGCAGGCCCTCCACCACCCAGTGATAGGTGTTCATCTTATGCTCTATCGCTTCCGGATAAACATTTTCACCACTGCTGAGGACAATCACATTTTTTAATCTGCCGCAGACATGGAGATTACCCTCTTTGTCCATAAAGCCAAGGTCTCCGGTGGAGAGCCAGCCGTCTTTGGTTAACACTGTTTCAGTGGCTTCTTCATCATTATAGTAGCCCCGCATCACGTTGGCCCCACAGACGGTGATCTCACCAATGCCTGTTTCCGGCTCCGGGTCGACTATCTTCACCAAAACACCGGGAATCGGTTTACCCGTCGAACCAATGGTTATCGTTTTATCTCCAGACGGTCCTCCGGCGATCAAAGGCGCCGATTCAGTCATGCCATAACCAACCAGGTAGGGGAATTGTGCTTCATAGAGAAACTTCTCCACATCAGGATTCAGTGCAGCCCCGCCTACTCCCATCAGCTGCAGGTTGCCGCCAAAAAAAGAAATCAGCTTTTTGCCAATCTTTCGATAAACCATTTTTCTGCCCAGACCAAATTTGCACACCCCTTTTAACAGGGGACTCTTTTCAATCTGGGGCAAGACCCTTTTTTTATAGATCTTTTCCAGCACCAGAGGGACAGCGAAGATGGCAAAAGGTTTTTCATAAGCACAGAGTTTCTGCAGAATAGCCGGCGTCGGGGTCTTGCCGGCGTAGGCAATACGGCCACCGCACAGCAGCGGCAGGATGAAACCGCAGGTAAATTCATAGGTGTGCGACATAGGCAGAATAGACAGCCAGACCGAGCCCGGCTTGATCTCTTTCAGCCCTGCGGCGGCATAGGCGTTCGCCGTCAAGTTCTTATGGGACAGCATCACTGCTTTTGAGTACCCGGAAGTCCCGGAAGTATACAAAATTGAAGCAATATCGTCTTCACCTACCGGAGGGAAAACCGGGCCTTCCGGATTCTGCCTTGAACTAGCGAGACCTTCCGCCAGATAGGCGGAAAATGCAGCCACGGTGACAACACTGATCTCAGCATTGTAATCATCAAGAGCTATAACCGGCACCTTCAGTTCCTGGCGCAGTTCATAGATCTTTTCGATCTGCTTCTGGGTGATAAATAACGCTTTGACCTTCATCTCATTGAGAATATGGTGTACGTCACTCTCCGGAAGGTCAGGCAGGATGGGGACGGCAATAGCCCCAAGACGGACAATGGCCAGGTAGGTTATGCCCCAGTTTTGGGAATTCTCACCGAGGATGGCAATATGGTCGCCTTTGCCAACCCCGTCGCTTTGCAGACGCACGGCCAGGGCAAAAATGCTTTCAAGGAATTCGCCATAGGAAAGAGGTTTCTCCATCGCCATTCCGATGGCGGGAGTATCTTTATATTTTGCGCAGCTGGAATCGATAACATAATTGAGAGTCATGCCGACTTCTACGACTGAATTCATGGTCTACTCCTGTGTATCGCCCCGGCACTTTTCACTCCCGGCAAGGCAAATTATTGTCTGCTTCTGGAAAACCCGTACGAGATAGTACACAAAACGGCATATGCCGTCAATTACCAAGGATTGCGAAAGAAGGTAAGAGAGTACGACTTAGAAAAAATATAAAAATATTACCCCAGAGGTCAGGTTGAAAAAACAGCCCGTCAAGGGTATTTTGTGAAGATGGTGCTCGAATGGCACATCTGGTCTGTTAATCGCAATCAGATATCATCAGGATGCTCGGTATTCCGATCCTGTAGAAGTTTTTTTACTGCTTCGGTGATATCCTCTATCGCAAATGGTTTGGCAATGGTGATCACGTTATCCAGATAACCGGCAACGGCAAGATATCGTTCCTTAGATATAGCCCCACCCCCTGAGATGGCGATAACCGGGAGATAAGGAGCTATCTGGCGCAGATCGAGAATGGTCTGCAGTCCGTCTTTTATCGGCATGACCATATCGGTTATGACCAGATCGCAGGGATATTGGTGAAAAAGTCTCAACCCCTTTCTGACCATCAATCGCTGACAACACCTCATATCCATTCATTTCCAAGATCCTGCGGAGCAGATCGAGGGCTGTTGGCTCGTCGTCTATAACAAGAATACGTTTCCGATCGTTCATTATAATTTCGTCTATATTTTCTTTTTGTTAAAGAATAGCTTCCTAACTTTATACGCTACTTTAAAGAAATTTCAAACCAATTTTAAAATTTTCAGATTGACCTCGTTTTCACCCTGAGATGACTGCCTCGAAGTCTATCGCTCACCTATAAAAATCAAAGTCGATAGCAACAATGAGGCAGGGAAATAGAGCCGTTTCAAGATGAAAACAATCGGATTTTATCCACGGTGAGGGTCAAGTGCACCATAATCCATCTCGACCATACCGGTCAGCAGATAGCCTCTCCCGCTGCGCAACATATGGGCGTAACGCTTATATACTTCTGGGAAAAATGTCGTCTCCAGCTGCCCGGTTTCATCTTCGAAAGTGAGAAATTCCATGACCTCGCCGGTTTTGGTCGACACCAGCTTGCCGGTCAACAGCCAGGCCGCCAACTGCACCCGTTGCCCGACACGGCCCGGCAGCGCCTCCACCTTTGACAATCCTTTTCCCTGAGGCGGCAACAACTGCAGCGGGTGGTAGTCGCAGAGAAAACCAAGCACCGTATATTCCCGCCGCAGGGTGGTCTTAAGGTCCGGCGGCGGCAGCGGCGGGGCCGGCGGCAGCCTGGCAACAAAAAGAGACAAGCGCCGGGCATCGTGTACCAGCCGTTGCCAGCTCGCCCACTGCCAGAGCATAACGGTCCGGTTGCCCGCGGGATGCAGGCTGTCCAGAGCCCCGGCATGGATCAGCGCCCGAGCCTCGTTGTCCGCCGGTTGGGTTCGCCTGAAAAAATCGCCGATATCGGCAAAGGGCTTCTCCTCGCGGGCCCGGACAAGCCGCTCCAGAAAACCACCGGACAGACCATGGACACTCTGCAGCCCGACCAGGATCGACTCTTGGTGCCCCGTCCAGGCAATCTTACTGGTCCGGACATCCGGATGGAGAATTTTGAGCCCCAGTCTTTTCGCCTCGGAAACATAGGCAAAGCTCGAATAATAGCCACCCTGGTTGGCGATCACCGCCGCCATGAATTCCGCCGGATAATGGCGTTTAAGATAGGCGGCCTGAAAGGAGACCCGGGCATAGGAGGCGGAGTGCGGTTTGCAGAAGGAATAGCCGTCAAAGCTCATCATCATCTGCCACATTCGCTCAACCTCGACCGCATCGACATGGCGCCGGCTGCAGCCGGCAAAGAACATGGTTTTATAGTGCTGCAGCCGGTGGACCTTGTCTTTTTTGGACATGATCTTGCGCAGCCCGTCGGCGTCACTATGGCTGAAGCCGGCCAGGGCAACGGCCACTTTCGAGACATCTTCCTGGTAGACCATCAGGCCGAAGGTATCGTCGAGGACATCGCCGATCTGCGGACAAAGCGGCTGCCAGCTGCCGCCATGCAGGCGCCGGACATATTCCCGCACGAATTCATTGGCCGCCGGACGAATGATCGAAGACTGAATCACCAGCTGCTCAAAATCGCCGGTGCCGGCTTTTTTCTCCAGCAGACGCATGGCCGGGCTCTCGATATAAAAACAGCCCATGGTCGCTCCTGTCGCAACGGCCATCCTGGTCGCCGGATCATCTTCAGGCTGCCAGTTGCAGTTCGTCAAGGTCCTCGCCGCCCGCACGTACCGCCGCAATACTGTCGCGAATAACACCGAGGCTTCTGTTGCCGAGCAGATCAATCTTGACCAGTCCGGCCTCTTCCGCCCCGTCTTTTTCCCACTGGATAATCGGCACACCCTTGGCCGCCCGCTCCACCGGCACATAGGTGGCAATCGGTTCCGGAGTAATGATCACTCCTCCTGGATGGACGGAGAGATAGCGCGGCACCCCGATCAATTGCTGGGCAAGGGCCAAAATCTCCGGCCAGGGCGGCGACAGATCCTGGTCACGCAGAGCCGGCAGAGCGGCCAGAGACTGTTCCAGGCTCCCAGCTCCGCTGCTGTGCAGCCAGGGCAGACGACGGGTCAGAAGAGAGATTTCGCCCTCCGGCAGACCAAAGGTCTTGGCCGTTTCCCGGATGGCCATCCGCGGTTGAAAAAAGACATGGTTGCAGACCATTGCCGCATGCCCGGCATAATCCCGCAGCACATCGGCGAGCACTTCATCGCGTTCGTCCCAGGAAAAATCGATATCGATATCGGGGGGATCGGTCCGGCCGGGGTTAAGAAAACGCTCAAAATACAAATTATATTTGATCGGACAGACATTGGTGATGTCCAGGCAGTAGGCAACCAGCGAGGCGGCACCTGAACCGCGCCCGCAGATCCGTCGTTTTTTTCGTTTCCCGTCCGCCCCCTTGCGGTGAACGATATCGCGCACGACCAGGAAATACGCGGAAAAACCCATGTCGTCAATCATTTTGAGTTCATGCTCAAGCCGTTCAATTACCGGCTCACCCAGATCTTCGCCGTAGCGGAGCCTGGCTCCCTGATAGGCCTTTTCCCGCAACACCTGCGCCGGATGCAGCTCTTCTCCGCCATGCCAGGGTGGCATAACCACACCGAAGTCTGGTCCGGTGAAGGTGCAGCTTGCCGCCAGTTTTTCCGTTACCGCGATTACCTCCGGCCAGATGGCAAAATTACGGAGAGACACCTCGGCTCCGCCCAGCGAGTTGACGTTCGCTGACGTTTCCTGCTCCACACGGCTGATCATGCTGCCGGTGCGAATCGCCCGCAGCAATAAAGAGAGCTGCACCTCACTCTCTTTGGCCATATCGCTGTCGGCGGTGACCACAGCGGCAAGACCATGGTCCCGGGCAAAACTGCGCAGCATGCGTCCGCGAGCACTAGGATCAGCACCGAGATCAGCCGCAACCTGCACGCCCTGCTCTTGATATTGATGCAGGAGATCAACAGCACGGCATAAAATAATCAAACCATCGGACAGCGAAGCGACATCGTCGATAAGACGGAAGCTCTTTACCATATGCCGCCTGGTCAGCAAGGCGCAGAGATTGGCATAACCCTCTTTATTTTGCACCAGACAGGTGATAATTTTTTTTGATCCCGGCTCGGAAATTTCCGCACCGATAATCGGCCGCAGGTCCTCATGCCGACAGGCTTTGATAAAATCCCAAAGGCCGTACAGATTGTCCCGATCGGTCATGGCCAGACCTGAATAGCCGAGCTCTTTTGCCCGTCGACAGAGAGCGGCGGGTGAGGCAGTCCCCTGGAGCAGGGAATAATACGAACGAACGCGCAGAACAAACATGGGGGACATTTAATGGACAGGCAAACTGCAGGAATCATCGGCGGAGAGAACAACCGGGTACTGTCGACCGATGCCAATCACTCCGTGGCCAAAACGGTGGCGAAGGGTATCTATGGCTCCATCGGCTTTTTTCTGCCGGAGTTGCCGCATGTCCGGTTCGGCAAAAAGAGACAGTTGCGGTGACTGGCGCTGCAGGCGGTCGCAGACCAGGCGACAGCTGCGAATCCTGACTCGCCTTATCCAGGCATGCTGCAGGGCGTTCAGCGCCAGTTCACGCAGCAGCACATCACCTGCGGTTCCGGCTTTGCAGCAGGCCTGGCGCACCACCTGCCCGCCGTCGGCATAGCGCAGCCAGATCCCCACTCGCCTGGTCACCTGCCGCTGTCCGCGCAGCTGGAATCCGGCCCGACCGGCAAGCGTGGCGACAACACCCTCCACCTGCCGTTGATCGCTGGTGTCGCCGGCAAAAATGTGTTCGCAGTCTATACTCTGGCTTTTTTCGACGGGCGCACACACCCTGCTGTCATCAACCCCATGGCTCACCGCATGCAGATAATCACAGCGGCTGCCGAAAGGCACCATCAGCTGGTGGCGGTCGAGCCGGGCCAGCGCGCCGATGGTGGTCAGGCGAAACTCCTGCAATTTTTGCAACTCCTTACCGGAAAGTCCGGGAAGAAGATGAACAGGCAAAGGGGCGAGAAAGAGCTCTTCGTCGCCAGCCGTGACGATATATTCCCCCACCGGCTTGACCAGTCGGGAGGCGACTTTGGCCACCAGTTTACTGGTGCCAAGCGTCCAGATCGGGTTGATGCCCAGGCTGGACCGCGCCTGACGGCGGACCCGCCAGCCGACATCGGGCGCCGGGCCGTACAGCCGGTGGGTGCCGGTCACATCGACAAAAAAATGGCCGTCCGCCCGGCCGCATTCAATCAGCGGCGAATAGCCCTGCAGTTCCTTGACAAAGGCCCGCATCGCCTTGTCGTATAAGGAGACACGGGGGGCAAGAAGTGTTGCTCCCCGGCAGATCCGCCTCGCCTGCCTGAGGGGCATTCCCTTGCGTACCCCTTCGCCATAGGCCTCTTCACTCATATCGTAGACCATCGCCCGGGCCGCCTGCAGCGGGGCAATGATGAGCGGCCGCCGGCACAGACTGCTGTCGGCGACCCGTTCGACGGCGACGGCAAAATCGGCGACGTTGAAATGCAGCACTGCCCGCTCCCGCAGCGTAAATCCCTGCGCCATGAACACCTTACTCCTCACGGAGACCGGCCAGGATCGCCGCCAGCCGCCGGCCATTTTTCGGCGCCTGGGCCCGGACGTGGTTATTGAAAACCAGGATACCCCGCGCAGCCTTCGCAGCCATCGGATAAAGATACTGCTCGCACCAGGCCTTCAGTTCGTGGTCGGAATAATCGTAATTAAATTTTTTCTGCATATTGCCCGACTGCCAGCCCTCCTTGTTCCGGCCATGAAAACGGACATAGAAAAGGGCCGGATTGGTCACCACGTCAAGGGAGGGGAAAAGTCCGGGCAGCGCCGGCTCATCAACGGCCACCAGGGTGACCTGCCGCCGCTGCAACTCGGCAAAGACTGGATCAGTCGCCCAGGAACGGTGGCGAAATTCGACCGCCACCGGCAACCCCTGCAGCCCATCAAGCAGGGCAGCCAGATAATTGCGGTTGGCAATGGAACGATCAAAGTCCGGCGGCAGCTGGATCAGGATTGCGACCAGCCGTTGTTGCAGCGGGGCAATCCCCTGCCGGTACAGCTGCAGCTGCTCACGCCAGTTATCCGCCCGTTCATGGGTCATGGTCCGGGTCAGTTTGGCACCAAATAGCAGGTGGGCCGGGGCTTTTTCAACCATGCGGGTAAGGGCGTCGGCGCGGGCCATCTGGTACCAGGTATAATTCAATTCGACCACCGAGAAGCAGCGGCCATAGAGGCCGAGCATCTCTGCGCTTTTGGTCCCTTCCGGATAAAAACCGCTGTCCACCCATTCGGTATACGAATAACCGCAGGTGCCGACATACACCGGGCAGATGCGGCCCGGCGCCGTCGGGCCGGGCGGCACAACGAGCTCAATTTTTGCCGGGCAGGCACCGTTATTTTCGCTCACCGTCAAACTCCGCATGCCTGCCCCGGATAACCCCGACCACCTTGCCCTGGACCAGCAGCTCGCCAAAAGGATAACACATGACCTGGTAGGCATTGTTGGCCGGCCGCAGCTCGATATGGTCGGCATAGCGAAAGAATCGCTTCACCGTCGCCTCCTCGCCCTTAATCAGCACGGCGACGATCTCCCCGTTTTCGGCATACTGCCGCGGTTCGCAGACCACCAGGTCGCCATCGAAGATGCCGGCATCCTGCATCGACTGCCCCTTGATGCGCAGACAAAACAGATTGTCGCCGGGAAAGACCGAACTGTCGACCACCACTGTTCCTTCCCATTCCTGCTGGGCATACATGGGCAGCCCGGCGGTGATGCGGCCGACAATGGGCAGCTCCCGACCAATCCTGGAATTGTTGTTTTCCCGGGGCTCGGGATAGAGGCGGACCGTCCGGCCGTAATATCCTTCACGCTCAAGGACGTTTTTCTTTTCCAGCTGATTCATCAACTGGGCCACCGCCGTATGGCTGACGCCCAGATCGACGGCGGCCTGTCGCAAGCTCGGGATGCGGCCCTCCGCGTCCATTCGTTCCATTAAATAGTCCAGCACCTGCTGCTGCTTATCGGTAAGTTCCATGATCAAGCCCCCAATGTATATGTACATTTCTTCTAATTGTACATATACATTATGTTTTGTCAATATACATTATGTGGTGAGGTCAAAAAATGATGTCCGTCGTTCCCATGTATCTGGTTCCCATGGGGCCCATGGGAACGGGGCTTAACTTGAAACGGTAAAACGTTTATCCACCAGCGAGGCAATCTTTGATGTGGTCCCATTTTTCCTGGTCAACCCACTGCAGTTTTTCTAAAAAAAGCTGACCACTGGAATAGTGTTTGCCGGTGCGTGCCCTGGCCAGGAATTTCTTGTATTCACCCGGTCCCCCTTTATACATGGCATAGACAACCCGGGCGAGAAGCTGCAGAGCATCACCCTTTTGCCAGCGGGAATCCTTCAGGGCATATTTACGCAGATACAGCTCGGCAATCTCGCAGCCGGCCTGGGCATTGTACGAGATATCCCAGCGCAACCGGCTGTGATCATACAGCCCGCGCCAGACCCGTTCATTGATCTGCATCAGGCCTATCGATGACTGGTTGTAGGAAAGCAGATAGGTGAGTTTGTTGTCTTTGACGACGAACTGGCGAAAACAGCTTTCCTGCCAGGCCATCGCGATAATGAGTATTTTATACATCAGATGGAACCGCGGGCCAATTTCACCCCGAGATAAGACCGCAGCAGAGTTTTCCGCCAGAACTGCCCTGACGCTTGTCACATACTCAGTCACGTCCTCGCTGGGGACCTTCCAGCGCAGAATTTCGGCATAGCTCGGCAACTCAGCGCCATAGGCCGGTTTGCATAAAAAATGCAGTACCTGAGAGAAAGGGTCTTCCTTGGGTTCTTCTTCGGGGATGTCGATTGGCGGCAATTCCTCCGGGGGACTGATATCATCGTCTATCGACGGCAACTGCAGCAGCTGGCGCAGCTGTTTATCCAGCTGAAGACCGTAGGGTAAAGGCGTGCTCTTGCCACTCAGCATGGCGGCCAGACGCAACAAGCCCTGCTGACTGATCTCTATCCCCAGAGTTGGTCCCATCCGGTCAAAAACACTTAAGGCATCGGCGGCGGTAAAAAAAGCCAGGTAGCCAAGACTATTGTCCGAAGGATGCGCGTACAGCTGCCGGCGAAAAACAGGGGCCAGCTGCTGCCAGGCCCGGACAAACTGCATCCTGACAAAATCCGTGCCGATATCCGGCCGCTCAAGATCCGCAACAAAGGCGTAGCGGGTGTCAAGCAGCACATCGATCAGGGTTTGCCTGTCATCAGGAGTCAGCGACTGGGCAGCCATAGTGGTGAGCAGCCGGACCAGGAAGGCATCCCAGGTATCCCAGAGTTCGATCAGCTTGCCCCGTTCCTCTGCTGTCAACTCGGCGACTACCTGCTCATCTGCATCTTCAGGCGCAAACACTTCCTCGACCTCGGCAAGCAGTTCCACCACGACGGCATCCGGCCCGACAGATAACCTCTCCCCCGTGCAGACTATCAATCATAGCCTGGGTCGCCTGCCGGGCTTCGGCATGAAAAAGCGGAGCGAGAAAAGAGCGCAGTTCGATAATTGGCGGCGCCAGGTCAAGATGAACCTGATCAAGATATTCAGCCACCGTCGATTTGGCAAATTTCCAGACTAGGCCGGCAAGGGTTGCCGGTTGCCGGGACAGGGTCAAAAGATTCGAATCAACGGTTCGAAAAGAAAGGGAAAAAGTTCGACTATCAAAAATCGGCTGCTGCAACAACTGCAGGTATCCCTGCCAGGCGACCGGGGCGAAACATTTATCGTTGACATGGGTGCCAACCTGGACATCGAGGCGTACCTCAAGGCGCAACAGGTTGCCGGTCGAGCTGAAATGCGGTTCGGCAATCCGGACAGAGGTGCAGTCGCCGGGAGCCCCGAAGATCGTAGCGCTTTGGTTTTCACCGGAAAAAATTTTGTGCCGCAGCAGAGAGCTCAGCAGTTGATAGTCAAGGTTGAGCGGCAGGGTAACTTTCTCGGCAAAACCAGACGACGCTGACAAGACCAGCCAGAATAACACCAGGGGAATAGATCGCAGCCAAATTTTCATGATTGTTCCAGCCTCTTGCTCCAGCCTCATTCACCACCAATACCCATCATAAAAGAACTACAATTTCTCTATCTTACTGAAAAAAATGCGCCGATGCATTTTACATTCATAGTTTTCCTGTGATATCTTTTAAACGCAGAAAGAATTTTGAGCAACTCCCTTCATCGACTCCGGCAAGCTCTGTTACCAATTTTCCACAACGACACCGTTGTCAAAGATACCAGGGCGGGAGTATCGGTCAAAACGGCACTCGACACTCAACGGGTAAAAAGAGATACAGCATGGCAGCACCACCACGACTTGGCGATTTATTGATTGATCATGGACTTATCAACCATGATCAACTTGACTTCAGCCTGCGCGAACAAAAGGCCACCGGCGAGCTCATGGGCGAATGTCTCATGCGCCTCGGCCTGATAACCGATTCGGACCTTGCCGTCGTCCTGGCCAAACAGGGCAACCACCCTTTTATAGATCTGCGCAATTACCTGCCGGACCAGAACCTACTGGCGATGATTCCGGCCAAGGTCGCCACTCACTACCAGTTTCTGATTATCAAGAAAATCGACCAGACCTTGCATATCGCCATTGCCGATCCTTTTTCCAAACTGGCGGAAGAACAGGCATACCGGATTACCGGCTTAATCGTCAAGGTGCATGTGGCCGGTGAAAATCAGCTCAAGAGAATGATCGAGAGGTTCTATTATCTCATTGAGCACCCCATTGAAGAAGAAATTAAATCAATAACCGACCGGCTGCGCCGCAATCCTAATCTTGATGTCGATGTCCAACAACTGGTGGACAACCTCCTCGGCTCGGCGATCAGTTACCGGGTCACCGACATTCACATTACCCCAAGCGATCTCTCTTCCCGGGTGATGTATCGCATAGACGGAGTCCTGAAACCAATCTATGTTTTTCCGGTAAGCCTGCACAGCCGCCTGACGACCAACATCAAAGTCAACTCCGGCATGGATATCGCGGAGCAGCGTAAACCGCAGGATGGCCGGATGTCGTTTAATCTGTTCGGGGAAACCTTTGATATCCGGGTCTCTTCGGTCCGGACAAATTTTGGCGAGAACCTGGTGCTGCGTCTGCTGCCTTCCCGGGGATCATCAACGTTTAATGTCCGCGAACTCGGCTTTGAAGAGGATAAACAGAAAATTTTAAACAATCTGTTCAGCCTTCCCTATGGCATGATCCTGGTTACCGGCCCCACCGGCAGCGGTAAAACCACCACCTTGTACGCCGCTCTGAGGGAGCAGGACGCCATCGGCAAAAACATTCTCACCGTGGAAGACCCGATTGAATACGAACTGCTGATGATCCGCCAGACCCAGGTCAATACCAAGGCCGGCTACACCTTTGCCTCAGCCATCAGGACCTTTCTTCGCCAGGATCCCGATGTGATGCTGATCGGGGAAATTCGCGACGAGGAAACAGCAAAACTTGCCGTACGGGCCGCCCTGACCGGCCACCTTGTGCTGTCGACGCTGCACTCCAACAGCGCGATCGCCGCTCTGGCCAGACTGAAAGATCTGGGAATCTCACCGTACCTGATGTCGACTTCTTTAAAAGGCATCCTGGCCCAACGCCTCATCCGCCGGCTCTGCACTTTCTGCAAACAGCCGACGACCATCGACCCGGAATTGCTGGGCAAATTCGATCTTGATCCGGCTGGTGAATACTATCGGGCCGGCCGGTGCAGCCACTGCCAGGACACCGGGTATCTTGGCCGGGACGCCATCTCCGAGATTATCCCCATAAGCGATAAAATTATGCGTCTTATCGCCAGTGACGCCCCGCTTGGCCAGCTTGAAGATGCGGCCCGGGCGGAAGGAGTGACCGAGCTACGCGCCTCCGGCATAAATAAAGTACGTTCCGGGATAACCAGCCTGGAAGAACTGATTCGGGTGATTGGCTGATGCCGCGTTACAGTTACCAGACCATCAACCCTGCCGGTCAAGTGACCAAAAGTCAAGGCAGCTATGAATCGGTAGCCGAACTCTTTACTACACTGGATGCCAAGGGAGAGACCCTGGTCAACTATCGGAAAAAACTGTTGCCGGCGCTGCCGAAAATGCGCAAGGCCCTCAAGCGCCCGGTCCTTGCGGAATTTTTTCGCAACCTGTCACTTTTACTGCGCGGCGGTGTCCCCTTAAGAGAAGCGCTGAACGATATGACCGAGCCTCCGTGTCATCCAGTGCTTGGCAAAACTTTTCAGGAGGTCGGCAAACGCATTGACGATGGTCTTCTTTTCTCGGAAGCCCTGCAAAATGCTGCAACGCTGATCCCCCGGATCATGATGCCGCTCATCTCCATCGGCGAAGAGACCGGCAATCTTGATCGGACTCTAAAAGATGGCGCCGATCATATCGACAGGCTCGAAGCCATTATCAGCTCGACCCGCCGGGCGCTTATCTACCCCTGCGTGGTGCTGGTCGCCATGTTTGGCGCACTGGCCTTCTGGATGCTGTTCGTCCTGCCGCAGCTCATGGATCTGTTCAAGACCATGGGGATTGACGATCTGCCGATTACCACCAGGATCCTGATTACCAGCACCGAAATTTTTTCGCACTGGTGGCCGGTTATCCCGTCGGTTCTGCTGCTTTTTTTGTTCTTTTACGGTTTGACCAAAAGAAGTGACAGGATGCATTACCTATGGGATCAATTGTGGAACCGGGTGCCGCTGATCAAGGCCGTTATCCGTTGCTCGCAACTGGCCTTTTTCTTTGAGTACACCGCCATGCTGACCTCGGCTGGAATCAATATCCTGCGCAGTCTGGAATTGATGGAACAGTCGGTTTCCAACCAGATCCTCAAACGAGGCATTGTTCTGATGTGCAAAGAAATAAAGGAGGGGAATCCAATGTCCGACGCCATTGCCGCGTTCGGCTTTTTTGAGCCTTTCGTCCTGCGCATGGTCAGGGTCGGCGAGCAGACAGGCAACATGTCGGAACAATTTAACTTACTGGCCGACCACTACCTGGACAAAGTCGACAAACTGGTAGCTGCTATGTCCAAAACCATCGAACCGCTTATCATCGCCGTGGCCGGTTTTATCTTTGCAATTATCGCCCTGGGCCTGCTGGGACCGGTTTATAATATGATCTCACAAATAGCGTAACTACCATGACTTCAACAAGCAGCCAGTTTCCCCAATACTTACAGCAATATGGCCTGAAAGTCGCCCCCTTCATGCTGTCTCCCGATCCCTTTTTCTTTTTCCCCTCACCAACCCACCTGTCCGCAGAGAGAATCCTGCTGCATGCGATTGCCAACGGCGAAGGTTTCATGGTGCTCACCGGCAAGGCCGGACTTGGCAAAACGCTGCTTCTGCGGCGCATTTTGGAAAGTTTCGATGAGCGGAAAATACCAATTTTGATTCTGAGCCCTTCGGTTGATCCGATCGGGCTGCTCCAACTGCTGCTCGGTGAGATGAACGTTGCCTACGACACCAGGGATTCTCTGGCCATTTTGCTGCAGTTATTTCAGAACCATGTACTGCAGATGGCCCAGCAAAAAAAAGAATTGTTCATTATTGTCGATGAAGTGCAAAATATGCAGGTGCAGACGCTTGAACAATTGCGGATGCTGTCGAATCTCGAAACCGGCTCGCGCAAGCTGATGCAGATTTTGCTAATCGGCCAAACCGAAATGGAGGCTGTCCTGACCCAGCCAGGCCTCGGGCAACTTGTCCAGCGCATCGTCGTGCACGAACGGCTGGAACCTTTAAGCCTGGCGCAGATTTCGCTGTATGTCGGGTATCGCCTTAATAAAGCAGGCCGGGGAGATATCCGTCTTACCAAAGGGGCCTGCAAGGCGCTGCACCTGGGCAGCCGGGGAATCCCCCGCCTGATTAACCGGATCATGGATCGGACCTTGCTGCTGGCCAGTGTCGAGCAGGTGACGGTGCTGACCAACAGACATGTACGATCGGCTATCTCAACGATGCAGGATATCAAAATGGCCCGTCGTTCCGGCTTTTCCGCGAAAATCAGCGTGACAATCGGCGCTGCTCTCGTGGTTGCCGCCCTCCTGGCATCGTTCTTTTTTCACGCCCCTTTTGCCGGCACCGTCGCCGAACTCGCCGCATCTTCACTTACAAAAATTGCCCAGGTAGAGAGAAAATGATTACAAAGCAGCAATGGTGCATAGAAAAAATTGCCGGCACAGAGACCTGGCGATACCTTCGAATGCACGGCGAAAAAAATGGGCGGCACTCTTTTTCCAGGGTTGAAACAAGCGATGACATCCGCAGCAAATGTACCGGTCATCTGCATCTGTCTTTTACACCCCGGGAATATTATCTGTACAATGACGAATTCCCTCAGGCCAAACAAGAGCTGCTCGATATGCAGATCAGCAAACGATTCAGCGATCGCGGGCTGACCATGGATGCCGGTAATTTTGTCCATCGCTCAAAAGATATTGAAGGAAAGCCGAGATGGCTGAACTGTCTCTTCGCCCCGCAAGCCGAATTAACCGAACTTTATTCTTTTATCCAGCCATGGCCAAAAATCAACAGCTGTCGAATCCTCCCTGGTGCTGCTGCTATCGCCGGTCTTATTAAGAGCCTTACCGACGAAGCCGTACTGGTTTTTCTCCTTGGCAGGCTCGACAGCCAGGTGCTTGTGGTCAAGGGCGGCACGCCTCTTTACAACCAATCGCTCAGTCAGTCAAAACCAGGAGTAATTGACGAGGCCCTTATCCCCCATTCCATAGACTTTGCCCGCACAATGGTCAAAAAAGATTATAATATCGAAAATTTCCATATTATTTGCATGGGCCAGGGGCGAAAGGGCATAAACCTGGAAGATTTAGGTATACAAGAGTGGCAAGCGGATTTCAGTCAGGTTTTCCAGCTTGAATTTCACGAGGAAGTCCTCCTCTATCCGCAACTCTTCGGTGCCGCGTACGTTGATAAAAAGTACGATTTTTTACCAAAGGAATACGCCCATTCCTGGCGACTGCAGTCTTTTTCCCTGCGCACCTCATTTGTTGCCGCTGCGGCAGGAATTGCTCTACTTGCCGGCTGGCTGTACCTGCAGCCCCTGTTAACCGAGCAGCGCGCCAATTATCAGGCATTAGCAACGGCAATCACCCGGCAGCAGGAGGATCTCAGCAACCGGATGCCGGCTACCGCCACCCTGGAAACGTTTGATCGCCTGAAAACCATTCGCACCCTTGCGGCGGATGATTTCCATCTCGACAGCCTGGCCGAAAAATTTGCCATGGCGCTTCCTGACAATGTCCATATAACCAGCCTGCAGGTCAAACGACAGCCTGTTACCGGCAGTTCATTGGCGGGACCACCAACCCCGGCAATAGGGAATTTCCCCAATCCAGAAACGGTACCGGAGGGTGACTCGGCAGATACTGCTCTTTCCATGCCGGAGCAACTCCAGTTACAAAATGCTTTAATTTCAGCAATATGTACAACAAAAGGTAGCTATGGTGAGGTGACCGCACGATTTGAAAATGTCATCATTGCCCTCAACAGCCTATTCAAAGTAACCAATATGACCTGGAATTATAAAGAAGCCGACAAAACCGGCCGGCTCAACTGCGAACTTTTACCCAAGAGGGAGGTGGCAAAGCTATGAAATACGACCTCCCCAAACCATCCATAGCTTCACTTATCATCCAGTGCTCGATGGTCCTCGCCTGCGCAGTGTGTCTCTATTTTTTCCTTACGGCGATGCAGACGAAAAAAAGCTATGCAACAGCGATTACTGCCCTCAACCAGAAACAACAGAGCCTGACCCGAGCAGCACAACAGCTTGATAAGTATCAGCAATTCGTGGCGGCAGACCCTTTTTATCAGTGCAACTCCAAAGAGCCGCAATGGGAAAAGATGGACGAGACATGGGTTGATCTCCCCTATGATCAACTTCTGCAGCGACTTGCAAATCTTTATCGACCTGACCGGCCATTCGTTCTCGATTTTTTTTCAGCAAGTCTCAAAAATGACCAAATCGACGGTGTAGCCAAGGCAGCACCAGCCGGTGACAGCGACGGTGTGCAACAAAACCAGAAACTGGTCTTTAACCTCCAGGGGTACTTTTTATGTCCATGCCGATAAACCATATGCGCAGTATGCTGCAACTGGCCCTGCCCCTGCTCTTGCTGGTCGGATCGGCAAGTCTGGCTATCTGGCAGGGATGCCGGATAACACCGCTCCCCGCCGGCAGCCAGCTGGTACTGCACCAGACCCTGGCGACTATGCCTCCGGAAATATCCGAAGTGAGCCAACCCTTACAAAAACAAGCCAGGAAGGATCCCTTTTTTCGCCAGTCTGACGATATTCATGGAGAATTACCGACAATTGCCGAGGTAGCAAATCTGGAGGAAATTCACCTGACGACTATTGCTCAAGGCAAACAAGGCCGATACTGTATTGTAAACGGGGAAATATTCCATGAAAATCAGCAGGGAAAAAGCTTTACAGTCGAGAAAATAACCCAGGAGCAGGTCGATTTTCAAACAAGTCGACAAAGTTTTGTTCTGCTTCCCGGCCAAAGGGCGGCAATCCAGTCCGGAAAACTTGTTCCCCTGGAAAAGGTGGCAGTCAACACGTCAGTTCCACTCATGGACCATGAAAGTCTCTATGAATAGGCGCCCTCTGCCGCGTCGACCGCCAACCACATTTTCTCGTTAATTGGAGTTATTAATGTCCAGACATCTCGGTTTTATTCCGGGCAATCGCACTATGCAAGGTTTCCTCAAATTGTTCCAAACCTGTTGTCTCCCTCTCGTATTGACGGGGATACTGGGCATGCTTGGTTGCGCCTCGCCAACCCATAATAACCCGGTGCAAACTGAGACCCCGGTTGCTGGTCAAATCGACCCGACGCATGCCCTGATGCAGTATAATTCGCCACTGCCTGAACCGCGCAAATCGCCGGCTCCGGCCAAAGAAGTGTTGAAGCCGAAGTTTAAAGAACTGTCACCGCTTGATATGGAGCGGATCAATATCAGTTTTGTTGAGGAAGGATACCGCCAGGTGTTCCAGGTGCTGGCCCGGGCAGCAGGGTTTAATCTCGTCCTCGATCCACAATTGGAAGGTCTGCTGGCAACGGAAAAACTTACCGCCGAATATCAACAGATCCAGGTTCGGGCGATCCTCAATGCAATCAGCAATATTTTTAATGTTGCCTGGCGGGAAGAATACGGCACTCTTTTTGTAGAACCCTATCAACACGAAATTATTCATCTTGATTTTCTTGGCTCGGTAAATACCTCGAATTTCAGTGTCGGAGGGGATGTCCTGGGTGGTTCCGGATCAGGAGGCAGTAGTGGCGGCGGGTCAAACAACATCGAAAATCCGCTGACCGGGCGTTTTGAAATCTCCGGCGCCACCTCCGAAGCAGTTGTTGATATCTATACTAATATTGAAGCGACGGTTGGCCAGATGCTCAAAAATAACGGCCAATTTGTCCTCAATCGACAAACAGGCACCTTGATGATTCAGGGCCGTCCTCGTCTGATCCAGGACATCAAGAGCTATCTTGACCAACTCCGTGAGAAATACTCCCGACAGGTACTTATTGAAGCCCAGATTATTGAAGTCAATCTCAATGACAAGCAACAACTTGGCATCGACTGGAGCAAGTTTTCTCTTTTGGCCAGCACGGAACCGATACAGAGCATTGCCCAAACCGTGCTGAATATAACCGGCAACAACACCGGCAATGACGCCTTCTATAACCTAAATCTGAGTTCGGAATATTATACCCTGAGTTCGGTGTTTCGTGCGCTGAACCAATATGGCACGGTCAAGATTCTCTCCAACCCCAGGCTCAATGCCATGAATGGCCAATCGGCGGTAATCAGTGTGGGACAATCGGTTTCTTACCTGAGCAGTCTTACCAAAACAACCGAAGGTACGGGACAGGATCAAACCACGGAATACAGCACCGAGACCGGTGCAATCTTTGATGGCATTCTCCTGGGAGTAACGCCGATTATTAAAAGCAACGGCTCTGTAACCCTGCATATTGTGCCAATAAAGAGTGAAATCGTTGAGCTTGATCAACAACAGTTGAGTGCCGATGGTTCTGTGCAAGTCACCTTTCCCAAAGTCAACCTTCGGGAAATTTCTACAGTTGTTGATATAAAACCGAAAAATCTGATAGTCCTCGGTGGCCTTATCATGGAACAAAACAAGCAGGGAGAGCAGGGTCTGCCGATACTGGGTGATATTCCAGGCCTCGGTTGGCTGTTCAAAGAACAGAGTACTGAAAAACACCGGGTTGAATTAGTTATTATTTTACAGGTCAATATAGTGGAAGGATGAGTAAACTTTATAATGCTATAAGTCGTCTGGATGAGATTGCCTTATTGGGAGAAACTGATCCGAGAATTCCGGATATCCCTTTCCAGCAGAGTCTCGACAAAAACGGCTCTTTTTTTGTTCGAATGTTGGTCCTCAGCGCTGCGTTGATCCTCTTTGGTCTTGTTGCCGTCGGTATGACTGCCCGGTGGCAGGGTTGGTTTGACCTGCAGAGCAAGACCACCATAGAAACCACATATACCCCTGTGTTGCCATCTGTTACCCCAGTGCCCAGTTTATCAGGCACTTTAGAGAAAAGAGCAGAGAACGTCAATCCAACTGCCAAGGTAGTTTTACCCACTCTTCCACCCGGTGAAATTTTACACCAGTCGCGGGAAGTTCACACGCCTGACAGCATGACAGACAACCCACCGGCAACTGTAATAAACCGATTGCCCGCCAAAACGATAAAGAAAATCCACCGGATGGACAAACAACAGGTACTGCATGGCGACATTACCACAGAGCCAAGACCGCTGCAGATCGCAGAACATGCCGAATCACCACTTACCGAACAATTTATTGACCAGACAGCGCAACTCAGTCGCTGGCTACACCAGGCGGAACAACGCCGAAGAGGCGGGGACTGGGAAGGAGCTATCTCCCTGTTCACCAAGGTCTGGCAAATCTCTGAAAATCCGGCGGTCGCCAATAATCTCGCCGCCTCGCTCATTCAGATGGACCGTTTTTCAGAGGCATATGAAATTTTGACAAAGGCCCTGCAAAAAGCACCAAACGATCAAGATTTAAAAGAAAATTTACGCGTAGCCCAACAGTTGGCGGATAAATAATCGGATGTGCCATGCCCGGTATTATAGACATCCGCGCTTTAGCAAAAATAACCATGGGTTTACCCTTATTGAACTCCTGCTGGTTATAACCATTGTCGGCCTTATTTTGAGTTTTTCCGTCTCTGCCTGGCTGTCAATGAAGAGTTCGCAGCAGATATCGTCAACCACCGTCTTAATAAAAACGGCAGCGCAATGTTTGGAAAGCTACGTGATTCACTCAGGGAAGATTCCCCCGCAGGCTTATTTTATTGCCCATTGTTCCCATCTGGACCCCTGGGGAAATACTCTTGGCTATGAAAATAATGGAGATGATCGGGAAATCGCCAAAGTTACCACCAGAACCTATCGAGATGAGAATGGCGATCACCCGGACGCAGCCTGGATTATTACCAGTTTTGGCCCCGACAGGACCAGGGAATTTTTGTCAACGGCGAGCCTTTGGGATTGCTCAACCGGAGATGACCTCTGCCAAATGACCAGCAGGAATGCCCTTTTTTATGAAATCAGCAAATAAGCTCGGCTTCACCCTCATAGAACTCTCGATCGTCCTGGTCATCCTCGGTTTGATTATCGGCACCCTCGCCCCGCTTATGGTCACCTTAACCAAGAAAAGCAAAATGACCGAAGGCCGTGAGGTGGTGGCAACTGCCCGCGATGAAATCAAAGGGGAGATTATTCGTACTCACATTCTGCCGGTAAATGTAAGCAACATCGGCCACACCATCGATTCCTGGCAAAACCCGCTAGTCTATGTACCGGCACCGAATCTTGCCGGCCAGGATCTCTGCACCTGGCTGGCCGGCGGAACCAACCAGACCGGTCTGGCGGTCTGCCTCGATGGGGACTGCGCCGCTGGCAAAAAAAGCAATGTCGCCTATATTATTGCCTCCAGCAGTCACAACTTCAATCGACAGTTAGAAAATCCAACAAACCATGATGGCAATAACACGGATGGCGAGGTGCGTATCTACTCGTATGGAACGCAAACTGATCCATATACGGTTGCTCCCGATCCAAATCGGCCAACGGATCAATTTGACGATATTATTCAATATGTGAGCGTTGCCGAATTGGTGCAGTCCATCAGTTGCAGCGTCAGTATCAGCAACCAGAGTTTGCATACGGTCTGTGCAGGCGGTGCGGCGGTGGTACATGGCGTGGATATCGGCGTTTTGCAATTGAACCAGTTTTTCAGTATTGGGGCAACCACGGATAACTGCATGACTATCAGCAAATCCTGCCTGATTAATTATGCAGCAGCTAAGACAGCCGACACCTCAAAAAACGGCAGAGTACAGCTCACCTCGGTTCCTGATGCATGCACATTACAAGATATGTAATCCTGGTTACATTTGCGGTTGCCGCTAATTACTTTTTGGTAATTTGATATTTTTTGCCTGATTTTTTGCAAGACATCTTTTCATTAATGGGCTTTTGCACTTGCTACAACTGTCCTATTTTATAAATATATTATTGTTTTTATTATATATAACTTTTATTTTGCCGTGAAATTTTCATACGCGCATTATTATTTTGTTCTGGCACGAGAAACGCAATAACAGAGGAATTACCAATGGATATCAGAAAAAGCCAAACCCATTGCAAAGTGGGGACGGAAAGCCATGGATCCCTCCGGGACAGCCAGGTTGCTGCAAGATTATATCTGACAAGTTGTATACTTATATTATGTGGAAGGAGATCGGATCTATGAAGATGCGAAAAAGTTCTTTACGGAACGAAAAAGGTTTTACCTTAATTGAGATGGCCATCGTTCTGGTCATCATTGGCCTTATTCTTGGCGCGGTTATCAAGGGCAAGGATGTTATGAACAGCGCGAAACAGAAGAAATTTTATACCAATTTTGTAAAGACCTGGGAACTGGCTGCAGCCTCTTACTATGACCGCACCGGAAACCTGCTGGGAGATGGTACCATAAACGGAGGAACTGTGGCAACCAAGGACGGCATATTTGATAACGTCGCCGGCAGTGCATTCGGAAATGTTGACACAGCTCTCAAGGGTGTGGGTTTGGAAGTCCCTGTCAGCAATACCACAAATAGTGGCCAATATACATATTCTGGAACCTATAGCGGCACACAACCTGTCACCCTCGATCTTTACAACCTTTACAGCCATACGGATTTACGTTATCGAAACGCTCTTTACCTCACAAACATGCCAACCGATCTGGCTATCGCTCTTGACACTATTATCGATGGTGAAGCGAACGCCCAGACCGGCAACTTCAGGCAATACCCAGATAACACTTCGACTTCCTGGCCGAATGTATCATCAACCACAGTGGTCAATGCGGCCTACAGCATAAATATACCCTAACCACTCATCGAAGAGATGAAAGGAACCGTGACAGATATGTAATTCTATCTGTCACGGTTACTTATTTGTGAATTGAATTGATTCATCCAACCCTTCGCACCAACCTGCCGAACCCCCCCGGAATAGTCCCCGACGACCAGAACGCCCGGCCCTGCTTAAAATCAACAAACCAGTAGCCGCCTGGTTTTCGTTGGGCGGCGACAAAAATAAACGGCTGTTCTTTGGAAAAACACGGCTTCAGGAAAAGATCCTTGAAGTTTTTCTCAGGCTGCATAAGCGACATCGCCTCTTCCATGGTCGGCAGACGCCAGTCGGCATAGCCGGCAAATGTATTTTTATTTACCTCCTCGATATTTCTCTGCATGGTCCTGATGGAGTTGATATCCAGGCCGTCCCGCTGCCACATCAGCGAAGTCCGCTGATCGACAATGACCTGTGGGTCGCCGGTGGACACGAAAGCGTTCTTAAATCGGCCTGTTGGATTACATTCAGAATCGAAAAAATTCCATTTTTTAATTGTCCCGGCAAGCTCATCATCGTTGATAATGGAGGGTTCGGCGGGCAAAAATACCACCTCACCGGTAAACGCTGCCGCATCTGCTTTGGGCAGCGGCGTCCCCATGTCTTCGACCAGAACGACTTCAATCCTGGGCACTATCAGCCCCGAGTCTCCCCCATCGAGGACATTGTCTATCAGCCACTGCTTAATCGGCTCATTGATAGCATAACTCTTCTCAAAAACAGACGAGGTTCCCTGCGCGGTAACGCACTGTTTAATAATGTCCGCCGGGGCCTTGATTTCCGCCAGAATTTTAGCGTGTTTCACCGCCCGCTCCATCAAACAGAGTTGAGGCTCATCTCCCCAGTTGTCGACAAAGAAGTAATAGACACACTCCTCATTGTTGCGCACCCTTTCACGCCCACCCCAAGACTCAAAAGTTCCAAAAGAAATATCCGGAGTCATCTCCCAGTCGATAGGACTGATAACCTGGTCGCCGATTTGCACCTTGTGAAACATGCCCATACGCATCTCCTTATGTATTTATCTGCTGCCTATTCAATCACCTTTTGCCATATATCATTCCCTTATTAGTATGGCTGGAGTAACATTATTATCTGGTCAGCAGAAATTATTCGTACTATTAACATTAATAAGCATTATCAACATGTCTACTGAGAAAATACCGGATATACGAAAAAGAGGGTATCCTCTTCCCGGAGGAGTCAGCAGACTGCAGGAAGGCATAAATTTTGCCATCTTCAGCCGTCATGCCACTCGGGTCACGCTTGTCATCGACCACTGGCCAAAAGATACCCCACGACCAGTCCGCCATGAATTCGATCTTGACCCTATCGAAAACCGGACAGGCGATATGTGGCATATTCTGCTGACGACTCATCAACAGAATTTCACCTACGGCTATCGCTTCGACGGCCCGTCGGACCCGTCCGGCAAAGGACTGGTATTTGATTATGACAAAATCCTCATTGACCCGTACAGTCGCGCCATGCTCCCCAGAAAATGGGGAGAAGCAGCGGAATATGGTGAAAAACCCTGCGGCATAATCGTCACCGAGGATTTTGACTGGAAGAAAGACCGGCCACTGCGAACACCCTTGTCGGAAACCATCATCTACGAACTCCATATACGTGGTTTCACAAGTGGTACTGGCTCAGGTGTAACCGCGCCGGGAACCTACCTGGGGGTTATTGAGAAAATCCCCTATCTGCAAAGCCTGGGCATCACCGCTGTCGAACTGATGCCGGTCACCGAATTCGACGAAAACGACACCGTTTTTCACGATCCCGAAACTGGGAGACGATTGAAAAACTTCTGGGGCTATAACCCGGTATCTTTTTTCGCCGTCAACTCCGGATATGCCTTTAACCCGGCACAGGCCATCAATGAATTCAAAACCATGGTTCTGGCCCTGCACCAGGCCGGGATTGAAGTCTATCTCGACATGGTCTACAACCACACCGGTGAAGGGGGATACACCGGGAATACCAGCAGCTTCAGGGGAATCGACAATCCTATCTACTATCTGCTCGATAACGACAATAACTATCTCAATTTTTCCGGCTGCGGCAACACCATCAACTGCAATCATCCGGTGGTCCGCCATCTTATCCGCGATTCCCTGCGCTACTGGGTGACCGAAATGCATATCGACGGCTTTCGGTTTGATCTTGCCTCTATTCTTGGCCGGGACCAGCAAGGCAATGTTTTGCTTAACCCGCCGATGATCGAGGCTATCGGCGAAGACCCGGTCCTGCGCGACACCAAGATGATCGCCGAGGCCTGGGATGCCGCCGGCGTCTACCAGGTCGGATCGTTTTCCACAGATCCCCGTTGGGCCGAATGGAATGGTCGGTTTAGAGACGACGTACGCACCTTTATGATCGGGGCAAAAGACACGGTTGCCACACCTGGCCACCCGCATTGCCGGCAGCTCGGATCTGTATCAGGCAAGCGGCCGCGGCCCTTTATGCTCGATTAATTTTCTGACCAGTCACGATGGTTTCACTCTTTACGACCTGGTCAGCTTCAACCAGAAACACAACCTGGCCAATGGGGAAAACAACCGGGACGGCGACAATCACAATCTGAGCTGGAACAGCGGCGAGGAGGGGTTGGACTGTTCAGCCGGAGTTCGGCGGCTGCGGCTGCGTCGGATGAAAACATTCGCGGTTGTGCTGCTTTTCTCCCAAGGGGTACCGATGATCTGTGCCGGTGATGAATTTGGCCGCACGCAAAACGGCAACAACAACGCCTGGTGCCAGGATAATACGATCAGCTGGCTGGATTGGTCGCTTCTTGAGAGCAACAAGGGCTTCCACCGATTTTTCCAGAAGTGCATCGCCCTTCGAAAAAAACATCCTCTCTTTCGCAGAAAAGATTTTTTCCTGCCAAAAGATCTAAGAGATTGCTCTTCAACAGAAGATATGGACACGGAAATAGCCTGGCAATACCTTAGCCCGGGGGTACAGAACTGGTCACCGGACTGCCGGGGCCTGGCTTTTCTGCTTCGTGCATCGGGCTGTGGCGAGGAGTCGAGTGACTTCTTTGTCATGCTCAACGGCAATAAGGACCAGATATTGCGTTTCATGGCTCCTGAACCACAGATGAAAGGTCGGGCCTGGTATCGGATTGTCGAGACTGCCGCTGTCTCCCCGGACGATTTCAGCCGGCTCGAGGCGGCGATTCCCCAGTCAACAAAAAACAGTATTGCCGTCCCTCCTTTTGGTTGTGTTGTTTTACAGTCTGATTACTAGTGGTTGCACGAAAATTTTTGGCAGCATATAATTCTCATATGCTAATGTAATTAGATGGCGTCGTAAAAATTCTTCATCTTCTTCGTTGTTGCAAATTTTACAATCATTACGACGTACTCTAGTACGCCGAAATAATCGTAAAATTCGCACGCCTCAAATATGAATTTTTTTACTTAGCCATCGTGAATTTTAGGTTTTTACAAGATTGTCTAATAAGAGATTGCGACATTTTTACCGGCAAAACCGTTTATCGAGAAATATTCATTTTCAAAGTGTAAGGCATTACCAATGACACAAGTATTACTCTTAGGGGATTCACATATTGCGTACTTTTACTGGCAGTCGCGTATGCCATCCTATAAAGTGACCAACTTAGGGGTACCCGAGTCGACAGCCGACGATCTGCTTGCCTCTCTGCCTGATATCAAAAAACAGGTGGCTTATGCCGATGTTATCATGATAATGGTCGGCACGAATGACGTGCTCACCGGCAACTTCGAGTTCATCAACACGCTGAAAAAAATAATCGTCCAACTCACTCATGACTTTCCAACTGCGGAGGTTCTGGTCAGCAGCCTTTTTCCTATGGAACTCCCAAACTTACCCGACGGTAAAATTACCAATCTGAACAGTCATATTGAAGCATTCGCCATGCAAACCGGCTGCTGTTTTCTTGACACCCACCACCGACTAAGCAACACAGACCAACCGGTTTTTCTTGAAGACGGGATAAATATCACTGAAGAAGCTTATGAAGTATGGGCCAGAGCTTTGCTTGAGCATATTGCCTTTCTCATAGAAAATGACTAAAATAGTGCTTCACGTATAAAATCATACTAATTTTTTCCCCAAGGAGTTGCACTGATGGGTCGTAAACTTATTTTCTTTAGCTTTGTTGTGCTTTTTTCCGTCAATCCACTGTTGCTGCCCGATCAGCTTATGGCAATGCCCAAAGCATCGGCACCCTCTAATATTCCGACTCTTTCCGGAACGGTCCTCGAGACCATGGATGCCTCCGGCTATACGTATATGCTCGTTGAAAACGGGGATAAGAAAACATGGGTCGCCATTCCTGCAACGACTATTGAAAAAGGAGCCGTAATCGAATATTACGAGGGAATGGTGATGCAAAATTTCACCAGTAAAACCCTTGATCGTACCTTTGACGCCGTTGTCTTCAGTTCAGGGCTGGCAGGCAAAGAAGATGAGACGGCACCACAACCGACAGCAGGAACAACTAACGATTCCTTCTCAGCCGCCGTCAAGGCCGAAGAAACTACCAGCAAACCGGCTCCGGTAGTGGAAAAGTCCGCTGGCAGCGCTGGAGCAATTGCCCCGTTGGAAGATATTTCCATTAAAAAAGCACCCGCCGCTAACGGGTATACCGTTGAAGAAATTTTTACCAAAGCCAAAGATCTTGGTGGCAAAAAAGTTCAGGTTCATGGCAAAGTCGTCAAATTCAGTCCGATGATCATGGGTAAAAACTGGATTCACCTCCAGGATGGCACCGGCAACCCCATGAAGAACAGCCATGATCTGGTAGTAACCAGCTCTGAAACTGTCGAGGTCGGTAGTATCGTCACCATCGAAGGCGCTCTTGCTGCTGATAAGGATTTTGGTGCAGGTTATAAATATGCCGCAATTGTAGAGGATGCCGAGATTGTCAAGTAGGATGGTGTCGTAAAAACTCTTCATCCGAGGTCTGCGTTTATCTGCTTCGTTGTTGCAAATTCCACTATCATTACGACGTACTCTAGTACGCCGAAATAATAGTGAAATTTACACGCCTCGAATATGAAGTTTTTTTACTTAACCATCGTAGATTTTGAGTTTTTACGAGTCTCCGTCAAGTAGGGAATACATCAAAGGCATAGGATGCACTTTTTACTGGTAGGTCCCGGTGCGCTTGGCTGTCTGCTCAGCTCTGTTGTCACCAAAGGCATGGGGGAGCATGACCGGCTGACGATCCTTGATTATAATAGTGAGCGGACCCGCCATCTGAATAAAGAAGGGATCGTGTATACCCTTGGCGAGCAACAGGCAACGTTTCCGGTCAAAGCGGTATCCGAGCCACAAACGATTGATCCTGTAGATGTGGTACTGCTCTGCGTCAAATCGTACGACGTCCTCAGAAGTCTGGACTTCTGCAAACCCATTTTATCAAAGAACACCCTGCTTCTTTTCCTGCAGAATGGGATTAGCCATCTGGATATGCAGGAGCGTCTGGGCAAGGCCACCGCTGCCTTCGGCACCACCACGGAAGGGGCAACCCTGCTTGGCCCCGGTCACGTCCGACACGCCGGGAGCGGGGTTACGTATCTGGGTTTTCTTGCGCCTGCCACAGAGCAGGCGGCAAATCTTTTACAACACACCAATGCGGTTATTTCCGCTGGTGGACTGCAAAGCTATCTGACCGATAATATTCTCACCAGGCTCTGGGCAAAACTTTTTATAAATGTCGGGATCAATGCCTTGACGGCAATCCTTGGCTGTAACAACGGTGAGCTGCTCACTCTGCCGGGAATTGAAAAACGTATGAAGGCCGCAGTCAGTGAGGCAGTGATTGTTGCCGTGAAAAAGAATATTCCGATCATGGATGATCCCTACCAGACAGCTCGAATGGTCTGCAGCAAGACTGCGAAGAATGTCTCCTCCATGCTCCAGGATGTGCGCAAGAAAAGGAGAACGGAGATCGAGGCCATCAATGGCGCCGTTGTTGCCTTAGGACAGGTTATGGCAATAGATACCCCGGAAAATGAGCTGCTCTACCGGCAGATAAAAGAACTGGAAGCTGGTTATGTTCGACAATAGCTTATATATCCCACCAAGGGTGGACATTGCCGTCCAGGAATTAGGCTTCGATTTCGACGGAGTCATTGCCGATACTGCCGAAGCATTTATCCGTCTGGCCTGCACGGAATATGGTCATTGTTCTTTCACCCAGGAAGACATAACCAATTTTGAACTGAAAAATTGTCTGAATATCCCTTTGGAGCAGGTAGAGAAGATATTTACTGATATCCTCACCAATTCTGTTGCGGTACAACTCCGGCCAATCCCCGGCGCAGTGCAATGTCTTGAAGACTTCACCCGGATTTCCACGGTAACTATCATTACCGCCCGCCCACTCGACAATCCTGTTTTTGACTGGCTCGATTGTTATTTCAGCAAAAAAGCCAGAGAAAATATCAGGGTGGTAGCAACCGGCGATCATGATGATAAAATTCGTCACATTCATCAGCACAATCTGAAATATTTCATTGACGATAGGGCTGAAACCTGCAAGCAGCTTGTGCATGAACGGATTACGCCCTTTGTCTTCACTCAACCATGGAACAGGAATCGTCATACCCTGCCGACAGTAGGCAATTGGGAGGAAATCCGAAGACTTGTTTCAGATTAGCGGAGGGAGAGTATCTTTATGCAATGCCCACACTGCAAAGGGGAAATTGAAACCCATAGGAACCCGACCCCGACGGTTGATATTATAATCGAAATCGGCAACAGGATAGTGCTTATCGAACGGAAGAATCCGCCCTATGGCTGGGCACTGCCTGGAGGTTTTGTCGATTACGGCGAGTCCTATGAGACCGCCGCTTTGCGCGAGGCCGAAGAAGAAACCGGCCTTAAGGTTACTCACCTACGCCAGTTTCATACCTATTCCGATCCAGGCCGTGACCCGCGCGGCCACACTGCTTCAACCGTTTTTATCGGCCGCGCCGATGGTGCTCCCCAGGCAGGAGACGATGCGGCGAGGGCGGAGCTTTTTGGTGAAGAGACACTCCCCCAGCTGGCCTTTGATCATGCCAGGATCCTGGCCGACTACTTGAAGAGTAAAAAATAATTCGTTTGCCACTTGTGCCACTCCCATGCGGCGCATGGGAGCAAGAGCAGGCTGAGGGGCTGTAGGGGCGGGTTCCAAACCCGCCCTTTATATGCGCCCGTCGGTCTGATCGTGCGCCCGTTTACCGCATCACAGCACTGTTCGCAGCAGCCAGTAACCGAATAGACCCATGCCTATGGATCCATAGAGCATCATTCAGGGGGTACAGTTGCGACCGTATTTTTTGGCTATGATGCCAAAGGTGGCAAGCCCGAGCAATCCGGCGCCCACCAGGGTTATTATTTCTTTCATAAGTCCCTCATGCCCTAATTTTCTGTCCCGCTCTCTTACGCAAACGAATTGACTGCGGCGTTATCTCGACCAGTTCATCATCGTTGATATAAGCGATACATTCTTCCAGCGACATGGTTGTCGGTGGCGTCAGGATAACCGCGTCATCGGTGCCGGAGGCCCGCATATTGGTCAGTTTTTTTCCTTTGGCCGGATTAACCACCAGATCGGTCGATCGACTATGCTCGCCGATGATCTGGCCGGGGTATAATGGTGCTCCGGGATGGATAAACAATTTGCCGCGTTCCTGCAGATTAAATAAGGCAAAAGCCACCGCGGTGCAAGGTTCCTTGACCAAAAGAACACCGCTGATCCGGTTGATGATATCACCTGCATAGGGACCATAATCAGAAAAAACATAGGACATCATGCCCATCCCTTTGGTGTCGGTCATGAACTGGGAACGATAGCCAAGCAGCCCGCGGGTAGGAATATTAAAAACCATCCGGACCATCCCGTTGGCACTGTTCATTTCCTCGAGCTGACCTTTCTGCTTGCCCAGTTTTTCGATGACGGCACCCTGATACAGTTCATCGACATCGACGGTGAGTTTTTCATAGGGTTCCAGGACATTGCCATGCGCATCTTCTCGCAGGATGACCTGGGGCCTGGTTACCTGTAACTCATATCCCTCCCGACGCATTTTTTCGATGAGAATAGACAGGTGCAATTCACCGCGCCCGGAGACCTTGTATCCCACCGCATCCTCCAGCGGCTCGCATTGCAGAGCGACATCGGCCAGGATTTCACGCTGCAACCGGTCATTGATATGACGAGAAGTGACATACTTGCCTTCCTTGCCGGCAAAGGGCGAATCATTGGGGATGAAATTCATCGATATAGTCGGTGGATCGATCTTGACCAGCGGCAGTGGGCGCGGGTTTTCCGGGTCAGTAAAGGTTACCCCGACGGTCACATCCTCCATGCCGGCCACGGCGACAATCTCACCCACTCCGGCCGATTCCACGGCAATTTTCTCATCACATTCAAAGCGGAATATCTTGGAAATCCGCACCGGCTTGATGGAACCGTCGCGGCGGGCGACAACGATAGGCTGATTCAAGACCATGGTGCCGTTAACCACCTTGCCGATACCGAGTCGCCCCAGGTAGGGGGAATAATCGATGGTCCCGACCTGCATCTGCAAGGATTCTTCACTGGAGCCGACAGGTGCCGGGGTATGATCGACAATCATCTGGGAAATATGCACCATGCTGCCGCCGTTTTCCACCGGATCTTCTGGATCGAGAAGAGAATAACCGTTCTTGGCCGACGCATAGACCACCGGGAAATCGAGTACATCATCCGGGGCATTGAGTTTGACGAACAGATCGAAGACCTGATCAACAACCCATTCACAACGAGCGGCCGGTTTATCAATCTTATTTATGACAACGATGACCGGCAGATTGTTTTCCAGGGCCTTCTTGAGCACGAAATAGGTCTGGGGCATAGGCCCTTCCTGAGCATCGACCAGGAGCAATGCTCCGTCAGCCATACGCAGCACCCTTTCTACCTGTCCGCCGAAATCGGCATGGCCGGGGGTATCGATAATATTGATTCGGTAATCTTTGTAGTTGTAGGAGCCATTTTTGGCAGTGATGGTAATACCACGCTCGCGTTCCAAATCCATGGAGTCCATCAGCCGCTCGGACACTTCCTGGTTATCGCGGAACATCCCGGACTGTTTAAAAAGCTGATCCACCAGCGTTGTCTTGCCATGGTCTACATGGGCGATAATTGCCACATTACGAATTTTACTCTGTTCCATCTTGTGCCCGTAAGGCCTCCGACTACTACGGCTTTATTCCCCACTACGATACTGAGGCGTAAACACCTGGTTATACAAATAAAAAAAGCACATGCCGCAAACAGCAGTGCCTTCGATACAAAAATTTCAAGTTGAAAACTTTATAGCATACCCTACTATCGTTTTAAACACAAGGACCACGTACAGACACCACTATAACCATGATTTACGCATAAGCCATTAAAGTTGCGCTAAAACGTGACTGCGCGCCCGAGCCGAACGAAGTAAAGTCGGTACGTTTTCATCGATATAATCAAAGACCCGGGCCCGTTTATTTTCCGCTGGACGCATTATCCGGCCAATAACCTGCAGTAATCGCCCTTCAAAACTTATCGGTGTCGTCAGAAAAAGCGTGGCAAGACCGGGGCAGTCGAATCCTTCGCTGATGAGTTGCAGGGTGGCGACAAGCACCTCAACCGCTCCAGCCTGAACCGCTTCAACAATTTCCTGTCTGGCTTCCGGGGCAAGCTGCCCGTGGAGCAACTTTACCTTGATGCCTTTCTGTTGCAGTTTTTCGGCAAAAAAACGGCAATGGCTGACCCGGTCCGAGACCACCAGAGCTGTTCCATTGTCGGGCTCCCAGGCAACTTTCAACACATCGTTCAGGATTTGGCGGTTTCTCCCTTCATGCTCAACCAGGGCTTTGATCAGGGCGTGATAATCGCCGCGATACCGGTAGTTAAAAGAGGTGACAGAGCGAATAACCTCAGGTGCCAGGATCGCCCCGGTTGACTTCAGTTCCTCCTGATCAACCTGATGCAATCGATCCCCCATAAAAAAATAAATCAGCTTGGTCATTTCGTTATCGCTGCGATAGGCAGTGGCCGAAAGCCCGAGCAGATAATGGCAGTCAAACCTGGAGACCACATCGGTAAAAAGGTTTGCCGGTACCCGGTGGCATTCATCGACGATTAAGTGGCCAAAATTCGGCACCAGCTCTTCAACCCTTTTTCCGGCGCTGTTGACAATGCCGATGGTAAGAGGAGCCAGGATAAATTTACCATCACCGACCAGCCCAGCCTCCATACCAAGAAATTGACCAGCCCGCTCATACCATTGGTACAACAGCTCTTTGGTGTGGACAACGATAAAGGTCGGTTGTTGCCGCGCGGCGATTAGAGCCAGGGCCATGACTGTTTTGCCACTGCCGGTGCCTGCCTCAATAACGCCAAAAGATTTTTTTGCTGCCAGTGTGACTGCCTCTTGCTGGTAAGGCCGCAGTGCACCGTTGAATTGAAAATCGACTTCCGGGAGCAATCTTCTCTGGTCTATTATCACCGGATCCTGGCCGGTGCATTGCCGGCATAAAAGCACTGCCTGGTTGGCAAAACCACGTGGGAATCGAAGCCCACCCGGAGTCGGATCATAGTATTTCAGCTGGGGTTTAAGTTTTTTACCTACCCAGCGACCATATTTTTTGGCGGCGGCATATTGCGGGTTGTCGATCGTCAGCCTGCTTTTCAACTCCGTTTCAAGTGCGAAATCGATGCCGGTTATGAGACAGTCTGAACTTACGGTAATAGTTGGTTCCATGATGTATGCCGGGGCCATGATTATGGGCTTGCACTTTAACGCTGCAGCCGTTAATAATAGCGCAGCTTAGCCCCCTTGAACAATTACACTACGAGGACCATTATGGTACGAATTTTTTTTGTCCTGTTTATCTTTGCCATCTTCGCAGCGGCTCTTTCGCCAAAGCCGCTCATGGCAGAGGATTTTATCACCCTGAATCTCCCGGAAACCGTCATCACCAAAGCTGCTGCGGCTATTCTGCCGCTGCGTATTGACGCCCACTCGGAAACTATCCAGGGCGATATACAGATTATCAATATCAGTGAAATCCGGCTGACTGACGGCCATCTCGCCTGCCGGCTCCATCTGACAGGTACGAATCTGGCGCTGCTCACCGAGATCGCCGGACATGAAATAAAGCTAAAGGTGGGATCGGTTGAGATTGATTTCAAGACCGATGCGGCAATTCGCTATGATGCAAAAAAACAGATACTCTATATCAAACCGCTGGTACAAAATGTCGCTGCCAACACGCCTGGCTCAGATGCCGACATCGGCCAGGCGCTGGTTGCGCTGCTTAATGGCAGAGAATTTCCAGTGACCATGCAGGAGCTGGATCCCCTTATTGCCAGGGCCGGCTCTAAGACAATCACCATTAACAGCAGAATCGCCAACATCGAGGCCAAGCCAAAGTCTATCCAGTTCAGTCTGCTGCCAACAGTAACCGCTCGATAATCAGCACTCCCGATCTCACTCCTGTCACCACATCAGGTCATCCGGGACCTCGAAGCCGGTGTACGGATCGTCCGGGTCAGCACTCTGCTGCGTGACAGCAGAGTTGAGGGAGATGAAGACCCGGTCACTGACCGACTGGATTTTTTCGACAATGCGCCTGGGCAAAATATCAAACTGATTGGCTAGACCGACGATACCAAGACGGCCATCGCTCAGTTTATCGGCTGTATCTTTTGCGACAAAAATGCGCTGAATCTTGTTGGCAACGGTGAAACGATAAGCGATGCCCTGGTCGTCTTTTGCCAACCGATTTTCTTCAATCAGCTGCCTGACCTGTCCATCTTCCGCTCTTTTTTGGAGCTTTGCCTCCCGCTGCAAATTTAATTTTCGAGCTCTGTCCTTCTTTTTTTGTTCCGCTTGCTGCGCAAGAAGCACATTCTCGTCGACTACAACCTGTTTTTTGCCGGACTTCGCCTGTTGTTTTTTGGTTTGGTGTTGCTCTTTCTTGGTCTGGCCGGCCTTTTTTTTATCGACCAGGCCCAATTGCAGCAACTGTTCCTGAAATGATTTGCCCATAATACATTACCTGATACTCTTAATCTGTGAAGATGGATTGAGACTCCATCCCGCTAATGAGTGTTTGTGCGGTATTGTAGCTAACTTTTACTCTGTTTGCAAAAAAGAAGAGTTATTGCTTGATGGCGTCACAAATTTTAGGTTTTTACGAGATTGAAAGGACAGTCGGTGCCGGATTTCTAAAGCAACTGCTCTGCCGGCTTGCAATACGTTATAAAAAAAAGTGTCGACATCCGTTTTTTCAGCAGCGGGATTGGTAAGCAACAAGCGCATGACCATCTTTTTATTGATATAGGCGACCCCGACCAGGCTCGTGCCTTGTTGATAGAGCAGATTACGAAGAGCAAGATTAAAACTGTTGCTCCTCTCTTCTTGCACCTTGAAACGAAAACAGACATTGAAGGAAGTCCGTGGCACCACCATCTCCAGCTCAGCACACTGGTTCACCCAGCTTTCTGCATATTCACAAAGCTCAAGATTTTTTTCAACCCTGGACGCCAGACCTTCGCGGCCAAAAAATTTCCAGTCTAAAAACCATTTCAGACTATCAACCCTCCGTCCGCACTGCAAGGAGGCGACGCCCAGATCTTCCGTTTCGGTGGTATGCTCGTCCCGAAACAGGTAACTTCCGTCTCCGGCGGCAAGAGTATTCTGCAAAGCTTGTTGTCTGTTATTTATCAGAACGACATTGCACATCAGCGATGCGCCAAGCATCTTATGAAAATCACAGGTAAAAGAATCGGCATCCGGCAGACCTGACAAAAAGGTTTGTTTGAGTGCTGGACTGAGTACTGCGGCCCCACCCCAGGCACCGTCCACATGGAGCCAGAAACCATATTTATGCCGAAGGTTCAGTAACGGCTCTATGGGATCATAGGCGCCTCGGACGGTTGTGCCGGCAGTTGCCGCAACAAAAAAAGGCCGGCCACCGCTGACCTCAACCCTGTCAATGGCCGATTCCAGCGCTTTCGGCTCCATGGCGCCGTATTGATCAACTGGTATTTTTATGAGCTGATCAGTGCCGATACCAAGAATATTCGCTGCCTTGTCCATTGAATAGTGGGCGTCTGCGCTGACAAAGGCAAAAAGTTTCTGCTGCCCGAACAGCCCGGCTTCCTTAACTGTATTGGTAACGAGATTTCTTGCCGCCATCATGGCAATCATATTTGCATTGCTCGAACCGGTGGTCATTTGCCCTTCACCTTTGGCAAAACCGACAAGCGCAAGCATCTGATCAATCATGTACTTTTCAAGAATGGTTGAAACAGGGGCGGACTCAAAGGTACACGCGGATGTATTGGTGAGAGCAGTAACAATCTCTCCAACTATGGACGGGAGATTGGCACCAACCCACATCCGGTTGACAAAGGCCGGATGATCGGTTTTCACAGAATAGGCCAGATAGGTCTCAATCCAGTGGAAAATCTCCTGCCAGTCGCCGGTCTTTGCCGGACGTTCAAGATCGAGAATTTCCCGCAATTCGAGAGGACTGCGGTAATCGAGAAATTTACCGCTTTTCTGTCCTGAGCGATACCGTACAATCACCGTCAAAAGATGCTCAAAGAGTGTCTTCTCATTCATGGCTGCTGTTATTTTTACAATTACATTAAGCGGTTAATCGACTGCACGATGGCAATCTGCTTCATGGTCTTTCGAGGCCATCAATTAATTCGGAATGGCTAATTAATCAAGAGATAAATGTCTCACGCCGGCCGTAATAGCTCACGGGAATACGTCAGGTGACAGCATAACCCGGAGCTGTAACCGTTTAACCAGTGCTTCATGTTCGTTCAAGCAGGCCTCCTGGGGCCACCAAAAGGGGTCGCTCCTGAATTTTGCTTCTTCATAGAGCATCCAGCATTTTCACAAGATGGGGATATGTCACAATGTAATAACAAAATATAAGAGCATCAAGTCGACGCACTTTCCGGGCACTGCCTTGAACATACAACAAATTGATAACTCTATAATAATGCTTTAAAACAAGTCGCTACTGCGGTATATTACCTGGTGTACTTCCTAACGTATGGGAACAGGTTCAATTCACTTCTTAATTCATAGAGCTCAGTGAGGGTATTATGGCCAATTTTCTCTTTGTATTACGTTCAAACGACAACGAAAAAGCAACCCGTTGTTTTCAATTTGCAAAAATCGCCCATTCCAAGAACCACAAGGTAAACATCTTTTTAATCGACAGTGGTGTAGACTGGGCGGTGAAAGGCAAGGATGGCAGCCTGAAAACAATAACCGGTGACTGCGTCAACGACTATCTGCCGTATCTGATCGAAAAAGAAATTCCCACCGGTGTGTGCACTCCCTGTGCCAAAAACAGGAACCTCGACGAAGCTCATTTTAACAGCAATATGGTGCTCGACGGTGGCCCGCACCTCATTGACATGGCAGCCGAAGCGAAGGTTTTCAACTTCTGATGGCGTCGTAACCCTCCCCGGCACAATCTGAGAGCCGGGGATTGGGGCTGTCAAACACTTCTACATAGCTCTGATAAAGGGTTTCAGTCCTGATACGGTTTGATTTCACCCTGGCGGTCAGGATACTGTTTTCGGGTATGCTGTTTTTCTGGTACCAACCATTCGGGTCCATACAGAACTGCACCACTTCGGCAAGAGCATCATCTCCATTGCGGCATGACTTGACCAACTGGGGAATAAACTGCGGCCCATAATTATTTTTTGCAATCTCCGTAATTTGTGTTTGCATATGCGCCCAGAGGTTATCCGGATCCAGCAGGATGACCGGGGCCAGCGGATTCTCATGGAGTTTCATCGAGGTAATGGTGATAGACAGCTCCTCCGCACTGCCGTACCCGCCGGTGTTGATAATCGGCAGATTGCTCAGTTTCTGGAGGTGGTCCTGACGGGCCAGGCGCAGGCCCTCGCGGTATTTGATTAACCCATCGCAGGTCGTCAGCGAGAGTTGGTGTTCTCCCTCCAGGTCAATTGCGATACCGACGCTCATTATATTATGTTCCCGGGCCAGATCATTGGCCTCCTTCATCAAACCAGGCCCGCCACCATGGACAATGCCCATCTCCGGGCCAAATTTAAGGGCAAGCTTATTGATCAGATCAATGGTCAATTGATTATCCGCTTCTTTGGTGTGTGAACCGTAAAAGGCAAACCAGTAGCGAACCACATCGAAACGCTCCCGGTCATCAGGCTCAATAAAACAGCCGTGATAAAAGGTATAGAGCTTGTCGGTTTCCGCATCATAACGTAAAAATTCACAGTCCGAGGCAACCGCATGGGTGAGCCTGATCATTTTTTTGACATAATCGTCTTCAAACGAGGGGTTGGCCATGTTAATTAAAAAGGTTCTGACCCCGCTGGTCCGAAGAACATCGATTACTTCAGAAGATGGAAAAGTATCGGCGATAAAAACCCGGCTGTTAATACCACCGAGAACCGAAAGTTTCTCCAGGGTTTTAGTAAACTCACCATTTTCACCTTTTGGCTGGGTTTGCTTGGGTTTTCGAGCCGTGCTCTCGACGACTGCATTTTTGATAATCTCCAGTTGGGCTTGCCCTTGCGGGTCGATAGCCGATGCGATCTGAATAAAATTATTCTTGTTGAGGATCATCCCCAGGGAAGTGTCATCGACAAATTGAAAGAGATTGTTCACCTCGGCATTGGTCAGCAGATCAAAAAGCCGATAGCCGTCTTTGACCTTGTTTTTGATGAGGGGTACCGTCAAGGGATTTTTCGCCCTGAAAAAACGGATAATCACTCTTACCTGGTTGAGGGGTATCGGTGTGTCGCCGAAGTGATAGAGCTCCACCTGCCGGTCGCGAAAGGTGCGGAACGGGTCGAGCACCCGGGCCGGCAGATGAACGATGTCCTGGTCCGTCGGAACGGTCACTGCATCGATAATTCCATAGATATCACCCAGAGAAATTTTAATCGCCCCGATAAAGAGCTCCCCTGGCGTAAGCATCGCCTGGTCTAAATTCAGGGAGGTCCTGGAACGGATCTTAGCCAGGGCGAGACGTCCTTTTTTAATGACATCGTTGATGCTCGATTCATTGAGGGCACCCGGCTCAAAGCAATACTGGTAGGGCTCGAGGTCGGCGAGGATATAGTCGCTTTCCTTGCCGGTTATGGGGTCAGTTTCCTGTCGTATCTCAAATCCGTCATAGTGACCATGGCTATCTTCCCGTCCGACGAAGAGTCGCTTATGCAGATAGTGGCGCACATCGTGGATTCTGAGTTCAGGATCCATGATAACCAGCCGACCGATCTCATCGCCGATTTTAAAGAGCTTCACGGCATCGCCCAGCAAGGGGTTGAGATTTTGCAGTTTGCCGTCAAGATGCACATCCCGATCGTCGATTACCGGGACGGTCCTGGGTGACAGCAGGTCGGTTTTTATACCGATCTGGGCATTACCACTTCGGCCGGAAAAGATAAACGGTTTCTCTTCCCTGATCGCGCCCCGAATATAATCCGAGACATCGGGAAAGGAAAATCGCGCCTGCAGGATGTCCGTCCCGTCAACCTTGCCGGGGATATCGCTGATATACCCATCCGGGCTTATGATTTGTTCTATGTTCATGGGCTATTGTATCACACGGCTAGTGGAATATAAAATCAACTCCGATAAATTGTATGCACACCTTGCGGCGCAGAGTATACTGCACTGAAAACATTTGACCAATTAAAACCGGGATGATTTTTCAGACTTTTGAGCACAAGTAACCAATCAACATACATACTCGGAGGTAGTATATGGCATTACTGCATACTGTAGCCGGAGAAAAAGCAGACGGAAAGGTCAAGGAAGTTTATGACCAGTTGATGAAAACAGCCAGGGTAATTCCCCGGCCAATGCAGATGATGAGTGCCAGTCCCGACCTGCTGGCCATTCAGGTGCAATTCCTTAACCACTATTATCGTCATCCCACTCTTGGTTTTGCCCTGCTCGCGCATATCCGGCTACTGGTCGCCCACCATTTTAATTACCCTTATTGTATCGATTTCAACACGAGCCTGCTGCAGATGCTCACCGAGATTACCGACGAACAGCTCGATGCGGTCAAGGCTGATCCCTCTGCAGCACCTCTTGGCGATAAAGATAGAGCTATGCTGCTCTTCGTATTAAAGTGTGTCAAGACACCGGATGCAACGGCCCCGGCAGATATTGATGCATTAAAAGAAATGGGCTGGACGGAAAAGGACATCTTTGAGGCGACCCAACACGGAGCCGATATGATCCGCCATGGCACGCTTTTCAAGGCATTCAAGATGGCCGAGGATTAACAAGGACCCTGCGCTACGCCTGGTCTTTTTTGAAACAATATGGATCGAGTTCATTAAAAATATCCCGACCAAAACCAAGGGCAACCGCCGGGCAACCGCCGCAGGCCGGGCGTATTTCGCATGACCGGCAAGCCGAACTACCCATTCGGTAACGGTCTGCCTCGGGCGTATGATAAATATCGGTCAAGGAATTGTTATAGATATTACCCAGTAGAGAAGGCATCTTTCGGCAGGCATGAACTTCACCGTCGGGGAGCAGTGAAACAAAATTAAAGGCTGCGCCGCAACCAACTCCGGCGCAGCCGCCTTGCAGTGGTAAGCCCTCGCGGTGGAGATGCAGGTTGCAGAGATTGTCTTTTAGGAGCAACACCGGGTTATCGGCAGCCGCGCTGATATAGCGCTGCAGAAAATCCGGATACACTGCCGGATCAACCGAGGCCAGAGCTGCCCCTTCACCCATCATCGCCAGTCTGTTGAACGTGAACAGGTCGGTCTTGTCCCGCAACTCTTTGGCTAAAGGGAGAACCTGGTCCATGTTTTCCCTGGTAAGGGTAAGCATGACCATGCTGTATATATTCATTTCCCGCAACAGCCGCAGAAACGCGATAGTCCTAGCAAAATGTCCGGCACCACGGATATAGTCGTTGTGCTCGGGCAATCCCTCCAGGCTGACCTGGTAAAACTCCGGCATCCGGATTGCCGTCATCCGCTCAAGGTAGGATTTATCCATCGGGTTGCCGAGAACCGCAGTGAGGAAGCCACGTGCGGCAGCCTCCCGGTACAGGGTAAAAAAATGCTGAAAAAGCAAGGGATTGCCCCCGGTAAAGCTTACCTGGCCATAAACTTCATGCCCCCGGCAAAATCGATAGAAATCGTCGAGTACGTGCATCCCCTGTTCGAGCGTCATGCCGGTGCGGTCACTGCGGTCGTAGCAATGGCGGCAATGGAGATCGCAGTTTTGGGTTATATGCCATTGCAGGGTAAATGAAGGGGTGGAACGCAAATTCTCGCCAGCGACATCGTCTCGGCAGAATCCCGACGGCCGAACAATTTTTGACGGCGGCACAAGCAGCAAGCCTTTCCGTCCTGCGCTGTAAATAATGTTGTCGATATGACCAACGCTCACTCCTGCCTGCCGTGCAGCAGTATGGCTGTCAATCTCCTCAGCAATAATTTTCAGGGCCAGCAGCTCATGATTGCTCGGTGTAAAGATTCGCAAGCTATCGCCATCAGTGCCAGGTACAAGCACAATAAATTCCTTGCCGGGAACCGGGGTAACAGGACTGCCTTCAAGCAGATCGACCAGCCCCTGCCAGTTGACTTCGAGAAGTTCCAGCCCGGGATGGATCATGTTTTTTATGATGTTCTGGGGAACAGCAACAGGATGTAGTACCGACATGGAATAAGCTGTCAGCTCAATCATTGCCAAATCGGCAAGATAGGGGGTGTTGGGGTAAATCTGCGGATGTTTCTTCAGGTAGGCAACAAGATTTTCGGCTGGAACACAAGTAAACCCGCCGGGAAGCAGACCAGAGCTTACAGGATAAATAGTTTCCAACTCGGGTATCACGAAGGCTCCGGTATCTGGTAAAAAAAGACCGGGACCTTTACCAGGCCCCGGCTGTAGATCGATAAGAGTGCGAACCGCACTCTGCCGTTAACCGCTTCAGCCGCTTTTCGCGGGCTTTTTCTTTGGCAGCAGTGTTGGATCCGGTGTTGCTTCCTTTGCCTTGTCTTCAGCGGTATCTTTTACTTCCTCGACAGCTTTATCGGTCGCTTTTTTCTGGTCGGCGCTCACGGCGCCTGCTTTTGCGGCACCTCAGCCACTTGCTGCAGCCGGCTTGCTTGCTTCAGCGCTACCTGCGCTGGGTTTAGCACCTCAACCACTTCCTGAGGCATGGGCTCCGGGCAGGAATCCACCAGCACTGATCAAGCTCGCTACCCCAAGGCTTGCCAGTATCTTCTTTACCTCTTTTTTCATAACTGTCTCCTTTTGCAGAAGTTTATGAAATTTTGATAGGAAATTCCGATCAAAGAAAACCAGCGATAGCTTTTATATATCCATAGTGCAGAAGAGATGTCAATCAGTATTAATTCTCTTTATCCGGAATGCTGATCATGTTTGTCCAAAACAGAAAACCGAAATTGGGCAAAGGACAATCTCGGCTTCCCGTCCCCTTTTCTTAAGATTGGGGTAGTTTTTTGCAGGCATTTGCTCAGATATTCTGCTTTTCTCCTTTGATCTTTGCCGCCATAAAACTATCGACGGCCTCATGCAGGGTACTGACCGCAAGATGGGCGCAATGCTTTTCAGCTTCGGGAAAGGTACCAATTTCATCGAGGACATCCGCCCCGGTCAAGTCCAGAACCTCGGTCAAGGTCTTACCCATGGCCAGCTCAGCGGTAAAGGAACCGGCAATGGAACTGGAGCTGCAGCCATCGGTGATATAGCTGACCTGTTGCACCCGGTCGTTATCCACCAGAAGAAACATCTGCATGGTGTCGCCACAACTGCCTTTCATCCGCGCGTGACTGTGTGGGTTATCCATAACCCCGCAGAATCTGGGGTTACGCCAGCGGTCAAAACCTTTTTCACCGAGAGCATTTTTTGCCTCGGTAAGAACTTCATCCTGGATTTTATTTATCAGCGCATCAAATTCCCGATCGTCCATTACCAATGCCCTTCCTTATTGGCATTCTCACTGTAGGTAACGTCACCGGTCAGTAATTTTTTTATTGCCTGCTCGACAGATCCGCTCACATCGCTGACCACCTTCATTCCTGCCGCCTGGACGGTTTTAAAGGCATTTGGTCCACAGTAGCCGGTCATGAGTACCTCTGCTCCCTTATCGGCAACCATCGTCGCAGCCTGGATGCCCGCACCCTTGAAGGCGTTGACGTTCTCGCTGTTGTCAAGAGCCTCATAATTCATTGTCTTGGTATCAACAACCAGAATATAAGGTGCCCTGCCAAACCTGGGATCCACCTCATCGGAGAGGTGCGTTCCTTTTGCCGTAACCGCAACTAACATGACATCTCCTTGTTCATTGTAATTGTCATCGGTATCATGATTCCCAAGCAGCACCTGGGAATCATGATCTTTAAAACGTATCAGTGACCACCACCGCCACCGCAAACCTGATCGTCGCCAATCATCGACAGGGCGCCAATAATCATATCCTCGACCACCGGACGAATTTCCCGGCGCTCACCATCATAATAGACATCGATGCCGACCTGTTTAAAGCCCATCAGCGGCCGCATGCCAATGCCGCCAACAACCAGCTGCTGCACCCTGTTTTCCGCCAGCAACTGCACAGGAACCATACATCCGCCCTGGACATGCTCTTTATTAGCGAGGATGTTGACTTCCTTGATCTGGCCGTCCTCAACATCAATCAGGGTGAAGACATCACAATGTCCGAAATGTCCAGCGCGCAAACCGTCGAGACCACCTTGCCCCTCTGAAGGTACTGCAATACGTATAAGTGCCATTTTTTACTCCTTTTACTCTTTATTTAATTATTGATGAAAAATCCTTGATTCCCATCACATTCATTGCCGGGAAGGCCATAATTTTTCCCCAGACTTCTTTCATTGCAACAGCCGCCGCCGAATCGGGGGCATATTCCACTACATTTTTACCGTCAATCATCGCTTTGGTGAATACCGGATCAAAGGGGATACGTCCCAGCAGGGTCATATTCCTCGAGCGTCCATAAGCCTCAACCTTTGCCGTCATCTCCAGGTTGAGATCGTATTTATTAATGCAGACCAAGCCAGGCACCTTAAAATGCACGGCAAGCTCGGCAACCCGCTGCATATCATGCAGTCCCGACACCGTTGGTTCAACGATAATTGCAAGCGCCGTGGCTCCGCCGACCGAAGCTATCACCGGGCAGCCGATTCCGGGAGGCCCATCAGTAAGGATGAGATCAAAACCTCTAGCCTCGGCCAGTTTTCTGGTCTCCTGGCGTACCAGGCTGACCAGCTTGCCGGAGTTTTCTTCGGCAATCCCCAGGCGCGCATGGACCATCGGGCCAAAACGGGTATCGGAGATATACCATTCCCCGCACTTCTGGATGGGAAAATCGATGGCATGTTCGGGACAGAGATCAACACAGACCCCGCATCCTTCGCAGTTTATCTGATCGACCACATAATCATCAGAGATCGCCTCAAAACGGCACAGTTCCCTGCACCTATCACATTCAACACAATCTTCTTTTCTGATCTGCGCCAGGCTGCCACCCATGAAATCGGTGGTTTTTCGTACTGCTGGATCCATCAAAAGATGCAAATCCGCAGCATCAACATCGGCGTCACAGAGTACACTGTTGTGTGCCAGGGAGGCAAAAGCCGCGGTGACGCTGGTTTTTCCGGTTCCGCCCTTGCCGCTGACAATAACCAACTCTCTAATCATCGAGGTTGCCCTCCATTCTGAACCAATTTTTCTATCTGGTTAAACAAGCTGCGAAATTTCTCCTTCCATTGGGGCATAATCTCGACAATCGGTTCTCCGCGGGAATACGCTTCGGCAATTTTTCGATCAAAAGGTATCTGCATAAGAATCGGTAGTCCCTCCTCCTCTGCATAAGCAATCACCCGGTCATCCCCCATATCGGCCCGGTTGATGATGAGGCCGCTGGGAATACCGAGAATTTTTACCGCCTCCACGGCAAGCTTGAGATCATGCAGACCAAAGGGAGTGGGTTCGGTAACCATCAGCACGAAGTCGCTCCCCTTCATGGCGGCAATGACCGGACAAGACGTTCCGGGAGGGGCGTCGATGATTATGGTTTTGGCGCCGTCACGATTTTTTTGCACCTTTTTAATAAGCGGTGGCGACATCGCCTCGCCGACCCGCAAACGGCCCTGGCTGAAGCCAAGCTCCCCACAATGTCCCGATTCCATCACTCCCAACAGGCGTTCTCCTTCAGTGATGGCCCCTTCCGGACAGACCTCCATGCAACCGCCGCAGCTGTGACAGAGCTCAGCGAAGACCAGCACTTTTTTGCCAATCACCGTCAATGCCCGAAACCGGCATATTTCCGCACATTTCTTACAGGCGGTGCATAATTCCTCATTGATGACCGGAATGGCCGTGCTTACCTCTTCTGTCTCCGTTATCTCCGGATGGAGAAAAAGATGAACATTGGGTTCTTCCACATCACAATCCAATATTCGAGTGCCCCCGCCAAGAGACAAGGCAAGGTTGGTGGCGACCGTTGTCTTGCCGGTGCCCCCTTTTCCACTCGCTATACTTATTATCATTGCTGTTTTTCTCCTGCAGTTCCCGTACCTGTTATTACCTGGCCATGAGTGCGCCTATCGATTGCAATAACTGCAACATTGTCGCAGCTTCCTCAGCCCCCGGATTTACCGGCAATTGCATAAAAAGGCCGAGTCCCTCGGTTGCTTCATGAAAATCCTTGCCATCAAGAGTACTGACCATGGCACAGTTAATAAGCGGCTGCTGTTTGACCAGCTCTTTCACAAAAGCCAGGGACTCCCCATCGGCCAATTGCTCATCCACGGCAACTACATCCACCCGGCAATTACCCAAAATCCCCCAGGCCTCCCGCGCCGATGCCGCCATGCTGACCCTGATTCCTTCTTCTTTTTTTAAGGCAGCGGCTAAAGAAGCCAATCCATCAGGATCTTTGCCGGCCAACAATATACTCAACATGGTTCTGACACCCTCCTTCCCTGCTTTACGCCAAACGAGCGCACGTTATCACTCGCCGGCAAGGCCTTAGACATTATTTTTCAATTCTTGCCGCTGTTGCCGATCATCTCGCCACCGACAGCATCGCGCATGGCCACAACCGGGCATGGCAAATTCTTTCAGGTCCTTGTCCCGTACATAGCAATCCAATATTTTTTCTGCCTCTCCTGCAACAAAAGGGATAACTTCAATACCATGAAATTCAAGCAATCTGACCGGTCCTTCGCAGAGAGCGCCGCAGATCAATACCCGGACATCTAGTTCCTGAAGCTGATTGAGACACCGACTGAACATGGTTGCCTGAAACCGCTGTATTTTTCTGTCAATCACCTGCCCTTCACGGATTTCTGCAACCAATAAGGTTTGCGCCGAGTCAAAAACCGGTGAAATTCGATTACCCCATACGGTAATAGCGACATTCATAGCCGATACTCCTTTTCCTTTGTTAAGAGGTATCTAGCAAAGGCTGGGCCATTTCGAATATAAATAAAATGTTGTTATTTTTTCAGGGTGTTAAGAGAAAAAGAGAGACAAAAGCGGTGCTACAGGGGGGACAAAAAGTCGCTTACTTGCGACCCTACGCGACTATACAGAGTTGCAAAATCACGACCCTAGTGCAATTATTTGCGACTCGAGCGACCGTCAATTTCCGGCAAGGTGATCTGATATTTATTGAGCTTTCGAAAAAGAGTGCTTTTATGAACGCCCAGCTCTTTTGCTGCGGCAAGCCTATTGTAGTTATTACTTTTTAATGCCTTGATGATATTTTCCTTTTCACTGAGGCCAACGCTTTCTTCCATGGATAATGGATGAACTGGTCGACGATTCCCAGGCTGCACCAGATACCCAGGCAGATGACTGACTCCAATCTCCCCCTCAGGACAGAGGACAAAGCCATGTTCAATGATATTTTCCAGCTCGCGGATATTGCCGGGATAATCATGGGCAAGAAGCAAGGCCATTGCCTCTTTGCTCACGTTGGAAACATATCGACCTTTAATATGATTCATTTTTTTGATAAATCGCTCAATGAGCAAGGGGATGTCTTCCTTTCTTTCACGAAGAGGCGGCAGCTGAAAACGGATGATATTAATGCGATAAAAAAGATCCCGGCGAAATTGACCTTTTTCAACCATCAGGCCAAGGTCACGGTTGGTCGCGGCAACGATCCTGGTTGCGGTTTTTATTTTTTCCACGCTGCCCAGAGGGTGGAACTCTTTTTCTTCCAGCACTCGAAGCAGTCTCACTTGAAAGGCGGAGCTGGTATCACCTATTTCATCAAGCAGGATTGTTCCTTTGCCGGCGGCCTGAAACAGACCGGGTTTATCCTTTTCGGCGTTGGTAAAGGCCCCCGCTTTATAGCCAAAGAGCTCCGATTCGAGCAGAGTATCCGGGAGAGCGCCGCAGTTGATTGCGACAAAAGGCTCGTCTTTTCGCAAAGAGAGGTTATGTAGAGCAGAGGCCAGTAATTCCTTGCCGGTACCGGTTTCGCCCTCGACCAGCACGGTACTGTCACTTTCCGCCACCTGTGGGAGGATATTAAAGATTTTTTTCATCCCCTTGCTGCGGCTGACCATATCACCAACTTCAAAATTACCGACCAACTCACGCCGCAATTCCTCAACCAGGCTGTGATCGCGAAAAGTTTCGACCCCGCCGAGAATCTCGCCATCCTCATTTTTCAGAGGCGACGTCGAAACTGCGATGGGCACCCGCTGCTGCTGGTTATTGATAATATAGGTTGAGCTGGAGACAAAAGATCTCCCTTCTTTCATGGTCCGTTTTAAGGCACAGTTTCCTTCACACATATTGGAGCGGAAAACCTCCCAGCAGTAACGGCCGATGGCTTCCTTCCGACTGGTGCCGGTGATTTCTTCGGCAGCCCGGTTAAAACTCATTATCCGCCAGTTATGATCAACAGTGAAAACACCATCGGAAATCGATTCGAGAATTATTTCATTGGCAGCCGTTGATATTGCGGAAGAATCTTTCATTGCTCTGCTCTTTTTTCAATCGCCTGCACGGCATACGGATAAATATTTTCGGTAATCAATTTATACCCAAGCGCATTTGGATGGATGCCGTCGCCGATGGTCAGCTCACCCTTCATCGCCACCCCTTCTAAAAAAAACGGCATAAAAACTACATCGAATTCTTTGGCCAGCTTGGGATAGATCGCATTGAACTGTGCCACATAAGCCGGACCTAAATTCCAGACCATTTTCATCCCGGCCAGGAGGACAACCACATTTTTTTCTTTGAGAATTCGGAGAATATTGCGGATATTCTCTTCGGCTAACTGCGGATCAATACCACGAAGTCCGTCGTTTGCTCCTGTCTCCAACAGGACTATATCCGGGGCCAGGGTCATTATCCATTCCATGCGACTTAATGTTCCGCTGCTGGTTTCCCCGCTCACTCCCCCATTGACTACCTGGTAATTATAGCCGGCCGCCTGCAGCTTTGTTTCAAGCAAGTCAGGATAAGCAGCGCTTTCATCCAGTCCGTATCCGGCAGTCAAACTGTCGCCCACCGCCACTATTGTTTTCATCGGTTCGCCATCTCCCTTCGGCTCGGGAGTCTTCTCCTGCTCTTGACTGCATCCGGCAACGGATAAAAAGGTTATGAACATAATCACACAAAAAGTCTTTACCATATATTTACTCAGCCATCCTCAAATTTAATTTTTTACCGGTTGTTGTCCAATGTTGATATGGTTACTCATGACTGCTCTCGTAAAAAGCGTATCGGTTTCTGCCGCAGTATCGACACCGAACTCAACAACCCCAGGGAAACAACCAGACAGACGGTCATTACCAACATCAGGAGACTGATCTGCCAGTTCGGATTATAATCGATATCAAAGAGGAATCGACAGAGCCCCCAACTGCCTGCCTGAGCAACCAGAATGGCACATCCGCCGCTGAGCATGGCCAACAGAAGATTTTCCAGAAAAAAGACCCGCAGGACAAACCACGTGTCAGCGCCGAGGACCTTATAGTAGACAGCCTCCTTTATCCTGGCCATCCTTGTGGCCAGAACCGAACTCACCAGAATCAAAGCACCTGCCAGAATCGAAAAAGAGGCAAAAAAATTAATTATCGTGGATAGTTTCTTCATGAGTTTTTCAAGTTCAGCAGCGGTTTCACCGACATTGATAGCGCTGATATTGGGGAAATGGTTGACAATGGCATTTTGCAGTTGGGCTATTTCACTTTTACTTACTTTCAGTGCACCAAAGAAGGTTTGCGGGGCATCGCGCAGATTTTTTTCCGGAAAAACAAAATAGAAAAAAGGGTAAAGCATTGATTTGGTGCGACTGCGGATCGAACTCACTTCAGCTTGTATCGGCACGCCCTGCACATTAAACACCAGCACATCTCCCATCTTCATATCACCCATTTCGGCCACGGTATCGAGAATGGACACAGGTATCAAGCCATTAGTCTCACTCGATTTGCCAAAAAGAGAGTTCCCTTCAATGAATATTTCATCATCGAGAAGCTTTTGGCGATATGTCAGATTGAATTCGCGGGCAAGACTGTCACCACGTTTTTTCATCTCATTTTCTCGGTGAATTTTTTCACCATTGATCGAAGTGAGGCGAGCGCGGATAATGGGAAAAAGTTCCACCTCCTTGCCGACCAGTTCGACAAAATCATGCTGCTGGTTCTTTTGGATATCCAGGCAGAAAAGATTCGGTGCATCGGCAGGATAGGAAGCAATGTACGTCGCGTGAAGATTGTATTCCATGAGGTAAATCGTCAATAACACCGAAAGAGCCGACGCCAGCGTCACGACTATCGCCCGGGTGGCGTTGCCGGGTCGCAGCAAACTTCTCACCGCCTGACGTAATGGCAGGGAAACAATTCTCAACCGGGAAAGCGACAGCAGCATTATGCCGATCAACACCGAGATCACGATAATGAGAGCCAAAACACCGCCGATAAAATATAACCCGATACGCAGATCGTCGAGTTGCCTGACAACAAGTCCGGCAAGAAGAAAGCCTCCACAGCCAATCAGTATATAGGCACCGCGCCCCTGTCGCCCGTTATCATTGTCTTTGCGAAAAACCGCCGCTGGTTTGATATTTTTTATCCTGCTGAGCGGCAGAAAGGTGAAAAAACTCACCACCACCAGGCCGAGCAACATTCCTTCCAGTACTTCGAGAAGCGAGCCCCCAAGAACGATCTGCTCCGGCAGCAGGCCGGCAAAAAGAATGGAAAAGCTCTTTTCCAGCAGCAGGCCCGAGGTTATTCCCAGGATGCAGCCTATGGTGCTTAACAACAGGATGATCACCAGATAATGGCGCAGCAAAAAAGAACCGGTCGCGCCTAAAGAGCGAAGGATGGCAAAACTTTTTTCTTTTCGGCGCAGCAGTGCGGCAAGAGAACTCTGCATCCCGATGCCGGCCAGCAACAGGGTAAAAACAGAAACCAGAGATAAAAAGAACAGCAGGTTGTCAAAGAAGCGTTTCACCCGGGAACTCGCTGTCGCATACGTGGCAATGCGTTCCTGGCCGGAAACAGACTTCGCCTGCAGTTGCCCGGCGATCGTATCAATGCGGCCGGAGTCGGCAACTTTCAAGAGGGTCTCATACTGTACTCTACTGCCTTTTTTGACCAGATCCATCTTGGCCAGATCGGCAGCGGAAACCAAGATTCTCGGGCCAAAATTGAAAAAGTCGACAGGGCGCAGAGATTCCCTGGTGACCACATCGACGATCTTAAGAGAACTCTCTCCCAGCAGCAGGCTGTCGCCAAGGGCAAGACCTAACCGCTCAAGGAGTTCCGGGGCTACAATGGCCATACCCGGTTGCAGAACCGCCGAAAAGTCGCGGCCGGAGGCCAGCTCAACCAAGCCGTAGAATGGATAACCCTTTTCTACTGCTTTGATATTACAAAACAATGAATCCCGGCCATCCGATCTTCTGGCAACGGAATAAAATTCCCAGGTGGAAACGCTTTTTATTCCTGGTTCAGTGGTGAGTGCGGCCACTTCCTGCTGCAAGGCTGGGGAAAATTCATAATGCGAATGGACGATAACATCACCACCATGCAAGCCTCGTGCATCACTGGCAATAGATTGCCGCACATCGCTGCGTAAACTGTTTATGGCAACAATGCTCACCAGGGATAAGCCAACACAGAGAATAAAGACGAGGGCCTGGCTTTTGCTATGCAAAATCTCCCGTATCAGGAACCGAATATTCATCACGGCACTCACCCCTCCTCAATCCTGCCGTCATGGAGGCGAACGACTCTATCGGCACGGCTGGCCAGAGATTGACTGTGGGTGGCGATAACCAGGGTCATCTGCCGGTCTTTATGCAACTTTACCAGCAAACTAATGATAGCGGCGCTGTTCTCCGAATCGAGATTACCGGTGGGTTCATCGGCAAAGACAATCTGCGGATCATTTATTAGAGCACGGCAGATGGCGATCCTTTGCTGTTCCCCGCCGGAGAGTTGCTCGGGAAAGTTTTTACCACGATCCTGCAAGCCAACCTGATCAAGAAGTGCCTGTGCTTTACTCTGGGCATGGGGATCTTTTTTCAGCTCAGCCGGAAACATGACATTCTCTATGCCGTTAAGGGAAGGGATCAAATGAAACCCCTGAAAGACAAAACCCGTTAGTGTGTTGCGAACCGGCGCCAACTGATCCTCGGTCAAATCAGTGATATCTCTATCAGCCATAGTTATTTTGCCGCTGCTCGGTCTGTCAAGCCCGGACAGTACACTCAACAAGGTCGTTTTGCCGCTGCCGCTGCTGCCGGCAATGACCACGAACTCTCCCCTGTTAATGGTGAGTGAGATATCTTTAAGCACCATTATTTTGTGGTCACCGAGAAAATAATATTTAGAGAGCCTTTCCGCTCGAAGAAGAATATCCGACATAATTTCCTTACAGTTATGGAGCATTAACAGTTCAAATTTGTGGTATCCTGCTAATGATAACCATTCGGAATGAAAATTCGAGCAAGGCACCTTGTTTTCTTGGATGCTGCAGTAAAAACAGTCAATCACCTGCAATCATGAAGGTCTGCGCTGTAGGTGTTGACCTTTTTTTATCTGGCGTAATGAAAAGGATGTAACAATGGAAGGAAAGACAAAGGCCTCCCTAAGAAAAGGCCTTTGTCTATTTAAAAGAATTACTGATCAATCAAAAACGTATCGAGAGTCTCTCCGGCATCAATGCGGGCCTTAAAAACGTTAGGCATACGTCCCTGCCCGGTCCAGGTGATATGTTCTCCCGCTTCATTCCAGATCTCGTATTTTGGCTGGCGCGGCAGGCGCTTACTTTGTTTTTCTAATGAAGTCCCGTCCTGCAATTCATCAGGGGCAATACCGTCGGCGGCCAGCGCTTCACGATATTTACGAATTTTTTCGATCCGTTCTGCATTTTCGATTTTAGCAGCCTCTTCTTCGGCTATTCGATCATCAATAATCTTTTGCAGTTTTAATTTAATTTCTTCTAATTGCTCGATGCCTAATTCTTTAATAGCACTTTTAAAACGACGGGCGTGAGTAATAATTCTCAAAAAGTCATTCATTCCTGATCCTCTTAATGAAAGTAGGTTAAACTTAATACAGCAGATATTGTTTCATATTGCTGCAAATATAATAATGTCAAATTACATTATCAAGCCTTGTTAAAAAATTAACCGACTTTTTGATGATACCTCACTAAAAAAGAAACCTGTTGCTGTTTGCCCGAGACACAGCCTAACTTTTATATTTGCTCATTTTTACTCCATCTGCAATACATTGACAAAGACTCGACTAATGTGTATCTGCATGGAATCTATTTTGTTATCCGTCTGTAAACGTAGTATAATTAAAAAATCTCCTACACGCCTACAGTGCAAGGCCTTGCAAGCTTTTATTTTTCCCGCTACACATTCTGTAAAAATCATCATATGGGGTTATAAATGATAATCTCGTAAAAATATGAGCCAAACAATTTGAAAACAGCAGAAATAGAAGTTGAAAAATCCTGGTAAGCCGTCGTATCATCGGGGAAAACTTTAATAAGGTGGATTTTAGATAATCAACTATAAAACAAAGGACTTGAATGAACTCAATCTGTATCTTTCTTGGATCAAGCGACGGCAATCATCCCGCGTATCTCAAAGCAGCACAAGAGCTGGGTCGCGAACTTGCAAAGCGCGATCTGACTTGTATTTATGGCGGCTCTCGTACCGGACTGATGAACCAGCTGGCCAACAGTGCTTTGGCAGCCGGCGGAAAAGTAATTGGTGTAACGGTACAGGCATTAAAAGATAGGGAAAATTTTCATCAAGGCCTGACGGAGCTGCATGTTTTACCCACCATGCATGAGAGAAAAAATCTGATGATTCATCTTGCCGATGGTTTTATCGCCTTACCTGGTGGCATTGGTACCTTTGAGGAATTTCTTGAAGTATATACCCTCGGCCAGATGGGATTTCACGCAAAACCTTGTGGTCTGCTCAATGTCAACGGATTTTATGCACCGCTTGAGCTGATGCTCGACACTGCGGAAAAGGAAGGTTTTTTGAAGAGCCCATACCAACAATCAATTCTACGTTCGGATAATCCGGTTGAAATGCTTGATCTTCTCCAAAAGGCTGAAGCGATGAGGCAGAAGAAATGAGTGTAACCTTTAAATGTACCCCCTCCCGACATCGGGAACAATCCGGTCTGCTCCCTCTTCTTGCCGCCGGCCTTTGTGTAGTTGTCGCATCAATTCTACTGGCCTCTCCATTGATTAGCGGGCAAGATTCCGTTCGAATCATCATAGACACCAAAGCCCTTACATTAAAAGTGATGCAAGGCAATCAGGAAACCTTGAGCTTTTCGGATATCGCCATCGGTAAATATGGTGCGGCAGTCGACAGGCGTAAAGGAGACCATAAAACACCTCTGGGGCATTTCGCGATTGCCTGGATCACCGATAATACTTCATTTCACCGTTTTTTCGGTTTCCTCTATCCAAACAAAGCACATGCAGAACGTGCCTTTCAGTCAGGCTTGCTCGACCAAAAGGGTTGGGATACAATCAGTCGGGCACTAGCCGCAGGCCGTCTTCCACCCCAGAATACCGTTCTGGGCGGCAATCTGGGAATACATGGCATTGGCAAAGGCGATAAACGTATCCATGAACAGTTCAATTGGACCAATGGCTGTGTAGCTCTGACAAATGAGCAGATTGATCGTCTATCTGCATGGATAAAGATCGGTACCCCCATTGAAATACGCTGATCCTGTATTTTATTGCCTGCCTGTAAAAATATATAGCCGATCTTGTAGACCCGTCTTATCATAGTTACGTTGTTTGATATAGTTGGACAATGTTCGCAGTATCGACCGTTAAAAACTTAACAAGGAGGATTAGTCATGAAAAAAACAGTTACAATTTTAGCGCTGTTCGTTGCGATTGGCCTTTCGGGCTGCGCCACAACCAAAGATCTGGATGCGGCGAGAATGGAGATTCAGCAGGCAAACACCACAGCCGAAATGGCCATGAAGACAGCGAACGAAGCAAAAGCCACTGCTGATGAAGCCAAGGCTATTGCCCAGGATGCCAAAGCAACCGCTGACGATGCGAAAGCCACATCCGCCACCACGGAAGACAAGCTCAACCGGATGTTCAAAAAAGCAATGTACAAATAATTTCCCTGACTTTATCGAGAACCCCGTCGTTTTCCGACGGGGTCTCTTGAGGGGTACAAAGGAGGTAGGGCTTTTCCAACGCGATCAAAACTTAAAGCCATCTGCGACAAAAGTTGTTATAGGTACGGGTATACCGCTCTTTTCCTCCAATGCCTTATTTATGGTTTTTATATCCAGGATAGCATCTTTGTTTTCGATTTCAGCCAATATCATTTTATAAGCAATACATTGCAGATCCTTATTTTGCTCCAGTTCTTCGTCCAACAGAGGATGCACCTCAAGAAAAAGAGTTTTATTTTGCCAGCCAAGCTTAACAGGCTGGTTCACAAGCTGGACCATCGTCTGTACCGGTACAATGGGGAAAAGTTCCTCGATATTCTCGGGATACATCCGCACACACCCATGGGTCACCCGCATACCCACACCAAAAGGCTTATTGGTGCTATGAATGAGGTAGCCAGGGATACTGAGACGCAGGGCGTAACGGCCAAGAGGGTTATCAGGGCCAGGAGGTACAACATCCGGTAATACATCTCCTTTTTCGATAGCTTCTAATTTAAGAGATTCCGGTGGATGCCATGACGGGTCCTTGTCCTTTTTTTCAATCTTCGCTACCCCTAAGGGCGTATTCCAGTCCATTCGGCCAATGCTCACCGGATAGGATACTACTGCAGGCTTTTTTCCCGGACCATTGCTATAGAAATAATAGAGTCGCATTTCAGGTACATTGAGCACTAAGCCCTTACGTTCGGCACGGGGAAGGATAAACCTGGCGGGCAGAACGACTTCCGCCCCCTCGCCGGGCAACCAACGATCGACATCTGGATTGGCCAGCATGATTTCATCCTGACCCATATCGTAGCGACGGGCGATATCGAGCAAAGTATCCTCAGCCCGTGCCTGGACGTACTGTATATCGCCGATAAGATCGACGTCTGCCGGCGGCATGGGATACGTCGTCGCCCACAGCGAGGTGGCATTGACAAAAAGTAGACCCAGCAAAACCCCAAATATTTTATGATAAGACTTAGCACACAATGATAAAGGCATACAATTCTCAGGCTCTGGACGCGTTATTTTTTTGCAAATCATTGCTGATCTGCACGGAAATTGATGAACTTTCATCAACTGTTCATAATCGTGATATTTTCCATTTCTTACAACTTTTGTCAAACAGTGAAAGCTATTATTGAATTAATGTATACACTGTTAATGATATGTATAATTCTTTTTCCCCGGAGGCACCAATGAAAGCGAATTTATATGCAGGTGAAAATGTGCGACATAAGGCAAAAAATGAATGGGGTATCGGTAAAATTGTTACAGTAGATACATGCGGCACCATCAAAGTTATCTTTGAAGGAAAAAAGCAGGTATCAATTGCCCAGGGTGCCAAATATCTCGTCAAAGTAACCAGCATTACAGAGAAAGAGATTTAACCAGAATATAAGCATTTATCTGGCTAAACTATCAAATCAGTGCTCCTGAAGCACTTTCCCCTCACACAACGCTACAGATATAAATACAAATTAAAGGTGATTTTTTGCAGACAATAGTAAAGAAATGGTTCCGCGACAAGGATTCTGGAATTCTCGACAACGGCAATGGCCCCGATATAATAGTTGATAAAGCTGACTTGGTTAACTGTCAATTTTTAAAAGTTGGCGCCACCGTCGAATTTGAGTGCCACGCAGGCAATCAGAAAATAATTGCCAGAAAAGTCAAGCTGGCACCTCAGAAAACAGGGACCAAGCAACAAAAGAAACAACGGAGCACAAAAGAGTTTCGCTACGGGGTAATGACCTGACCCCGTTAAAGCGGAAGAAAGCCGGAAAAAGAGAGCAGGGACCCCCTGTAAATTTTCTATGAGTCCCAGTTTTCTTTGCCTCTGAAATACGGCAACGTTCACCAGCACCGCATCAGGCGACGAGTTGGAGGAACAGGCATCTAGAACAGATCGTTTTCCAATACCAATGCAGAAAGGGTGATCATGCCCACCAGTTGACCATTTTCTTCCACTGGTGCACGACGCATATTGGTTCGATACAGGAGCCTGGCCACATATCTGACATCCATATCTGCTGGAACAGAGAGAATTGGTTTCGTCATGATTTCATAGACATTGACATCCTCAGCTTTCTTTGCGGGAATCAAGACACCAGTGATAAGATCCTGAACGACCACAAGTCCCCAGGCGTCGTTCTCGTGCCGCTTGGTAACCAACAGTGACTGTACATTTTCTTCCTTCATCTTCTGGGCAGCTTCTTTGGCCGTTGCCATACCGTCAATGGAAATAATCCTGGTGCTCATTACATCCCTGGCGCGTACAATTTTGCTTTGCTCTGCAGACATTTCCTGACTCCTCTTAGTACTATTTTTCATTTTCCGCGGAAGATCCTGGTAGTACCTGGTAATTGCTAAAAATACTGGTCTCGAACTTCCTGCTTAAAACGTTCAATCTGACTTTCAAGACCGACAACATTCTCGACGGCGATCATAAAGGCGATCCCGGTCCCTGGTTGGTCGAATTTCCCAGCCTTGGCGATTGCTTCAAGGACGACAGGGGCAATGTGCTCCTCCAGCAAAAACATGATGATATCGGTTTGCGCTTCGAGAGACAGCCCAAAAAAGGTTTTCGCCTCCCTGATACCTGTGCCCCGGGCAGGAATGATCGTTGCGCCGGTGGCCCCCGAGTTCTTGGCAGCATCAACTACTTTATCTGTGATATCGGCTTTTACGGAAGCCAGAATGACTTTAAATTTCATATTATTCTCCTCTCTGCTTTTTCGTTGGCCGCGTCGCCGCCCAGTGCGCATATTGCGCATACCCAAGAACTGTAATGATTGGGAACAGGCTGGCGAAAGCAATCAATCCAAAACCATCTATGGCAGGATTCCGGCCCGGAACTGCCGCGGACAGACCGAGCCCCAGAGCTGCGACTATGGGTACTGTCACGGTGGAAGTAGTCACGCCGCCGGAGTCATAGGCCAGCGCAGTAAGTGTTTTCGGGGCAAAAATTGTCTGAATGATCACTACAAAATAGCCGATCATGATATAAATATAAAGGGGCGTACCGGTGACAATTCGAAAGGTGCCAAGACTTATGCCGATGGAAACGCCGACGGCGACAGTGATTCTCAGCCCCCAGTCGTTTATGGTACCTCCGGATACCTCTTTGGCTTTGTAGGCAACGGCGATAAGGGATGGCTCGGCAATAGTTGTGGCAAAACCGATCATTGCAGCAAAGAGGTACACCCAGCCATAATTGGTCCAATCGAGAAGATCAACACTCTCTTTACTCCCCTGAAGAAAGACTGGATCGGAAAGTTGCGCGGCCATAATTTTGCCGAGCGGGAAGAGTGCTTTTTCCAGTCCGAGAAGAAAAAGTGCCAGCCCCACCAGCACATAGCCTGCCCCAACCAGAATACGTTTGAAATTTGGAATTGGCTGGCGCACAATGAGCAGCTGAAACAGCCCAAACAACAACACAATCGGTATGACATCCCGGCACGTGAGGAGCAATGTTGCTAAAAAATCAGCTATTAAATTCATGATATTACCAATGTATTAAAAAACGACAAGGCCATACCCCATAACGAATATCATTGGCAGGAGCGAAGCAAAGGCAATCAACCCAAATCCGTCGATCAAAGGGTTACGACCTCGGATAATAGTGGCAAGGCCGACCCCCAGGGCGGTAACAAGAGGTACAGTGATAGTCGAGGTTGTTACTCCGCCGGCATCGTAAGCAATACCGATTATCTCTTCCGGTGCGACGATGGTAATCAACATGACCGCAACATAACCGCCGATTATAAGCACGGGCAGTGGCCAGTTCTTGAGTATGCGGAGGACCCCCAAGAGGATCGCAAACCCTACCGATGAGGCGACTGTAAGCCGAAGACCAAGGGCATAGGACGCTGCTATTTTCGGATCATTGGCCAACAGTCCCCCCTGTATGGCAATGTCTGCGGCCTCAGCAGAAATAGCGATGAGTGCGGGCTCTGCTATGGTGGTCGAAAAACCAAGAGCAAATGAAAATGTCAACAGCCAAAAGAGGCTTCCTTTTCGCGTCAGGGATTCGGCCATATTTTCGCCCAAAGGAAACAGCGCCATCTGTAATCCCTGAATAAACATACTCAAACCGACGATAACCAGACAGGTGCCAACAATAATCTCGGACATATTAGGAAGTGGACGACGAATGACCACCAACTGAAAAAAAACAATTACCAAGGCAATGGGCAACAGATCAGTGCAGGCTTGGCGCAGCTTCTCAAAGATAAATGTTACAATTCGAGGGAGCAGATAGTGTAATTGCTTATTCATGGAGTTAAAAAAATTACGCAACCAGATGGTAAGAAAGAACAAAAAACTGTCGCAGGTGCCAAACTATAGCTACACACGATGGAACCTATCTTTTTTCGGCATTGACTACAATAGTTATTTTTGGAATGCCACTTCAGCAGGATCTAAATGGCAAAAGCTCTGCGGTAAAATGAGATTTTCCTACGACCACTCGTTAAGTTCGATTTGACAACATATCTTGGAAGGGGATTCCCGTGCAAAGTTGCCCGAATAGCCCTGGAATAAAAAAAGGACCTCAGCGCTAAGCTAAAGTCCTTTATGTATTTTTTGGTACGCCAGGCAGGATTCGAACCTGCGACCTACGGATTAGAAGGCAGTTCAGGGCATAAATAGCCAGATTAAACATGAGTAATCAAGAGTATCAAAGACAAACAAAATCATTGTGATTTTAAATAAATACAAGCCATTTTCCTTCTGTTGCTACTTAGCCAAACTTACTCTGATTTACTCATGTTTTGATCTGTTTTGGCAAAAATTTGGCAAGACTTTTTGAAGCAAAAATGTCCTTTCCCCAATACCTTTGTATGTAAATATGAAGGTCTTCCAATAGCCAATGCAGATTCTCAAGATGAGTCAACATGCAACATAACAGACATAATGTCTGACGGGTATGGCTGAGGAGGTTTGGTTTCCACTCTTGACGACCTACACCAGAACACGCCACTACAACTACATGAATACCAAACAGCAACTATTGTGTAAGCCGATTTTTTTGATAGACAGGACTCTGTTCAAAACTGCTACTTTGGTAGCTAAACCGATGCTGTTCGTGGAAAAATGATGCTAACGGTTTACTGACGCCTGCAATGCCATGATCTCTAACACGCTGGACATGTTCCATGTCAATCATGGTTATTAAGTTTTCACTTGTCTGTCCGGCCTGTTGCACAACCATTCCTTCAGGATCTACAATCAAGCTGCCACCCATTCCTCCTCCGCCAACGCCATTGACACTGACCACATAGCACTGATTCTGGATAGCGGTTGCCTTAGCCAGGATCGTCTCCTGCTGACGGTCCTGAGTACCTGACAAAGTTGGAATTACAATCATTTCAGCACCTTTAAAAACCAAATCCCGTGTTAATTCAGGAAACCACAGATCGTAGCAAATGCAAACTCCAACTCTGCCTATTTCGGGAACATCGAACACGAGAGTGTCATCACCAGAGGAAACCTTTTCATGCGGTCTCCAGGGATATAATTTCCGATACTTCGCAACAAAATCGCCGTTATCATTGATGACCACCGTTGTATTGAAATACTGTTCACCGTCTCGCTCAAATAAAGAGCCGGAGACCAGATAGACCCCAAATTCTCGGGCAATTTTAGCGCAGCTATCAGTAATTGGTCCAGGGATCTGTTGCGCCGTTTTTTTGAAATCAGATACTCCATAAAAACAGAGCTCTGGTGCAACAATGAGTTTCACCCAAGGACTGTACCGCTTAATCAATTTCACATGAGCCTTTAATTTTGCCAGGTTCGCTTCCAAATCACCGGTTGTAACATCCATTTGACAGGCACCTACACCTAACAACCTACTCATACTATCTCCTCGTCTGTTAATAATCCCTGTTCCCACAACTGTTCCTGAAAATGACATCTCACCCAGGTACCTTGTCCAATCATACTCATTTCAGGACGGTTACTAATGCATAATTCTTTGGCAAAATCACAGCGAGGATGAAAACGACATCCTGGAGGCGGGGATGTTAATTTCGGGACTTCTCCTTTCAGTATACCCAAATCGTGACGCTTTTCTGGATCAGCCAATGGTAACGCTCTCTTCAACGCTCTTGTGTATGGGTGTCGTGGTTCTATGAATAGTTTGGTGGATTCCTGAACTTCGACAATCTGCCCACCATACATTACTGCAACCCTGTCACACACGTGTTCCATAATGCTCAGGTCATGGCTGATAAACAGGTAGGTAAGGTTGAGTTTCTGTTGTAACTCGTCCATCAAATTAAGGATCTGGGCCTGGACAGAGACATCAAGAGCACTCGTGGCCTCATCAAAAACGATAAACTCAGGATCCGTCGCAAGCGCTCTTGCGATACTTATCCGCTGCTGCTGCCCTCCTGAAAATTCATGGGGAAAGCGGTAAATATGCTCAGGTCGAAGGTCTACCAAATCAAGCAATTGAACCGATTGCTCCAGATAACCTTCTTTGGCAACCTTAGCGTTGAGACGCAGTGCCTCACCTAAGATCTGAAACACAGACATTTTGGGATTAAGAGAGGCTTTCGGGTCCTGAAAAACCATCTGCATTCTGGCTCTGTATTCTCTAAGCTGAGCGTTGCTCAACTGACCGATTTCTTTGTCCATGAACCGGATTTTGCCAGAGTATAGCGGAGCGAGCCGTAAAATTGTGCGCCCCAAGGTGCTTTTCCCACATCCAGATTCTCCGACCAACCCAAGACATTCTCCAGTAAAAATATTTAGGCTGACATCATCGACCGCTTTAATCCAGGACTTCGTTTTCCCAAATGGACTTCTGATATGCGGGAACCATGTGCACACCTCTGAAAGCTCTATCAGTGGCTTATTCATAATGACTCCGTTCCGGCAACAGCGTCTTTAGCATACAGAAAACATGATACCTCATGGCCTTTTGCCACCGCGTACGTCTGGGGCTTTTCCTGTTTACACCTGTTCATTGACTTGCTGCAACGTGGGCTAAAACGGCAACCTGCTGGCGGGTCGACCAAATCTGGAATCATTCCCGGAACAAACGACAACTGTTTTTTTCGACCAGGGCGAGGTACCGCTTCAAGTAATCCTTTTGTGTATGGATGGCGAGGCTTTTCAAATATGGCTTGCGTTCCAGCAATTTCCACAATTCTTCCTGCGTACATGACAGCAACTCGGTCACATACCTGTGCTGCGATGCCAAGGTCGTGCGTAATAAAAAGGATTGCAGTCTCGTTCTTTCTACACAACTCTTTTAAAAGAGTCAGGATACGAGCCTGGACCGTCACATCAAGTGCTGAAGTCGCCTCGTCGGCTATAAGAATTTCAGGAGAACTGAGCAGGGCTTGGGCGATCATATACCGTTGTGCCATTCCGCCACTTATTTCGGAAGAATATAATGAAAAAATGCGTTGGCTATCGGAAAGACCAACTTCGTTAAGCTTTTCTCTGCCAATCTGTCTTATGACTTTACTGGCACTCATTCCGTTTTGCTGCTGTAGGGCGTTGATTTCATCGGCGAGAAACAGACGAATCAGCCTGAAAATTTGTTCTCCAAGGGTAAATAACGGATTGATGCACGCCTGGGGGTTCTGGAAAATCATGCCTATTCGCTTTCCCCTAATAGACTGCAAATCTTTGTCTGGCAGGGAAAGTAATTCCATTCCATTGAAATACACTTTACCGCTGGTTTTTCTCGATGCCCCCGGAATGAGATTCAGCAGCAATTTTGCAGTAACACTTTTGCCTGAACCGGTTTCTCCTACAAGAGCAAGAATTTCTTTTGGGAAAAGTTTGAAATCCACGCCTTCAAGTATTTTTGCTGCACCTCTGGAGGTATTGAAGGTCACTTTGAGGTTTTGAACCTCAAGAACAGGCTTGTCTTCTACAACCATGATTTCCACGCATAAAAATATCAGGAGTTTGACTATCGGTTCGGGGCAAGGATATCTTTTACAGCATCGCCGAAAATATTGAATGCTGTCACAACAATCAACATTGCACAGCCAGGTATGATGGCGATCCACCATTCGGAGAGGATGTTCTGAGCACCATCCCAGACCATCAATCCCCAGTCTGCCCGTGGTGGTTGAGTTCCCAACCCAAGAAAACTTAAGAGCCCGATCGCAATAATCGCAGGACCAAGATCAAGAAGAACCATAACGATCACCGGTGTCAGGATATTTGGGAGTAGATGGCGGATCATGATATACACTTTACCGTACCCAAGCATTTGCGCTGCTTCGACATAAAGCATCCGTTTTTTTGATAGAACTTCTCCCATTACCAGTCTTGTGTACCAAGGCCACCAGGGGATAACCAGGGCAATGAGCGCAGTAAAAGCTCCCGCTCCAGCTATTATAGATATTGCCATGGCAATGAGTACAGACGGAAAGGAAAGAAACAATTCAACCAATCGGGTTATGACCATACCGGCAATTCCTTCTGAATAACCAGCCCATAATCCCAGAGGGACACCGACCACGGCAGCAGCGAAAACAATAAAGAATCCACCAAATATTGACACTCGGGCACCGCAGATGATCCTGCTCAGAATGTCTCTGCCATAGATGTCAGTTCCTAAATAGTGTTCGATAGAAGGTGCCTGCAATCTCTCTACCACATTAACTTCACCCATTCCTTGCTCGGGGTATGGTGCAACAGCTGGTCCAAAAGCAGCGACCAGAACAGTAATGACGAGAATAAGAAGAGCGAGGACGGCTGACTTGTGTCTCAGAAATTGCCGCAGCTGAAAAATGCGCACTTTTCTGTGATCCTGTTCAACTCTCCGAGCCAGCTCTCGTATGGATTCATTTTCCATAGTGCCAATTACCGTATTCTTGGATCAATAAGTCTTCTTGCAATATCCATTATTGTGTTTGCCACAACATAGACGGTTCCTATCATCAAGGTCACTCCCATAAGAGCTGTATAATCAAGGCTTAATATGGCAGCCATTGCGTAATATCCGATTCCTGGCCAGTTAAATATCATCTCGACATAAAAGGTTGCTAGAAGGATAAGAGCCACCGATAAGCCAATAACAGTTAGCACGGGCGAAAGTGCATTCCGCAACCCGTAGTGGAAAAACAGGGTTCGTTCTCTTATACCTGATGCTCTTGCCGCCATGATATAATCCTGCTGCATGACTTCGAGCAGAGAAGATCTCGTCAACCTGGCAATCATACCAAAGGGGCCAATGAGCAGTGCTATGACTGGAAGAACCATATGATAGGCAACGTTAAAAAACGATGTGTAATTGCCCTTGATCAGAGTATCAATGAGACTGAATCCCGTTATGTTCTCTATTGGATTGGTAAATTCCAGAAGTGTATCGATTCTCCCCTGCAAAGGAAACCATCCAAGCCAGTTAAAGAAGATAAGTTGTAGCAATAATGCGAGAAAAAAAATAGGAAAGCTTACAGCTCCAGATGTTATCCATTTGATCACACTATCGAGCCATGAACCCTCGTTCCAGGCTGCCACTACTCCTGTCAGCAACCCAAAGCCAGTAGCCAGGAACAGGGCGATCAACACGAGTTCAAGGGACATCGGGATCTTCTCAAGCAAATCCTGAAAAACTGGCCGATGAGTTCTCAATGAAATACCCATATCTCCTTGCACTAGCTTCGCCATGTATCTTGAATACTGGATATAAATCGGTTTATCCAGCCCAAGTTCGATTCTGGCTTTTTCTATCTGTTCAGGTTTTGCGTTGCCGCCAATATAAAGGGCAGCGACATCCCCTGGCAAAGACCTGGTAAAGAAGAATACCAAGGTGCCCAATACAAAGAGCAGAGCTACGAGTCCCAGGAAACGTTTACTGATAAAAATAGCAAGAGACATTTGATTTACCCAACTCCCCGCAAAAGATTAATTTTTCTTTCGCTTTTGCGGGGAATAATCGCTGACGGTTTCAGGCTTACTCTACATACATTCCGTAAAAAAACGGTACATTGGGATACGCAGGATTGATATCGAGACCCTGCAGTTTAGCACTCATAGGCCAGTTGCCAACAACATCAACAAGCCATGCAACAGGCATATCTTCCTGAACCATATTCTGCGCTTTGACATACATATCCAGTGATTTTTCCGGATTACTTCCTGTAATCTCATAGGCCTTACGAATCAGCTCGTCATATTTCGGATTTTTGTAATAGGCGAGATTCCATGCCGGCTTATCACCTTCATCATGGAGCAAGGAATAAAGAGTCTCATACGGGTCGCTATACGTTGGCCACCAGAGCAAGATGAATATGTCCTGGGCCGTCTGCGGATTTTCCTTAGCCTGGGCCCATTGTGTGTTCCAGACAAGAGCTTTGATCTCGACATCAATACCAATTTTTTTAAACTCGCTCTGGATTAAGGGAGCAAAACGTGCTTCCTGGGCGTTTTCTGCTGCATAGGTTAAAGTGAGTTTAAATCCTCCGTTAGGGTACCCAGCTTCAGCCAGAAGTTTTTTAGCAAGTACCAAATCCTGTTTGTACTGGAGGACATCTTCGGTGTAACCGAACTGACCATTGGGCACAGGTCCCCTTGCCTGAGAAGCCATACCGTTGAAGCCTATATTAATAATATCACCATATGGGATGGCATGAGCTAGAGCCTTTCTAACGTTTACATTATCCAAAGGTGGTCGCTTCGTATTAAAAAATGCCATATAGTTTTGGTAACTTGGGCCATATTGAACTTTGGTGTTTTTATTTTGCTTGAATGATTCATAACTGTCGATTGGCAGGCGTCCACCAAGCATAGCCTGTCCAGCCTGGAGCATTTGCAGCTGGATCAAAGGATCTTTAGTATATTTGACAAGGATATTTTCTACGTGTTTGCCATCCCAGCCACCCCAGTATCCTTCAAATTTAGACAGCATCCAGCTTTCACCATCTTTAAAGTTTGTGATGTGGTATGGTCCGGTTCCAGCATCATTGCCTTTGTCAAACCATGCCTGATCTTTGTCACCCACGGAAGGACTCATTATATAAGACGCGTAAGCTGATGCAGCTATCTGGGGCAGCGGAACTGGGGTCGTCAAGATAAATTTAACTGTGTGGTCATCGACAACCTGAATCTCTTTGAGGTCAGCCCATATAAACGCCGCACCCTTGCCCATCTTCTTTGTTCTTTCTATGGAATATTTTACAGCTTCAGCTGTGAAGTCTGAGCCATCGTGGAATTTTACACCTTTTCTCAAGTTGAAGGTGTATTCCAAGCCGTCATCAGATGCGCTGTAGCCTGTTGCCAGTATAAAACTGAATAATTCTTTGCTACCTGGAGGGTTAACCTTAATTAGGGTCTCGTACATGTTAGCCATGTAAGTCAGTTCAGTGGAATAGGACACACTTGGGTCAAGCGTCGTGATTCCGTAAGGTGATGCAAACACCATGTTCTTTTCAATTGCCCAGGAGTTTGTCGTGAGCATCAACATCATAAGAGTTAACAAGAGCGATTTTACCAAGCGATAAATCATTTTCTCCTCCATACATTTTAGATTTTTTAGTGGTCCTATTCCCAATTTATGTAACAATGAGTATCTCGGATAAAGTCAGATACCTTCTTTGCATCTCCCAGTTCAATAAGTTCTAGGAGTTTAAGATGTTCTGTGTAATTTAGCTCACGCACCTTCTCAATCCATTCTCCTTTCGTTCCAAATTCGAATAGCCTCTGACGGAGAATGTTCAACTGATTCAGCAGAAGGTGGTTATTGGAAAGATCGAGATAGACGTTGTGGAAAGCCGTGTTCAAATCGAAATAAGCATTCACTCTGCTTGAGATAACTGTTTGATACATTTCTTCATTAATGCTCTTCATGCGTTGGATATGCTCAGGTGTGATCTGGTCAAAAACAGAGAATAATGCGCGGGAATCAAGAGCGCCAAGAACTTCATATATATCTTCAAGATCGTGAGGAGACAATTCGTTTATCTGGATACCACGTTGAGGCAGAAAAGTTACAAAACCCTCGACTTGGAGCTGTAACAGAGCATCACGTAACGGGGTTCTTTTAATTCCCAGTTTTTCCGAAAGCTGATTGATGGTGACAAACATTCCAGGTTTAAGGGTCTGGGTTTTCAATTCTTCCCGCAAATAATCATACACCTTTGATCGAAGAAGCTGAAAACTTGGCTGAAAAGTCATATTACATTGATATTGTTAAATGTTTATCGATTATCAGACAATTTCTTCAGGTTTTAATGTGAACCTGGAAACAACTAATGTACTAGTAGACTAGTGTATTAGTCAACACATTATTTTTAAGTGCGTTATCAGGGTGGCGTATGAAATTTATTTACCGTTGCTGCTTTAATTAGGCAAAAAAGGGATCCCTATATAATCAGAAGAGAACACATTAACGGCGTGTCTGATAAAGACAAGATATCCTCTTTGCCAACCTCAATGTTCGACAGGAAAGTATCGTGCAAAGAAATTATGGGAAATGGAGCAAAACGACCAAACTCACCAGCGACAATAGAGTGCAGAGGAATTGCCGTCTGGCGGAGCGCCTTGTTAGCTGAGCATTCCTACTCAGCTTATTTTGAAGGCACGTATGGATCTGGTGTACCGAGCCGGATTGGTGGCTCTGTTACCAGCGTCTTCTGAAAATCAAGAACACGGGACATCACAACTGGCAGAATCCATGTGGATTCCGGAGCGACATTGAAGTCTTCTTCTGGATCCTTTATCAGGTTGTAAATATTTGGAATATTAAGCTTCTTTGGAGCGCCGAACATACTATTCAATTCAATAAAGTGCACTTTCCAGTCGCGCCACTTGTATGCGTAGAGGTCATCGCCGTTATAAACTGGAAATCCCTCACGCTTGCTACGGCCATTCTTGTTGAAGAAAAGATCGGATTGATCCAGACCGTCAATAATTCGGTCACTTGGTATAGAATATCCGCCAATCTTAGCTAATGTGGGCAAAATATCGGTGATATGGACTATGTCGTTAGACACTTTTCCTGCCGGAACCTTTGATGGCCAACGAATGATAAAAGGCGCCCGTAGTGAACCTTCAAGTGCTGTAAAATAATGACCCCGCCAGTAGCCTGAGGTGCCGTGATAGGCCGCCACTTCTTCGGGGCCGTTATCACTGACAAACACCACAACCGTATTATCACTGATGCTAAGCTTCTCCAACGTATCGAGCATTTCACCCACATGGTGATCCATCTCTACCACACTGTCGGCGAAGTCTCCATTCCCGGTTTTACCTGCGAAATCAGGGTGTGGGATATGGAGGTGGTTAAATGGATGTCCGTTTGTACTCTTCCAAGGTTTTGCCGTCCGCCCTGCTTAAAACGGCAGCCGTGCAGTCTACCCTCACTTTTCGCGATCTAATTGCTCTGAGTGCCGGTCACGATTTTCTCCTTCAGGCTTCCAACCCCATGTGCGCCGTGGCGGCGTTCAACTCGCTGCATCTCCCATGGGTAACGGGAAAGATTGATATAGAGGCGGTTACTGCATTACGCAGCAGCGGTGCCGTTTTTGCTTCTAAAGTGCTGGCGCAAACGGTAGCGGCTCCTCTGGGCATACCCGGAGTGACCGGCGACGTGTTATTGCTGTTTAACTCCCATGATGTCGTCTTTGACGACGTAGACCGATGTCGCGTGCGGCTCTCTGTGAAAGTCGCGCTTGGCAATATGTTTGTCATGCCTCGAGCACCGGGTCTTCCGCATACCCCTAAGCTCGGCGAGACCGTTGAGCAGGTCGTCAATCCTTCGCGCGGTTTGGATTCCATGAATCGCCTCGCGCAGGCGCTGCTTGCCGCAGGAACAGCGCTGATGGCACAACAACCCGTGATGCACACCCTGTCCGATAGTCGCCCCATGTTTCAGGATGCGCGTGTCATCTCCGAGTCGGACCGCAATGTGGGTCTGCAAGATTTCATCCGTGACGTAAGTTTTACGCAGCTCAATCAGCACATTGAACTGGAATTTGGCACCTCCTTTGACGTGACTGCATGGCTCGGCGGCGGACTGCTGGAAATTCCGGCCTCATTTTCGGCGTTGGGCGATGCATCTGCCAAGACCATCCGTGTGTTCGCCGACGTGCACCAATCCTCTCCAAAATTCACAGAATTGTCCCACGATGCAGCCCTACTGCTGTCAAATGCGGACCCGCTCGGTCTAGTAAACTCTGTCACCTGGCATGTGCGCCAACTCGGCACGGTCGCGCTGGTAGACACCCTCTCCCTCGTCGGTGGCCCCGCCAATGCCAACGCAGGGCATCTTGGTCCCCTTGTCGTAGATGCATTCCCCTGCCGCACGGGTGTGAGTCCTTTGAACATTGGCGCCACCGTCATGTCCGGGCGCGTGGCGGCGCACAGTGTTCCCCAGTTCATCGGTTCTTCCAGGTACGGCGTTCTTTGGAGCGCGGACGCGGTTCGACTACTGGTGCGATACTGCTGGGAGAGCAGCGCGTTTCCGCGCAGTATCATGCAAACGCAGATCGGAGCAGTGCGGCTTGAAATTGACGGCGTCGAGCAGACCGCGGATGCGGTCTCTATGTTTCATCTCGACACGCTTGACATTATCGAGTTGGAATACGACTCAAATGCGCGTCGCGATATTCTCTACACCCGAGGCTTGGGCCGGGTCGTGCCCCTGCTGATCCGCCTCCAAGATGGGCGTGAACTATTTCCCAAGGATACTAACGAGGCGCTGTTCGCCCCATCGGAACCAATGCCGTGGGCGGCGCTAGGTGAACTGACTGAGGATGCGCCTGTTGCCTCCTCCCCTGACTTGCTGTTTTTCCAGAAGCAAGTTACGCGCGGCGTGACCAGCCGCTTGGGACGCCCATTCGTCGAACCGCCCTTTTCTGCGCACGTCACCGATAGTCGGCTCTCGGCACCGGCACAACGTGTCGCTCTGCTCGTCAACACAATCGAGGCAAACTAATGAAAACTTACAGACGACAACCGCGCGAAAATTTGATAGATGCGACCCTAATGGAAGACTTGGCGATGACGGCTGGCAGGTCTGCGGAAGCCCTGTTCGGCTATTTCTCGCGTCTGGATTACCTGCGCGACGCCGACCTTGACCCATGCGCGCTGGCGGACCGTGCCGCACAGGCAGAGCTGCACGCACGTGTGGTCTTGAGCGCAGGGATGGATGCCCTGAATGAATTGAACGATCTAAGACTGCTGTCGAACGTGCCGACAGAGGAAGAACTCGAAGAATTTAATCAGATGCAGCTTCAAGATGCGCTGGGGCTGGTCGCTGAAACGTTTCGCGAGCACATTCCAACACAGCGCTGGGACTGGCTTAATGACGCTGGTCGCCTTCTCGAACGCGTGCAGGTGCGTCTCGAACGCGACGAAAAAGGTTTGCGCGGGAGCATTACACATAGTGGGCAGACCACGGTATTTTCCTTTGACCCTGCAGCGCGCCCCACCCGCGTCAGCACAGACGCCTTCTTTTCCGCCGGACCGGAGCGTGTCTATGTGCCCGCGTCCGCAGTCTTTGCGCCTGGCGACCGGGCAGGTACCTCCAGGGCTCCATATGACATCAACGTACAAGCGATGGCCTTTGCGCGCGAATGGGTCTACCGGCATGCCCGTAACGCCGCCGAAATCGGCCCTCCCGCGCGCACAGGTGGCGGACCAGTGATCCCCGTCATCATTATCATTCTTGTCATCGCCGCGGCAGTCGCAAGCGTGGCAGTCGCCATTCTCGCGATTGTGTGCTCGGCGGGCAGTGACAAGGCGTGTCGTCTCGCAGCATACCTCGGCTTGGCTTCAACTGTCATGACTGGGTCTGCCGAGTATATGGACACTCATTCCGGACAACCGCGCGTGCTCACATACGGCACCAACATCCGGTAAATCACGTGTTAAAGCACACGGAGCAGGTATTGTCGCTCCAGCGCGACGCGCTGGACACAGTCATGACATGGCAGCGCGCTGCAGGATCCCTAGAGGTCTGTGCGCTGTGCGCGGTAGATCGTTTCGGAGAGCAGCACCTGCTCCGTCTCACCAACCACGCAGGGGTAATCGGATCCTTTGAGGTATCGCGCGTGGAAGAGCAAATTGCGCGCAGCGTCGCGGCGGAAAAGGGCTGGAAAATCGTCGCGTTCGTGCATTCCCACCCGCACCATGCGCCTGACATGAGCTCACGGGATACACGTACTTTTGAACGTGACACACTGCCTTGGATTATTATCGCGACCACTGCGTCATACCCTGCTCAGCGAACCTTCATTCGTGATATTGCTCGGATCAGTGATGGGCTCGCGATAGACTGCTCATCCACTGGTCAGGACGATGTTGACAAACCATTTCTCAAGCCCGCCGCAGGGGAGTAACCCGAGTTTCGAGAGCAGCTAGGAGGAGGATAAAGGGACTGTACTTTCAAACCCCAGGAATTTCCATCAATCATTTCCTGAGATAGGTTGAAAATGGTGGATACCGAACTATTGTACAAAAGGCTTGAAAAAATAGTATCAATTTATCTGATCTTATGTCTCTTCGTTGGAAGGGGCTTTTTTAGGGCTCCCGAAGAAAGCGGATACTTATCACCTCACCCACCTATCACCTAAAAAGAAAAAAACAGGATCTGTCGAGTAGACCGGTTTCTTCAGTAAGTCGAAGGCAATCCCAACAAGTCTTTTATTGACGCCTCGCCGCACGCGGCTACTACGTGACTTGGTGTTTCGCCAGCCCTCACCGTTGTTACCGGCCCCTCTCAGAACCGTGCTTGCGCTATTTACGCACACGGCTCCTCACATAGTCAATTCACAGCGAATCAGAACATACTGACCTTTATTCGTGGTTTCGGTAAAGGAAATCGCTCCAGCATTTCATTGAACTTTTTCCAAGTGATACAGTTCCTTTTCCCCCTACGGTTGAGCCACTTAAACAACAGTTTTTTCACTTCATGGTCAAATCTCACAATTCCGTGAGAATTGTCGGTTAGCCTCCTTTCCTCCAGCAGCATTACCCGCCTTCACAGGTACTATAAGGCTATCCGACTCCCTGGGCCTCATTTGCCTTCCTCCCTCTTCAGTTGTCCGGCATACTCTCTTTGTTCCGAGAGAGGCTCAGGGTCTCCCAGGTTGCCGTGTAGTCATAATGTCAGACATGCCATGGTCTCAGACCCCGAGGAAGCAGACATCTCCTTGCCTTGTACGGTGATGTCCGTGTTGACTTCCACTCGTAACACAGTGTCGTCCCTCCCGATGTAATTACGAGGCTCATTCCCTTCAACCTTTCGGCTTACGGCCTATCTGCTTGCTGTCCTACGCTTAAAGCTCTATGTTGCCACAAAGCCTCCAAGGACTTGCTACCCGGTGGCTGGCCAGCCTTCCGGGACGGGCTTCACACCCGCTGGATTACACGACCTTGCCCGGCCGCACATTACGTATATAGACTGTAAATCGAATCAATCAGCTGTCTCTAAAACCTATCGATACAAAAAGGTGTTCTTGACCTGTGGAAATCCAAACATTGCTCTGAAAATTATTCTGGAATCTATTTTGTTGATGCTGGAATTATCTCCGATCTGCGCTCAACGTACCCAATAATGGCGATTAACTTTCGGAATTTCCTTTCTATTCCAAACCCTGTTCTGATAAACTGAAATTCTATAATTGGAATGATCTTCATGAGTGAGCAATTCCTGCATGCACATGTTTAACTTTTACATGGACTCGGATTATGACAAAGAATATTTTGACGGCAAGCGTTTTACTTTCCCTTATACTTACCTTGATGCTGGCTTTTTCTCACCCAGCTTTGGCTGACAAACCTTCATCGACTGGCAAACAAGGGAATAGTTCAAAAAACTACAAGAAAGAAAAGGGCAAGCAAAAAGAAAATGGTGAAAGCTATTCACATGACCAAAACGCTAATGTTATCAACGCAAATGTTTATTTTAATGACCAGCAGCGGAACGTCATCAGTAACTATTATCGGGAAGAGTATCATTCTGGGCACTGCCCCCCAGGCCTCGCCAAGAAGAACAACGGTTGTATGCCCCCAGGCCAGGCAAAAAAATGGAGAAAAGGCTACTCCCTGCCCCGAGATGTTGTCTACTATGACCTTCCTTCCGCAGTTGTTATACAACTTGGCATACCGCCAGAGGGGCATCGCTATATTCGCGTGGCGTCCGACATCCTGCTAATGGCGGTAGGAACAGGGATGATTGTGGATGCAATTCAGGATTTAAACAGTATGTAGTTGACGTTGCCAAATGGTCTGGGGATGCTCTTCTGCTCCAGGAATAGAAAAGGCGCAGCTCAGGGAATTTGAGAGTCGCGCTGCATTGAGAGATGTTCCATTTAAAGTTCTTTCCGGGTACGCATATCTACTAGCCGCGCTTGGATCTTGAATATCAATAATGCTCCGTATGTATGCGGAGAGAAAAGGAATAGCATTACAAAGTGTTGAAGTGTGCCTCAGCCACGAAAGAGTTCACGTTGACGATTGTGAGGAATGTGAAACGAAAATTGTTATGCGTGATGAGATTCAGAGCCAAATTCACGTAAAAGGAAACCTTAATGTGATTCAGAGAAATCGGCTTTTAGAGATAGCAACTCGCTGCCCAAGTTCACCGAACCCTCTCTTCATTGATCAGCCAACGACCTTATCATGAGGGATGGATCAAGGAAAAGGTTTTGGCTTTTATGGGCGAAAATAAGGGCGTAATGTTCGACCCAGAGGTGGCTGATGTGTTGCTGGCATTGGAAGTGTGATTACCAATTATCCATCATCGGCAGAGCAAGTTTTGATCAAGTTAATAAATACCCTGAGTTGGTTGAAGTTGGTGCTGTTTTTTAAAGCCTGTACGAAAACTAATTTCCGGCTCAGGTAATCTACTTTGCTCTACTCTTGAAATTTACAGGCAATGAACTTCATATGGAAATGAACAGGATAAAGTGATGGCAGAATCTCGTTCCTTCAGGGGAGACCTCAGCCTGGTCTCAACAATAAATCTGCTCCAATTAATAAAACTTGCCTCCCTTTCGGGGCGGTTGTTGATCAATTGTATGGAAAAATCAACACACTTTTTCTTTACCGAAGGCAAACTCAATTATGCATTTTCCCGACAAGACAAAAAAAGGATTGGTCAGACTCTTTTGGAATCTCAACTTATTACAGCTGATCAATTGAAAGCCTCCCTTGACTACCAGAAGAAAGCAGATAAAAGGCAAAAACTAGGTTCTATTTTCGTGAAAAACGGGTATCTCACACAAGCACAACTAACTGATATTTTTAAGAGAGAGGTTGAATCAGTGCTTTTTGAGACGCTCACTTGGACAGAAGGGGAATTTAGATTTGTTGATTCTTCTCCTTTAGTCGAAGGAGACATTATTCTTGAGGAAGATTTGGAACCCCTTATCCTACAAGCGTTGGTATTGTTGGATGAAAAAAACGTTTGAGTGGGCATTATAGGAAGGTTTAGCGGCTCGCAACGATTGTCTTGATTCAACGGGAATTGGAGTTTTCCGCTGTTTGAGTTAACATACTCGGATGAAGGAAAATCAGATGAAACGCAAACGAATAAATTACAAACCCGAAGAAAAGGAACGAATCGCCGCCTTTCCCCGGACCGTTTCGGAGGCTGTCGAGTTTTACAAAAAATGCCCCAGAGTGCCACTTCAGTCCTGGCCATCATGACCCTCATCGAGGACGTCCAGGCGGTCGTCAGGCGGTCGTTTTGGGACAACTCCGGGTGAAACTGTTCTACGCCCCTCGGTTCGGGAAGTCAGAAATCTTTTGGAATGAAAAGGGAAGTACTTATAAATTGATGATTTTTGGGGTTAGTTTAATGACGTTGGGTTTAGGACATTTTCCCCTTGTTGTTATAAGAGATATCCTATCAAAGATTTGTCCGGGTAGAAGCACCAGTTACCTGGCGCTCCCCCCACAGATCCGGACGTGAAGACTTACCGCACATTATGTGGTGCACCACATAATACAGGTTATGTGATGTCGGATATTATGTGGCGCCAAAGCCTTACTCAGTTGTGTAGATAAAACATTTTCCTGCATGGCACCACATAATATCAATCCATAACAACCTACAGCGATTGCAAAAACGCCATCAAGGATGCATCGTCGCTCCAGTGCATGGTAGATGTTTTTTCTCCAGTAACCTCGCAGGCTGACAACGCCTTGGCTTTCATCTCCAAGTCAAGTTCAGCGTACACCATGGTTGTCTTGATGGAAACGTGCCCCAACCAAGCCCGGATTGTATTGATGTCTACGCCAGCGCGCAGAAGAAAAACAGCTGTGGTATGACGAAGCGTGTGCGGGCTGACACGTTTACTGGCCAGCGACGGAATGACTGCGGCGGCTTTATGAGCACAACGTTCGACCAACGTATGATACCGAAGCGAGTGATGGGTTGACCGCAACGATTGAGAAAGACTCGCTGTGTTGGTGCTCTTTGTGCTACCAGTGGTTTGAGCGTCTGCATAGTGACAGACCAGAGAGGGCAGTAACGGATCTTGTTGCCTTTGCCCAGCAACCGTACTGATAAATGAGCCATATCGATGTCGGCGATGGTCAACTGCGCTGCTTCGCTTGCCCGCGCACCGGAATTGTAAAGGAATAGCAACAGTGCATAATCGCGACACCCCTGTTTCGTATTGCGATCAGGTGCACCAAGAAGAGTATCCATTTCTTCCTTTTCTAGGTATGACACTACCGTTTGGGTGGCCTTCTTAAAGGGAATACGGTGAATTTCACCGCACCAAGCGATATGCTCGGGACTGTAAGCAGCGATGAAGCTGGTTAAAGCGCGAATAGCGGCTAGACGTTGATTGCGTGTAGCTATAGAACAATGGCGCACCTCCTCGACATAATGCAAAAAACAGAGGACGCGTGCTGCACTGACCTGCTCCACTGTCAATTGGTCAAGGGATTGGTGGCACTGGTCAGCGACAAACGGCAAGAGAATACGTAGCGTATCCCGGTAACTCAATTGTGTTTGGCGTGAGAGATTACGTTCGGCGATGAGATGCTCGAGAAGAAAGCGGCGAACCCATGGACCTAGCAGTGTGGTATCATCCATGATACGCCTCCGGTTGGGCGTAGCACTTAAAACGCTGGCTCGCTTCGTGAAGAAGATCGGGGGTCATCGTCAAATAACGCTGGGTGGACGCCACGTTGATGTGACCGAGATAGGTTGCCAGTTGCGGTAATAGCCTCTGAACATCGGCGCCCTCACGGTACCAGGCGACGAGGTGGTGCAAGGCCATCGAGTGCCTCAAATGGGGAGCTCCCCATTTTCGTCATGCCTGTGCAGTCAATATGCTTCTTGCGGGACACCCCATATCAGACATAAAAAATCGCCTCGGCCATGAAAGCATTAAATCGACAATGATCTATCTGCATCTTGATTTGGTTCACCGTCAGGGGATACAGAAAAAGTTCATCGCCCATACACAGTCACTGCTCAATCAGGATGACAAGATAGATGAACTGATCAACTGGGAAAACAAAGAGGAAATTTCAAGCTGGCTTGATACTCTTTAAGTGCTTCCGGCCTCCGAGAGGTTAACGGATAGGTAGGAAATAGCCCATTAAGTTATGTTGCATGTCAAAGAAGAATTACTCTCAAAAACAGCGGAACTTTCTAAAATAAAAGAGAAAATGAAAAAACATACGACACGTATTGAAATTGCCATAATTTCAGATGGATAGCTCAACTCGCAACATAACAGTAGAAATGTCAACATGATGCACTTGCAGAATATTCAGATCTTCGCTGTGGCAACATTAATCAGCAAAATTGAATGTCTCGACTAAGAACTGTTTTGATCGACACCACTATGAGGGGGAGGGGTGTAAGCATTGGCTGCCGACATTATGCAAGAGGCCTACGGCATCGGCCCGGCAACGCGTACAGTGAAGCATTTGAGTAACATAACTTCCGGCCGTTTTACGCAGAGACGCCATGAGTGCGGGCGATGGAGGTGTGCAACCGGAAAAGATGGTTCCGGATACAGGGATCAGGGCTATCAAATTATGTAAGTCTACTTTTCGTTTAGCGATCTCTTTTGCGATTTCCAGCACGTGATGGTCGTTAATATCGGGAATCACGACTGTATTAACTTTGACTGTGATATTATGGCTCTTGAGGTGACTGATGGCCTCCAGCTGTCTATCGATCAACAACTCAGCTCCTACGGCCTTCTGAATATTTTTACCGCCAAACTGTATTCCAGCATAAATGCGGGCACCGATAAGCGGATCGACTGCATTTGTCGTAACGGTGACAAATCCAACGCCGAGTTCGGCGAGTATGGGAATATGATCTGTCAGAGCGAGTCCATTGGTCGAAAGGCAGATATGCAGGAGAGGATATTCCCGGCGGATAAGTTCGATCGTCTTGAGGGTTCGCTCCGGATCGGCAAAGGCATCACCGGGACCGGCTATACCGGCTACCGTAATCCATGGCATATGCTCGATCGCTGATTCGAGATGTGCCAGCGCCTCTTCAGGTTCAAGTATTTTGCTGGTAACCCCAGGCCTGGACTCGTTGGTGCAATCAAAAGCCCTGTTACAATATCGGCAGTGAATATTGCATTCCGGCGCTACAGGCAGATGGATGCGCCCGTATCTACCGGCGGCCTCGGGGTGAAAGCAGGGATGCGGAACAGGGTCAACAGTATCGCTTACAGCTGTGTTTATCAGATTCAAGATTGTTTTTTCCTCCCAAAGCTGATCGCGTTGGAAGGGCAGGCACTCAGACAATCACCGCAGTTGGTACAGTTCTCCTCATCAGGCCGGGTACCCATCTCACAGACCTTGAGACACAAATTGCAATCGTTGCACGCATCGGTCTTGTAGAACTTGAAAAACGAGCGGCGCGAAATAAGCTCCAGCAACCCTCCGCCCGGACATGCATATCGACACCAGACGTTGGCGACAACAAGGCTTGCGACGACAAGGCCTAATATAAAAAAGGTTCGAATCAGCCAGCTTGGGTCCGCATGTTCAATAGTCAGCGCAACAGCTTGAAAAAATTCACCGACACGAATGGGAATATCGACTCTCGGTTGGCCCAGGAAGTAAAAGCAGTAGAGTGCAACGGCGAGGCCGGCGTATTTACCATAGGGCATGAGCTTGTTGAAGCGGTTACGGGCTCGCAATTTGAACGGGGCAATCCTGCTCAGCAGTTGAACCGTCAGCCCCCCAGGACAGGCCCATCCACAAAACACTCTGCCAAAGGCCAGGGTGGCGATCGGCAGCAGCAGCCAGAAACCCCAGAACATTGACAGTATACGTCCGTGACAGGTAATCACCGGGCAATTCTGGCAGCTGACGTATGGGACGAGAAAAGGACAGCGAAAGATACCGTAAAAAGACCACTGCCCAAGAAGAACCAACATGGCAAGCTGGCTGAATCTGCGCCAAACTCTCAGACGAAAAGTTGTTGGCTGAGAAACAGTGTAATCGTTCTGTTGGAAGGTATGTAAATGCGTATCAGGCATCTTTAACCCCCAGTTTTTCTATGAGTTCTTGGCCTTTGTCAGAAATTGCCGGGATAAAGCCGCTGGCTTCGAAAAAAGATTGGCCTTCCTTCGAGGTGATAAACTGTACATAATCATCAGCCAGGGCCCGGTCGACCGCGTGTTTCATAACTCCGATGGTAAAGGTTAGGGGCGGCGGTGGAAAGAATTCCTCTGGAATGGAGATAATTTCAGTTTTTCCTGCAAAAGAAGGCATTCTGGTTAAACGAAGCTCGACGATGGAAACATCAGCCTTGCCTTTGATGATATCATCCATCATCCGCTGGACGCAGCTTCCAACCGTCACACAGTTTTTCATTGCCGCGTCAACTATCCCGGCCTTCTTGAGGAGTATCTGGACCGCCTGCCCCCCCGGGGGTGATGCATCCGGAGCCAGTACGACACGAATCCCAGGCCGGGCAAGATCCGCTATTGTCTCTATGCCTCCCGGATTGTTTTTTGGGGTGATTATCACATAGCTGGTAAAGCAAAGTGGTTTGAAATAGATCAGTTTTCCGGCACTTTTTAGCTTCTTTGCCAGATCAAGGACTCGCCCACCGAATATCTCGGTCTGGGCGCTGCCAAGCAGAGATTTTCCGAGAGCCGCGGCAAAAGCCCCTGTGTAACTGACCTTGACCCCTCTTTCTTCCTCGTATCGAGCATTTGCCGGAATAAAGGCCTCAGCCAGACCACCACAGGACCAGACCTGAAGTCGATTACTGGAGAAGGTGTTTGCCCGAGTGATTCCGGCAGGTAAGGCTGCGCCAATGGTTGAGGCGATTGCCGTCTTTAAAAACGTCCTGCGGTTGTTGTTTTGAGGGTGCTCATTCATGCCGTATTCCTTGTTGTCCTGTTGGAATTGTGCTCAGTCGCTGACTATTGCTCGCTCGCTTCAGCGGAATCTTACTGTTATAATGTTGAGCGAAATAACATGAAACCCAGGTGAAGTCCAATAGTTTATGACTGGGTAAAATCTTGCATTAATTGAAAAAACCAATGAATCGAGTGAAACTTGGATGGGTGAAAGACGGACTGCGCTCGACCTCACAAGAGAGTGGGTGAGTGTGATCTGGGTGACTATCAGTCCATACTCAAATTAGACCTATGGCAGTACTGCCTGGGCATGTGAAAAACCATTGGAATTCCCTCGCCGGTTACGAGGGTCTGCAACAAATTGTCTGAGTACCCCATCCACAATCGACTGTCCTTTTTTGCAAGGTAATTTGTAGCCAAGACTGTTTTGTGCAACCCAGCGTGCTGCTGTCAAATGAGAATCACTACGTCAAGTTTGTAACAGAATTTGTTGACGGGCTTGTCCTACAAGGTTTATTACAACAGATAAAGTCAGATCTACCATCAGTGAAGATTTGATACGAATAATCCTTGTTAAGATAGAGAGATAGCAAAAATGCATTGGCTAGATAAGATACCTTTTTCCTTACTTGTAATTCTGTCGTTAACTTTAGGGCTTGCTCCATTTACACCTGTACCGCATCTCATCGAAAAAATAGTGATGCTCGTCAGTGGCAACCTGAATAAGCCTATCGATATATTTGATTTAATTATGCACGCAAGCCCAATAGCACTTCTTGTTATGAAAATGGGACGCAGTATCTTTCGATAGTACTCATCCAATCAATATTACTGCTGTTTTTCGGAGATGATGATCTTTTCTTTTCGCCGTCTCTTCGAGGAATTTTGCAGGCGCAATCTGCGAGTAGACAGATTTGAGGCCAAAGCTATCGAACCGACCCTATACCAGCAAATTTTGAGCAGAAGTATTCCTTGAAGGTCTTAAAATTTGCTGCATAAAAAACTGGATTCTCATAACTGCTGAGCACAGTCGCAGAATACTGTTTTAAGTTACACAAAATCGTTGAACAACCATCGGACCTTACAATTGGCAAGTTAAAAGAAGTGTCTGTCAGGGCGATTTGATGTTTTTCCTGATAATGTAGATTTGCATATTCTCATGAAATTGTTCAAAAATGGAGCAACTGCAGACGATACCTTACCAAAGACAAGGTCTTATGAACTTTAGAGGCAATGTCAATTACTCGAATTGCCTGTCATTTCGAAGAGATTCATGGATAATCTCTAATCTGAATTTGCGTTTTTGTTGTTAGGTTTTGAAGACAGCACGATTTCGGATGAACAGTAGCAGTGGTTAACCCGAGGACAGTTGGATGTAATCAGATACTCGTTCTGGAAATCTTAATTTTGTGAGTCAGAACCAGAGTCAACATGTTTGGAAGATATTGACTCTGGCATAGCAAGACTGTAATATCTAAGTGCACCCCAAGCCCTTTCCTCAACTCACACAGCAAGCCCGCTCACGCCCTTTTTCTCCAAAACATCATAAAGGGTCTGAGCAAGCTGGCGCCGAATGACCGGCTTAGTCATATAGCCATCAATCCCCATCCTCCTAGCCTTTTTCTCATCCATGATCTCACTGAATCCGGTACAGAGCACCACAGGCAAGAGCCAGCACAAAGTGTAACCAGCGCTCTACTTTCAAGCCAAAATCAGGGGCGTAAACCCAAGCGAGTTTTTTTCATAAAGATGAAGATTAGTCGTAATCAAATTTTAGGATGAACATCTCATAAGGATGCTGAACAAAGGGTATCCTGTGTCTGAAACGAAGTCTTCAAACTATCAACTTTCTTAAAAAGTTCAATAATTTCTGCAGTTATGTCGAGTGGATATTTGTTATTCACAGGAATTACAACATCGTATAGTGAATGGTCGTATGCTTCTTTAGAAAATAGAAAACTAGTCCAGTTGGAAACCATTTTATCATGTCTCTGAATATGCTTTCTGGCTACTTGTTCCGAAATGCCTTCCTGTTGCATGGCTCGTTTCACCCGGTGTTCTTCATCATCGAATACAAGAACCTTGATTACCCGGTCCTTTGTATAATTGAGAAGAGAAGTATGCAGACCGTAGTACAATCGCCGGTTGGTCGTATATCTCCTTTGAGCATCCAGAGAACACTCGAGAAGGTTGACATATCTTCTCCTCTTCAGCAGGTACCGATGTAATGTTGAAATTGGCCCACATATAAATTCTTTTAATTCTTCTGTTGAGATCCCGAACTGCCCCGACACATCTGAAAAGAGCATGTCGTCGGTATACATCTTTAGATGTAAATGAGCTGATAACTCACCGATAATTGATGCTCCATAGGTGTAGCGACAGGGGAAAATTGCAATTGACCGCATCTCAAATATCCTTTTTTGTGAACTTTCCAACCACCATGTTTCGAAAACATTGCAGCAAATAACATGCCATCCTAAATGAGCACTTAGACACTTCTGTGTCAAGAATGGTGGATGAACGTAGTATTGCAACAAAACAAAGTATTCGCATAGTTCGGAATGCAAGATGAGGGGCTTGCCCCTTTACAAGCAAAAATGAAGCTGCTTTGGTTTTGAATACAATCGTACTCACGCAATATTGAACACTTACTTACTCGGATTGACGAGGATTTCTACGTACTTTCTCTCGACGGCATATCCAACCAACTATACTGATATACGTGTATCCCTTATTGTACTTTTGCCGACGATCCTTTTCTCTGTGGTTTTTTTCCTTAACTTGTTCATCCGGCAATGACTTACCTTTCTGGGGAGTAGCAGACGTTGTCATAACAGCCTCCTTCCGCTTACCAGCGGCAATGATATTAGTATATCTGTTCTGAAATTTAATCATGGTCCTCCCGCCTTCTGCAGAAAAGAACAGCCGCTGATACTTCTTACAACATTGTCAACGGGCAAATCAGCGGCTACTTTTTCATAGTTTTATTACATTGTCTGCAGCCGGACCTTTCTGCCCGACTACAATGTCAAAACGAACACGCTCCCCCTCTGAGAGAGATTTAAATCCAACTGCCTGAATTGCAGAATGATGCACAAAAACATCGTTTCCCCCATCCTGCGCAATAAAACCGTAACCTTTTGCATCATTAAACCACTTAACTTTTCCTTCCGGCATTATTCATACTCCTGTTAAATTAAGAAAAACCGTTTACTCTTCTTCCCAGAGGGAGGCTGTATTTTAGAGCCATTTGTTTAAATTCACCCTACTTTGTCCAAAACTGTCTGGAACGGTCTGTTCGGACAAATCTTCAGTTCAATAAATCTCCTTATGATTTTTTGTGTATCCAGAACCAATCTCCATGAGTCAATAATTCTGTTCCTGGAAAATTGCTTTACAATTTGTAAATTATCCTTACACCTTTTCTGCTGAGCGATGTTCATTCTCTAAGTTTAATGCAGACGTAATAAACTGTTTATATTTCTAAACTGGATACGCATAAGCAAATCACTCGGGGAAAATAGTTTGAATAAATAATCACCAGCGCCTTGATTAAAAGCCTCAAATTCATTCATCGAGTCACAACTACCCGTAATCATAATAACTATCGCTGAAGAATTGATAACTTTTATTTTACGGCTAACGTCGAGTCCTCTTGTTGGGCCCATTTGAAGATCAGTAATGACCAGATCAAAATCTTCAGCATCCAATGCTTTGATACACTAATCTCCATCAGTTGGTGATGTTATAACCTTCTGACTTTAGGATATATTCCAATATATCGAGTATCATTTCATTTTCATCTACCATCAGTGCCTTAAGTACCATTTCTTGGTCCCTTCTTTAAGATTAGCCACTGAACATTGTTCGCCATTTGATCTGTCTCTCTCAAAGGAACTGCATAAAGTGTTCCACAGTATGAGAGCATTGGGCGTGGGTGAATAATACAGCAAACCTGTTTTTCTGATTATCTTGGGCGGCATCTGAAATTTCTAGGGGTAAAAGATGTCTACCGGCAAGGCTGAAATGAGGAAGTATTTCAGAAATCTAACTTTTTCCTGAGTAATTTGACTTTGATCATGGGCAAACATGACTCCCGAAATGGAGCATGGTGCACTTCTGAGAAGTCAAGATTCTCACCGAGAAAATTGCATCACAATGGAGGGTTTACGATTTTTGATTTTTCCAGAAAATATTTGCTGGTCACTTCGACAAAAGTGTTAGGTGACGTGATTGATAGTAACTGAGTTTATGTCGACGACATCAATTTCGCCGACATAAAGAAAGAGATGATGATATTATCTATGCTGAGAACAATTTCCAGGGCGAGAAGAGTGGTCATAGCCACCCATGCCTCGGGCATAAGCACCCATTCGACCATGCTGATCCTTCATTATATTTTATTTGAAACAGGCGAGCTTTAAATTGTTCAAAATAAAAAACACCTGCCATGTTGACGTAAACAAGACTACCACCGCTCTGCGCAAGAGCAAAATATGCTTTGTGCAGGCGGTGTGTTGCTCTACCTTTCTCGTATGCCTTCGAGTTTCCAGTTCTGGGAGCCGGTAGCTCTGGCCCAGGTCCATTCCTCCCGGAACTTGACTGGGGTGGTCATGCTGCCGGAAACCAGTTCGCCGCTCTTATCGTCAACAGTGTAATCAAATCCTTCACTTCCCCCACACCATTTCTGACTTAGCACAGATAGTGCCAACTTCCACGCCCCTGATAAAAAACATCGACTACTTCGTTTCTATGTAGCTTCCCCGTCTTTAGGCACGGGCAACTTTCTCTGAAAAGCTAAACGAATGGTACGCTTTGTGCAAAGCTACTATCTGATTGCAACTCGGTCAAAGATCGTTCCGATCCGCAGTATCAAAAAGGAAAAACACGCTCACTAAAGAAAACTCGAGAAAATCGAGAGATCGTTTGGAAGTTACAGGGAGAAAAATTCAGCGAGGGCTGAGGATTAATAACCTTGAGCCGGTGTCGGGGAAAACGTAAAGTCAGCTGCCGCGGCGACATTGAGAAGCAACTGATTTGTAATCAATGTCAGAAAATTTTACACCCTGTAAAAACATCCGTCGCTAGGAGAGCACCTCTGAGCTGGCCTGTGAACGACTTGAACAATTGAGCACAACAAACCGACCAGGCCCTTGGGGCCTGAATCAAATTGTCAACATTAAGTGACAACAATGCGAACACTACAAAAATTCCAAATCATGGTCACCGACATTAATCCCCACGTCCGTGATCTCTTGAAATGTGAGTTGGAAAAAGATGAGTATTCGAGGCTCTAAGTCCAAAACCGCGAAAATTTCCTTAGAAAATCTTTCAGGCTGTACCTGGTTACCGAAAAACAACTTGAAAACCATTGTAAATTTAATATGTTGAACACAAAAATGTCATACAAAACCAATTTCTAAATCCGTCTCATATGAAGCTAGAGCAACAATTTGTGCAGTGCACACTATGTGTCTAAGGAGCTGTTTTTTAAAGGAACCAAAAAATTAGCTGTTTTGGGGTTTACAACCTTATGAAAAGAACCGGTTTTGTTTATGATGAAAGGTATTTGTTGCACGATACGGGCAATTATCATCCTGAATCTCCGAAACGGTTGAAGGTGATTATTAAGTGGCTCGAAAATTCCGGATTACTGAAGCAACTGACGCGGATAGAGGCTTCTAAGGCTGATCAGCGATGGATAGAAACCGTCCATAACGTCTGCTATATCATACGCTTTCATGAGGCCTGCACCACCGGGTTAAGTGAATTCGAGCACCCGGATAACAGCATATGCAGAGACAGTTATGATACGTCGTTTCTTGCCGTTGGCGGTGTACTTAAGGCGATTGATGCCGTGATGAAAGGCGAAGTTGATAATGCTTTTTGTGCAGTTCGACCTCCAGGACATCACGCTGAAGTAGATAAGCCCATGGGCTTTTGCTATTTCAACAACGTGGCGATCGGGGCTCGGTATCTTCAGAAGGAATATGGCATCGAAAGAGTTGGGATAATCGATTTTGATGTGCATCACGGTAACGGCACCCAACACATTTTTGAAACTGATCCGACGGTATTTTACTATTCGATTCACGAACACCCCTCATTTGCCTACCCAGGTAGCGGCAGGGAATTTGAGACGGGGCTCGCTGAAGGTAAAGGGTATACGGTCAACTCCCCGGTTCTCCCAGGAAGGGGAGATGATGATTACAAGCGATTGATCATACAGGAATTGCTTCCCGCTTTTAAAAAATTCAACCCGGAATTCATATTACTCTCGGCAGGCTTTGATGCTCATGAAACTGATACGATGTCCGGGACAAATCTTTCCACCGAAGGCTATGATTTTATTTCCGAGGTGATAATGAATCTGGTGAATAGTTGCTCGGGGGGGCGAGTGATTTCTGTCCTTGAGGGCGGCTATAATCTCAATATCCTGCCAATTTTGGTGGCGAACCATATCAGGTTTCTGGCAGACCTCAAGTGACATTTATTCTCCAGCCATTATCCTGAAATATTTTTAAAACATTAAATTATATTAGGAGGTCATATGTTTGTTAGTGAGAAAATGGCAAAAAACCTGATTATGGCTGGGCCTGACATGACAATAATTGAGGCAAAAACGATAATGGCAGAAAAGGGTTTTCGCCATTTACCGATCGTTGACAGTGCGGGAAAACTCATCGGTATCGTCAGCGATCGTGACATCCGTGCCGCCATGCCTTCAACCCTTTTGCAGAAAGCGGATTATGAAATAAACCTGGCAAAGATCATGAATGTCACTGTCGGGGAAATCATGACCAAAAATCCCCTGACCATTTATGCATACTATACCATTCAGGATAGCTTGCTGATGATGCAGAAGAAAAAGGTCGGAGCCTTGCCGGTAATCGACCAGGAAGGTTATCTGAAGGGCATACTCTCGGTCCGAGACCTGATGAGATCCTTTGTCAGTGTTTTGAATATCGATGAACCTGGCTGCCTGTTGTGCATCGTTGTCGACGCCAAAGAGAAAACAGGTCAGATGAAAAAAATAGTCGATATTATTACGGGCGAAAAGATTGCAATGGGCAGTATATTGGTCGCTAGGGCCTGGAACAACAATAAGCGAGCGATATTCCCCTATTTATTGACCAATAATATTATTAATGTAAAGAAGAAACTCGTGGAGAATGGCTTTGAGCTGATAGATCCGATGCAATGGTATCTTGATCATCAACAACCCCAAAAGACTGAATAACTCCAGTCGCTCGGCGGCAATGGCAGGGAGATTTGCGGTTGGACAGTGTGTGTTCGTGCAGGCCAGTACCCGCCTCGCAATTATCAACCCTGATTGGAGTATCATCTTTACGGTTCATCCGGTTTGAGCGTACTTTTGCTGAAAAGAGCTGGTTCACCGTCGCTGCTGTAACCATATCGAGGTTGGCCAAGATCGACTGAGTACTCTGACCTGCAGCCCTCCTTTTCTAAGGAGGGGGCTGCAGAACATACAACAAGCCTCTCAGTGTTTATGGCGTCTACCTCAAGGTGCGCTTCAGCAGCAAAAGTACGCTTCAGCCGGATGAACCATTTTTATGTTGATTGGTTCTTGGCTTGGAACATCTTTTACATTACATGCACAGTCTATATCAAATTTGCAATCGGTACCAAGTCTGTTGAGATCAGATTTGCCAGTTTTAACTATTTTCTCTAAGGATGGTGCCCTCTTCATATCTTTTAGCCTACCTTAACCAGTTTGGGTTTATCACTCTTTCCTAATAACCCATTAGAAATAATCAATAAAAAATATTGTTCCTAACTGCCTCCAACAACAATATCTGTTCTATCTAATTAACATTGTGTCCTATATTTACTATCGTATTCCGTCAGATTCATTTATGGCTATTATCATAGGGATAATCTATTGATAAGCTATAAATTATCTATAATTAATATTGGTAAATATATAGACTTTATGGGAAATTCATTCACTCAATTCTATTTTTATGCCAGATACAATTTAACGTCCCTATACAATTGCGCTGATCTTCTTCATTTGAATGGAGATAAGACTGACGTCACGACATCTATTCCGGGGATTACATGCCTATCGATATAATTGTCAAGGCAACTTCTCTCAATAAGTCGTTTGGAGCGGTGCGTGCTTTACAGGACGTGAACCTATCGATAGCAGGAGGTGAAGTCGTTGCCCTGGTTGGTGATAATGGTGCTGGAAAATCTACCATCATTAAAATACTGTCAGGAGTCTTACGCCCCGATTCAGGTTCCTTGCAGATAAACGGAAAGGAGGTCGATTTTAAATGGTATTCAGTGCGTAAGGCACGTTCTCTTGGGGTTGAGACTGTTTATCAGGAGCGCTCCCTTGGAGAAAAACAACCTCTATGGCGCAATGTTTTTGTTGGTCGTCATTTGCACAATTCATTTGGTTTCATCCGTGTCGCCAAAGAAAAGGATCTCACTCTGGCAATATTGCAAAAGAGTATTGGCCTGAGTGGGGTTGGCGTTTCTGCAGATGCTCTGGCCGGCACCTTGTCGGGAGGTGAAAGGCAGGGACTCGCAATTAGCCGTGCAATGCACTTTAATTCGAAGCTGACAATTCTCGATGAACCTACTACGGCACTGGCCGTGAAGGAGGTTGGGAAAGTCTTAAAATTCGTCAGATCAATTCCTGAGAATGGAAATTCTGCTCTTTTTATTTCCCATAACCTGCATCACGTGTATGAAGTGGCTGACCGTTTTGTCTTCGTCGATCGCGGCGCAATTGCCCATCAATGCCTGCGAAAAGAGATGAGTGTTGCTGAACTTTTTAGCAAACTTGAAGGGCTTTCCATGAGCCCTGAAAGCATTGGTGGCAGGTAACAGCATGAAGACATATATCTATAAATACCGTTTTCAGTGCGGCATTCTACTGCTCTTGATGGTTCTGCTCTGCCTGTTTATGTATTTCAGTCCCCAGACTTTTTTGCATAGGCGTATTTATATAGCCTTCATGTCCACCATCCCGTTTTCAACTCTTCTTGCACTAGGACTCACTTTACTCATCGTTGCTGGCGAGTTGGATCTTTCTTTTCCTGCCATCATGGCTATTTCGGGCTTATGTTTTGCCAAAATCTCGCAGACAACCGGAAGCCCTCTGCTTGGACTGATTGGCGCTCTTGGCACCGGAGCATTTGCAGGACTATGTAACGGCTTGATCGTTGTTCATATCGGTGTACCTGCAATCATTGCCACAATAGGAACACAGTTTTTCTGGCGTGGAACCTCGACTCTTCTTGCCGACGGCCTGGCCCTTAATTTGACTGAACTGCGACAGACAACATTTCATCATCTCATGGTTGGCAGACTGTTTGATCTCATCCCCATGCAAACTCTATGGTGTCTTCTTATCGCTATTATTTTCTGGCTGGTTCTCAACAGGCATATTTGGGGCGACGATATTCGATTTATAGGCGATGACATGAGTACTGCCACGATGATGGGGGTGCGAACTGACAGCGTCCGGATCGGACTTTTTATTGTAATGGGCCTGATGAGCGCCCTGGCATCTGTCATGGTCTGTTTGGAGATGGCAAATTGGTGGCCAACTCAAGGTGAAGGCTATCTGCTCGTAGTGTTTGCAGCAATATTCCTCGGGGGAACTTCAGTCTTTGGTGGACAGGGTACAATTTTCGGCACGATGATTGGTTCGATCATCATAGGCATACTGGAAGCAGGGATTATCAGTGGTGGACTATCAGGTTACTGGACCAGGATTGCCCATGGCTTGGTAATTGTCACTTCTGTATCAATCTATGCGGTGGCTTTCAAGACGAAACGAACATAAATAACTGAGGTTAAGTAATTACAATGATTGAAACAACGAAGCCATTAGACAAAGGTCGCAATGGTTTCTCATCGACCGAAAGTTGAGGAACGGGGTCAGGATATGCGATACGCAGGAATAGATATCGGCTCACGGACGATTGAACTGGTGGTGGTGGATGAAGCTGGTCAGATTCTCGGCAACCTGCAGGCAGACACCGGTTTTGATCCTATGACCGAGGCCAGGAAAATGACAGAGGAAATGAGTTTTGACCGCATAATGGCAACAGGCTACGGTCGAAATCTTTTTGAGATCTCCTTTGATGTTCCTACGGTCACGGAGATCAAGGCTCATGCTGTTGGTGCAAGGTTCTATTTTCCTGATGCCGTAACCGTCCTCGATATTGGTGGGCAAGATAGCAAAGCCATATCAATTCTTGGCAGCGGTAAGGTGAAAAAATTCGAGATGAACGATCGGTGTGCAGCAGGAACTGGCAAATTTATGGAGATTATGGCCAGGTCTCTCGGCTTTGATATTGAAAGCTTCGGCCTCGAAGCACTTCAGTTCAATAAAGAACTGAATATTTCAAGCATGTGCACTGTATTTGCCGAATCCGAGGTTACTTCTCTGATCGCCAAAGGGCATAGTCCGCAGGATATTGCCATGGGTTTACACAGGAGCGTCATCAGCCGAGTGGTTGGTATGATTAAACGTGTATCTGGCAAAGGAAATATCGTATTCACCGGAGGAGTGGCCCGCAATCCATGTATGCAAAAACTCCTGGCTGAAAAATTGGACTGCAAGGTTTTCGTGCCTGAGGATCCTCAATTGGTAGGTGCACTGGGTGCTGCGCTTCTTGTCAGGGATGTCGTTTAATCTAATGATATCAACTTCGAATGATGCATTATTTCCTCGAGTAATGAATGGAAAACATCACACACACAGTCAAAAGACCATGACAGCTCATAAATGAGGAAAAGAGATGAAGACGGAAATAATGAACAGCCTGCAGCACATTTCAGAACAAAATCTGGCCGATATTGAGCAGGCCAAAGTTGAAGGCCGGATAGCGGTTGGATTCTACTGTCTCTATTCTCCTACAGAGATTGCAGTCGCCGCAGGAGCCATTGCGCTCCCTCTTTGTGGAACACGCAATGATCCGATAGCAGCAGCCGAAGAGATTCTTCCCCGCAATCTCTGCCCTCTCATCAAAAGTAGTTTTGGCTTTGCAGTAAGCGACACCTGTGCCTTTTTTCGTGCCTCGGACATCATAATTGGCGATACAACATGCGATGGCAAAAAGAAAATGTTCGAATTGCTTTCCCGTCAGAAAACCACCCATGTGTTGCAGCTCCCCCAGAACCAGAACACAGAAATGGCCAAGTCTCTCTGGCATGCTGAATTAGTGCGTTTTAAGGGAATAATGGAAGGTGTGAGCGGCCGGACCATTGATGAAGATTGCCTTCGTGCAGCTATCAGGTTGATGAATCGGGAGCGACGAGCTCGTAAAGCCCTTATGGATGTGAACAAGGCCAAGCCTGTACTTTTGAATGGTACGCAACTGTTGGAAATTCTATTCAAGATTGGATTTCTTGCAGATAAGGAAAAGGGTATCTCGTTTATGGAAGCAGTCACTGCGGAGGCGAGAAAAGGGGCATTTCTGGATGACACTCCTGGGCGTGGAAGAGGAAAACGCATTTTGCTGACGGGAGTGCCGGTCGGGCTTGGTAGCGATAAGGTCGTCAAAATTATAGAGCAGCTTGGCGCAGACGTAGTGGCCTTTGAAAACTGCTCTGGCTATAAGCAGGCCTTCGTAGTCGATGAGGACAAGGCCCCGATGGATGCACTGGCGGAGCAGTATCTTGCCACCCCCTGTTCGGTCATGAGCCCGAATTCTGGACGGTTTGAGCTCCTGAAAGAAATGATCCGGGAGTTTAATGCAGACGGCGTAATTGATCTAACCTGGCAGGCCTGTCACACTTACAACGTGGAGGCGTATCTAGTGGATGAAATGGTACAGGAGACTTTTGGGTTTCCTACTCTGCATCTGGAAACCGATTACGCGGAAAGTGATACCGAGCAACTCCGTGTACGTATCGAGGCATATCTTGAGATGCTCTAGGATCCTGTTGGATCTTGCCTAAAGATGACAACAAACAATTAACTTGAATTTGCAAGTTCTGCAAATTCTGGCCTGATCAATACCCTTAAATCGATTGGAGGAAAAATGAGAAAGCATGTACGTACATTCCTTGCAACCATGGTTCTATGCTTGGTGGTGGCTGCAACAGCAACTGCAGGAGACAAACTAGCCCCTCTGGGACAAGGCATTACCATCTGGTTTGATACCGGTGGGCCTGTTGGCGGGCCCTACAACACCATTGTGCAAAATGGTGCAATGCAAGCCGCAAATGATTTGGGAGCTGATGTGAAATATTTGTATTCAGACTGGAATCCGGAAAAAGTCGTCGAGAATTTCAAGAAATCGATTGCTGCAACACCAGATGGCATTGTATTGATGGGACTGCCAGGTGATGATGCTCTGGCACCTTTCATAGATGAAGCTTTTGCCAAGGGGATCATTGTAACCTGCGTGGATACAGGGTTACCTAAGACGTTGAAGAAATACAAATCTAAAGGTTTTGGCTTTATCGGTACAGACTATGATGTTATGGGCACCGTTTTGGCAGAGGAGTCTTTGAAGCGGTCTGGTCTAAAGAAGGGCGACCGGGCAATGATCTGGGGCCTGAAGCGGCTTGAAGATCGTGGCAGGCGGGCACGAGCTATGATTCGCACCCTGGAACAAGCCGGCGTTACTGTCGATTACATAGAAATAAGCCCGGAGGTCGACAAGGATTCGGCAATGGGAACGCCTATTGTCACCGGCTATCTCTCAAGTCACCCGGACTGCAAAATGATGCTGATTGATCATGGTGCTCTCACCTCCCAAATGGAAAATTTTCTCAGAGCTGCAGGTGTTAAACCGGATGAAATCTTTGTAGGTGGCTTCTCTCTTTCTCCCGCCACGGCCACCGCCATTGAAAATGGCTACGTCGATCTGGTGTCAGAGATGCAACCTTATTTGCTTGGATACTTATCTGTAGCACAAGTCGTCTTCACCAAAAAATATGGATTTACTGGATTGGAGATCGATACGGGAGGCGGTTTAGTTCATAAGGACAACATTGGCCTGATTGCTCCTTTGGCAAAAAAAGGCATTCGCTAAGCAAACCAGTAATATCCTGAAGTCATAGCCTATAATCCCATGTCCAGAAATTATACTCTGGACATGGACCAACGGTAACTTTGAAGTAGGTTGAAAGAGATGGATCTCAAACTTGTCCGTCTTTTTCTTTTTTTTAACTTTCTCTCGAAAGGGTTTTTCGATTGGATTTGCCTGATAGACAGCGATCAAAGAAAAAAGTTGGTTCTTGAAATCTGGGATGCGACGCATACTGTCAATTGCTATCGCCAATGGATTATGACTCAAATTAGCATCTCGATAAGAAAGGTATCCCTTGGTAAGCTTCAGGTAGTAAGCACTCCTCGTAGATTGCTTCTTTCTGATATGTTCGAATCCCTGTATCAAGCAAGATCCGCCCCTAAAGACAACTCAGAACTACTCCATTTTAACTGGCTCTTATGACTGATACTATTGAATCAGGCATTGAAAGCTGAACAGACCTTTATGGTGTCAGAATTTATCAAAACTCAAAAACAAAATCTGCCAGATGAAATGTCGATTTCTATAGATTATTTTATTAATGGCCTGGAACCATCTGGAATTTTAAAATGAATTTTTTTCGCCCGGAAAATTTTGTTTTTTTGAGTGGCTAAAATACTTTTCCGTGTTGATGGTTTTTTAAAGACAGCAGACATTGATTTTACACATAGGAGACATGTCAAGGTGAGGCACATGCTGAATTGGCTTAGGTTCGATCTGGCAACCTAAACAATATTTTAATGACACAAAATTGAGGTACTGCTGAGACCATCCCGGTGACTGGAAGGAAGACAGCGTTGACGTGAAGAGCAGGCACAGGAATGTCCTTTCCCCGTCATTATGTCAGCAATTATTCAGGTCTGTTGCTACTGCCATCCGTTGAAACAGAGCAGCGAACCGCGGCACGGGTCATACTCGCCAACCTCAGCTTCAGCAACAGCCGGTTTATATAGGCCATCACCCCCCTGGAAACTGAAATTTCGCTGTCAGATGCACCATCAGTACTAAACAACAGATCCAGGATATGGAAGGTTGGGATAACGCGGCCGAGAAAACTGGTACAACCGGCGCAATAGGTCACTAGAGTGCAACCTTCGTTTTCCTGCCTCCGTATCTCCGTCCACCCACTGCTGAACCTGGATTCTATACATCCTACGGCTCCGCCCTCGCCGCAGCACAACGTCGTTTTTCCCCGGTGACGAATTTCCACCACCGTATACCCCAGATCGACCAGCAGCCGCCGGACAGCCGACTGCACCTCAGGATAATCGCGTATCTGACAGGGATCGTGCACAGAGATCTCGCCGTTGCGGCCTGCTGTACCGATCTCCACGCCCCCCTGGCGCTGAAAGACTTCGTAGACGGTCTGAACTGATAGCCCCTCGCCATATTCACGGAATATTTTCGTGCAGCTGGGACAAGCGGTCAGCACAGTTTTGACCCCTCGAGTGGAGAGCCGGTGCAGCAGTTCGCCAAAAACAGACTGGAAGTGCCCCACGCACCCCAAATCATGGGAGGATTTGGCGCAACAGGACAGAATAATCCCAAGCGACGGAACAAATCGGCGGAGTTGTTGATAGATCTGCCAGGTTATCGCCGGCCGTGTGCCCGCGAGGGTACATCCCGGGAAGAAAACCGTATCACAGCTATCAGGCAGCCCATTCCAGGAGAAGAGCCGCGATCCTCCCAGGGCCTCATACCGGATGAGATATCGGTAGGGTCTGGCATCGAAAGAGCCGGAATCGACGTGATAGCGACGGATCTCCAGAAACAGAGAACAGGGATCGACCCCCTCCGGACACACCGCCGTACAGAGCCCGCCAAAGGCTGCAACGATAGGCCATCTGCCGTTGCTGCAGAGCATTGAAATCAAATAACGTCGATATGATTCGGGGTGTGCCGTATTGCGACAAAAACGCGCAGCTTTTCACGCACACGCCGCATTCGGTGCACCTTTCCCGGATATCGAGGAGAACCGAAAGTAATGGCGAAGACGAAGTCAAAATCAAATTGGAAAATTACTAGACCACAAACGAGGAGAAACTCTGCCAGCAGGGCAAAGTCGTTACCGTTGCCCCGCTGGCAGAGAACGCGATTATTTCTCAGAATCGACCGGATATCCGGCCCCTTTCCAGGCGAAGATACCGCCCGGCTGACGGAAGACGTTGGTGTAGCCAAGCTTTTTTGCCCAGACGGCGCCGTTGTGGCTGCGGGTGCATTTGACAAAGCCGCAATAGACGACGATCGTCCTGTCTTTGTCCGGGCCGAGCAGGGCCTCGAAATCCTCAACAGTCTTGCCGTCGGTTTCTTTCATATCCCACTCCTGCATCTCCGCAATCGGAAAGAGAAACTGCTTCGCCCCAGGGATATGATTCTTTTTGTACGAATCCACATAGGGCATGGTATCGATGATCAGAATGTCTTTCTTTGCATCGATCATACCCTTCAGTTCCTCGGTAGTGACAACGCCATAGCCTCCCTGCTGCACCTCCCGAAGCAGTTTGACCGCCCCCTGCTCCTTTTCAAGCTCTTGCTTGAATTTGTCGGTACCGAAGGCGAAAGCGGATGCACTCATGCCGACAACGAATAAACCAACCACAATTCCCCACAACAGTTTTTTTGTGTTCACCACGTGTTCTCCTAGATAATCAGTTGATATTTCGCACGACCGACCGTTTGCGGCTGCGATCGCGACTCCAATAGACAAACAGTACCGCCACCATCATCACCACATCGCGAGCCAGGGCAGCCTTGAGCCCCTTGTATGCCTGCTCCGGGTCTTCCGGGCCGAAACAGCCGCAATCGATATCCAGCCCCAGATGAATTCCATACAGGAGAACGGCGATGAACATGACCAGCATCACAGCGATGGCCGGGAGGCTGCCGCGCAGGGCGAAGACCAGCCCGATACCGGCGACCAGTTCGACGACTGGCAGCAGCACCGCAAGTGGGTAGATCAATGCATCGGGCAACAGACCGAATCCAGCGATGATCTCGGCGAATCGCGACGGATCCACGAGCTTGACTGACCCGGAGTAGATGAAGATGCCGGCAAGTACCCAGCGGACCGCACGTTCCATTACCGGAAAAAAGCGGCCGGTCTCAATCCGTCGGCTCCCATCTTCTCCTTTAGTCACTTCCTCGCCCCTCGCCTGGACTTCCATTTTATCTTTCCTCCATGAATAACCGGCGGGTTGTATTTCACATAAGAACAATCTTGTTGTCAAATAGTTAAAACCGATGATTCGGCAGTTATAAATAGCCATAACATTTCATTATCCGTCCACTGCCAACCATTGCCCAGGCATCCTGGACAGGGAAGGAGCTGCACCATACTCGTCAACTGCTCTGACAATAATAGATTGGGAGTTTCATTCTGGACCGCTAGCTCAGTTGGTAGAGCAGGCGACTCTTAATCGTCAGGTGGTTGGATCAACCCCTATGCAGTCCACCAAAACTTGCAAGGCCCTTCCGGAACAACCGGAAGGGCCTTTTTGTTTTTATCACCGACAGCAGGATCGGGGTATTGGGAATTCCTGTTGAATCGCCATGCAGCAAAGTTTTTCTTTGCAGGCAGTCAAAAGAGGAGCAATTAGTTGCCACCCTTCACCTTGTATGGAGGCTGGGTTCGGAGTTGAACCGAACAAGAAAGTATCAGAGTCTTCAACGGGTTTGCAGTCCGCAGGGAGCACCGGTTCCCTAAACCAGCCTTTGATTTTTTTGATTGCAACATTCTACCTGCCGACAGCGAAGAAACTATCTGCTCACCAATGGGTTAGGCGTACCTGGTTCACCAGGCAGCCATACATTTTTGAGTATGTCGCAAAAATCCTCCCGTTCATTTTCTCCGAGAACTCCCAGAGAAAGGGCTAGAAAAGTCCAAAGGTTACTCACATAGAAACCACCATTGAAATGGTGGGAAAGATCGTGTATCTGGGCATGACAGTTGTGACATGGAGTGATGCAATATCTGGCGCCGGTGGCCATTATTTGATCGAATTTGATTTTTCCATAGGTGTGCCGTTCCACATTGAATCCCGATTGCAGGTAGCCGCCCCCGCCCCCGCAGCAGTAGTTATTCGATTTATTAGGTGTCATATCAACAAAGTTCTCCTCACCGACACAGGCCTTGACCACAAAACGCAGCTCGTCGGCATAGGCGTCACCATATTCCTTGCGCACCTGATTGCAGGGGTCCTGAACGGTGAAACGCATTTTCAGATCTTTATTCCAGTCGCTGCTTGGGCGAAGTCTGCCTTCTCGAATCCACGTGGCGTAATAATGCACAACTATTTTAACAACCAGATCGGTCTGGATATGAAACCGCCGGATTCCCTGGTTTACTGAAAATGTCGAATGACCGCATTCGGTATTCAGATATACCTTACAGCCAAGCTCCTCAGCTTTTTTTACCGTCGCCGTGGTGATCTGTTGCCATCCCGGGTCATCGGCCAGAAACATGCAGTAGTTTTCTCCGGCCCAGGCAGTGCTGCCATAGGTCCAATCGGCACCGGCCAGATGGAGGATTTTCCACAAGGGGACCATCTCTTCGGGCAAGGAGACAGGTTCCCGGGAATTCTGGCTGAGGAAAAATGTGGCACCCTGCTTGTCGATAGGAGCCTGAAGGTTTTCCCAATTAGGTTGTGTCTGACGCACTTCTTCCAGGACATCTTCAACGACAAAACGGAAATCATCAGGAGGTGTTCCTGTAGCGCTGGTACTTGGATTTCTCAGGGCCATATCACAAGATTTCAGGATACCGCTTGGTCGATCTTCACGTGGCCACAAAAGCCTGCGACCTTCCATAATCAATCCGGCAATGTTGATCTCCATCGGGCAGACATAAGTACACCGCATACACATGGAACATAACCAGACCCATTTGTTCGCGTTCAGCTCGTCGTCCAAACCCATGGCCGCCATGTGCAGGAATTTACGGGGATCCATATCCAGTATCCCAGTTGCTGGACATCCTGCTGCGCAGGCACCGCAGGTCAGGCAAAGATTCAGATTACCGCCTTGTGGTAATTCTTGACGGACTTTGTCCAGAAAAGTCTCGCGTTTTGCTGAGTTGATTCGCAATTCTTTGCCCATGGTCTTTCCTTAAAATTTGTGGCACCGTCTTTTCCTGTCCCAGCTACCACCCGTGACAGGGCTATTTTCTTTTGATCCTATGAACAGGCGATATCAGCAGCCGCACCCTCCCGAACCGCAGGAGCCGGAACTGCAACCGCCCCCCGTCTCAGGCAACGGGTTTGCGGAAGTGATGGTAAATCCGGAACGACTGCCGGCTTCGGCATAATCAACCGTAATAGTGCCGCATTGTTGTAGAAGATCCTTCTCAACAAGGAACGTCAGTTTTTGTCGAGCAAACAGTTCATCGGTAGGCTTTTCTTCATCCAGAGCCAATCTCAGCGAGGGACCAGAGCATCCACCTTGCATCAGCGCGATCCTGAGAGATGATGAGATATTATTGGCCTGCAAATATTCAATCAGTTTTTCATTTGCTTGAGTGGTAACTTCCAGCATGCTGTTTCCTTTAAATTTAATTTATTAACGTTAAGACTCATGATTGTGAACAATGTGGCTGTTCGATTTTGGGAAAATGCAGAAGAATTAACAGCTTTCAGGAATTCAGATTATCAATGTGGCGAACTGGAGTCAAGAAGGTGTTTTCGATATTTCCTATTTTAAATATAGGAATTACCTATTAAAATAATCTTGGTCACGGAATGACAAAATCAGAGCTCGAAGTTAGCCGATGTTGATTATCTTTTACGACGCCATCAAGAAAGAAATAGCCGTATTATCGTCCTTCCTTTTTCCGGCAGAAGTTGCAGGGAATGCATGTTGCTGTCTTCAAAACGGTCGGAAACTATCAGCGCTCCCTGGGAACATATCAGTGTCCGGTGGCAGCCCCGCACCTTGATGTAGAAGGACCCACTGCTATTCGGCATGTCCTTTGGCAATGCCTGCAGATCAACAACGATGGATTCACCATCAAGAGTGAGCTTACCGAAATAGAAGATGGCAGCCTGACTCCAGCAGGTATCGTAATTTTCGACCAGAATGCGCTCAGGGCCGGCTGTCCCGGCAAGCAACATTTCTGCCCATCCATCAACAATATCGCTGTTACATTCTGGATCAGGATGCAGCAGGTTCCCCCAGTGCAGAGGCAGGATTGGTCCGGAAAAATCCCAACTTGGTGGAGCTGCTGAGACGTTCCAAGGAACAGGGGAAAGTCCTCGTTCCAAAAGACCCACGCCGCACTCCCAGGTGATCTTTTCATGATGTGGCGCAGCAAAACGACGTGCCCGGGAAAAACGGGTTATCACATAACGAATGCCGTAATCGTATAGGAGTGCCTGTATCGATTCTTCGTTGTTGCCGAAACTATGGTTGAGAGCCGGCGGAAAAAAAAGACGAGGAAAATCTGCAAATCCGTTTTGTTCGAGGATAATCCCGAAAGCCTCAAGATGAGACTTGATCACCTGTCTTGAGCGTATAGTACCGTGCCGGTCATGGAATTCGGAGCGCTCCATCTTTCCCTCATGCCAGAATTCATGGCAAAGCGCGTGTAATCCCAATTCAAGGGAGCCTCGCTGCTGGCGCAGATATTCTGCCGCTTCATCAAGCCAAGGGCCCTGATTAATCTGGTTGTTCCATTGACTGCCCATCCAGGTGGCACCCGTTATACCCCCCAGGCAGTTGTTTCGGTCCCATTCACAAAGCACCATTCCCAAACCAATACGTACGCCAATTCTGTCGGCAAAACGGACAAGGGCCTGGTAATCCGCCAGACAGTGGCGCCTGGGAAAAGCATTACGGTACGGTTGCTGAGCGGCTGAGCCATCTTCGCCCTGCCACCAGCCGACATCCTCAATGATTGGAAAAACCGGCATAGGTAAAAAAACTTCAACATTTTTATACGTGAGATTATTCATCTCCTGCCTCACAAGCTGATCCAACGCCTGATAGCTGGGCCGTCTCGCCGAGAACATTCCAGATCAATACTTTTCCAATTATCGTTTTCCAAAGATTCGCTTCGGGGATCCCAATCGTGCGGCTTTCGTGAAAAAACATGCCAGCCAAGTGGTTCCATTCCTGCTCCCCATTGGATCTTGAACCGACAGGTGGGTGCATTGTGAGAGGAACGACCAAAATCGAACCACTTGCAGTGATTATTGACCGCATATTCGAGCATTGACCAGTAAAGCAGCATATTAGGGCAGGATGGCCGAAAACTCCGCAGCGATGAAGCCCATGGATTGTAGAGAGTCTCATTATGCAGCAGGACGACAGCTGCTGCTGCAGGTTTGGCATGCAGATAGATAACAATGATTGCGGTTCGGAGAGAGTCGCTGCCAATAAGGCTCTGAAAGAGTTCAGATGCATGAACGGGTGAGCCAAGATCGCGCATATTTTCCGAAAAAACTGCATAAAAATCCGCCAGCAATTCGACGCCACCCGCTTTCGCGATACAACCACATTGGCGGGATTTGCGGATCTGATTGCGAACTTTGGCGGAAAGTTCAGACCAGAGAGCATCCACTGATGTGGGAAGCGACCGGACGAGCCCCGTCTTGAAAGTATGGAGTGTATAGCGCCACGTGCTGATGGTCCTTTGCTGCTGTAAGAAGGCGTGAAAATCACCGTTCTGACGTAACTCGAGATGGTCTGCCCCAAGTTCGTCGGCAAGCTCCAGGGCTGAAAAGAGCAGTCGACGACTACTCTCCCAATCGTCTGCCAATATGCCCGCCGCATCGGTGTAGGGGAGCGATATCAACCGCTTTTCTTTATCCGGTGGGTCAAACAAAACGAGGGGCAGGATGCCGCTGATTCGGTTTGTCTGTGGATTTATTGCGGCCAGCCGAAAGATGGGCAGGGCATAGGTTATAGCAAGGCTTTCTCCCCAATCGAAAAGATGGGAATATTTTGCCGCAACATTTTCAGCTGCGTATTGATTCCATTGTTTTTTTTCGGGACTTGCTAAAATATCGATCATGTTGGCAATCTTTTGCCGAAAAAACACAGCAAGTTATAATTCATTATAGAAAAAAACGATAAGGGGCTTTTTTCCTATAAGAACAACATATTGGTAATATCCCTCATTCCGGCTATATTCCTTGGCAACCGACCAACAAAAAGGGAAAATCCATAGAAACTATAGTATGTACCTGTCTACCGAACAACGCACATTTGCAAATCTTCGCCGACCTCTTAATAGACACAAGGTAAGGTCTCTTTTAGAAAAAGGCAGTGGCGAATTCAATGAGGACGTCCTGCTTGAGGAAGGTGATCTCCTCGGCGTCTTTGATGGGGCGACGAGCTTGGACAAGCGCCGTTTTCAAGAAGGACTGACCGGTGGTTTACTTGCCGCAAGGACGGCTGCCCAATCTTTTCAAGGCAATCGATGTCCCCTTGACCAACTGGCCAAAGAGGCAAATCAAAACATTCAAAATGCCCAGTTAAATGAAAGTATCAGTCTGGACGAACGGCATAAACTCTGGTCCACCAGCCTTGCGGTTGTTCATTTGGATGGAAATCGACTTGAATATTGTCAGACGGGTGATGCCCTCATCCTCTTCATTTTTAAAGACGGCGGTTACAAAGTGATTACCCCGGATATCGACATTGACCGGGACACCCTGCATTTGTGGAAGGAGATGCAGTTATCACCAGATGCGGTTATCCAGGATGTCCTGGCCGAACAGATTCACAAAGTACGCTTGGAAATGAACATCAGTTATGGGGTATTGAACGGTGAACCCGAGGCCTTGGAATTTATCCGCCACGGCTATGAGGATCTTACCGATGTCAGCGACATCCTGCTCTTTACCGATGGGCTGCAGCTCCCCCGAGAGAATCCGCTTGAAGAACAAGACTGGCAATCCTTTGTCAAGCTCTATCGCCAGGGAGGTCTTCAGGTTGTCCGCGATCATGTCCGGCATCTGCAACAGCAGGATCCTGCTTGTCGTAAATACCCCCGCTTCAAAATTCACGACGACATCGCCGCAGTAGCAATCAGCTGCTCAGCACCTTCTCATAGGCCAGATTAATTTTCCCGAAAACTGCTTTCCAACCGAACATAGAAGTAATCTTTTTTATATTCCTCGGATCAGGCGAAGGTGACACAAGCACCCGGGCCACCATGGAGTTTATTGCTTCTCCCAGACGCTTCTCGACGAGAGGCAGATCTTCCGGTTCGGGACGATCTATCTGTTTCATGACCGGCAGTTGTATGAATTGGACAAGATCAGCATCTGCGTCACCAAGCAGTTCCTTACAGCCGGGAAGATCGGTAGTAAGGATTCGACAACCGGAGGCAAGTGCTTCGAGCAGCACAAGCGGCAACCCTTCATAAAAAGACGGCAGAATAAAAAGATGACAGCTTCCCATCAACCGAGCCAGTTCCTGCTGGCTTATCCGGCCATGAACAGTTACTAAAACATCCGCTTTTGCTGCCAGTTCCAGGCAGTATTGTTCCTCTTCCCCGGTTCCGGACCCTGCAAGATGGAGATGCACTCCCGCTCCGCCCAAGGATTGGACGGTCCGCAAAAGCACATCAACCCCTTTGGCGAAACTGAGCTTGCCTGCATAGAGCATGTGCACTTGAGGAGATTCGTCCTTTTGTTGGAGGGTAAAAAGAGTCTCGTCATAACCACCGCCGACGATATCGATTCGGTGGGAGGCTATGGAATAGAACTGCTTGATTTTGTCGGCCTGATCACCACTCAGGGCAAGCACCCGGTCAATTTTTTGGCAATGGGGCAGGACTCTGTCTCTTAGATGTGGACACTGCAGAAACTGGCGAAGATCCGTTGAGTGGCAGGAAGTCACCATGGGGATGGTGGGCATGAGTTTTCGGGCAACTGCGCTTGCCAGCCAGAGATGGTGGCTGTGGATGATATCGGGAGAAAAATCACCAACCGCATGTTCGATAACCTCACCAAATACCTGCTCATAGGTATCAATTTGAGCAGGTGAAAGTGTTCCGAAGGTAGAACTTGGGTAGGGCATGACGTCACTCATGCCTGGAATAGTGTAATCCAGCAAACCCTGGTCGAAGTGAACAAAACGGCAGGACTGCGTCTTGATGCAATCAAGTTGCGGCAGCCTGTTGCCAGAGATTCCCGCAACAAGAAAATTCTGATGGCCGGCAACCGTTGCCTGGCGGATAATATTTTGCAGGTAAAAACCGCTGCCGGTACTTTCCGGATGCTGACTGATGAGGTGGAGAATCTTCATCGGTAAAATTTCCCGTTACTCGGGGTCAGGTATATCTCATTCTGAGACTCTTCGCTGCCTCCACAATGGCGCAGAGCTTTTTAAAGGCCACTTCCTCAACATTCACTGAACGGCTGGCAAAACAACCAAAACCGCAATCGGTATTGAGAAACAACTGGTTCGGTTGGTAGAATTCGAGTGCTTGCTCGGCCTTGCCGATAATATATTCAACTGATTCAACTGAATCGGTCCGGGGATTGACCACACCAAGCCCGAGTTCGCGATCTGAAAGTGCCCGACCAACCACCTCAATGTCTCCTGCACGCGGAGTTGCATACTCAAGCACAAACTGATCGATTTTCATTCTCTCAAGAGCTGGAAGCAATTTGGCGTAGTCCCCGGTAAAAAGGACTTCTTCCTGCTTACTCCAGTTTCCTCTGCAGACATGCACGCCGATCCGGATGCCATCAACATCCTTGGTAATCCGATTGATCAGCTCAGCTGCAAACTTCAGTTCCTTACCCGCATCCCGGCGGGTAGCAAGAGTCGCTCACATAAAGGTTCGCCGCTCACATTCCTCGGACATTATCAGTTCGGTAAGTACTGGTTCATCAAACTGGACGAAGTCACAACCGGCATCGCGCAACTCAATCAACTCTTCCCTTAGGATTTTGACAATGTCATCCGCCATTTTCTTGTGATTTCGATAAACTTTGCGAGTCAGGGCGCTAACCCACATAGACCGTGTCAGCAGGTAGGGTCCGGGAAGGGTTATCTTGACTGGCTTTTTTGTTAAAGAGCGCAGGAATCGAAAATCCTCCAGTGCAAGAGGTTCTCTACGGGTCAGTTTACCGGTACAGGTCGGGTTTTTTATAGCAGATGCCGGCATGTCCATGGTTCGAAGCATCTCCTCGAACTCTGCTTTATCCTCCACATAGTCAAGCATGTCCGCAAGTGACATCAGCTGGGTGCCTGCGACCTTATCAGTAATAAAGGCATAAAAACTTTCCCGGCGATGCTCCCCATCCACCAGGATATCAAGCCCTGCTTTTTCCTGGAGTTCCACGGTACGTTTGATTTCGTTTTCAGCGACAGCGAGGTAATCCTTTCTGGAGACAGCACCTTTCTGATACCCTCGCAATGCCTTTAACATCGTTTTTGAGCGCGGCCATGATCCCACCTGCGTTGTTAAAAATGTTTGATCCATAATTGTTACACCAGGGCAAGTTTAATGGTAAGCACAACTGCCTTCTGCAGTGTTGCAGCAAGAGGAGATCTGATAACAGTCCGCTCCCAGGCCGCTTTTACTTTTTCTTCGTCGTCAAATGTTGAGGCAAAGCATTTGAGCTCGATCTCCTTGATTGACGGATCACCTTCTTCCAAACCCATATGGGCAAGGATATTGTTGAGTGAGCCGCTGAGAGATATTTCTATGTCATCAACTTCCAGATTATCTTTGGCACATTCCGTGGCAAAAGCCGTACTCAGCGATCCGGCAAGCGCCCCAAACAGATACTCAATGGCACAGGGGTACTTGTCTTTTTCCTCAAAACTGACAGGCTGGCCTATTTCAAAGGAGAAATTTCTCGTATAGACCGTCGATTTCAAATGTCCAGTGGAACGCGTTCGCAGCCTCCAATGGTACTTTTTGGCCTGTTCTAAATCCTCTTTAAAAGCCTCTTCTTCCTGTTTTAGGCCACTGCCTCGTTTGACAAAATAACGGGTGTAGCCTTCTGCTGCAACTCTGCCCAGATATTCATGACCGGACATCCGGCACCAGGGCGGCAAATCGTCGGCTACTGTCGGTTCCCGGCTGCGCATTTCGAGAATGCCATCAATCGGCGTTTTTATCATCTGCTCACGGATGAGGAGGATCAGACCGGAACCGCAATCCAGATCTCCACCATCGAAAACAATATCAGGTGTAATCAAGTTCAGTTCTCTGTCCATAATTTGATCCTCCTTTAGCCATGATTGTTAACCTCAGCAAAGCACGGGGCTCTTTTTAGTACCCCCTAGAGGGGTGTAAGCTCCTTAGCGAAAAAATATTCTTAAAAAACAACATTATTTTTTCTAAGTCACTAATAGCCAACGCAGGGCGATCCTGCCGAAAGCCACTCGACCAAGGCGGCACCACCGGCAGGAGTCGCTCCTTCCACCAGAGTTTTTTCGGTGATTCCCCGTTTTTTCATACAAGGAGTGCATACATAAATTTTTCCACCGGCTTTAATGAATTTATCGATCAAATCCTTGAGTGGTGCAAATGGAGCGCCTTCATCTACTTTTTCAATTTCCTCAGGTACTGCACACCAGACGCCGTCTGAACTCAGAAAAACCATAGTCTCTTTTTCACTGCCCTGGGCAGCGTTGGCCACGACAAAACCAAGAGTTGCTTTGTCGGGATCAGTCTTACAATGGGTAATGGATACGCAAAAGGTGTTCGACATAGTTATTTCCTCAGTAAATGGGGTTTAAGAGTAATCAGATAATAAGGGTGTTCCGTCTTGGTCAGTTCGTTTTTGGTCATCCGACACCAGGCTGGTAATTCGACAGGTGCACCAGGGTCGCGGGAAATTACCAGAATCCTGAGACCCGGTTGCTGATCCCGGATATAAAGATACAGGTTTACGATAACCCGGCCGCAGGTCTCATCGCCGCCGTCAAATTCGTCATCAAACTCCCAGTCGGGCAGTTTTTGTTGATTTTGCTGATTGTCTGCCGCAGCACCTCCCACCAGTTTTGGCGGGCAGGAAAATGGTCTATCGCTATTATTTGGCAAATTCATCAAGGCAGTCCTGCAAAAGCGTGGCGCTGGAGGCCAAAACCGGACCACCCCCAAAAACCATCGCCATGCCGGCAGCTTCAAGGATTTCCTTCCTGGTACAACCGGCTTCAACTGCTTTCTGGCAATGAACTGCAATACATTCCGGACATTGTGAATACAAGGCTACGCCGATTGCAATCAGCTCTTTTTCACGATATGTGAGGGCACCATCTTTGGCAGCCGACCCCATGAAACCTGCAAGTGCTGGAATGGTTTCCGGCATTGCTTCCGACAATACTGCCATTCCCTTCTTAAAGTTCTGAACAATTTCTCTTGCCGATGACATTACGTTCCTCCTTTTACTAAAAATAGTTTAAACCACACAGCCCCCATCATCCTTTTTCAAACAACTCCTGGTATGGCCAGCCGGCAATGCCTTTTTCAAGGGTAAAGATTTTTTCTGAAGGGACCTTCTTCTTTTGCATATAGTCGTAACAGCGCTTTGCTCCGCCTTCTCCTCGATGGCAAACAATCACGACATCTTTTCCCGATTGCTGAAACAGTTGAACGGCTTTGTCGATCTGTGCACGCTCAGCTTCTGTCTTTACCGGATAGGCATAGGTAGCGATTGAACCGGGCAAATGATGCTGCGAAGATTCTTTTTCAATCTGAATATCGACGATAATGACTTCACTTCCTGTCTCAATTCTGCTTTTCATGTCTTTTGCAGCAATATAGTTGTAACTCTCCAGCACAAACAGAAGTTACAGCTCCTAAAACAAAGAACATGATTAAAGCCAACGATCTCATAACTATTCTCCTTAACATTTTAGTGAATTAGGCATAATTGTCATGAAGACAATCATCCAGTTTTTATCTGGGATTGAATATTGTTCATAAGCAGTTGAATGCCGCTACAGAAACGTACTGTCTACTCAAAATATCCATATACTACAAATAGGAATACTTGATTAACATTCGACCTTCAATCCGCCTTTCCGATGCATAGCACCAGGTTCGTACGGTTTTAATAGGACATACCAATTGCCATCCAACTAGACATAGGGATTATGTATTTGACATATTTTAACTAACGATGAATCTTAAGCCTGTTTAGTTCTGAATCAGATCTATGGCATTTACGTTTTAAATGGGGATTGAAAACCTTGCGTTACCTGCATATTTCCAGGAATATTGATAGATACATTGGAAGACTGCGCATGAGAGGCAGACAAGGTGCTTTGGCGGCATCACAATATCTGGAAATTATAGAATGTATCAGACAGGCCAAATGGCACAGTGATGTTATTCATTGCAAACGGACGAAGAACGGAGAATACAGGCTGAAAAATTGTGTTAAATATGATCTTGGCCACGGTTATCGACTTGTCACTGTGAAAGATGGCCATAATCTCTTCATTACTTTTATCGGCAGTCACGACCAGACAGATCGTTGGATTGAGACCCATCGCTACGACTGCTTCTGTGAAGATGACTCGCTGTACTTCTCTGAAATAATCGATACGGATGAAACTATTACGACAGATCAGCTTGCAGAATCTCTTCCCCCAAGGCCTTCACTTGAATCGGATGAGTATGAACAACAGCTTATAGATAAAATTGATGAGGCAGTGCTGAAAATGGTTTTTCCGGGATTATTTCGCTAACCGGTACAGGGGCCGATGAAAATAAATGGGTAGAAATCTTGGTCAGGTTAGCGACACTGAGGCCATTCGCTTGATTGAAAACCTCTACGAGTGAGAATAAAGGGCTGTACGGCATCATGTCGCTCATACCGAGGACAGGAAAGCCGAGGTATTGGCCTTCGTAACGGAGATACCTGGAGTTTTCAGGGTGTATGATTGACCGCTCCAACTCAAAATCTCCCTGGATACCTGCCACAAGAAAAGTCTCATGTCCTTTTCTGGAGGTACATCGCATCAGCGCCTGGAGATATTTGCCGCTCCTGGTGAAATTCGGAATCTAGCTGATGTTATGCAGGATTTTCATGCAACTGAGGCAGTTAGGAAATTCGACCTTCGATCTTGAATTTCATTTCAAGGTATCGTGAAAACCATGAAGCACAGTAGGTCATTATAAAGTAGAGGCAGCCAATGGCAAGATAGATTTCAAATGCCCTGAAAGTTCTGGTATAAATGAGCTGGCCCACGCGGGTGAGTTCGGTAATAGCCAAGACAGAGACCAGGGATGTATCCTTGAGCAGGGAGGAAAAGGCGTTGACCAACGGTGGGATGGCCACGGTAAAGGCCTGGGGAAAGATGACATACAGCATCGACTGCGTCCAAGACAACCCCAGAGCATAGGCCGCATCCTGCTGATCCTTTTCTACAGAGAGCAGTGAGCTTCGGATAATTTCCGAGATATAAGCCCCTCCGTTTAGACCCAGGCCGATAATGGCCGCAGGAAAGCTGTCTATGGTAATCCCAATGGTGGGAAGACCATAGTAGATAAAAAACAGTTGTGTCAGAAGCGGCGTACCCCGGAAGATTTCCACATACGGCGCAAAGAGCAGAAATAACCGTCGTGAGCGAGAACGAGCCACTCCTACGACGACTCCGAAGAACATCGCAAGGATAAACGAGAAAAAAGAAATCTTGATCGTTACCAAGGTGCCTTCCCAAAGTATCGGCAAGGCACCTTGTAAGATCTCAAACTGAAAATCAATCACGGCAGGACACTGGTTGCAGATCAATCTACCTTAAGCCATTTGTCATGGATCTTCTGGTAGGTGCCATCGGCCTTGATTTTCGCCAGGGCTGCGTTAATTTTCTGGGTCAGAGCGTCAGCACCCTTTGGCAGAACCACAACAGTCTCTGCAACGGATAGTGGTTCACCGACTATCTTGTAGGAAGGGTCGACCTTCATTTGGTTGACGGCGTAGGCGTATCCGACCAGCACGGCATCGATACGCTTGACCTTCAGGTCGGTGAAGGCCTCAGGATTGTAGTTGTAGCGTTTGATATCCTTGAAGGTTGCCTTCATACTGTCTGCCAGTTGCTCGCTTCCTGAACCGAGCTGAACACCGACGATCTTGCCCTTCAGATCATCCTTGCCCTTGACCACCGCCTCATCTTTACGAACCACGATGACATCGGGAAGATTATAATAGACATCACTGAAGTTAGTGTTCTGTCCACGGGCCTCAGATTTCGACATGCAGGTAATCAACACATCATAATCTCCCTTCTTCAGGCCAGCCAGAAGCCCCTGCCACTCCGCATCGATAAACTTCGGCTTGACACCCATTTCCTTGGCTAATGCCTGGGCTAAATCCACGTCAAAGCCTTCAAACTGACCGGTCTTTTCATTTTTTGACTCAAAAGGCGGATACTGGGCACAAAATCCCACTACCATTTCACCTTTATCGCTGACTTTTTTCAGGGATGAATCTGCTTTTACATCCGAAAGCAGAAAAGCAGATACCATAAGAATAGCAAGCCCGACACTTGTCAGAACCAATTTGGTTCGTCTCATTATGACCTCCTAGATTTTTTTTAAATAGTTGAGATTATTCAGCCTGTTCTTCATCAACCGCCGAAAAGCGCAGTGATATTTTTTCGCTAGCAAGCATTTCTTCAAAGATTTCCATAAAGACACCAGGCCCTGATGCATCAACGAGCAGTTCCTGCTGTCTGACAATATCGACCTGCGAACAGATCTCTCCACCGATGAATCCCGTGCAGGTTCGGGAAATACCGCAATTGGGACTGCCATCCATCCCTATCACCCCAATTATTTCATAACCGGCCACGACATAAGCCTTGATCTGATACATAGTGGGTTTAAGTATTTCCCGGCAGTAGTCCCTGAAATGTAGGTGATCGTATTGATCCCTGGTCATGCCCCAACGATTCAGTCCAAGATAACCGGTCTCTGGGCAAGGCAATTGGACCAACCCCACACCATCCTCAGTATACGTTTTAATAACTTGTTGATACACCCCTCCACAGGTAGCCAGTGGAAAAATCTTGGCATTGGCGTTAAGTAGACAGTGGCAGAGAATGAGAATTTTTTTACTGCGCTTCATTGGTTTAAACGATGGTGTTTTAGAATGGGGTACTTGGTCAATGGATCTTTGAAGATAGAGCCTTGCTTAAGTAAAAGCGCGACTTTTAAAAAGTATCCATTCCAGTAATTTCAGTAACATGTAAATGATTTTTTGAATTTAACGACTGGAGCATTAATCTATTTTTGACTATAAAACAAATAGTTATTACCTATAAAAAGATTAGATTCCATAGGTAATTTGTAGATTAAGAGACTAACGTATTTGTCTTTGAATAGAGACTTTTGCCGGGTTGCAGGTGTATACCGGCCAGAGAGATTTTCGGTATTCGTTAGGGAAAAGAGACGGTGGCTGATATTACCACCTGGCAGTATTGTTGGGCTGAGTTTTATCTGTCAGCATACGGGTGGGCTCCTGGGTGGACACCCGGTTATGTGGCCTCAACCTTTTGAGTTACGCCAGTCTTGCAACTGCAACGACTTGGAGCGGACATGATGATCGAAGTGTGTTCTACAGAAGTGGCAGCCGGCGCAGTCCTGCTCGCAGGTGGACAACACATCCAGGAAGTCTTCAGGGATATCGCCATTGGGAATATTCCAGCGATCGGACATCCAGTGTGCGGCGTCCAAAAGGTCGAGGAGATTGCCTCGGTAGCGGCATTGGCCATATGCCTCCACTGAGCGCTCCAAAAAACCCACACCCAGCGTGCGGCCGCAGACCTTGATGAGGTCGGCCGAGCCTGCGTAGCGGCAGACATCCTCCGGACGGATGAAGGGCGAGGCCAGAATTCGGTGGGGAAACTGGGTCAATTGGCGCTGACAGGCAAGATCGCGATTGAGGCGCTGCGTATCGAAGTGGCTATCTGAACGTATAGCATTGTTTGTTGCGGCAATAAGTGCTTCGTGTGTGGACCGGAAGGGGCAGTGAATGAGACACCCCTCATTGGCCAGGAGTTCGATTTTTAGCATGGGCCAGCGACGCCGAATCGCTATTGAGAGCGATGCCAGTTTGGCAGGGAGGCGGTTAAGGTCGCGGTCCACGGTGATCTTGCCCGGCAGGCGAAAACCGCTTGCTAAAACCAAATCCATTAAGATGATCAGTTTTCCCATGCTGTCGATGTTAAAGTTGACGCTGGGGACGGCCTCCAATCGGGTGACAATTGCCGGAGCGGTGTCGCCTAAGACGGTGAGTAGATAGTCGATGCTGATAAACGAACTATCCTGCTGAATAGACGAGATAATTTCTCATACTCCATCTACCGGCATTGATATACCGCTGGTAGATGCAGCTCAAGGTCTCTTCTGACCATTCTTTATCCTGAATCAATCAGGTGCTGTTTGATTCAGAACTATCTATTGAGCAAATGATTTTTGCGCTGCCACTTGTCGTTCAATCTCCACGACCAACTCAGAAGGCAGTCGAAGACGTGCGGCCAGCATGGCGAGATAGCCTTTTTCGGCAGCGGTATCGACGTCGACGGCTAGCAGCGATGCTGTATAGATTTCTGCTGCGGTCTCGGGGCTGCTGGCGCTGTTTACGATAGCATCCATATCGACGGGGTGACCCATCTCTTCCACTAGCAAGGACTGACTTTCGTTGTCCAGTCCTAATGATTGAATCTTCTGGAAGATGGACTGGCTTTCCTGTGCATCAAGCCGGCCATCAGCCCGTGCAACAGCAATCATAGCTCGCACCAGAATAAGTCCCAATGCTTCATTGGCCGCATTATCATTCTCCTTGGGCATGAATGCTGTACCTTGTGGAGCCGGAGTGAGATCTGCGATTGTGGCTGGCAGGGTCGACGTGGCACCCTTGCTGTTATAGCGTTGGTATGCAGTGTAAGCAAGTGCACCTACTGCGGCAATTCCGCCCATTTTGAGAGCATTTTTACCAAGCTTACGTCCTTTCTTACTGGTCAGCATGCTGCTCGCAAGCCCACCAGCCAAACCTCCTGCAAATCCACCAGCCGCACCGCTGCCAAGCAGTTGGCCTAGGAGTTTATTCATGTCAATCATCGTTGGTTCCTGTTTAATAAAGGTTGATCTTCAAAACGTCTGTTCCTCTCAATAATCGTAAATTTACTTATTCTTATGAAGCCTAGTTAATAAATGAGTTTTTTTTGTAATGTTGAAACAACATGTTGTCATTGGAAAACTTGATCCTTGAATAATTTAGCTGCCTCCATTAAAACAAATTTAATTGGCTTGCAACCGTAGGTTCTTTACTCAGACCGAAGAGTGATATGAAGGATTTCACTGGGGCGCCATAGCCGCATTCGGGGTCCCCAGGTGCCGGTGCCACGGGAGACCAGCAGGGTCATGTCATCGATTTTGTAAATCCCTCCGAGCTGGGGATGAACCATCTCCACAAGGAAACTAAAAGGCCATATCTGGCCACTATGAGTGTGCCCGGATAACATGAGATTGACACCTGAGTCTGCGGCTTTTTGTGAATCTTCAGGGATGTGGGAAAGCAAGATGAGGCCACCTGGCGGACGATCGCTTGGAGGATTCCAGGGGCGTGTTGTCGGTGCTTCGTCATGACTACGCGGGGCACTTCGGCCGGCCAGAAGCAAACCAGGAATGGGTTGTGTCAACTCGTTTTGCAGGGTGAGAATATGGGTTCCTTCAAGAGATGATCCGGATTCTCTGGTTCTCCCATGGTTTTCGTGATTTCCATCCACAGACCAGATACCGCGAGGCGCTGAGAATTTTCGGAACGCTGGTAGAAAGGCTTCAGTATTTTCTCCGTGTCCTTCAAAGATATCCCCAAGCAACAGGATAATATCTGGCTCCAGTGCCTGGACCTGGGCAACGCGGGCCTCGAGCCACCTGGGACCAAGGGTTGATCCCAGGTGGAGATCGGAAAGAGCGACCAGAGTGGTGCCATCAAGCACCTTGGCCAGATTTTTCAATTTCACTTCGTGATGAGATACTACAGGGGGACGGATTCCCTGGATTGCCGCCACCACCGAAAGTAGACAACCTCCTATCACTGCCCACCCCCGAAGACGAGGAGCCAGGCGGGGAAAGAAACGACCAAATCCGGTGGCGAGATCTATCGGAAAAAGGCAGGTGAATATAAGAAAAAGAACGGCTGTAATCGTGATTCCAACAAATTCGACTGTTGAGGCCCATAGCGAACCGCTCCCATGCCCAAATAATCGTCCGCTGACAAGGATAATCCAGATAGCAATACCACTATAAAGAATAGTTTTTTTTGAAGTAACCTCAATGAGTTTTTGGATTGAGGATATTCTCCACACAACATAGGCAAGGAGAAGAGTTGAAATAACGGTCAGACCGATTCCGAACATTGGGTCACCTGGCTACGTGGTAAACACGAGTCCGCATTTTTTTTAACCAGTCAATGCCTGATTCTTTGATTTCTCTGAACTTTTCTTCGCTCAATCCTTCACTCTGCAAAAATACGAGATTGTCCTTTATAGAGATCTTTTTAGGTTCAGTATTCCAAGCAGCAGAATATGAAGGCGTCTGATTTTTGAATTTCTCACAAATTTTGAGAGATCCAGCGTGACCCCATGCAACAGTTTTATCCCACAGGGGAAGCAACTTGAGTTCGGCAAGAAAGAGTCGCCTCTGTTTTGTATCAGATTCATTTTCTTGAGGACCTAAAAAAATAATATCGGATTCAATAAAACATGTTCCGCCTATCGTTTTATTTGATCCTCCTATAGTTAGCCAAGAAATGATGTTACTTTTATGGATGGTGATTTTGTATCGACCAAGTTGGAATGAACGTGACTCGGCCACTTTGACAATTTCATTGCTGCTTTCGCCACCAGCTATTTGCCTTATTACTTCGGTAGCAAGACCTTGAGCAACGCTTACTTGACGAAGAGAGGAAGCAAAACAGTAATAATGTGTCTTGGTCCATCTGGTCAATTTCATTGAATACTCTTGGAATTCCCATTTCAGGTAACCTGGCCCTTCATGGTCCCAGGGAAGAATTACAAGTATATTGCCAAGGCGATAGCATTGCCCGCTGCGCTGGCCGCCAAATGGCATATGCTTCACCCAACTCAGTACGACGCCACTGTGCTCTATGATTACAAATTCGTCCAGTTTGTAACTGATTTCATTTTTTAACATAGCTCCCTTTTGGAACGGTTGGCTGCCAGTTTAAAAATCTCAAAGCCCGTAATACTCAATAAACCTGCTGCAGTGCAGATGCTGATTTCCAGCAAATCAACCTTTTGAAAAAGAAATATTTCCGTTAGAAATGGAATATTTAATACCAGTGCGGGGAAAAGTATCGCGCCGCCGATTACCCATTTTACGGTTGGGTTAGGAGTATTCAGGATCTGGAAAATATTTCTCGTCCAGGACCGGTTGGAGACAATATTACGGCAATATTCATCGCCGTTACAGGATAATCCCCGGTAATCATAATCACCCTGATGCCTGCCCGGTAGCATTCTGCGACCGCTTCCGGCACATTTGGCCGAATAGGGTCAGACAGTCCGATCAAATCAACAAATTCAAAATCAAAACCATGTTGAATATCAGGTAAGTCTGATGATTCTATTCGTGCCTTGCCAACGCCAAGGACCCGCAACCACTTCTCTACCGGCAATTCTCTTTTCGCTTCCATCGCGAATAACGAGGGCTCGGGGGCTCGCCAGATCCTTCAAGGCATCCAAAGCCTTCTCTGTCTTCTTTTCCTGGTAGAGCTCAATCCCCATTATCAGGAAGACAAAACCTAACAGCATTACCCCTTCCTGCACGTCGCCCAGGACCAGATACAGTGTTCCGCAAGCCACCAGCAGGAACATGGGTTCCCGAACCACTCCCAAGGCGATTGCCAAGAGATTCCTGGGCTTGGAAGAAGGGAGTTCATTAAATCCTTCCTTGGCTATTTTTTCCTGGGCCTGAGTTTCGCTGAGGCCCAAAGACATATCTGGTTTTGTGTTGATATTCATGGGATATTTACTTGATATCCGATCCAAAGCACGCATCCTGTAAACTGGTGATATTTTCTCCAAGAGGAGTCTCAAGCCAAACCTGTATACTCAGCAGACTCTGCACTTTTTCCCAGCAACCAACCTTGACAATGGCCGGGATTTTTGGAATCCCTCCTTTGAGATTTTGTACCTGCTCCTGGACGTTTACATTGCTTCCGATCTTTGCCACATGCTGAACGGTCGCGACACCTGCCCAAAGGATGAGGCCACCCACCAGCAGCATACCGAGGCAACCAATGCCGAGAAATATTTTGAGCTTTCGTTTAAGTTGATCATTGGCCTTAAAATTATTAAATGCTTTTTGTAACTCTGTTTGGTTCATATATTTCCCTTTTCTTTTATACTAAGATACTGCTGAATGATGAATTATTTAGTTGAACAGCTATTCGGTTTGCATGTCTTTTTTCCCTGTAATCATGGATTTAACCAGATTCTCATTATGCATCCGACTTGAAACAGCAACTCCAACTATATGTAAACAAATCAAAAGCAACATGAATTGTGCTGACATTTCATGAATGTCACTCCAGATGCTGTCGCCATCACTATCTTCCTTTTCCGAATTGCCTACCTCAATAGCTTCTTTTCCTGCTTTATTTCTCCCTTCATTTACTTCATCATCATCATCGTCATCATCTTCCTCTTCTTTTTCATCATCTGCATAGGCATTTTCAACAATCGATAATGTATTGCCAAATCCAAACGAAGGATTTTCTCCTTTGGTTACATAAGCGGCATATCCGCTCAGACAGATAATTATACTGATTGTAATCAACAGAAGAATCATCCAGGCAGCTGCGGGATTGTGACCTATATAATGTGTTGGTTTCCCGGTCGCGAGTTCTTTCAGGTAGCTCAGACCTTTTGCAGGAGAGCATATAAAATCACTAAAAAGAGCATGCTTTGTGCCCCAAAAGCCCCAACATATTCTGGCTATCGCAAGCAACAGGACGGCATAACCAACATAACGATGAAGAGGTCCTTTATCATCTCCAGTTACATATGCCACAAAGAAGAGCGGCAACAATGACCAGTGAAAAACTCGTACAAACCAGTCCCATACGACTATTTGTTTTTTTTCGTTCATTTCTTTCTCCAGAAATAATATTGTGTCGTTTTGTTCACCCTATCCGTTACTGTCGATAACAGTCGGCTAGCTGTTGCTTCAGGATGAGGTTCTTCACTTTTTGTCGACTCAATTTTTTTATAGGAAACCGTATCGTGCAAACCGCCAATGGATAACAGAAATCGATCGCAAGGCAAAACATCAACAATTTTCGTGTAGACGCTTTCAAGAGGCTTATTACGACGCCGACAGAGGAAGGGTGATCGAAAAACGGCTGCCCTCACCCACTGTACTGTCCACCATGATCGTTCCATGGTGGCCTTCAACTATTAACTTGACAATATTGAGGCCAAGACCAGTTCCGTCGCTATTTCTGACGGCGTCAGACCTGTAAAAGCGGTCGAATATTCGGTTCCTGTCTTCTTCGGCGATGCCAATTCCAGTATCCGAAACCATAACATGCACTGCTCCGTTTTTTTGAATGTAGGAGACATCCACCACACCGTTCTCTTTGTTATACCTCACCGCGTTCTCGATCAGATTGAGCAAGGCTTCCGTCAGCCTGTCGCCGTCACCCTGCAGTAAAAGATCATTCAAAGAAGATATCCTGACACTGACGGCCCTCTGCTCAGCGAGAGGTTGAACCAACCTAAGAGCATTATGTATACAGGTTTTCAAGGAGACATCTCTTAAGGTGGACGTTGACAGTGCCCCAGCATCGAGTCGTGCAAGCGAAAGCAAGTCGTTTATGAGCCTGCCCATATTGGCAGAGACGTCTTGGATCGTCACTAGAGCTTCACGGTACTCTTCTTTGCTGCGATCATTAAGAAGAAGCACATCGCAATGGGCCTTGATAACCGACACAGGTGTCTTGAGCTCATGGGAGGCATCGGACACCAGTCTCCTCTCCGATTCAAACGCCCTCTGCAGTCTGCTCAACATATCGTTGAACGACTCCGCAAGCCCATCCAACTCCTGAACTTCAGTCTTTACCCCAAGTCTGTTGTCCAGACTCCTGTGAGTGATCTTACTGATTGATGTCGCAAAGACATCCAGAGGCAGCAGGGAGCGTGTTATTATCCATTTGTTCACAAGGCAAACGATCAGAATGCTTGCGGGGATAATTATCATCAAAAAGTTCCGGAAGGTATGTATCATCCCAACATGTTCCCGGATGCTTTCTGCGACAAATATATCAAAGGATCGACCGTAGGTCCTAAAACTATGGTGAAGAGTTCTGATCGGTTCTTTGTCGGGCCCTGTGGCCATATAGATCTTTTCGTTCTTCTCGGCATCCGAGGAAACAATGCTCCCGGATGCCAGGTCAAAATCATCCTCCACCATGGAAGGAGAGGCTGCCAGGAGAAGGCCGTTCATCAGTACTTTATAGTAATGGCCGGATCTCGGTAGGGAATATTCACCGAGCATGATTTCCGAAAGCTCAATCTCAATGTTGTTGTTCTCTTCGTGTAAAAGCCCTGTGATGAGTTGTTCTTTTGAATGGAGAGCCTTGTCGACGGATTCCAGTATTATCTCTTCAACTTCATTATACAAAAATACCCCCATGGCTAGGAGCATGGCAGCGATGAAGGAGAAAGACCACCCAAAAAGTCTACCCTTAATCGATTTCAACCAGATCATTGCTCCCCCTTTAAGACATAACCAGCACCCCTTACCGTCACAATCAATTGCCTGTCATAGCCCTTATCTATCTTATTTCTAAGGTAATTAATGTAAACATCTATAACATTACTATCCAAATCGAACTCCGTGTCATACAGATGCTCGGTCAGTTCGGTTCTGCCGATCACCCGGCCACTGTTCAATGCGAGATATTCGAGGAGATTGTATTCCTTGGCGGAAAGATTGATCTCTTTTCCCGACCTGGTGACAGTCTTGGCACTCATATCTAGGGACAGATCATCTATAACGATGATGGGAGACGCCTTGCCCATGCTTCTTCGTATAACGGTGTTCAAGCGTGCCAACAGCTCTGAAAAATCAAATGGCTTTACAAGATAATCATCAGCCCCGAGGTTCAAGCCTCGTACTCTGTCCTCAAGCTCTCCCTTTGCCGTCAGCATCAGGACCGGAACCCCTATCTTTTTTGCCCTGAGTGTCTTGAGAACAGTAAGTCCATCGACCTTTGGAAGAAGTATATCGAGGAGTACAGCATCGTACGGATAGGTTCTAGCCATAAAGAGTCCATCTTCACCGTCAAGGGCCACATCGACGACAAAACCGCTCTCCTCAAGCCCCTTCTTTAGAATCGCGGCAAGTCTTTTCTCATCTTCAATGACCAGAATTCTCATAACGTCTCACCTTTTACTGTATCGCTTGTTGTGTCTCTATCCTGCCGGCCTGAAAGGTCTCTCCCGATTTGATACCAACCACTTCCACAAGAGATCCAAGTGTAGCTTTGCCATTTTTTTCTTGTAATACAGTGTCTTTTAAGACAAGAACCTCCTTATCTCCTATAACCCAGGTGCCCAGGGTCCCTTTTGGTATTTTTTCTACCTTACCGGTGATTTTCTGCTCGGTTGCACCGTAGGAAGCATCGGCTTTTGCTCTTTTGACTTCTATTTTTTCGGCAGTAAAGGTGTTTTCCGATTTTATGCCTTTGATTTCGACGTAGGCACCGGGCTCAAGCAGCCCATGTTTTTGCTCCAGGCGGGTTCGCTCCGTTACAACAAATTCTCGTCCATTAACGATCCATATCCCGGAGAGTCCGGTCTCTGGAAGTTTCTCCACCGTACCGTAGATCTTGCTCCGATACCCTGCAGGATCACGCTCACCATCGCCTATGCGCCTGCCATTCTCGCAATCATCTTCGCTGCTGAATACCGGCCAAGCCATACAACCAAGGACCAGCCCCATTACCAAAGTCACCATTAAGGTTTTCATAATCGCCTCCAAGAAATTTAACAATAAGAGCCGCTCTTTCGAAAAACATTCTTTTTATTTCCTGCACTTTCCCTTACAAACGACCTCTTTCGGCCCAAAATTGACGATAACAGAAGAAAGGATTGCAACAACCCACTACCCCTCTCTGCCTCGGTAGGGCATTAATCATCGTCATGATGCTACTTCTCACTCCCGTTCTCTAGACTTCTCGTCTCGTACCCAACAACTTTTTTGGTTGGCGCAAATAACAACCTGCCGGCGAGTATGAGTCTGACACCGATGTTGGAAAATAAATCAAAGCCAGTTCAAGCCAATGCAAAAAAATAGAAAGAATAGCAACAGAATGCATATGCAAAAGCAATGTTCAGATTCGCAAACTTTGAACCATCTTTGATTCTAAAATAACAAGAACAGGATTAAAGGAAGGTTAAAGCCAGATACTTTTTTGTGGCACGCGGATTTATTTGAGTACTTTAGGTTTTAATACTGGGCAAGGCTGCATTCGGAGAGGTTTTTCAAGGTGGCAGGTAACCAAAAGGTCCGTGTTCTGAAAAATCTCCAACGTTGGACCATCGGCCATTATTTTACCATCCAGGATAACGATGGTACGCTCACAGAGGTCAAGGACCATATCGAGATCGTGAGTAGCGATGATCTTGGTATGATGAAAACCAGATAAAAGGTCTATAAGAGAACGGCGAGCTCTGGGGTCGAGGTTTGAGGTTGGTTCATCCATGACAAGAATATCTGGACTCATAGCAAGAACAGTTGCAATGGCTACCGCTCGTTTTTCTCCACCAGAGAGCTTGTATGGCGGACGGTCCTTGAGATGTTCGGCATTTGTTCTGGAAAGCGCTTCTAGAACTCGTTGTTCTACTTCTTCTGCTGGCAGCCCCAAGTTCAGAGGGCCAAAGGCGACATCATCGTAGACAGTCGGCATAAAGAGCTGGTCGTCAGAATTTTGAAAAACCATTCCGACTGTTTTTCGAACGTCCTTAATTGTTTTTTTAGTCAACGGAAAATCGCCTATTCTTACCTTACCGTTCTGGGGAGTCAGATATCCATTCAGGTGCAATAGCAAGGTCGACTTCCCTGCACCATTGGCCCCAACGACGGCTACCGATTCGCCATGGTGAATACGAAAGGAGATTCCGTCTACAGCCTTTGTCCCATCTGCATAGGTATAGCAAAGATCTTGGACTTCAACGATGTGATGGCTCATTATGTCATTCCAGTAATCAAACGCCCAAACATCGCAGGGATATTATAACAGCGCATAAGGAGAAGAATTGTAAAACATGCTGCAAGAAAAAAGAGGTCTCGCCAGGTCATTCCTAATGACTGACGAATGCGGATATCTCCATCAAATCCGCGGCAAAGCATAGCCAGGTGAATCCGTTGAGCTCTATCGAGAGTTCTCAGCAGCAGCTGACCTGCCAGATGCATATAGGTTTTCATAGCTATAGCTCGTCCATGAAAAGTGCGGAGGGTCATAGCCTGGTACATACGCAGCCCTTCCTCGATCAAAACAAAGATATAGCGGTAAAGCATCAGCAATTGTACTGCAAAAATCTTTGGCATCCCAAGCTTCACCATGGCTAAACAGATCGTATTAAAACCTGTAGAAGCTATCAAAACTAACACTGCACCGACACAGAGACCAAAACGCAACAAGATAGACACAAAGGAAACCCATCCACCCGTTATGGTAATTGCTCCCAGAACCATAATCGGTTGCTGATCGAACAAGGGATTAAAGATGCCGACCATGATAGCAAAAGGTGACACCAGTACTATTTTTTTCAGCAGAAAAAAAACCGGAATTTCTGCCAGTCCCATCACAATGATAAGAAAAAGACCAAAAGGTAAGATAGCGGAAATTGTGTATTTATGGAATGAAACAACGCAAATTACAAATATCGAGGCAACTAAAACTTTTATCCGTGGATCAATTCGGTGAATGACCGTGTCATTGTTCGCCATCTCCTCTAATTTGCTGAGATCAAAAAATGCGGTATCAATTTTAGCCATGCCAGTTTTTCTCTGTTGCAATCTCATGCATAAAAAATGGCAGGAGAGTCATTCGTCCCCCCTACCATTTGAAAGGCGCATATCAAGCTGTCTTGCTGCGTTTTCTAAAGAGAATACCTATTGATAGGGCAAGGGCCAGAGTCATCAAACCTCCTACCAGCCCGGAAGTTGTCGTGCCACTGTCAACTGCCGGCCAAGACGCCGTTTCGGCCAAGCCTTCAGCCTCAGGCTCACCTGCTTTGAAGCTGTAATCGGGTAAGAAGGATGTTTTTTCCTGTAAAACAGCAAGGGTATGATGTATCCCTTTTTCCGGAGCTTCCAGTTCTTCGTGGCCGGAAACTTTAAACATCGACCACTCCAGCCCATCAGGAGAGGAAGATGCAAACCAGGAAAGAGCCCCCCCGGTGATAACTGTGACTACTCCAAGAGCGGCGATAACTTTTGTTAGCGATATGTCTCCTAAAGGTCGAGCGGCAGCCGTCAGCTCAAGTAATTCGGGCCGCGACTTCCAGATAAAAGAGACTACTGCGGCGGTAACAAGCCCCTCCACAAGACCAATGGCAAGATGTATCGGAAGCATTACAGAAATAAATGCACTCAATGGCAGTTCAGATATACCAGAAGCAACCGTCTGCAAAACAACTCCTGCGGCCCCCAGCTGCAAACCAATGATTGCTCCAAGCGTTGCCCCAATGCCAATTCTCAGTGGTGTCGGATTTGTTCCGGCAATCGGTTTATAAATAAATGGATATGCAATAAAACATGGGAATACACCAAGGTTGAAGATATTACAGCCCAACGCCAACAAACCACCATCTGCAAAGAACAATGCCTGCACCACCAGTACTGAAGCTATCGTCAAAAATGCCGCATACGGGCCAAGTAAAATAGCGAGGAGCAAACCTCCGCCCAAGTGGCCGGAGGAACCCGTTGCAGGAATGGTGAAATTAATCATCTGGGCAGCAAAGATAAAAGCACCAAGAACCCCCATGAGAGGAATTTTACGGTCATCAAGATCTTGTTTTACTTTTTTGGAGCAATAGAAAATTGTTCCAGCTGTTGCTACCCACATGGTGCCACCTACAGCAGGTGATAAAAGTGCGTCGGCCATATGCATTTGGTTGTCCCTCCCAATAAAAAAGTGGTCATGATTTGATATACTTATTCTTATAGAAAACATTGCAAAGCACACCGGTAATACTAATTAAAAATTCGTAATACATTGTAGTTACAAAATTCAAATTCGTGTGTCAACACAAAAAATTATGTTCATATAACTCCCTCTTCTGTTCTTTTCGTCGAGAATCGTGGGTCAGAAGCCTAACGCTTAAGATCAATTAACATGTTGACGTTACGTTACCTCATTGTATATATTCCTGGTACTTTCAGGTGCTTGCTAACAAGCTGAAAAGGGAACCCGGTGTAAATCCGGGACGGGCCCGCCGCTGTAATCGGGGACGAATTCCACGTTAAAGCCACTGTTCTTGAGGAATGGGAAGGTGTGGAAGGAGAAAGATCCGAGAGTCAGAAGACCTACCTGGATTTCTGTTCGTGTTCTCCGGAAAAGAAACGGACAACGTGTAATCTGGGAGACGATAGGGATATCCTGGATCAATTATTTAATTGGTCTGGGATTTTTGTTTTCCAGACCGTGAAAAGAAGGAGGTTATTATGAAGTTGAGGTCATTTTTTTTCGCGGTTGTCGTTATGTTCCTGGCTGTGACAACACATTGTCAAGCAAGCGGTGCTTATGAGGTTAAACATAAAAATGCCATTGTTCTCGCCATGTTTGGCACCACCGTGGAGCCTGCGCTACAAGGGCTTGCTAAATATCCGCTCAAAAATTATCAGCCAAATATCCGGACACGACAGTACGGATAGCATTTACCTCAAATATTATTCGAAAAAAATGGCAGCACCGGGCTGAAGATGTAGAATATATTAAAGCTCACCCTGAAATACCCGCAGATATCCTCCACGTAAAGACGCCACTTGCCACGATTGCTGATTTGCAGAACGATGGCTACGATACCATAGTCATCCAGCCAACACATATTTCCATGGGAGAAGAATTTCTTGACCTGCACACCTATGTAGATGCACTGATGAACATGGGAACCTTAAAAAAGGCTAAGTATAAACCTTTTTATAAAGTGGCTCTCGGTAGACCAGCGCTAGGAACGTATGGTACAGAACACCCCTATGCCGAAGACATTAATGCGGTAGCAGAGATAATGGAGCCGGATGTTAAACGTGCAATCAACGAAAAAGCAGGGCTTCTTTACATGGGGCATGGCAATGAATTTTTTCCTGGTAATGGAGGGATATATCTAGAGCTGGCGGCCAAGATGCGGAAGATGTATCCTGATGTTGTAACCGCTATCGGAAATGTGGAGGGATATCCTGCCATTGAAGATGTTATTGAAACCTTGAATCTGTATGGGGTCAAAAGGGTGATCCTTAAACCGTTTATGGTGGTTGCCGGTGATCATACAATTAATGACATGGCCGGCCCCGAAGATGATTCATGGAAATCTATTCTTGAGAAAAGTGGCTTTGAAGTTATTGTTGTAACTGAAGGGCTTGGCGAAAATGACAATTTTGCCGATATCTTTGTCAATCATGCCGCTGATGCTGCCGAGGACGCTGGGATAACACTCAAGTAAACTCCTTACCAAGTTGAAGATACCTGGTCCAATATCATATTGTTCCAGGTATCTTCTTTTTAGTGGAGCCTCTTCCTTGGCATGCATTACCTGCCTCGAGTATGCCTCTGTAAGTAAATCAAATAAAAAAGCGATTCATGCAAATAACTTTGCGGAACAACCAAGCTTTTTATCACCGGACAGTCAAACTGAAAATAGTTTCAATGACTTTCTAATCTATTTAAGAAAAACGTAAATTATCCCCATTCCACAATAAATGTTAAGGGATACCGTTTTGAAAACCACCAACCTCATCCTAGATGTGGGCAAAAAGTAATATCTTTGATGTGACAACATTAATTTCAGAACATGGACGGGGAAATGTTGTTGTCGAAAAACCTCTTTTCAGCCCAGACCTGTGACCAAGAGTCGCCTGATTCAACAAACAGAAGCCAAGAATTCTTTTTAGGGTTGAGATAGATTCTGCTCACCCCATCCCGGTCAGTTGATCCCTTAACAATCCGAAGCCCCACCTCTAGGCACATAGCAAAGACGGTACTTTTTTGATGCCGGCAATCACGGGATTATCTTTTATGCTTGGACACCATATTTATATTCAACATACTAAAACTACAACATAAACATGTTGGCGGTGCTATTCTTACCAAAAATGTTATTCCGATGGTCGACAATATAGGTAATGACTGACGCCCACAGAGTAACACGAATCTATAATTGGTATTATTTTTCTTGACATTTGTTTAGTGGATGGATTAGTAACACGATTCAATATTATGTGTTACCTGCGCAGATCGATGACCTGTAGCGTTTAACTGAGTTGTGAAACTAAACATATGCCTAAATTACAGATAGATATGATGCATCGAACTGAAGTCCTTCGGTCGATCGATCTAGAGCAACTTGATTATATTCAACAGAAAATCGAGGTCGTCTGCGACGATGACCGGCAACTACCGGTTGGCTTCGCCTTTGCCGGGAAAATGTTCCCGGTAAACAGGATTCTCTGTCGCTGCAAAATTGCCGTAGATCACTCAGGGTATGGTTACCTGGTGGAGATCGGGGACCGGAATGTATTTTATCTATACAATCAACCGGAAGACTATCACGGTAGTGATCTTGTTGATCCCGGTATCTGGGTGCTTTGCTTCAGGGTCTTGCAAGACCAGGAATTAATGCGATTGTTTTTGGAGGATCGAAAGATGTTAGCAAATATTGCACTAAAGCGGGTGGTTGACTTTCACGGCCATGTTTGTCCAGAGCTTGCTCTTGGGAGTAAGTTCTGCGAATTTGTCCAACATCTTTTGGGCGAGAATATTCTCGAAGACAACAATTTTTCTGTCCTTGCCGAAAACAGCACTTCCGCCCTCGATGCGATTCAGATTCTTCTTGGGGTGACCATCGGTAACCAGCGCCTCATGGTCATGGACTACGGCAAACACAATTATTCCGTTTATAGCCGGAATAAGGATAACGGTTGGATATTCAGTATGAATGTTATGAACTTCGGCGATGAAGAAGCCTTTTACAGGCTAGAGGGGAAAATCATCAACAACAATGCCCTGCTGGAGGACATTGTCTCATTCCAAAAGTTAATAGACGAACGCGTTCGCCGAATATTTGCATCATCGCCAGAGGAACTTTTCATCCTTGAGCCGACTCAATATACACAGCAACAACCGCAGGAATCGACGAGTCTCTATACGATTTGCGCGATATGCGGTCAACAGGTTCTTGCAACTCGCTGTATCGAGCGCCGTGACAAGATATTTTGCATGCCCTGTTTTCAAAAGGAAACACCGGGATGTATCCATCATGGCTTGCAGTAAAGAGAATGTCCATCGTGCACTATTCACAACTTTAGCAAGATTCCTGTCACAAAAAGGTAAAGCTCTTCAAAAGCACGATTAGGTATGAATGCAAATTTGCTGGATAAAATCATCAGATTGCCATATCGATTCCCTCCAGCTGAGAAGGGGTAGCTCTCCCCTACCCCTTCATTTATGAATGTTTGTGGTTGTGATCCTCTTGATCATGGTCTTTATGCTCGTGCCTATGGGGAAAAGAGCTATCTGCCTGATGCTCATGTCCATGGCCGGCATCATCACCATGATGGACATGATCATGTTCGTGTTCAAAAGCATGGGGATGTTTGTGATGGTGATGGTGCATGTGGCTATGCTCTTGCGAGCCATGTTTGTGGCTATGCTCATGCTCATGGTCATGCTCGTGGCTATGAACGTGTTCGTGGGGGTGCTTACCTTCACTCATAATTCACCTCTTTTGTTGTCATGATTGTTAGGACTACAGATACTTAGCAAAATTTATATGCATCCCTGGATGCATTTGCAAGAATGGTTTTCTGACGGCGTAGAGAAGATGTCAATGGACAGTAATATTGATAATTCAGTTCGCTTTATAAAACAAAATTTGAGGAGGAATTTCAGATGTTACGTTTTTGCCTGCGCTTTCTGTCTGGTTTATTGATTATTCTTTTCGCGGCGGTGCCTCAGGCTTTCGCCGATAAAGACACGCTGATCTATTCATGGTCGTCAAATGTGGGGGAACTGAACCCACACATGTATTCCCCAAATCAGATGTTTGCCCAGGCTTTGCTCTACGAGTCGCTTGTCAAATATGGCGAGGGCAACAAGGTGCTGCCCTGGCTGGCTGAAAAGTGGACCATCTCGCCAGATGGCAAAGTCTATACATTTGAACTGCGAAAGGACGTTTCATTTTCCGATGGCACCCCCTTTAACGCAGAAGCGGTGAAGAAAAATTTCGAGGCGGTCATGATGAACAGCGAGCGACATAAGTGGCTTGAGCTCGTGGCCCAGATCGACAAGGCAGAAGCTGTCGACGAGTTTACTTTCCGCTTGACGATGAAAAACGCTTACTACCCGACCTTACAGGAACTTTGCCTTATCCGTCCTCTCCGCTTTATGAGTCCTGCAGCGATGCCGGAAGACGGCAATACCTCGAAAGGGATAAAAAGGGCTGTGGGCACCGGGCCCTGGATGTTGGTTGAGAGTCGCAAGGGTGAGTTCGATCTGTTTGAGCGCAACGACAACTACTGGGGGATCAAGCCGAAGTTTAAAATCCTGCTGGTCAAGGTAATTTCCGATCCGACCACCAGAGCAGTTGCCATGGAGACAGGCGAAATTGATTTGATCCATGGCGCTGCTGGTCATGGCAGCGGCCAGATAAGCCTGGATTCTTTTGAACGTTTCACCACGATGCCTGATTACGTAACGCAGGTCTCCCAACCGCTGGCCAGCCGGGTGGTTGCGATCAATTCAAAACGTGGACCGACAGCTGATCTCATGGTACGTCAGGCCATTCAACACGCAATGAATAAGCAAGCCCTGGTCAAAGCAATATTTTACGGGGTCGAGCAAAAGGCCGACACCTTGTATTCCGCTGATACCCCCTACTGCAATCTCGGCCTGAAACCGTACGTCTTTGACCGACAACTGGCTGAAAAACTCCTGGATGAAGCCGGCTGGAAACAGAGCGCTGCTGGAGAAAACAGACGAAAAGACGGTCAGGAACTCGCCATCGATTTCTGTTTTGTCGGTAATGATGCCCAACAAAAAGCTATTGCCGAAGCAATTCAGGGAGATCTTAAGAAAATCGGCATAAAAATCAACCTGATCGGTGAAGAACCTGATTCCAACATGAACCGTCAGAAAACGGGGGAGTTCGGCATGGTCTTCAACGAGACCTGGGGTGCGCCGTATGATCCCCATTCCTTTTGCAGTTCCATGCGTGCGCCTTCACACGCCGATTATCAGGCCCAAATCGGGTTGCCCATGAAAGCGGAAATTGATGCCAAGATCGGCCAGGTCTTGCTGTCGACAGATGAAGCAGAACGACAAGAGCTCTACAAATATATCCTCACTAACCTCCACGAGCAGGCGGTATACCTGCCCCTCACCTATGTGCGGGGAGTCATCGTCCATAAGAAAGGTCTCAAAGGGGTGCGATATGGCCAACTCAAAGCGGAAATACCTTTTGAGTTGATTGAAAGAGACTAATTTTCCTGCACTCGACGCAGAAGGAGAACCTATATAATGCTGCGGTTTATTGTTCGACGCTTGTTGCTTCTCATACCCATTATGTTTGCCGTTTCAGTGGTGGTGTTCTGTATCCTGCGCTTGGGGCCGAACGACCCGGCCATGTCCTATCTGCGGTTGTCGCAGATTCCACCGACAGATGAGGCACTTGCCACGGCCAGAGAATTTCTCGGGCTGAACAAACCCTTGCTCACCCAGTATATTGACTGGATAGGCAAGGCACTGAGACTCGATTTCGGCCTGTCCTATGTCACGCGCCGGCCGGTATTGCCGGAAATACTGTACTATTTTCCGGCGACTCTGAAACTGGCCGGTATCGCTTTGCTGTTGACTCTGCTGATAAGTATTCCACTCGGGATGTGGGCAGCGCTCAACAAGGATCGCTGGCCGGATCATATCACCCGCGTCCTGGCATTTTTTGGAGTATCGATGCCTAATTTCTGGTTGGGATTCCTGCTGGTGACGGTGTTTTCTCTCTGGCTGCACTGGCTGCCGCCGATGGGACGGGGAGGCCTATCCCATATGATCATGCCGGCAATCAGTCTGGCGCTGATGTCAACCTGTATCAATATTCGTTTAATCAGGGCCAGCATGCTGGAGAACCTCAACGCCCGCAGTGTCCTCTACGCCCGGGCGCGAGGGCTTCGTGAGCGGACGGTAATAGGGGTTCATGTCTTTAAGAATTCTCTTATCCCGGTGATCACAGCCGTCGGAATGCATGTGGGCGAACTCCTTGGTGGAGCTGTAGTGGTCGAGTCCATTTTTTCCTGGCCGGGGGTGGGCCGTTTTGCTGTTTCATCCATCTACAATCGAGACTACCCGGTTATGCAATGCTTCCTCCTCTTCATGGTTGTCATTTTCGTTATCTGCAACTTGCTGGTCGACATCTGCTACGCAGCGCTTGATCCACGAATTCGTTTGGCAGGGGAGGAAAATATATGAGGGTTCTCAAACGACTATTGCGACGGAATACCTCCCGGCTGGCATTGCTGATGGCCGGGATGATACTCTTGGCAGCACTCTTAGCCCCCCAGGTCGCACCCTATGATCCCAACAATGTCATGTTGGAGCTGAAACTGCAGCCACCCAGTGGCGCCCACCTACTTGGCACCGATCACCTCGGCAGAGATATCCTCTCCCGGCTCATTTACGGCGCGCAGGTATCGGTGGGCACTGTATCGGCAATCATTGTCTGTATACTGGCTCTGGGTTTTCTTGTCGGCTGTTTTTCCGGTTATGCCGGTGGTAAGATCGATGCTTTTCTGATGCGGCTCTGCGATGTCTTCCTCACCTTCCCCACCTTCATTCTTGCCATGTTTCTCATCGGCATTTTAGGCACCGGTCTGACCAACGTGGTAATAGCCATTGTTCTCACCCACTGGGCCTGGTACGCCCGTCTGATCAGGGGTTTTGTGCTGTCACTGAAAAACCGGGAATATATTCTGGCCGCACGGGTATCGGGAGCTTCCAGGGCAAAGATTGTCCTGCAGCATATTATCCCTCCGGTGTTTGCCCAGCTGGTGATTCTGGCCACTCTCGACATCGGTCATATGATACTGCATGTCTCCGGCCTTTCTTTTCTAGGGCTGGGAGTGGCTCCGCCCACACCTGAATGGGGCGTCATGATCAATGACGCCCGTCAATTCCTGTGGACCAATCCGAGCCTGATCGTTTATCCCGGAATGATGATCTTCATTACCGTCATGTCCTTCAACCTTTTGGGAGACGCACTCCGCGACGCCCTTGACCCTGCCATGGAGGAAAAGTCGCTATGAGTTGCACCACAACCATTCTCTCAATTGACGGACTGCAAGTCTCGTTAAGCCGCCAAAACTGTCCTGACCGTCATCTGGTCAGCGACATCAGCCTGAATGTGGTCAGAGGAAAAGTGACCGGTCTCATCGGTGAATCGGGCAGCGGAAAATCTCTGACCTGCCTGGCGGTGATGGATCTTCTGCCGCAGACTCTCAGGCGCAGCAACGGCCAGATCAGTCTGGCCGGTACACCACTACAGGAGACCAGATCTTCCTTGCGCTGCTTCCGCGGAAAACAGGCGGCAATGATCATGCAAAATCCGATGACCTGCTTCGATCCGATCTTTACCATCGGCCACCATATCACTGAAACCCTGCACGCCCATGGTATGGAGGTTCGCCGAAATACCGATCTGATTCGGGCGACCCTGGCCGATCTCGGTTTCGATCAGCCGGATGATATTCTTTCCGCGTATCCTTTCCAATTGTCGGGTGGCATGCTGCAGAGGATCATGGTCAGTCTTGCCCTGCTCCTGGAAGCGGAACTACTGATCGCCGACGAGCCAACCACCGATCTGGATGTGATCGTCCAGGCTAGGATTCTTGATCTTATCGATCGTCTCAGAAAAGAGAAGAACATCGGTGTGTTGCTGGTCACCCACGATCTGAGTGTCATCGCCCGGCTTGCTGATGAGGTGCTGGTAATGCAGGAGGGCAAGGTTGTCGAGTCAGGCCCGGTTACCGAGATTTTCGCCCAGCCGGATAAAGACTATACGCGGTCACTGCTGTCGGCGCATTTCAGCCTGTACGGCAAAAATATTGGTTGGGAGACGTACGCTATGAACCTTCTAGAAATTGACAAGGCAACCAGAAGATACTATCGGGGTGGTTGGTTCAGCAGGCGAGAAGAGGTAAAGGCCCTCACCGATATCTCCCTCACAGTTAGAGAGGGCGGCAGTGTCGGAGTCATTGGCCGAAGTGGTGCAGGAAAGAGCACTCTGGGGCGATTGATTCTGGGGCTGGAGCACCCCAACGAAGGCGCTGTCCGCTATCGAGGCAAGGATCTTCGTCAATTCTCCAGGCAGGATTGGCGACAATTTCGGGGTGAAGTTCAGGTTGTTTTCCAAAACTCCCTCGGCTCTGTCAATCCCCGCTGGCAGGTACAGGACATTATTGCTGAACCCATTCGTAACAGTAGTCGCTGGTCCAAGAATGATGTTTTACCAAGGGTGTTGTCACTGATGGACATGGTTGGGCTCGATCCGTCTGACGTGGATAAATATCCCCATCAGTTCAGCGGCGGTCAACTCCAGCGTATCTGCATCGCCAGAGCGCTGTCAGTTCAGCCGCGACTCATTGTTTTGGATGAGGCGGTCAGCAGTCTTGATATGCTCATTCAGGCCCAGATATTGAAACTGCTCCGCGACCTGCAACAGGAAACAGGAGTATCCTATCTCTTCATCTCCCATGATATCCGCATAGTTGCCGGCTTTTGTGACGAAGTTGCAATTATGGACAGAGGGCGTATCTCCTCAAAGGTAAAGGACTTGTCTCTTGCCAAAAAATCCAATGACCCAGTTCTCAGGCAACTGGCCAATTCGATTCTGCCGGCATGGCCGAGACTCGCAAACTGAACATACAGGTATTGGCGACATCATCATGACAATCAATGTTAAAGAGCATCACAGTTGTACACATGATCATCACCATATGTACAAAGAGAAAGACCGTATTGGCGAAAGGCTTCTGGCAACCTTAGCCCTTAACATTGCTATCCCCACTGCACAGATTTTTGGCGGTGTTTATGCCAATAGCATGGCCCTGATTTCCGATGCCATGCACAATTTCAGTGATTCCATCGCGTTATTAATCTCGTATTTTGCTCATCGCTTGAGTCTGCGAGGCATATCTGAAACCAATACCTTCGGATACAAGCGGGCTGAAATTCTTGCCGCTCAAATCAATGCCATTTTGTTGTCCCTGGTGGCTGGCTTCATTCTTTACAAAGCAATAGAACGATTCATTCATCCTGAAGAAGTTGCTGCCGATATAATTATCTGGCTGGCTGGAGTAGGTATTCTCGGCAACGGTTTTTCAGCCTGGCTGCTCCTGAAAGATTCTCGACACAACCTCAATGTCCGAGGTGCATTTCTGCATATGATGGGTGACCTGTTAACCTCGGTTTTGGTTTTGGCCAGCGGTATCCTGCTACTGTACAAGCCATGGTATTGGCTCGATCCGGCGCTATCCTTTGTTATCACCGCTTATATCCTGAAAAACTGCTGGGACCTGCTTCGTCAATCAAGCCAGATTTTGATGAATGCAACCCCTTCAGGGATTATTCTCAATGAAATCAAAGAGAAGATCATAACCTTTAACCCGGTAAGGGGGGTTCATTATCTTCACGTCTGGAATATCAATTCCTCAACAATTGGTTTTTCCTGTCATGTAGTTGTGGATGATATTCTGACAAGCCGAACTGAAGATCTTGGCCGAGAAATTCGCCATGAACTCCTGCAAACGTTCAATATCAAACATGCGATCCTGCAGTTTGAGACATCTGCCTGTGGGAGCGGGTATTTACTTTGTGAAGCTGATTTGTGAAGAGGAGATTGACATCTGGGTGTGCTAAAAACTACCCAGCAATAAGCAGTCTCCTGAACAAAATATGAGACCAAGACAGATTAAACGAGCACCTACAACTGATCGAGAGGTGTTCATTGGCAACAGCAGATTTAAGGTAAAAGGTGTCTGTTACGACGTGATCCTGAAAGGGTAGGACCGGAGAATCACCAAGAATTGATCAGAAATGGAGTAACTGCAAAATATAGCTTAACCAAAGAGTATCTTAATCTGGCGGAAGTCCGTATAGATTAAAGGGATCTACTGTGACGGATTATGAAAAAGACTTCCCAAAAGCCTAGCACTATAAAAGTTTTTTTGGGCCTTTGCAAAACCAACTTTGCACTGAAATACCTAGCAAAAAAAGCATTCTGATGTCCAAGATAATTCCAGATTGTTATTCCAGATCACTTCGGAGGGAGTGTCAGGCATCGTACAAGATAGTAACTGAGACTTGTTCGGAGTCGTTAGACGAAAAATTGGAAAGTAGTATCGTGCAACCTGGTCTGGCAAAAATGGAGCAATTTCTCAGTCGTTTTTTTGTTCGGAGCCAAGACGAGCAAACTTCACGGTTCTCAATGATTAGGTCAGATTGTGTGCGCGACTTTCAGATGAATAATTGAAATAAAAAGATGGAAATGAATTAACCCTACAACGATACATGCATAGAAATAAATCTTGAACCTGACCGACTTGTCTGCTATTCTTTGTTAAAAACAGCAGAGAGGAGGCCAACTATGTTGCCGGAGATTCGCCAAACTGATTATTTGTACGAGGTGCCAAAATTTGAACTTAATCGGGACGATATCCTTGGTTTTGCTGAAGAGCTGAAAGGATTTCATGAGAATTTTGTAGATTGTTTTCATCGTAGCGAATCTCGGGATAATTTTTTTCGATACATGTCCGGTCAGTTCAGCCAACTAGAACGCAAGTCTATTGAGCCAATTGCCATCGCTGTGGAAGGCGGAAAAATCAGAGCGATGCAGCGTTTTGTATCCGACGCACCTTGGGATGATGATAAAATTGAGCACAAGTATCGTAGTTTGATTAATGAAGATCTTGGTCATCCTGATGGTGCAATTATCTTCGATGAAAGCGGTTTCGTGAAAAAAGGTGACGACTCTATCGGTGTAGCCAGGCAATATTGTGGCACGGTCGGCAAAGCGGATAACTGCCAGGTAGGCGTTTTTGCTGCATACACAAGTGCTTACGGTTATGCTCTTATTGATAAAAGGCTCTATATTCCGGAACAGTGGTTTACGGAGGAATATAGTGAAAGACGCAAGAAATGCAAACTCCCCTTCGGAGTTAAATTTAAAACAAAACCCCAACTTGCCGTTGACATGCTGCAGGATATCGCAAAGCAGGAACAAATTCCCTTCCGGTATGTGCTTGCTGATTCAGTATACGCAAACAGTCCAGAATTTGTCGAAGCAGTTGAGGCCCTGATAAGAGTGACGTACCTCTTGCAGGTACCGGAAGACACGCTCTGTTGGGTAAAGAATCCATGCACCATAAAAAAAACATATAAATATAACGGACAAGTGCGGACAAAGAAAATTCTCTCCGGCCAAACCAAGGATCCCCTTTCAGTCAAGACCTTTGCCGCCGGAATCAACAACTTCTTCTGGTATCGCCGAAAAGTCTCCGAAGGAACCAAAGGGCCAATAGAGTATGAGTTCACCAAAAGGAGAATAGTACTCTCTTACAAGGGACTTCCCGAGAAGACCGTCTGGTTGCTTATTCGCAGAACCCTGGGCAGTGAACCTCAATATTCTTACTTCATCTCCAATGCGCCGGTAAGTGTCAGATTGCCAACTTTGATTTGGTTGAGCGGACTCCGCTGGTCAGTGGAACAATGCTTTGAAGAGACAAAGACCGAGCTGGGAATGGATCAATATGAGGTGCGAAAATTTCCAGGCTGGCATCACCATATTTTGACCTGCATGCTTGGTCATTACTTTCTCTGGCATCTAAAGATCAGATTGGGAAAAAAAAGCACCAGTTATTACGCCGTCGCAGCTTAGGTTGCTGCTGGAAACCGTGCTACCGCTGAGAGAGTTTAATATAGAAATGGCTATTGAACTGGTGGGGTGGATTCAGCGCCGAAATCACCGTTCCTACTTGTCGCACCGGAAGAGAAAAATTGCAACAATGAACATGGCGCATGTGTCATTATAGGGTTAAATAGTGGTGCAGAGTTTGTTCTAGGGGATTCTCTTTCTCTCTGGCAAGACCATGAGCAGGCAATTCCAATGGTAACCGGAAAAAGCGCTGTCAGCTCAGAGCAAGAAGCGTGGCAATGGCTGCGCAATCCGCTGCCACCGGCTTCGGAGCACCACACGTTACAAAATATCAGAGACTCGTTAGGGATTAATCCGCAGGAATTCAATTGCTCCCATCGTTTTGAAGATTTGGATCGGATGATTAAAAGTATGTGGCTTTCAGAATGCCTGGCTCCTGGTTTCTTTAAGACCAACAACCCGGCATTACGCCATACGGTCTTGCGTAAAAGAAAACAGCTGGAAGATGACGGCCTTCTCGAGAAAGTGGGGGTCAATACTCACCCGATGCGACAAAATCTTGCTCAATACCAATATCGTTTTGTTGATTTGGGTATTCCCACCAATACACCCTTCGAAGTAGCTTACGAGAAGGCTGAAGAATTTTGTAAGTTGTTGCAATCTCACACCGGGGCCGGTGGGTTCATGAAATCCTTAATGCTGCAGCGGATATGCTCAAGCTTTGCTTCAGGGCTCAAGACCGCTGAAAACATGTTGAGACACTTCATATCAAATGAGGATGAAGACCGTATTGATGAGGTCGAACATATTCTTTCAGAGATGACTCCAGCTGAAGCCGCTTGCTTGCAGGAAATTCGAACTCAGCTGTCCCGCCCAGAGGCTGTGGATTCAAAACTCGACACGATAAAATGGTTTTTGACGGAATTTCGAACAGATGGAAGAACCTGGCTTGAACATGGCTGCATTATTTTTAGTCAATATTATGATACAGTAGAGTAGATAGCAGGAGAACTGGCAAAATCCTTTGAGGATGAGGTTGTTGCTGTTTATGCAGGTGTTGGCAAGAGCGGTCTCTTTCGGGGTGAACAGTTTAATAGAGTTGATAGGGAAGTGATTAAAGCAGCAGTACGTACCAGGGAAATACGCTTGGTAGTAGCCACTGACGCAGCCTGCGAAGGTTTGAATCTCCAAACTTTGGGGACTCTGATTAATATTGACTTGCCCTGGAATCCATCCCGTCTGGAACAGCGATTGGGGCGTATCAAGCGTTTTGGTCAGTCGCGCAAATATGTTGATATGGTCAATCTGGTCTATAGTGGGACCCAGGATGAAAAGGTGTACGATGTATTATCTGAGCGGCTTCGTGATACCTACGATATTTTTGGCAGCCTACCGGATACCATTGATGACGACTGGATTGATGACGAAGAAGAGTTGAGAAATCGAATGGATGAATATATGCATGAGAGAAAAAAAGCCCAGGATGCCTTTTCTGTGAAGTATAGAGCCACAGTTGATCCAGAAGCACATCTTTGGGAACGTTGTTCTTCGGTTCTTTCTCGTCGTGATATTGTGAATAAGCTTAGTGAGCCGTGGCGTTGAAGAATACAAGTTATAAAATATAATATTTTATGATTGCAGGATATCTTTTCCTGTTTCTTGGAAGCATTAAACTCCCATGTTTGCTATTGAGCTTAAATTTCAAAAGTCAACATACCTATATTCGATCAAAACTACAGTTTCTTCTTTGCACTACTTGTTTTCGTTAACCTTACAGGCTCATCTCATCATAGATCATGAGGGCCTCCCCTAGTTTTGCACGCTCTCTATACTATTAGTAAAAACTACTGAATATTACTTATTATGTAATAATATATAATAGTCTTCTAATATTGTAGCTTCCCTCCCCTCCCTGTATCCTTTTACCTCTAAGAGGTTCAATATCAGAATGCCTTAAAGCGGCTCAAGGGGCAACGGCACAACGCGCTGCAAAAATCCCCTGCTTAGGGCAGGAATATATCCTCGTAAAAGTCAATGCTAAAGTAAAGTTTCAACCGGAGAAGTTTTGGAGCCCCTAATCGGGGAAGCTACGTCATCTTCGATTGCAGGGTGTCGAAGCCCTCTTAAAATCCTAGGAAAAAAAACAATCATAGGATGGGGGAAGAACACGAAAAAAAGAAGGTCTCAAATGCAATCCTAGCCGGGCTAGGAGTCGCCAATTTACGATATAACTCAAGGATAAAGCTGGCTTATTAGCCTTGCTGATGTCACAAGCGAATATAAAATACGAGTGGCTACTATAAAGATGTTGCAAGTCATAAATTAGGCAAATTGGTTTAATCCACTAATCTCAACACGGATTGGAGAACTTCAAATGCAGGTACAAGATAGCGTATTTGTGGTGACTGGCGGTGTTTCAGGCCTAGGCGCAGCCACGGCCCAAATGATTGTAAACGGCGGTGGCAAGGTAGTGCTGGCGGACGTCAATCAGTCTGCCGGTGATACCGTAAAAACCAAGTTAGGTGCCAGTGCACATTTCGTGCAGACAGATATTACTAGTGAAGATAGCGCCAAGGCGTGCATTAACTCTGCAGTAAAAATGTTTGGTGGCTTGCACGGACTGGTGAACTGTGCGGGGATTGCGTCGGCAGAACGGGTGGTTGGCCGTGACCGCCCGCACGATCTGGACACTTATATTCAGGTCATCAACGTGAACCTGATTGGTACCTTCAACATGGTTCGTCTTGCAGCAGACATTATGAGCAAAGGACAGCCGAACGCTGATGGCGAACGGGGAATCATTGTCAATACTGCCTCAGTCGCTGCATTCGATGGCCAGGTCGGCCAGGCCGCCTATGCGAGTTCGAAAGGCGGGGTGGTGGCGTTGACTTTGCCTTTGGCTCGGGAACTGGCGCGCTCCGGTATCCGGGTTATGACAATTGCGCCCGGTCTTTTCGAGACTCCCATGCTGCTTGGATTACCGCAGGATGTTCAGGACTCTTTAGGCAAGACGGTCCCGTTCCCGCCACGGCTGGGAAAACCGTCGGAATACGCCGCGATGGTGCGCCACATCGTCGAAAACATCTACCTGAATGGCGAAGTCATCCGCCTCGATGGCGGCATCCGTATGGCAGCGAAGTAAACCAGGCTAACGAGGCTTCGCTCTAACTTTAAATCTCATAACGAGGAACAGCTTATGTACGCAGCAAATGATCCTGTAGTGATTGTCGGTGCCAAACGAACCCCAGTCGGTGCGTTTCAGGGCCAGTTCGCCAGTGTTACCGCACCCCAACTTGGCTCTGCCGCCATCGCTGCGGCGGTCGAGCAGGCAGGGGTTCGCGGCGAGGATATCGATGAAGCAATTTTTGGTTGTTGCCTGATGGGTGGCCTCAAGCAGGCACCGGCAAGGCAGGCTGTGCTTGGCGCGGGATTACCGACATCCGTACCCTGTGTAACCCTTACCAAGATGTGCGGTTCGGCGATGAAATCGACGATGATCGTCCATGACGAGATCCTCGCTGGTACGGCGACCATAGGCATCGCGGGCGGCATGGAATCTATGACCAATGCCCCTTTTATCATGCCCACAGGGCGATCTGGACATCGCCTGGGCCATGTGCAAATCTACGATCACATGCTCTACGACGGTCTAGAGGACGCCTATGAAGGTAGTCTGATGGGCGTATTTGCGGAGTTATGTGCAGAAACCCATGGTTTCACGCGTGAGGCACAGGACGCATTCGCCGCGGAATCGGTGAAGCGCGCCCAGCGTGCCGTAAACGAAGGGGATTTCCGCGACGAAATTGCCCCGGTTAAAGTTGTGAACCATAAAAAGATTGAGGTGCTGGTGAACGATGATGAAACGCCGGGACGCTGCAATATTTCCAGGATCCCTCAACTCAAAGCGGCTTTCAAAGAGGGTGGCACTGTGACTGCGGCAAATTCATCCTCGATCTCCGACGGAGCGGCGGCCCTCATATTAATGCGGGAGTCCGAAGCACTGAAGCGTGGCATTAATCCGTTAGCACGCATCTATGGCCATACCACTCAATCCCAGGAGTCCCGATGGTTTGCCACGGCACCTGTTGGTGCCTTGCAGAAACTGTTGAAGAAGATGAACTGGGCCGCTGACGATGTTGATCTGTACGAAATTAACGAGGCCTTTGCTGTTGTCACCATGTATGCAATGCGTGAACTGAACATCCGACACAACAAGGTCAATGTCAACGGCGGGGCATGTGCCATGGGACATCCCGTTGGTGCCACCGGGGCACGCATCATCGTCACTCTTCTGCATGCGTTAAAAAAGCACGGCCTCAAACGTGGTGTCGCATCACTCTGTATCGGTGGTGGGGAAGCAACAGCGCTTGCCCTTGAATTGATCTGATCCTGACCGGCAAGATTATGCAACAGCCGACACGACCCCTGTCTGTGCATGCATTTTCCACCCCGGGTTATCCTGACGCCATTTTAAGAGGAATAAGGTTGATTGAAGATCATTAACTCATCACAGGCAAGGAATGAAAGAGGAAAATCATGGAATGCAATAATCTACTCATCGAAATCAGTGAAGGTGTGGCAATCGTCGCCATCAACCGCCCCAAGGCACTCAACGCCTTGAACGTCGCGACACTGGAGGAACTTCACAGTACATTCACCCTCCTTGAGAAGGATAGACAAGTCAAGGTAATCATTCTTACCGGTGCCGGTAACAAAGCTTTTGTCGCAGGTGGAGATATCACCTACATGCAGCACATGCAGCCGATAGCATCCCGAGAGTTTGCCCTGTTTGGCCAGATGATTCTGAATTTCATCGAAGCCCTTACTAAACCGGTAATCGCGGCCGTCAACGGCTTTGCTTTGGGTGGCGGCTGCGAACTGGCGATGGCGTGTGACATACGCTTGGCATCCGATTCCGCTAGATTCGGCCAGCCCGAGGTCAACTTAGGGGTCATTCCTGGCTTTGCCGGAACACAGCGTCTATCCCGCTTGGTCGGCAAAGGGCGAGCCAAGGAATTGCTTTTTACCGGAGAGATGATAGACGCCCAGGAGGCCTGGCGTATCGGTCTGGTGAATAAGGTGGTACCGCAGGATGAGCTGCTTCAGGCAGCAAAGGAAATGGCTCGGAAGATTGCCGGGAAAGGACCCCAGGCGGTACGCTTTTGCAAGGAAGCAGTCAACAACGGCTTGGAAATGGAAATTGACAAGGCATCTGCTTATGAAGCGGACCTGTTTGCCCTCTGTTTTACCACCAAAGACCAGTCTGAAGGGATGGCGGCTTTTATTGAAAAACGTCCGGCCAAATTTCAGGACTGCTGATACAGGAAAAATATTGAAGCACGTTGTTCGAATACCTTGGTGAAGACTTGATGGAGAAAAGAAACGCCATCAGGCCGGATGAATATATCATTTCGGCCTCAATAAAAAAAAGATGGAGCAAAATCATGACTCAGAAAATTGTCAAAGGATGTCCGTCAACCTCGGGAGATGATTACCAACTAAACACCATAACCTTTATCAAAGGCGCAGCTCGGACATATCCTGAAGTGGAAGTTGTGTCTCGCGGCCTGGACGGGTCTCTGCTCCGATATAATTACGGCGATGCTTACAAGCGGATGCAGCAGCTTGCCAATGCCATGGTTAAACAAGGGATCAAGGCCGGTGACAAGGTGGCTGTCGTGGAGTGGAATACCCACCGCTACTGGGAACTTTACCATGCTCTTTCCGGCATAGGGGCTGTGCTGCTCCAGATAAATCTGCGCATTTCCGAAGAAGACAAAATTTATGTGTTCAATCACAGTGAAGCTTCCCATGTATTTGTCAATGAAACACTGCTGCCTCTTATCGAACCAATTGCCGGTAGACTTGAAACCGTCAAAAAATATTTTGTGATCTCGGATAAAGATTTCAGCGCTGTCAAATCCGGACTGAATATAGTTGGCAATTACGAAGAGATGCTGGCTGCGGAAAAGCCGGCTTTTGACTGGCCAATGATTGATGAAACCTCTACTTTTTCAGCCTGCTATACTTCGGGGACCACCGGAAAACCCAAAGGGATTTATTTCTCCCACCGCTGTATCTATATCCACAGCCAGGCCCTAGCGCTTTCTCTCAATATGAGCAACCGAGATGTGCTTCTCCAGACCGTACCAATGTACCACTGTCATGGCTGGGGTTTGTATTTTTCCGCCTGCCTGGCCGGGGCAAAGCTCGTTTTTCCTGGAATGTACACAGCGGAAACCCTCAATGTGCTGGTAGATCTGATGATCTCGGAAAAGGTTACGATTAGTCAGGGCGCGCCGGCGATTCTGATTCCCATGCTGCAATACCTTGATTCTCTTCCAGAAAAACCAAAATTTAAAAATCTTAGAATAGCTTCTGGTGCTACGGAACCGCCCCTGTCCATGATGAGAGGATTTGCCGATTATGGTGCAGATATTGTTCATGTCTATGGGGCAACCGAGACAACTCCCATAGTAGTGTCGCAATCTTTAAAACCCTCCCTGGACGACATGCCTGAAACGGAAAAATGGGAACTAAAAAAGAAACAGGGGCTGCCCTCGATCGGCATAGATATCAGGATCGTTGATGCCGAAGGTAATGACCTGCCCCATGATGGTGAGTCTGTCGGGGAAATCCTGCTCAAAGGTCCCTGGATCGTGCAATCCTACTATAATGATTCCCGCACTGCAGATTCCTTTATTAACGGCTACTGGCGTTCCGGGGATGCGGGCTATATTGACAAATACGGTTACCTCAAAATTGCAGACCGGTTCAAAGATGTTATTAAGAGCGGAGGGGAGTGGATTTCCTCCATTGATCTGGAAAATGCCATTATGGCGAACCCGAATGTGGCGGAAGCTGCTGTGGTGGGTATTGAGCATCCCAAATATCAGGAACGCCCTCTTGCTTTGGTGGTTCTCAAGCGCGAGAGAACATTGACCAAAAAAGAGGTACTGGATTCCATAGGCACTGAGTTTGCCAAATGGCAGTTGCCGGATGAGGTTGTTTTTGTGGATGAAATACCCAAGACCAGTGTGGGCAAATACTCTAAGAAAGATATTCGGGCCCAGTATAAGGATTTATATACGAAATAGTGGTTCGGAATTACCCGCCCGGAAATCAAATTCCGGGCGCCATCCCTGCCTGAGCAAGAGCACAGCACCTCCTCCGTCTGGTCGACAAGAGGCGAGCCAAGGAGTTACTTCAGACAGAAAAGAACGACTATTTGCATTGAAAAAGACCGGCCAAATTTCAGGGCTGCTAACATATGAGGAGAAGAACATGTATCTGGAGTTGACGGAAGAGCAGAAAATCATACAGGAAACAGCCCGCAACTTTGCTACTGCCGAATTGGAGCCGGTTGCCGCAATGCTTGATCGTGGAGGAGATCGACAGGTCTATCTCGATAACCTGAAAAAGCTCGGTGAGCTTGGATTTATGGGGCTCAACATCAAAGAAGAATATGGTGGTGCAGAGGCCGGAGTGGTGGCATTCAGCGTCATGATGACCGAAATTGCCAGGGCCTGTGCCGCTACAGCAGTAACCGTTAGCGTCAATAATATGGTCAGCGAGGTCATTCAGACCATCGGAACAGAAGAACAGAAAAAAAGATATATCTCAAAAATCGGTTCAGGGGAGTATCTGGCCGGAGCCTTCGGGCTCACAGAGGCAGGTGCTGGCTCTGATCCTGCCGGAATGACCACAGCGGCAGTGCTGGACGGCGATGAGTGGGTACTTAACGGCAGCAAGATCTTTATCTCCAGTGCCCCGTATGCCGGAGTGTTCGTGGTCTGGGCAGTGACCGACCAGGAAGCATCCAAAGGGAGAGGCATCAGCTGCTTCCTGGTAGAAGCAGGAACCCCAGGCTTCATCATCGGCAAGGCAGAGGAAAAGATGGGGCAGCATGCTTCCTCCACCAACGAGATCATTTTCCAAGACTGTCGTATCCCCAAGGGCGCTTTGATGGGAAAACTGAATGATGGTTTCCGCATTGCCGTGACTGAACTGGCTGGCGGCCGGATCGGAGTTGGTTCTCTCGGCTTGGGTATCGGCTTGGCAGCCATGGATTATGCCACAAAATATACTTTGGAGAGATCGCAGTTCGGACAGAAAATCGCTTATTTTCAGGCGATCCAGTGGAAAATCGCCGATTCCTACACTGAACTTGAGGCGGCAAGATTGCTCCTCATGAACGCGGCTTTCCGCAAGGAGCAGGGGAAATCATTTACCAAGGAGGCGTCCATGGCAAAGATGTATGCGACCGAAGCGGCGAATCGTGCCTGTTACGATGCCCTGCAGATACTAGGCGGCTACGGCTACACTAAAGATTTTCCATTAGAACGCTACTATCGGGATGCACGCGTTACCACAATCTACGAAGGGACCAGTGAAATTCAGAGGCTCATCATAGCAAGGGAGATATTAAGCCAATTCTCCTGAGAAAGGTTGTTACCTATAAGGGTTTTTAAAGTAATCATCTTTGTTAAATTCACAGGAGGGGATAAATGTTGGCTGCATTTGCCGGCGTGAAAGTTCTGGATTTGTCGCGCCTTTTACCGGGACCATTTTGCTCCATGCTGTTGGCTGATTTCGGCGCAGATGTCATTAAAATTGAAGATCCCAATGGGGGAGATTACATTCGCGGATGGAAACCGTTGCTTGGGAAAAATAGTGGGTTTCATGTTGTATTGAACCGCAACAAAAGGTCTTTGACTTTGAACCTTAAAAAACCGGAAAGCAGATCCATTTTTAAGCAGCTGGTAGCAAGTGCTGATGTATTGTTGGAAGGCTTTCGGCCGGGAGTAATGGCGAGACTAGGGTTGGGTTACAAAGATTTACTAGCCATCAACCCTCGCCTGATCTATTGCGCTATCACAGGTTATGGCTCGGATGGGCCACGTTCACAAAAAGCTGGTCACGATATCAACTATCTCGCACGCAATGGAGTTCTGTCTTATAGCGGTCGTATTGGTAATGCAACCGCACCAGGGGTTCAGATAGCGGACTTGGGCGGTGGGGCTTTATATGGTGCATTTAGCATAGCCACTGCACTGTTTGCTCGAGAACGGTTGGGCAAAGGTCAGTTTATTGATATTGGCATGGCTGATGGTGCACTTACCTGGCAGTGTCTACGTTGGGGGAAATATCTGGTCGACAAGGCGGTTCCGAGTTGCGGGGATGATTTCCTCAATCACGGTTATGCTTGTTACAACCTTTATACAACTAAGGATGGGCGTTACATGTCTCTTGGTGCACTGGAGCCTCAGTTCTGGCAGCTGTTTTGCCAAACTGTCAACCGAACCGATTGGAGCCAGGCAAACTACTTCGAACCAGGACCTCATCAAATGGAACTTCAGGATCAGGTTGCTGAGCTTTTTCACGGGCGGACGCAGGCATACTGGATACAGCTGTTTGCTGATATAGACTGCTGTTGTGAACCTGTTCTCAATCTAGATGAAGTGATGAGAGACGAACAGGTACTAAGCCGCGAGATGGTGGTGAATCTCATCCACGAAAGCTGGGGTGTTTATAGTCAACTGGGAATAGCTCCAAAATTCTCGCTAACTCCGGGAACCATCAGAAGCCATGCACCCGAGCTTGGCGAACATACCGAGGAGATTCTGGATGAAATTGGATTAAGCAGAGCCGCTTTGGTGGAGTTTAGGGCAAATGGAATCATCTGATTTGGAAAGGGCTATAACTAACATTCTCCGCAATAGAAACGAGTAGAAGATTGAGAGTAGCCCTCAGCGATTTTCTCGATTTGAAAAATGAGGAAAATTATTTGCTGTACCCAGGTGTTTTACTTTGTTACTGTTTTCTGGAGGGAACTGCATTAGTTCAATAGTTCTCGTTTTGTTACCCAGTAGTGTCCTGCAAATAGATAGTTAATATGCTTATTCCCGCTGTGCTATGGAGGACGACATGACCCTCGAACAGGGAATCCAGTTAACAAACATTGGAGACAGCACATTTGCGGGGAAGACCCTCAAAGAATCCGTGCAAAGATTGGCGAGCATCATCGATTTCCTTCCTGACGCCACCTTTGCGATTGACTTGACGGGGAAATTAATAGTTTGGAATCATGCCACAGAAGAAATGACCGGAGTCAATGCCAAAGATATTCTTGGTAAGGGAAATTTAGACTATGCCATTCCCTTTTATGGCAGGCGAAGACACTTACTCGTTGATCTGGTCTTAAAGCAAAACAAAAACTTTGAGGAGAACAACTATGTTTATTTGAACAGGTTGGAAAGACGATTCCTCATTGCCGAAACCGATCTTCTTACCTTAAACAACAAAGATGCTTTCCTTTGGGGAAAAGCTGGTCCGCTTTACGACACCGAGGGAAATATCATTGGCGCCATCGAAACTGTCCGTGATATTACGGAGCGTAAGAAGATGGAACTGGCCTTACAAAAAAGGGAATCCGATCTCGAAATAAAGACACACGAACTCAAAGATCTCAATGCTGCCTTAAGATTTTTACTGAAGCAGCGGGACGATGACCGGCACATCGTTGAAGAAAAGCTCCTCTCCAACATTAAACTTCTCATCCTTCCTTACATAGAAAAACTAAAGGGCCAAATAGATACTGGATCCAGGTCGTACATCAATGTGCTTGAGTCAAATCTCAGAGACATTGTTTCTCCCTTCGCCCAGAGCTTATCTATCCAGTACCTCAACCTCACCAACAAAGAAATAGAAATTGCAAATTTGATTAAGGAGGGCCTCAGTACTAAAGAGATCGCCAATTTCATGAACGTGTCCGAAGCTGCAATCAACTTACACCGCTACCGCATCCGGCAGAAACTGAACCTCACCAAAGGGCAAAACCTGCAGTCGTTCCTCTCGTCTTTTGTCTAAAATTACGGAGTATTCCGTTATGCCTCAAATTTCTTGTTGATATCGAAAGAGGATCATACTTCTAAAATATATTACAAAAGTAGTTTCATCAATGGCACCGCCCACCGAGTCGGTCGAGAAACCAGATTTATTATTATGCTAAAAATATAAATTTGTTGACACGAATACTCAAATATAATTTACCTTCTAACTGGAAGAAAAGCGATCGAGCGCTCAGTTACCATTGTAATACACCTCAGGCTAGTAGGCTTCATGACATGTGTATACCTATCAAACTGTAACACCGAGGCATTAAGGGACGTTATCACGGTAATCGATACAAAATCCAAAGTGGATCAATAGGAATAATACTGCACGAGTAAACTCTTATTACTTTAAAATATGGAGAAGCATTATGGCTATGACAGACATGACACCGCAAGAGGCTATACAATCGTGGCTAAATGAATATGGCGGTAGTGATATTTCCGCAGCCGACTTTCTTTGTGATCGGCATGCCCATATCCCAGAGAAAATCGCATTGTTTTACGAAAACGCAGATGGTCAGAATTTAAAATTGACATTTAGAGAGATCCAGGAACTTTCATCTAAAATGGCTGGGTTTCTGCAATCCATCGGTATAAAAAAAGGTGACCGGGTGGCTGCGTTATTACCCAAAACACCAGAATTGATCATCACCACTTTGGCGGTCTGGCGCCTAGGTGCAGCATATATTCCACTTTTCACAGCCTTCGGTCCAGATGCCATAGATCATCGATTGAGCGACAGCGGGGCCTTGGTGGTAGTGACCAATGCTGCCCAAAGGCCAAAGCTAGCGGATACATCCAGTTACACCGACGGCAAGATAGCAGTTGTCACTATAGCTGACGATCGTGGTATAGGTGTCGAAAAAAACGATTACAGCTTCTGGCATGAACTAGAAAAGGCGCAGGCCGTTGAGAAGCCAGTTCCCGTTTGCGGTGATGATTTGATGGTCATGTTATTCACTTCAGGGACAACCGGCCGCCCCAAAGGAGTTGAAGTACCTATCAAAGCCTTGGCTTCATTTCAAGCCTATATGGAGTTCGGTTTGGATATTCGGGAAGACGATATGTATTGGAATATGGCTGACCCCGGCTGGGCCTATGGACTTTATTACAATGTGATTGGGCCATTACTTGTAGGCAAATCAACACTGTTTATCAATGCACCGTTTAATCCTTCCAATGTGTTTCGCATTCTGAGTAAATATCGCGTAACAAATTTCGCTTCTGCCCCTACCGCCTACCGTGCTCTTAAGGCCGCTGGTGACAAAGTAGCCAAGGAGTTTCCAGTGTGCATCCGGGTTGCTTCGAGTGCCGGCGAGCCGCTCAACCCTGAGGTTATAGAATGGAGCAAAAACATTTGGGGCATCCCCATTCATGACCATTTCGGACAAACCGAGCTCGGCATGGTGTGCAATAATCACCACCGCTTAGATTTGCAGCAAACAATCAAAATGGGATCAATGGGACAGTCTATGCCAGGTTTTAGGATGGTATCTATTGACACTGATGGCAACGAACTAGCACCTGGCGAAGAAGGTATGTTTGCCGTGGACATTCAAAACTCACCACTATTTTGGTTTCGCGGTTACTGGCAAGATAAAAAAAGAACGGAGGAAAAATATATAGGCAATGGTAGATATTGTTTAGCTGGAGACACAATAAGCCGCGATAAAGACGACTATTTCTATTTCAGTGGTCGTTCCGACGACATCATCCTGTGTGCTGGTTATCGGATCGGTCCTTTTGAAGTGGAAAGTGCCCTTATGAAACATCCGACCGTAGTCGAAGCTGCGGTAGTCGGCAAACCTGACGAGCTGAGAGGTGAAACCATCAAGGCCTACATTGCTCTGAAACCGGGAATAGCTGCAAACGAGGAATTGGCTGAGGAGCTCAAAGCATTTGTGAAAAAACACCTGGCAGCCCATCAATACCCACGAGAAATCCAGTTCGTAGAACAGTTACCCAAAACGCCAAGCGGAAAAATTCAGCGCTTCCTTTTACGGAAAAATTGATCTGACGGCCAATGTTGAAAAAGCAGTAAGGTTGATTATATTTTGCTTTTGACACCTGCAATTCAAACCGTGAAATTAGGCTGCAATTCGGATTGCTTCACCAAGGAAGGATATGCCCTCTTCCTTGGTGATGATTGAGAGCATGTAAATCCGGTAGTAAGTAACACATTAAGCTCTTGACGTCAGAATCTAGATCCATTTTCATATCGTAAATCTCGTTTCCAAAAAGTCCATATAGCATATTATATTACAACCTAACTTTTGGTAAACTTCTCCCTCCTATGCCAAGCCAAATTATCCTGGTCAGGCCAAAAACGACTTTCAGACGGCCTGAACACTGGGCGGTCTGACAGAGTGAGTATATGCCCCGGTAGATTATGGTCATTTTTAACGGCTGGAGATATCATCACCAGGTAATTGCCATCCACTGACATAAGCCCTTCGTCGTAAGACCAGTGACAGAGTTTACACAACGCGATGCCGTTCGTCGGGTGGTCATTATGGCTCACGCTCCACGGTTTGATATGCGCGGCATCGACTATGGTGTGGCCTTCTGGAGTAATCATCTTAATCCCGCAAAGCGCACAACGATGATCATAAAGTTTGACAACAGCCTTTCTGAACCCCTGGTCACGGACTTTGTCAATATTGACCAGATTAGACTGATTCATTGTCCATTTATAGTCCGGGATCAGCTCTTGTGTTGTGATCAGGTTAGTCGAATATATTGAAGATTGGCAATTGAGTAGTGAGTGTTCAAGAATTGTCTGCTGGATATCAGGGCAGAAGTAATTCCCTATAAGAACCATGCGGAGTTTATCTCGAGAACCGGGCATTTGTAGCAGCGGATAGAGATCGTCACTGAATTTTGCTCCGAGATACAACTGCCGAAGCCGTTTCACCGAGCTTACCGCCAACCCTCTTTGGTGCTGCTGTCCTGGCTGTGGTTTCAACTCCCAGAAAGCTGCGCTCTCCAGATGATAAAAAGGATAGGACATACTTGCCTTCCGTTCAGGTGGCAGTAATAAGTCACAATAGCTCTGGAAAGTTTGAGCAAGTTCAAAAGATGGCTCAATAAAATTTCTGACAATTATTCCGGATTCGATAAAGTCGAGTACAGCTAAGAGCAGGAAGGGTTTGTAGGGTGAGCGATTATAGGTAAGGCTTGTCCAGTTTTTCTTAGATCCATCCGTTCGCAGCTTAGCAAACGTATTCAGAAAATAATCAAGCCTACCGCACATTGTTTTCTCTCCTCCATGAAAACCTAGTTATCCTAGCAGATAAACAATTTACTGCTATTTAAGATTACAGGCAAGAGCTTGTCTCTGCAGGGTATTGGCTGATTTTGTTTAAGAGGCAATATCTATGAAAATCAAGGCTGATCGGAGGTGGAAAATTATGGATGCAGATGCTGTCATGCTGACAGTTATAGTGTGCTGGTTGAACGAGACTTTCCAACAGCAATGGTTTTGGTGTGTTGGCAATAAGAAAACATATACCCTTGACTTATTACTTTACAATAGTCTAAATAACCTTGACTTTTTATCTTTGACGGGCGTAGTATACGGTTGTGTTTTGATGTACAATCTGTCCTAACCCCCGCAAAGCACGAGGATAAGTACCTTCACGAAATTCTTTCTTACTCTTTTCAGTGCCCCCTTGAGGGGTAGAAAACAAGAAAAGAATTTCTAAGGTACTAACACATCTGAAACAAGGGAGAATATTGCATGCAACGATTGGCTGAAAAACAGATTGCAGGCTGGAAAGACTCGTCGCGTCGTAAGCCACTTATAATTCGTGGGGCGCGCCAGGTTGGGAAAACATGGCTTGTTGAGAATGTTCTGGCAAAACAATTTAATGGCTTTGTTAAAATAGACCTGGAAAAACGTCGCGATCTTCATCCTCTTTTCGCTGAGAATCTTGAGCCGCAATCGATACTGAACCATCTGGAATTGACAACTGGTCGAATCATTCCCGGCCAGACGCTTCTTTTCTTTGATGAGATTCAGGCTTGTCCCCGAGCATTAATGGCATTACGCTACTTTTATGAAGAGATGCCGGAACTCCATGTTGTAGCAGCCGGTTCATTGTTGGAGTTTGCCTTCGGCGAAATATCCATTCCTGTCGGTCGCGTTCAGTATCTGTATATGCATCCGATGACATTTTACGAATATCTTCTGGCAATGGGCAAAGAGCAGATGGCTGAACACACTCTGAATCAGCCAGAAGACGTTGCAGGGTCTATCCAGGAAATCATCCTCAAGGAATTGCGGACCTATTTCTTTGTTGGCGGCATGCCTGAATGTGTCAAGACCTATCGTGACTCTGGTTCCATGGTTGAAACTTTTCAAGTCCAATCAGAAATTCTGGACTCGTATCGCGATGATTTTTCTAAATACACCCCCCATATCAATACGATCTGTCTGGATGCAGTTTTTTTGGGTGTGGCAAAAAGTATTGGAGAGCAATTAAAATATACCCGGTTGAATGAAGGGTATTCAAGCCAGATGAATCGCAGGGCGTTTGATCTGCTGGCCAAGGCGAAGGTTATTCATAAAATTCCGGCCTGCGACCCAAGTGGTTTGCCTTTAGGCGCTACGGCCAATCCCAAAAAATTCAAGGCATCCATGCTCGATATAGGTCTCATGCAGAGACTCTGTCAGGTGCCGGTTGAACTGGAATTACAGCAGGAAAATCTTCTGGCAATGTACCGTGGAAAACTTGCGGAACAATTTGTTGCCCAGGAACTACTGGCCTGGCATAGTTCAGAGTTATTTTATTGGGCAAGGGAGAGTCGTGGCAGCAGTGCCGAGGTAGATTTTCTCGTTGTTCGGCAAGGAAAGATTTACCCGGTAGAGGTTAAATCGGGACCAAGTGGGAGTTTACGAAGCCTGCACCTAATGCTTGAAAAATATCAAAATTGCCCGCAAGGATTGGTACTTTATAGCGGTACAAGCAATAAAGTAACTGATCAGAAACTTCAATTCCTCCCATTATATTGTGTCTCGACGATTGGAGACCAACGACCGAACGTGGTTTGAACGGGGAAGAGCTGGAACCAGTTAAAACCAGGGTGCGACATAGCGGGCTGTTTGCTGTTAATTAAAACTGCACTTCAAGGTTGACAAAAAGTAAATAAATATGACATTTGTCAACTAGCGGAGGTGCGATCATGATAAACAAATTTGGCGAACGATTACGCTCAGCCCGTAAAATGGCGGGAATGAGTATGGAGGCTCTGGCACAGGCCACCGGAGCCATGGTGAGTAAGCAGGCTATCGGCAAATATGAGAAGGGGCAGATCAATCCGAGTAGTGATGTACTGCTTGCCCTGGCCAAAGCGCTGGGCGTGAAAGTGGATTATTTTTTCCGCTCATCGCAATTTACCATATCAGGGCTGGCTTTTCGCAAGAAAGCAAAATTAAGTAAAAAGGAAGAAGATCGGATAAAATACCAGACCATCGATTTTCTCCAGAAGTATATTGAAATTGAAAAGATACTCAATCTTCCACACACTGCTGACAATCCTCTGATCAGGCGAAAAAAAATCCGCAATCATCAAGATATCGAGCAGGCAGCAGCGGATATCAGGCAAAGCTGGAATCTTGGAGAAGCCCCTATCCAACAGCTTACGGAAATGCTCGAGGACAAAGGATTCAAGATTTTTGAGGTTGAAACCAGTGATAACTTTGTCGGTCTTTCCGGCTATGCTGAAGGAATGGATATTCCGGTCATTGCCGTTTTCAAGGAAGGAGATTGTGTCCGTAAGCGTTTTACCATCGCCCACGAGCTGGCCCATCTGCTTTTTGATTTTACTGACTGTGAAAATGATGACCATGAGAAGCTTTGTCATGCCTTCGCCGGAGCCCTCCTTTTGCCGGAGAAAGTCATCCGGGAAGAGTTTGGTGGTGAACGGAAGAAACTCACCGAATGGGAGTTGAAAAAACTCAAAGGGGTCTACGGCATTTCCATGCAGGCGATTATGGCCAGGGCTCGTGTTCTCGGTCTTGTCTCCGAGAATACCTACAGAATGTTTCAGATCTATGTCAGTAAAAATGGCTGGCGGAAAGATGAACCTGGTAAATATTCCGGTATGGAAAAAGCAAATCGCTTTAAACAGTTGGTTCTTCAAGCCTCGGCTGAGCAGATTGTCAGCTATAGCAAAGGAGCGGAATTGCTGAATTTGACGTTGGCTGAATTTGATCGGGAGGTCCATATCGTTTCATGATCTTCCTGGTAAATGACGCAAATATCCTGATTGATCTGCTGAAAATCAACTTACTTGATTCCTTTTTTCGATTGGAATTTGATTTTCAGGTGACGGATATGGTGTTTGCCGAAATTCTTCTTCTGTTTTTTCCTTGTCGTTGCTTTTTATTCTTATTTTTCCCGCATCTAAAATACTTAAACCGTGGAGGTGGGGGTGGAACAGGTCACATTTCGGTGCGCCTGTTGCAGACGGATTGTGCGGAGAAATTCAAGGGTAAAAATGCAGCAATACTGTGGAGCCAAGGCCTGTCAGCAAGCAAGAAAGAATAAATGGCAGCGGGAAAAACTCCAGACGGACCCTGATTATCGGATCAACAAAAGGGAAAGCCAGCAGGCCTGGCGAAGAGCAAATCCAGCGTACTGGCGCCAGTATCGCAGCGGGCACCGTCATCTTCCAGCAGATCAAGGGGATCTTCATCATGGCTCATCATACCATTCCTTTATCAAGCTCTACTGGTTGAAATCCCCCCACAACCAGCCAATTTACGACGAAATTTACTTTGTTCCACTTATTTCGGCGATTCCATAAAACTCATCCATCCATATGACATAAGCGTCGTAGGTAGACATTATCTTCACCCATAAAGATTCCCTGAGATAATTACCGGGAAGGCCGCAGGATTTAAGACTTTTCGGGGGCTACCCTATCCCGGTGAGAGCTATCATTTTATTTCACATAGCTTGTTTCTGCAATACGAGAGCAAAATGACACTCTAACCTGAATCTCAACCGGCGCCCCCCCCCTGTTGAGGGAACAAACAAGACTATAAAAACAGAGGCCTGTTGTGAAAGAAAATAACATTAGAAAATAAAAACGAGGGACAGGTGAGGGACAAAATCATGAAAAAAGAAAAAGGACCTACAGCAAAAGCCATAAGTCCTTGATTTTATTGGTACGCCAGGCAGGATTCGAACCTGCGACCTACGGATTAGAAGTCCGTTGCTCTATCCAGCTGAGCTACTGGCGCTTGTTGTCTGATGCAATTATGCTGATTGCCGCGATCTTAGCACAATCAGCGACGACATAATACTCAAAGTTGGTCAAAAAGCAACTTCATTTATTCGCCAGCTCTTGTTCTTTTCCAGATCTGGCCGTTTGCTGTATCAATGAACACAATTCCTTTCTCTGACCAGTTTCTCTGGCCGCATCATGTTGCTGGAAAAGGGCGCTGGCAACAGGAATAAGAGGGTAGCCTGCAGCCAGAACACATCCAAGATTTGATTGAGCCATCCCAGACTGTCCTTGATACAGATTTTCTAGCTCTGGTCGAGATAGTTGGACTTGTCTCAAAGGACCAGAGCACGACCGGAGAAATTGGGCAAGAAGATGTTCAGGTCATTTTAGCACCCTGATCAATTGGTAAATGGAGCATCTGTTACCTTTGGCAAGTCATGATTAGAAACGAAACATTATACCGATATTGGCTCCAAAACCGTCGTATGAAATATCGTATGAATAGCTTCCATTTACCGGACGATCAAAGTCTATGGAAGTATCGGCGTAGCGATATATTCCTTCAACGAAACCACGGATATTCTCCCCGCCAAATGACCAGCCTACTAGCCCGTATAGCCCCCAAGTGCCATCTGTTGACCCAATATCAGAGTCCATAAAATAATATGAGCCACCACCGCCAAGGTAAATTTCCATGGGAAAAGTGTAGCGAAGACCCAAGTCAATGGCGTTGGAATTGACACCGCCCGAATAAGTTCCAATAGAAATATCATCACCGGCAAAATAGGTCCAACCGAGATCAAGGGCGATTTCATCTCCCATAGTACCCCGCAGTCCTCCTCCAAATGATGTATCTGCATCTCCCGAATCCCACCACGAACCATAAGCTTGGACGGACCCAGCAGCATTGGCATTAACGACAGTTAAAAACGAAAAGAGGCAATAAGCACATATTATTATGATTCTATTCATTTCTTTCTCCTTGTTGTGTTATTGACCTTTTAATGATTCTTGAGGGCGAGAAAATACGTTACCCGTTGACCTGTAACTACTCGTTTTATTAATTAAACATATTTTAATACCTATTTCATCACCCAAAAGTTGTAAAAAGATTGGCAAGGGTGACAAAAAGTATCCCCTCATTTCTGGGGCATGTCATCAACGTACTATCTGCGACTGTTGGCTGAAAAATCCATGTCCCATCACAAAAACATACCATTGTAAAGGACAAGTCAGGACAGGGAAATTCCTTTCCGGCCAAAACAAGGATCCACTTTCAATCAAGTCTTTTGCCGCCGGGAATCTCCGGGTAGGCATCACCATATCTTGCCCTGTATAATTCGATATAGAAATGGCCACTGAACTGGTGGGGTGGATTCAGCGACGAAATCACCGCTCCTACTTGTCACACCGGAAGAAAAAATGGCCCCAGGGGATTTAGGAAAAGACCTGGCATAAGAATTGGTCAGGTGTGGAGTGTGGAGACGAGCGCAAACCAACCACTGATGAGGTTTCAAAAGACATATTGACAATTTTAATATATGAAGATGGGTGGTAACAATGTCATGCAGACAACTAAGCTAACCCGATACTCTTCTAGTAACCTCAATCACAAGTTTGTCCTTGAGGAAGAACAGGAATTCTTCTTGACTATATTTGCCATGACATAAACTAACGTATTCAAAAGCAATTTCTTTAATTTCGTGGGGTTCGTAAAGCTCGATTGCTCTTAATATATTTTCCCGCTCCGTCTCAGTCATGCTGCCTTCGCTCCATAAAACTTTATAATTGTAATCAGAAATTTGTTAATGAACTTCTCTGAGATTGTCTGGAACTGTGATTCACAGTCAACCAAATCAACCGTATACTCTATTATGGGATCATTTTGCTCATCAGGTAAACTGGCTAAGTTGTACCATTCTTGATACAAAAAAATCGTCTACGTTATCGTTACGTTGGTGTCCCCAGCATAGAATAGTGTCCTAGGGAAGCGTCATCACACTGGACAGGAAAAACAATGCTGCAATAATCACCAGAACTTTTAAAAGTTGATTATGATCTTTAAGAAGATATGACTTCAGAAATATTCCTAAAGTTTTATCAAGAAACAATTGTTTGCTATACCTGGTGATATGTTAAGTTGGATTTGAATTTTAAAATGCAGGTGTACAATCCAATGCAGACTGACAACTATCGGTTAACGCGCCAGACAAGGTCAAGCAAGAAATGTACCGTATGTTTTCCTCGGTGAATATAGGTTGTCGCAGAACATCAAACAAAAAGTAAACAGGATTCAGCACACTTAATATTGCACCCAAACAAGTAATTCGTGCACTTTATGCACTCTACCTATTAGGCTGAGTTGATGCCCAGTTTGGAGGAAATACTCCTAATCCGCCACCATTAAACTGACCTCCAAAACCATCAATTTATCAGGACTTCCTCTTTAATTTCAATCAATTCCTGAGGTACCGAACCGAGGGGCGTAGGCCAGTTTCACCCGGAGTTTTCCCAAAATGCACGCCTGCCGTCCGTCTGGGCGTCCGCGATGGGGGTCGTGATGGCCGGAGCCGAAGTGGACATCGAGGATTTGATTTAGCCATTCCCGGCTTTTTTTATAAAGTTTTTTGTGTCCTGGTTGAGATAATTCAGCTTGTCTCAAAAGACCAGAGTACGATGGGAAAATTTTCCCTGATACCAGCATTATTGATGGCATCGCGAATACTCACAGTACTCCGATTACCCGTTTTACGCTCAGTTATCCCTGATGGATCAGGGACAGGCATCATTAACATCATCGCTACGGCTAATAACTGAAGAGTCGCAAATCAAAGGTGATCCTACGGTGCTGCTGTATATGGACGATCTTGCTCCAAAGGCTAAAACTATATTCTTCACCGGATCATCGACACCTTGAACAAATGGACCGTTAAATTGAATGGTCGCGCCAGAGACATTTATACCTGCACCATCTTCAGCATTAATACCCCCTCCATTATTGTGCTGGATAGATATGTTCCTCAATGAGGCCTCGGAGCCACCAGAGAGGTGTATACCTTCCCCTGTATTGCCTGTGATTGAAAAAACGGCGTCTGTTCGAAGAATACCCTGCTCATAGAGGTTAATACCCCTGGAATTGCCGCTGATTGTTACGTTAAGTCCATTGCCCCTTTGGCGAAGATCTAGCGTAGAATTCCTTCCAACTTCTATACCGAAACCCACGTTATCTTTGATTTCAAAAGTTCCTCCTTGGGCTCTTAAGACGGAGCAATCCCCTATGTCAATACCAACTCCATCACCTAAAGTACCTTTGACTATTACATTAGCGCTATCCTTCGTCAAAAATGACGAGGTGCGGGTCACACCAATACCGTATCCCACTGTGTTTAACACTTCAAGCTTAGCAGCAATATAGGCAGCAGATGTACGATTAATCATAAAACCTGTCCCACCGGAATTGTCGATTAACACGTCACCGTAAAGAGAAACGTCGCAAGCGCCTGCTGCTTCCAATCCGTTTATCGCCGATCCCCGAATGGTAATGGCTCCCTCTGAATACAATCGAGATCCACCATAGACTCCAATTCCGGTTTCTCCACTAGTGTCAACAGTAAGGCTTGAACTAATTGACATCCCAAGGCTGGATGCTCCTGAAACATGTAAGCCATAGACCGCATTGGTATTCAAAGAGAGGTTTGAGTTATTTAGGTACAGACTGGAATTATACACTGCAGATACACCGCTATTTTCGTTTCTGCTGCTAGTAAAAGTCGATCCGTCAATCAAAGCCGTAGAACCTAGAAAGAGTTGCAGGCCGTAACGAGTATTTTCGTTTATCGTAACCGCACCATTGAGGTAAACATTAGAGTTTCGCAACACGCCAAGTCCATCCCGACCGTTATTGTTAATGGTGCTATCCCTTATCTCTGCACTGGAATTATTTTCTATTTGAATACCACGATCTGTGCAATCCTTAACGATTACCTGCTTGATTTCAACATGAGAATTATTTATGGCATAAATACCTTTAACCCCTTTTTGTACTGTTAAATTTTCTATCAAAACACCGGGACTATGATCCATTGAAATTGCATTCGCAGTCCCACCCTCGATAAATGTTGTTTCAGTACCCGCTCCCGACAGAACAAGGATTTTGCCTGAGATTGTCAATGCTCCTGCGTAAGTGCCCGCAGCAATATTGATGGTGTCACCGTTACTCGCTGCATCTATTGCCTGCTGTATTGTAGGAACGTCAGCAGGTACATTCATTGTTTTGCCGGAAAGTGGAATGGCAGCTCCCGCCACAACCTGAAGTGCGTAAATTGATTCTTGCAGGCCGATTCTGTCATCGCTGTTGATGTCTCCTTGGACATAGCCCATGCTGGTTAATGGCAATAGAGTGATAAACAGAGATAAAAGAGTAATTCTAGCTATCCTGCTAAAAATGACCAATCCCATCACACACCTCCAATTAAAAGATTTAGGTTACAAAAAAGTCAGGTTACACCTCATTTGTTAGATATGAAAAATTTTACCACAATTCTTTAGCTACACATAATTTCAGATTTTTTCAAGATCAATAGCTGTCAGGCGTAATTGAAGTCATAGATGACCGGATCCTCCTACAGATCGAAGGTTGCCAGATCTCATGTCATCGTGGTCCTGTAATCGTTCTCCTCTTTGCGGGCTACTATGCAGATTAATGACATCTCATGGATGTCGCGGTCATCGAGCACCAATACATAGCCCATACTTTCCGGCTCCCATTGACCTACCATCCAGGAACACGATTCCAGAATGAACCAGCTGAGATCACTGTTAAGGCTGAACTTCTCTGAGACTGTCGACTGTTTTCATTGTCGTTTTCCTCCCTTTTAAATGAAAAGAATCCCCACGCGAAATAGCATGGGGATTTTTACATTTTGTTATGATATATAACGTTTATAATTGTACTCAATCGGGCAACAAGGCAATACATAACGTTTCTTCAGTTTCACAGCTTAGGAGATTACTATGGTGTCGATCAGTTACCGTCTTTTTCTACTTGTCATTTTTGCTGTAACAACTGGTTGCCTGAGTCTTCTAAATATTGACGACAGTGTTGCTGCTTTTAGCCAGACGATTGATAAAACGGTGACCAATAAGATGATGATGGCTGGTCCGATTATGCAAAGCGTCTGCAGATCTCGGCACGAGGCTTTGATCTTATGCTGCAGATACTATTGTCAGAATCATGGGCGGATTGTGTTGTCTTTTATAGGAAATCCTTTGCAGAGATTTAATTTGGATGGTGCTTTTATGTGGAGAAAAAATAATTGCATAATCTGACATGAAAAGGTAGCATAAATTGCATGGGGAACATTTCAGTTAGGTGACTGTCTTAATAGGAAACGCTTAGAAATAGCTAGCTATCACCATCACCTAAGGTTTGATCTTACAAAGGTCTTCCATAAGGAGGAAGGTATGAGAAATTTTCTTGATCGGACTGCTCTTTTTTGCGTTTGCTTAATGTTCTCAGCTTTGCAGGTCAACATTGCTTTTTCAGCTCCGATCTATTTTGAAGAAAGCAAACTAACTCGGCTGGAGGAGTCTTGGAGTGGTGGTTTTGGCAATTCTATTTCTTCAGATGGAGACACCTTGGCCATTGGTGCAGTGGACTGGATGAAAACTGAGAATTGCTGCAGCTGTGGTTCAGTATTTGTTTATTATCGCGAACCTGCCGGTTCAGGAGATTGGAAAGAGATAAAAAAAGTTGTTGCCAGTGATTGCAGTTCGTCTCTATCCAATACTGTTTCAAATTTTGGTCAAGATGTGGTGATTAGTGGCGATACGCTTGTCGTTGGCTCTTATGACCCTAACTGGTCAGGTGATGTGCATGCCCTCTACATATTTGAGCGCAATCAGAGTGGAGCTGATAACTGGGGGCAGACGAAGAAGATCACAGTTCCTATCAATTCCTCACTTGCATTCGATGGTGATACCATTATCGCTGGTGGAACTTCAACAGCTTATATCTTCGAGCGAGATTATGGCGGTGTTGGTAATTGGGGTAAAGTGAAAGAGATAACAATTGCTGGGGGAACTCAGGTAGCCTATAAAGTCGCACTTGATGGTGATACTGCTGTCATTGGGCGATCTTATTATAACGATGCACATATTTTTGAACGAAATCAAGGTGGTAGCAATAATTGGGGAGAAGTCGTACAGATTACGCCGAGTGACGGAGAAAGTTCAGATGGTTTTGGTTATGCAGTCGCTATTAGTGGTGATCTTATAAGTGTCAGTGCACCTTCTTCTGATGCATATGGCACAGATTCTGGATCAGTATATGTTTTCGAAAGAAATTTTGGGGGAGGCGACAATTGGGGACAAGTAAAAAAAGTTAACCGTATCGGCGCTGCATCAGAAGACCGATTTGGATCTCAAATCTCGATTGCAGGCAGCATCTTAATGAGCACAACCACCACTACGGGGAAAGCATATGTGTTCTATCAGGATGAAGGTGGTACTAACCAGTGGGGACAAGTGCATGAGATAGTAACACCACTATTGTCTGTGCCTGGTGTATATTCTCCAGCTCCCCCCCCTATTCATGTGTCAGATAATAACTCCTTTATTGGTATCCCAATGGAGTCAGTGAAAGGCTTTAAGATGGGAGCCGTGTTTGTTTTTCAACGGAATAAGGGTGGTGATGACCAGTGGGGTGAGAGCCAATTGTTGTTTCCTCAAGATACACGTTATGTAGCAGGTGATCGATTTGGAGTTTCCGTTGCATGTTCTGAAGAAACCATCGCTGTCGGTGCTCATTTAGATGATGAGTCAGGAGGAAGTTCCGGTGCGGTTTATATCTTTGAGAAAAACCTCTTTAATGATAATGAATGGGGGCAGTATAGAAAGATTACATCAGTCTACGATATTACTGCAGGAGGAGATTATTTCGGTTGGGCGATAGGACTTGATTCTGGCTTGCTCGTTGTCGGTGCATATAACGACGACGATCTTGGATCAAATGCGGGTGCAGCCTATATTCTTGACCGAAATGAAGATTATTCAAACGACGGATGGGGATATGATAAAGTTGCAAAAATTTTACCCGATGACGGTGTTGCTTCGGATTTTTTTGGGTATTCAGTTGCAATCAGCAACGATACAGTTGTAGTTGGCGCGTATCAAGATGATGATCTCGGAACAAGCTCTGGCGCGGCCTACGTTTTCCAGCAAGATCAGGGAGGGGAGGACAAATGGGGCCAGATCCAAAAACTTCTACCCAATGATGGCGCTGCATCGGATTTTTTTGGCTATAAAGTTGAGATTAGTGGCGACACAATTGCGGTCGGTGCCTATCAGGACGATGATCTGGGATCAAGTTCAGGTTCGGTTTACTTGTTCGAGCGCAACAATGGAGGCCTAAACAACTGGGGGCAAATCAGAAAGGTCTTGGCACCGGATGGAGCTGCCTCTGACTATTTCGGTCGATCATTATCAATCAATTCAGATACATTAATCGTAGCTGCTCCTGGTGATGACGAAAGGGGTTCGGCATCTGGATCAGCTTATATCTTTTATCGCAACCAAGGGGGAGAGAATAACTGGGGTTTCGTGAAAAAGATAACTGCTTCAGACGGAGCTGCATCTGACAACTTTGGTACTTCTGTAGAAATAAAAGATGGTCTCGCTGCTGTTGGTGCTCATTTGGATGACGATATGGGCCCAAGTTCAGGCTCCGTGTATATTTTCCAAGTCAATGAGGGTGGGTTGAACAATTGGGGTGAGATACAAAAAATCACCGCAAGCGACGGTTTCGATAGTGACAATTTTGGTGAATCTGTATGTTTTTCAGGCAATTTTATTGCTATTGGAGCCTCACTTGATGACGATAATGGAAGCAGTTCTGGATCTGTATATGTTCTGTCCTATGGTACGGATGCAGACGGAGATGGGTTGAGTGACTCCACAGAGAGTAGCTCTTGCACACTATCAAATGATGCGGATACTGATGATGATGGTCTTTCAGATGGTGCCGAAGATGTCAATCACAACGGAATTGTCGACATGCATGAAACCAACCCATGTAACGTTGATACTGACGGTGATGGCCTACAAGATGGAACTGAACTGAGTCTGATAGCAACCAATGTTTCTTCAGACACTGATTTGTCATATTTCATAGCCGACGCAGATCCCGTCACTAGCACTGATCCCTTAGAACAAGATTCTGATGGAGATGGTCTACTTGACGGCAGAGAAGATATAAATTTTAATGGACGCTGGGATTCGGGAGAAACTGCTGCAGATGTTGTCTCTGGCGATTATAACCTAAACGGTACAGCTGACCTCACAGACCTGATCCTTAGTCTCCAAGCCTTAACTAGCCCCAGTATATCGGGAACCTTTGATGTATCGGCTGATACTGATGGTGACCATAAAGTTGATCTGCCCGATTCTATTTATATTTTGCGCTTACTCGAAGCTGGTAAATAATATTTAAAAAACTCCTAATCCAACTTTTCGCGGTCATTTCTCAAACTCCTCTGTAGTGAGGTAGGTCGTTAATAGTGGAAACCAAACCTTGCTACCATTATTTCTTCAGAAAGATAATCCTGATGAAAACTGACTCCGGTTAGGGTTGTACGGTTAATATCGCCACCTCGAAGGTACTGTTTTTATGACAATTTCAAAGTTACATGTGTCTCCTATGTGTAAAGTCAATCTAGGCATGGACTTTTGGGGTTTTAAAACGCCATTTACTGATTCACGTCCATTCTCTGGATGCACCTCAGCGGTGTAGGCCAAGTGTGACCTTCCCCAAAAAGGTCACTGGCCGGAATCGTCCAGCTATCAACTAATGATTTTCACTAATGCCAAAAACTACTTGAGGCTAAAGTGACTTGAATCCAAGCCAGTCTCCTATCCGTGGTTTTCGTTAAACGAAACCGCATGTAATTTATCCGAGCGCAATGGCTCTTTTGCCACCAGTTCTGACTTTCAGTTTTTCATATTTTTCCCTGGCAATCCCGTCTTTACGGATTAGAGCCCATGAAGCCTGAACAAGAGTCGCTCTAACTGAATTTTTCCCAATACAGGTAATCCTGCCCATTCGAGTTTTGTCAGCACTCGAGTACTGCGATGGAGTCAATCCAAAATAAGCTGCCAGTTGATCAGCACGACGAAATCACTTCATATCCTGAAGCTCAAGTAAGATTTCCATTGCTGCAATAAGTCAAACGCCAGGGATACTTTGTAGAATACTGACCCGCTCTTTGTAGAGACTTTCTTTTGAGAGTTCTTTAAGTAACAGGGTTTGGGTTGGCAATGAGACCCATAAAAACTCGTAATGTTCTAAAAGGCGTTTGAAACTCTCTTGCATCCAACGATCGGAAAACTTGATCTTACAAAGGTTGGTGTAGAGCCTGTGTCCACTTGCCGATTTGGTCCAGTCAGATCTATTCCGTTAAGTTGGAGCTCAGATTTTATTCGGTTTTGAATCCGTACACGGTCATTAATCAACTGACGACGACGTCCAATCACTTGCCGATGATTTCGTTCCTGTTGGGTGGGAACATATATGCCTTTCAGGAGATTCTTGGCTAGGAAATGTGCAAGTTTACGACTGTCCCGTCGATCTGTTTTTACCTTATTGCCATATTCAATGGGAATAAGGCTCGGTGGCGTTACTATGCATTGAACTCCATACTCAGTCAATTTATCATAAAGCCAGTATCCAAAATACTCTGCTTCATAAACTGCTATTATTTCATGACCAGAGTAACCATTTAATAATGGCTCCAAGTTATTCCATAAACCTGGGATACTGCCACTGAACAGCTCAATATCAAATGTCCTGATTGTTACATGCCAAGTACGTTTGTGGAGATCGATACCGATAAAAATCTTATCACTCTGTTGCGTTGCAACTGCGAAGAGCTTTTATACCGCCTTCTTGTAAATGACAACCGAAAATTAACCCTTCTCTTTGTAGTACAATGTAATTGGAAATCAACACTATTTCCTCTGGTACTATCTCACTAAAACAGTTAATTCTGATATAATCTTTACAAAGAGGCTGACCTTATGTATTGAAAATCCACTGAGGGAATATCATGCACAAGCCTACGTATAAGGAATTAGAACAAAAGATACGTGAACTTGAAAGTCAGAAAAAGACTACTTATAAAAAAGATGTCGAGCTTCATCAGCAAACAGATATTGTTTTGACTGAAAGCGAATCAAAATACCAAACCCTTTTTGAGAACATGGCACAGGGTGCATTTTACCAGCGATCCGACGGAGTAGTGATCGATTGTAATCCAGCCGCACTTGAGATGTTTGGGTTGAGTAAAGATCAATTTATGGGCAAGACGTCCCTGCATCCTGATTGGCATGTGATTGCCGAAGATGGATCAGACCTGTCAGGCAACCAGCATCCCTCAATGGTTGCATTAACATCAGGTCAACCCGTCCATGATTTCTTAGCGGCTGTCTACAATCCCAAAAAGAAAGATTACGTTTGGCTAAACATTAATGCTATCCCTCAATTCAATGAAGGAGAAAGTGATCCTTATCAGGTCTTTGTTACTTTGCATGACATCACGGAACGTAAGCGTGCAGAAATAGCACTAAGTGAGAGCGAGAAACGGTTCCGAAGCCTGATGAATCTCACCCCGGGTGGAATTTACCAGACGGATAGGGACGGTAACTGTGTGTACGCCAATCAAGAGTGGCTGAGGATGGCTGGGCTGACTTTAGACGAGGCCAAAGGAATGTGCTGGGTCAAGGGTATCTACTCTGAAGATCAAGAACGTATCAGACAGGGATGGTACGACATGGTCAAGACTAGGGGAAAGTGGAAAGATGAATACCGATTTATTAATAAGGAGGGGAAGATCACGTGGGTATATGGTTTAGCGACCCAATTGTATGTAGACAAGGACACCATCACAGGATATTTGGGATTAAATATCGATATTACCGAACGTAAACGAGCTGAAGACGCCTTGAAAGTAAGTGAACAAAAAAACAAAGAAGCCTACAATTTTTTGCAGTTGGTCATCGAGACTATCCCTGTGCGGCTTTTTTGGAAAGATCTTGATTCACACTTCTTGGGATGCAACCAATTGTTTGCTCTGGATGCAGGATTTAAAAGTGCAGAGGAATTGATTGGAAGTGATGATTACGCATTAGGATGGAAGGAGCAGGCAGGGCAGTACAGGGCAGATGATCTTGATGTAATGACATCAGGAAAACCAAAACTGAATTATGAGGAACTTCAGACAACACCCGAAGGCCGTTATATTACGCTATTGACCTCGAAGGTGCCGATATGTGACGCAAATAATGAAATAATTGGTTTACTGGGGACGTATGAAGACATTACCCAGCGGAGACAGATCGAGGATGAACGAGAGGCAACAATCAAATTTTTGCGTTTTATCAACGATAGCCAGGAAATCGAAGAACTGATCCATGCGGCAACAGCCTTCATCCAAAAACTAACTGGCTGCGAAGCTGTTGGAATTCGACTAAAAAAAGAGAATGACTACCCCTATTACGAGACGCGGGGTTTTCCGGAAGAGTTCGTTCTCGCCGAAAACTGGCTTTGCACCCGCGACGAGGCCGGACGTCCTATCTATGACAAAACCGGCAACCCTGTGCTCGAATGTATGTGCGGTAACGTCATCTGCGGTCGCTTCGATCCGTCAAAACCATTTTTCACAGTACACGGAAGCTTCTGGACAAACTGCACCACCGAGCTGCTCGCCTCCACCTCTGCAGTAGACCGACAATCCCGTACACGTAATCGCTGTAATGGCGAGGGGTACGAGTCGGTAGCCCTGATTCCACTGCAACTTGGTGCTGAACGTCTGGGGCTTTTACAGCTGAACGACCGGAGCAAAGGACGATTCAACACCGAAACCATTGCCCTGTTGGAACGATTTGCGGGCTACTTAGTAGTGGCACTGGCCAAATTTCGTGCCGAAGAGCAGCTTAAAGCTCTCAAAGAGGATCTTGAAATGATCGTCGAGAAACGGACACGCGAGCTGCAGGAAACCCAAAAACAGTATCTGCATGCGGAAAAGCTATCGGCAATCGGCCAATTGTCGGCGTCTATTGCTCATGAATTCAACAACCCACTGCAGAGTATCATGACTATTATCAAAGGGATAGAACGGTATACTCCCTTGAAGAAAAAAGAAGCTGAACTCGTTGGACTGGCTTTCCAGGAATGTCAAAGGATGAAGAAACTGATCCTCAGTCTCCAGGATTTCAACCGACCCTCCTCTGGCAGAAAAACGTTGACGGATGTCCACAGTTCGCTCGACTCCATCATGATTTTGCAAAAGAGCTATTTTAACAACAAACACATTTCGGTGGTGCGAAACTATGCGGAGAATCTGCCACAGATCATGGTAGTCTCTGATCAAATCAAACAGGTTTTTCTAAATTTGCTGACCAATGCAGCGGATGCCTGCCATAAGCACGGCGGGATTATCACGGTCAGCACCTGGCAAGAAAATGACAGAGTGGCGGTAGCGATAGAGGATACCGGAGTTGGCATAAAGCCTGAGGAAATGGAACATATCTTTCGACCTTTTTTCACCACCAAGCCCGAAGTCAAGGGAACCGGTTTGGGGTTGTCGGTCAGCTACGGGATCATCAAAAAACATCACGGAGAATTTCGTGTTGAGAGCCAACCTGGTGAAGGCGCAACATTTACCGTCCTGCTTCCCATCAAAGCTGAAGTACGTTGAATTTTGAAACCCCAGATAATTCCAGAACATTTCGGATACAAGAAGCACAGCGCGGTCACAAATATAACTCCCATACTGCGAGTCGAGGGAATAATCATACAGAGAGCAGCAGCGGTTACCAGAGCACAGGTCAGAGGAATCATGCCTTGTCCTTCTTTAGAGATTGAGACTCAGTTAGTTCCTGGATGGCTGCATTGAAGGCGGTCGATTTGCAACAACAATATTTGCGGCTCTTTCCTTCAACACCACATACAAATCTGTTCCGGCGGCGATGCTCAAAGTTGCAAAAGTATGCCTGAGGGTATGGATAGTCGCTCTCTTCTACGCGCGGTACTGTGCAGATGGTTGATTTTTCTAGGGATATCTACACTGCTGAGGAAGGTTATTCCTTTAAGCTGTCCTTGCGATGGCTCCTTTATTTAGATAGAAACTGTTTGCGGCCATCATAAATTATTGGTACTGTTCGCAGGTCATTGAAATTGTGCATCTCTCTGTATTACGCTGTAGTGACAATGGCTTTGTTTTTATTGGTGCCGATAAGGTCAGAAGTGTTCAGCCTCTTTATACAATGCCTATTTGGATGCTGCTTGCCGTTGCTGGCTTTGCCTTGATCAGTTCCTACCTATTTATTCTTCGTTCAATGTGGCCTCGCCATCACACGCTTGATTCGTCACTGAAGGTTAATGAGCGGCTCTGGTTTTTTGGCGACGTTGCTTCGCTATCAAGACAAGATTTCAGAGGGGCAGTCTCTCTGCAATTCATTCATATTCAGTTGACTGCCATTCAGGAGTGTGTCTTCAAGTCTGTTAAAAATATCAATCCAACGCTGATGTTGTTTATCCATATCTGTATGACCGATGTCCCAAGCCTTATTCCATATAAGTGCCATACGTTTCCTCTGTAACGATGCTTTTTGAATATTGGCTTACTCTAATTTTTTAAGCATAGACGGCAAAACAAGGGCTCATATTTAATTAGACTTTAAATCTATTGACTATTGTATTTAGTTCTGTTGCGTGGGCAAGAAGTCCCTGTGCGCTGCTTTTTACTTCGTTACTATTTTCAGATATTTTACTGGAAGCCTCAGATACTTGAGCAATATCCTTTGAAATATCTGCTGCGACAGCTGAGCTTTGGCTCACATTTTCATTAACCTCCTGAATACCCTGGCTGGCCTGTGAAATATTACTGGCAATCTCTTTGGTTGCAGCTGTCTGTTGCTCAACCGCCGTTGCAATGGTAGCGACAATATCATTAACACCTTGAATAATCTTAGAGATCTGGCCGATTTCCCCACCTGTCGTTTTGGTGGTCGTTTGGACATCATCAATCAGGGTTTTGATATCAAGTGTTGCTGCAGCTGTCTGCTTAGCAAGTTCCTTAATTTCGTTTGCGACAACAGCAAACCCTTTACCGGCTTCTCCTGCCCTGGCCGCCTCTATAGTAGCATTAAGAGCCAAAAGGTTGGTTTGTTCTGAAATCTCCGTAATAGCTTCGGTTACTTTACCGATCTTGTCTGCGGCCCTGCCGAGCTCGTCCATTTTATTTGAAGCACTACTAGCCTGATGCACGGCATCACTTGAAATGCTCCTTGCTTTTTCGGCATTCTCCGCAATTTCGGTAATGGTTGCACTCATTTCTTCTGCGGCCGAGGCAACCATGTTTGTGTTTGTTGAGGATTGCTCCATTGCCGCTGCAACGTTATTCAAATTGGCGCTCATCTCCTCTGCAGCAGTAGCAACATTGTTTGCACGATGAGTGGTATCTTCGGCACTCGATTCCAGGTTCTGGGAAATCTGAGTAAGCTGTGTAGAACTTGTGGCAACATTCGAGGCATTATCGGCAACCTGCTTAATTATCCCCTGTAATTTCTCGATGAAAGTATTAAACCACTTCGCCATTTCACCGACCTCGTCTCTGGATTCAACCTTTAGACGCTTGGTCAAGTCCCCTTCACCCTGGGCAATGTCTTTCAGCCCCTCCACCGCGCTGTTGATTGGGCGTGTTATACCCAGCGAAGCAAAATAGACTAAAATACTTACAAGAACCACAGCGACGGCTGATACAACGAGGATGAAATTTCGCATCGAATGCGTGCTGGCCAGGAACTCATCCTGATTCTGAGTAAAAGCAACGGACCACTGCATACGTTTAATTGGTGCAAAGCCGGCAATTTTAGCTACATCCTTAAAAACATATTCATCTACTCCGTCTTTACCAGCCAGCATGTCTTGAGTGATCGCCTCCATGCCTTTTAATGTTTTCAAGTCCAAAGAGAGAATAAATTTATCGTTCGGATGTGCATTAATAATCCCTTTCTTATCAGCCATATATGCATATCCGGTGTCTCCTGCTTTTGCCTGGCCAACCAAATCAACAAGTGATGAGCCCTTGATAGAGAGACCGACAACTCCGAGAAACTCACCTGCGGTGCTGTGTATCGGTGCACAGGCAACATAGGTCAACTCATTGGTCGCTTTGGATCTCAAAATTTCACTAAGAGTAGATTTACCTGTTGATTTGACTTCCTTGAAATAATCTCGGTCTGAAATATTTATCCCACTGAAATCGTTGCCATTGGCTTGTTCACCGGTAAAAAGCAGGCCATTCTGATTGGAAACAAAGATTCCGTTGTATTTTTCTCCAAGGACTTTATACTTACTCTTCATTTCTGTGCGGAGTCGGGCTATATCGTCCTTTACATTATCGACTCCTTTTTCTTTGACCTGATCGACAACCTGAATGATGGAGGCATCAGTTGCGATCGAATTTGCAAGCCTTTCCTGCAATTCGAGATTCGAATCAACTATAGAAGACAAGCGACGTGCCTGTTCGAGTGCACTGCTCTTGGCATTTGTGATCAGGGAATCAGACGCCTTGGTGACTGCAAAATAGCCGACAACCAAAAGAGGCAGGATGACAGCAAGGCATCCGCCTGTAATAAGTCTGAAAGAAATTGACCGCGGATTAATTTTTCCCATGAACATGCTCCAAATAAAAAATATGTTAACGTTTTCACAACAAGACGAACTGTATTTTAGCCGGCATTAGCCGACACTTTGTTTATGAAGCCAAAAACCCGCTTATATAATTCTCCTTCTTTTTGATTACTTGTCTCAATTTTTTCTCCATCAAAAATCGACCTTATCGCAGTACAGGTTTCGGAAGACAACACAACTACGGGATAAACCAAACGAGCGCTCAATCACAATCGAATTTTCGATCAAGGTTTGCAGTTTGTCAAGGACATTTGTGTAAAAAATTTTGCTTAGTGGGGGAAATTTTGTTGCCAAGAGAAGGGGTCGGAGCTAATTACGACTCTGTCGTTTCTCAAAGCCATTCTGGCCGGATCAAGGACTCAATGTTTGCCCTGTCCATAACGAAGATTGTGTAACCTTTCGAAGCAGAACAAAAAAATGATCATTGCAAAAAACATGCGACCGTCCTTTCTGTTCCTTCTGCCAGGAATTTTTTTCATATCTTTCTTTACCAGCTTCACGCTCAATATACTCTGGCATAAAGAACAGTTTGTAAATGAACGGTTACATTCAACATTTGAAGCTTTTGGCGGAATGGCTGCAGTTTTAATGGCCCTGCTTCTTCTGAGGCGAGACAAAGATAGTTTGAGGGGACAAGGGGATTATTTTCTATTGGCCATGGGGTTTTTCATGATGGGAATTCTGGACACCTTTCATGCTGTTTCAACCTTCGGCAAAGGTTTTATTTTGCTTCGCAGCCTCGCAAGCATTTTTGGAAGCTTCTGGTTTGTTTTAGTATGGTTTCCTGGGATCAATAAGTATCTACTAAACGCCAAAAAATTGCCATGGCTAACGGTCTCATTCACCATTTTGCTAGGCGTATTGATACTAAAATTTCGGGAATTCTTCCCTTTGATGATGCTGGAGGGAGAGTTTACTACGTTCGCAATAATAATCAATTTCTTCTCCGGTGTTTTCACAATTGCTTCAGCTTTCTACTTCTTCTTCCAATTTTTACGTACCAGTAAAACAGAGTTATATTTATTCACTTGCATGCTGCTTTTACTAGGTTTGTCAGCACTTGAATTTCCGATTTCGGTGGTCTGGAATGACGACTGGTGGTTTTGGCATACACAGCGTTGCCTAGCATATGTAGTCGTTTTTTATTATATATTAAGGTCGTTTCTTCAGGTCAGTGAAGAATTGAAAAAATCAAATGAGCTTCTGGAAAACCGGATCGTCGAACGTACAGCAGAGTTGTCAAAGGAAGTTGCTGAGAGAAAATTATATGGAATCCAAAGAGATAAAGTGATAGCCGAGCTTGAAGATGCACATGCTCAAATAAATACATTAACAGGGCTACTTCCAACTTGTGCTTCCTGTAAAAAGATACGAGATGCTGAGGGCAATTGGGTGCAAATGGAATCTTATATTCAGGAACACTCCGACGCCCGATTTTCCCATGGCATATGCCCTGTGTGTGCCAAAATTTTGTACCCCGAAGTTTTTGATAAACTTTTTTAAATCCATTTCTCGAAAAGACCTGATACTATATCTTCGCATACTCGCAAGTGGTCAATACCATGGTAAGATTTGAAATAACGTATACTTATTGTTAACTGTTCACTCAACACACAGTGGCCGAGGCGATACGGAACATGTCAATGAAAATGAGACACCTTTATGTGTAAATTAGACTCACTTGATCACAGTTGCGGGGAATAGCATAACCGCAATTTTTTCTTAGTTCTAGGAGCCTGTCGGAATAGTTATCACTCAATCAATTTTGGTCGCTGATTGACAGACGAGTTCCTCTCTGGGCGCATCTGCGCTGAACAAGGGCGTTATGTCCGATGTCCCACGCCTTATCCCATATAAGTACCATGCGTTTCCTTTGTAAAGATGCTTGTCGAATACTGGTTTGGTCTAAATTTTTTAAGCATAGATGGCAAAGCAAGGGCTCAAGTTCAGTTAGACTTTAAAACTGCTGACTATTTTGTTCAGTTCTGTTGCGTGGGCAAGAAGACCCTGTGCGCTGTTTTTTACTTCAATACTACTTTGTGATATTCTTTTTGCCGCGGATGACACCTCAGTAATATCCTGTGTGATGTCCGCCGCAACGGTAGAGCTTTGGCTCACGTTTTCATTAACTTCCTGAATTCCCTCGCTAGCCTGGGAAATATTGTTGGCGATTTCCCTGGTTGCAGCTGTCTGTTCTTCTACTGCGGTTGCTATGGTTGCAACAATTTCATTCACCCCGCCAATAACTGAAGAAATTTGACTAATCTCCTCTCTGGTTATTTTACTGGTGCCTTGAACATCGTCAATCAGTGCTTTGATATTTAGTGTAGCCGCCGCAGTCTGCTTGGCCAATTCTTTTATTTCATTAGCAACGACGGCAAATCCCTTACCAGCCTCACCTGCCCGAGCAGCCTCAATCGTTGCATTCAGAGCCAGTAGGTTAGTTTGCTCGGAAATCTCAGTAATTGTTTCTGTGACCTTGCCGATTTTGTCTGCTGCCCGCCCCAATTCAACCATTTTCTCAGAAGCACTATGGGCTTGTCCTACGGCATCAGCAGAAACACTTCTGGCTCTTTCTGCATTCTCGGCGATTTCATTTATGGTCGCAGTCATTTCTTCTGCTGCTGCTGCGACCATATTGGTATTTGTCGATGATTGTTCCATTGCGGCAGCAACATTATTAAGATTTGCACTCATTTCCTCTGAAGAGGTGGCAACATTGTTAGCCCGTTGCGAAGTGTCTTCTGAGCTAGAAAGCAAGTCCTGCGAAATAGTAGCAAGCTCCGTTGAACTCGTCCTTACACTTGATGAGCTTTCAGCAATTTTCTTGATTATTCCCTGCAGCTTTTCCAGAAAACTGTTAAACAGTTTTGCCAATTCGCCAAGCTCGTCGCTGGATCGAATATTGATACGCTTGGTGAGGTCACCTTCTCCCTCGGCCACATCCCTGAAGTTACTGATAAGTTGTTTGAGTCCGGAAGTGATACCAAATACGATCACAATGTTGAGGACTATAATTGCCAGAAAAATCAATCCTGAAATAACTAACATATGGAGTGCCTTGCTGCGAGTCAGTTTTCTCATATTAACATCCAACGCCGCCTTGGTGATTTCGATATTATCGATATACACCCCGGTACCAATCCACATATCAAGTCCTGGGATCATTTCCGCGTAACTCAGTTTCGGAGCATCACCGCTGCCTGGTTTAGGCCATATGTAGGAGACAAAGCCGCCCCCAGCCTTGGCTTTTTTATCCAATTCCTGGATAACGTATACATCATTCTTGTCTTTGAGTTCACCAAGGTCTTTCCCCTGATTTTCTTTTTTGACCGGAAATGCCACATTAGTAGTGTTCTGGTATACAAAGAAATATCCTGAACTATCATCTTCGAAACGGATCGCTTCTACCATGGAGCGAATAAGGTCAACCTTTTCATCCTGCGCGGTATATCCGGCTTTTTCTATTGCCTGATTTATGGCGATTGCCATAGCATGGCTTGCCACCTTGATCTTTGCTCTTTGATCCTCAATCATTACTAAGCCGGTTTCTTCCAGGCCTAGATCGCGAACCTGACCTGAAATATTTAAGGCAAAAAAAGACATGACACCAAAAAGGATTACAATGCCGATCAGTATCAGAAACATTCGCCACTTAATACTCATTTTCTTCAACATAAAATTTCCTCAAAAAGAGACACAGTGTTGATTATTTATCGACATAACAATTAGATATAATCACAATAGCAGAATTGTGAATTTTTCCAGATTTGACATCCCAGAAGCATTCTCATCTGTTATTTCCTTTATGTGTATCACAATGTGAGTATGCTAAACAAATTTTTTCTGTAATTTTCCTACACCCATGTAAGTTTTTTACTTACGTGCCTCTTTTCTTATATGAAGGGGCCAAGCAGTTAAAATTGACACCCCTGATCAATATGTAAGTGGAACATCTGCTTTGGTCTCTTCTCATCCACTTCCCATTTTATGGTATCAAGATGTGAGGGCATGAAGCAAATATATACAGATAATATACCTCTATATCGTCACAACCATGATGTGCCTTATCACAAAAGCATTAGAGAAAACGCTCCAAAACCAACGTCATTAAACCAACCTCCAAAATATTTATTTATAAGTACTTGCCCTTTGATTCCAAACGATTTCCGACTTCCCGAACCGAGGGTGTAGAGGCAGTCTCACCCGGAGTTGTCCCAAAATGCACGCCTGCCGACCGTCTGGGCGTCCCCGCGATGGGGGTCGTGATGGCCGGGACCGAAGTGGCACTCTGGGACATTTTTTGCAAAATTCGCCGGCTCCGAAGCATGTCGTCATCGCACGGATCGCTCGGGGTCAGCATACATGCCGTTCGGTGGAGATCTTTGCAGGGCATGGCACGCTGGAAATTGCACGCCTCGCACGGGCAGTTCGAAAACTTTTCTGGGGATTTTTGGATGGGTGGTTGCGGTGGACTTATTTGGGATGGTTGGTGTGCCGGTGGAGAGGGATATATATTTTCAAAACTTTCAAAAATGCCGAGTTACCCGTGTGTTCAACGACAATTATAATTGTCGCTGATCACCCGTGCGATCCCCAGAAACCCTCGCCATCATTGGCCCTCTGACGCACGGCATTCCCCAGCGTTGCCGAGATTGCCGTGCGATTTCAGTTTCCGGTTCTGCTAAAACCCCTCAAGTGATGTAATGTCTTCTGTGCCAACTAGGACTGACGGTGGGATCAATGACTCTTCGTCTTCCGGCCATTGCACAGCATCTCCGATTTATTTTTCGAACTCATCACGAGCCTGCTGGAGAGAAGGCAAGGTAAAACCCCCGCTGCCTTTTCAATTGCATCCGTTTCTGAGTAAATTTTGCACTTGGACAAAGTTTCACCATATTTTTCAATACATTAGCAGGATAAGGTTTCTGATACATTTTACTTCCCGACACTTCAAATATCCCCTCTATAGCGTCTGAAGTAGCTACAAAATCAAGCCAATGCCCATCCTCTGAGAGTCATCTCTTGTGCTTTTGCCAACCAGGCAGCTCTCTGTATCGATCTCTTCTCTGACGAGTTCCTCACTGCCGCATCGGCTGCTTTCCAGTCTTTTAATAGCCGGGCCTAATCACGGCGCCGAATAAGGGCGCATCCAAGATTGGATTTAGCCATTCCAGAATCTCTATGATACAGATTTTCTGACCCAGATAGAGACAATCCTGCTTGTCTAAAACTACCGGAGTACGACCGGAGAACTTTTCCGAGGCGTTTTCTGCAAAGACACCAAGGTTGCCAAATTCACTCTTAAGAGTGTCCACTCTCTCTTGTAACTACCTCACCGTTACTCACCATTACGAAAAAGCGGAAACCATTTTCATTTAAAAATATCATTATACGTTCTGAAATTGGTCTTTTCTGCATATCTTCATTAAAAAAATGATTCCTTAATACCGTTTTCCGCTATTTTGACCTTTTATATATTGTTTTATTTTAATTAGTTATGTGTATTTCTGGAGAAATCGTCCTTGTGTCGTTTGAGCATAAATGCTTTTTTCCAGATATACGGAATAAAACAATAGCATTTTCTCCAGTGCGCGGGGTGTTCCAAGTTCTGTAACGGATTATTTGTTCGTATTGAGACATCTCTTGATGTCATCAAGAAATTGATATAACAAAGAAAATATTCATAAAACTTTTCGGGACAATCAATCTTGCGAAGATATATTTTTGAAATTCTCTTCATGGTATGAATAGTGCTATAGTAATATCAATTCACGATATAGCCGGCAAGGTTTTTATTTGTAGAATGATCTTGTTAAAGCCAGAGAAGATTAAATGAGAGGAGAGGTGAGACAGTGAAAAAGAGAATATTGATTGGCGCGTTCATAGCTTTTGCTGTAACTGGTATGCTGGCAGGAAGTGCGCTCGCAGACTTGAAAGTTCATCAGGGGACAAAAATATTATTAGTTAATGGGGGAGACATCTTAGACTTTAAATTACAGGGAATAGATACTGGTGAATTTTATCAACTATCCAACGATTATTTAGATAGTAATTTCTCAGCAACTATGCAATTCCTTACGCCGATTGATCCTAGGTCTTCACAAAACCCAGTTATTAGTAGTTCTTACTATAAGGGTTTATATATAACTCAGAAGCTCAAGAACATGTTTTCTGATTCTTTTCAAAGTTTTTCACTAGTTATGGGCAATAATAACACTGATGGTGTAGCACCCGTTGCTGAGCCTTCAACCATGCTTTTGGTGGGCACCGGGCTAATTAGTTTGGCTGATAATGTTGATGGTGTAGCACCCGTTCCTGAGCCTTCAACCATGCTTTTGGTGGGCACTGGGCTAATTGGTTTGGCTGGAGTTGCCCGTAGAAAAAAGAAGTAACTGCACCGAACTCGATTTTCACTTATAATCCCCCTTTGAAATTTAAATTCATCGGGGGATTTCTTTTGTTAATTTTTGCAAGTGGATTTTTGAGGCGAATAAAAAATTGTTTTCACTCAACTCGACCAGAGACACAAAAGGACCTTCAGCAAAATAGCCATCAGTCCTTATTTTTATCGATGCACCAAGATTGTCGTACCTTCATAGCAGCTAGGAGGCCGACATGAAAGACAGCGGCACCAACAACCTTACACACAGTACTATTTTTCCTTAGAATCGTCGGGTAGATGCCCGTATGCCATTGCGGGTACCACATCGAAGGCATCCTTTCCAGGTGTTTTCCAGAAAAGTTTGATGGCCGCCGTTCCTTTTCGCTGGAAATATTTGACCATCAGCGAGTGCCATCCAGTCTCCTGCACAGAAAGTCTTCCGATGTCGGACAGGCGATCTGCATGAACGTCAGGATCAATGAGTATACTGTTGCCATCAATAATGACCTCGACACCGTCGTTGGACAAGGCCTGAAATTCATAGCTTCCTTTTTGATCCAGGAGCAGATATCCAATCATCTGCACTCCAACTTCCCGGGTTCTCCCACTGTCAAAAATTTCGTTTTGCCCAAACTGGTGATTGATCGTTGCAATAATAGCACCCGATCTCCCTTCTTCCGAAACCGCAATATTGCTGTCAGGGACCTGCCGAACAGTGCTATATTTCCCGTCAAAATAAAAGACTCGGAGTCCAGGGACCAAGCGATCACTCATGCTTTCGCTGTACAGGGAAATCTGCGAAGCTATGCCTCCTCCCAGTAAAGATAGGTACAGCACTATGTGGATAAGAAATTTGTTCGACATGTTTACTTTTTCCAGACTGGATATCACCAAAGATCTGAAAACTTGCTATGGTATGAGATCTTAGCACGATCGGCGAAGACATAATACTCAAAGTTGGTCAAAAGCAGGTTCATTTATTCGCCATCTGTTGTTCTTTTCCCGACTAGGCCGTTCTCCGTGTCGATCCTGTCTAACGGTCTAACGAGTTCTCCTCTCCTGGCCGCATCCGCCGCCTTCCAGTCTTTTAATAGCCGAACCTGCTCACGGCGCAGGATAAGGACGTTGATCTCTAAAACAAAATTTTACCCACTGTTGCAAATTTTGCTCACTTTTTCTGCAAGACAGACAGGGATACGGTGATGTCCCAAGAGTCATGTCTCGCTATCTGACCTATCAAGTTCCTTTATCATGCCTTGGACGATTTTTTGTTTCTGCATAAGTAGCACGACTGCTATCTCACTGAATTATTAAAATAAATACGATAAACAAAAAAAATTCACCATATACTTTAGCTTGCTAAAAGAGGTAAAAGCTTTCTGGATTTTGTCAGAAGTTGAGGTACGCCCGCAATGATGGCATCAAATTTGCGTTGCTCGGAAGAATTTTAAGAGAATGTCGTTTAAGGGATGAGTTCCCGACAATGGCAAAAAGATGCCCGAAAGGGTGTGACGCAAAACCACCGACTTAGTTTTTCACTAGAAAAATAAAGTACAGGGGTACCAAATGAGGTATATATGACAATATCTAAAAAGACTCAAACCTTTCTTTTCTCCATTTTTCTACTCTTCTCAACAGCAATTCCAACATTTGCAGCCAACGCAACTTTCAGTTGGAGTGCAAACACTGAAACTGTTTCCGGTTACAAAATTCATTACGGCACAAGTAGCCGTAATTACAGCACTGTTATTGGCGTAGGTCTACCAAAAGCAACCAATGGAGTGATCGTTTCATCGGTAAGTGGATTACTGGAAGGACGTAAATATTATTTTTCAGCAACAGCATACACGGCCAGCAGCGAGAGCGATTACTCTGCCGAAGTCGTCTACACTGTGCCAGTTACAGCTAGTCCGGCGCCACCCACCGACAGCAGCACCTCTACGACTACTGCTGGAACAACAACCCCTTCAGATCCTGTTGCGAGTATAAATGACCCTGCCTCCGGCTTAGGTGAACTGGTGGCCACCTCTCTTGCTTCCAACATCACGTATTATACGGACCGCACGTACACCTTATACGATGTACCTTCGGAATATATTGGCATGACGTTGATTAAAACGCCCAATGATGAGCGCAGCATTACCATACCGACCGGCTACATTAATTTCAAACTACTGAATAATGCTATGGTTTATGTGGCTTTTGACAAACGAGCAACCAGCCTGCCTAACTGGATGAGTGGTTTTACTTACACCGGCAATAATATTTATACTTCTTTGGATTCACAGGACTACCTGAAAATCTACAGGAAGGCATATCTAAAAAATGACTATGTTAATCTGGGCGGCAACTATGCTCCCGGATCATCGAGTGAGAACCGAAGCAACTACGTCGTATTCTATGGCCAGGCGGGAACGGTGCTCGCATCATCCGGCTGTAATCTGGGTGCCAATTTCCAAGAGACAACGATGCAAGCGGGAGAGTATTACACTGACCGCGATTATGCCATCACCGGTGGGATTCCGGACTGGATGACAGGGCGCACGTTAATTCGGACAAGCAACGATGAGAGGCTTGATAAAACGGCAAGCGGATATCTGACTTTTTCCAACCCAGTTGACTCGTGGGTCTATGTGCTCTTTGACAGCAGGTCAGCGGCAATACCAAACTGGTTGGATGGTTGGGAATTGCGCTCTGATATCCGGATTACGACATCTCTCAGTTCGCAAGATTACCTCAAGGCATATAGAAAGCGATTTACTACTGGTCAGTGTGTTGATCTGGGGGGTAACTACGGTCCGGGGTCATCTACTGAAACCCGGAGCAACTATGTTGTGGTTTATGATCAGTGAGACAGACAAAGATTTAACAAAAGGCCCCACGCTTCATAGCATGGGGCCTTACAACGTTCGTTTTGGTTACTGCTTTTCTAGCGATATCGAAACTGCTGAAAATCTCTTCTCTTTTACGTAATCCCTGGCCATGACTTTTTTATTAAATTTTCTCAAAAGTATATTTCGACAGATTGGCTGATTTCATCTGTCTCATTGTTCACCATCTCTTATTCTCTTCCAGACCGGGCCATTTTCTGTATCGATGACTACAATTCCCTTTCTGGCAAGTTCCTCTCGCGCTGCATCGGCTGCCTTCCAGTCTTTTAATAACCTGGCCTGCTCACGGCGCTGGATAAGGGCGTTCACATCTGGAGCGAGCGGGCAGCCCTGCAGCCGGAACACATCGAGGATCTTATTTAGATTTTCCAGGCTTTTCAGGATATAGGTTTTCTGGTCATTATCGAGGTTGTTTACCTGAAGGATCGGATACACCTTCTTGATGAAACGATAAATTGCTCCCATCCCTTTCGAGACATTCAGGTCGTCATCCATCGCCTCGAAAAACTGCTGTTCCATGGTCGAGACAAAGGCAGCTACTTCCGGATGCGGCTTACCGGAAGGCAGGCAATTCAGTTTGCAGGTGAATTCATCCAGCCGGCGCAAGGCAGTGCGAACATTATCCAGTCGCTTGAACGAAAAATTCAGCGGCATTCGGTAATGAACGGAAAGCATCATGAACCGAACTTCGCGTCCGGTATAGCCACGCTGCAAAAGTTCTTTGAGCGTCACATTATTGCCCGCCTCGGCCGACATATTCTTGCCGTCAACCAGCACCAGCTCAGAGTGCAGCCAATAGTTTGCCAGCGGCTTGCCGGTGAGTGCTTCGGCAATGGCGATCTCATTTTCGTGGTGGGGAAAGATCAGATTTCTACTCGAGGTATGAATATCCATGGTCGGCCCCAGATTCCTGGTCGCCATCGCCGAGCATTCGACATGCCAGCCAGGCCGGACATTGCCCCAATCCGTCTCAAAAAAGATGCCCTTTTTCAGCTCTGCCAGCGTGGACCGCTTGAGCAGCGTGAAGTCTCGTGGATTATCCTTTTCATAATTATCAAGATCGACCGTTTTCCCAAGTTGGATTTTGCTCAGGTCAATACCCGACAACCGTCCATACTTCTTGAATTTGGAAATATCGAAATAGATTGAGCCGTGTTTTTCATAAGCATAGCCTTTATGGATCAGCTCATGGGCGATCTCGATCATGTCGGCCACATTTTCCGAGGCCCTCGGATAGCCTTTGGCCCGCTTCACCCCAAGAGTATCCATATCCTCCATGAAGCCGGCAATATATTCTCTGGTATATTCCTTTAAAGGTTTGTCTGCTTTTTCCGCCCCGGCAATAGTGTTATCGTCGATATCGGTAAAATTCATATAGGCATCGACCTGCAAGCCTTTCGACTCAAGGGTGCGGGTGATAAGATCAGAGACCAGAAACCGGCGACAAAGAGAAAGATTGGCCAGTTCATAGGCTGTCGGCCCACAGGAATAGAAGGTGACATGCCCCTCTTTCTGGGGCACAAAATCCTCCTTTCTCTTTGACATCGTATTGAAAAAACGAAGTTTCTTCTTTCCATCCACTTTTTTAGCGGGAGTAAAAAGAGGGGTACTGAGATACCGCTCGCCGCCATCCGGCAAAATAACAACCACCATCCCGTTTTTCAACTTTTGAGCATAGTCGATGGCTGCCGCCATAGCCCCGCCACTGCTCATCCCCACCAGCATGCCTTCCTCACTGGCCAATTTCCTGGCCATACTGAAGGCATCCTCGTCATTGACGAGCACAATCTCATCCGGCACAGATTTATCAAAAATCCCAGGTTTATAGGACTCCTTCATATTTTTCAGACCCTGGATCTTATGATCCAGATGCGGTTCAACAGCAATCACTTTAACCTGGGGCTGAAACTCATGAAACCAGGCACACAACCCCATTATGGTACCGGAGGTGCCAAGAGTCGCCACCACATGGGTGACCTTGCCATCGGTCTGCTGCCAGATTTCCGGGGCGGTATGGTTGTAATGAGCCCGCCAGTTCGCTTCGTTATTATACTGGTCGGTCAAAAAATAACGCTCGGGAAATTCCCGTACCATGGCATAGGATTTTTCAATGGCTCCATCGGTTGCCCTGTTGGCGGGAGTAAGCAAGATCTCGGCACCGTAGGCCTGCATGATTTTGCGTCGCTCAATACTGGCCGACTCCGGCATGACCAGAACGCAGCGGTATCCTTTAGCGGCACAGACCATGGCCAGACCGATGCCGGTATTACCGCTGGTTGCCTCAAGAACAATTCTATCCTCAGTCAGTTCCCCGCTTGCCTCACCGGCCTCAATCATCGATAAGGCAATCCGCTCTTTTACCGACCCACCTGGATTTGTGGACTCCAGTTTGCCGTAGATTGCAACCGAATCCTTGCAAAAGAGTCGGTTGATGCGAATGATCGGGGTGTTGCCGATGGCACTTAGTATATCGTTATGTAACATTTTTTATTAATGTTTTTTTATTCTGTTTTTCTTTTGCATGCCTCGGCAAGATACCAAAACTGCATCAATGCTTCCCGGCATTTTTCATCAGCAATACACTCAACCTGGCTTTTAAATGCGGCAATTTTTTCTTCACTTGGCTTAATGAATTCTATCGCTGAAGCCGATTGTTGATCGGACTTTGCAGACTTACCGGCTGAATTTTTGGGCAGGACCATTTTAATGTCTTTGAGACGTGAAAGCCGAAAACAACTATTCAAAGTATCCAGTAGTTCGAGTTTCTGGTATTGCAGTTGCTGCATCCAGGTAGAATTTTCCACTTCCAGCCAAAGCACATCTCTTTCAATCTTCAGCGGTTGGGTGTGGCTATCCACTTCTTCTCCGACCAATTCCTGCCACCGGGGGAAAATCGAATGCAGATCAAGCTGTTTTTCCCAGCCTTTATCCTGCATAAGACCAGGAAGCATTCGGGAAATTTGATTTTTTCTGAAATTTTCCTTGCCACTCATTCACAACTCCAATCTTCCCAACATATTTCATCTTCACTCTTTACTTGGAAAAATAGCAATTGGCAAGTGTAGTAAGACTGAATAAAAATGAAAAGCCCGCATCCCTTGTAGGGGTGCGGGCCAGTTACCACGAGTTTGTTGATCTGTCTATTAATATACGGTCAGGTACTCTTCCAGTTCCCAATCGGTTACTGCAGTTCTGAAACTATCCCACTCTTTCTCTTTGGCCTCAATATATTTTTCCGAAGATATGCTCACCAAGAGTTTCCTTGCTCAGCGGGTTGGCTTTCAACTCATTGATTGCTTCCTTGAGGCTGCCGGGCATAACAACAATGCCACACTCATCCATTTCCGCAGAACTCATTTTGAAAATGTCACGCTTTCACTTCAGCCGGTGGGGCAAGATTGGACTTCACACCCGTCAAGTCCTGAATTCAACATCATGGCGAAAGCAAGATAAGGGTTACAAGCCGGATCCGGACAACGAATTTCAGTTCTGGTGGACAGGCCGCGTGCTGCGGGATACGAATGAGGGCAGAACGGTTGGAAGCGGACCATGCACAGTAAACAGGAGCCTCATAACCAGGAACCAGACGCTTGTAAGAGTTTACGAGTGGATTGGTTACAGCAGCAAAGCCTCTGGCGTTTTTGAGTGCACCGGCAATGTAGGAGTATGCGGTTTTCGAGAGCTTGGAGAGGATCAGACTCGTCAAAGAATGCGTTGGTTCCATCCAGATTGAAAAGGGACTGGTTGGTGTGCATTCCGGAACCGTTGGTACCAAAAATCTGGCTTTGGCATAAAGGTTGCGTAGAGACCATATTTGGAAGCAATTGACTTGACAACCCACTTGAAAGTGACGGTGTTGTCAGCTGCGGTCAAGGCATCGGCATACTTGAAGTTGATCTCATGCTGTCCTTCTGCAACTTCGTGGTGCGATGCTTCGATTTCAAAACCCATTTTCTCAAGGGTCTCGATGATCTCACGACGACAGTCGTTTCCAGTATCATCGGGATCGAGAGAAAAATAACCGGCGACATCGTTGGTAATAGTAGTAGCACGACCATCTTCATCTTTTTCAAAGAGGAAGAATTCACACTCGGTACCAACATTCATGGTATAACCGAGCTCTTTTGCCTCAGCGAGAACACGCTTGAGGTTTACACGTGGGCAACCTTCAAAAGGGGTTCCATCAGACTTATGAACGTCACAGATGATACGTGCAGCAGAGATACCATCCTTATTTCTCCATGGGAGAACGGTAAAGGAATCATAGTCCGGCTTGAGGTACATATCCGACTCATCAATGCGGACAAAACCATCAATGGAAGAACCATCAAACATGATATCTCCATCCAAAGCCTTTTCAATCTGGCTCTTTGGAAGTGGCAACGTTTTTCATAAATCCGAAGATATCGACAAACTGAAGGCGAAAAAACTGGATATTTTCGTCTTCTATGACTTGCATAATTTCTGCTCTAGTCATTTGTACAATCTCCTTATTATTCGGTAGTATTTTATTGCCACTGTCGGTTAATAATTACATGCGACCAACAAGTCGGATTAACATTTCTGATATTTCTTGCAACAGACAAATGCTATTTCATTACATGTTTGTCATTTTTTAAACAAAGCATGTCTCTTTGCAGGTTTTACAATCTTTCCCTATCAGCCCAACCCTGATAAACAAGAAAATCATTTCTAAGTCACTAACCCCGAAAAAGCGCGGGATAAGTTCCTTCACGAAAAACTCTTCTTAAACAGCAAGAACAGTTTTTCTAAGTCACTAAACTTCCGATACAGTGAAGAATTCCCTGCTTAATTTCATTACAATACTCATCCTCTTCCAGCTTTTTCCCTTGTGAATCAAGGACGTAAAACACATCAATTAACAGCTCAACCTCTGTTGCGATATACGCTTTATGAATATTCAGACCAAAATCAGCCATCGCCTGGGTCATATGGTACAACTGGGCAGGCAGAGTCCGCCGCATACACCTCAATGACCGAATACTTGTCCGAACTGTCATTATCAATCAACAACCTTGGAGGATACATCGCCAACCAGCTGCGTCCGTCGGCCATAGGTCGAGGACAGCTTGCTGTAAAGGCGATGGCTCAGCCCCATTCTATGTTCAATGGCCAGATCAAGCTGCTCATTCAAGCTCCACCCAGTCTCTTTCCGCAAGAACTAGGCCATTTGTTGAACGAACATCAATGACATCAACAACAGTGCCATCATCCCAGGTAAAAATCTGGGCTTTGGCCACGGTAAGATTATTCAGCGCCAGCACCCCGAAAATCTTGGCCAGCAAACCCGGCCGATCTTTGGTCATAACCAACAACGACCAATTTTCATCAGTCCTGTCGGCAACAATCAGCGACTTCTGACGAATGCGCTGGTAATTGTCCCTCTGAGTCAGCATATGTCCGCAATCACCTCTGGGGAGAAAGAGAGAATATAGTCGGCACTCAGGGTCTCCGGATCAATCTTCAGATCGTCACTGTCCTTGCAACAGCGCCCGAATCTGCTGCACGCAGCCATTCCACCCCCTGTTCTTCATGAATCGTCACGTCGTGGATTTCATGTCGACCATGATCGAGATACGGATACACTTTAGATACAGCTCTTCCATCAGACTGGCCTTCCAGTCACTCCAGGCAGATGGCCCAGTCGCTTTTGAATCAGCGACGGAGAGAATATACAGCATGGAAAGACGATTGATATCACCAATCGTTTCCGCACATTTTTTAATAAATACCGGATCATTTAAGTCCCGCCGAAGGGCATTTTCCGGAATAAAAAGGTGATACCTGACAAGAAATTCAAGAGTAGTCACACTCTGTTTCGGTCAGACAAAACCGTCTCCCGATCTCTCCAGCCAGTAGTCGCCCCACGAATAGAATGATCTCGACCAGATCCCTTACCTATATCATGCAGCAGAGCTGGCAAGATACAAGACCTTCATATCCTTAATATTTTGCACCACACTGGTCCAGTCGGCAACCAAAGCATGCAGCTCTGCCACCGCCTGCAGCGAATGCCGGTCAACTGTATAGATATGGTACAGGTCATGCTGGGCCAGGCTGGAAATCCTGGCATACTCGGGATACAAGGGTCAGAACTCCAGTCTCCAGCATAGTCTCAAGAACCATGCCGATATCTTTTGCCTCAAGAAGCAGCGTGAAAAAGGTTTTGGCAAATCGTGGTGACGTTCGTTCTTTATCGGTGATCAGATCTAAAAATCCAGAAATCACCTTACGGGTTCTATGATGCATCGGCAAACCCGTTCGAGCCATAGCCAAAAACACCCGGATGAGCGTCTGCGGTTTGGCCTCGATCTGCGTTCTACTAGCAATAAGATGTATTCGACCGCTCTTAATCTCTATACTATTTTCTATGACCCTATCCGCGTCCATTCTGCTTTTGCCAGCCAACCCCAGGACTTCATCGACATGGTCAAAAAAAAGATCGCTGGTAATGCTGATAGTCTGCAAAGCGTGGAATACAAGCAGTCAAAATCCCGGTCTCGAGCATGGTTTCAAGAACCATTGAAATATCTTTTGCTTCCAGGAGCAGGGTGAAAAATGTCTTGGCAAATCTTGGTGAACTCCGCTCTTTCAGCGTAATCAGCTCGACAAATCCGGTTATCGCCTTACGGGTTCTATGGTGCATCGGTAAACCAGTGCGGGCCATGGCCAGAAACACCCGAATAAGCGTCTGCGGCTTGGCCAGGACCTGTGATCTATCGGCTATAAGGTGTATTCGGCCGCTCTTGATTTCTATACCATTTTCTATGACTCTATCCGCATCCATTCTGCTTTTCCCAGCAAAACCTAGGACTTCATCCACATGGTCAAAAAAAAGATCGCTGGTAACACTTATAGTCTGCAGAGCACTATAGACATCACGCATAAAGTGTTCAACGCCGCGCATGCCACCCTTTGTACTGTAGTTAAAGGCTTTAGCCACATCCTCCTGCTGTTCGAAATAGAGCTGATCGTTTTTGCGATTGCTGATGAAATGCAGATGACAGCGCAATCGCACCAGGGTTGTCCTGGCTTTCTCAAATTCCTTTTTTTCTTCTTCCAGCAACAGTCCCGCACGTGCTATGTCATCCAGGCTATTAAGACCAAAGACGACTCTGGCTGTCCACATCATGGCCTGGATATCGCGCATCCCGCCCCGCCCTTCTTTAATATGGGGCTCAAGGAGATAACTGTGGCTGCCAAAACGCTCACGACGGCTCTGCCGGTGTCGTTTCATTGTCTCAACAAACTTCTCCCGGTGACCATCGACATATTTCTTACGATATGCCGTAAGCATTTCCTCGAACAAGTTTTGCGAACCATGGATCAACCGGGAATCAAGAAGCGCGACCAGGAAAAAATATTCTTCCTGGGCATGGCGGATCGATTCGGCAACGGTGCGGACCCCATGGCCAATCTCCAGCCCGGTATCCCACAGGGGATAAAGCACCGCATCGGTAACCTTGGCTATCTGCTTTTTCACCTTGGGATGATAAAGGATCATCAGATCAACATCCGAGAAGGGATACAGCTCCTTTCGGCCATATCCGCCAAGCGCTACAAAAGCAATCCGGCCATCGCAATCAGGTATTTTTGCCTGCTTATAACTGGTGGTAATATATTCATCGACCATTCGGCTGTGGCTGAGGAGAAACGCATCACCGCCCTTGCCGAAATCATCTTCAATCCAACTTTTCTGCAAAGCTTCCCGTTCGGCACGAAATACTGCAATCATTCATTACACCGCATCGCGATCTTCTTCTCCTGTGCGCACCCGAACTACCCGCTCAACCGGTAAAACAAAAATTTTGCCATCGCCGATTTTACCCGTATTGGCAGCCTTTCTGATGGTATCAACTACCTTGCCAACCAGATCTGCAGCCACAACAATCTCAATTTTCACCTTTGGGATAAAATCGACAACATACTCCGCCCCACGATAGATTTCCGTATGACCTTTCTGTCGGCCATAACCCTTTACTTCAGACATGGTCATTCCGGTAATGCCGATAGCGTTCAAGGCGTCCTTCACATCGTCCAGCTTAAATGGCTTAATAATCGCTTCTATTTTTTTCATACCCTCTTCCCTGTCAGAATCTTAATAATACCCATGATATCTGAAAAACCATAACCCGGGCTGCCTGTTCTATACCTGGTGAAGGTAACATACTATATCGTTCTCTGAATATCAGCAAGTTGCAACTAGCTATTGTAGGCAGTTTCCGAATGTTCTGTAGAATCCATTCCTTGCACCTCTGCCTCTTCAGCCAGACGCATTCCCATAACCCCGTCAATCACCTTAAAAAGAATCCAGCTGATCGCAAAGGTATAACCGACCACAACGACAACACCTAACAGCTGTTTGCCTATCTGGGAGCCATTGCCAAAGAAGAGGCCATCAACACCGCCGGGATTCACTGCGGTTGAGGCAAAAAATCCAAGACAGAGAGTTCCCACGATACCACCCACCCCATGAATGCCGACCACATCAAGGGAATCGTCCAGGCCGATTTTTGATTTGGCGTTTACCGCCAGATAACAGACTGCGCCGGCAATACAACCAATAATGATGGCCGAGTTCGGTCCGACAAAACCGGCGGTAGGCGTAATGGTCGCCAATCCGGCAATTGCACCTGAGGCCGCGCCAAGGGTCGTTGCTTTTTTCTGAGTAATCCATTCCATGACCACCCACAGCAACATTCCCGCCATGCCGCCAAGATGAGTGGCAACAAAGGCGGTCGCCGCAATCTCATTGGCGGCAAGAGCGGAACCGCCATTAAAACCAAACCAGCCGAACCAGAGCAGTCCCGTACCGATAATCGTCATCGGCAGACTGTGCGGCATAAAACTGGTTTTCCCGTACCCTTTACGGGGACCAAGAACAAGCACTCCAGCCAGTGCGGCAGCACCACAGGTTGCGTGGACAACAAGACCCCCGGCAAAGTCAAGAACCCCCAAATTCGCCAGCCAGCCGCCCTTCCCCCAAACCCAATGGCACACCGGGTTGTACACTAAGATGGCCCAGAGCAGGGAAAAAACCAGGAACGGGACAAACCGGACCCGCTCGGCGAAAGCCCCGGTAATAAGCGCCGGGGTGATAATTGCAAACATGCACTGATAAATCATGAAAACAGTCTGCGGAATAGTCGTGGCATAATCGGAGCTTGGCGCACTGGTCACCCCCGATAAGGCAAACCAGGACAAATCTCCGACAAAACCACCTACATCCGGTCCAAAGGACATGGAATAACCCAGGTACACCCACTCAATAGAAATAAGAGAAATTAGAATCAAACTCTGCATTATGGTGCCCAAAACATTCTTCCTGCGCACCATGCCACCATAAAACAGGGCCAACCCCGGGGTCATTAACAGCACCAAACCTGCAGCCGCAAGGATAAATGCGGTATCTGCTTTATTCATCGGTTTCCTCCATATGCTTTAATTTTTAACCTTACTCAATTTCAATGATTGTGCCAGTTTGTCAAAAGCGCTATAACATATTGATATTAAATGTTTAAAAACAACACCTAATAGCTTGTTCTGGAAAAATAGACGACATTTTTGTTATACTAGTTATTTTTTATTACATTTTTGTAGGGTTGGCTTGGATCTTTAACAGAAATGACAGAAATTCTCATGCCGACAGAGTGGGAAAAACCTGGGACTATAGTTTTATTTTTTTGTCTTGAGGTGAATATGGTATAGTTATAAGAGTTCGTAAAACTTTTCTAATCGACAAACTTTTTTTCCATTTGCCCATGCGAGTAAACAACAGGCACTATCGGACAATTTGGCCTAACGCCGAAAACAACCGACAGATCTGCATCATCGATCAAAGGCAGCTCCCTCATGCCTTTGTTATCGAAACTCTCACCTCCCCGGAGCAAGTGGTCACCGCTATTCGCGATATGCATGTGCGCGGCGCAGGACTTATTGGCGCCACCGCAGGTTTTGGCATGTACCTCGCGTCACTGCAGGCTCCTGAACAGGGTTTTACTGCTTACATGGAAAACTTCGCCGAAATACTCGGCAACAGCAGACCGACTGCCCGAAACCTTATCTGGGCAATTGACCGGATCCTCGCGGCAATCGCTCCTGTACCGGATATCTCCGATAAAAGAACAATGGCCTTCTATACCGCCTGCGCTATCGCCGATGAGGACGCTCTGTTTTGTAAACAAATAGGTGAGCATGGCCGGACAATCATCAAAGAAATAAGTCAAAAAAAACGGGGGGCTCCTGTCAATATCCTCACCCATTGCAACGCCGGCTGGCTGGCCTTTGTCGATCATGGCAGCGCCACTGCGCCAATTTATGCGGCAAGGGATGCCGGCATCCCGGTGCATGTCTGGGTAGATGAGACCAGGCCCTGGAATCAGGGGGCACGACTTACCGCCTGGGAACTGCAGCAGGAAAATATTGCCAATACCCTTATTTGCGACAACTGCGGTGGCCACCTGATGCAGCATGGCATGGTCGATATGGTTATTGTCGGCACTGACCGCACCACGCATACCGGCGATGTTGCAAATAAAATTGGCACCTATCTCAAGGCGCTGGCCGCACGCGACAACAATATTCCCTTTTATGTCGCCCTCCCTTCGTCAACTTTTGACTGGAAACTTGACAAGGGGATGGATATTCCGATAGAACAAAGGTCAGGGGAAGAAATCACCGCCATCTCTGGAAAAGATGCGGGTGGGGCGATAACTACCGTTACTTTGGCTGCAACAGATACAAAAACGGCAAATTATAGTTTCGACGTAACCCCGGCTAGGCTGATAACCGGCCTTATCACCGAACGTGGAGTAGTACAAGCTGAAAGGCAGGCAATCCACCGACTCTTTCCGGAGAACGGTGCAGGCGAATAAGTCGTTATTGATGAACTCGTAAAAATCTAACTAAAAGGATGGTCAAGTAAAAAACTTCATATTCGAGGCGCACAACGATGAAGAGTTTTTACGACGCCATCAAAATTGAAATGGCCGGAGGAAGGGATATGAAACAACGAGAACAGAGAAAATTCATCCGATACGATTCCCTGCATCTCCTCGATTATCAGGTCTTGGACGAAGAAGGCAACCCTGGCGTCTATTCAATGGGCCGAACCATAGACGTCAGCATCGACGGGCTGAAACTTGAAACAACAATAGAGTTCAAAGTCAATACTCACCTGCTTATCACTGTCGGCATTGAAGACGATCTGGTCGATCTTGAGGGGCGCACAACCCACTCGATGCCGCATGACGGACGTTATATTTCCGGTATCACATTCTTGAAAATCACTAAAAATGGCCGACGGGTCCTTACGAAATATGTCGAGGCGTTTCGGCTACGAAAACGGCAACTGGAGGAAAAACAGGATGGGACTGCCGCATAGCGGTCCCGTTTCAGGAGTTGCCTGGAAGCTGGTTCCCATGTGCCACATGGGAACCATATCATCCTATATTTATATTATTTCTGACCCTGCCGCCCATAAACATCGTCAAAGCGGACGATATCGTCTTCTCCAAGGTAACTGCCATTCTGCACCTCAATCAGCTCCAAGGCAATAACCCCTGGATTTTCCAGTCGATGTACAGTGCCTGCCGGGATATAAGTAGACTGATTTTCATAGAGTAAAATTTCCTGCTCACCATTAACTATCTTAGCTGTTCCGGAAACAACCACCCAGTGTTCATGGCGATGGTGGTGCATCTGCAAGGATAGCTTCGCCCCAGGAGTTACGGTGATCCGTTTAATCTGAAAACGGGGATGCTCTTCCAGCACTGTATAACTTCCCCAGGGCCGATAGACGGTGCTATGCAGGCTGAACTCTTTTCTATGCTCGTTTTTCAGCCTGGTAACCACTTTTTTCACATCCTGCGATCTCGACAATGGCGCCACAAGAATGGCATCAGCAGTCTCTACAACCAGGGTGTCTTCCATGCCAACGGTGGCAACCAGCATATTCTCTGATTTTACCAGACAATTTCTGGTATCTTCGAGCAGGACGTCTCCCCTGGTCACATTGCCGTTGTCATCTTTCTCCAAGACATCCCACAAAGCCTTCCAGGAACCAATATCACTCCAGCCAAGATCAGCAACAACAACAGCGGCAACGGCTGTTTTCTCCATCAGGGCATAATCTATCGAATCGTTCGGACACCTCTCCATCGCGCTCTGCTCAAAACGAAAAAAGCGGCCGTCTTTGGTGCCATTTATCACGGCTTCGCTCATGCAGGTGAGCATTTCCGGGGCGAATTTTTCCATTTCCTGCAGAAATGTTTTGACGGTAAAGGCAAACATACCGCTGTTCCAGAAGTAGTTACCTTTGGCAAGATAGTCACGGGCAACGGCAAGGTCTGGTTTTTCCTTGAAAGAGGCGACCTTGTTGTTTTCTCCCTGCTCAATATAGCCATAACCGGTCTCCGGCTTGGTTGGCTGGATACCAAAAGTGACCACTGCGCCTTCCTCGGCTAGTTGAGCTGCCTGGAGGACGGCTTTTACAAATCGATCTAAAGAGAGAACCACATGGTCCGCGGGAAGAATCAACAGAACAACATCCTCTCCACGTTGCTTGCAGAATTCGGCAGCGCCGCAAATTGCCGGAGCAGTATTTCTGCCTAATGGTTCGAGTAAAATTGAAAAATCCTTAAAACAGCCAAGCTCCTCTACCTGAATCTTGGTAATGAAACGATGATCTTCCCCGACAACTATCACCGGAGGCAGGAATTCCGGTAAACTCTTGACTCTGAGCATAGTCGTCTGCAGCAGCGAGGTATGGTCGATCAGCCGTAAGAGCTGTTTGGGATACAGTTCTCTTGATAAAGGCCAAAGTCTCGATCCTGTCCCGCCGGCCAGAATAACTGGTTGAATTTTTGCCATGTGGTTCCTTTGATAGTATGATAGGTGCGATTTTCAACTGATAAAACGGAGCAATTCTGCAGTTTTTTCCTGCAAGAGCCGGATATTGCCTCGACTTTCGACATTCAGACGGAGCAAAGGCTCGGTATTAGATTTACGAATATTAAAACGAAACTCAGAATAGGAAATAGAGAGGCCATCGGTGTAGTCCTTTTCTCCATCGCTGTATTTCTTTTCAATCAGGGCAATGATCGCATCCGGATCAGCTACCTTGTTGTTGATTTCTCCGGACACCGGGAAAGCGGCTACTCGATCCGCTACCAGTTCAGAAAGTTTTTTCCCTTCCCGGCAAAGTAAGGCACTTATCAGCAGCCATGGAATCATCCCCGAATCGCAATAGCCAAAGTCCCTGAAATAGTGGTGCGCAGACATTTCACCACCATAGACGGCGTTTTCCTGACGCATCCTTTCTTTAATAAAGGCGTGGCCGGTCCTGGTCATTATGGGGATGCCATCCGCCTGCTTCACCTGCTCTTCCGTATTCCACGTTAGTCGAGGATCGTAGAGAATTTTGCCGCCTGGTTCTTTTTTAAGCATTTCCCCGGCCAGCAGGCCGACTATATAATAACCTTCGACAAAATTACCATCTTCATCCCAGAAAAAGCAGCGGTCAAAATCACCATCCCATGCGATTCCCAGGTCAGCCTTGTTTTCCCTAACCATCCGCGCCGTTTCGGCTCTTTTTTCCGGCAGCAGTGGATTGGGTACGCCGTGGGGAAAGGTTCCGTCCGGTTCATGATGGACTCGGATAAATTGAAAAGGCAGATGCGCTGCCAACATATCGACAATTGCGCCAGCACAACCATTGCCGCTGTTGACCACAACCTTCAGGGGGTTCAGTTTATTAATATCGATATAGCCAAGCAGGTGCTGAACATAGCTAGGCTTGTTATTGAGGCACTCAAGCTGGCCGGGCGCTGTTCTGGGTAAAGGCTGGTTGTCGGCAGCGATCAACCGTGCCATCTCTTTGAGCCCCGACTCTCCGGTCACCGGTCGAGCCCCCCTAACAACAAACTTCATGCCGTTATAATCGGCGGGGTTATGGCTGGCAGTAACGATGACTCCTCCATCGACTCCTGCGGGTTCCATGCTAAAAGCAGCGTGATAGATTTCCTCAGTCCCACATAGTCCAAGGTCGAGGACATACGCACCCATATCGCGCAACCCGGCAATCAGGGCCTGGACCAAACCTTCACTGGAAGGCCGGATATCCCGTCCGACAACTACTTTTTTCAGGTTATACACTGCTGCAAAACTTCTACCGATCTTCCGCGCCAGGACATCATTCAACTCATCCGGCACTTTTCCCCTGATATCATACGCCTTAAAACAGGGGAGAGATATTGTATTCAATTGTATTTTCCTATTTTAATTCTGATTTTGGCTAAAATCCCTGATCAAGGTGGCTATCAGATTTCTGAAGGCCGGGTCAAGATCTTCTAACTGGAATCCAACCAGATAAAAGTTAGGATCTGTATCACTTTTACACCACCTGCTGATGGCGGGAAAGATCATTTCATCGTGGTCTTTCATCCGGTTGGGCAGGGACATCCGGAGGTGATAGATTTTATTCACTGCAACCGGATTATCGCAGATCAACATAATTCCTTTTTCTGAGATATCGACAAGGTGGCCGAGAATTTGACGATTCATCCCATCAAAAACGCGGAGATAATAGACGAGATGCCAGCGGTCAACCTGTCGCTTATCCTTTATGCCAGTTTGCTGTTTGTCGGCGGCCATCGTTTGCTCTCTTATTCTTTCAGGTTGATGAGTTCAACATCCCCCACGGCACCAATTTTTTCCCCGCAGATAACAACTACACCCAAAACACCGGCGATGTCCCGACTTTTTGCCAGGGCTCTCTTTATCCCGGTGCTGCCGCCGGCAGCCCGGCCAACCTCATTGCCAAGACGAGTTGCCGCAGCATCAGCAAGTGGTGTTGATTTGGCAATAACGGTAACAGAATCCGCCAGACCAAAACTTAAAGAGTGACCAACCGTCCCGGATGAAGTGCAGACTGCAATCGGCATGGTGTTTCTCGCCAACTTCAGGCCGGTTTGCAGACTAAGAGATGACTCACCGGCAAAAATAGCCACGGTGCAGTCCTCACTCCTGTTAATAAAAATATCCCCGCCATTTTCCACCATCACTTCCCGGCATCCACTCTTCAGCAGTCCACGACCGACATATTCAGCAATAACTCCCGCCACTGCTGCCATAGGGCCGACCCCGGCAGTGCTTCCGGCGGCCAGCATTTCCTTGACAATCGGCACAGCCAGAGGGTCGGCGGGAAGAGGTAACAGGGCCGAGGCAAATTCCGGATGCTGCCGGATATATTTCTCGATCTGCAAACGATACTGCAGAACCAGCTTTTGGGCTAGATCGGCAACCTCACGATCCGCTAAAATATGCAGATCAGTCTCACTTATCTTAACAAAAGAAGAGACCAGATTACCAGGATCAGGGAGAGCCCGATAGGTGCGCTGAATATATGACTCAGAATTTTTGGTTTTACCGCGCTTCACAGTGAGCAATTACTTTTTTACAGGTTGAGCGCCTGTGTTCTCTTTTGCTGCCTCTGGTGCCTTTGCAGCCGGGGTAAGCAACTCCTTGACCGCATCAATGGCAATGGCCGGTTTTTGTTGCAAGAGTGATTTCCGTACATTCTCATCACGAATCAGGGTTCGGGTAAACTCTGCCGCTTTATTGAGGGCGTCGCAGGTCACACAGGTCCGAAGTATCTGGTTCTCTGGCGCGAGAATTGTGCCGAGGATCATATGCAGCAGAACCGCGAGAATTATCGCTTTGGCAAAACCAACCACCGCGCCAAGCAGACGATCGAACCAGCCGGTAATAGTCAGTTGAATAACATACCCCATGGCCCTTCCAAGAAGCATTACCACGACATAGGTGATGACAAAGAGAATGACATAACTGGTCAGAAAGACCACCTTGGGGTTTTCCGATATGTCTCGCAAAATGGGAAATATTTTGTCATGATATCGGCTGGCAGCGAAATAACCAAGATAGAGAGCGATAAAACCGGTCACCTGTTTCAACAGCCCCAGCCACAAGCCCCGGCCAATCAGTAGCGCGAACAGGCCGATGATGACTAAGTCATATGCTGTCATCCCGGTAAATGCATTCATAGCAAACCCCTACTCAAAATGTGATGCGGACTAAAAATATTTTTTCGTGACTTTATTGGCAAAAATTAGCAGGAACTGTTGAAACTGCAAGCTTTTTCTCATGAACGATCCAATTCCACCAATGGATACACAGCTCAATAATCTTTTCCCTGAAGCAGTCAAAAAAGGGGCGATCGAAATATTCAGGGAGCAATCAATGCAGCCTGTCCTGCTGCGGCTTATTCCTGCAGGTGCTGCCGCCGAGCAGAGTAAAGGTGCTGCAGGCGTGTCGGAGCTGCTCCACCCAAAGGAAAAAGCAATTCTCCGAGGCTACAGATTGGCGAAAAGACGGGCGGAATATCTGACTGGTAGAATCTGTGCCAAAAGAGCTGTTTATAGTTTTTTGACCGATTCCTCAACCTATCAGCAATCCCTGGCATTGCCGGAGATTGAAATTGCCAATACAACTATCGGCCGACCCAACGTTCACCTGCACCGACCACACAGGCTAAAGAGTACAACACCCAAAATGGATATTTCCATTTCGCATAGTGGCGATTACGGTGCCGCATTAGCAGCCGAATCAAGATGCGGCATCGATTTACAGTTGCAAAAGGCCACCCTCCTGCACGTTCAAGAAAAATATTGTTCCGAGGTTGAATATAGATTGCTTGAAACATCCTTGACAAACTACGGCCCCCTCCCAAGACTGACTCTTCTCTGGGCGGCCAAGGAGGCCGGTAAAAAAGCCTTAAGTTATTGGCAGATGCCCGGTTTTTTAGATTTACAGCTGTGCGCGCTTAAAAGATATGCAGACCATGTTGCTATTTCTTTGCATATAACCAATACAAGAAATCAACAACTCCCCAACAAGATAACCGTCGTGGCTGGTATGTTTGACGATTATGCGCTGGCCATTTGCCTGGTGCGTGAGGACAGCAGCGATGCCCGAACTGCCGGAGGTTGAAGTCGTCTGCCGGGGACTCCGGCCATTTCTGGTTGGCCGCACTGTCACTGCCGTTCGCTGGAGCGGCAAAAAGCTGCGTCACCCTGTCCTGGTGGAGGCCATGCAGCTGGCTATGATCAACCAGACAATCACCACAATCGAGCGGCGCGCAAAATTTCTGCAAATCAGCATTGATTCAGGCGCTATGCTCATCATCCATCTGGGGATGACTGGTAATTTGGGAATTTTTCCACCTGCAACCAGACACGCCAAACACGATCATTTGCTATGGTCACTGGATAACAGTACTGAACTTCGCTATAACGACAGTCGTCGATTCGGCTCAATCCGAATCCTCTCCCCGAAAGAAGTTATCGGCAGAGAGAAAACGATCTTCAAAACAACCGGTCCGGAACCGTTCAGCGATCAATTTTCAGCCAGATACCTGCACACCCTTGCCAACGGCAAAAATCTAGCGGTTAAACTCTTTATCATGACCAATCAAAACGTTGCCGGAATCGGCAATATTTACGCCAACGAGAGTCTGTTTGCCGCGGGCATACAGCCAACAAGAAAGGTACAGACGCTTACCTTGAAAGAATGGGACCGCCTGGTTACCGAAATTCGCCGAGTCTTGGGTTATGCCATCGAATGTGGCGGCTCGACCATCAATGATTTCCTCAACGCCAGCCAGCAGCGGGGATATTTTCAGATAAATTTCAAGGTTTATGGTCGGGAAGGAGAAGCTTGCACCCATTGCTCCACCAGGATTGAAAAACAAAAAATAGGTGGCCGTGCCAGCTACTTCTGCTCGAAATGCCAGCAGTGAGTATCTTGGTGATTAAGAGCCATATGCACTTCAACAAGACCACCTGCAAAATGATGTGTTTGTCCCGGCGGCAACACTATAAAACAGTTGCCCATTTCCAGACGTTCGGCAAACCGTACCGAACATTTGCCCTGCTCCACCGTCAACATGCCATCCTTTAATTGCAAAACATCATTTCGTTTTGTACTGATCTGATGTTGCAGATACGCCTGCACCGTCTTCGGCCATTCGCCCTTTTTCCCCTGCATTGCATAAAGAGCCGGTCCGACCAATTCATTTAAGAGGGTTCGAACGGCATGGGGTGGTCCGGGCAGACCAAAAAAAAGCGCTCGTCCCAAGGTACCGAAAAGAAAAGATTTACCAGGCCGCATTGCAATGACATTAAAAATTACTTTACCGCCGACCTCTATAAATGCTCTTTCCACCAGATCGTATTTTCCCGGCCCCATTCCTCCCGTCGTAATCATTACATCGAGACTTGAAACTGTTGCAACTTTTGTAAAAAGATTGAGAAGATCCTGGGTATTATCTGGTATTATGCCCATATCTTCCGGACAACCACCTGCCGAAGCAACCAGACCTCTCAGAAGGAACGAATTGGACGAAACCTTCTGGCCATTTTTCTGGATCTCAGCGCCGGAAATAAGTTCACTGCCGGTACAGACATAACCGACAGCAGGTCTGCGGATAACCGAAACAGTCTGTATCCCGCATGACGCCAGCAAAGCAAGATGCCCCGCCTGCAATGTTGCACCACTAGCTACAAGCCGTTCTCCCTGCTCAATTTCACTGCCGATTTTGCGGATAAATGTCGCTCTTTTCTGCAACGAATTTTCAGTAACACTGACAACGCCGTTTTGCTCACAGCAATCCTCAAACGGGACAACGCGTGTGCTCCCTTCCGGAACATACGCTCCGGTCATAATTCTACATGCTGTGTACGGTTCCAATATATTGCCGAATGACTTACCTGCCCAAATTTCATCAACAATCCGGTACTTGTTTTCCTTTGCGGCAGAACCTTCGCTTGCATGAATAACATAACCATCACGAGTCGATTCATCATACGACGGCTGCGGCATAATTGCTGAGATATCGGATGTTGTGATCCGCTGATACGATTGGTAGAGAGATACATCTTCCTCAGGTAATCGGTGAGTGCTCTGTAAAATTGTCTGCCGTGCTCGTTCTAAGCTAAGAGTTTTCTTCTTGTTTTCATTCATAATAATAGGCTGCCAGCCAGTATAGGTATAGAACAGCCAAAGATTATCTACATACAGTCCACACCAGTCCAAAATCACACTTCCAGATCATGGAGTTTTCGCCGTGGACTATTATTTAGCTTTCTTTGGCAACTCTGAAACACTCAAGGCATTCGTAAAAAATTATTTATAAGCCACTAACCAGTTCCACTTTTTTCAGAATGACGGCATCCACTTCCGCCCTAGGCTCTCACTGCCTTTTTTGTATTTCGCAGATTACTATTCCGTAATCAAACACCCTGCGTAACGAAGTCACTGCGCTATATTGAATACAGCCAATAGGTTTTTTTCATACCCACTATCAACTTGTTATTACACAGAATTACAATTCCACAATTCAGACACAAATGCTGTCTGGCATGGTTCATGCTATCAAATTGGCCAACACGCTATTGACACCACCAAACCGGAAAATTGTGAGGCTTGTCCGACAAGTAAAATGGTGGATTGAGTGACATTGAACCAAGAGGGAAAAGTTTACAATGTGGCAGTGCATTATATGCACATCCAGGAGAAAACCAAAAAACTGGAACCACTTACACCCGAGAATAACATGAAATTAAAAGACTTTTTTTTCGAAAGACTCTGGCACGCTCATTGCTTAAGCACACCACGTTCAATTGAAACACTTTTAATGAATTACAATGACATCACGTTCAGAAATCAACCATAAGCAACATTAACCAGCGAAAATTAAATGATTTATCCGCCTGGGGGGACGGGAAAATTATTTTTACAACGCGCAAATATTAATCTAGCTGAGAAAAAAATGAAAAATAAACTGCTGTTCCTCTTATTTGTAGTAATTCTTTCCCCCATTATTGCAAATGCTGATGTGACTAAAATTCTGGAAGTAGACTTTGCCTTTAGTAGACCAGTCTACGAAGAACAACAGCTTCTCGGCTATAGACTCTACAAAGAAGGTACAAAGGTTTGTGAAACCAACGATCCAGCCGCATCAAAAATAAACTGCAACATTTCCACTCAAGTCGGCACTTTCAACTTTACGCTGACAGCGTACTATTCCAACGGCGGTGAAAGCCCACACTCTCCCTCTTTTCCTTTTGCTATCAGTTCAACACCAACCACGCCGCCAGATTCTACAGGAACAAAAAAGATCAGCTACTCCATCGATAACAATAACACGACCGGCGACCGTGCAGGGTATAGAATGTATATGAACGAGACTCTTCTCTGCGCAACTGCCAATGCCAACGCTACCTCGCTAAATTGTACCGCCGATCTTATTAATGATCCCATGGCCTTTTCCGTTACAACTTTAGACAGCAAAGGAATTGAAAGCCAAAAATCTAACATTTTGCTTCTAGATCCATCGACCCTTCCAATTAATACATCCCCCACTCCAGATGCACTTCTGGCCGTTATCAAACCAATACCGGCAAGTGGTAAAGTTCCCCTTACAGTCTCTTTTGCAGGAACTGACTCAACCGGCGATATCGCCAGTTATTCGTGGGAATTTGGTGATGGTAGTACGGCTACCGGTTCTCTCGTCAGCCATAATTATTCAGTCGCTGGAACATATACTGCAACGCTCCATGTTGCCGATAATAATGGAGCCACTCATCAGGTAAGCACGACCATAACCGCTTTGCCGAGCAGTGCAACGGCGCAACCGCCAACCGCCGTAGTGTCTTCATCAACAGCTGCAGGCAACGCTCCACTTGTAGTGAATTTCGACGGGAGTGGGTCGACAACGCCCAACCTGTCTATAGTAACGTACAGCTGGACCTTCGGAGACGGCTCATCGGCCACAGGAAAAACGACATCTCATTCCTTTACAACGGCAGGAACATATTACACCCAACTTACTGTTGAAGACAATAAAGGACTAACCAATACTATTTCCACTCCAATTATCGTCATTGGGAGTGCTGAGCCCAACAAAAAACCATTTGCGCTCATATCAAGTAGCCTGCCAGGGGGAGACGCACCAATAATTGTCACCTTTGATGGTTCGAAATCATCCGACCCGGACGGTTCCATAACTGCATACAGTTGGAACTTTGGCGACGGTACAACAGGAATTGGCCCGGTGACACAACATACCTACACCAACAAGGGGATTTACACAGTATCTCTCCAGGTTACCGACGATAAAGGAGATACGGCCACGGCCACCAGCAAGATTGCCTGTAACACGACACTTCCTGCTCCTGAATTCAATATAGAGGTAGGAGAAGTGAGCATCAATCAGAACTGGGTGAAAGTTCTCTTTGAAAACACCTTCGATCAACCAATAGTCGTTGCCGGTCCTCCTACATCGAACGAGAAAGAACCAGTTCTGGTCCGAATCCGAAATATAGACAAGGAGGGCTTTGAAGCCCGTTTACAGGAATGGGACTATCAAAACGGCAACCACGCCCAGGAAACTTTCAGTTATATTGTCATGGAAAAAGGTACATTTACATTGACCAATGGAACTAAAATTGAAGCAGGTAATTTCACGGGCTCAAATAGTTTACAGAAGCTCTCACTTCAACAATCCTACAATCTCACCCCGGTTATCCTCACCCAGGTGATAACGGAAAATGAAACCGATGCGGTTACCGGCAGAGTTGCCAATGTTTCTCAGGCTTCATTCGATTTCATGTTGCAAGAACAGGAAAAGACCAAAACATTGCATACTACCGAAACCATCGATTACATCGCATGGGAAACCGGCAAAGGCGAGCTTGTCAACATGGTTTATGAGGCAGGAACCACAACCGAGAGTATCACTCAAACCTGGTCTGATCTCGTTTTCGAAAACAAATTTAATGAATTACCACTCTTTATAGCAGGCATGCAGACGACAAATAGTTCCGACACCGCTACAGTGCGCAATCAGAATACGTCTCAAACTGCAACGCAGATAAAAATTGAAGAAGAACTGTCACAAGACTCAGAAACCTCCCATACGACTGAAGCAGTAGGTTACCTTGCAATTAGCGCCAAAACTACTGGAACAGAACTGCCAGCACCACCAACGGCATCGGATAAGAAATTCACTTTCACGTGGGAATACGGCGACACCCAGAATATCAGCGGTTTCCGGTTTTATTTAAATGGCACCCTTCTTGGTGAAACAACCAATCCTGACGACCGGCAGATCATCTGCTATGCTACCCTACCCAACGAAACTATGGAATTCACCATGACAGCTGTATTTCTCAACGGCACGGAAAGCTCTAGGGCAAATTTGCTCAGGATCAACCCGACAGATTACCCGACTCTTCTCTCCAATAGCCGTCTTGCTGCTTTCACCTGGGATTTTGCCCAGAACCGGGAAAGCACCATTCAAGGCTTTAAAATATATAATAACGACAACTTGGTGTGCGAAACTAACAACCCCAGTGTTCGTGAAATCGCATGTGAAATCGAAATTACCGAGATGAGTAATAGTTTCAGTATCAAGGCAGTCGGGATTACAGGCTCTGAGACAGAGGCGTCAAATGCGCTTAATTATAAACCTTAAGCTATTCAATTAATCTTAATGCAACAATCAACCATGACATCTGCTGACAAATCATCCAACCGAACTCTTAAATACTTTTTGGGAAAACCACTTTTCAGAAGAGGACATACTATGCAAACCACCAACTCATCGTGCTCCAATAAACCGAGTCTTGCCATGTACAAAAACATGTGCGCGCTCTTGACACTATTTTCTGTCTTCACACTCTCTCCGGTATCTACAAGCTTTGCTGCCGCTTTTGATGGTAAATTAAAAAGTGTTACCATTACTGACTCCGCTGCAGCAAACGCTCCCCCTACTGCGGTTATCAACTTCAGCAAGGATGGTGATGTCATCAACTTCGATGCAAGCGGTTCTTCTGATTCGGATGGCCGAGTGGTATCTTATATGTGGGATTTTGGAGATGGAACCACAGGAACAGGGGCGATGGTTAGCCATCAATCCGTTCCTGAGAACACTCCCATTACCTTGACCGTGGCTGATGATAAAGGCGGCGTAGCGCTGACGCAGGTGACAATAGAAACAAACCTTTCAGACGCCTTCTCTGATGACTTTAGCATAGATACTACTAAGGATTTTACAATCAGTCGCCACTGGGGTAGCACAGGTAAATTTTTATATGACGCTCAAGGTCAGAGAGTGCGTGTACTGACTGGTGATAATACGAACTTGACGTTTTCTCGTTCTATCCCCTCATCTCATACCGGTATATTCAGTATTGATTTTCTCCCCACCGTTTTCTATCCATATGGCGGAAAGATCGACATACTCTTGATGCAAGATCTCAATAATTACTATAGAATTTATAATACTGACGGATATGGCCCTGGAAAAATAACCAAATTTGTTAATGGGGTGCAGACCGACAGTGCACAATTCCTTAGCGAGTATAGCCAAAACCAAAGCTACAATATCGTAATAAACTTCAGTCCCGATCAGACAATTGTCGAGGCTTTTGGCGAGCGTATTGTCATGAATGCAAACAAAAGTCCGATCTCAATAAGTAGCTTTGAAATAACCACCGAACAGCAGGATGCTAACTACGACAACATGAGCTACTCGAATATTAGGTAAAATCGTCTAACTCGGCCAGAAGGGATAAGTACCTTAGATGTTATTTTCTAGACACCAAACACCAGCATAATCTCCAAGGTACTTATTTGAAATGAAACCATCTAACATGATAATCCTCCAATGAAAATTATTCATAAATATCTCCCAAACTATACCGTAGTTACCTTGCTATTCCTCCTTTTACTCTCCGTCCCTATGAACTCATATGCTGCAGACGTAGCTTTTGAATGGACAGCCAATCCGGACTCGATCACGGGATATAAACTCTATTATAGTCAGGGATTAAGCAGCACACCACCGTATACAGGAACAGGTATCAAGGAAGGTAATGCCCCCATAATTTTAGGTCGAGTCACTACCTATACAGTTACCGGTTTGGACCCAAACAAGACGTACCATTTCGCCCTTACGGCCTATAATGCTGATGGAGAAAGTGGATTTTCAAATAGTATAACAGTTAATCCAACACCGAGTATAAATAGCATTTCTATAAATTAGATTTTCATATGACTTTTTAGCGATTCTATGATTTTTTGGTGCCTGGATTACGAAAACTTTCATTACGGTTTATTTTCAGGTATAGTACAGTAATGAATAGGTATAACAATAACGAACTGGGTAATACGGTTTATCTCCTGGATATTTTCTTCACCGTCATTACTTTCCTGGGCTCCTTTGTGATCTGGGAATTGTTACATTTGGAAGGAAAATCGAGTTTCTATTCTCACGTATTTTTGTTGCCACTTCTTCTGGTCTTTATTACCAGTTTTTTGTCCTATTTTGGAGGCTACAGAGGACCTCATCAATCTACACTTCCTGGATATGCCTGGGCAATCAGTCGAGCGGTACTCTGTACTGTCAGCATCTTGCTCACACTGCTATTTTTTCTGAAAATTGAATATGTCAGCCGATTCATAATCCTGATTTTTGCCCTGGTAGAACCGATGGTTTTGTTAGTCATTCGTGCTTTTGCCCTTCGATATTTCAAGGACCAGGTAGAAAGCGGAGAGAAAAAACTCCGAGTTATCATTGTTGGCACTAAGGATCGTGCTCAAGAACTATTCTTGACATTACAAGAACAGATGATTTGGGGAATTGAAGTTGTTGGTTTCATTGACCCTGACCCTTCCTGTATGGGTAAAACAATAGAAGGCATTCCGGTAATCGGTACAGTGGCAAACACTAAAGAGTGTTTAAAAAATAATGTTATCGATGAAGTGATCATTGCAATATCTCGATCCCTGCTGCAAGATGCTGAACCTATCGTTAAAGCCTGTGAGGAAGAAGGCATCCGAGTTCGTTTCATGGCAGATGTATTCAACGTCCAAGTTGCTCGCATAAGCCTGTCCCATATAGGTAAGATACCACTGCTCAACATGGAAGCGGTGTCTCAGGATCAGCAGCAGCTATTTGCCAAGCGTTTGTTTGATCTTACTTTAACAATCATGGCCGTACCTTTTCTCATACCTCTATTCCTGCTAATTGCTATCGCAATCAAACTTGACACCCCCGGACCAGTCTTCTTTGTTCAAAAAAGAATAGGATTGAGAAAACATACTTTCCTAATGTATAAATTCCGCTCCATGCATCTTGACGCTGAGGAAAAACTCAAGGAAATTGAGCACCTTAATGAAGCAGATGGACCAATTTTCAAAATGACCAATGACCCGCGTGTCACAAAGATTGGAAAGCTACTCAGAAAAACCAGCCTAGATGAACTTCCTCAGCTAATAAATGTCTTACGCGGAGAGATGAGCCTTGTAGGACCTCGACCCATGTCAATACGTGATGTGGATCTTTTCAACAGAGGGATTCAACGGAAGCGTTTCAGCGTGCAACCCGGACTTACCTGTTTATGGCAAATATCAGGAAGGAGCAACCTGCCTTTCGATAAATGGCTGGAGTTAGACCTTAAATATATAGAAAATTGGACATTCTGGTTTGATATTAAAATCTTAATTAAGACAATTCCAGCCGTATTATTTTCAAAGGGTGCAATGTGACATCTCCGGGACTTGCACAGTCGAAGAATAAACCGATCCCAATAGGCCATAGAGCTAGATAAGTTTCAGAACTCCATTTTGAACCAATACCTCGCGCCATCCTCGCCAATAAATTTCTGGCAATGAGCCGCATGCGCAGTGTCGAAATGCAAAATTTTACCACTATTGCCATGTCTTTATTCTTCCATGACAATAGATGCCTTGATTCTTTATAACATTTTTCCTGCAATTCTCTTGCATTAGTGCCCGCTCGTATCATTTCCTCAGTATACGCCCATTAAACCCCAGTAGGCCTATCAAATATAACCAACTTTTCTGCATTCAGATTCATCGGCAACAGTACTTTGTAGTCCGCTTTACACTCTGCAAAAGGAATCTGCTCAAACCCCTCGTAAAGATCGGCTATTACATGGGCATTGGGTAGTAGATTGATGACTGGTAATCAGCTTACTCCATAATAAATTTGATATTCTAAGGGAGCAGGTCACTCTCCCATTGACATACAGAGCAAAAATAAATTAATGAGATTAAAATGTCGTTCACTTTTATGGTAGCAGAAAGATTCTCATATAAATTTTGTGGCAGCCTGCACTCACACGCCAGGGTTCTATCGTGGTAAACGATTATGAAAAACTCACAAATTTAAGCTATATGTTTTCCTCTTCTACTCCCTTATAATTATGGCAGAATCTTGTTTAACTCTGCTTGTGTATTATTTTACACCAACAAGTAATTTCACCGACCAATTCAAAAAAGGAGAGACATACTTAAATATTTTCAATGTTTTCGACACAGTACCGTGATCCAGTGTACAATGTGCAAAGATATGGGTAATCAGTTATTAACGTTGGGGGGATGGATAATGCAGCCACATAAAAAGTTATTTGCTAGAAAAAATTTTTTCCTGCCGCTGTTAGCGTTGTTGTCCCTTCTTATAATGGGAATTCCGACCATCGCATCTGCTTCTCCTACTAAGATAATGTTGACAGGAGATTCTATTACCTATGGAGTCGGGGGAACATATGGAGGTTACCGCGGCTATCTTTACAATCTATTGAAAAACCGGGGATATGGTTTTGACTTTGTCGGAAGCCAAACTGCCAACAGTCCTACCCAGGTGGATCCTAACCACGAAGGACATCCAGGTTGGCTAGCTGAGAATATACGAGACAACATTTATGACTGGTTGGTCACCAATCCAGCCGAACTTGTTTTATTGCATATTGGTACCAACGATATGTATCAAATTGCCGATGGACTGAGTGAATCAGTATGGAAAGGACAGGTAAAGACCCAGGTGAATGAAGTTTCTCAGGTACTCGATGAGATAGACGACTTTAGCGAAAACACCACCGTCATAATGGCGCGCATCATCTCCAGGCTTGATGACAATCAGAAAGAATATACGACATACTTCAATCTAAAACTCCAGGAGATGGTCACGAATAGGAGTAGTGACAATTTGCTGGTGGTAGACATGGAAAATGGTGCAGGCCTTGTATATTCAACCGCCTCGGGTGGGAGCATGTATGATAATGTTCATCCGAATAATACCGGTTATACAAAAATGGCAAATGCGTGGTCATCGGCTATTTCTGCCTACGAAGCCCATGTACCTTGCCGGCTGGATTCACGCTTTGAAACTGCAACTTTACAGGTTTCCATGGAATATTACACTGATCGAAGTTATGCATTAACCTCCATCCCATCGCAATATGTAGGAATGACGGCGATAAAAACGCCTAACAAAGATCAAGCTCGAATAGATGAGAGCAATTACTTGAAATATACAATGCCTTACGATGCGAAGGTTTATGTTGCATTCGACAGGAGGGCAACCGCCCTGCCCAGTTGGATGGATGGTTTCACTTTCACGGGAGAGGAGATATATACATCTTTGGCCTCCCAGAATTACCTGAAAGTTTATAGTAAGACATATTATGAGGGGGACTGCGTCGATCTAGGCGCTAACTATGCTCCAGGTTCATCAAAGGAATACCGTAGTAACTATTTTGTTTTTTACGGAATAGCAGGATCTGCGCCGACTTGTATTCTTAAGCCCTCATTCAAAAAAACTATCCTGGCTTCGAATATTCCCTACTATACCGACCGTGCTTACACCATCACCGGAGGGATTCCAGATTGGATGCTTGGACGTACGCTCATCCAAACCAGCAATGACGAAAGCATAAATACGGCGGCAAATAATTATTTGACCTTTACCAACCCTGCCAATTGGTGGGTTTATGTCCTTTTTGACAGCAGATCAGTGACGATTCCAAGCTGGCTGAACGGCTGGGAGATGCGCTCTGATATAAAGATCAAAACATCCTTAAGTACGCAACCTTACCTAAAAGCATATCGAAAGCAATTTGCAGCTGGTCAGTGTGTTAATCTTGGTGGGAATTATGGCCCGAATTCATCCACCGAGTACCGTAGCAACTATGTAGTGGTTTACGGACAATAGACAAAAGATTTCACCGCATTTATTTATTATGTAGTATTAAGACCAAGAGATCATTTCATAGTTAACTTAAAATTCAATTAACTTTTTACAAAAAAAGTAAAAACTATGAAAATCGAGGACTTAAGGCTTGAAAAAACAGATGGTCGCATTAGAGCTACGGCCACCATTCTCTGGGAGGATTGTGGGCACCCCACCCAGGACATCTACTTCGAGACAGTTGAGGAATTTTCAGAGAGCCTCTCTTGCAACCCCCATGCCTTTTTAGTAGCATGTATAATACCAGCATTTTATTTCGGAGAGGAACGTGTCTTCATCGAAAGTGCTATCTGTCCAGAATTAAAAGATGGTCTGATGACCAACTTGGGTTGGATGCGCAATTGGTGGTACGAACCAACCCGAAAACTCTTGAATATCGAGAGCAAGACAATAAGCGGACCACCGCTTCCTCGAACCGCTGACCGGGCCGGGTTTTGCTTTTCTGGGGGAATAGACGCGCTGGCGACTCTCAGGGAGAATCGTCTCAATTATCCGTTAACACATCCAGGTTCGCTCAAGGATGGTCTTCTTGTATGTGGTTTAGAGATCCAAGACGAAAAAATATTTGAATACGTTATTGATTCCATTACGACCTTGGCAGAAGATAGTGATATTCAGTTGATTCCTCTTTATACAAATATCAGGTCGTTGGGTCCAGAAGACCAACAAGAGTTTTGGGGGAAGTTCTGGCTCAATCAATTTATGGGCGCAGCCTTCTCTGCTATTGCCCATGCTTTGTCAAAACGGTTTACCACTTTCACTATAAATTCCTCTGGGGACATCCCCAACCTCAAGCCTTTCAGTACGCACCCTCTGATAGATCCAAATTTTTCAAGCAGCGATCTTCAGATTCGTCATTTAGGAATTACCTCGTCAAGATTTGAAAAAACCAGGTTGATAGTGGGTTGGGAGACTGCGTTAAAGCATCTGAGGGTGTGCAACAGAACAGATATATATCAGCAAGGAATGTTAAACTGTGGGAAATGTGAAAAATGTATTCGAACGATGTTGGCTCTGTTAGCTTTGGGAGCGCTGGAAAAAACTACTGCTTTTCCCGTGCGTGAAATCAACGAGGATCTTTTGCGGAATGGTTTGCGGTTCTCCCCCGGTATATTATATTATTATGATGAACTTATAAGTAAGCTCGAGGAACAAGGCAGGCAAGATCTGGTAGGTACCATTCAACAAATGATCAGCCAATATCACCAGTCTGTAAGGCGTAAGAAACAAAGGATGGTATTTATAGAGCCAATCTTGGATTGTGATCGAAAACACTTTGGAGGCAGCCTACGAAAGATAAAAAGGCTCATTTACCCAAGCGGCTGAATATTAAACAAAATTTAAGCGGTATTTCGTAACCCAAACAAAATGGTACTCAATGTTATATTTTGTCTGAATCCCTTGCCAGTATTCCTTACCAAGGGATTATAAAACAACCGCTACCAGAATGCTACCCGCCTAAAAGGCGGGGGTTTTAACCTTTTTCAGAATGTCATCAAAACAAAAATATTAAGTCCGATATCTGATGACTTTTGCAGGGTTTCCGACAGCAATTGCATTGGCTGGGATATTTTTGGTCACTATCGAGCCTGCACCAATTACTGCGCCTTCGCCTATAGTTACCCCGCCTAAGACAGTGACGCCGGTGCCCAGCCAGCATCCGTCTTCGATGACGATAGGCCCTTTGGAAGAACATGGTTGGTCGAAAATTATCATTCCAGCCTTTACTTCATGGTTATGCGGATAAAACGCACAGTTGGCCGCAACGAGAACCTTGCTCCCAATTATAATACTCTCATGGAAGGCAAGTAAATGACAGTGGGGGTGTATCCACGTATGCTCCCCAATTGCTACCCTCCCGCCGTTGCCAGTCTCGAGAATTGACCCTCGCATCACCCTTACCAGATTGTCGAGTTGAATCCGGCCACCTCCACTCGACTGGTAAAGACTGACATCACTATCTATGTATATATTTTCTCCCAGATTGATTTTTGGATGGTTAAGGGAAGAAAAAGGATGAATAAATCCTCGGCGATGCATATAGGACAGTTGTACCAAATCTTTATATCCTGGAGTAACGAGCCAGGCTAAAAAAGACGCAAAACGCCCGAAGTAGTTGGGTTCGGCGTATCGCATGCACAACATCGCAACTCTTTTTTTGACATTAATATTCATACTTGCAATCTCCCTCTTGCCTCTTCCTTTGTCTTTAAAGGTTAGGTAGTGCTGGAGTGTGTTGAGCAAATTTACGAGGATCTATTCGACTAACCCCGGTAAATAGTATTGAAACCACATTATTGAATTTCTAGGCGATTTACCTGACAGTCTTGCTTCGCCTGTATGCCGAATCTTAAAAGAGGAAAAACCCATCTGACCTTGGTTGACGAGATTTCACCTTTCAGAGTTGAATCGTTGTTTTCTTTACTCTGTCCAGAAAACTTCCCGAAAATACCATTTTTTTTCCACGCTGGGTTCAAATAGTACAATAAAAAATAGTTTAAATCAAAAAATTATCACCGATATTGGTATTTTTAAGACCTGTTTTTCGACCGATACACATCTATAATAAATTTTAAAATCTTTATAACTTTATCCGGTAAATATATATATAGCTTATGAAGCTTATTTTTATTGGTGAAATTGATGTCATACCTGAGAGATTCTTTGATAAAAAACTTATACTCCTTGATATCTCGTTTATCAATGCAATAAAGACCTGCCTTATACGCGGAGAGAGCTATGTTTTTATTAATTTTAACCCGTTGAGCATCGGGTATTTCCTTGAAATACTCTGTAGCCTGCAACCACCCATAATATTGGAGTTTACTATAATTAGAACGATTGATTAAAGTGATATCATTAATATATTTCCAAACCAAAATTTCTCTTATAATAGTGGCTTTATATTTATGACTTATTCGCAACCACAGCTGACGATCCCAAGGGCCTTGGGCTATTTTAGAGATATCGGGAAAACCAACATCTTCGACGGCATTTTTCTTGAGAAGGACTGAAGAGGCCACAATAAAATTTTCCTGCAACAGACTGTCAAAAACATCATCTCCGTCCTGATAGCGTAATCTCTTAAGTACTGATTCTTTTTGTTCAGGAATGGCGTTTCCTTGACACCAATCCGTAGAAATTAGCGCATATTCCGGTTTTTTTGCAAGTAACGTCATCTGTTTTTGAAGCTTCTCAGGATACCAGTAGTCATCCTGTTCAAAAATAGCTATTAAGTTGTATTGAGCCTTGGTCAAGCCATATTTAACAGCCCCGCCCGGGCCTTCATCGCTTTTTCTGAAATACTTAATACGATCGTCATTGAATGCCACTGCAATTTTCTCTACATTATCCAACCCATATTCATCAACAACTAATATCTCGAAGTCTTGGAATGATTGAGCAAGAATAGATTTAATTGCTCGGTGGATGTAAGCTTCACCTTTGAATACAGAAAGGATTATGGATACCACTCGCAATCTCCAATTAAATAATAAAAATACTACCAATTTTTCTTAAGGGATTATTAAAATCTAACATCTTCTATCAGGTTGAGATCTATAGGTTTATTTGGAAAAAATCTTCATATGTTATACTATTATAATTTTTTACTATATGATAATTTCGTGGTGGATTTGGAAAATTCATTCACCCGCGTCTATAGTGCTGTTTTGTGCATTACTTTAATAGGTAAGGTTCCCAAAAAGACCTATCATATTTATGCCACGCATGGCAACCAAAAGGAAGATGGTAATTATTTTGTTCGAAACAATATCGAGGAACACATTCGAAAGAGAACTTTAACGCCGTTTTAACATCAGCGATTTTAAAATCCGAGTAATAATGTTCAGCCCTATTGGTTATAAAATGCTCTTCACTATAGCGATAATTAATCCTTTCCCATTTGGAATTATTTCGAAAGCCGAATTGCTTCATGATCTTTCTCGGGTAATTCAGAATCTGGACCAACTTAGATCGAGACGAACAATAATTCTGCCAATATTTTTCAGGGTCAACAGATAGTTCAGATGAACTGAAGACCTTCAAAAAACTCTCTACTCGCTTTAAGCAAAAGCCCCCATTGCCTACCTTGCCTTCAAAGGCTTTATTGCCCGAATATCGTGCATCCTTGTGTTTGATCCATGGTGCGCCAATGAAGTCAAAGCCTCTTTCACACCATTCGATTAACTGATCCGAGAAAACCAACGAATCGAGATGATAGACAAGCAGAAATTCATATTCACTGAACGATTCATAATATATTTCGGACAATAACAGACTATTGTGCGCATCGATGTTACCAAAATATTTGGGGCTTAGGTTTATGTTTTGAAAGCCTGGAAAAGAAATTTCCAAGTTGTCAGGAACCAAAAGATATTTATCATAATTATTTAAATGATGAATCAAGTGCCTTTTCGAAATTTCTTCTTCTTGAGTTAATTCAACACGATTAGACATTGGCACAACGATTGCGACAAGTTTTTTATTGCTTTCCAAAACCTACTCTCCGTTCAAAATTTTACAACATTCAACGAATTGATAATTGCGCATTGAATACTGACTCTTCAGCTACGCCCATTATGAGAAAATCTCATAGAAAAACGGCTGCTGACTCTTTAACAGGAACCATACAAATCAGCCATGTTCCGGCAAATCCAATCAAAGATTATCGTATCTGTAATTTTATAACAACCTATTATTCAAAGATCTCCTTGCATAAATCTGCACTTGGTGGAGGCGAAACTGAATTCTTTCACGCAAAGCACAACCAACGTGTAATGAGTAAGCATTGCAATAAAACAATCTTTCAAAATCAGGTAAATTACCAGCCTGTTTGTGATTGAAACAGCCACATAATTTCGAAAATACGGAAAGCAGCAACTTACCATTCGGAAAAACGAACAATCATCTATAAGATTTCTCGATTTTATGGTCTTTTCTGGTCTGCCTAATAAAGATACAACTTATTGAATTAATTACTTTTCCTATGATCCTGGAACACATACCAACACCGCTTATCTCTCACGGTAGAGGTTGGCATATTTGTTGCATTTCATAAAGATCGAATAAGATGAGTATCGAAAGTTAGGATCCTGGTCAGGTTGGGCTTGCTTCAAGCAGCAAACCTGATTACCACAATAGGTGGTTTAATTTCACGATATATAAGTCTGAAATTTTCCTTTCTTATTGGTTGATTAATATGCAAATTCAGTTGATTCTTGTTTTCTATTCAACACTGGAGTCTTAAATGTTCGCAAAGATTAACGTTTATTTTTCAAAGACGACAAAAATCCTGGTTTTGATACCGTTAACTCTTTTTTTATTGCTTAATACCGGGATATTATGCGGTTTGGCGGCAAGTGCTGTAAATACAGGAATCCTCTTCAGTGACGACTTTGCGGTAAATTCTCTGGCTGGATATTCCATTGCCAATACCTGGACACAGGGCGGAACTGGAAAAACCCAGTACGATACGGCAGGCCAAAGGGCCTTGGTGTTAACCGGTGATAATGTCGGAATTAAACTCTCCCACAGCATTGCACCCAACGCCAACGGGAGTTTCGCCGTTGATTTTTTGCCGATTCGAAAATATCCGACAGGAGGTATTTTTATCCTGAAATTATCGCAGGATGCAAATAACTATTATGAGTTTATAGGAACTGACGGGTACGCGCCAGGCACCCTGACAAAATATGTCAACGGTGTTGCCGTTGAGAGCAGTAAATTAGCGCTGGGATATAGCCAGAATAGTCCATATACTGTCACCATTAATTTCTCTCCTGCAGCGACCAGCGTCACAGCTTTCAATCAAGCCCTGGTCATCGACAGCAATGTCGGCAGCATTCTTGTCAATTCCTTTTCTATAGAGCTGCAGCAGCAGGATGCTTATCTGGACAATATTATTTTTTCCGCTGTCCTTCTCGGCAATCAACCTCCGACTGCGGTAAACGATGTCCAGACAACCAGTCTCAATACCGCAGTCTCTATCACGGTCCTTGGCAACGATACAGATCCTGACAACAATATAAATCCAGCGACTGTCGCAGTGGTGGATAATCCATTTCACGGCAACACTGTTGTCAATGGTGACGGATCCATCACCTACACCCCGGATACAGGGTATATCGGCAGCGATTCTTTTCTCTATACCGTGGGAGACAGTGAAGGAGCGATCTCCAACGAGGCGACGGTCGACGTGACGGTGACTGAATCCGGAATCCTCTTCAGTGACGACTTTGCGGCAAATTCTCTGGCTGGATATTCCATTGCCAATACCTGGACACAGGGCGGAACTGGAAAAACCCAGTACGATACGGCAGGCCAAAGGGCCTTGGTGTTAACCGGTGATAATGTCGGAATTAAACTCTCCCACAGCATTGCACCTAACGCCAACGGGAGTTTCGCCGTTGATTTTTTGCCGATTCGAAAATATCCGACAGGAGGTATTTTTATCCTGAAATTATCGCAGGATGCAAATAACTATTATGAGTTTATAGGAACTGACGGGTACGCGCCAGGCACCCTGACAAAATATGTCAACGGTGTTGCCGTTGAGAGCAGTAAATTAGCGCTGGGATATAGCCAGAATAGTCCATATACTGTCACCATTAATTTCTCTCCTGCAGCGACCAGCGTCACAGCTTTCAATCAAGCCCTGGTCATCGACAGCAATGTCGGCAGCATTCTTGTCAATTCCTTTTCTATAGAGCTGCAGCAGCAGGATGCTTATCTGGACAATATTATTTTTTCCGCTGTCCTTCTCGGCAATCAACCTCCGACAGCGGTAAACGATGTCCAGACAACCAGTCTCAATACCGCAGTCTCTATCACGGTCCTTGACAACGATACAGATCCTGACAACAATATTAATCCAGCGACTGTCGCAGTGGTGGATAATCCATTTCACGGCAACACTGTTGTCAATGGTGACGGATCCATCACCTACACCCCGGATACAGGGTATATCGGCAGCGATTCTTTTCTCTATACCGTGGGAGACAGTGAAGGAGCGATCTCCAACGAGGCGACGGTCGACGTGACGGTGACTGAATCCGGAATCCTCTTCAGTGACGACTTTGCGGCAAATTCTCTGGCTGGATATTCCATTGCCAATACCTGGACACAGGGCGGAACTGGAAAAACCCAGTACGATACGGCAGGCCAAAGGGCCTTGGTGTTAACCGGTGATAATGTCGGAATTAAACTCTCCCACAGCATTGCACCCAACGCCAGCGGGAGTTTCGCCGTTGATTTTTTGCCGATCCAAAAATATCCGACAGGGGGTACTTTTATCCTGAAATTATCGCAGGATGCAAACAACTATTATGAGTTTATAGGAACTGACGGGTACGCGCCAGGCACCCTGACAAAATATGTCAACGGTGTTGCCGTTGAGAGCAGTAAATTAGCCAAAGGTTATTCCCAGAATAGTCCATATACTGTCACCATTAATTTCTCTCCTGCAGCGACCAGCGTCACAGCTTTCAATCAAGCCCTGGTCATCGACAGCAATGTCGGCAGCATTCTTGTCAATTCCTTTTCTATAGAGCTGCAGCAGCAGGATGCTTATCTGGACAATATTATTTTTTCCGCTGTCCTTCTCGGCAATCAACCTCCGACAGCGGTAAACGATGTCCAGACAACCAGTCTCGATACCGCAGTCTCTATCACGGTCCTTGGCAACGATACAGATCCTGACAACAATATAAATCCAGCCACTGTCGCAGTGGTGGATAATCCATTTCACGGCAACACTGTTGTCAATGGTGACGGATCCATCACCTACACCCCGGATACAGGGTATATCGGCAGCGATTCTTTTCTCTATACCGTGGGAGACAGTGAAGGAGCGATCTCCAACGAGGCGACGGTCGACGTGACGGTGACTGAATCCGGAATCCTCTTCAGTGACGACTTTGCGGCAAATTCTCTGGCTGGATATTCCATTGCCAATACCTGGACACAGGGCGGAACTGGAAAAACCCAGTACGATGCGGCAGGCCAAAGGGCCTTGGTGTTAACTGGTGATAATGTCGGAATTAAACTCTCCCACAGCATTGCACCTAACGCCAGCGGGAGTTTCGCAGTTGATTTTTTGCCGATCCAAAAATATCCGACAGGGGGTACTTTTATCCTGAAATTGTCACAGGATGCAAACAACTATTATGAGTTTATGACCACTGACGGGTACGCGGCAGGCACCCTGACAAAATATATAAACGGTGTTGCCGTTGAGAGCAGTAAATTAGCGCAGGGATATTCGCAGAATATCCCATATACTGTCACCATTAATTTTTCTCCTGCAGCAACCAGCGTTGAAGCTCTTAGTCAAGCCCTGGTAATTGACAACCATGCCGGGAGTATTCTTGTCAAATCCTTTTCAATAGAGCTGCAGCAGCAGGATGCCTATTTGGACAATATCATCTACAATGACGGATATCCTTATGTATTAATTACCTCTCCTGAAGCTTACTCTTTGCAAACGAATACAGTTTTATCAGTTGAGGCTTTTACCATTCATCTCGAGGCAGGTTGGATGGTGAAATTTGTTCTTGATCAGGGAAGTGGAAATGAGCAAACTTTTATTGACAACACAGCTCCTTATGCGATGACATTCACCGGCCTCAGTTCTAGTGAACATACGGTTGATTGTTATATTACCGACCCACTAGGTAATATGCTTAACGGTGAATTTACTCATGACAGCAAAGTCAATATTGGTGTTGGGAAATATTTTGTTGCCGTTGGAGACAGCATTACTTTTGGAGTAGGAGATAATTTTAGCGGAGACAATGTCTCGATGGATAGACGCCAAACCGGCGGCGGTTATACACCAATATTGAACGACATTCTGACCGTCGCGCTGGGAACTCCTATCACTGTTGTCAATGAAGGGATACCGGGGGCTCGAACCGCCGAAGGAGTGATATCTATTTCAGATACACTTTTAAGACACCCGGAAGCCCAACATATTCTCATATTGTATGGGATGAATGATCTGCCACCGGACAAATCCCTAAAAACTGGCAAGGGTTTGCATCCAGGTGATCCAAACTATACCGGCACCTATAAAGATTTTCTGCAGCAGATAATTAATCAAATCAAAAACGCTGGCAAGACGGCAAGCTTATCAAAAGTTCCAATCGCCCTGGGAGATGGGACCACAACGGGAATATACACTGATCCTGTATCGGGACAAAGAAATGTTCTTATTCGTGAGTATAACGAAGTTATCGATGAGTTGGTTGCTGACCCGGCCAACAAAATTTCAACAACGCCTCCGGACTTTTATAGTTATTTCCTTAATAATTACCATAGTGAATATTATGATAATATTCACCCTAATGGCATTGGCTATCAGTCAATGGCTGAGTTATGGGGGCAGGCTCTTGCGGCAGGCGGGTTATAGTTCTTCCGAGCCACTTTATTTTTTTTCACCAAGATCAAATTTTTCTCTGAACATAGAAATTACTATTGGCAGGCTCTTTATGTTAAAACGTCTGAGAATAACCTGCGACTCATCAACAGGCGCAGGAATAACCTGCGGCTCATCAACAGGCGCAGGAATAACCTGCGGTTCATCATCCGGTTGAGGAGTATCATTTACCGTTGCAAAATAAACTATGTAATTGCTGCGCAATTCACTTGATGAACCTGGAGCATTGTTACCGCCTAGATCGACGCAGTCCCCTTCATAATACGTCTTACTATAAACTTTCAGGTAATTTTGGGAGGCCAAAGATGTATATATCTCCTCTCCCGTGAAAGTGAAACCATCCATCCAATTGGGCAGGGCGGTTGCCCTCCTGTCGAATGCAACATATACCTTCGCATCGTAAGGCATTGTATATTTCAAGTAATTGCTCTCATCTATTCGAGCTTGATCTTCGTTAGGCGTTTTTATCACCGTCATTCCTACATATTGCGATGGGATGGTGGTTAATGCATAACTTCGATCAGTGTAATATTCCATGGAAACCTGTAAAGTTGCAGTTTCAAAGCGTGAATCCAGCCGGCAAGGTACATGGGCTTCGTAGGCAGAAATAGCCGATGACCACGCATTTGCCATTTTTGTATAACCGGTATTATTCGGATGAACATTATCATACATGCTCCCACCCGAGGCGGTTGAATATACAAGGCCTGCACCATTTTCCATGTCTACCACCAGCAAATTGTCACTACTCCTATTCGTGACCATCTCCTGGAGTTTTAGATTGAAGTATGTCGTATATTCTTTCTGATTGTCATCAAGCCTGGAGATGATGCGCGCCATTATGACGGTGGTGTTTTCGCTAAAGTCGTCTATCTCATCGAGTACCTGAGAAACTTCATTCACCTGGGTCTTTACCTGTCCTTTCCATACTGATTCACTCAGTCCATCGGCAATTTGATACATATCGTTGGTACCAATATGCAATAAAACAAGTTCGGCTGGATTGGTGACCAACCAGTCATAAATGTTGTCTCGTATATTCTCAGCTACCCAACCTGGATGCCCTTCGTGGTTAGGATCCACCTGGGTAGGACTGTTGGCAGTTTGGCTTCCGACAAAGTCAAAACCATATCCCCGGTTTTTCAATAGATTGTAAAGATAGCCGCGGTAACCTCCATATGTTCCCCCGACTCCATAGGTGATAGAATCTCCTGTCAACATAATCTTAGTAGAAGAAAATGCATCGATAGGAAATGTTGCCAGCAAGAGTAACAGCAGTATTGAAAATTGCAGGAAAAGAAATTTTCTAGGAGTTATTTTTTTATAGGACTGCATTTCTTCACCTTCTCCCGGAGTCATCTATTCATTTATGGTTTACAAGCACCTATTGCCAATTTCATCAGGAAACGTTTCCACTATTTTGAAAAATATTCGTATGACCACCGATTTTCGCGCCGGCTTTAACCGTCACAACATATAACAAAACAGATGTTGCGCCTGGCTCTTGTAATTAAATATGTGTTTAATTAAATAATCTTACGCTTTGCTTTGTGTAAGGTCTACTCATTTGGCCATTAATCTGCAACACTCTGCGAAAATCGGTGATAACCTAAATATTGCAAACAGACGACAAAAAAACATGAAGAAGGTAACATTTTCAGAGCGTTAACGACCAAGAAAACAACTCTGAGGAGTCACTTTTTTCATGAGTGCCAAGAATAACAAGAGAAACACCCGAGTGTCATCAAAAAAAGTTCCCATCAGCAATGATGAACTCGTAAAATGTGATTTCAACGCAACGTGCTAATTTAACGTCATAGCTCGGCAGAATCAACCTTCTCAACTTACCTACATTGGGAATTAGAAATAGGAATTATTGACTATCTTGCCAATGTGAGTATGGCCGGCTATTCCATCGTGCTCTCCAAGAACTTGTGAGCTGATTTGTCATCTTGCAAACACCTCACATCGCCCGGCTTTTCCTCCACCTCTCCCTTTCCCAAGAAAAAAGACGCGATAGTCTTTTATTTCCCTCGAAAAAATTTGGATATCTTGAGCATTACTGATAGAGTGAAATAAGCTTTGCTGTGTCAATTACTGTGTGCAATTGTCTTTCCGTTGCGACCTGAAAACATAGTGGCTTCATTCGCTTTCGTATCATCTTACAAGTTGGTATTACATTCCTGTTAAAACAACATGCAAAGTATAAAACCATATATATTACCGGCAGTTATTTTAATTTTGTTTGTCACCGCTTACTATCCTGCTTTTAGCTCCATCATTAGTAAATGGTATATCTCGGATGACTATACCCATGCTTTTTTTACTGTTCCGATTGTTGTCTATATGATCTGGTCGAAGCGGCACCTGCTGGCAAATGGCAGGGGTCAACCTGTTATAGGTTTGCTTCTTATAATCGTTTCAATCTTCTCCTATCTGATTTCTTTACATCTACAAATCCCAACAATAACCTTTATCGCCACGGTTTTTTCGGTAATCAGCGCATTGATTTATTTTGCCGGTTTTCGTATTATAAAGGAGATGTCTATCCCGATTTTGTTACTTTTTTTGATAATCCCGATTCCCAATCAATTATTGTCAATGGTTACAGCCTCCCTGCAACTCAAAGTATCGTGGGCAAGTGAAATTGTAATTCAATCTTTCTCTGTGCCCATCTTCAGAGAGGGGAATATTTTGCACCTTCCAGACAAGACATTTCAGGTTATCGAAGCCTGTAGCGGAATTCGCTCACTCATTACATTAATGACTTTAAGCATTATTTTAGGGTATTTCACCCTGAAACATTTGTTATCTGTTTTCGTGCTATTTTTGTGCAGTATTCCAATTGCAATTTTTGTCAATATCATCAGAGTTGTCAGCTTGGTTATGGCTTTCTACTTTGGGAATATTGACCTTACTTCGGGTATGAAACATACGATTATGGGGGTAGTCCTGTTTGGTCTTGGTCTAGCCATGCTGTATATATTTCAAAGGATATTGGAATTTTGCGAAACAAGAAAGTAACACAATCAATCATACTTGTCGTCCTTTTACTAATCACCTTTTTTCTTGCCAATATAACACCAGAGACTGTTGAAACTAATAAAAGAATTGACCTTAAAAAGGTTCTTGGGCCAATCGAGGGGTATGAGATCACCTCTAGAAGCCCTCTTGATGAAGACACCACCAGATTTCTTGAATTAGATGACTATACATCAATTGGCTACAAGAAAGATAACGCCAATATCGGTCTGTATATAGGCTATTATTTTAGTCTTGATAAAGTCTCTGCGGCACATTCTCCCTTAGTATGTTTTCCGGGGCAAGGGTGGGCCATAAGTCAACCCCTTGAAGGTAGCCTTGAGGTTGATGGCCAGACTATTCATTACTCAGAAATGGTGGCTACTCTGGAAGGAAATAAGGAACTCGTATTATTCTGGTATCAGGCATATGAAAAAACTGCACCAGCTACCTTCAGAAACAAAATCAATGCAATGATCAATATGCTTACCGGGAAGAAACAAGAACATGCTTTTGTCCGGGTAACTGTGCCCTTTATTGATTCCGAGGAAGCACAAGCCAGACAAGAGGCAATGAAATTTATCCAGGCCTTTTACCCTACATTTCTGTCCTATATAAACAGCTGACGGCAATTCGACCAAAAACCATAGATTGGAAGAGATCGAACAACAGCGTTATGGGCATCTTTCCACGCCCTTCAATTATTAATGATAAATTTAACAGTATTATTAGCAACATACAATAGATCTGAGATTCTTCGTCAGACATTATATAATTTTTTAGAGCTTGACCTTACGCGTCTCACAATCAAGATAGTAATTGTAGATAATAACAGTACAGACAATACCCGCGAGATTGTTGAGCTCTTCCAGGACAGACTGCCTCTTGTTTATCTTTTTGAGCCACGTCCCGGTAAAAACTGTGCTCTCAATAAAGCTCTTAATGAAATTGATCTTGGTGATGTGGTTGTTTTCACTGATGATGACATTAAGCCACATAAAAAATGGTTTGAGAAAATCATCGAGGTCTCGGAGAGGTGGCCGGAAACCCAGGTATTCGGTGGCAAAGTTCATATGGAATGGCCACCTGGTTCTCCTGAGTGGGCCAAAGAACTGGAAAAAATAATATATGCGCAACACGACTACGGGGAGAAAGAGACGATTTATGAGGATCGGGTTACTCCTATAGGCCCAAATTTCTGGGTTCGATCTTCTCTGTTTAAAGATGGAATAAGGTACAATGAATCACTGGGTCCGACTCCTGACCGTCAAAAAAGAATTATGGGCAGTGAGACTTCTTTTTTATTGGAATTAATTGACAAAGGATACCAGATAATCTACAGCCCGGAAGTTATCGTCGGGCACTATGTCACTCCAGAGCAAATACATTTCAAATACATCCGCGAAAGAGCTGCAAGCCTTGGCAGGTGGAAAGCTCTAAGTGGCAAGAAATTCAAAAGAAAACGGCTTTATGAAGAATATCCATTGCTTTGGAAAGCCACTATCTATTTCGGATTAGGACGCATGTATACTTTGCTTTTTTTGTCCAGTTTCATTCCTGACAAGTCCGTTCGTATTAAGAAAAAGATTCTTTTGCATTTATGGATTGCGTATTCGTCCTACTACCTAAATAATCATCAAGAAATCTACCAACATGCCAATCGTATCAGTAATTATTCCGCTCTATAATAAATCTCGATATATTGGCAGAGCTTTGCAATCAGTCTTCGCCCAGACTTTAACGGATTATGAAGTTATTGTTGTCGATGACGGTTCGACTGATGACGGATTGGATATTGTGGGATATTACAACGACCCACGACTGAAAATAATCCGCCAGGAAAACGCTGGGCCTGGGGCTGCCCGGAACAAGGGCGTACGCGAAGCAAAAGCAAGGTATTTGGCTTTTTTAGATGCCGATGATGAATGGTTGCCGGAGTATCTGCAAGCCTCTTATGAGATCCTTCAGCAGGAGCCAGGGTGTGAAATTTGTGTTTCATCAAGGTTTATCAACGTTGGCAACGAAGTTATAGAGAGTAACAATCTGCTTTCTCAAATGAGTGGACGGGTCTATTCGGGACTATGGCAAATCGAAGAATCTATCTCAGACAGGGAATTGGAACACATTATTCGTGCTTTTCATGCTGATACCTTTTTTATTACTCGAAAACTTTGTCTCAGTCTTGGTGGTTTCTCCGAAATAAATCATTTTGGGGAAGACTGGCACCTTTGGATACAATCGTTTATCAATCATCGAATTTTTTTCAATAAAGCTCATTTAGCGATAATTCATGCTGAATCTTCGGGAATATGCTCTCAAGGATTGAAACGAAACCCTATTCAAGCATATTTTATAGATGCTGAAAATATTAAGGCAAAATGCTCGACTCACAAAAATCTTCTCGAGCGTTTTATGGCGATTCACGCTTTGAGACACGCCCACGTCAGAGCAGGAGTTGGCAATTTTACAGCTGCAGAATATTTGGTTAAACATTTTCCTCAGATGAAAAAGATAAATTTCGTGCAATATATTTTTTTGCGCTTAAAACTGTTTTTCCCAAAATCATATCAATGGCTGCAGCAGATTATAGCCAAAGCCTGAACAAGAACGCTGTTAATAATGGGCTAACCAATAGTTCAAAGTTGAATGTCCCATCAAGGGACTATCTCGTGTTCAGCATTGCTAGCCTCAACAAATTTGTACTTTTCTAAATGGATGTAGTGACAAAACAAAAAATCCGGGTTGCCATTTTTATTCCTGTCTTTGGTCTTCCATCAGAGGTTTGGTCGGTTCGGCAATGTCTTGGCTTTAAAAACATCGATCCAGTAGTGATCTGTTGGCAGGTAAACCCTGGAACACCATCAGATACGTACGGACTGGAATGTCACGAGTTAGCTGTACCCTGGAAGCAGCGCCGTTCTATACTGCAACGAATTGCCGGGAAATTTGGCCTGCCAAGTGGAGTGTTACCCAACTTCGATGAAAAGCTTGAAATAAAAAATTTGCTGTGTGAACTCAAAGTCAAAGCTGCACTCTGCCATTTTTCCTGGACCGGGGTTCGTGTCGGTGCTGCTGTTGGGAACGACCTGCCGACAATTTGGCACGTGCATGGAAGAGATGTTTCTGCAAGCCTCGAAAGTGCGGCATACCGATCAGCATTCCGTCAATTACTCCCTACTGCTAATAAAGTGGTTGCTGTTGGCTCATTCCAACTTGATACCATGAAGGAACTTGGTTTACGGTCAGATCAAGGTATACTAATACCCTGTGGGGCACCATTACAGCAATTTTCGAGGAATTCAGTGCCAATACGGCATGAAGATAGTAAATTGCGCATTATTGCCGTAGGGCGGTTTTCTCCGGAGAAGGGCATCTTGGAGACTATTGAAGCTTTTGCGTTAGTCTCGCAGATTGCTCCTGAGGCCGAACTCGTTTTAATTGGAGACGGTGAATTAAGGAATTGCGCAGAACAACTCGTGGCATCTCACTCTCTCCAGGATAAGGTTACTTTTATGGGAACGCTCTCTTCCGAGAGTATCGCCAACGAACTATCAAAGGCGCATATATTTACGCAACATTCTAAAGTGCACAAAGGATGGATAGAAGGATTTGGCGTGACATTGACAGAAGCAGGCGCTGTTGGTTTGCCGTTAGTTGCAAGTCGTTTTGGTGGGATAGTTGACCAGGTTATCGATGGGAAAAATGGGATTTTATTCCAGCCGGGTGATATAACAGCCCAGGCACAAGCAATAATTAATCTGGCTCATAATGAAAAGTACCGACATCAAATGGGTGCAACAGCTAGACAATTTGCATCAAAATTTGATTCTGATCTGCAAATTGAAAAATTAGAGCACCTCATCTTAAGGTGTATGCAATAAAGCAAACTGATGATAGGAAAAATCAACAGACTCTGCAAAAGACTCCATTCACTTGTCCGGTATTCTTGGCGCTTTCACTCTTGGGGCTGGAAAAGCACTCTGTCCCAGCCGGATCTTCTCTTTAATCCCGGTCAGATCAGTATTGGTAAAAATGTGGAAATACGCAAAGGTGCCAGACTTGAGACATTCAATCCGGAAAACACGAGAACCATCCAAAAATTGAAATTGGTGACGATACCTCTATTCATTTTTACTTCCATTGTGGAGCATTTAATCCGTAAAAATCGGAAAAAATGTGCTTATTGCTGGTAGAGTTTTCATTACCGATCATGATCATGTGTTCACTATTCTGACATTCCTCCTATTCGTGCTGACTTGGACGTCAAGCCAGTTATAATCGAGGATGAGGTCTGGATTGGGGAAGGGGTGGTCATTCTTAAGGGAGTGCGGGTAGGTACTCGGGCTGTTATCGGTGCCAATTCTGTTGTAACTAAGGATGTTCCACCGCATACAGTGGTGGTGGTGTCCCTGCCAAAATCATCAAAACTATAGAGTACACCTAATGAATCGCATCCATTCCATAAGCACCCAATGGTTTCCGTGCTTTTGCCGACTTACAATGCTGGCCTTTATCTCCGACCTGCCTTGGAATCTATTCTTAACCAGACATATCACAGGTCTTGAAGTTTTACTTATTGATGATGGTTCAACCGACGACTCTCTGAGCCACGATTAAAAATATCACAGACAGCAGAATAACCATCCTCCAACAGGAAAATAAGTGGAAAGGCTGTTGCTTTGAACAAGGCCCTTAGTTTAATAAAAGGTGAGTATTGGTTGATTCAGGATGCTGATGACCTAAGTTATCCTGAACGGATAGAGAAACTTGTTGGAGAATTGGTGGCGAATCAAAAACTCGCTGCAGTGTATTCTGGGCATGACCTGCTCGTTGGGGATAGACAATTTGCTCCGACCAACTCGCCTATGACCGTTGCTGAATGCCGCTTTGAAATAGACAATTTTCGGATGCCCGCACATGATGCCACCGGCATGTATCGCACCGAACTTACCAACTTATTGCGGTTCGACCCTGAACTGAGAATTGGGCAAGGAATTGATTTTGTTCTGCGGGTAGGGGAACTTTATCCAGTATCTCGTCTTAATCAGTGCCTCTATACTTATCGGATTAATTACCAATCAACAGTTCGAAGAAATCCGAATAACAACATCAAATGGGTCAACAAGGTCATAAAAAAAACCTGCGCCAGGCGGGGTCTTGATTACGCCCCGCACTGTCTATATGAATCGACAGTGCGGGGTAAACATTCCCGGTCAAAACAAAACCACATAGTCCCCCATTGCATGGAGAGTGTTGTTGACCTGAAGATAAATGGACAATTGTATAAGGCAATCCAAACGGGGATAGCTTGTTTCAAAATTGCGCCAGCTGACCCGATCTTTTATAAGCCATTGTTGTATTCTATTTTTCACTCTCAGTATTATCCAAAAATATCGTAAGCGAAAAGTAACACTTACTAAACAGTAATTTGCCTTACACAAATGTGACCAAGATGACATCCTCTTCTATCATTCTCACCGTGTTTTTATCTGTTGCGGTTCTTTTTTTGCCAAAGCGCAATGTTTGCTTACCATTCATTCTAGCGGCATGCTTAGTTCCAATGAATCAGCGAGTATTTCTTGGCAGTTTGGATTTTACCACCTTGCGCATCCTCGTCCTGTCTGGCATGTTGCGAATGGTAATTCGTGGAGAAACTGAACCAATACATTGGCACGGTTTTGACAAACTGATATTGGCATGGAGTCTTTCTAGTACGCTCATATACACCATCCAGATTGGGACAGTTTCCGCTTTTGTCAATCGCTGTGGCCTAATGTTCGACAGCCTTGGCATATACTGGCTCTTTCGTCATTATATCCGCTCGTTCGAGGATATCGCCCAGATGATCAAAATATTTGCCATCTGCGCAATTATATCAACCCCATTGATGGTTGCTGAAAAAATCAATCAATCGAGTCCGTTCTCTGTCTTCGGCCCCACTTGGGGTGCATTCTATCAAGGTCGCTTCCGCTGTGCCGGATCTTTCCCGCATTATATCATGATGGGCTGTTTTTGGGCCAGTATGCTGCCACTTTTCTATTCTTCATGGAAAGCCGACTTGAACTCTAAATTAAGCCTAGTCGGTGTAGCTACGGGGTTGTCTTTGGTGTATTTCAGTGCATCAAGTACTCCAATATTGGTGGTTGGGACACTAGATACAGTCTCTTAGGGCCATCTTTTTTTGATAAAGGTGCTGAATTAACATATGATCGTTGGCTCTTGGGCAATTACTACATCATAACGGGAACAACTGGTGAAAATACATTGCCCTAAGAGGTTATCGGGTATACAAGGCAGGAACAATCTTCTCATGTTCTCAATGCAAACAGAATAGAAAACCATAGATCGGGAAAGGTTCATGATTGATGTCAGTATCATCATAATCAGTTATAACACAAGGGAGATGACTTTAGCTTGTTTGGACTCGGTTTTCGCGCAGACTAAGGGTATTAATTTTGAAATAATTGTTGTTGACAATGACTCTCACGATAATTCGGCTCAGGCCATCGAAGAAAAACTTTGTTACTGTCCATTTGATAAAATCAACTGAAAATCTTGGGTTTGCTCGTGCAAACAACCTCGCGGCCCAAAAAGCTATAGGAAACTATCTGCTCCTGCTCAATCCTGACACAGTTGTTTTGGATGGGGCTATTCAAAAACTCCATGCTTTCGCCATAGCCAATCCTTTCAATTTAGTATACGGAGGCAGGACGCTGTATGGAGATCTTTCACTCAATCCGACTTCATGCTGGAAAAAACCAACATTATGGAGTCTTATTTTGCTATTCGACCGGATTGAGATCTATATTCAGAAATAATAGCATATTCGATTCTGAATCGTATGGTAGGTGGAAACGTGACAGTGTACAGACAGTTGATATTGTAACAGGTTGTTTTTTGATGATTGATAAAAAATTATGGAGCAGCCTGCGGGGGTTTGAGCAGGACTTCTTTATGTATGGAGAGGATGCTGACTTGTGTTTAAGAGCAAAGAAAAAAGGAGCAAGTGCCAATAATCACACCTGCAGCGACAATAATACATTACTGCGGTTCATCAGAAAAAGTACATGCCGATAAAATGATCCGTATATTTCGAGCAAAAGAACAGTTATTAAGAAAACACTGGACTCCAATTTCTGCTTGGTGCGGGCGTTGGACTGCTTCGTTTTTCTGTTTTACTCTAGAGTTTGTGCTTGTGGAAGCTTCAACTTTTTAGGTCTGAAAAGATTTAACAGTAGTTTTAAAAGTTGGAGAGAAGTGTGGCGGCGACGTAGAGAATGGTATACAATTTAATCATTATCTGCAGTACACTTATGAGCTAGGCTTTGAAAATTAAGGGTGCCGTACTTAATTCCGATATTCATGTTTTTAAAGCTGTGATTTGCTGTTCAAAATTCAGGAGTGGAAGCTGACACCAGAAGCGGAATTGGTGGACTGAGCAATGCCCTTGTCAGCCGATTGCAATTTTCAGAGCCGACGAAAGATGTTGTTGGTAAGCAGGTTTCGGCTTAAAAGGGCAAACGTATTAGCGACTGGAATTATTTAACAGTCACCTTTCGGTGGCCGGAAAGTTTCAACCGCTTTGAGCGGATATCATAATTCATGTTACCGGCTTTACCGGTGATGCATGACCGTAAGGTTAATTTTGTGGAAAAAATAAATCTACTCGGTACTGACTTATGGGCTATGACGATGCAAGATGTGATCACCGAGTGTGATGAAAGTATCATCCAGAGGAGAAAATTACTTTTAGGCGTGGCAAATGTCGCTAAGGTTGTCAACGCACGTAATAATCCTGAATTGCACGAGTCACTACTTGAGGCCGATTTTGTTGTTGCTGATGGTTTACCATTGGTTTGGTTATCGAAGTTGTGCGGTAAGCCTCTACCACAACGTGTGGCGGGGATAGACATTATGTTTGAACTACTTACTCTTGCTAATTCTAAGACAATATGGAGTGTATTTTCTCGGTGCGAAGACACCAGTTGTGGAGAAAGGTTGTTCAGTTGACCACTTACATTATCCGGGTGTACGTATTGCAGGATATCGTGATGGCTATTTCACCTCAGAAGAAGAAATGGAAGTTGCTGAACAATATTCAAAAGAGCAAAGCGGATATTTTATTTGTTGGGATTACTCCTCCTAAAAAGGAGATTTTCTTGACGAAAATATAGTGTAATGATGGATGTAAGTGTTTGCCATGGAGTAGGGGGTAGTTTCGATGTCTTTGCTGGAGTCACCAAAAGAGCACCAGTTTGGATGCAAAAATCAGCTTTGGAATGGCTATACAGGGTTCTGCAGGAACCAAAGAGGATGTGGAAACGTTACTTCTTTACAAACATGAAATTTCTTTTTCTGGCATGCCAAGAAATTTTCAGATATCGGTTTGGCACAAAATGAGTGATTATTTTTAATAAAATTGGTACTGCCCCTTAAATCAGCCCTTGAGGTTGCCTGAATGGGAAAATCATGCACATAAAGTAATAATTCTGTGCTCTCTAAACTTACCGTAAGGTCTCATTTCCGGAATTTACCGATTTGCTCAATTTTGTTTCATTGTTCATAGATAATGACAGTTACGTGTTCAATTTTTGGCCATGTCTATCCTACTCTTTTATGACAAGGATGGCCTTTATATAGCTGTCTTTTTTGTAAAATTATTATTTAACCTAAGTCTTAGAGAAAAATAGATGAAAATAATTCATGTAGCGGGGGCACGTCCAAATTTTGTAAAAATTGCAAGCATTATGAAAGCCTGCAATGAGCAAGCTGAAATCGAATCATATCTGGTCCATACTGGACAGCATTATTCTGCTAGTATGAGTAAAATGTTTTTTGAAGAATTAGATATCCCTCGACCGGATATTAATCTAGAAGTTGGTTCGAGCAGTCATGCTGTGCAAACAGCTGATATTATGATAAAATTCGAGAAAATATTACTTGAAAAAAATCCAGATTGCATTCTGGTAGTTGGAGATGTGAACTCCACGTTAGCTTGTACTTTGGTAGCTGTTAAATTAGGAGTGAAAGTAATTCATGTTGAGGCGGGATTAAGAAGTTATGACAGAACTATGCCTGAAGAGATTAACCGTGTCGTGACCGATGCATTGAGTGATTATCTATTTGTCACGGAACAGAGTGCAGTTGAAAACCTATTAAAGGAAGGTATTTCTGAGAAAAAAATCCATTTTGTCGGAAATGTCATGATAGATACCTTACTAAGCAACAAGGCCAAATCGGACAGATCTGATATTCTAGAAAAATTAAACCTTTTGCCACAGGGATACGCTACAGTGACGCTGCACCGTCCTAGTAATGTGGACGATGAAACGACTATGAATAGCATTTTGAAAGCATTTGAGTATATTGAGAAAAAGATATCGATAATTTTTCCAATGCACCCACGTACTAAAAAAAATATGGGAAAAAATGGTTTGCTTGCGAAAATTAATCAGTTTGCAAATATAAAAATAATAGACCCACTTGGTTATCTTGATTTTTTGAAACTGATGTCAAATTCAAATATTGTGCTAACTGACTCCGGAGGAATACAGGAGGAAACAACAATCTTAGGCGTTCCATGTTTGACGTTACGAGAAAATACTGAAAGACCGATTACGATTAACAAACGGGACCAATAAGTTGGTAGGAGTCGATAGCGAGAACATTATCAAGACCTTTAAGTGTGTCACCGCCAATGATGTGCCAAAGGTAGTCCCACCTCTTTGGGATGGCAATGCCGCAAAACGAATAACAGAAATACTGCTAACTAATTTTCGCTGAAAAAGATTTTAGTGGAATTACGGCTATGAATGTTGCAACTCCGTGCCTCGGAGAAATGACCCGGGACTAAGAACTCATTTTTTGTTAGGTGCCGTTTAGGAGTAGCTCACTCGGCTTTGTTGTTGATCTTCAAATCGTATTCCAATGTAAATCCGACTAAAGCAAAGCTAAAATAGAGCAACATGTCTATCTGCCCGAAATATGATATTCCCCAAAATGAAGTGAAGTGCCCCAGCATGACCACACAAATTCCCCAGCAAGCCCATTTAACCTCGGGATCTTCTATCTCAAGACTTAACCTGCCGGGTATTTTCACAGACTGGTATACCAAGAAGGCGAAGATCACCAGGGTGATCATTCCTCCACGAACACCTTCCAGTATAAATTGGTTGGTTATATCAGATTGAAGATGACCCCAATGGCTTGTACTTTTCGTGCCAAGAATAAACCATTCAGAAATATGATTGACAAAATTATCAATCAAAATGTAACGATGCCAGCCGGTTGATCCACTAAAAACGTCGATTCTTGAAATTAAATGCCACACGGGAGCCTTCATCACCAGGTGCAGAGCTAATAAACCCAAACATACTGCTCGGAAGATGGTAGAGCCATATTCTCTGACATTATATATGTTCCAAAAGCATATCACTGCTACGACAGTGAGTATAGGAGTGCTTGAGGCACTGAAGTAAACATTGGATAATGCCGAAAAAATAGCCAAGTATAAGAGCAATTCGTTTTTCTGCGCCTTAATTTGTGAATAAAATAATGGCAGTAATAAGGTCCAAAAACAACCCATTACTATAAAATGAGGGAAAGAACCGGCTGCGCGATAGCGACCGCGATGGAATTCTCCTGTGGTTGGGCCAAATAAAGAAAAAAAACTTGTTTCCTGAAACTTCTCAAGAGCGATTAGAGGTGCGGTGATGATGGCAAAAACGGCGAAGAGTTTGATTGCCAGGAAAACATCTTCCCATTGCTGTACTGCTTGTCGAAATAACCAATACATGCCAATGCTATCGTACATAACCCCAAGTTTGAGTACAATAGCACTGGAGTTCCTTTGTTGAACAAAATAAATAAGACTTCCGACAACAATCCAGCTTAAGAACAGTTTGTCGAATTGATTCCACTGAATAGTTCTGGTTTCACATCTGATCGTCAGTCTGAGGAGTCCAACTAAAACTAGTATACGCAAGATCGTAAAATCTATGTTGAGAATAATCATTCTCTGATTTATCGGTACAAAGCAGGCTGCCATGATAAAAGGAAACAGAAAATATTGGCGGGGCACTACCAGCAGCAGCATACACAGGCTTATTGTTAGTATGATAGTTGGGGTATTCATTTGTGATGATAAATTTTTTTTCCTGCATATACCAAAAAAATCCCTTCAGTTTGGGAATATTTAAAAAAAACAGCATTGCCTGAGATGAAAAAGATAGTTAAGGCCAATGTGCTGTTGCTAAAGTATTATAATGAGAAAACACAACTCTAAATGGTAAGATACATATACTCCAACATATCAATTTTATCGCCGGCATACAATCAATAAAGTGAGTTTTTATAAGTTGGTTTCTGGGCTTCTGTTGCTGCGGCCAAAAAAGAAGCAAAAATAAGTTTATTAGAAAGGCATAGTAGTGTGTAAATGACATAACTTGAGAAGTGTCAGCGGCGGTCGTTATGAAAATGGTGCTCTGCTTATCACCTCAAATAGGGCATATAAAAACTGGCAAAAAATCTTCAACAAGGACGCGACACTCACCTCTGTCATTCTCGACAGGCTGTTGCATCGGCCGACACCATTGTCATTGTGGGAAAAAGCTATCGCATGAAAGAACAGGTGGAAATTTAAGCTCCAAAATCACTCCGCCGTCTCAGAAATGTTTTGGAAATGACGAAAAAAAACGATCGAAAACCAGCATTTTCAAAACGCCATAGCTTTTCGGCATTTTCACACACCGCCTCTAACAATATTTACCGAGAATATCCATGCAATGATATCAACGGCAGGTGTTTTGCTGCGTGGACTATCCTCAGCTATGTTGGCAATCATTTTGGACTCCTGTCTTCATCACCCTCAGTAAACTGAAACGAATCGACCCTTCCTGGGGGAAGGGTCGATATGACAAAGCTGAGCCTATGTTATTTTCCTATAGTCAAGTTGAGGCCCAGAAGCAGGAATCCCTTCTGAAAAGTTAACAGAAAATTAGTATTGAGATCTATAGGTGTCCCACATTTCTCCGATCAAGCCACTGGGTCTCCAACCGGATTTCTGGTTCGGAACTGTGTAACCAAAAGGATCTGAAGCACCTTTAGTTATCGCCATATATCTATCAATATAATCAAAATATACGTTGTGATTCCATAGATTTTTCGCACCCATAATCCGTATAGCCATAGATGTTCCCGCCCAAGAGTAGGTGGCCGTTTTTATCGTCCTGTACATTGCTCCCCAGGAAGCTTCAGATCGTTTCGGATCGGTAGAATATCTGATACCCCATTCGGGCATACCAATCATTGCCGATGTATATGGAGAATAACTTGAATTTCTTTTGTCGGGATTCCAAGAAGAACTGTTGGTTATGTCTACATCCGATTTGCGGACATAGAATGTTTGCCCATCTTCTCCGAAATGGATATAATCTGCCGGCGGATTTCCTGGGCCATGTCCACTGGCATATAAGTAATCTCCCGATTTTTGTCCTATATCTTTCATAGGGGCATAGTCCAACATAATTCCAGCAAACATTATAGGCCACTTCCTACCGTTCATGTTACCGCCATCCGGTGGCCATCCTTTACTCCCTCTTTCAAGCCTGCTGTAAAGGTCAATACCCAGTTGGATAAGGTTAATAAGTAATTTTTCTTTTTCTTTATCTGAATAGTCAAGTTGGAGAAGTAAGGCAGCAGACGCAAAATACTCCGTGTAGTAATAGTTATCTGGAATGCCATCTGATGGGCGCATAAATCTTGTTGTCCATCCTCCGTGGTCTAACCATACCATCTGGAAATATTTAGCATAATTTTGTATGTCGATTCGTGAAACTCCTCCGGGGTACTGCAAGCGCTTAAGCTTTGAGTAGTTGAGGTCACTGGCATCGAAAATGGTCTTTGTGGTAGAACTTATACCTGGTCTGAAGCTGTTTGCAGGAGGAACAGCTGCTAAACAAGTCAGAACTGCGGCCGTTTTAACATAACTGATATGCTGCGTGCCACCTGAAATCAGGTTACTGATGGTGGATACCAATGAAGAATTTTTCGTAAAAATCAAAGGTGACGAATTAGAAATGTTCAGGCTGACATTCGCACTTGCACTGTAGTCCCTTTCGGAGTCATACCCCTGGGTTGAAGACGATGGATTCAACATTGATCCATTCAGAGTCCTACCGGTGCTTGGGTCCATGGCATAACCAGGGGTGATTTTGACAATCTTGACACCATTTCCTGGATCGACCACCCAATAATCGCCGTTGACAAATTGGCCATACTTAACTTCATTGGCAAAAGTCCATGTGATCCCGTATTGCTGAATAGATTTTGTCGTACCATATTGCCCAGGTGGCGGCGGCGTCGGTTCTTCGACCGTAATCCCCGAGATTCTAGTAAAAGATTCTGGTATTAAAGGAGCAGCGGCGTTTGAAGGCGACGCAGTAAATAAAACAAATGAAAAAAATGAACCTATTAAAATATCCTTCATATTCGAAGTCTCCATCATGTTAAAACATCTTTAAAGCATGTTCAGTTTATTGGTAGAAAACTCTCAGGGAATTTACTTACGCTTTGCAATTCCTGATATAAAATTACCTAATTGGTTTTATGACTACTTTAGCCTCCTGTTGCAAAAGTATCTGTATTTTTGCGATATCAGCACGGTTCGTGTTTCAGCAGGTGATCGGCAAAAAGTGACATGACTCCAAACATCAGGTGTAACATCACTTTGCCCGCTCCTCTTATCATCACATTGCGACCAGCCGAACTCCTCTTTTAATCGACTATTGAATCGCTCAGCGACACTCCGTTCGTTGTATCGACGGGCCTCATGTGGGGCCATTGGAAGAACCACCCCCTTTCTCGGGTTACGATCAATAATCGGGACATGCCAAAGCTCGCTGCTCTGCCGCCAGATCTGTTCTACATCATAGTCGGTATCCATGAGATCGTAACAATACTGAACCTTACCGCTCGTCATCTTCATCAGCCGGAATCTTCTTTATGACCTTCATAACTATCTTCCTGTTGCTTTTTGTCCGCAAACAAATACTAACAGAATTAGTCGTGAAGTTCAATTATTCTAATATGTTAACGATTTTTTTCCGGTTTAACCCAACCAAGTAGTTAGGGCGAGACTTTTGCAAGATCTTCAATCAGAAGAATATTTTCGCGTCGTAAAATAACCGCCCTTCCTTCATGTGGATTAATTATTTGTTTTTTGTTGTTTCTGTTATTTTTCTTACATTCTAAATGTAATCTGAATTTCATTTTCAGATTGTTTTTTCAAACAGAAGGCCAATCTGCAGATAAAGTCCTATTTGGAATATCCAACTCATCAAAGATATTTGCGTAGGCCATATGTTTAAATGCAATTAAGATGCCATAAAAAATAAATAAAAAGGCGTGTGAATTCTAGTGAATGGGTGAAGTACTTAATTGCATTCTGCTTGCATTGTCTTATATGCGCAAATAATGCCCTTGGCACATTGTAATCTTTTCCCACTCGGCTGAATTTCACTGTACCACGTCTAATTATTCCGCAAGGCAGTATCACAATCTTCCGGCGGGATGGTGTAATAACTTATTACCCTGTGGTTGAGCATGAAACATGCCAAAAAGTAATTATGTTTGTGTCTTGCGTGTAATTATGGCTAATAACCATCTGATATTGGAAACAAAAAACCATAATGACTGAGTTGATCACTTCGCCGTAGTCTTATTGTGAAAGATGATTGATTACATAATAGTAACTTGTGAAATACGAAAACGAGTAAGAGGAAAAGGGAGGCCCTTCGAACAGTTGCATGGTACTACATATACTGCCTGCAATATTCCCCTCGGCTCAGTCCACTCTTCTGCAAGGCCTCTACATGGACTTTCCAGTGTCGCGGGATTTTGGCTGGACGGGATTGAGCGGTCGGTAACTTTTTCATGGGCATCCTCCTTCATCGTTTTTGGTTGCCGCATCATGACACAAGCCCGCGCGACAAAAAAGATGTGGTTGCCTTGGCGGTTACGTTGAGGCAGTGGCTAATAGGTCGGGTTATTCATAATGGGCCCGAGTTACCTGCTGCAGCAGTTTGCGGAATTCATTTTTCCTTACGGTACCAAGTAGTTGCATAAAGATCTTGGTTGTCTTATCAAATGACTTTTTCACGACCCACGCTAAGACAAAAGAACAAGGCAGCGATATCAAAACTCCTATCGTCTTTCCCCAGTTTTCAATAATGGGTAGGCCGAACTTGACAAGATGAACCACTAAACCGTGCAGCAGATAGACAAACAGAGCCGAACCCGCCATCTCGCGTGCTATTGCCCCCACTCGCCGGGGAACCGATAGTTTGGTGTCACCACAACATTAGCAGACTTAGTGATATGATAACAATCTTGTAAGTATGTGATGGGTGCGGGAAAAGTAAACCTGTAACTATCACGGCGACAATGCCGACCAGCCGCTGTTGTAGAGATTTTGAATGATAAATCAGAAACCCCAGACTGACATATGATAAACAAAGAAAAGGGCTAGCCAATAAATAATTGCCTTTGGCCTTTTAACACCATCAAATAAACCAAACACCCAGCCCTGCCAGAGCAGAGAAGAAAGAGTCGATACAACAAAGAAATAACATGAAAACAGATATGGCCCTGCCTGCGCTTCAGCCTTTAATCGCGGTATCGCAAAAATTGTAACCAAGAAGATAATTACCTGGACGTACAAACCGCTGTTCGACACCGGGGAAAGCAGCTCAGCTGCACAGAAAAGACGAGCGACCTCGGTCGAGGATAAAATGTAAGGAATGTGTTTCTGGTGATGAAGCGGGAATGTTAAAATATCAGGAACGAAACATTGATGGTGCCGGCGTCTTCGATAGAGGCAGAAGTTGCGAATGGTGCGCATACGGTGTCTTTTTACCGTTGGCGTCAAGTAACCTCTGGCTCTCGACTAATGGACCAGTACCGATGCTCCTTGCCATCTTTATATCGTTTTTTGGCCCGTAGAAGCATGCCAGTATTTTGCCGGATTTTTCCAACAAATCAAGAGGGTAGGTCGGCACTACAAGCAGTTTTTGTGATACGGCAACGTAATTTCAACAGGTTAGGCCTGTTTTTTGGGCTCAAATTAGCAAAAAACGGGCTAGATTTGCGGAATTCAATAGTACTTTTTTTTCTTTCTCAACATTGCACCAAAAAGACCAACTATTCCTGTACCAAATAAAATAATGGTGGTTGGTTCTGGCACTGGATGCATTCGGGAGCTAATGGTCACATCAAGTGATGTTGTAGCTGTATTATCTCCACCCCATCCATAGACAAACATCTGTAGTTCATAAGTGTTTTCTGGGTTAACAGACAGAGAGTAGTGCTCGCTATGATTTAGAACGTAATTCTCCCAATCCTCGTGGTGATAAATATTGTAAATATCGTAAATTAGTTGCTCCCGTGAACTTAGGTTGGTCAAGCTATACCAAATGGTCGGAGATTCATGAGTACTGTCATCCTGTGCTGTCACGCCTAGGATAAGGCTAGAAAATTCTGGCTGAAAAATGTAAGTGGACTCAGCGTATGCCCCAGCTTCCCAACGCTCAGAATAAGTTTTTAGATTGAAATCTCCAGCCCATGATTCTGCGACGGCTTGATCGTAATATGGATCAAAATAATAAATACCATCTGTGCGATAGTGTAGGGGGTGTTTAGAAGTTATATTGTAACCAACACTTACCCCTTCAGCAGAATTGTCGCCAGCCCAGCCATAAATATGGTGGGTCTCCGAAAGAACATCTATACCCATTGAGGATGAATAGGACGAAGATGTTAGCAATAAAAAAAGAATAAAAAAGGATACAGTGTGAAATCTCATAAAACACCTCGCAAAACTTGTGCCCATATCAACACGCCCTTGTTTCCTCAAGCACAGGTTAAAACTCTTTTTAATACCCATTCAAAAAAACGTAGAGGGTATTTTCGATAAATACAGTTTATTCATTTCCAACCTTCTGCAATATAAAAGACTGAATCAAATAGCACAAGTTGTGAACCAGAAATAGCATCATTGGAGTTATAGTTATTAATCAGTCTCATCAGAGATTAGTTAAAATATATTGTTAAAACAACACGTTAATATTGCGTATAATCTGTTCCATTAACCAACAACAAATAACCCACCAAAGGAGGGCATCATGTCTGATAAATTTAAAAATTTTGGGCAAACTGACATAGAACCTGCTCTCCAAAAATTGTGTCAATATCATTGATATGTATTCATAAAATCATCTTTGCTCAAGATTTTATCTAACGACATCACAATCAAAAATCAGATTTCAGTCCCAACAGAGAACTGCCCCTCTCCACATTCATCCTGTATTTTTGTGACCTGATTGAAAGCTCCTATCAGCCATTACCGAACAAATTGTCGAAGATCCTTTCAGGGGCAGTGGTAGCCCAAAATGTTGTCTCTAAGGCAGCTCTTTGCAAAGCAAGATAAAGCTCAAGTCCGAGGCATTCGTCGAACTTAACACCAAAGCGGTTCAGTATTTCAACGAACATGCCAATCTACTGACATGGAAAGGGTTCTCTTTGAAAGCCGACGACGATTCGACGGTTCATGAAATCAGGTCGTCGTAAACAGGTGATCACGTTGCCTATCCCTATTACCTCCATCACCGCATGCAATAATCTTCAACTCGACACACATCCGATTCGATTGCGCTTTGTACGAAGTCGAACTCGACTCAGGTCAAAGCGAAGTCCTTATAACATCTCTGATCGATACGGAAACATGTGAAAGGGTATTGCGATTCCTGAGTTTTCCTTAGCTTTTGCCGAGAAGGGAAAAAATTTCATGGGACATGCTGGATACATTGCATCCAGCCTATCCGTTATTGAACAAGGCTGTCAATGAAGGCAAACGTGTCCCGGGGCATTCCAGCCTTCTAGGCTGGTATCACTATCCGGCAACAGGATGCCTCGTGTTCGGGGCTTCGTTACACCAGTTGTACAGTGTCGCTTCGCTGATGCCCTCATCGTCGGCTAATTGTCGCATGGACCGGTTGTGCGGTGGCATCATTTTTTTGCAAAACAGCTTCTTTACGTTCGGGTGAATATTTCATGCACGAACCTCCTGCCCCCTTTTATAATGGGTTTTAGTTCATGCGGCAACTTCCCAGACACTGGGGGAAGCCTTGTCTCTTAAACTGAAGCATTACGCTATTTTATTTCTGTTTAGAACACGTGCCCATTGCTCTTGCCTTATAAACTTGACAACCTCTACTGGCAGAATGATTTCATCCCGCCTATTGCTGCCCATATGTAGCCAGCCAGTCTTGCTAGTCCGCCTACAATATATGGTCTTTCCAGAACTGTTCTGCGTAAAACCTTGAGAAGGAAAAATACAGGATGAGTGGCGAGGTTATATTCACAAATCCCCTGCTTGAAACGGACCTGAAGTATATTTTTTGTGGCTCCTGTACCGGTAGGTCGGAGATGCACGACTTTAATATCCGGAAAAGACCATGCCTTCCATCCAGCCATTCGGGCCATTACGCAGCTAATTGTATCTTCCCCCCCAAACTTAAGGGGCAGGAACCCTCCTATCTGTTCAAAAACCTCCTTTCTAAAGACCTGGATGGCTTTGGGAGTCGAACGACGGTCATGTAACACTGAGCACAATTTTCCATCTACTAAATTTTCATAAATTCCTGATGCAACACCAAGTTGACTGTCTGCAGCGAAGTGAGCGAGTACTCTTTGGTAATAATCCGCCGGCAATCGGATATCGGCATCAAGTATAGCCAAGAAATTATAGGCAGAAGATTTTATTTTTTCATAACCTGCCATGATGGCGAAAACATTGCTGGCAAAATACTCCTGTCCTTCCGGTTTTTTTCGGTAGTGGTACTCTATAAATTTATGTTTTTCTGCATATTTTTTTATTATCAGGGCACTTCCATCAGTGGAACCATCATCCACGATAATCCACTGTTCTGGTAAAACGTTCTGGTTCAAAACACTTTGAATTGTTTGCTCAATATATCTGCCCTCATTGAAAGCTGGTGTGAGGATGATATACGGCACTATATTGTTCACTTACAACACCTACGAATTGCGACCTTGCGTGGTGATTTCGGGATTGAGATATCAGTATATTTCACTTAATTTCGTCCAAGCTGAAAGACAATTTTCTTTGTTTGAGTTATTCGAAGGAAGAAAACCAACTGCAGAAAAATGAAGACTGCAGTCATGACAGATTGAATGAATTACCTTCAGTTCACTTGCGCATGCCAATTACTTTGGCGGGAATACCTGCGGCAATTGCATTTTCCGGGACATTTAATGTAACCACCGAACCGGCTGCGATTACCGCTCCCTTGCCAATCACTACGCCACCAAGGACAGTCACCCCGACTCCTAACCAAGCTTCGTCATTAATAACCACCGCACCTTTACCTTGAAGCGGCTGCTCACGAATAGGTTTTTCGAGAGCGATTCCATGATCATATGAATACAAGGCACAATTCGGACCCAGCATTACCCCCTTACCGATCCGAATATCATCGACATACGCATTGATTTGGCAGCGAGGATGAATACTGGCGCTGTCATCGATTATCAAACTTCCATCGTAGCCAGTTTCGAGTATGCAGTCTCTAAAAATATATACATGATTTCCCAGATGAACGGCTCTTCCCCTGGGCCGTTGGAAAATCATAACTCGGTCACCTATGTAACAATGCTTTCCAAGATAGAGTTCATCATGATACAAGGTTGCACCCGGTTCGATAAACCCACGCGGCGTTCTTTGCGCTAAAATAATTCGTCCTTTATGAGGGGGGATATTCCAGCAGGCAAAGCTACTTGCCATTTTACCAAGGAGCCCCCTACCGGCAATTCTTAACCAAAAACGCGTCCAATATCCTGACAACAATTTTTTCCCACGAAAATTAAATCTGGCGGGAATATATTTTTGAGCACTATTGATTGCTTTATCCATTGTTGATTATTTCAAAAATAATTGTTTACTCCACCCTGCTCTAATGATAACTAAATATTTTTGTGCAAGTGCTCCACCGATCAAGCATAGTCCAGCTATGACCTCATTGATCCGCATCCAACCGCTTAATAATTTCTCCTCTGATACCTGAAAAACCAGCATCAACAGTAACATTAACGGGAGAATCAATCCTCCTCCCAATACTAAAAGATGGGTTTTGAGATTTTTTAAGGAAGACAACGTCTGTTCATAAGATTCAGGTGCTTCATATAAGTAAAGAAGCCAAACAACACTATTGGCAATAACTAAAATGATGGCAGTTGTCTCCAAGACCCGTAAAGTAGCCACTGTCCGAAAGGGTGTTGCTAACAGTAACAGACCCGACCCAGAAGAAAAGCTGGAAAGGGTAAAATGGACGGGTACGACGGGACTATCCCATCCGGAAGTACCTTTAGCAGCATATAATATAAAACTTTGACTGATCAGAAAACAGAAAGCCGCAAAACTCGCGAGCCAGCCGATTGAGGCATTGGGAAAGAAAAAGTACCAGATGGCAGTTGTAAAAAAGAGCACGCTGGCAAATGTTTCACGTGCCATCCAGGAAGATTGCAGATTCCGGGCCGCAAATTTAATTCTGCGGGGTTCGCCGATGTGCAATAAGAGAGCAGAAAGGCCCGTGCCTATCAACAAAAACACCAGCAACTGGAATGCCCCTGACAAAGACTGATCACTTTCTGTAAGTATAATGATAGCGACTATATATGCTCCTGAAGCCATGCCTCCGAGCCAGAAATTTAATACAGCAGTGAGATTCCACGTTCCTTGTCTGATTGGTCGAATTATTTCCATATAAACCCCTTCTCCTGGATCAATCCACACAGATGTAGTATACCGAAGGTTCAGTTCCAGCCTCTTCCTGTAAGCAAATAGTCTTATTATCTCGCAGCAATTGAAAAATTTTACCATTGGGATCTTTTCGATCTCCGAAATGCAAAGCGCCACCACTGCAGGTAATTACACAACGAGGTGTGGCATCTGCATCTTGCCCCGGTTGTTGATTTCGAGCGAGGCCGGATTCAATTCTGGGCAGACAAAAGTTGCATTTTATGCTGACACCATATTGTCGAGGATGAACTGGAGAACTATCTATGTATTTGCTTACACAGAGTTCTGACTCGAGACTACTATGCAATATATGTCTGGCTTGATAAGGACAGGCAACCTGACAATAGCCACAACCGAGACATTTTTTTTCATCAATATCGACTATACCATCCAAACGTTGGTAGGTGGCTCCGGTCGGACAAACTGCAAGGCAAGGAGGATTGGTACAATGCATACAACTTAGCGGGACAAAAATGCGTCTGGGATCAGCTGAACTCAATATACCGCAGTCTATGACTTTTCTTAGAGTGGCGAATGGAACTTTATTGGTCATACCGCAGACAACGGAACATGCTTTACATCCTATGCATCTTCGTAAATCAATAACCATTGTCCACTTTACCCTCCCTTGAGAGGAAAGAGATGGGTTTTCATCCTGTTGGGAACAAATGCATTGTTTTTTGTTCTGCAAATTTTGAGCAGGCATTATATCGGAAGGCATTATAAACACACCCCACTATTGTTCTAATTCATCTAGCATAAGATCCGCCAACTTCAACACTAAAGCAATAGTGGTCAGAACAGGATTTGCGTACCCCACGGTTGGGAATACCGAGGAGCCGGCAATATACAGATTGCTTATGTTATGGACTTTGCAATTTTGATCAACCACCCCATGAAGAGGGTTGTCATGCATCCTGGTGGTTCCCATATGATGCCAACCACCGCATAGGTTGGGCGGTACCTTCTGGCCTTCCAATTCAATATTCACAGAGCCAAGTCCGGCACGACGCATCTCAGAGTCAATGATTTGTTGTGATCTTACGATTGTCCGCATGTCAATATCGCTGATTTGCCAATTAAGCCGGACCCTTCGTTGCCCCAGAAAATCAAGTTCATCTGAAAGGGTAACACGGCTATCCGGATTGGGAGCCTGTTCGCTCATCTGATTAAGCCTGAAACCCAAGAACTGGTCAGGGTTTCCTAATCTCTTTTTTATTTTTCTCTGTATCACTTTCGCTGCGCCATCCGGTTCTTTTATCATTGACAGAATGTCCCGGCTCAAATGTGGTGGTATTTTTCTATGACGCAAGGAGGAGAATAGAGTGGCTGCTGCTTTTTCGCTAACCGAAAGTTTATGTGTGCATTCATAAGAGAGCAACTGCGGAATAAGTGCCACGCAGTAATTTAAAATCTTATCCCTTCGTTGCACTTTTTCTGTAATGGCTAATTTGCCCATAACGGCAAAATCATCAACACTCCGAACTGCATAGAGACCCCATTTTTTAGCTATCTCCGGGTTCTCCGGAATAAAAAAGCCTGAAGGGAGGTGCGGGTGCTCCATAAAAAATCGGCCCACAAGGTCATGCTGATTACCCAGGCCCTCTTTCTGGACTCTATTTGATAACAATAAAAGACGGGGTGTTTCTATTCCTCCGAGCGCCAGAACAAAAATCCGTCCTTGTATGCGACACTGGTTACCATTCAGAGTCCTTACATGAACAGCTTTTACATGTTTGGCATTTGTTTCACTTTCTATCTCAAGTACATTTGCATAGAGATAAATACGGATATTAGCAGCCTTGTCAATTTCCTCACGATAGTCTTCAAAAAAATATTTACGCTGACCAAAATGAAAAACCGTTGTCTCGATCTGCGATGCGTCAAGCGGCAAAATAGGTGCCGAAACAGGATCTTGCCAATCTTCAGCAGTATACGAATATTTTCCTATGCGACAAATCTTATGCGCCTTTTCATAATAAGGATCAAGGTGAGATTTAGGGAACGGCCAGCCGCTGTTGGGGACCCAATCTTTTTTTTCAAAATCAAAGGCATCCATAGCTCGAAGCCTGACCCCAGTTCGCTGGTTACCCATCGGGCATAACCAATAGTGGCTCGATCCCCCAAAATACCGGCCACGCGCAGTATCAAGATCAAAATATGGTCGACCAATATTTTCACCATAATACAGGGATTGAGTTTTTTTATCCGGCTGGAGTCCACCACTTTCCAAAAGGCAAACATTAAATTTTTTACCGATAAACTCCCTAGCCAGTGAAATACCGGCCAAGCCTGCCCCGACAATGACCACATCCGTTTCGATAATCTCTCCATCGGGTAGAGATCGGGTATCAATCAACATTATGACTCTTTATAACTCTTTAAAAAAATATTTTTTACCAGAACTTCTCGGCAGAATTCCACTTATTGTAAATCACCTGGTTCTTCAAACGGAAATATTAGTCTCTGTCGTCCACGTGAGAAGCGGTCTTACGGCACCAGATATTTCTCTGGAGTAATCGCCTCTGGCAGAATCACCGTCAAATGAGTCGAACACCTGAAAAGAAATAGCATTTGTTTCGATAAACTGAATGACATCAGGATTCAGAGTTAAACAGTTGCACGAAATAAAGATCCTTCCTTCGGATAATAGATTGCCCGGAATCAGAGCGGTACTTTTATATCTGCCGACTGGTCGCTCTCGACGCCGCCATTCACTGTCCTGATCAATTGTTATAAATGCGCATTGACCAAAACCATTGTTGATAACAAAATGCGGCAGAAGCACATAGCCATTCTCGAGGACATCATACTCCATCTCAAGTTTGATTGGAAACCGGATATCAAAGGCGTCAGACAGCAGTCCATCCTCAGTTTTAGCACGTACAGCCCGCAATCTTACTGATAAACCCGTAGGCGCATTTTTCGGATCATCCCATTCCTTTGCGGCTGAAGTGCCAAGTTTAGAGGTTAGGTACCCGCTAACAACTTTAGCTGCTGGCCCTTCGTCAGCGACCTTACCATTCTCAAGAAAAATAGCTCGGTTACACAGTCTGCTGACTGCCTCCATATTGTGTGAGACGAACAGCACAGTTCTTCCTTGTTCACCAGCACTTTCCATTTTCTTCAGGCATTTATTCTGAAAATCGGCATCCCCGACTGCCAAAACTTCGTCGATAATGAGAAGTTCCGGTTCGAGGTGAGCTGCGACAGAAAAGGCTAAACGGACGCGCATCCCGCTGGAGTATCTTTTGACCGGCGTATCAATAAATTTTTCAACTCCGGAAAAATCTACAATTTCATCAAACTTCCTGGTAATTTCATTTTTTTTCATGCCTAAGATCGTGCCATTGAGATAGATGTTATCTCTGCCCGAGAGCTCAGGATGAAAACCTGTACCAACTTCAAGAAGACTGGAAATACGGCCTTTAATTTTTGCATGCCCCCTTGTTGGGATTGTAATACGACAAAGAATCTTTAGAAGAGTCGATTTCCCTGCCCCGTTACCACCTATGATCCCCATAATTTCTCCCCGCTTAACCTCAAAGGAGATATCTCTCAGAGCCCATACAATGCCGGCTACATCAACATCAGGGTCGTTGAGGGCATCGTCAAACCGATAGAGCCCCCTATATTTTTTATAATTGGAGATTGGGCTTTTTAAAAAAGAAAAAACCATCCCGGAGATGCTATCGAATTGTTCTTCCTTTTGTCCGATACGATATCTCTTGCCGATATGTTCCACCGTGACGGCTATATCGTTACTGCCCATTAAAATACCTCAAACTGTACAGTTTAAATAACATCAACAAAGACCTCTTCCATGTAATTAAAATAAAAGATACCCACAATGAGAAGAATACACGTTACAAAGGCCCCCGGCAGAATGAAACTCCAGGAAATTGGTGTACCCAAGAGACATCCCCTGAACCCTTCGATTACGGCTACGATAGGATTGAGAGAATAGATTATTCTCCACTGTGAGGGAATTGAAGATGCAGAATAGACAATCGGTGCAGAGTACATTAACATTCTGATCATTAGCGGTGTGGCATACTTAAGATCACGGAACCTAATCGCAAGCGCAGATAACCATAAGCCTGCTGCAATTGGCACAGCAAGCATTAAAAGGAGAAAGAAAGGAAGGTATATGAGGTTGAGTGTAAGTGGCACCCTATACCACATCATTATAACTACCAAAATCAATAAGGAAATAAAGAAATCAACAAGTTTGGCCAATACCGGGGTGATGGGAAAGATCATCCGCGGGAAATAGACTTTGCCGAGCATCCCTTGACCCGTAACCAGGCTTTCGCTTGAAAGCCTGATTGCCTCGGACATAAATGTCCAGGGTATGATCGCCACTGAAGCAAAAAGAACATATGGAATCCCTTCACTCGGTACCTTTGCAACTTTACCAAAAACAATCGTAAATACCAGCAACTGTACCAGTGGGTTGAGAATTGCCCAAGCGTATCCCATAACCGTCTGTACATAGAGCACTTTGATACTGCGCAAGACCATGTATACTAAAAGATCACGGTACTCAATAAGCTCCTTAATATCGAGGAACCTGAGACCAGAAATGGGTTTAATAATTGTTACCGGTTCGTTGGTTGAAGACTTTTGGTTCATGATGAATTCGAAAATCACTAGAGGTTTAACTTACCAATTTTTGGTGAAACCCAAAAGGATACTCAGCCAGACATTGTTCAGTTACGGTTGACTGCCAAAAATGCAGTATATCAAAGATTGCTCGTTGTATAAAGGACTTAAAGCTTATATTTTCACAAACAGCCTCATTTCAGATGAGGGGGAAAAAACAAAGTAATTACAAAAGACACTTGTAATTCTTCCATACACCTGAGGCTTAAAGGTTACATAAAACGTTCGGTAAGACAACGTTATTCCTAAAATTATTGGCAAACCATATCCCCTTTTTTCCTTAATTTTTGTTTGTAGATTCCAGCCGAAACCACCAAGAGGTACCTCGTGATTTCGAAATTTGTTAGAGCACAGTCCTTTACAACCACTGGTTCCTCTTTGATTGCCGCATCTTTGTCGATTACATTCAATTACTTATTACGTCTCACGGAAAGAGAATTTTTTTAAATCTTTTCAGGCTCCCTCCAAAGTGTTTTCGATCATAATCCAATATTGGCGATACAATTGCCCGTCTTCTGTTTTTACCTCTTTCAAACTTATTATTTTCGGCAATCTTTCGCTTGATCACACGCACCAGATCATGACGGCCTTTTTCTTCCAGTGGATTTATTAGGTCCACATAATTATACAATTCCCGAGTAAACCGCACGATTGACCACAAAAGATCCTCGTTGATCTCATGCACAGGAAAGGCAGGTGTTTTCTCTAACTCTCCCAAAGATAAAAGGGCCAACATTGTCTGAACACATTTTTCACATTTTCCACAGTTTAACATACCTTGCTGATATAAATCTGTGTTATTGCACACTCTCAAATGCTTTAAAGCAATATCCCAACCCGCTACCAATCTTGTTTTCTCAAATCGCGACAAAGCAACTCCTGTATGATGAATCCTCAGGTCACTACTTGAATAGTTCGGATCTACCAGAGGGTGCGTACCGTAAGGCTGGAGATTGGGGATGTCATCAGATGAGTTTATCGAAAAATCGGTTAGCCGTTTTGAGAAAGCATGGCCAATAGACGAGAAAGCAGCTCCCATAAACTCATGGAGCCAGAATTTCCCCCAAAACTCACCTCTATCCTCGGGCCCCAAAGACCTGATATTAGTGTAGATGGGAACCAGAGCAATATCAGCATCTTCTGCCAGAACAGCAATCGAATCAAGAACATATCCAAAGGCTTTTGGGTCCTGGACTTCAATGCCGCACACAAGGAAACCATCCTTGAGCGAACCGCGGTGTTCCAACGGATAGTTAAGGCGATTAGCCCTTAGGGTCGCCAGAGCATCGATTCCGCCAGAAAAGCAAAACCCTGCCCGCTCTTTGGTTCGGGGAAGCGAGAATCCAGTTCTTGCCCTGGCCTCGATCTTCACAAGTTTTCTGGTAGGTTCGTACCACCAAAATCGCATCAAACTCAAATTAGTCATCAAACCGTCTTTCAATTCTGGACAAACATCTCCTTCGATGGAGACACGTTCCTCTCCGAAATAAAATGCGGGCATGACACATGCCACGAGGAAAGCATGAGGGTTACACAAAAGACTCTCTGCAAATGCCTCAACCGTCTCGAAGTAGATGTCCAGGGAGGGACGGCCACAATCCTCCCAAAGAACGGTCGCTGTTGCTCTTGAACGATCACCAATTTTTTCAAGCCTTAAATTTTCGATCTTCATGTTTTCACCTAATTCTCGCGAGGTTAGAATCTTAGAAATAAATTCTGATTGCGAGCGATGATAAAAAAATAATCTCTATAGAATTAGCACCATTAAAGTTTTGCAACCTCTATGAGTCTGTCTGATTTAGAGACCACACCGCAGATCTCAGCCTGGCTGATGCCAAATCTCATCTGCCTAGCAATTATCTGAAGATCTGTGCTGGAATCGAGAGACAGAGAAGTGGTAGTGGAAATAGAGTACCTCCTTTATAGAGAAAAAATCAACCAAAGCGAAGGATTCCAATTGGAAAAACATGGCATTAGAAACTACTTACCGTTAGGCAAATTCCGATAGCTCACAGGTTCTCCTGCTCACGACGCAATGTATCTACAAGGCGCCCTTGTGGAAGATCGACATCTTTATAACTAATTATATCATCCTTTAAAATATCGTGCTTTAAGCGACATCCTTGAGCAAGGCTCATAGGTAGAAAAGCATTTTTAAAACTCTCATCATAATTTTCAGTCATACCATAACAATGAAAACCGCCAATACCATCTAGGACTTCACCGGCCTTAAGATCTCTTTTGGCAGCTGTAATAACGTCAACGACAGGTTTTCCCAAGGGAGCTGTTGCAGCATCATGAAACAGAACAGCTCGGGCCACTGTTATTGGAGCTTCTAAGTGTGGCAGATGATAGGGCGTATAAAAAACATACAAAGGACCATTACCCATTTTCAAATACTGAGCGTACTGTTGCTTAATGGGATTATCATTATAGCCTAACACAAAAACACCAGGGCCAGGCTCAGCACCGAGAATATAATCGACGATGCCACCACTCATCATTTTATCCATCGGGAACAGATCAACCGCTTCTGTGACATGTTTGCATTTCGGTCCGTACATTCCTCGCACCGCAGTGCGAAAACCAGTTGCATTGGCGACAACAGCCATTTCCATAGAAATTTTTGTTCCATCAGCAAAGGATGTAATCATCTTAACATCCTGTTTAACATTTTCCGCAAATCCCTTTTGGGTCTCCGGGGTACGATAATGATCTTGTAAACCTTTAATATTACCTGCAAGAACAGGACGATAACCAATGGTTTCCACCCAGCGCAGCAGATTCATGACAACGCCCGGCTGATCACCGTCAACATTGGTAATAACTACTCCTGCCTTGTCGGCATACCTTTTGAGTATCGGCCCGACAACAGCATCAAGCTCCGCATTCATCAAAATAACATGCTTGCCGTGTTTTATTGCCTCAAGTACCACATGGGCGCCAAATTCAACCTCTCCGGTTGCTTCAACAATAGCGTCGATTCCTTCTGCCCGGCATAGTAACAGAGGATCATCGGTGATAGCCGAATGGTTTTTTCGGATTGCATCTTCCAACTGCCCCACTTTAGAAACCGAAAGGATGTCATCAATACCCGCCTGCTGGTATGCTTTGGCAGCTTTGGCTATGGTTCTGTTTGATACGGCGGCGACATCCATTCCGGGAATCGCCGTGATAATCTGCAGAACCATACCTCTGCCCATGTAACCGGCTCCAACTACACCAACTTTGATTGGGTTACCCGCCTGTTCTCTTTTCTTCAAAGCGGTATCTACGATGATCATATTTTTCTCCGATATGTTTGTGTTGGTAAGCAGTTTCGCTGAATTGTGGGTGTTTTTTACATTACAGCTTAAAATCAGGCCAGGCTTTATCCTTGTCGGAAATAGTCAGCTGTTCAGTTATCGGCCATTCTATATTAAAAGCCGGATCATTCCAGCGAATCCCCATCTCAGCTGCAGATTCGTAAAATTCAGAAGCGAGATAATATACCTCACTATTCTTTTCAAGAGTGAGGTAGCCATGAGCACACCCGCAGGGAACAAACATCATGCGACGATTGGCTGCAGTCAATTCAGCACCGCACCAGACGCCATAGGTTATTGATCCAGGGCGGATATCGACCACAACATCAAAAACAGCACCCTTTATGCAGCGTAGTAACTTGTCCTCTTGATGGGGAGCTACCTGATAGTGCAAGCCCCTGAGCGTTCCTCTAGCAGCACTCCCGGCTAGGTTAGCCTGGACCATGTTGACAGGTAAACCCGCCTCGGCAAATTCTCTCGCGCAAAAGGCGCGGGTAAAAAAACCTCTTGCATCTTCGAACGCTTGAAATTCAAGGATGCAGGCATCTTTTACTGCTGTTTTTTGAATATTCATAGTCAAATTAGCGTCCTATTCCTTCATAACTTGGAACACAACTCACCGGAAGCATTCGCCGACCATCAACAATCACCGGTGACGCCTGCAATTTCTGCAAGACCTCCGGCAGCCTCTTAAATTCATCCCAGCGGGTCAATAATAATATCGCCTGGGCATTTTTCACCGTTTCTATAACAGAATCGCAATACCCTACTAGCTGAGCATCAAATATTTTCGCCGCCTCCCTTTGAGCCACGGGATCATACGCGGTAACCCGTGCGCCGGCCGCAATAAGCTTCTGGATAATGGGGATAGCCGGAGATTCCCGCATATCGTCAGTACCTGGTTTAAAAGCTAGACCGAGAATAGCAATGTGCACATCCCTCAAGTCAGAAAAGTGCCTGTAGAGATACTGCAGCATCTGATCAGGCTGATATTTATTTACTGCTATCACAGTGTTAAGCAGGTTCATCGGCTGTCCAGCCTTCTCGCCATGGGCAATAAGCGCCTTGACATCTTTTGGAAAACAGCTGCCGCCAAAACCACAGCCGGCTTCCAGATAGCTTGTTATCCCCGGCGTTACTCGTTGTCCGTCGTCTAAAATAGGAGAAATCCTTTTATCCAGATGCACACCCTGCATAACGTCAAGCGCATCCACACCGCCAAGGCAAGCGCATAAGTTGCCTATTTCATTGGAAAATGATATAAGCGTGGCCAAAAGTGCATTAGAGGTATACTTAATCATTTCCGCAGTCTTGTTGTTCACCATTAAGGTGTCTACGTCGGAAAAAGGCGCATATACTCGGCCCAGGGTCTCCCGGGTTCTATTGTCAATACCACCCAAAACGATACGGTCTGGATGCATAAAGTCGCTGATAGCCGAACCTTCACGCAAAAATTCCGGATTCATGCCAACACCGAAATCTAGGCCGGCAGTGCGGCCTGAATATTGCTCAAGAATCGGTAAAACGACGTCGTCTGTCGTGCCGGGGACAACGGTGCTTTTGATCACGACGACATGGTAGTCTGCCTTATTCTTCAGAACCTTGCCAATATCTTGGGCTACCTGACGAATATATTGAAGATCAATCTCATCTCCATCAAATGGGGTACCGACTGCGATCAGTGTGAGCTCTGTTTCAGCTATGGCATTATCCAGATCATTGGTTGCCTGCAGACCCCGCCCAATATTGCCGGTAAGCAGCTTATCTAAACCTTCCTCGTAGATTGGACTTATTCCACGATTTATTGTTGCAATTTTTTCCAGACTATTGTCAACGCAAATTACTTTATGGCCTTTTTCAGCCAGACAAACACCGGAGACAAGGCCTACATAACCGGTACCTACGACAGAAATTTTCATTATTCTTCCTCTTCCTCTTTATTGTCGGCATACCATAAAAGGCTTCTTTTCAACCCCTCGTCGATCTGAATAGAAGGATCGTATCCCAATTGCTGACGGGCTTTATCTATGATCGGACATCGCCGGTTCGGATTATCAGTGAGATATTCCTTGTCTTCACTCACCTTAAAAACGAGTTCTCCTTTATAATCAAAAAGATCCTGTGCTGTTTTAATAACAAGCCCAGCCAACTGCCGGATAGATATCTCAGGTTTATCCAGACCGATATTATAGGATTCACCGTTTTTACCGCGAATAAGAGCTTTATAATAGCCAATAACAGCGTCAGCCACATAACAAAATGTTCTCGTTGGCGATCCATCGGAAAGCAAAACAATATCCTCTCCGGCAAGGACATTTCTGGCAAAATCCGGCAGCGCTCTTTTATCGGTAATCTTCAGGCCTGGACCATAATTGTTAAAAGGCCGGACAAGGCGGATAGGCAGATCATACTGTTGGGAAAAATTGACAGCCATTGTCTCCCCATACCGCTTTGATTCGTCATAACAAGCTCTTGGGCCGGTGCAGGAAACATTGCCCCTGTATGTTTCAGGTGTTGGGATATTATCTGGAGTAGGGTCGCCATAAATCTCGCTGGTGGAATAAAAAAGAAAACCTTCAACAGGTTTTTGTTCCTTTTTCCGGGCTATACAGTAATCGAGCAGGTGGCGCAGTCCATACACATTGGCATCCATAGTCTCAATGGGATGACGGCGATAATAAATAGGCGAAGCAATGGTTGCGGCGTGAATAATATATTGAAAATCACCCATATCGTCAGGTAGAGGATCGATAACATCATACTTTTTTACGGTAAGTAAAGATTTATCCACTAAAGTTTCAAGCCATTTAGGAACGCCACGCATAAAATTATCGTATACGACCAGAGAGATAGTCCGCTTATCCGGATTTTTAAGATTCCAACATAAAACAGATTGAGTGAGATAATAGCCAAGAAAACCGGCACCGCCTGTAATAAGGAGCCTTTTACCCGACATCAATGAAAATTCTTCGTGTAATTGTGTACAGATATACTCTAGATCTGTTTCGATAACGTCCTGTGCATTTTTCATCTCTAAATTCCTTATATAAAAAAATAAAGTTACATTTGTTTTTCCAGGGGAACTCTAGCAATAAAAGTGCCAAAAAGAGAGCACGGCAATATCTTTTTGTCTTGGAAAAAAATTTAACGATTGCCAAGATCGGTCAACCTTTATCTGGTAGGTAACTCTTCTATCCCATTCCGAATGGATCAGTTCACTTCGCGTTGCCTGTAAAGTTCCTTGTGAATGTACAACATATTCATGCCATGCCATTGCAACGGCAGGATAACTGTAGAGCAGCAATTGAGGATATATTTGAAGGGCCACTGTCACAGCAGTCATAAAGGCCCTTAACTGCTGAAATGGAGGGGCAACGACAAATAATGCCGCATACCCCTTTTTCCGGCAAAGCGTATAACTGCTTCAGATTCAATAAAGATATGGAGCAGAGGGATATCCCCTATATCTACCCCTTCAATCTGCGGTTGAGCAATTCCTGTTTCCAGCAACTGATGCCGCCAATGACCAAAGCCGGGATAACCACTTTTGTTACCTGTCTGGAACAGCAGTATTTTGGGAGCGTAAGAGTTTTCAATAATAAAATGGGCTGTTTGGAAAAGAGCTTGTTGATTGCTCTCGGTCTGACAATAAAGATATGCACCATCTATGGGAATTTTCGGTCGTGAATCACAAAGAGTTCAAGTAAGGAGTTCGGCAAAAACACCGCTTGGCTTTGTTTGCACTTCGATATTTCCAAAACCTTTCTTCAGTCCCACACCTTCCACGGCGCATGATTAGATGCCCAAAGCTTCTCAAGATACACTTTGTCTCTCAGGGTGTCCATCGGTTGCCAAAAACCACTATGGCGAAATGCTGCCAGTTTCTTTTCTTGAGCAAGTTTTGCCAAGGGTTCTTTTTCCCAACTTGTCGCATCACCTTCAATATAGTCGAGCACTTTTGGCTCCAGTACAAAAAAGCCACCATTGATCCAGGCACCATCTCCTCGAATCTTTTCCTGAAAATGGGTAATAATATCTTGATCTTCGTGTAAAACAAGGGCACCAAATCGGCCGGGAGGTTGCACCGCGGTTAAGGTCGCCAATACACCCTTTTGTTTTTTATGAAACGAAACCAACTCGGAAAGATTAATATTGCTCACTCCATCGCCATAAGTGAGACAAAATGTATCGTCGTCAAGATATTCTTTTATCCGCTTCAGACGTCCCCCAGTCATTACATCTTGCCCCGTATCTACTAAAGTTACCTTCCAGGGCTCGGCATCGCAGGTATGTATTTTCATTTGATTGTTCTGCAGATCAAAAGTAACATTTGATTTTCGCAGGTAATAATTTGAAAAATACTCCTTAATCATATACCCTTTGTAGCCACAGCAAACGATAAATTCATTCAATCCATAGGAAGAATATATCTTCATAATGTGCCAGATAATCGGCATATCGCCGATTTCGACCAGAGGTTTCGGCCTGATCTGACTCTCTTCACTGATGCGCGTTCCATATCCGCCGGCTAAAATAACGACTTTCACACAATACCTCCTGATACCGCTGCAAAAAGATACACCTCTTCACTCAACCTATCTTTTCCCCGCTATCATACTCTCGACCTACTCTCCTTCTTAAAACCAGGAAGTAAACGGGTGCCGGATTAATTTTGTTTATTTACCAATGATACAGTTCTTTCTGCCAGGATAAAGTAAGCACGATGCGGTGGTCATCATACGTGTCGCTAATCCTATCGGAATCCTGATTGATGTACGTATAGTCGAGACGTACATTGTAGAACTGCCAAAAATCATAGCCAAGACCAGCACCGGCAATATAACGATCGGTAGAATATGAATTCGGGATGTTGACAATTTCGCTGAATTGGTTTTTACGATCCTCAACTACGTATGCAAGACTCCCGGAGGCGTTCAGGTTTTCCAGTAATTTATACCCAACCGAAAAGCGGGAATCCCAGGTATCAATAGCCCCACGTTGATTATCACCGGAGAAGTTTTCAACTTCATACCGCTTATCCACATTGAAGTTGAGAAAACCACGTTCCATCTCGTAATTCAACTCGGCAACGCCGTTGCCTCCCCAATTCGCATCACTCCCCTCAGATTTGCCATAGGATGGTCCCGCGCCGAGTCTTGTATAGAGATGGGGAGAGTAGTCCCTCCTCCAGGTGAGGCGCATCTGGTGAATATAGACGTCAGGCCGTAGAACCTGATCATAATTGGTATCAATATAGTAGTAGTTAAGCGTGAGAGGATTGTGCGTTATTGAATTATTTTCAAGACCGAGCAACAGTCGGTATTCGGTAAGATCTCTTGACAACTGGTCATTGGGCAGGGTGACAATATCATTAAGTAATTCATCGTAATTGCCGATGATATAGGTGAAGTCGACCGAAGACTTCCAAATGGGATTGAAACGGTGTTCGTCCAGGAGATTGAACGCATACCGATCATAATCATCATAGCCGCGAATATCGGAATCATCATTGCGCAATGCTACATAATTAAAGCCCATTCGAAACAAGCTATCTTCCCGATAAAAATGATTCGAAGAGACATTCAACGCGTTTCTCCAGTATCGATTTCTATTGAGATTTGTCGACAGAGACGGAGGTGACACGTCCGGGACTCCCGGCGACGGATCTACCGGCTGGGCAGCACTATTGGACTCGTCATAATAATCAGCTCGAAGAAAAGTATTCGAGAACCGAAGCTGCCATGACTCTTTTATGAACCGGTCTGCGGCAACAGTAAAGTTGCTGTCCCAGTCGGTTTCTTCATTTTCCAGGTCGTATCTGATACTTGGAGTGGCTCGCAACTGAAATCGATCCTTCTCACTGGTACTGGTGAAATTGATCATGGGCCGTAAGCCAATACTCCGATAATCGTCGGTATCGATCCGTTCAATATCGTAGGTGCGATCCGAATAATCGAAGAATGTGCCTATCCCCCCAATCAGGCTATTGACACGGGAATAAGAAGGTACAGGGACCATCATCAAGCCCAGGAGCACTGCGGCGGTAATATAGGTGGTATCCGTTTTAATAATCATAAATTAACGTGCCTCCGAACAATTAGTGGACGATGACTATATCGCCGGCTTGGATTAAAATGTTTTTTTCCAGGTTTTTACCTTCCAAAAAATCATCGTAATCAAATTGCAGCGTATTACCTTTAAATAAGTTGCTTTTAGGATCTTTTCTGACGACAGTAATTTCGGAATTGGCCCATTGATCAAAACCGCCGCACCGAGCAACTACTTGAACGAGATCGATTGGGTAATCCAGGTAAAAAATTCCCGGCTTAGCCACTTTGCCCATAACGGTGTAACGCTGACTGTTGCTCTGCCCAAGGACGACAGTGACAACCGGATCTTCATATACGGTTGCAAAGATTATTTTCAGATAGTCAGCAAGCTGCGAAAGAGTAAAGCCAACGGCATCGACATCACCAACATGTTTCAGTGAAATTTTTCCGTCCATGCGCACGACTACTCCACCGACCCCCCGGCGAAGACTTGTCCCGGAGTCGCTCCCCCTTGCCACATCAGGAGCTTCCGTCGACATATCCCCTTCACCATAAACCTGAACACTGAGAACGTCACCAAGCCCAATTACGTACTCATCTGCACCTCCAACTTTTGTTTTTGCTTTCGCCATGACTTGCTGACGGGCTTTGTCCATCAACTCCTTCGTTACAGGAACGTCCTTAGAGGATTGGGCGGCCATTACGCCGCTGCTGCATACCATCAAGATTGTGACGAAGGTTAAAAACATTAAATATTTGAACATGATTTCCCCTCTAACTATGAAGAATTGAAGAATTTAAGAACCCTTTCAGGAAACAGTAAATCATATCTGACCTTGTTTGTCACTGACCAGAACAAACTTCAACTATTTTTTTTCTCTTCAGCAGAAAAATTTATTTATCCATTCAATATTTAGATAGGAAAAGTCTCATTTTTTATATAATCTATTTACATCAAACAACTTACTTGCAATCCATGGTATTCTTTCATCAATTGTCCGATTCAATTTTTCTGATAGGGTTTTCACATGTCTGTCACTCGTTTTGTCATTTCAATCATTAGTATTTTCTTGTTTTTCAATTTAACGTGTTGCTCAACTCCCAGCGAAAAGAAAGAAAAGCATTATTCAAGAGCTCTTGAATACATCAAAGCTAACAATGACAAAGCTGCAATCATTGAGTTGAAAAAAACCATTCAAATGGACGCCAAATTTAGTGATGCCCGATATCAATTAGGGCTTCTTTATCTGAAAGCTGGCAATTCCAGAGACGCCTTTGGTGAGCTGCAACGTGCAGCCTCTCTTGATCCAAACAATCTTGACGCAGGAATAAAAGTTGCCGAATTTTATCTCCTTTCCCGGAAAAAAGAAGACAGCCGCAAATTGGTCGACCAGGTTCTGAATATCGATCCCAATTACTTGGATGGCTTAGCGCTTCTGGCTAATTTAGAGCTGATCGGAGGGAATTTTGCCAAAGCCAATGAAGCCATTGACAAGGCTCTTGTGCTGGCACCGGATAACGACAAATTCTACAATATTAAAGGACGTATTCTTGTCGCCGAAAACAAATGGGAGGAAAGCGAAAAAATATTCCAAAAAGCTATCGAACTCAATCCCGATAGTTTTGCTCATCACCAGACACTGCTAATGATCTACGAACACAAAAAAGACGATGCGGCCTTCCAAAAACTACTCGACATAATGGCCCAAAAATTTTCAGACAATCTTCAGTTGCATATGTTGCTTGCCAATCTCTACCAGCAAAAAGGGGAGTTAGACAAAGCAGAAATCGAAATGCTTAAGGTTGTTGAATTAGATGAAAAATCGATCTCTTCTCGACTTATTCTGACCAATTTCTACACCAAACACCAGTATTTTGACAAAGCAGAAAAAACTTTGCAGACAGCGCTTACAAAATTTCCGGAAGATCTTCAACTGCAGGTGGCTCTGGCTGAGTTGAGTTTTGATTTACAGAAATTCGATCAAGCCCAGTCGATCATGGATAATATCCTGAAAACTAATCCCGACAATGGAGGGGCAACTCTGATTAAAGCCAGATTCCTGCTCAAGGACGGCAAGAGCAACGAAGCACTACAACTCATTGCCTCTCTGTTGACCGATTATCCTAAATGGGCTGATCCATTTTATTTTTCCGCCCTTATCCAGCTGCAACTCGGCAAGATCGAGTTGGCCCAAAGATCGATTGAACATGCAGTACAAAATGATGCCACGAATGATCTCTATCAGACACTTGCGGCCCAAATCTACCTCATCCGCGGCAACAGCACAGAGGCCGAAAACGCAGCAACGCAAGCCCTACGAATTAATCATCGCAATTCTACTGCGGTGAAAATTCTGGCCAAAGCTCTCGTCCAGGGAAAAGAATATGACAAAGCCATTGAATTTATAGACACCTTGAACAAGGAGGCTGTTGGCAAGGATGTCGAACTCCTTGAAACTCTTGGCATGGCCTATTTTGGCCAGAAAAATAAAGAAAAAGCCACACAAACTTTTATAGACCTGCTGACCCTGGCTCCCGCAAGTACCAAAGCCCTGGCGTATCTGACAGCGCTGACCGTCGGTGAGGATCTGCCCGCACAAATTGATTTCGTCAAAGCGCAGATCGCCAAAAGCAATACGGCCGGGCACTATTTTTTGCTTGGCGACCTTTTGGCGAAGAATAACCAATATGAGGAAGCTCTGGTCGCATACCAGAAAGCCCAGGAACTAGACTATGACAATCCACAGGGATTTGTGTTGAGCGCACGTCTATTAAGCCGTCTGGGCAAAATAGACGAGGCAATAACGCAATATGAGGATCTGCTGAAGAAAGATCCTGACTCTGTCGCTGCCAATATGGGGCTGGCAGCCGTCTATGAAGTGCAAGGCAAACTAGACAAAGCCAAGGAAAGGTATACTCGAGCCCTGGAAATAGAACCGGGTTTTCCGTCTGCAGCCAATAACCTTGCCTGGTTGCTTGCCGCAGAGGAAGGCGCTGATCTAGGCGAAGCTCTCCGGCTGGCAATGCAGGCGAAACAGGCGTTGCCTGAACAACCGCAAATTGCCGACACACTTGGCTGGGTGCATTATAAACGCAGCTCCTATTCACTGGCCATTTCCCAATTCAGGCTGGCTCTTGAATTAAGCCCGGATCAACCGGTCATACAATACCATCTTGCTCTTGCCCTTTACGGGAACAACGAAAAACAAGAAGCTGTTGCATTGCTTGAAAAATCTTTGGCGGGAAAAAATGAATTTGACGATCGTCAAAATGCTGAAATATTGCTGAAAAGGTGGCAGAATGAGTGATAGCAGGTCATTTTTGAGCAGTTGCTGTTACTTACCCAGACAGAACTGCTCAAAAATTACATCGAGTATCTCTTCTGTGGTGGTTTCGCCGACAATCTCTGCCAGATAGGAAAGACATTCCTGCAGATCAACGGCAATAAGGTCGTTGGTCAGTCCTGCTTCAAGAGATGACTTCACCTGATCAGCTGCCTTTACAGCGACTACAAGAGCCTGTTTATGTCGCACATTCGGCGCACACCCGCCTTCTTCCCATTGTTCGTTTGCCGAAGTGACCATCGCAAAGATTGCCTGTTTCAGCTGCTCTATGCCGGTCTGTTCTTTGGCGGAAATTTTCACGTAATGGCCGATATTCATAAGAGATGAGAGATCCGGGACACGTTCGCTGCAGAGATCGATTTTGTTAAGTACCGGCAATAAAGGTTTATGCTGCACTTGAACATACAGTTTGCGATCACCTTCGGTCAGTTCCCGAGAACCATCAATCATGAAGAGGATCAAATCGGCTTTATTGATAAGATCTCGTGCCCGCTGTATGCCGAGTTCCTCAACTTCGCCGGCATCATCACGAATGCCGGCCGTATCAATTATACGAACCGGTATACCGGAGATATCAACAATTTCTTCGATAGAATCCCGGGTCGTGCCGGGAATGGCGGTAACCAGAGCCCTTTCTTCCTGCAAAATACTATTGAGCAGACTGGATTTGCCTACATTGGGCAGACCGGCTATGACCAGGGAAATTCCCTCCCGATACAACCGTCCTCGATCGGCACTCTCAAGAAGGTTTTTAAGTGGTTGGGTTACTTCTATTGCCAGTTGGGCAAGCAGCGCAGTGTGCTCGATAATCTCCACGTCTTCATCGGGAAAATCTATGGCAACCTCTATGACCGCGCGCATCCGGACAAGGCTCTTTCGAATCGGATCAATTCTTTTATATAAGGCACCGGAGAGCTGTTCCTGAGCCAGATCAACCCCTTTTCTGGTTTTAGCGGACAGCACATCGATTACCGCCTCGGCCTGGGTCAGATCGATTCGTCCATTAAGAAAGGCCCTTTTGGTGAATTCGCCTGGTGCAGCAAGAACAGCCCCACTGGCCAAGATCAGTTCAAGCACATTTTGCAGGACAAGAAAACTGCCGTGGCAATGAATCTCCACGACATCTTCGCGAGTGTAGGTTCGGGGAGCCTCCATATAGACGGCGAGAACTTCATCGAGAATTTTTCCGTGCTTAGGCGGCCGAATATGGCCATAGTAGAGCTGGTGGCTGTGAAAATGACAGGATGGATCTTTCGGTTGGAAAATAGCTTTGAGCAATGGCAGAGCCTGGCCGCCACTGATACGGATGATACCGATGCCGCCTGCACCAGGTGGAGTTGATATAGCGGCAATTGTGTCTTGCCGACAGCTACTATTCATGCAGGATTACCATTTACTGGGACGGCAATCAGGAGTCACCGCCCTTTTTCGATCCAGATTTATTTTGTCGCCCCTTTGGTTGGGAACGTTTTCGGCCGGTGGGCCTATTGCCTTTTCCGGGTTTATAGATAAGAATCTTCTTGAACAACCCATCACCGACGGAGCGGCTGCGGATATCGTTATCTTCCTGAAGAATCATATGGATTACCCGTCGCTCAGACGGGTTAAGAGCCGGGAGCACCTGCGTTTTTCCGTCTTCTTTTACCTGGGTTGCCAGTTCAATAGCTCTGATTTTTAATTCATCGAGCCTCTTTTCCCGGAAATCTCCGACATTAATAGAAATTCTTAGTCGCTCCGACACCTTTCGACTAATTATCTTGCGCAGAATATATTGCAGACTATCCAGTACTTTGCCATCAGCTCCGGTTAGATTTTCTTCAAATTCACCGCGAAGGGTACATGCCACCGACTGACCAGCAGTTTCTATTTCAACAGTCGAGGGAAAGCCCATCAACTGCACGAGCTGCAACAGTTCTGTTTTGACAGTATCCAGACTTTCCGGGCTGATCTCAATACCAGGGTCTTTGCCAGAGGGCATATCATCGTCATCATCATCTACATCAACAGTATCCTGATCCAGGTACTGTCCGGTTTCATCATCTTCATCCTCGAGCTCAACTACCGGTTGTGCTTTAACAGGGGCTGCCTTGGCAGGTTCCGGTTGCCTTTTTTCTAACTCTACCACTATCGGTTCCGGTTCAATCGGTTCCGGTGTACTATCGGCTACCAGCTCAGAATTAAGGAAGGTATCGACCGCAAATACATCCGACTCAACTTCTTCACTGTCTGGTTTTACCAGGACACGGATGTGCGCCTTTTTACGTATAAGACCAAATATGCCGGTAGTTCCGGTTTCAACGACTTCAATCTCAAGTCTTTCCTGGGCGACTCCAAGGGTGTCACAAGCAGTTTTGATGGCCAGAGCAACTTCTTTTCCGTAAAAATCTTTTTTTTCTAAAGACATTTAATTACCTTCTTCAAATATATCTCAACCACCAAACCCGGTGATTTAAGCTGGTTTATACGTGGCCTGTCCTCACTTGTCAGGTTGCAGGCGATGGTGCAGCTGTTTTTTTGCTGTCACGATTAATAAGCACCTGTTGAAGGATAGAAAGCAAATTGTTGATAAACCAATATAATACCAGGCCCGACGCAAAATTGAGAAACATAAAGGTAAAAACCACCGGCAGAAACATCATGATTTTAGCCTGCGTGGGATCAGCAGTACTGGGCGAAAGCTTCTGCTGCAAAAACATCGACGCTCCCATGAGCAGGGTCAATACCGGCAACCCGCCCAGATAAGGCAGATCAAAGCCGAGAAATAAACGATCAGGCGCGGATAAATCAGTAATCCACAACATAAATGGTGCATGGCGCAATTCAATACTCTGCAGGAGTACTTTGTAGAGAGCGAAAAAGACCGGGATTTGCAGCACCATCGGCAGACAACCGCCAAGAGGATTGACCTTATAGGTCTTATAAAGACTCATCACCTCCTGGTTCATCTTGGTTGGATCACTTTTATATTTTTCCTTAATCTTGGCCATCTTCGGCTGCAATTTCTGCATGTTTTTCATCGATTTCATGCCCTTTTGCGAAATCGGCCAAAAAACCACCTTGAAGAGAACGGTGACCAGAATTATGGCAACACCATAATTATGTACAAAGGAGTAGAACATATTCAACAGCCAAAGGGTTGGTTTGGCGATAACATCAAACCAGCCGAAGTTGACTGAACGATCAAGATTAAAACCAATGCTTTGCAGCATTTTCAATTTTTTCGGCCCATAATAGACGTGATAATTGTAACTTTTTTCCGTCTCAGGCTGCAGGGTCTCGAGGGCTCCCGACAGTTGGGACGTTACCAGCATTTCAGTGCCCTGCATAGTAAACGAATTGCCCGTCCCCTCTTTTGGAACGATGGCGCAGAGCCAATAATTCCCTTCATAGCCGGCCCAGTCTATCGAACCCTGCAGCGTCTTTGGTCCATCGGCGAAATCCTTGGCCTTAACTTCCTGCAATCCGCCATTGATAAAAGCCGCCGGTCCACTAAACAGGAATCGATCAGCCGGACTGGCGACACCTTCAAAAGGGCTGTTGACCAACCCGAGCTGTGGAACACCCTGGAGGATATTGGCCGAACTGTTTTTGACGGTTACCGAAAGATCAATCAGATAATTGCTGTTGTCAAAGGTATAGAAACGTTCAACCTTCAGCCCGTTGCCGGCGTCGGCAGTCATCCGCAACTCGGCTCTGCTTTTATCCGCGGATAATTTCAGGCTTTGCACTGAACTGTCATAGAGCACTTTGGCTCCCACAGCACTGCCCCAGGAGAATTGCAGAGGAAAACCCTCGGTAGCATCAGTTTTGACCAGCTGCATCCCGGGTGAATCCTTCTCATGGGTTTCTCTATGTTTTTTAAGGATAAAACTGGTAATCGTCCCACCATCTTCCGAGAGGATTGCAGTATAGAGGTCAGTATCTATGGTAATGTCTTTAGGTTTACGGTCGTAGGCAACCGCGGGAAGAGGTACTACTGCCGCTGCTTGGGGGGCAGCCCCGACAGCAGGATTCTGCACCTGTTGGGCTGGTGCAGGCTGGGCGGATTGCTCGGTTGTTTCACTGACCGGAACAGGTTTATCAAAACCGACGAAAAAATATTGATACCCTAGAAGAATAACAAAGGAGATAATGATCGCTAAGAAAGCTCTATATGTGTCCATGGACTGTCCGTAAATTATTGTGAGACCGGAGGACGGCCTGTTTACCGTACCGGGTCATATCCGCCTCGGGTGAATGGATTACACCGGAGTATCCGGCGTATCCCCATAAGAGTCCCCCGGACAACCCCATATTTTTCAATTGCCTGGATGGCATACGTTGAACAGGTAGGGATAAAGCGGCAGGTAGGGGGCAAAAGCGGTGAGATAAGATACTTGTACCCTTTCACCAATCCGATGGAAACTACCTTGGGAATATTACCTATTTTCATATCGTACACCAACTCAATGAATAAAACCGCCGGCAGCAGGAGCTGCCAGGGGTGCCAGAGCAGCGTAGATATCTCTCGGGTGTGTACAGGCAAAATCAGGGCGAACGGCAAAGACGATATCTGCTCCCGCCGGGTAATAGCTTTGCCCCAGTCGGAACGATTCACGTATAATTCGTTTGAGGCGGTTTCTCTTCACTGCACCATGAATCTTTCGATGCACACTGATCCCCAGCCTGCTGGTTTCGGTAGAATTCAGTCGGCAAATCAGCGTGAAGCCTTTGCCATGCGAACGCCTTCCCTTACTGTAAACTTCATCAAACTCCCAACCTTTGCGGATCAGGGAGCTTTTCAAAAGTCGGTGCCCCGCCAAGGCTATGCCGACAGCCTCTTGCGGCCTTTTGCTCTACGCGATCGTATAACCGCTCTGCCGGCCCGGGTGCTCATTCTTTCACGAAATCCATGGGTCCGCTTACGTTTTAAATTACTTGGTTGAAAGGTGCGTTTGCTCATTCTTTACTTCCTCATCAGTACATTCTCTGGTCAACCCATAGAATATTTTTCAGCGTCGGAGATTCCGGAGAACCTACTCTTTATCATGTAATTCCAGACTGTTCCTCGATTTGATATACTCCTGGCAAAAGCAGTATTTCCAACAACAAGGCAACAAATTGCAAAACAGAAATATTAACCACATTTAGTGATCCGTGTCAATTATTTTGTTCCCTAAGCTCACCCGTATATTGCAGAACAACATCGGCTGTGCTATTCTCGCTCATTCATCTACCGGCAACTCAAGATCTGATAATCTATTACAGCCAAAGAACCTGCCCAATGCCCCCTCCCAGACCAACAATTTACGACGATATCGATTGGGCCGTGCTCAGGGCCAACGCTCTTGCCAGAAAAGGGTGGAAAAACAAAGGTCCCACTGAATGGGACGTGAAGGCCGAATCCTTCTCCAATCGCCACAAGAGTGGAACATATGCCGCCCTGGTGCTCGCCCATTTACCACTGCAGGCTGCTTTCTCTGTTCTGGATATTGGCTCGGGCCCCGGTACTCTGGCAATCCCCATGGCTCGAAAAGTAAAATCAGTGACCGCCATCGATTTTTCCGGCGGGATGCTTGACACCCTCAAGGAGATTGCCCGGAAAGAGAGTATAGACAATATCCGCACGGTACAATGTGCCTGGGAAGATGACTGGCATGAAAAAGAATTGCAGCCGCATGATATTGCGATTGCTTCCCGGTCAATTGGGGTTGAAGACCTGAAAGCTGCCCTCTGCAAGATAAACAGTTATGGCAGCAGATATGTTTTTCTCACCGACAGGATAGGTTCAACCCCATTTGAAGAAGGCGCTTTTATTGCTCTTGGAAGGCCTTTTTCACCAGGACCTGATTATATCTACACTCTCAATACGTTGTACACCCTGGGAATCTATCCAAACATCACGGTTCTTAATCTTGAACGAGATGTTGAATTCGCCTCCATGGAGGAAGCGATAAAGTCTTACAGCTGGATGTTTCATGATATTACACCTGAAGAGAATGTGGCTCTGGAGAAGTATTTGACGAGAAAAATTATCCAGTCGATAAATGGACGGATAACAATTCGCAGGGATTCACCGCCGAGATGGGCGTTGATTTGGTGGGAGAAGGGTATATGACGACTGAAGAGTATGATGTTGTGGTCATCGGGGCCGGCCACGCCGGTTGCGAGGCTGCACTCGCCGCAGCCAGAATGGGCTGCAAAACCCTCCTCACGGTGATCAATGCCGATACGATCGGGGCCATGTCCTGCAACCCGGCAATCGGCGGCCTGGCCAAAGGTCATCTGGTCAGGGAGATCGATGCACTGGGTGGTGAGATGGCCAGAAATATCGATGCCACCTCCATTCAATTCCGCCGACTCAACACCAGCAAAGGCCCGGCAGTACGATCCTCCAGGGCGCAGGCAGACCGATTGCTCTACCGGCTGCGTATGAAATCGATTATTGAAAATCAGCCTCATCTGAGTGTTAAACAGACCGTCGTCTCCGGACTACTTGTGGAAAATAACCGGATTTGCGGGATATGCACATCTCTTGACGAACATATTCCCACCAAAGCGGTGGTCGTTGCCACCGGCACCTTCCTCAATGGTCTCGTCCACATCGGCATGAAAAATTTTCCGGCGGGAAGACTCGGTGACGCTCCATCAAAAAGCCTCGCCGCCTGGTTTAAAGAACATGGGTTTTCAGTTGGCCGCATGAAGACCGGCACAGTCCCTCGGCTGGCATCGAATACCATCAACTATGCAGACCTGGAAATTCAACATAGCGATTACCCTGCCGCCCATTTTTCCTACTCGGCCCGGACGGACCGCGGCTATACCCTGCCGCAGCTGCCCTGCTATATTACCTATACCAACGAAAAAACGCATGCAATCATTCGCCAGGGAATCGGCCAGTCACCAATGTATGCCGGGGTTATAAAAGGCGTAGGGGCCAGGTATTGCCCGTCTATTGAAGATAAAGTCATGCGTTTTCCCGAGAAAGACCGGCACCAGATCTTTCTCGAACCGGAAGGGCTTGATACCGTAGAGGTATACCCAAACGGAGTGCCTACCAGTTTGCCTCTCGCAACCCAGAAGGCCATGATCAATTCCATTAAAGGACTGGAACACGCACAAATCATCCGACCCGGATATGCTATTGAGTATGATTATATCGACCCGCTCGGCCTGCACCCATCGCTTGAAACCAAGCAGATACGCGGTCTTTTCTTGGCCGGCCAGATAAACGGCACCTCCGGTTACGAGGAGGCGGCAGCTCAGGGCCTTATTGCCGGCATAAACGCCGTCCACTTCTGCCGGGATAAAGAGCCACTGATCCTCGACCGCTCCCAGGCATATATCGGAGTGCTCATCGATGATTTAGTTACCTGCGGCACCAAAGAACCCTACCGGCTGTTCACCTCGAGGGCCGAGTATAGACTGTTGCTGCGCGAGGACAACGCGGATTGTCGTCTGGCTACCATCGGCTACCAATTAGGGCTGGTTGCGGACGAAACCCACAGTCGATTTCTCCAAAAGCAACAATTGATTGCCACAGGAACGCGAACTCTGGAAAAGGTTCCAGTCAAACCGAACCCGGAAATCAATGCGGCACTGACTGCATTAAGCAGCAGTGATCTCAAACAAAAATGTACTCTCGCCGATCTTTTGCGTCGTCCTGAGTTGTCTATCGGCTCTTTTGCATCGCTGCCGATCTCCGCAAAAGAACTGGAGCTGGTAAAGGAACTTATTGCCAGTCCGGTAAAAGAAGAAATAGAACTGCAGGTGAAATTTAAGGGTTATATCGATCGGCAGAACGAGCAGGTTGCCCGCTTTAAAAAAATGGAATCGGTCCTGCTGCCCAAAGATGTCGACTACCGAAAACTTTCAGGTCTTTCCAATGAAGTGGTGGAAAAACTGACCAGAATTCAGCCACTCTCACTTGGCCAGGCATCGAGAATCTCGGGAATAACACCAGCTGCCATCTCAGTGCTGCAGGTACATCTGAAAAAATCACAAAAATAACACCAGACAACCTCTGTCCATACCTATGACACCTTTTCCGAATATCGATCCGATAATCTTTAGTCTCGGGCCGTTGCATGTGCGTTGGTACGGGTTTATGTACGTCCTTGGCTTTCTGGCAAGCTATCTCCTTGTGCGTAAACAGATCGGTGAATTTAAATACGACCGGCTTGCCGAACATTTTGAGAACCTCAACCTGGTACTTATCCTGGGGGTGGTCATCGGCGGCCGACTGGGCTACGTCTTTTTTTACAATTTTTCCTACTATCTTGCGCATCCCCTGGAGATACCGGCAACCTGGAGCGGCGGCATGTCTTTTCACGGGGCGTGCCTGACTTTGTTGATCGTCGGTTGGGTTTTCTGCCGAAAATACCAACTCAGTTTCTGGAAAAGTGGTGATATCTATATAGCCACTCTCCCCGTTGGCCTTGGTCTGGGTCGGATCGGCAATTTCATCAACGGCGAATTATACGGACGGGTAACCGATCTTCCCTGGGCCATGGTCTTTCCCGGAGGCGGTCCTTTACCCCGTCATCCCTCGCAACTCTATGAGGCACTCCTCGAAGGTGTGGTGCTTTTTACGATTCTCTGGTCGGTACACAAAAAACCCTGGCAGAAAAACCGCTGCTGGCCCCATGGCAGCATTATGGCGCTGTTTCTCATCGGCTATGGTATCTTCAGGATTGTGGTCGAGAATTTCCGGGAGCCGGATCAACAGGTGGGGTATATATTCGGCTTTCTGACAATGGGCCAGCTGCTCAGTGGGTTGATGGTCATAGGAGGATTGCTTATCTGGCTGATCCGCGCCAGGATCAGTGGGTTGATGGTCATAGGAGGATTGCTTATCTGGCTGATCCGCGCCAGGAGCAACGCCGGTTAAAGACTTTTTCAGGCCGAAATTTTTCTCTAAACCATATTTATGCAAAACTGCAATTTCTTGCTGATTTCGTGCATATCTCCTTTTAACATTTCCAATTTTTCTTGACTTTCTGTGCAAGAGCGCTTTGATTAGCTGTTCTGAAAAGACAGGCAATGTAAACGTGGGCTGTCTATTGGTTATTGTAAGCTGAAGGGATACTTCCCTTTTAGAATATTGTAATTTTTTAAGGAGCTGACACAATGATTGAGAAGATTTTCCCCTTTCTTGCCTGGTTTAAAGATTATGACCTGGGCAAGTTCAAAATTGATTTCCTCGCCGGCCTGACGGTTGCCCTTGTCCTTATCCCACAGTCGATGGCCTACGCCCAGCTTGCCGGATTGCCAGCATATTACGGGCTGTACGCTGCTTTTCTGCCTCCTATGGTGGCGGCACTCTTTGGTTCGAGCCGTCAGCTGGCCACTGGACCTGTTGCCGTGGTCTCGCTTATGTCTGCAGCATCGCTTGAACCACTTGCCACTGCCGGATCAACGCAATTCATCGCCTACTCAATCGTCCTGGCGCTAACCGTCGGTATTTTCCAGTTTTCCCTCGGGGTGCTGCGGCTCGGTCTGGTTGTCAACTTTCTTTCACATCCCGTAGTCAACGGTTTTACCAATGCCGCCGCCATCATTATTGCTTCGTCCCAGTTCTCCAAATTTTTTGGCGTGTCGGTCGATTCAGCCGGGCACCATTACGAGACCATGGTTCGAGTTGTCCAGGCAGCAATGGACTATACCCACCTGCCTACGCTGCTCTACGGCGTCTGTGCCGTGATTATTATGGTGGTATTGAAAAAAATCAATCCGCGCATCCCCAATGTCCTCGTTGCAGTTACCATCACTACCCTTGTTTCATATTTTACCGGTTATAATAAGGATGTCAAAGTGGATGTCTCGGCGATCCATGCTCCTGCTCTAGCTGAAAGAATTACTGAATTCAATCACTCAGCCAAACAGCTCGAAACCTTAGGGAAAGAGCGGGCAGCTCTCGGTCTGGAAATTGATGAAGAGCACAAAAAACTGCCCAAAGGGCACGGCAAGAGTGCACAACTGATTCAAAAGCAGAGCCAGGCTGAATTGCTTGCTCTTGAAATCAATGATATTAAAGAGCATATTCAGGAATCTCGTGCAGAGCTGCGAACTATGAAGTTTGCAGGAGTAGAGGAAAATGAATCTTTTGCCTTTTACCCAAAAAACGAAGTTCCAGAGGGGATTAAAACGGACGGGAATACCTGGCGGTTGAAAGTGGGCAATTCACCGCTTAAGCCGGCCGAGCTCCTGGTAATGGGTGGGGGAGCCGTCGTTGGCAAGATCCCTGAGGGTTTACCCCAATTCACCATCCCGGAACTTAACGCCAAATCTTTTATGAAACTTCTGCCAACTGCTATTATTATTTCTCTGCTGGGCTTTATGGAGGCCATTGCCATTGCCAAAGCCATGGCTGCGAAAACCGGTCAAACACTTGATCCCAATCAAGAACTTATCGGCCAGGGCTTGGCAAATATTCTCGGCTCGATTGGTTCCAGTTACTCAGTTTCCGGTTCATTTTCCCGCTCCGCCGTTAATCTTCAGGCAGGTGCTGTATCCGGCATCTCATCGGTGGTGACATCAATCATGGTCGTCATCACCCTGATGTTTTTCACGCCATTGCTCTACCATCTCCCCCAGGCTGTACTAGCTGCAGTAATCATGATGGCGGTTATCGGCCTGGTCAATATCAGAGGGTTTATGCATTCCTGGAAAGCACAATGGTATGATGGCGCCATTTCCATATTCTGTTTTATGGTAACACTCTATTTCGCCCCACATCTCGATAAAGGCATCATGGTTGGCGTGGCACTTTCCATGGTTGTCTTTCTCTATAAGTCGATGCGGCCTGTTGTTGCAAGGTTATCAATGAACGAAGAAAATGTCTTAAAAAGCGCGGAACACTATCGCTTAAAAGGCTGTCGTCATATCTCAGTTGTTCGTTTTGACGGGGCACTCTTTTTTGCTAACGCCAGTTACCTTGATGAACAGGTCGCCAAGTTCAGAACCGAGCAGCCCGACCTGCGTTATATCCTTCTCGATGCCCGAGGCATAAACGACATGGATGCATCCGGCGAAGAAGCTCTTGATATGCTGTGCAAGAGGGTCCGCAGTGCAAAACTTGGTTTTGCCATGTGCGGTGTCAAGGGGCAGGTACTTAAAGTTATGGAACGAACCGGCTTGATTGAAGAGATTGGTAAAGAGCATATGTATGCCGACAGTAAAGCTGCAGTTGCGGCCCTCATCAAACAGATCCATACCGGCACCGATCTACCGGTAGCTGGATGTAACGATTGCCCGCTGACGCAGTATATTCCAGCAAACAGCTAATTTTTTGTTTACCCCTCCGGTCTGGTCAGGTTTACCTGCGACCTGACCGGGGGGATCCCGCCTTCTCTTTCACAATCTTGGTATTTTCCAAGACAATCCGACTCTTCTTGCGATGGCTCTTGTCGGCTGGTATAATCGCCGTCGTTTGTGTCTATTTTTTCATTATCAATTTCAACCTGGAAATCATCAATGAAGAAACTCCTCTTATTGTTCTGTGTTACTCTTGCCTCAGGTACCCTTGCATTTGCCAGTAGCGGTGCAGGTACAGAGATAGATACCGCTGGACTGACCGGCTCTATTTTCGGTATACTCTCGGTTTTTCTTTTCGTGGGTGCTTATTCGCTGGTGATTCTTGAGGAACAACTCCATTTACGAAAATCAAAACCGGTTCTTCTCGCAGCCGGTGTTATCTGGATTCTGGTGGCTATCACCTTCAGCAGGATGGGTAACACCCATGCGGCAGAGATAGCCATTCGCCATAACCTCCTTGAATATGCCGAACTGTTTCTCTTCCTCCTGGTGGCTATGACTTACATTAATGCCATGGACGAACGTAACGTATTCCAGGCATTGCGCTCCTGGCTTGTCACTCGCGGATTCTCCCTGCGATCAATTTTCTGGGTTACCGGCTTTCTGGCTTTCATTATTTCACCTGTGGCCGACAATCTGACCACTGCCTTACTTATGGGGGCTGTGGCCATGGCCGTCGGCGGCAGTGACAAAAAATTTGTGGCTATCGCCTGCATCAACATCGTCATTGCTGCCAATGCGGGGGGAGCTTTCTCACCGTTTGGCGACATCACAACGCTGATGGTCTGGCAAAAAGGAATGCTTCAGTTCAGTGAATTTTTTCATATCTTTATCCCTTCGCTGGTAAACTGGCTGGTTCCTGCCATCTTTATGAATTTTGCCATCAGTAAGAAAACTCCCCAGCCAAGTAAAGACCAGTATGTTATGAAAATTGGGGCGAAGAGAATCATGCTGCTCTTTTTTGCCACCATCTGCACGGCGGTTTCATTTCATAATTTCCTCTATCTTCCGCCCGCTGCCGGCATGATGCTCGGCCTCGGATATCTTGGTTTTTTCTCCTATTATCTGAAGAAAAAAGAACATCGAAATTATGATATTGACGATAACCCCCTGGCCCATCAGACATATCATTCCAAACCCGACCCCTTCGACCTGTTCCGCAAGGTTGCCAGGGCTGAGTGGGATACGCTGCTGTTCTTTTACGGAGTTATTCTCTGCGTTGGCGGCCTTGCTCAGTTTGGCTATCTAGCCGGCATTTCCAAGTTTCTTTATCTTGGCCTCGGAGCTACCACAGCCAATGTTATTGTCGGCCTTCTCTCGGCCATTATCGATAATATTCCGGTCATGTTTGCCGTACTGACCATGCAGCCGGATATGTCCCATGGACAATGGCTGCTGGTTACCCTTACCGCAGGGGTCGGCGGCAGCCTGCTGTCGATCGGTTCGGCAGCAGGAGTCGCACTTATGGGGGCGGCAAGAAATGTCTATACATTCAATGCCCACCTGAAATGGACTCCGGTAATAGCGCTTGGCTATGCGGGATCAATTTTCTGTCATCTGATCATTAATGCCAAATTTATGTAAAAGCTTTCCGCAGGATTCGCATGGATAAACCCGGCAGCAGCGCTCATCCTTTACCGATTTCCTGGGATGAGTGCAAGCTGCGGGGGTGGTCCGGTATTGATATTCTGCTCGTGACCGGCGATGCCTACATCGACCATCCTTCCTTTGGTGTCGCTCTTATCGGCAGGTTATTGGAAAACCACGGTTATCAGGTTGCCATCCTGCCGCAACCCCGATTCGATTCTGCCGAGGATTTTAAGAGGTTTCCCACGCCCAGGCTTTTTTGCGGCATTACTGCGGGAAATCTTGACTCCATCGTCGCCAATTACACCGGCAATGGCAAGGTGCGTGATACCGACGCCTATTCTCCCGATGGCAATCCCTGGCGGGGTGCCGAGCGGACCAAAACTGAACGTAGAAGACCGGATCGGGCCAGCCTGGTCTATACCAGCCTGGCCCGATCCGCTTTTCGGGATATCCCAATCGTCCTCGGCGGCATTGAGGCTTCACTCCGGCGTTTTGTCCACTATGACTTTAAACAGGAAAAACTTCGATCATCCCTGCTCACCGATGCAAAAGCCGATATAATTGTTTACGGAATGGCCGAAAAAGCAATAGTTGAGATTGCCACGCGGTGTGCGGCAAACAGCTCTCTAAGTAACATCCTGGGGACCTGCCAAAGATTTACCGACAAGGAACTCCAGGAACATTTCGCCGCTCATTTCTCCACACCTTTTTCGGTTGATACGATCAAAAGCTCACAAAAGATGCTCGTGCTTCCTTCATGGAAAGACATGCAGACACACCCCGCATCTTTCCTCGATGCCGAGATAGAAATAGACAAACATTCTCGCGCGGCATCTGCCCGAATCATCCTGCAACGGCAGCAAACCCATTGGGTCGTGCAATACGCGGCTCCAAAACCTCTTGCACCGGCTGAGCTTGATGCATTGTATGCCTTGCCCTACACAAGACGTCCACATCCGATCCAGCAGCAGATCCCGGCGTACCGAATGATCAAGGACTCAGTGACCATCGTTCGCGGCTGTTCCGGCAACTGCTCTTTTTGTGCTATCACCAGGCATCAGGGGCCCGCCATCATCTCGCGCAGCAGGAAATCAATCGGTGATGAATGCCGACGCATCACCCAAATGGAAGATTTTACCGGTACCATCAGTGATCTGGGCGGGCCTACCGCTAATCTCTATGGAACACACTGTGCCATTGGAACGTGTAAAAAACGCGATTGCCTTTATCCACACCCCTGCCCAAACCTGAAAATAGACGAAGATCTTTTTCTTGATCTCCTTGACGATGTTGCAGCCATTGCTGGAGTCAAAAAACTATTCATATCTTCGGGACTAAGGATGGAATTGCTCCTTCGCACCCCTCGACTGCTCAAACGAATTCTTCAGCAGCATACACCCGGATCGTTGAAGATCGCTCCGGAACATACCGATGACGAACTGCTCTGTCTGATGCACAAAGAACCGCATGCGCTTCTCAAAAAATTTGTCGCAACATGCCGTAAGGTAGGAAAAGATATCGGTAAAGAAATAGAACTTACGCCGTATATCATTACAGCCCACCCGGGGTCAACTCTGCAACAGGCGGAAAAGCTGGTCAGGGATATACAAAAACTGGGACTTCAGATAAGAAAATTTCAGGATTTTACGCCTACGCCCGGCACACTGTCGACCGCCATGTACGTAACCGGCTTGCGGCCAGGGTCAAAACAGCCGCTCACCGTACCGCGAAAGCATTCGGATAGACAACAGCAGCGCAAAATTGTAGAAAAATATTTGATAAAAAAAATTGCCCCTCCTAAAAACTCAACCCCACGAAAAAGAAAATAGCCCCTCTTCAGAAGAGAATTCAAGAAAACAATTGCTTAGGAACCAGCCTGCTGCCGTGAGGTATTGGCTGCAGCCCGGTTTTTTTCTCCCGAGTTAGTATAATAGTTGCCATAATAATGACTTTTATCTACCAGTCTGGTTGAAATAAAGTTACTTTTATGGCCATTGAAAATCACCCCGATGATCTTATCTTTGCCGATATCGGAAATAAATTTTTCAATCAACGGTCGACTGGATATACCCTGACGAATTACCAGTACCACCCCGTCAACGGCCTTAGAGAGTACTTTCGATTCAGAGGCAACCTCCAGCGGAGGGGTATCAAAAATCACATATCTATCCGGATAGCGGGCAGCCAGTTCTGTGACGAGTTTAGACATCTTTTCTGATCCAAGCAGATCGGCCGGATTAGCGGGAGGCAATCCACTAGCAAGGATCGTCAGTTTTTCCATGGCAGTTTTCTGGAGGAGGGAAGAGATGTCGTGATTATCCTGCAGGTAGTCGGCAAGTCCCCGCTCAGGTGAGATCCCAAAAAGTTGTGCAAGAGAGGGTGCACGAAGATCGCAGTCAACCAGCAATGCATGCTGGTCCACCCCCTGAGCAAGGGCAATACCGAGATTTGCCGAGACAAAACTTTTACCTTCACAGGGCAAGGCAGATGTTACCATGATGGTCTTTGGCGCCGGACGGCCATCTTGGGGAAGCAATATTTTTGACCTCAAGACACGAAAAGATTCGCCAATTTTATTTGAAAAGCTGGTGACCTTGCCTAGCCGTTCATCCCATTGAGAAGCGGATGGCGGGAATTGTTGGATGACTTTGGTCAGCGCAGATTGATCTGTACTACCATCGGTTTCAATTTGTGCCTCGATAGCCGGATTTGCAGCTATATCGACTAATCTTTCAGTCATTGTGTTGTTATCGGATTGGGTGGGTACATCCAGACTGTAGCCAGATTTTTTCAACACTTTTGAAGTCTTTCCCATATTCTCTCGTTATCCCAAATTGAAAAAGTGCATACTATATTAGTAACCTCCGTCTAGTCTTCTTGGAGGTGTTTACTGAAGATCCAGCAGAATAACTTCCCAAATTAACACGAATAGTTATCTTCCGAATCGTGATTTCACTGGTGTAGGCATTTTCTCCGTTTCATCGTTCCAATTCTTTTATCATAACAATGCACCCCACCATTCTGAATTGACACGATTATTTAATCACAAAACATAAAACCTATAGAATAATAAGCCCTCTCGTCCAGGCCAAAGCAAATAAAGTCCCAACAAGCCCGCTGGCGACCAAGAAAACGCTGCCTATTAGAACTCGGTGCATAGTGATGTTTTTCTGCTCAATGTCTGTTTCAATATATGGAATAGTGATGAGCAACGATACTCCGAGAAGAGGCTCTAGTGTCTCTGGGTCGCGAAAAGATGCGTCAAAGAAATCAAGCAAAAGAGTCAGTGCTAATCCAAGCCCGAGTCCGCTCAAAGCACTTATTCCCATAATCTTCAAAAAATCTGGCTTGACAGGTTTTCCAGAATTGATTGCGGGATCCTCGATTTTGAACTGACTACCTTTTTGTCGTTCCTCTAGATTCAGCATTGACTCAGCTTGAAGATTTTGACCTACTAGATAATCGTAATGCTTTTTCAATTGACCATATTCTCGAGTCAAAGAAGTCCATTCAGTTTCTCTGATTGGAGCAGCTGCCACCCACTTTTCCACCTGTTCAATTCTTTTTTGCAGCTGATCTTTTTCATTTTCAACTTTGGCAATATTCAGTCGAACACCTTTTTGCTGTGTTTCGAGTTGCATAAGAATTCTATCGTAACCTACATCCTGCACATTAGGTCGGGACCCATTCGAAAATTCATTATTGCCGGGGTTTTCACTCGCAGTCTCGATTTCCATTTTATCAATAAGCTTTCTAAGCCTAACGATTTCAGGATGTTTATCAGTGTACTTTAACAACAGTCTATCCAGGTCAGAACGTAAATTTGCCAGAGTCTGCTTGGAGTTTGCTTCCGTCCCATTTACCACAGGTTCAACAGATTGTTGTATCAACATTCTTCTGTTATTCATCTGATCCTGAATTAGTACCAGTGTTCTCTCCAGATCCTGAATGCTCTCCTGCTTCCCCTGGTATTGGCCCTGAAGAGCAGTCAATCTGGATATATTAGCCTCTCGGTGCTCAGGCATTTCATTATAATTCTGCAATTTATAGTCTCGCATGGCCTCATCTTGGGCATCCATGACTTTTTTAGCCATTTGCAATTCTTGACTCGTGTAGGATGAGGTATCCGTCGCTCTTTCCTGACGATATTTCAGGTTCTCTTCAATAAATTGCGCGGCAAGGGCATTGGTCACCCTGACAACTTTATCGGGATCACGGCCGGAATATGATACAGTGAAAACCTCACCTACTCCTGAGGGTGCTACCAGTATTTTTTTTCTGAAAATATCAATCACATCCTCTATCGGCAATATATTACGCTGCTCATGGTAGAGATCCAGATCCTTGATGATCTTTTCCAGATTGGTCCTGCTGGTAACAATCTGGGTAAGAGTGTTGACAATATCACGAATTTTCGATTCCACATCAGGCGATAGCTTGTTTGGACTTATTCCCTGCCGCTGATAACTGAGAAGACTGGAAGATTGATATTCTTTTGGGGTGGTAAGATAAATTCCCAGGCCGATGGGCAAACTCAAGAGCAGTATGGCGAAGATGAATATTTTTCGTCTAAAAAACAGATCGAGATATTTATTTACCACTTGACGTTGTTTTATATTCATGGGGAAATGTTCTCTGAATTATGCGAAATTGATCAAGCCAACTTGGGTTAATGTATCATCTTTACAAGCCAAACAGCAATTTTTTTTTATCATTGTAACGATACCATTAATAATCCTATTTTATGTTGCGTTATAAACCAGTAATCGAACACTTTGCCCCAAAAAGAAAATTTCAAAGAAAGTCCTCTGATGAAAAGGTGACAACTTCTGCAATTCTTGAGTAATTCATGGCTGTCATAAATAGTCGATCAAGCCCCAGTGCTATTCCAGCAGCAGTATCCAGCTGTTTGAGGTCGGCGAGAAACCGCTCAGGCATGCGCACTTCATCACCGGTAATGGCTTGCAGCTTTTCGATCTCATGGTTAAACCTTGCCCGCTGTTCATCTGCATCAGTGAGCTCGGAAAAACCGTTGGCAATTTCCACTCCATTTATATACAATTCAAATCGTTCTGCAACTGCCGGATTCTCAGCCTTTTCTCTGGCAAGGGAACCAAGCTCCAACGGATAGTCATACAGAAAAACCGGACAAGTGGTACCCAGATGCGGTTCGATATATTCGACGAGCAGCTCGTCAAATTGCCCTTCCTGCAGTGCCTGCCGGAGCGGTATCGGGCTGTATCCGGCAAATGCATCGGCCACTGTCAACCGTTGCCACGCATGGTCTAAGTCGATGCCGGAAAAAAACGGTTTGTCCGCCATGCCCTGCAAAACCTGGTATTCCCTCAGGTTTACAAGCATAAATCGTAACAATTCCTCACAGTCAGCCATCAACTGGTAATAATCAGCCCTGGCTCTATACCATTCCAGCATCTGGAATTCTTCCAGATGCAATCGCCCTTTCTCCTCTTTGCGAAAGCAGTGACAGATCTGAAATATTTTACTGTTCCCGGCAGCCAGCAATCTTTTCATGCAAAGCTCAGGCGAAGTTTGCAGAAATTCCTTCTCCGATGTAACCGGCGTTATATTGCTTTCGGGAATATATACCGGTTGACGGACAGGGGTGTCAACTTCAAGAAAACCATGGTGGTAAAAGAATGACCTTATTAAACGAAAAAAGGCTGCGCGTAGATGCAACCTTTCTGTGTCAAGCACGCTAAATTACTCTTTAACCCGGGTCACATATGCCCCGGTACGGGTATCGATCTGTATTTTATCACCTTCTTCAACAAAGGGGGGAACCTGGAGTTCATAGCCCGTCTGGACGGTGACCGGTTTCGTATCGTTGCCGGAAGTATCGCCTTTAGCCCAGGGATCGGCTTTGGTCACTGCCAGGTTGACAAAAATCGGCAAGGTGACATCGATCGGTTGACTATCATAAAACACCACATCCAGTTCCATGTTGTCGATCAGAAAATGGGTATTATCACCCAGCTGTTCTCTGGTGAGTACAAGCTGTTCAAAGTTTTCCGTATCCATGAAATGGAATTCATTTCCCTGGCTGTAGAGGAACTGCATCTTTCTCTCTTCCAACTCAGCTTTCTCAAATTTATCGTTGGATCGATAGGTTTTGACAAGCTGATTGCCGGAGATCATATTTCTCATCTTGGTTCGATAAAGAGCCTGCCCCTTCCCTGGTTTAGAGAACTCAAAATCAGTCACTATATAAGGATTCCCGTCTATTTGCACTTTTAAACCTTTTCTTAAATCAGAGGCAGTGAGCATCGTACTTCTCCATATCTACTTTTCTTTATGTGAATGGTGTTAACCAAGTAAAAGCTTTTCGTCAGTGGGATGCATGTGAAATGCAATTTCTCCATTGTCCAGAACATGATATTATACCTGTCTTCAGGTTTATTCCGCAACTGTTAAAAAAAGGTTTTTGGCGTAGCATAACCTAATAAATTGAATTATTTTCACAAAGCAGTCACTAAAGCTGAAATTAATATATTTTCATTAACTTTACAGTGAGAAAAATAATGCTTGTCGGCATTCTTTCCGATACCCATCTCCAAGCGTTAGACGAAAGCTTTGTGAAACAATGTACGGCAGCTTTTTCAGGCTGCGACACAATAATTCACGCCGGAGATCTTACCGATGCAACCATCCTCAGAGCTTTTAATGGTAAGGATATTCATGCAGTGTGTGGTAATATGTGCAATATGACGACCAGGCAAATTTTACCGCAACAGAAACAGATCGTGCTCGGCGGATACACCATCGGCATCAGCCACGGCACAGGGGAACGTCATACTATTGAAGAGAGAGTTTTGCAACAATTCCCCGACGTCGACTGTATAGTCTTTGGCCACACCCATCAGCCTGTCTGCCGGAGAGTCGGTGACACCCTGCTAATTAATCCAGGCAGTTTTGCCGGCACTGGACGCTACGGGGCTCCTGGAACATATGTTCTTCTCACGATCGACGAAAGTGCCCTTGTCCCGTTAAACGCCAGTCTTCATACGCTGCCGGATCGGTTATGAAAAATTTATGGACTCCATGGCGTATTGAGCATGTTCTCGGTAATGCACCAAAATCCAGCGGCTGCCTGTTTGAGCCCGATATCGACTGCAATAGTGATTACAATATTCAAAAAGCAACCTTGCTACTTTATCGGGACAATCATTCGGTCGTACTTTTAAACAGGTTCCCCTATGCTAATGGGCACCTGCTGGTTGCGCCGGTTCGCCATCTGAGCTGTATCACCGAGCTGAGTCCTGTCGAAAACGGTGCACTTATGGAAATGGTAAAGGTTGCGACGGCAATTTTAAAAAATCTCCTCAAACCGGACGGTTTTAATATTGGCTGTAATATCGGGGCAACGGCCGGAGCTGGCATCGCTGACCACCTACACTTCCACATCATCCCGCGCTGGGACGGCGATCATAATTTTATCAGCGTGATGGCGGATATACGGACCATCCCCGAACATATCAACGCAACCTTCGACAGACTCTTCCCGGAATTTCACGCTCTTTATAAAAAATACGCATGACAACAATGACGCAACTCACGCCAATGCTGCAACAATACCTGGAGATCAAAGGGCAGCATGAAGACACCATTCTTTTCTACCGTATGGGGGATTTTTATGAGATGTTTTTTAACGACGCCATAGTCGCTGCAAAAATACTCGGCATCACCCTCACCTCAAGAAACAAGAAGAGCGATGCAGTTCAGGTGCCCATGTGCGGCATCCCCTACCACGCTGCCCAGACGTATCTTGCCAAACTTATTAAAGCCGGTCGCCGGGTGGCAATTTGCGAACAGACGGAAAATCCATCCGAGGCAAAAGGCATTGTAAAAAGGGAGGTTGTTCGGATAATTTCACCGGGGGTGATAACCGACGACTTGCTCCTCGACGATAAAAACAATAATTATATTTGCTCCCTGGTGCTTAAGGAAACCAGTGGCCAAAAGCTCTATGGCGCAAGCTTTCTTGATGTCAGTACCGGAGAATTTCTGGTTGGAGAATACGGCGATAAAAGTGACCGCGGGGAGGTCATTCTTGACCAGTTGACCCGTCTCATGCCTTCGGAACTGCTCATTGCAGTCAAAGAGCGGAACGGTCTTGCCCCCCTCATGGAGCAGATCGGCATCCTCATCCCCAGCGTCTGTATCACCGAACGAGACAGCACAAATTACCATGCCGCGTCCGCCAGGGAACTGCTCCATGACCATTTTGGCGTGGTCACCTTAGATGGCTTTGGCTGCGGCGGCTTTACCGCTGGAATAATCGCTGCGGGAGTGTTGCTCGAATATATCAAGGAAACCCAAAAGACCGCGATCAATCATATAGAAAAATTGTCCCCGCTGGACACCAACAGCATCCTGCATATTGATGATTCATCCAGAAGAAATCTCGAACTGACCCAGACCATCATCGGCGGACAGCGACAGGGTTCGCTACTGTCTGTTCTTGATCATACCTGCACCCCGATGGGAGCAAGGCTGCTGAAACATAATCTGCTCTTTCCTCTACAGGAAAAAGAACGAATTACCATGCGACTGGATGCCGTCACTTTCTTCTTTAAAAACAGCTCAATCCGAAAAGAATTACGCAACTTGCTCGGCCAGGTATATGACCTTGAACGATTGAACGGTCGGATGATACTCGGTTCCGGAAACGGCAGAGATATGCTGGCCATGAAAAATTCCTTCGCCTGCCTGCCGGCTATTCGTACCCTGCTCGACCAGTGCAACACCCAAAAACTTATTGATATTCGCAACCAGTTCGACACCCTGACCGATCTCCATGAATTGCTTGAAAAAGCTGTGCATCCCGAAGCACCAGTTACCCTGCGCGAGGGCCATCTTATAAAAAACGGCTACAACGAAGAACTGGATGATCTGGTCCATCTGCTGCGCGATGGCAAGCAAATGATCCTTGAGCTGGAAGCCAAAGAACGCGAGGCAACGGGAATCGCTAAGCTGAAGGTCGGTTTCAACAAGGTTTTCGGCTACTTCATCGAGGTTAGTAAACTACAGGCCGACAAGGTACCCGATTCATATATCCGAAAACAAACCCTGGTGAATGCTGAACGGTTCATCACTCCGGAACTCAAGGAATTTGAAAATAGCGTTGTCGGCGCGCATGACCGACGGGTCGAACTCGAATATCAACTTTTCCTGGCCATTCGCACGCAACTGGCTGAAAACAGCAGCCGTCTGTTAATAACTGCGCAACTCCTCGCCCAGATTGATTTTCTATCCGCCAACAGTGAAGTGGCCCACATGTTTAATTATCGCCGGCCGGAGATGCATGATGGCGATGAGATCCGGATTGTTGAAGGAAGACATCCGGTCATTGAAAGGACCCTTCCATCCGGGAAATTTGTACCCAACGATGTCCATCTCGATCAAACAACCGATGAGGTCCTCATCATCACCGGTCCGAACATGGCCGGCAAATCGACCGTCCTGCGGCAAACGGCTCTCATTGTCCTTATGGCGCAGATGGGCTGCTATGTCCCTGCCCAGCAAGCTTATATCGGAATCGTCGATCGAATTTTCACCAGGGTTGGCGCCATGGACGACTTGCGCCGCGGCCAATCAACCTTTATGGTGGAAATGAGTGAAACAGCCAATATCCTCAACAACGCAACGGAAAAAAGTTTAGTGATTCTCGATGAAATTGGCAGGGGAACATCGACCTATGATGGTCTGTCCATAGCCTGGGCTGTCGCAGAAGACCTGGTTGGCAAAAATAATAAAGGTGTGAAAACGCTCTTTGCAACACACTATCATGAGCTCACCGAGCTGGCAAAAACCAATAAACGGGTACAAAACTATTCAATCGCCGTACGTGAATGGCAGGGCAATATCATTTTTCTCCACAAACTGGTCAAGGGAGGAACAAGCAGAAGCTATGGCATTCAGGTTGCCAGCCTGGCAGGCGTTCCAGATAACGTCGTCCTCCGGGCAGGGGAGATACTCCGGGAAATCGAACATGGTAAATTCGGCCAGAACCCTCATTCTCCAACAATGCATAAGAAATCAGTCAGGATAAAAAAGCATCCGGATCAACTCACACTTTTTGCTCCTCCCATCGATCCGATCAGGGACTTCTTACACGGCATTAACCTTGATCAATGTGCTCCTCTTGATGCACTGCAGGTCCTGTATTCGTTAAAAAAGATGCTTAAAAATTGAGTCCCATCGTCATTACCGGATCTAGAGCCGTCAAGACCTGTACCACTATTTACTTTGCCATGGTATTTGGTTTTCGTTATACTGGTAATGGTTCCGACTAATTATGACAAGGCAGAGGTTTTGCACGCTTTTTCTGTTTCCAGCGAACGGTTACAATTTTATTTAGCTCTCCTATCGCACGAGGTCACTTTTTTTTATCATGAGCAGCAGACTCATCTATATCTCTTTAATAGTCGTTATAATGTGCCTACTCTTACCGTTTGAGCTCTTAGCTGCCGGTGATGGTATCGAGCAACAGGCATCTATCGCTAAACGATACGAAGACGCCCAGTCTTATTATAATCAACTGCAGACGAATACAAACCTTTCGTCCTCTAGAGAAAACTGGCTGAAAGGGGCCAGAAATTTCCGCCAGATATATCTATCCGGCCCAAAATCGGATCCAGCACCTGCCTGTCTCTTTATGCTGGGGCGTGTTTATGGTGATATGCATGATCGTTTTCAGAACAGCACGGATCTAGATGATTCCATATCGTACTTTAAAGACACCGCACGACTCTTTCCCCGGCACCGACTGGCCGACGATGCCTATTTTGCTCTCGCCAAAATCTACCTTGATAAAATGAATAACCCCAGAAAAGCTGCCGATTTTCTCGTTGAAATCGTGTCAGATTATCCCAATAGCGATATGCATCCTTCAGCGGAGCGACTCCTGAAGGATATGTCCGGGGAGCATGATATCCCCCTGCCCAAAACGGTGATTTCATCTGCCGGAGATAACACTCTCAGCCATGTGCTGCCTGTTAAATACTGGTCTTCAGACGACTACTCTCGCGTGGTGATCAAGGCTTCCAGCCCGGTAAACTATACCGATGTTTTAACCGAAGAAACAAAAGACACCCCAAGAAGACTCTACATTGATTTTAAAAAAAGTTATATTGAACCGCAGTACCGCTTCGCTGTGCCAATCAAGGACGGACTTCTGCGCAGGATTCACGCCGTACAGTATAGCTCTGATACGGTTCGGGTAGAGCTGGACATCAAGTCCATAGGTGATTACAAAATTTTCACCATGCCGGATCCGTTCAGGGTCGTGGTAGACGTACGTGGAACTGCAACACAACCAGAACGATTACCTCCCACAATCGTCAATAACAACCGGAAAAAGCCAGCAAAAATTAATGGGAGCGATAAGGATGCTGATGTTGTCGTTTTAAGAGATACCAAAAAAATAAGCTTTTCGAGCAAATCTTCTGAAAAGGAACTACCGATTGCAGAAGTATCATCAAGTGGACCTCTTTCCCTGGCTCAACAATTGGGCTTAGGTGTCAAAAAAATCATTCTTGATCCGGGCCATGGAGGAAAGGATCCAGGTGCCATGGCCTTTGGCATGAAAGAAAAAGATATCGTTCTTGGTATTGCCAGTAAGCTGGCTCCGATACTAGAAAAAAAACTGCATTGCAAAGTTGTTCTCACGAGAGACAAAGATATTTTTATACCTCTTGAAGAACGTACAGCGATAGCCAACACCCAGAACGCCGACCTTTTCGTGTCGCTCCATATAAACGCGCATCCTTCGGAAAAAGTTCGCGGCCTAGAAACATACTATCTGAATTTGAGTACCAATGACGAGGCAATGCGGGTTGCTGCCCGAGAAAATGCGACATCAACACACCAGATGAGCGATCTTCAGGATATTCTTGCCGATATAATGAAAAATTCGAAGATCAGTGAATCCTCCAGGCTGGCTCAACAGGTGCACGACTCCATTTTTACCGCAACAAAAAATAATGGCTTTACCGACCTAAAAAATCTTGGTGTCAAACAGGCACCGTTTTATGTCTTGATTGGAGCGGAAATGCCGGCTATTCTCATTGAACTTGCTTTCATCAGTAATGAACAGGATGCGAAAAATTTGCAGGATCCTAAATTCCTGGATATGCTCACCCAGGAAATTGCCTTAGGCATCCGGACCTATGTAACTAATACTACGGCACAGCTCTCGTTTAATGATTGATGGCGTCGTAAAAAATACTCAAGGGTCATCATAGAGCGGCCAGCAAATAAAAAAGGGCCACTCTCTTAATGAGAGCAGCCCTTTTTCTTGTTCCTTAAGAAGCAGTTAACGCTTTGCGACTTTCAAACGAGCCAGTGCCCGCTGCAGCGCGATTTCCGCTCTTCTACGGTTGAAATTCTCTGCCTGCTGAACAGCTTGAGCAAGTCGCTTTTCAGCTCTTTCTTTTGCCCGCATTGCTCTTTCAACATCTATTTCACTGCCGGCTTCAGCACTCTCAACGAGAAAGGTGATCTTATTATTAGAGACCTCGCAGAATCCTCCGCTGATCATAAGGGATTCTCTTTTCTTTCCGTTCTCATATGTTAGAGTACCAATTTTGATTGTCGACAGAAAAGGCGCATGGTTTGCGAGTACGCCGAAGTCACCGCCGTAACCGGGAGCATTAACGATATCAACATCTTCGTTAACCTTCGCACCGGTTGGAGTAACGACTTCAAGTCTTATCTGTTGTCCCATCGGATAGTCCTCTTGAGCAAATTATTTGTACTCTGAAAATATAATCAACACTTCAGTACGAAAGGATCTGTTTTTCCACGAGTACCTGCACTTCTCAAGGCCCACACACCACAGGGCATGATCCTTGAGAAGTAGTATAGAAAACTGCCAATACCGTCAATTATCCCTTGGACTTGGCATCTTTGGCTACAGCTTCATCTATAGAACCGACCATATAAAAAGAGTTCTCATTCAGATCATCATGCTTTCCTTCAAGAATCTCTTTGAATCCTTGGACAGTATCAGCGACCTTGACAAATTTCCCGGGCATGCCAGTAAATACCTCAGCAACCGTAAAGGGCTGCGACAGATATCGTTGAATTTTTCTGGCTCTGGAAACGAGCTGTTGATCTTCCTCGGAAAGCTCGTCCATTCCCAAAATTGCGATAATATCCTGAAGATCTTTGTATTTCTGCAGCGATACCTGAACACCACGGGCTACCTGGTAATGTTCTTCCCCAATAACATTAGGGTCAAGAATCCTTGAGGTAGAATCCAGCGGATCCACAGCCGGATAGATACCGAGCTCTGAAATCTGCCGTGACAGTACAACAGTACCATCAAGATGGGCAAAGGTGGTCGCCGGCGCAGGATCCGTCAAGTCATCAGCAGGCACGTAGACACACTGAACAGCGGTGATAGATCCTTTATTAGTAGAAGTAATCCTCTCCTGTAGGGCACCAAGGTCAGTCGCAAGGGTGGGCTGATAACCAACAGCCGAAGGAATACGGCCAAGAAGCGCAGACACCTCAGAACCAGCCTGAGTAAAACGGAAGATGTTGTCAACAAAGAGTAGAACGTCCTGGCCCTCTTCATCACGAAAATACTCAGCCGCAGTGAGACCAGTCAGAGCAACACGAGCACGGGCTCCCGGAGGTTCCGTCATCTGACCGTAAACAAGAGCAGCTTTGGGTAGAACACCTGAATCTTTCATCTCATGATACAGATCATTACCCTCACGAGTACGCTCACCAACACCACAGAAAACAGAGATACCGCCATGATGCTGGGCGATATTGTTTACCATCTCCATCATGATAACGGTCTTACCACAACCGGCACCACCGAACAATCCCATCTTGCCGCCAAGCGGGAAAGGTACAAGCAGATCAATAACCTTAATTCCCGTGGCCAGAACACGAACCTCGGTGTCCAGATCTGTGAATGCGGGTGCATCACGATGAATCGGCAGCATTTTATCGGATGTGATTGGTCCCAAACCATCAACCGGTCTTCCGACAACATTCATGATCCGACCAAGAGAGGGAGGTCCAACCGGAATAGTAATCGGTAATCCGCTATCTCTTACCTGCATACCCCGCACCAGACCATCGGTCTGATCCATGGCAATACATCGGCAGGCGTTGTCACCGAGATGCTGGGCAACTTCGATTACCAGATTGTCCTCTACATCGTTAATGCCGGGATTGGTAACAAAACAGGCATTCATAATGGCTGGCAGTTTTCCAGGCTCAAATTCCACGTCGACTACAGGTCCGATGACCTGGGTAATTTTTCCTAATTTTTGCTCACTCATTGGGCTTTACCCCTCCTCTAAAGTCGTTGATTATCAATGTGATAAATTATTATTTCAGGGCTTCTGCGCCGCCAACGATGTCCATAAGCTCACTAGTAACCGCAGCCTGTCGAGCCTTGTTATAAACAACGGTAAGGTTCTTCACAATATCCTTACATGCACTGGTAGCATTATCCATTGCCGTCATCCGGGCAGCGTGCTCGCCTGCACCCACCTCGAGCATGGCATGATAAATCTGCACATTGAGATAGAGCGGTTGCAGCACATCCATGATTTCTTCACTGGAGGGCTCGTAGATATAGTCACCAGAAATTTTCTTTTCGGCCCCTTCTTCGGCAGCTACGGGTTGAACCGGCAAGAAAGGTGAAACAGCTGGAACCTGGCGGGCAACTGATAAAAATTGACCGTATAATATCTCGACTTTATCAGTTGAACCATTTAAAAAATTATCGGCAAGATCGGTAGCAATTTCCCTGGCATGAAACATCTGGAAATTAGCCATTGTTTCATTATATCTTTTTCGTACCTTATCAGTTTTTCGTAGTAGCTGGTATCCCTTTTTACCAACACAGACAAAACTTACTTTCTTGCCTTGTCCTTCATATTCCGCCATCTTCTGCAGAGCAAGCTTGATGATATTGGCATTGAAGGATCCGCACAGCCCGCGATCCGAGGTAACAACCACCAATTCAACCGCCTGCACGGCTCGATTTTCCATCAAGGGAAAGGCGTTGGTGTTAGCACCTCCGGAAAGATTGGACATCGCTTCAACAAATTTTGCCGTATAGGGTCTAAAGTCCTCCATCTTTTCCTGGGCGCCGCGCAATTTTGCCGCAGCCACCATATTCATGGCTTTGGTGATCTGGGCTGTTTTTTTAACACCCGAGATCTTGGTTTTTACTTCCTTGAGAGTCGCCATATTATGACCTATATGAAATTAGTGACTTAGAAATGATTTTTTTTGTATTAATTGTAAGGAGTCATTTCGTGAAGGAACTTATACCCCACGAGTGGATACAATAGAGTACCCACTCTTTTTCGCAGGTTAGTTAAGCCCTTTTGTCGCTTTGAAAGTATCGCCAAAGCTGGTCAGTACCTTGTTAAGTTTCTCCTTGATTGCATCGGTAAATTTCTCTTCTGCAACCAGATCGGTGAAAATACTCGGTTCATTAGATTCAATATAGTTATAGAGCTCTCTCTCATAGTCAGCCAAGGTATCGACAGGCAGCTTATCGAGATAGCCGTTGGAACCGGAGTAGAGAATGGTCACCTGCTTTTCCATCGGCAGCGGCTGATATTGAGGTTGCTTGAGGATTTCAACCAGTCTCTCGCCGCGGGTCAATTTAGCCTGGGTACCGGCATCGAGATCGGAACCGAACGCAGCGAAGGCTGCCAACTCACGATACTGGGCCAGATCCAAACGAAGCGTACCAGCAACCTGCTTCATTGCTTTCACCTGGGCGGAACCACCAACGCGGGAAACCGAAAGTCCAACGTTGATTGCCGGGCGAACACCTGAGAAGAACAGGTTGGGCTCGAGATACACCTGACCGTCGGTAATGGAGATAACGTTGGTCGGAATAAAAGCAGAAACGTCACCAGCCTGCGTTTCAATTATCGGCAGCGCAGTCAGTGATCCGGCACCGAGCTCGTCATTTACCTTGGCCGAACGCTCAAGCAGACGCGAGTGATTGAAGAAAATATCACCGGGATATGCCTCACGGCCCGGTGGACGGCGGAGCAACAGGGAGAGTTCGCGATAGGCAACCGCCTGTTTGGAGAGATCATCGTAGATGATCAGGGCATGTTGTCCGTTGTCGCGATAATACTCACCCATCGAGCAACCGGCGAAGGGGGCGATGTACTGCATAGGCGCAGGATCGGAGGCACAGGCGGAAACAACCGTGGTGTATTCCATGGCACCGTGCTTTCTGAGGGCTTCAACGACCAGGGCCACCGTTGATTTTTTCTGGCCGACGGCCACATAGATGCAATGCACATCGGTGTTTTTCTGGGCGATAATGGCATCAACACACAGGGAGGTTTTGCCAATCTGACGATCGCCGATGATCAACTCACGCTGGCCTTTACCAACCGGAGTCATGGCGTCTACCGCTTTGGAACCGGTATAGCAGGGCTGATGCACACCTTTTCTGGCAATAACGCCGGGTGCCAGCACCTCAATTTTTGAGGTGAACTCGGAATTTATCGGACCGAGTCCATCAATTGGCGCGCCGATCCCGTCAACGACCCGGCCGGCCATGGCTGGTCCTACCGGAACCTCGGCTATTTTTCCGGTTCGCTTGACAATATCGCCTTCCTTAATGTTCGAGACGTTACCAAGAACGGCGCAACCAACGTTGTCAGCTTCAAGGTTCAGGGCAAGGCCCATGATCCCACCAGGAAATTCCAACAGCTCCATGGCCATACAGTTCTGCACGCCATAAACACGGGCAATACCGTCACCTACGGAGATAACGGTACCAGTCTCGTTCAGATCGACGCTGGTCTCATATGCCCCAATCTGATCTTTGATAATCTGACTAATTTCTGCGGCTTTAATCTGCATCTATTCTCTCCCCTTAATGGAATCTTTTAAACCTGCAAGCTGGGTTTTAATACTCCCGTCCAAAACCAGATCGCCGACCTGGGCGATAATACCGCCAATGATGGATTGGTCGACACTGGTTGTGAGTGTAACTTTCTTGCCAGTTAACTTTTCTAAAATTTTTTGCACCTTGTCTTTTAACTCACCGCTCAGCTCAATTGCTGAAATAACATTGCCATGACTGATGTTTTTGGCATCATCAACCATGGTCTGATAGGCTACAGCTATTTCCGGCAATATTTCTGCCCGTTTTTTCTGAACTAAAAGATTGAGAAAGTTGCCCATGATCTTATCAACCTTCATGGAACCGACGATCCCTTTCATGACATTTTCTTTGACATCCATCGGGTAGAGGGGATTAGTCAGAGCGTCGACCACATCCGGATGGCTCGAATACAAATCGGCCAAACCTTTCAGGACCTTGCCATACTCTTCGTATTTTTTCTGCTCCTGGCCGACTGTGAATATTGCCTTGGCGTATCTTTTTGCGAGGATAGTCTGTTTCACTGTACGGCCCCCACTTTTTCTAAGTAGTTTTCAATGATCTTCACCTGGTCATCTTGAGTGAGATTCTTCACGATGAGTTCTTCAGCCAAAATCGCCGCCTGGTCGGCAACCTCGTTCTTCAGGGTCCGACGTGCTTCGGTGACCTGATTCTGCACCGCCATTTCGGCTGAACGCATGAGATCAGCCGCTCCCTGTTCAGCCTTCTCGAGAATCTTGGCTTTTTCGACCTCGGCCTGAGCAATTGCCCGTTCCACAATCTTGTCTATTTCCGATTCAACCGTGGATAGTTTTGCTTGAAATTCATTGTAGGATTTTTCTGCAGCGACGCGGTTTTGTTCTAAAGTCTCAATCTCATCCTTAATTTTGTTGCGACGTGCGGAAAGACCTGAGCCAATCGGTTTAGCCCCGAATTTAACCAGGATAATCATCAGCGCGATGAAGTTGACCACCCGCCAGCCGAGGTCTTTGACTTTGGCAGCCGACAGACTATTGGCAACAGCATGACCACCTTCTTCTGCATGAGCTGGAGCAGCAGCGGCATCACCGGTGTGTGTGGACTCAGTGGCCATTGCCTGATCAGCGGCCGGTGCGTGTGCTGCCTTCTCAGATGCGAATGCTGTTCCGAAAGACAGGGCGAACCAAAGAGTCAATGTCAGCAGGCTTATCAGCCTTGCAATATGTTTCTCTTTTTTCATTTTCAGATGCTCCTCCCCAGAATTTTGCTGGCCATTTCGGTTGCAAACCCAGTTAAATCTGCTTGCAAACTGGTTCTGGCAGTACCAATCTCTGCTTTGAGTTCGGCAAGTTTTGCGTCTTTAACCGCCTCCGCCTCCGCCTTGATTGCTGCAAGTTTTTCATCACCTGCGACTTGTGCTCCAGCCCTTGCTGAATCAAGAGCCGCCTTGGCTTTCCCAGAAGCTTGAGCCATTTTTGCATCCACCTCTTCCTGTCGGAGTTTGGCGTTTTTCTCGAATTTCGAGATTTCTTCATGCATTCCCTGCAGTTTTCCAGATCTCTCCTTGATAATCCTCCGAATGGGTTTGTAGAGGACTCCGTTGAGGAGAAACATGAGTACAATCATGTTAACAATCTGAATAAACAAAGTGATATCCGTCGTAATCATGTCAGTAGCTCCTGCTTAACTAGGATAACGAAAAAAAAAATTAACATTCATTGAGGCAATGAATGATGACCGCAATACAGTTTTCTTTTCAAATTAAAGGTCTAAAATCACCAGAAATAAAATGAACGACCATTCACTAACAGCAAAAAATTCTTACTGTAAATATGCTGCGCTGTCAACTAATTTATATATTTCGTCCTCCGTAAAGTTGAAAGGCAAAGCCGCCACAAAATTTCGACAGCCGAAGAGTTTTTCCGACACCACCATTTTTTATTGCAGCAAATGTTTTACCGCTTTGGGAACTGATTTGATCGCCTCCTTAAGCTTGTCGACCATAGGTCCCCCAGCCTGGGCCATATCAGGCCGCCCGCCACCCTTGCCACCAACGATTTTCGCTACGCTGTTGATGAGGTCGCCGGCTTTTATTCGTGATGTTAAATCACTGCTGACGATAGCCAGAAGAGCCGCCTTGCCATTAATTGTCCCTCCCAAAACGGCAACCCCGGAGCCAAGGTTCTCACGAACTTTATCGCCAACATCGCGTAGTGTCTTCGGACTATCAAGGGGTATTTCCGCACCTATCACCTTGACTCCTTCAATCTGCACTGCATTATTGAATACAGCATCAAGATCCGAACTAGCCAGTTGTCGAGATAAATCGCCGACCTGTTTTTCCAGGGATTTGACATTTTTAATCAAGCTGTCTACTTTCCCGATAATTTCTTCATTGCTTCCTACATTCAACAGCGCCGCGGTCAATCGCTCTCTTCTCGAGCTCGCCTGGATATCTGCAAATGCTGCTGATCCAGCCAGAGCCTCGATCCGCCGAACCCCGGAGGCGATGCCCCCCTCAGACTGTATCGTGAAAACACCTATTTCTCCTGTGGCCCGGACATGGGTGCCACCACATAATTCTTTGCTGAAATCGGCCATTGATACCACACGAACCTTCTCGTCGTATTTCTCGCCAAAGAGAGCTGTAGCTCCTCCTTTTATTGCATCATCCTTGGCCAATAGCTCGGTTGTAACCGGCGAATTCTGTCGGATTTTCTGGTTAACCAGAAATTCAATCGCTTCAGTTTCTTCGACAGACAATGGTGAAAAATGAGTAAAATCAAATCGCAGTCGATCCGGACCAACTAAAGATCCAGCTTGTTTGACATGATCGCCAAGAACCTTCCGCAAAGCAGCCTGAAGCAGATGCGTGGCCGAATGATGCGCGGCGATAGCCCGCCTCCTGTCCTCGGCAACCGATAAGGTGACTTCAGTCCCCTCCACAAGTACTCCTTGCTCAATCTCGATCTTGTGCAGGATGATCTTTTCTCCCTCAACCGACGTGCCGGTCACCTTCCCCCTGCCGTGAGCCCAGCTCAATGTACCACAGTCACCGATCTGCCCTCCCGATTCAGCATAAAATGGAGTTTTACCAACAAAGAGCCGGCCATTCTCGCCCGCACCCAGCTGTCCAACCCTCTCTCCCGTCATCTTGAGTAAGGCCTCGACCCTGGTTGTCAGCGATGATTCACTGTACCCGATAAATTCTGTTTTTTTGCCTTCTGCGGCAAGACTTTTAATCCCTTCACTGAGGAGCTTAACCCCTTCATCTTTTCGTGAATGCCTTGATTTGCGCCGCTGGTTCGCCATCTCGTCGAGAAAGCCGGGCTCGTCAAAGCCGAGACCTCTTTCCAGGGCAATATCCCTGACGATGTCAAAAGGAAAACCAAAAGTGTCATATAATTTAAAGATAAAAGTGCCGGAGATAACGGCATTCTTTTCTCCGTCAAGGCGGGCAACTTCTTCATCAAGCAGGGCAAGGCCATGCTCCAGGGTTTCCCTGAAGCGTTCTTCTTCATTGTCGACAACCTTGCTCAAAAGGGCGGTCGCCTCGGTCAGATGCGGGTACGCGCCAACCATCTCGTCAACAACCGCATTGGTAACCTGACCCATGAAAGATTTTTCCAGCCCCAGATATTTGCCATAGCGAACTGCCCTGCGCATTATTCTGCGCAAGACGTAGCCCCGTCCCTCGTTAGAGGGTAATACCCCATCAGCGACCAAAAAGGTAGTTGCTCTGGCATGATCGGCAATAACCCGCATGGCGGTATCATCCTGCGAATTGTCACGGTATGATTTTCCGGAAAGCTTTTCCAGTCTGGATATAATCGGGGTAAAAAGATCTGAATCGTAATTATTAAATTTGCCCTGCAATACTGCGGCGACTCTCTCCAAACCCATACCCGTATCGATACTTGGTTTAGGTAAAGGGGTGAGGGTACCATTTTCGGAACGATTGAACTGCATAAACACCAGATTCCACAACTCTAAGAATCGATCGCAGTCACAGCCAAGTGCGCAGTCAGGCCGACCACATCCGGCCGCCGCGCCCTGATCGATATGAATCTCGGAACAGGGACCACACGGGCCGGTATCCCCCATTGCCCAGAAATTATCCTTTTCGCCCATTCTGATGATTCTTCCTTTGGGCAGCTCTTCAACCTTTTCCCAAAGGGCCTGCGCCTCATCATCATCTTCGAATATGGACACCCAGAGGTCCTGCGGATTCAGCTTAAGCTCAATCGTCAGAAAGTCCCAGGCAAAGCGTATTGCATCCTCTTTGAAATAGTCGCCAAACGAAAAATTCCCCAACATTTCAAAAAAGGTGTGGTGCCTGGCCGTATAACCTACGTTTTCGAGATCATTGTGCTTGCCACCAGCCCTGACACAACGTTGGCTCGTAACAGCTCGTATATAATCTTTTTTTTCCTCTCCCATGAATACAGTTTTAAACTGCACCATTCCTGCATTGACAAAAAGCAGGGTTGGATCGTCTTTGGGTACAAGAGAGGAACTATCAACTATGGTATGGCCACGATCTTTAAAGTACTTTAAAAACCTGCTGCGAATTTCATTTCCTTTCATAACGTTATAAACAAAACCGGTTAAATTAACTATTGATGGCGTCGTAAAAATTTGCCATCTAAAACCTTGCATGCAGCTATTCGTTTCGAGCAATAACGATGGGCAAAATTTGTTTGAATTCGGGGCTGCCTGCTTTGCCCAGCAGTTCATAAATCAACATTTCCGATGATCCTATCGACGCTCCCATCGCCTGCAGCCTTGAGAGGCCGGCATGGTGATCATCCAAGCTTCTTGACGATACACCATCGGCGACAATCCAGACATCCAATCCCCTGGCCAAAATCCCCATTGCCGTCTGATAAATGCAAATATGCGTCTCTACACCAACAAGAATTATCGTATCTACCATTTTTGGTAGACCATCAATACGTGATTCGGTGTTTTTGTTGGCCAGTGCATTAAACTCTGTTTTATCAAGGTGATCTATATCACCGAGGAGAGCTTCAATGCTTGGCACATAGGGACCCAATCCTTTTTTATACTGGGTGTTGGCGATTATCGGGATGTTGAGGATTTTGCTGCAGCGAATCATAAATTCTATCACTGCAACAACTTTGTCGGCAGCTGCGATTTTGGCCATAAGGCTTTGCTGCACATCAATGATCTGCAAACAGACATTTTCCGGAGCCAGGAGTTTCTTTTTCATTCTTCCCTCTCTTTAAAAAAACCTACCAGGATATGAACTTTCACAAATAAACTCAATTCTCCAAGGAGATTCAAGTTTATCCTTTAATCCAGCTAAAAAAAGCTCTCTTCCAAACAGTTCAAATGCAACATATTGATAGAGAGTAAATATATATTGCGCGACAACTGGCATGGGCTGTATTGTGGCCGAAACCACGACGGTAAACACCGGAACTACACTAAAAATAAGTGCATCATTTAGAAAAAGAACTTTACAAAGGCCACACAACTATTTAACTTAAAAATTAAATACAGTTCGTAATCATTCGCCGACACCAAAGCTGTTTTGCCATCGGCCTTTAAACGTAACTGGTATCATCCCAGGCCATGGTCTGTGCATCTCCGGTACTAGTAAACCCTTACAGTCCCGAGAACACGCAGTTTTTTACTTACAGTGAACGGTTTCAATACTTCCACAGAGAGATGCGATGCAAGACGAACAAATCGAGGCAATGTCAAAATTGCTCAAATCGATGTCCCATCCTATCCGCCTGAAAATTCTTTGTCTGCTCCAGGACAAAGAGCTTTCGGTTGGTGAGATCAGGGACCAAGTGAAGACAACCAATGCAAATGTTTCCCAGCACTTGAATATCTTGCGTGGCCAAGGGATTATCGACTACCGGAAAGACGCAAATTTTATATATAATAAAATCACCGACAAACGCATTCTGGAACTCATCCAGAAGATGCGAGTACTTTTCTGCCCAAATTTTTAACACAGGAAACATGACGATGATCGTTACAGATTGGATACATGTTCTGGCCGGATCTTTTATCTTGCTCAGCCTCTCTTTAGGCGTTGAGGCGAGTCCACTTTTTCACAGTAAATACTGGCTCTTTTTCACTGCTTTTGTCGGCCTCAATCTTTTTCAGTTCGGATTATCCAAGTTCTGTCCTTTAGGGTTCATCTTGAAAAAGCTTGGTGTTGCCGAAAACCGCCAATAAGCAGGGCGACACCATCACTACTCATCCATGCGGGCACCACACGAAGCCTGCCAGCAACATGAGGTTTCCGTGCAACGCTCTCTCTGGCAAAAACAGGAAGGATTACCTTCTTTTTCCTGAATCCTGCCAATAAGTTCTGCCAGCTTGATACCTTTCTCCTGCGGAACACCAAGCACCAGCGCCCGTTTCCTGGCCAAAGAGAACAATTTTGGCCCTTTTTTATATTTTTTATCCGACATAAAGCCCCCCGCTTTGTTGCATGACCGGTTCTTTAAAATCTACCCTGTAAATTTTTGTACTACCTTCGGTGATCGTAGTTTTTCAAAACAATAGTATATTACCGCGCCCCGATAGAAACGCACCTAAAAAACAAGAAAAAATCTGTAACACACTAAATAGGCAGAATATGATATTCTTCAACAATAGCGTGCATGCCGTTCAAAACCTGACCGTTTCTACCATCAATTGACACTGGATCGCCAAATCTTATACGTAGTCCGGCAATTTCACAATACTGATCAGCCTCGTACACCTTTAAACTGCTGCACCCAACGACACAGGTTTTCTCAAGCCGGACGGCAACCACGGAGGCATGAGAAGTCTGTCCGCCTCTTGAAGTAAGCAATCCATCAGACTCACTGACCACTTTTATATCTTCGGGTACCGTATCCTGGCGGATGAGAATAAGCGGGGTACCAGGGTCAGTCTTCCTGAGCATGCGAATATTTTCCTCGGTAAAAACCGCCCGACCGGAAAGCGCGGATCCCGAGACACCAACGCCTTTGCCAAGGTGGGCGGAAGCCAGCGCCGGACTTTCGACAAAGACATTGAGGTGCTCTTTTTTCTTAATAGTGATCATGTCCCGCGTCTGCAGGAGATAGAGTTCTTCCGGCTCCGAGCCCTCAAAGGTAAACTCAATTTCCTGCGGATTCCACCTTTTGTCATAAACCAGCTCCCGGGAAATCTCCAACAGTTTTTTATAGATTTTCGGAAACCGCACCTCCATTGTATCGTCCACTGGCCGACCATCAAGCTTTGCCTGTTCTATGGAGACAGCACAGCTGGATACCAGGCCGGAAACGATATCCTCCCCCTGATCGCCATAGGCGTAATCGCCCCACAGTGCTACCCGCTGCACCTTACGGTAGGGATGAGCGGTAAAGACAACCCCCGCTCCTGCATTGCCGCTCTTATTGCCAAACACCATGGCCTGAACAATGACAGCGGTACCCCAGGAATCCGACACGTCCATGATTCTTCGATAATCTACCGCCTTCTGGGTTTCCCAGGAGTCGAGGACCAGCTGGATAGCGTTGACCAGCTGCAGCCATGGATCATCAGGAATACCGTGCCCCCTCTGCCTGATCAGGCGTTGATAGGATAAGGCAAGCTCCTTCATCTGTTCCGATGAAAAATGCCGTTTGAGGCTGACATTATATTTAGCCTTGGCGTTGTTCATCAGAATCTGAAACTCCTCCCTGCCGATGCCGGAGATCATCGCCCATGACTGCAAAAAACGACGATAATTGTCCCAGGCGAGGTAGGCATTGCCATTATTGGCAATCAACTCGGCGATCAATTCTTCATTAACGCCAACATTGCTAACAGTAGCCATCATCCCCGGCATGGAGATGGCGCCGCCACTGCGGACCGACAAAAGCAGAGGTGATTCCGGGGAGCCAAAGGTCTTGCCGGTGAGCTGCTCGATTTCCGTCAGTGCCCGCCGTATCCCCTTCATGAACTCTTCCCGTGTCTTGGCATAACCGAAGACTATTTCCCGGCAGCGAAAAATCTCTGTTGTGATTACAAAGGCCGGCGGCACTCTTTTGCCGTCCTGGGTAAGCGTGGCCAGATTATACCCCTTGTTGCCCAGATGAATCAGGTTATTGGTAAAAGGGTTGGGCTTATGCAGCATCGACAAGGCCCGTTCCGGATTATAGGTCATCAACAGATCGAGTTTTTCCTGATCAAGAAGATCCTTCTGATTTTCGAGGGTCTGCAGGATCCGCATGATAAAATTATCAAGATGCTGCAGGCCAAAGGTCGAAGAGATCAGTTCCCGTAAAAAAACCTCGGACAATCGCTGTACTGTGGTACCGATTTCCGATTCATCGTACAGGCTGCTATATTTATCAAGAATATTCTCTCGACCGATCTGGGGAATGATGATTGACAGGTTGTTCTGGTGGATATTGGTATAAAAGGCGTAAATGATATCTTTAACACCCTCGGACATCCCCCGAAAAATATCCAGGTACTGGGTATAGGAAAAACGTCGCACCTTGAGTGAATTCTCCAGGAGCGCAAGATAGGTAAAAAGCTTGCGGGAGGTGATGCCGTCGACAACAAGCGCCCGCAGGAAAAGCTTGATACAACGGACAATATTATAGAAGGTGGCCTGGGTAATAATCGATAAATTGACTGTTTCCGGCAATTTTTCCAGATAAAGATTGGCCAGATTCTCGAGACGAAAGGTGAGACTCAGGGCATCGAACTTGCGTTCTTTGTACCTGCCGTAGACCGACGGAATATCGACCGCGATATGTCGTTTATAGTAGATGTCCTCCTGCGCTTCGAAGGTTTTGTCCGATAGAATAATCTCCTGCAAGCCCTCGAGGGCGGTCAGTAATTCGTCCAGACAGCCCTCAGTATCCGAATGATCAAGGCCTGCCAGCAAACCCTCCATTTCCGGAAATCCATCATTTACCGCCCTGGCAATTTCTGAATGGAGCTGGAGGAAACCTAGATTATATTTTTTATGGAGGAGTTTATACATCCGGAGCAAGAGTTCGAAGCGACGCACCTCATGGGGATGCAAATCCTTCTGGCGGCCAAGAAAGGCAACGATCTGCTCGTCGTCCTGCACCAGGATATCCTCAACCCTGCCGATCCCCATCTCCGTCCAGAGCCTGTCGCTGAGGATAAACTGATTATCAATATATTCCCCATTGCTTTTGACCTGGACATACACTTCCTCGGGGATATAGGGAAACAGCAGGGTCTTATCCCTGGTTTTCCAGAAAAGGATGATAGCCTGAATAAAATCAACGATAAGATTAGAGCTTTCTACATGCCCCTGCTTTCGTAAAAAATGAATCAGGATGTCTTTGCGCTTGTGGATTTCATCAAGTTCCGTCGAGACGTCGCGCAACTCACCTTCCGAGCCTATTTCATTGAAAAAAACCGGCATCAGTTTGGCAAACTGCTTGGACAGATTGTATATCGGCTCAATGGGATGATTAAGCAGCTGGGTAATATCGCGCTGGAACAGATCGGTGTCTTTTATGCAGGTTCCGGACAGTTTCAGGTTAATAATAAGGGCGGAAAAAAGAGTCGAACACCATTTGGGCTCCCGCATAATAAGATAGAGCCACACCCGGATATTAGCCAGATGGGCCGGATTGGTCAGCGGTTGCCAGTTCTCATCGACGCCGACAACATTTGCGTGCTGAAAACCAAACCGCACCACCCCCCACAAAAACGCTTCCACCATCCTGCTGTTGCTGCGATCGAAGACCTCGGCACCGAGGACCTGGATACATTGCAGCGAGGTGTGCGGATACTTGCGCACATTGGCCTTGAGCAGTTTAAAAGTAGTCAGCAGGAATTCTTCTATTTCCTCAAACGTCTGTTCTCTGATCAGTTGGACCAGGCTGCGGTTAATTTCCCGCAGCGTTTCCTCATGGATCAGATACAGACCCTTTGTGTCCATAATTTTGAATAAAAACAGCAGTTTTCTGTTCTCGTTGAAATAATGGACGAATGGCCTACCTTTCTGTTCTAGCTTCCTGAAGACCTCTTCAGCCTCCACCAGTTTGTTGGGCATATCCCGGTAGTATTTGACAATATCGATATGGTCCGGCAAGGCAAGCATTGCCGACAAACCGGACCTGGAGTTTTCTTTCAGATCAAGGGACTGCAGCACCGCCAGATGTTCTCGCATCGCCTCATGGGAGATCGCCTGAAATAACTGGGAAGAGTGGAAATCGGCGACCGGGATGGAACAGCGATCAAGGAACCAGGCGAGGGGATCGTCTTCCTGTAACCAATAACCATAGCAGCGGTGCAGAATTGTCCGAACCAGTCCGGCGAGGGGGAGGAAATCAAAATGGCTCTGTTCCTGACCGGTTATCTCCAGCAGCCTGCCGGCGATCTTATTGAGCGGATGCTGACCGTGGACGATCTGCATCATGATCGCTCGATCGGACTTATCAAGTGCCGAAAGATTATTAAAAACAACATTTAACTCCGAGCCAAAGCGATCCAGATCGGAAGCGGTAAAATTGCTTACCACCTTATCAAGCCATACCGTTAAGGCCCCGACCACCTGGGACAAGAGAGCGGCATCCCGCTGCGTTTCTTGAAGGGCCTCCATAAAAAGACCGGCAAAGAGGCGGAAAGAGACAGGCCCCTTCTCGTGGACTCTATAGTGATTGATGTTTTTTAAAACAAAACTGCGCAGCTGCGGCAAGATGATCTTCCAATTGCGAAATGGATGGCAGACTTCGTAAAGCAGTTTTTCAAGGGTCGAGTGCAATCCTTTATATTGTTCGACAACCTCCAGCAGAACAAGGAGCTCCGGATCAATGTCAACATCCCCCGCCGTCTCCAGTAAATTGGCTTTCAGGGCATCCGACTCAATTGCTGCATCGCTCTTTATGTTTGTCATTTTCTTCTTTTGAACCGTTTACTGCCAGGGTTGATAGACTCGTAAAAAATAGATACCTGACTATAATGAATACCTTCTTCTCTTCGCAAGGGCTAAAAAAAGCGCCGTTGAAGAGAAACTCCAAGGGCGCTTTGAACATGCTTATTGACTGGAGCCCGGTCAGATTGCCTTATTGGCCTCCATATGCAGGATAAGATCAAGCATCCTGTTGGAATACCCCCACTCATTGTCGTACCAGGACATCACCTTTACCGAGGTGCCGATGACCTTGGTGGACTGTGCATCAATGACCGAAGAACGAGGATCTCCCTGAAAATCGATGGACACAAGCGGCAGATCGGTATAACCGAGATATCTGTTTGCCGCCGCCTTAAGGGCCTGATTCACTTCATCAACGGTCGTTTCTTTCTCCACTTCCATTACCGCATCGACAAGAGATACGGTTGGGGTCGGCACCCGAACGGCCAGCCCGTCGAATTTGTTTTTCAGCTCAGGGATGACAAGCGACACCGCCGCTGCTGCACCGGTTTTGGTTGGAATCATCGAGAGAGCCGCCGCCCTTGCCCGGCGCGGGTCAGAATGAGGAAAGTCAAGCAGGCGCTGGTCACCGGTATAGGCATGAATGGTCGTCATCAGCCCGCGCTTAATACCAAATTTATCGAGGATGACCTTGGCAAACGGAGCCAGACAGTTGGTCGTGCAAGATGCATTAGAGACCACATGATGGATTGTCGGGTCATACTCATCCTCATTCACCCCCATGACAAAGGTTTTGACATTTCCTTTGGCAGGTGCAGAAATAATAACCTTGGCGGCACCGCCGTCCAGGTGACCCTGAGCAGATTCGGCATCACGAAATATTCCTGTACATTCAGCAACATAGTCGACCCCAAAGTCACTCCATGGAATGTCGACAGGGTTCCGGTGGCTGGAAACTACAATTTCCCGTCCATCGACAATAATCCCTTTCTCATTGCTTTGGACATCTCTGGGATAGATCCCCATAACTGAATCATATTTCAGAAGGTGGGCCAGAGTTGCATTGTCGGTCAAATCGTTGATAGCCACAACCTCAATATCAGCAAAAGCTGCATCTTTATCGATTGCCCGAAACATATTTCTACCGATCCGACCAAAACCGTTAATAGCTATTTTTATTGTCATTATCCTCTCCTCATATCTGTCCTATCGCTCCGCCCATGTGCGGATGGTTCATTATCACCGGATCAGAATATTGCCAAGTTTCTGATCTATTTCTCAATTTCTCTGTTTTTTGTTTATACCAAAGGGTCGCCTTTTCACTGGTAAACCTGCCTCCTTCTCGCCTCACGGTACAATTCCAGATATTTCTGCATAACTTTTGTCCAGGTATAGTTACGTTCTATCTCTCGAATCGCCTGGAGCTGCATGGTACGTTTTGCCGGCAAGTCAAGGTACAACACCAGGGCTCTTTCCAGGGCTTTCAACAGATCATTTTGCGAATCACCCCGATAGGCAATGCCGGTGATGGCATCTCGCACCTTCACCAGTCCGCCCACATGATGAACAACAGGGATATTACCGAAAAGCTGGGCAATAAAGTCGGTCAACCCGCATGGCTCATAACGTGAAGGAACAATAAAAAAATCACCGGCAGCAAATATTCTATTGGCCAGATGCGGACTGAACCCCTGGAGAAAACACATCCTGCCGTACAACCTTGTATTTTCGGCCTGCGCGATCAGTTGCGATTCAAAACTACTGTTGCCAATACCGAGCACCAGCAATTGACAGTGGTCATTCCGCTCCAGAAAAACGTCCATCACCTCCAGTAGAATATCGATCCCTTTCTGTTCACTAAGACGGCCGATAAAAGTGAACAGAGGATACTCCTCCCTGTTCTGCAAGGTGCCGAAACGTTGCACCTCGGGTATTGCACCACCGTCGGCAATCTCGTTCAGAAGGACAGCTTTGCAGCGCAATTTTCCTAAAAGCTTGTCGTCATCACCATTGCCGGGATCAAAGAGCATCTCCTGATCATCTCCGGCAATAGCGGAGGATGAAAAGGCATCCGGGTCAATTCCATTGGTCACCCCTTCCAAAATAATGTTACGCCTTTTCAATTCATGGCCTAGCCATCCTGTCATTTCGTCATTTGCGGTTTCCTGGAGTTCCCTGGCATAGTTTTCACTCACTGTATTGACAACCGCATATCCACCGGCGACCAAGAAAGGATCAAAATTTTCAGCGAGCATGTTACTGACTATGACCTGATCCGGCAAATCAGTTATGGAACGGGCGTAAGGAATATCGGCCACCTCCTGATGATAGCCGAACCCCGCATTGTGGATGGTGACCAGACACCCCGTTCCCCTGAAATAACTGCGATAGCCGGGATTTTCCCGAATGAGTGCCGGCAGTACTGCAGTGTGTCCGTCATGACAATGAATTATATCCGGCTTTGCATCGAGACAGATCATCAACTCCAGTGCCGCTTTCTGATGCAGGAGATTCATGGCAAAATAGTCATGGTGACCCATGGATTTTTTTTGCCAGGATACCATTATTTCATCATCTTCCGTATAGGTATAGACAGCGGATTTCTGGCGGAACCTCGCAGCGTCGACCAGGTAAAGATGTACCCTGTTTATCTTTTGCACATAATAGCCGACCTCTTCCTGAACATAGGCATCAGGCTGGTGCATGGCGATCTGCAGCCGAAAAAGTTTATCCGGACATAAAGGGTCGGTCAACGGCTGGAATCCAAGGGCAGGAGCGTCAATAAAGCCATAGCAGGGGACCACCACATGAACAGAACGCCCAGACCAGCGAGCAAGACTCTCAGCCAACTGACAGGCAACATCCTTGACACCACCGGCGCCGGCAAGATTGCCATATTCCCTGCTGAGCATCCAAACGCTTTTTATCTGTTGTTGCTTTGTCACTGTTGGTCCAATTTTTCGGTTTTCTTGAGTGATCGGATCTTCTGTATCACTTTCCATTCATACAAATTATTATAGTATTCGTAAAAAGACCGATGTCAAGCTTGCGGCAATACCTCTGACACTCTTTCGTTTAATGTTTGCCCATGATTGCCCATCCGGTGTAAAGAACCTATATTCTTTTATGCACATGACATAAGTATTCAGATTACTATTATCTTGGATTTAGAAGAAATAATGCCTTATGCTACTGCTATTCCGATAAAGCCGGAGTTCAGCTCTGTTTTCAGGGTCCTTCACAAGGAGATGGTATGGCTAGCGGTAAGTTGAAAATTACTACATCGAGAAAGATGGAAATGGTGAGTATCACTGCAGAACTTGAAAAAATTATCCGCAACGAGTCTATTTCTTCAGGGACATTCTATCTGTTCAATCCGCATACGACTGCGGGGCTCACCATCAATGAAGGTGCGGACCCTGATGTATGCCGTGATATTATTATGGGTCTGCAACATATAGTTCCGGATAACCTGCAGTATCGCCATGCCGAGGGCAATTCGCCGGCGCATCTGATGGCTCTCCTCACCGGCAGCTCACTGATGCTCAATATTAACAACGGTATCTTGCAGCTCGGCACCTGGCAGAAGATTTATTTTTGTGAATATGATGGACCACGGACTCGTTCGGTGCACTGGAAAATCATCTCAGATCCAATACATCCCACATCCTGATTCCGGGATAAAAGGCACTTAGGATTAGAATAATAGTCATGATAAAACCAGATCCAGGAAAAATATGTTTTGGCCTGAGCAAAGATCTCGATCGCCAATCGCTGGCTGCCTTTCTCCAACTGAGCGGCCAGGAGGAGTTTTCCAAAATCTTTGCCGCCAGACTCTCCAGCGAAGAGATTATTGACTTAGTCGATCATTTTATGAAGTTGTTAAGAAAACATCTCAACGAGAATGAATACCATCGTTTATTTCTTGGCGACAAAGACCATTATCACGATGAGCCAGAGGAGTAAGCTGTGGCCATACTCTACGACCTGCGCAGTTACCTTGCAGTACTCAAAAAAGAACATCAGCTGCTCGTTATCGATGAAGAAGTTGATCCTTACCTGGAAATCGCCGAAATCCATCGGCGCATCATCGCCCGTGGCGGGCCGGCGCTGCTGTTTACCAAGGTCAAAGGTTCCCAGTTTCCCGTCACCAGCAATCTCTTCGGCACCAATAAAAGGCTGGAGCTGGCATTCGGTAACAAACCACAACAATTTGTCCGTGACATTGTCCGGCTCGCCGAATCGATCATGCCGCTCTCGCTCGGCAAAATCTGGGACAGCCGTCGCCTTTTTCTCGATGGATTGAAAATAGGCCTTAAAACCGAGAAAAATGGACCAATTCTCGAAAACCGCCAAATGCCTGCCAAACTCAGCTCACTGCCCATGCTGACATCCTGGCACAGCGACGGCGGGCCTTTTGTTACCCTGCCCCTCGTCTACACCGAACATCCGGACGGCAACGGCCATAATCTCGGCATGTACCGGATCCACAGGTATGACGATGTGACGACCGGGATACACTGGCAGATTCATAAAGGAGGCGGCTATCACTACGTTGCCGCAGAAAAGCAGAACCAGCCCCTGCCGCTGACGCTTTTTATCGGCGGGCCTCCGGCGCTGATGCTTTCGGCCATTGCCCCGCTGCCGGAGGATCTACCGGAATTGATGCTCGCCTCCCTGCTCATTGGTGAAAAACTGCGGATGACCGACGACCCTTTAGGCGGACATCGGCTGGTCGCAAATGCCGAATTTGCCATTAAAGGACAAGTGCCGCCACATTTACGCCATCCCGAGGGACCGTTTGGCGATCATTACGGCTACAACTCACTCCAACACGATTATCCGGTCTTTCAGGTGAGTCATCTCTATCACCGTAACAAGGCGATCTATCCGGCGACAGTGGTCGGCCGACCCAGGCAGGAGGATTTTTTTATCGGTGATTATCTCCAGGAACTGCTCTCGCCGCTCTTTCCCCTGGTGATGAAAGGAGTCAAAGAACTGAAGACTTTTGGCGAAACCGGTTTTCACTGCCTGGCCGCTGCCAGAGTAGCCAATCGCTACGGAAGAGAGGCCTTTGCCTGCGGCCTGCGCATACTCGGTGAAGGGCAACTCTCCCTGACAAAATTTCTCATTGTCACCGATGGTGAGATCGATATCACCGATTTTGGAAAATTGTGGACCCATATACTGGAACGGGTACAATGGCAGCAGGATCTGTTCGTTTTTGCCAATGTTTCCCAGGATACCCTGGATTATACCGGGCCGTCGGTCAACAAAGGTTCAAAAGCGATGCTCCTGGGGTTGGGAAAGGAAAAAAAGCGGGAGTTAGCAAGGACCTTTTCCGGACCCCTTCCCTTTAACTGCGCAAAACCCAAGGTTTTTCTGCCCGGTACCCTGGTTGTTCAGGGGTGTCCCTACAACGAAAATCCAAACCTGGCGCAGCAGCTCTCGGAAAACGAGGACCTGCAGGAGTGGTCGGTGATTATGCTGGTGGATAATTGCGATGCAGCAACCACTTCGATGCAGGAATTTCTCTGGTCAATTTTTACCCGCTTTGAACCGGCGGCGGATATTTATGGCCGGACCGCCTCTGTCAACCGATTTCATGTGGGCCTGCAAGCTCCAGTTACCATCGATTGTCGAATGAAGCCATGGTATACGGATATCCTCACCGTGGACACAGCTACCAAAGAGCTGGTGGACGGTAAATTCTCCCAAATAATACCTGCTCAATGGCGATGAACCAATCAATACGGCTGCAAAAATATATAGCCCAATGCGGCATTTCTTCCAGACGCAAGGCCGAAGAGTATATCAGTGCCGGTCGAATTGCCATTGATGGCGTGATCATAAGAGAAATGGGTACCCAGGTCATCCCCGGCGAAAACGTAATCACTTTTGACGGAAAACCCATTAAGGCTCGGGAAGAATTGGTCTATTACCTGCTCAATAAACCCAAGGGGTATGTCACAACCCTGGCCGATCCGCAGGGGCGGCCGATAGTAACTTCCCTTATTAAAACCAGAAATGCCCGTCTCTTCCCCGTCGGTAGATTGGACCTTGATACCGAAGGGGCCTTGATACTCACCAATGATGGGGAATTTGCGCAAAAGATCCAACACCCCAGCCATGAAATAAATAAGACGTACGAGGCGCTGGTCAAAGGGCGCCCGCACCAGGACAAAATTTCACAGCTTGAACGGGGTATTTTCCTGGAAGGAAAAATGACCTCTCCCGCCTCAGTCTCGGTTAAAGCAAAAATTGCCGACAATTGTCTTATGCGGATTATCATTCACGAAGGGAGAAAACGGCAGGTAAAAAAGATGTTCGCCTTCATTGGTCACCCTGTCCTTCAGCTTAAGCGAACGGCCTATGGCAAACTCACTCTGGGTCGGATTGCCCCTGGCGGCTACAGACAACTTAACCCTTCAGAATTAAATAAAATATTTTTATAGAATTTTCTTTACAAAACTCCAAATAGCTGATTAAATCTAAATAGTTAGGTGGTCGACCATAACTAAAATCAAATTCTCTCACATATAACATATTGATTTTTCTTTATTTTTTAACTTTTCGACTACCGAAAAAAGACATTAACTTCACGACTGTTCACCAATATAACTACCTTAATGCAGATCAATGAAGAACCTTAATTTGATTTCCGTAAACAGGAGCAATGTATGAATAAATCAGAACTCATCGAAGCATTGGCACAGGACATTAATGTACCGCATCGTGAAGCCGCTGCAATAACCAACACCGTTATCGAAACGATGACCGAGGCACTCGCCCGAGGAGAAAGCATTGAAATTCGAGGCTTTGGCAGCTTTGTTATAAAAACATACGATTCATACGAAGGCAGGAACCCTAAAACCGGAAAGAAGATTCAGGTAAAACCGAAGAGGCTGCCCTTTTTCAAAGTAGGCAAGGAACTGCGAGAAAAAGTAAATAGTGGCAAATAACCGGCTCATCCATTTTTGACCAGTTCTGTACTTCCTGAAAAACACAGGACTCTTTTCAGGACAGGGGAATAATTTCCAGGTCGCCGCCAACGCCAGGTCTTGCCTGCCCTGCCAGTCTGGACGTTGGCTAGACACCTGTTCGTTGCAATACCCTGTGTTTTTCTACAGGCCGGCAGATATTCTCTCTGCCTTACCCTTCTATAATCTTACCTACCAGATCATACACCTGCGTGTCAGTGATACGCACCTGGACAATATCCCCCGGACGAGCGACGCCATCGTTGATATACACACATCCATCGACATCCGGCGCCTGGTATCTGGTACGCCCCTCAAGCAAGAGATCCGTTTCCCTGCTTAATCCTTCGATCAACACCGGTTCAATCCTGCCCAGGTATTTTTTCTGAATGACCGCAGATAACTCTGACTGTACTCCCAACAGATACTCTCGTCTTTCCTGTTTTACTTCTTCACCAACCTGCTTGGCAAAACTCTCTGAGGGACAACCTTCTTCATTGGCGTAGGCAAAAACACCGACATGATCGATGGACATTTTTTTTAAAAAAGTCTCTATTTCCAGGAAATCACGTTCTGTTTCCCCTGGGAACCCCACGAGAAAGGTAGTCCTGAGAGCAATATCAGGCAGCATGTTTCTTATTTTTCGAATTGTCGTGTAGAGTTGCTCGGAATTATAACGTCGGTTCATCGACCGAAGAATAGTGTCGCTGACATGTTGCAGAGGAATGTCGAGATACGGTACTATGCGCGAATTGTCTGCCATAAGCTGTAAAAGCTCATCACTTATGCCTGCCGGATAGAGATACAGAAGTCGTAACCAGGGAATGGAAGTTCGCTGTAACAGCTGCTGCAGTAAAGAGACGATATTCTGATCACTACCGAGATCATTGCCATACGCGGTACTGTCCTGGGCGATGAGTGTCAACTCTTGCACCCCAAAATCCTGCAGATTCTGCGCTTCACGGGTAAGGTCGTCAACAGTCCGGCTCCGCAGAGAACCGCGGATAGAAGGAATCATGCAATACGAACAGCGGTTGTCACAGCCTTCCGTTATTTTCAACCAGGCACGAAAAAAAGGAGTGGAGATGATGCGCGCCGTATCGCTTGACATAAGCGTTCTGCCAGGCAGCACAACCCTCTTTTTCATAATGCCCTTTGTCATCTCAGCGACATAACCGGCAATATCGGCGGCGCCTTCAGTACCGAGAAAGAGGTCAACTTCCGGCAGGTCTTCCGCAAGTTTTTCCTGGTAGCGTTGCACAAGACAGCCGACAACTATCAATTTTTTTTCAGGTGACTGTTCTTTCAGCCTGACCAGTTCAAAAATCTCTGCTATGGCTTCCTCTACGGCGGGCTGAATAAAGCCGCAGGTGTTCAGGATAAGCAGGTCGGCATGAGCAGCTTCATTCGTCAATTCCCAGCCGCCGGCGGCCATAGAACCAAGTATCACCTCAGAATCAACTAAATTTTTTGCACAACCAAGACTGATAAGATGGAAAAGAGCCATTATTATGCTCCAAAATATCCGAGGTGATCAAGCAACAGCGTTAATGCCGCCTGCTTGTTTTCTAGAAACAACTGTTTTGCAAAACCGGGTCGCCAGGAACTCCCCCAGAGTTCATCCGAGACAGTAAGAACGGCGGCAAACTCAATCTGCCTGAATCTGGCCACGGCACAGAGAGCCGAAAATTCCATATCCACCGCCCCCACTCCTTTTTCCAGGTGCAGCTGCTGCAATACCCGCCGGTCTTCACGATACACCGCATCAGTTGACCAGACACAATCCCGATGAACAGCGAGGTTATTATCGGTAAAGATTTTAGCAATCTGATTGCCAAGATGCGGATCCGGCCCCACCGGTGAAGCTGGGAAATAATAGCCGGATGTTCCTTCACCGGAGAGGGCCCTGGCCGGTACAAGGATATCACCGACCTGCAGGTTGTTGGAAATTGCTCCGCACCAGCCGAAAAGAATAACCTTCTTTGCCCCGAGAGCAATCAATTTTTCCAAAGTAAGAGCCGCCATTGGCGCGCCGATAGCAGGTCCCGCAGCAAAAAATGGGGGATGACCGGCAACGACCAGCCCCGAGTTAAAAAGAAAACGGCTCACGCCACCGCTTTGCTTCAGCCGGCCAAGACATTCAGACGCCTCCGATGGATTGACCAGAAAAATTCCATTTTCCGGGAGTGTCAGTTCTTTTTTATTTCGACGTGGATGAATGACAATGTGTTCATTAGGATCGGCTGTCAAAGGGAGTCTCCTGACTTTTTTAGCTCAGCTTTACATTGAAATAAAACGGGCTGCAGAATTCTCTGCAGCCCGTTTCTACGATCAATTAAACGATCGTTATGTTCTCAACATTCTTATCCCAGCAGTGGGTTGGCATACAGAAGAATGAGAGAAATAACCAGTCCGTAAATAGCAACAGACTCAGCAAGTGCCATACCGAGAATCATGAATACCATCAATTTAGGCTGTACTTCAGGATTTCTGGCGAGACCCTGGCATGCGCCGTTTCCAACAGAACCAATACCGATACCAGCTCCCAGTCCGGCAAGACCGATTGACAGTGCAGCACCTACGCAGATCAACGCTAATTGAAGATTTCCTTCCATTGTTTTCTCCTTAAAAAGTTGAGTTGTTTGGCCTTCTTCTTTATTTTCTTACTTCATCAATAATTAATGCGCGTGTTCTTTTGCCTGTGAGAAATAAACCACAGTGAGCAGGACAAAAACCATGGCCTGGACTACGGAAACCAGAACACCAAGGATCATAATCGGCAAGGGTGCAAAAAAACCGCCGGCCAGCATAAACAGAATCGCCAGCAGGGTTTCCTTGGCCATGATATTTCCGAAAAGACGGATAGAGAGAGACAGCAGCCGTGCCAGGTTACTGATAATCTCGATCGGCAACAGCAGGGGTACCAGCCACCAGACCGGGCCCATAAAATGTTTGTAGTAGCTGAGGCCATGCTCACGAAAGCCGATGAGATGGTGACTGAACCAGACAATCAGAGTCAGGGCCAGGGTAGTGTTAAGGCTTGAGGTGGGCGACATAAACCCGGGGATAAGGCCGATGAGGTTGGCTACCGCAATATAAAGAGCGAAGGTGGCGATCATCGGAAAGAATTTATCGGCCATGTCCCGGCCCATGTTATCGGTAAAGAAGTCATCCATCCCGCCGATTACCAGTTCCCAGAAGTTCTGTCCCTTGCCCGGAATCATTTCCAGATTACCGAGAGTAAGTCTTGAGACCAGGAAAAGAAAGGCCATAACCAGCCAGGTATACGTCATATACGGTTCACACAACTTCTCTAGAAACGTATGCCCGACAGGACCGTGCGGGACGGGCAGTCCCAGCTTTTCAAGGATAATTGAAATAAATAGTATCGGATGTTCCATAACTCCTCTTACCTCCTCCCTCTGAAGAAATAGTGCCTGGCCATATTCAATGAGATGAACGTGACCGCAACCACTACCGTTGACAACCCTAAAATCAAGCCAAAGATATTGACCACTTTACTCTTAATCAGCAAAAGCAGGACAATACCTATTAGTACAATGCGTATCCAGAACTTCAGCAGGTACCCTTTCTGCCCCTGCTGCGCCTGGGCCTTCCGGTCTTCGAGAGACGGTAGCGAAGAGATCGAGCCGATCATTCGCAACACATCCTTGCTCGACACCCAGAAGCTTACTATCGAAAGAACTCCCCCCGCAAAAACTGACCAGGCAAACCAAAAAGATACCAGAATCGCGGAGCCACAAGTCATAACAGCCAGTACAATCCAGCTTATCACCTGCATCTTCTGCAGGGCCACCCCACTCTCGGTCACTCAACCCTCTTATCTTCGCCTTCTTTTTCAGCGTCAGCTTTCTTTTGCTCAGCAACCTTTTTCTCCCGCCAGAGAACCTCAAACAAGGACTTATAGCCAGCAGCTATACCCAGAGCCAGACCGATAAAAGTAAACCACGGCGTAGTGCGTCCGTCAAAAGCTTTCTGATCAAGATATATGCCGCCACCCATCCCGATGACAATGGCAGCCACAAAGGTAAAACCAATATGTCCGTAATTAGCCAGCAGTTGAACAAATTCCTTCTTTACATCGCCCATTTTGTTCACCTACTTTTTCTGCGCTGGAACATACATTACAATATAAAGCAGTTTGGTAGCATGACTCCCTATCAAAGTCAATAAATTTTCACTTTTCGAGCATTTTTTTGAATGACCATTCAGTCATTTTCAGGGTTTTTTCAAGGTCCTGTTCACTCTGGGCGGCGGAGATAAAGGCAACCTCAAATTGTGAGGGTGCCAGGTATATTCCCTGCTCGAGCATCTGTCGATAATGTTGTCCGTATCTGACGGCATCGGCCTGCATGGCCGAAGTAAAATCGGTCACCGGCTGGGACGTGAAAAATCCGGTCATCATGCTGCCGACCCGGTTGAGTTGTACATCAATCCCCACAGCAGACGCAATACGCCCGAGTTCCCTGGCATATCCCGCTGCTTTTTCTTCAAGCTTCTCGTAAAATCCAGGTTGCTGCAACAGCTTCAGCGTGGCTATTCCGGCACGCATAGCCAGGGGATTGCCCGACAGGGTTCCTGCCTGGTACACAGGGCCGTCTGGAGCAACACAGTTCATAATCTCCGCCTTGCCGCCATAGGCACCCACCGGCAAACCGCCGCCGATAATTTTGCCGAGGCAGGTCAGGTCCGGTAAAATATTGTAATAGTGTTGCGCCCCGCCATAACCAAGCCTGAATCCGGTAATAACCTCATCAAATATCAGCACTATACCCAGCTCACGAGTAAGTTCTCGCAGCATTTCAAGAAAACCAGGTTTTGGCGGCACACAGCCCATATTGCCGGCAACCGGCTCGACAATGACACAGGCGATCTGCAGCGATTCATCCCGCAGGGTCCGCTCGAGAGTCTCACCATCATTATATGGAATAGAAAGGGTATTTCGGACAATTTCTTCAGGAACTCCCGGGCTGCCCGGAATACCCAGGGTTATAAGGCCGGAGCCCGCTTTGACCAGAAAGGAATCAGCATGGCCATGATAGCAGCCGTCAAATTTGACGACGACTTTTTTACCGGTATATCCTCTGGCCAGCCGTACAGCACTCATGGTCGCCTCAGTACCGGAGTTGACGAATCTGACCTTTTCAACGGAGGGCAGGGCCTCGACCACCATCCGGGCCAGCTCAATTTCAGCAGGCGTCGGCGCGCCAAAGCTGGTCCCTGAGAGTGCAGCTGTTTGTATAGCACCCACAATATCCGGATGAGCGTGCCCAACAATCATTGGCCCCCAGGAACAGACAAAATCAACATACTCATTACCATCAGCATCAGTAAGAGTTGCACCGGTCGCTTTGGTGATAAACACAGGATCGCACCCCACGGAGCGGCACGCCCTTACCGGGCTGTTAACTCCGCCGGGAATATATTTTTTTGCCTGTTCAAACAATTTTGCCGAAGCTGTATAGCCCATGAGTAAATCCTCTTTGTATTATGGTTCAAACTGCTTGTGGTGCTTATGGCACCCTTCTACCGGAGACCGGTAGTACACTGTACTGGAAAAATCGTCCAGCTTTGCAGTTCGATTTTTATGGAGAGACAATATAGCATGGTGGATATTTTTCTGCCAATTTTCTCCCCTTGATTTTTTATCATTGATGCGCAATGTAAAAAACCGTATGTAATCCACCTTTTTGCTCCAAAAGAAGCGCTTTGGCAAGAGCTTTTCTACTTGTCAGCCATTGAAGCAAAAGGTAAAGTAGTGACAGGTGTGTTCCTTATTCAGGGATCCTTCTCATCTATGCATTCAGACTTAAATTAATCTCATTAGTAAAGGAGAAAATAATGGCAAGTGATAAAGTCCAGGAACTGACCGATTCGGGGTTTGATGCGGTGGTTAAATCAGAACAACCCACCCTGGTTGACTTCTGGGCCCCGTGGTGTGGACCTTGTAAAGCGATCGGACCGGTCATTGAGGATCTCGCAGTTGAGTATGAAGGTAAAGTGACCATTGCCAAAATGAATGTTGACGACAACCCTGCCACTCCAGGCAAGTTTGGCATTCGGGCCATACCGACACTCATCCTGTTCAAGGGTGGGCAAGTTGTCGACCAGATCACTGGTTCAGTCGGCAAAACACAGCTCATAGCCCTCATAGACAAAGCCAAGTAACCATTGCGGTTTTCCGGCTGTCTTGCTTGACAGAGAGGCTTACACCTGCCTGGTAAGACAGCTTTTTTATTATATCGGATACACACTCAAAACAATGAAAGATCATTACGAACTGGTCATATTAGGTGGTGGGCCGGCTGGCTTGTCTGCCGGGCTTTATGCCGCCCGGGCACGACTCGACCATGTACTCATCGAAAAAGGAGCGCCGGGTGGTCAAGTCCTGCTCACTGACTGGGTCGATAATTATCCTGGTTTTCCTGAAGGACTAACTGGGTTTGATCTTGTCGAAAAAATGACGCAGCACGCCAAAAGGTTCGACCTGAACATCGAACTTGGCAGTGTGACCAAAGTTGACCCAAACGATGGAAAGCGGAAGATCCTTCATCTCGAAGGCGGCGGGACAGTCACCTGCGATACCCTGATTCTCTGCAACGGTGCAAGTGCCAACACTCTGGGTATACCTGGGGAAATGGCGATGCGGGGCAAGGGGGTTTCCTACTGTGGAACCTGCGACGCCCCGTTTTACCGCAACATGCATGTGGCTGTTATCGGCGGCGGCAATACGGCTATTCAGGAGGCCGAATACCTGACTAAATTCGCCAGCAAGGTGTCGGTCATCCATCGCCGCGAAGAACTGCGAGCGACAAAAATCATCCAGGAAATTGCTTTTGCAAATGACAAGATAGAGTTCATCTGGAACACCAGAGTGACCTCGATTGAGGGCGAAAAAGAAGTAGAATACCTCAACCTCCTGAACAACGACGGCACAACCTCCACGCTTGCCGTTCAAGGCGTTTTTATCCTTATCGGCGTCACGCCCAACAATGATGGCCTCCCCCTTAAACAACTGAACGCGGATAAATGGGGTTTTATTCCCATTGACAGGGAGTCGCAGACGACCATCCCCGGAGTAATGGCTGCCGGTGACATCTGCAGCAAGGATGTCCGGCAGATTGTCAACGCTGCCGGTGAGGGAGCCGTGGCGGTGCTCGCTGCGGAGAAATACCTGCAAAACATGAAAAAATCCAAACAGTAATACTAATAATGATGCCACAAAGACAACACTTCATTCGTAATTTTCTGCCACTGCTGCTGGCGTTGTTCCTGCTTGTTTCTTTCAGCGGCTGTGCCGATTTAAAAAAGACATTTAATTTTACGTCGATAGACGAAGAAGGAAATGAGGTAGTCGGCGCCGACCTCAATCTACCGGCCAAGGAACTTCTCGCTCAAGGAATGGACGACTATAATGTCGGTAAATATTACACTGCCGTTGAGTTTTTCAATGATATCCTCAATCGTTTTCCATTCAGTCCTGAAGCGACTCTTGCTGAACTTAAAGCGGCCGATTGCAGTTATTACCTGGAACGCTATGTGGAAGCCCTGCTCCTGTACGAGGAATTTGAAAATCGTCATCCCACCAATGAAAGCATCCCCTATGTGATGTACCAGAAGGCAATGAGCAATTATAAGCAGATTGACCGGATTGACCGGGATTCGGCTGGGGCGACCAAGTCGATTGAGCTGTTCAACCAATTAATAAAAGCCTATCCGGATTCCCCCTACACCAATGAAGCAAAAGAACGGATCAAAACAGCTACCGAGTTTTTAGCCAATCATGAATATTTTGTGGTCGAATACTATGTACGGACGGAAAAATACGACCAGGCAATAGTTCGCCTGAAATATTTACTGGTGATGTATCCGGAGAGCAATATTGCCGAGAAAGCGAAGCAACTCCTGGCTCGAATTGAAGCTGGAGATCCTCCAAGATCAACCCTGGCATCCTGGTTTCCCAAGCTGAGCCTGCCCAGCTGGGGGCTTACGGGCCGAAGTGACACGGAAGACAATACAGTCAATCCGACCCAATATTAAACGTTACTACACCATATATTTTTCGGACAAAATCCAGTCATCATCGAGTGACACTTCCATAGCCCGCACGGGACAAATTGGCACACACAGGCTGCATCCGGTGCATTTTTCGGCATCAAAAATTATTGACATTTCCGGACGGTGAATAAACAGCGCTCCAGGAGCGCATACACCGGTGCACGCTCCGCACTGGAAACAATTTTCTTCATCCCGGCGGATTCTTGCCGCCATCCGCTCAACCTTCACCCCAAGGTTGCGCAGGTAGTCGAGTCCGGCCTTCACGTTGGTCTTACTGCTTCCCTTAAGTTCAATAATCATTAGTCCTTCACGCTGCAAAAGGATGTCGGCTTTAAGAATATTAAATTCAATGTCATATTCTTTCACCAGCCGGTAAATAAATGGCTGATCACTGGTCTCTTTGGGAAATCGCAAAATATAAATTTGGGTATACACCTTTGCCCTCTCTTTAAATTACCTCGGGTCATTAGCTGAAAAAATAACCTTAACGCAGACTCAGCAATAAAACAATTATGCAAAAAAGTCTGCTGCAAATGTACTCGAAAGATTGTTTTCCAGGAAAAAAAGGACGAAAACAATCCCCCATTTCCGAAATTTCACTGCCTGAACCTTGCAAGATTGAGGCATTGGGGTATAATCGACGGGTTTATGCCAACGCAATCACGCAGCACATACATGAATAAGCACAAAGCTACAATACAATTCAAGGATATTCATGAATACAGCACTTAAGCTAAAACTTGCATTTGTGGTCTCAATCATCCTCCTGTCATTAATTATTGTGGTTCCTTCCTTTTACAAGGACACTCCTCAATGGTGGAAAACCTACATGGCACCGGAAGGCCTGCGTCTTGGCCTTGACCTGCAAGGCGGAATGCATTTGATTTTAAAAGTCAACTTGCAAAAAGCCCAGGAGAATTCCCTGGAACTGGCAGCCAATGATTTGAAGGATACCCTCGCAGAGGAGTCAATCAGTGCGGTCAGGAGTCCATCCCAGTCGGCAGACACTATTATTTTCACCCTGCCAAACACCAGTGCAGTAGATAAAGTGAAAAATCTTATCAGTGAAGATTTCCCTGACATCGATGCTCAGATCGAAACAAAGGAGGGCAGTTTTCCCCGTATCTTCTTGAGCTTAAAAGCTGAAAAAATTGCCTATATCAAGAATCATGCGGTCGATCAATCGCTTGAAATACTTCGCAACCGGATCGATCAATTCGGTGTTGCCGAACCAGTCATCATTCGACAGGGCGATGATGAAATCGTTATCCAGCTGCCCGGTGTAAAGGATCCTAAGCGGGCCTTGAAACTGCTTGGCGATACAGCCCAGCTGGAGTTCAAAATTGTTGCCGACGCAGCAGGGCTCAATCTCAATGAACTGGTCGCCCAGGCCAAGACCGCTAAAGAGTGGCAGGACGGGGAGAGCATGAACAAGCTGAACCTGGCCCTGCAGAGCAGACTACCCGACAACACCTCAATCTACTTTGAAAAAGAAGTCGATAAACAGACCAAAAAAGAAACTTTAGTGCCCCTGCTCCTTGAGAATAAGATCCTGATGACCGGCGATATGATTAAAGACGCCCAGGTAAGGATCGGCGGCAACTTTAACGAACCTTATGTAAGCCTCGATCTGACCGGCCGGGGCGGCAAAGTTTTTGCGCACATAACCGAAAAGAATGTTGGCCGGAGAATGGCTATTGTGCTGGACAGCGTTGTTCGCTCGGCACCGGTTATCCGTGAACGTATTCTTGGCGGCTCCGCCCAGATAAGCGGCAGCTTTACCCACGAGGAAGCGGCTGATCTAGCCATTGTATTGCGAGTCGGCGCCCTGCCCGCACCGGTGGATATAATCCAGAACATGACGGTCGGCTCAACGCTTGGTCAGGATTCCATCAACAAAGGTATCACCTCCGGTGCCTTTGGGGCCATTATGGTCGTTGCCTTTATGCTCATCTATTACCGGCTGTCCGGGGTGATTGCCAACAGTGCGCTGATCCTCAATATTCTCCTGTTATTTGCTGGTCTGGCTGTTCTCAATGCCACCCTGACCCTGCCGGGTATCGCCGGTATTATTCTGTCCATCGGTATGGCGGTGGATGCCAATGTTCTGATCTTTGAGAGGATGCGCGAAGAGTATGCGCTGGGGAAATCCGTCCGATCGAGTATCGACGGCGGCTACAGCAATGCTTTTTCCACCATCGTCGACTCCCAGGTAACCACGCTGATCACTGCCGTGGCTCTGTTCATGTTCGGAACCGGACCTATCAAAGGCTTTGCCGTTACCCTGTCTTTGGGTATTATTTTCAATCTCTTTGCCTCCCTGTTCTATTCCCGGCTGATGTTCGACACGATCAATGCCGTGCGACCTATGCAGCGGCTCAATTTTATGCTCATAACCAAAAAGCCCAAGCTCGATTACCTGAAAATCAGAAAATTCACATACGCTCTTTCCGCTGTTATGGTGGTAATTGGTTTTGTGGCCTTTATCCAGATCAGCCGAGGTAAAGCCAATATGGGGGTCGATTTCTCCGGCGGCTCGCTGTTGCAATACAAAGCCACCAAAGATTTCACCATGGCTGAAGTGCGAAATGCATTCAGTAAAAACGATATGCAGGATATCAACCTGCAGGAAGTCGAAAATGAACATCGGCTGATCATTAAGGTAAAAAAATCAGCGGCAGTAGTAGCCAACCTCGGTGATACAGTCGGCAGCATCCTCTCAAGCGAATTGCCCGACAACAATTTTTTCCTGGAAAGCCAATCCGAGATCGGTTCATCAGTGAGTTCGGTCCTGCGCAATAAAGCTATCCAGGCCATCTTCATTTCTCTAGCCGGGGTTATTATTTACCTGGCTATCCGATTCGACATTCGCTTTGGGCTTGCCGGGGCTGCGGCTACCTTTCATGATGTCATGGTAGTACTGGGAATATGCTGGCTGATGGATATCGAAATCACCCTGCTGCTGGTGACGGCCTTGCTCACCCTGGCTGGTTATTCACTCAACGACTCTGTAATCGTTTTTGACAGAATAAGAGAGAATATCAACAAATCTGATGACCGTTCCCTGACCCGGGTCATTAACGACAGCATCAATCAGACACTCAGTCGGACCATCGTCACCTCGGGGACTACGGTCATCGTGTTGATCGCCCTGTTTTTTGGCGGCGGTGCAGTTATCCATGACTTTGCATTTGCCCTGCTTATCGGCATAATCATCGGTACCTACTCGTCTATCTTCATTGCCAGCCCACTGCTCACTTTATGGCAGAAAAAGACCGCGTGACACCGGGGGACCGAAATATGAGGAACAAGGGATGAGGCAGTTGGCTATGCTCCCACAACACGTTACCCGGCTTGCTCGATCGGAAAATTTTTCTTTTTCCTGTCATAAGGATGTCAAGTGCTTCACCGAGTGCTGCCGCATGCTTGAGCTTGCCCTTACACCTTATGATGTCCTGCGATTGAGATTGGCGACCGGCCTCACCTCCGGTCAACTCCTCGATGAATACATTATAATCGAACAGGATCCCGGGGAACCATTTCCCCGGTTGTATCTGACTATGGTCGATGACGGCAGGGCCAGTTGTGTCTTCGTTGCCAAAAATGGTTGCACCGTTTACGCCCACAGGCCATCAGCCTGCCGAGCCTATCCTCTTGGCCGGGCGGTCATGCGCGGTGAGAATGGTGCCGGGGAAGAGCATTTCGTCCTCATGAAAGAACCGCACTGTGAGGGCTTTGCCGAGCCGGTGTCGCAAAATGCCGAACGGTACAGCATAGACCAGGATCTTGTGACCTACAACAGGTTCAACGACGCTGTAGCGGTGATTGTCCAGCACGATTTAATACGCAAGGGGCTTATCCTCTCGGCGAAACAAACCGATCTTTTTATTCTGGCACTTTACAATATCGATACGTTCCGCGAAATGGTATTAACTGACCAATTTGCCAACATCACTCTCGCTCCATCGGACAAAATTGACCTGCAGCACGATGATGAGAAATTATTATTGTTGGGTATTGACTGGCTGCAGCAGCAGCTCTTTGAACCCTATTGACCGGAACATCCTTTTCGCAACATTTTTTTAAATTATTATGCTGAAACTTATTGTCTTTGATTGTGATGGAGTCATGTTTGATTCCAAAAAGGCCAACTGCAGGTATTACAACCACCTGCTCACTCATTTTGGTTTGGCGCCGATGAGCAAAAGTGAAGAGGATTACGTCCATATGAGCAGCGTTACCGAATCGATACAACATATATTCCGGCACTATACACAACCGACTCTCCAGGAAGTACATGCATTCCGACAGTCGTGTGCATACGCACCATTTCTGCAATATATGGAAATTGAAGCTGACCTGGTCGATTTTCTCAATATCACCAGCAAATCCTACCATCTGGCAATTTCAACCAATCGTACGGATACGATGATGCCGCTGCTGAAGAGCTATAAACTGACAGGGTATTTCGGCAAGGTGGTCACAGCAGCAACCGCCCGTCGACCAAAACCCGCGCCGGATGGACTTCTTGAGATCCTGGACTATTACCAATGCATCCCCGAAGAATCTGTCTTTATCGGAGATTCCGTCGTTGACGAAGAACACGCCGGGAGCTGCGAGGTACCGTTGATCGCCTTCAAAAACCAGAGCCTTCGGGCGGCATACCACGTCAATAGTTTTATGGAGATCCTTGCCCTGCCACCTTTTCGGGAAACGACAGATTAACGTTCCTGCTCCTCATCAACCCGCTTCACGCCTTCCATCAGGAGCATCATAAAGTCGCCTATCTCGGCAGCCTTCATCTCCTTCGGGGTGAGTCCGGTAGTAAAACGGTAGAAACCTTTTTTTTCGGCAAGAATTTTAAATATTGCCTCTTCATTGGCCATCTCTTGGTAGCCGGCATTGATAATGCACCCTTCACGGAAAGAAACTTTCGCCTGCCCGCCGGGCAGATCAAGAGACAGAACCCCGGTTTTCTGATGCATATGGAAAACTTGAAAAAGTTCGGCAGGAACGATCTGATCAATTCTGCCGCTCATGCAGGATTCAAAATCGCGGGCTCGAGCCGCGTTGGTCCGGCGCAGCCTGCTGGCGAGCAGTTGTGCCATAAATTTCTGAACCTTGCCGTCGTTGCCAAGCAGACTACCGAAGAGATCTCCGGCTATAGCCAAAACCTTGGCCTTCTTGTTAGCCTTCACCGTTGAAACGGCAACATCAGCACCGAGATAACTCATCTCGCCGCAAATCTCTCCCGGAGTAAGAGTGGCTAAATGCACTCCGCCGCTCTCGACAATGAGTTCACCATCGAAAACTATATATAAATTATGGTTTTTTTCCCCTTTGCGAATAAGGATGGCCCCTTGGTCAAGCACAATCTCCTGAAAAAGACCAAGAACACTTTCCAATTGATCCGATGGAAGAGCTTGCAGCAAAGAACAATTGATGATAGTGCCGTAAGTCTTGAGAAGTGAGGCGTCAGCCCGCGGAACAGCGCCGGCCGCACCACTGTTGCCGAGAAAAAACTCTTCCCGGGCATCAGGCTGCACCAGAGAAAATTTTATCAAACCGGTGCAGCCACTACAATTAAATATTTTGCCGGCATAACTGTCTCCATCAAAGGATTGCTCCTGTAAAAATTTAAACAACAGCTCTGTCAGATCTCGAATGAGGATAAGACACATCTCCTTTCCTTTGGGACAGGAGAGCGTCTTCTCTGAAAGATGCAACCGTTCATCCACTTTGTATAAAGGGCAATTATTTTCTTTGACGATTGTGAAATTTGCGCTAATATTATTCATTTATACATGCGTAGTGATCGATACCTGTCAGCTACATGCCCTCATTAAAAGTGCCCTCTTTCCAGTGCAAATCATCACCCTGTCAAAGTTTCTTTTGGTGTTGCGTAAATAAGCTGCTATACTCAGAAAAATGGTAATCAATTTAATAACTATTACAATATATATTCATGTCTGCCTCCCCCAACCAGTTAGATGAAATTCACAGACAGATAAGGGAACATTTCGTTTCTCATCCGGTGATTGCGGTTCGTCCGAAGAAGGGAGATCCCCCGGAGCAGTACGAAATCACCTACACGATCACCGGTATGTCCAAGACGGAAGGTGGGGAAATTGTTGAATCCATCGATCATCTGGTGGAGCTCGCAATTCCGTTTGGTTTTCCACATTTTCCACCAAGTTGCAAGCCGAAAAGTGATATTTTCCACCCAGATTTCGATCCCGCCGCTATATGTCTTGGCGATTTCTGGGAACAGGATCGAGCCCTGCCGGATCTTATCGTCCATATAGGACAAATGATCAATGGAGAAATCTATTCAACAACGAACGCCTTTAATGAAGAAGCGGCAGAGTGGTATCTGGATAATGCAGTTAAGTTCCCGCTGGCGCATATCAATTGGACTCATGACAGTGGCATCGTCTCCTCAAAGCAAAATCGCAGCAACGAAATTGATACCCTCGACGATTCCGATTTAGTCCCTGAATTTAACTTCCTGGACCTGGAAGAAGAAAAAGATGAAGAAGATTTTACCCTCAACACATCTTTTCCGGAAATCGATTTTTCCAAGCAGATAGACCTAAAACCCTTTACCCTGTTAGAGAGGCAGAAAAAATATTACACCCTGCTGAAAACTGCTGAAGCTCTAAAGAACCCTCCCCTTGAGCTGACCAACTTATGTCAAAAGGCCAGGGAAGAGATTGACAGGGTAGAGAAACTCCATCGTGATGGTAAAAAATTCGAAAATAAGGGTGATGCCCAAATTGCCTTTGAGAAATATCAGCAGATCAAGACCACTGTCACCGATTTTCCAACTATCGATGCCGATATTAACCGAATCAAACAAACCCTTGCGCTTCTAGCTGATATCAGCCCGGGTAAAAATGATGATTCTTCTGAACAAAAAACTTCTCAAGAAGCTGGAGCCCTTGCCAAGAATGGACTGAAACTCAAGAAACTGGACACTTCGGAAGTTGCCAAAAAGGCGCCAATCGTCAAACCAGCAACGGCACAGGATCTTTTCTTACCCAAGGATCATAAAAAGAGCAGGACACCTCTGTACCTGCTTCTTGGATTGACAGTTATCATTATAGGGGCCGGTGGCTATGTCTGGTATTCCTTAACCAACAAACTCAGCAATGCCGAGACTGCGTACGCCGAATGTTCTACAGCCATTGCCAACAACAAGTTCAACGACGCCAAACGTTCATGTGATAATGCCCTGCAGCTGGTGGGCGAGGTAAATTTCATTCACCAGGACTTTGCCCGCCAACTCGAAAAATTTATTCTCGAAATTTTACAATCTGAAAAACTGATCAAAGGCCTGGCCGGTTATATACTTCTGGACGGTAAATACGTCCCTATAGCCGAGACCAAAACACTCCAGTCCGTCAAACAGCAGCTCAGTGAAGCCGATGCGCTCTTCACGGCCGGCAAATGGCAGCCGGCAATGCAGCGATATAAATCACTTCTCACGCAAATTGAAGGAAAGAGCTATCTTGAGCAGCCAATTATTGATGAGGTGCGCAGCAAACAACAGATAGCCAATTTCAGGATGTTTTATGATCCAGCCCAGGTTGCAATAGAGAAAAAAGAGTGGGAAGCCGCCATTGAAAAACTCTTGCAGGCCCAGAAAGTGCTAATCTCTCTTCCCGCATCGGATCGAGAACAATATTCAGCCCAGCTCCAGAATGATTTACAAAAAAGCCAGTTTGCCAATCTCAAAGAACAGGGTGACCTCTCCTTTACCGGGACAGACTGGCTCAGTGCTATAGCAACTTATAATCTCGCGCTGGCCAGTGGCCGAAAGACTGCTTTACCACCCGAATCAATCGACGCAATCAAAAATAATATTAAACGGGCAGAGCTCTACAACACCATTAACACAGGCAACAAAGCGTTCGCGGCAGCTTCGTGGGATGTAGCTATAGAAGCGTACAGCACCGCAAGAGGCTTACTTGTTGGTAATAAAGCTATTATCCCCGGAGAAACCGACACCGACGCTAATATCCAGAAGCTCGACAAGATTATTCTTCAGGCGAAGATAATTCGGGATCGTCAAATCATCCAGACGCAGCTAAAAGAGAATGCTTTAACGAAAGCAAGACGCACTCATCAGCAAATTCTAACAAATATTGCCAAGAGTCCTTTCAAAGCAGAAGAAGAATTCAGCCGCACTTCGGCAGAAATCAGCAAGGCCATGCAGGCGCTCGATACAAAGATATTTTTGCAAAGCAAGCAGGCATATCTACAGGACAATTACCAAACACTTTTTGTCGCGAACTATCCGACCGCCACCGCCGAAAATCTTTCTAACCCGATAATCACCTTCACCAAGGAAACCGACTTCAAACTCATCTTTAAAATGCAGTGCACAGAAAACGACGGCGGTCGTCCCCTGAACATGGTCATGTTTTACAGTTATGACAAAAACACCGGCCGGTGGAATTTTTACTCCGAAAAATAAAACTTAGGTGTAAACATTTAATATATTAAAATTTATTCAGTTTTATTCGATAAACCGGTACACATTTATACCGGCGGAACTTTTTTTTATTGCCTGTGTGGGGACCTCACACCAGAAAGCGGAATTCTCCTTTGCCAAGGAGATTGTGCAGATGCAGCAATCCAACTAATTTATTGTCTTGGTCAACAATCGGCAGAGCAGTGATCTCATATTTTTGCATGATACTAAGGGCATCAGCCGCAAGTCGATTGCCATCGATGCTGATTGGATTCCTGGTCATAAGCTGCGCGGCAGTAAGCGTCGCAAATCCCTGTAAATTGATGACAGCCCGACGAACATCGCCATCGGTGATGATGCCTGCGACCTCATTATCCTGCCCGATAACCAGAACCGCTCCATTGTTTTTTTCATTGAGTACCCGAATTGCATCTGTGGCCGAATCTGCCGGAGACACCACCGGAATGTTTTCCCCCGCGAGCATCACCTCAGTTACCTTAACTTTTAATCGTTGCCCCAGGCTGCCTCCGGGATGATTCAATCGGAAATCTGCCGCCTGAAATTTTTTCCTATTCAACAAAACAACTGAGAGAGCGTCCCCCATGGCCAATGTTGCCGTCGTACTGGCAGTTGGTGCAAGCCCAAGAGGACAGGCTTCTTTTGGTACTCTGATATCCAACACAATATCAGCGGCGGCGGCCAGCGAGGAATTCTGTCCACCGGTCATGGCAATGATCTTGTTGCCTCTCTCTTTAAGGCTGATAAGTAAACTATTCAACTCGGCAGTCTCTCCCGAATAGGATATCGCCAGAATCACATCTCCGGGCATAACCATACCGAGGTCTCCATGCATCGCTTCGACTGGATGCAGGAAAAAAGATGGCGTGCCGGTGCTGTTCAATGTTGCCGAGATCTTCTGCCCGACAATGCCGGATTTACCGATTCCGGTAATCACTAAACGGCCTGGGCACGACAAAACAGCTTCAACTGCCCTGACAAACTCTTCGCCAATACGCTCACGTACTGCCGCCAGTCCCTGTTCTTCAATTTGTAATACTTCTTTTGCTGCTTCGATAGACATCCGTCTCTATCCCCTTATAAAACACTATTCATCTGCATACATAAGCCATTCGGTCACCAAACAGGGCTTACCCGGCAGTGCATCGTAATCATTATTTACCACCCAGGCAAGAACCATCGGTCGCACTGAAGTCATTCAACAAGAGGTATGAGAGCTGTCTTACGTGTCTTTCGTGCATGAAAAATTTACTAGATTATGATTTTCTTCAATACTACGCGACTTTTTACCGCAATTTATGGAGATACTATGTATAATATCAAGTTTTGAGTAGCTAGTTTATTTTGAGTCGTTTTTATAATTATTGGAGTTACAATGTCAGATTATCTCTTTACCTCAGAATCAGTGTCCGAAGGGCATCCGGATAAGGTGGCCGACCAAATATCAGATGCCATCCTTGATTCAATACTCGAGCAGGATCCCTATGCCCGAGTTGGCTGCGAAACCTTGGTGACTACCGGCATGGCCATTATAGCCGGAGAAATAACCACCACTGCCTGGGTAGATATGCCGGAAGTCGTCCGTCAAACCATTAAGGAAATTGGCTATAATTCTTCGGATATGGGTTTTGACTGGCAGTCCTGTGCCGTCCTCACATCCATCGATAAACAATCCCCTGATATTGCCCAGGGCGTTAACGAAGGTTCCGGTCTGGACCTCGACCAGGGTGCAGGCGATCAAGGATTGATGTTTGGTTATGCCTGTAATGAGACTGATGTGCTGATGCCGATGCCGATTTATTATGCCCATCTCCTGACCAAAAAGCAGGCCCAAATTCGCAAGACCGGCACCCTGCCGTGGCTTAGACCCGATGCGAAAAGCCAGGTTACCATCCAGTATGTCAATAATGTGCCGACGCGGATCGAAGCAGTGGTCCTCTCGACCCAGCATGATACCACGATCAGCTACAAGGATTTGAAAGAAGGTGTCATGGAGGAAATCATCAAGCCGGTTCTTCCCGCGCCGATGATCGATAGCAAAACCAAATTTTTCATCAACCCGACGGGTCGTTTCGTCATTGGAGGTCCCGTTGGTGATTGCGGGGTTACCGGACGTAAAATTATTGTTGATACCTATGGCGGTAAAGGATCGCATGGCGGCGGCGCATTCTCCGGCAAAGATCCTTCCAAAGTAGATCGATCAAGCTCCTATTATGGCCGCTATGTGGCGAAGAACCTGGTTGCCGCCGGCATCGCCAGTGAAATCGAGGTCCAAGTAGCCTACGCCATCGGCATCTCCCAGCCGGTATCGATTAACGTCAACAGCTTTGGCACCGGAAAAATCTCCGATACCGAGATAAAAAAACTCATCGCCGACCACTTTGATCTCCGGCCCAAGGCCATTATCCAACAACTGGATTTATTGCGGCCGATTTACTTACCGACCGCTTCGTATGGCCATTTTGGCCGGGAACTGCCCAACTTTACCTGGGAAAAAACGGATAAAGCCGCTCTCCTTCGCGACGCGGCCGGGCTTCGATGATTCCAAGGCACGTCTGCAGCATCCTCAGCATCTAACGATGAACTTAAAGCATAAATGGAATACAGATATGACCGAACAATTTAAAGATTACAAAGTAGCAAATATTAGTCTGGCCGATTGGGGGCGAAAAGAAATCGCCATTGCTGAAACCGAAATGCCCGGGCTGATGGCTCTGCGGGACGAATATCGAGAAAAAGCCCCGCTGAAGGGTGCCCGCATTGGCGGCTGCCTGCATATGACCATCCAGACCGCCGTACTGATGGAGACGCTTGTTGCCCTTGGTGCAGAAGTACGCTGGTCGAGCTGCAATATTTTTTCCACCCAGGACCATGCGGCGGCAGCCATGGCGGCGGCCGGCATACCCACATTTGCCTGGAAAGGCGAGTCGGAAAAGGATTTCTGGTGGTGCATCGATCAGACTATTTTCGGGCCGAATAACTGGCATCCGAATATGGTTCTTGACGACGGAGGAGATCTGACCCTGGTGCTCCATGAAAAATACCATGAACAATTGGCCAATATTCGTGGAATCAGTGAAGAAACTACCACCGGAGTGCATAGACTCAGCGAGATGGCCAAAGCCGGAACCCTTGCCTGCCCAGCCTTCAACGTCAATGATTCCGTGACCAAGTCCAAATTTGACAACCTCTACGGCTGCCGAGAGTCCCTTATTGACGGTATAAAGCGGGCAACCGATGTAATGATAGCCGGTAAAAATGCGGTGGTAGTTGGTTTTGGCGATGTCGGCAAAGGTTGTGCCCAGGCTCTAAAAGGCATGGGTGCCATTGTGCATGTCACTGAAATAGACCCAATCTGCGCACTTCAGGCTGCTATGGAAGGCTATCGGGTCGTAACCATGGACCAGGTTGCTTCAATCGGCAATATCTTTGTCACCTGCACTGGAAACCTGAAAGTCATTACCCGCAAACATATGGAACTCATGCCGGATGAGGCGATTGTTTGCAATATAGGTCACTTTGACTCGGAAATCGACATTGCCGGCATCAGAAACCTGCAATGGGATACGATTAAACCACAGGTCGATCATGTCATTTTTCCCGATGGCAAAAAAATTATCATCCTGGCCGAAGGCCGGCTGGTAAATCTGGGTTGCGCTACAGGCCATCCGAGCTTTGTCATGAGCAACTCATTTACCAATCAGGTGTTGGCCCAGATTGAACTCTGGCAGAATCCCGGAAAATATGAGAAACAGGTATATTTTCTGCCAAAATCTCTCGATGAAATGGTCGCGCGGCTCCATTTAAAGAAGATCGGTGTACAGCTGACGGAGCTGACCAAGGAGCAGGCCGATTATATAGGGGTTAAAATTGATGGACCGTACAAGCCGGAGTATTATCGCTACTAACGGCAACTGCCCGATATACTGCGAGCCGGTAGATGCGAAATGTTCTACCGGCTTTATTTTATTTGAGCAAGCCTTATATCGCCTGACAGAACCGTGTGTATTTTTCCATCCGGGGCCTTAACGTGCAACTGGCCCTCAGCATCGGGCCCTAAAGACACACCGGCAATAATCTTTCCTTTGAAAGATACACACTCCATCTCCCTGCCCAATAGGAAATCCCGGTCTTTCCAGGATACGAGTATCGGCGGGAAGCCATCGTTATAAAAAATATCGAGCTGACACAGGATCTCCTCACGAATAGCCGAAAAGACTTGCTCTACATCATAGTTTTTGCCTGTCTCAATAAGAAGCGACGTTGTCTTGTCACGTATATCGACAGGAAAATCCTCAACAACCGAACCAAGATTTAAACCGATGCCGATTACTGCATAGCGTCGCTCCATCGGCTCGTTCAACGACGAAGATTCTGTTAATATTCCTCCGCACTTTTTACCGCCGATAAAAATATCATTAGGCCATTTCAACTGGGAAAAGACGCCTGCTATGCGGTCTATCGCTATTGCCGTACCAAGTCCTGCGGCCAGAGTGATTTTGGGGTAATCCTCTACGGCAAGTCTCGTCCTGACAATTATCGAGCAATAAAGGCCTTTGCCGGCGGCGGAAAACCAGCTCTTACCGAGCCGACCTCGGCCCTCTGTCTGGTTGGCGGCAATTACAGCAGTGCCATGCAAAGCACCGTCTTCGGCCAGCTTTTTGGCCAGGATATTGGTGGAGGGGAGAGACGCGAAGAAATGAATGGGATACATTACAAAGAGACAAAGCATAAAGAAATGTATTCTTTATGCTTTTTTAGATAATCAACTACATAATTAATCGTCGCCCATTCCAGCTCCGCTTTTTTCTTCATTCTTGATTCGGCTGGGAACAGCATACATAGTAGTTGAGCCTGAAGACCAGAACATAAGCTTGCCTTCACGGACCATTTCATTGGCAACATTCTTTATAACCCGCGGCTTGGAATCAGGATCGCATGCATAGAAATCCTTGATATACAACTGCGGTTTAGGAGACTTGAGAGCTTTCTCTTCGATTGCATTTTTGAGCTCTTCTGTACTGAGTGCCATAATTTTACTCCTGGTATAGTTTTTGTGGAAGAAAGCATCTCATGATCAGGCGGCTCTTAACCGCCTGATCATCAAACACCACTCTTGCCTTACTATTTGATATGGCTGGTGTACTTGAACTGTGTGGTAGTGCGCCAGGTGTCATAAGCAAGACGATAGTCGTCGATGCTTTTTATAGTAAATGGAATATCGCATTTCTCAAAGAATTTCTCCCAGCCAATTCTTTCCGCCCACTCACCAACACGCTCGTATTTCTTGGCATCAGCAGCGTACGCTTCGAGAATTTGCTTGACAGCCTGAACAGTTTCAGGCCAGCGAGGAGTGGTATTCGGCAGAAATGGAATAACCAGCTTGGAAAACTTCGGTGCGCTGATTCTATTGGAAACTTTACCACCAACCAGAATGGCAATACCGTCGCCTTCCGGATCGGCCAGCGGCATCGCCGGACACATGGTGTAGCAGTTACCACAGAACATACAGCGTTCGACGTTTACCTTGACTGTTTTGATTTCTTTACCGTCAACCTCAGCTTTCGCAGGTTTTACCGCACCCAGAGGACAGGAAGCGATTGCCAGAGGCAACTCGCAGACACCAGTGATACGAGTATGATCGATCATCGGCGGCTTACGGTGAATACCCAGAATGGCGATATCCGACGCATGAACCGCACCACACATATTCAGGCAGCAGGCCAGGGCAATACGTACCTGGGCAGGCAACGTCATAGAAGTAAAATAATCAAACAGTTCATCCATTACCGCCTTGACAACACCTGAAGCATCAGTTGCCGGGGTATGGCAATGTACCCAACCCTGGGTGTGAACGATATTGGTCACACCAGCACCGGTTCCACCTACAGGAAATCTGTTGCCCATGCTGGCCAGAGTATCGAGCAGTGGCTGAACTTTCTCTTTTTTGTCAACCATAAACTCAACGTTGTTCCGAGTGGTGAAACGCAGGAACCCGTCACAATGCTTATCAGCGATGTCACACACTTCGCGGATATACTCAACAGACACCAGACGACAGGTACCGCAGCGTACAGTGTACACCTCGTCACCGGTTTCGGATTTGTGCATCAAAACGCCTGGTTGAATAATTTCATGCCACAGCCATTTTCCCTTGTTGGCCTTGATGACCGGTGGGAAAAACTGCTCGTAATTTGGTGGACCAAGATCTGAAATACGGCCTTCCATTGGTTTTGTCGGATCATAACCCATGGTGTAAATCTCCTTATATTTAATATGAATTTTTAGCTCAAATTAAAACAGCATTAATTAGGCAGCGTGTTTGGCGCGGAACTCAACGACATCACGCTCAAAACCACCTTCAACCTCTTCCTCTTTCCAGAATACATAAGGATTAGACCGAGGCTCTTTGACATGCTGTGGAATTGGGTCAATACCCATTACCTGCAGGAAGGTAGGAAGACCTACACGCTGCATGGTCTCACCAACACGCTCACGATTCTTACCAACTTCCATCCACCAATCCCAGATAGTCTCGATAAACTCAATGAGTTCTTCGAATTCGTTATCTTTGGAAATTTTCATGAAGGGAACGATAAGGGTTGAGAACTGTGCACCATCAAGAATAGGGGCTTTGGCACCAACACAGATGGTTGCACCTTGGTCAGCACCAGGGCGCAGGGCGCGAGGCAGAACATTGATACAATGCATGCAGCGGGTGCATTCTTTATCGTCAATTTTCAGTTCGCCACCTTCCATCCACATACATTCAGTAGGACAGAGATCGATGACTTCTTTCTGAAGATCAAATTTACCCCAGTCGCGACCAGCATGCGCACCACCATTTGGCGGGTAATTACCGGCAACATATTCTTTCACGGCAGCCTGGTCGATGCGAATCTCATCTCTCCAGGTACCGATAACGCTGACGTCGGAACGGGCAATAGCGGCAACACAGTCATTGGGACAACCGGAAAACTTGAACTTGAATTTATACGGGAAAGCCGGACGATGGATCTCATCCTGATAATGCATGGTGAGGTGATAACAGACCTCTTCCGTATCATAGCAGGACCATTCACAGCGAGACTGACCAACACAGTTGGCGGGAGTTCGCAGGTTGGAACCAGAACCGCCAAGATCCTGGCCCATATCGTGGGTCAGATCCCAGAAAAACGGCTCAAGATTTTCAGTGCGGGTACCAAGAAGAATGATATCACCAGTAGAACCGTGGAAGTTGGTCATACCGGAGCCATGTTTTTCCCACAGATTCATCATCTGACGGAGATTTGCAGTAGAATAGTACTTGGATGACGGCTGAGCAACACGAATGGTGTGAAAGTGCTCAACACCGGGGAACTGCTTCGGTACATCGGCATACCGGCCAACGATACCACCACCATAACCAAAAACACCTACGATACCACCGTGCTTCCAGTGGGTGATCCGGTCTTTATAGGACAACTCCAGGATGCCAAGAATATCCCAACACTCAGGCTTTTTTTCGGCCTGGCGCTTTAGGTCGGACACGAAGCTTGGCCACGGGCCACTCTCCAATTGGTCCAACAAGGGCGTCTCATGCTTTGCCATGATTTCCTCCTTTGAATTACTGTTTATACTGCAACCTTAACCAAACTCTTTCTACCAAACTCTTACTCTAAACTGAAAACCTTAAAGACTAGTTTTCAGTTTATTATTTTCATCGTACTGACTCAATAACTTTCCTGACATCTTCAGCACGTAGGACAGAACAACGTACCACGATTATGAATTTTCATTCAGCGTGTGAGAATATCTTTGCTGCGCACTTTTGTCAACAAAAATCCAATAGAATTGAGCTATCGACTGAATCACCATTCAGGTGTGGAATCTCACAACTTTAAAGCTTCCGGTAATTGAATCGGCAACACCTTGCCACGCATCTTACGGCTATAAACAGTACCTCCTTTTTACGGCTTCCCGGAGGTGTGTCTCTCACGTCGATGTCTGGTTATATATACCGTGCGGCAGCAGTTTCGGCCTGTTTTCTCAGGGTAGCTATCGTCTGCTGGTAGTTATTGCTGCCATAGATCGCCGAACCGGCAACAAAGATATTGGCACCGGCTTCGGCCACATCGGCGATGGTCTTTTCACTTATCCCACCATCTACCTCAATCTCCACCTTTAGCCCCAGAGCGTCAATGCGCTGCCTGAGCTGTCGTATCTTGCCCAGCGTCGAGCCGATAAACGACTGGCCGCCAAACCCAGGATTAACTGACATCAGCATAACCAGGTCTACCTCCTCCAGGATGTAATCAAGGGTACTAAGCGATGTCGCAGGATTGACAACCACCCCGGCTTTTTTGCCCAATTCTTTTATTCTGGATACAGTTCGATGCAGATGGGCGCTCGCCTCGACATGCACAGTAATCCAGTCTGCACCGGCTGAAGCAAACGCATCGACGTAGTTGTCCGCATCAGAAATCATCAGGTGGACATCCAGATCCTTTCGGGTAACAGCCCGGGCAGCCTTTACCACCAAGGGGCCAATGGTAATATTCGGCACAAAATGACCATCCATCACATCAATATGAATACAATCACAACCCGCCTGGTCGACGGCTCGTATCTCGTCGCCTAATCGACTGAAATCGGCTGACAAGATTGACGGTGCTATTTGTATATTTTTGCGCATAATACCCCTTTTCAGCTCCTTGTTTATCTTGGCAATAGCTTCATGGACAGAAAAAATGCAGGACCTATCCGGCGATTCTTCTCAATTTATCCCCGGGAAGTATTTCAATCAGCTCATCCAGCTCAAGCAACAGCAAGAGCTCACTCAACCGCGCCGGAGACAAACCCGATTTTTCCAGCAAGACGTCTCGCATCAGCGGATAAGGCTCGATATACTGCAGTAATGCCAAGGCATCAGGCTCCATGTTTTTATGGTCTTCAGGCTGCAACACCGCAGTAGCTGCCTGGTTCTTCGTGCCCGGTATATCGAGTTCAATGATGATATCATCCACTCTCTGTACCAGTTTTGCCCCTTGCTGCAACAGCCAGTGCGTTCCTTCACTTTTACACGAATCGACCTGGCCGGGAACGGCAAAAACCTCACGATCGCAGTCGAGGGCCATCTGGGCGGTGATAAGAGAACCCGATTTCCTTGCCGCCTCAACAACTATCACTCCCTGGCTGAGACCGGCGATTATACGGTTTCTTGCCGGAAACCGGAAGCCCTCCGGTCTCGTTCCCAGGGGATACTCGGTTACCAGGGCGCCACGCGCAGCAATTTGTGCATAAAGAGCTTTATTCTGTTGCGGATACACTACATCCAGACCACAACCAAGCACAGCAACGGTATTCCCCGTTCCGGCCAGAGCTCCAGCGTGAGATTCGGCATCGATCCCCAGCGCGAGGCCGGAGACAACCGTCACCGACAGAGCAGTCAGGCTTCGGCTCAGATTAAAAGCCGTCCGCCGGCCATAGCTGGTTGCCGCACGAGAGCCGACCACAGCCACACAGGGGTTGGCCAAAAGTTCAACCCGACCGAGGACATAGAGGACCGGTGGAGGATCGACAAGCTGCTGCAGCAAGGGCGGATATGTATCGTCAGCAAAGGAAACCGCCACCCCTCCGAGAGCGCCCAGCCGCTCAAGTTCCTGCTCGCCACGATTTCGGTGGTCTTTTGCCGAAAAAAAACCGGATATCTGCCGCTCTTTAATCCCACCGACTTGCAGCAACTCTTTTTGAGAGGCCTGAAATACTGCGCCCGGAGAATGGAAGTGTTCGATAAGGCGCCAAAATCCACCCAGTCCCAGACCGGGGACGAAACTCAGATTTATCCAGTCGAGAGTGGAGTTCATCAATTTTTTCTCATAGTGTGTGTATTGGGAGAATATATCCTGCAGGTCATAAGGTGGTAGACAAACATCGATACACAACTGCGGGATGGGCAGAAAGACCAGGCACCACCGATAAAGATAGCTCTACAAGCAGGAAGCTTTCCCGTACAGCGATGACGCATCAGTCGGTCATGAAAACCCGCAACTCCTCAATGCGCGACGGGTGCTTCAGTTTCATGATGGCCTGAGCTTCGATCTGCCGGATCCGCTCTCTGGTGACGGCAAAACACTGCCCCACCTCTTCCAGGGTATGATCGCAGGCTACATCAATACCATAGCGCATCTTCAAGACTTTGGCTTCACGCGGGGAAAGTGAGGACATGACCTGATTGAGGCATTCCCTGAGACTTGCCACCATGGAGACCTCATCAGGACCTAGTTTTTCCTGGTCTTCGATAAAATCACCTAAAAAGGTTTCGCCGTCATCACCGACCGGTGTATCGAGTGAAATGGCATCCTTGGCAATTTTGAGCGCCGACTTGACCTTGGTGACATCCGTTCCTAGCTGCTCCGCCATCTCCTCAGGGGTCGGCTCACGATGCTCTTCCAGCATGAAATCCTTGGATACCCGCAGCAGACGATTGATTGTTTCAATCATATGCACCGGCAGACGGATAGTTCTTCCCTGGTCGGCAATGCCGCGGGTGATCGCCTGTCTTATCCACCATGTGGCATAGGTGCTGAACTTGTAGCCACGGTGATAGTCAAATTTTTCCACCGCCTTCATCAAGCCGATATTTCCTTCCTGAATAAGGTCGGAAAACTGCAGTCCACGATTGACAAATTTTTTTGATACAGAGATCACCAGGCGAAGGTTTGCCCGCACCAGACCTTCTTTGCCGAGTTTATACTGTTCCCATCCGGCGTCGACTTCCTGGAGAATATGCCGCAACTGCCTTTCGTCGATCCCCGATTCTTCGAGCATCTGACGATTGACCTGCAGTTCGATCAGTTCCGGAGCCACCTCAGCCGAAGAACCGGCGGCCCGCGCCACATGCTCACCCATCACCTCGACAAAAACCTTTCGAAATCTCTTAGAAAGTTCCTCGAGACCGACCGCTATCGCCTTTATACAATCAGAGCAGATATCCTTATCAGCAAAAAGCTGAGCGATCTCTGCCCCTTTTTCTTCAAATTCCGCAAGCTGTTTTTCCGCCTCGGGGGTTTTGGCATTTATTTGCAGATAATGAGCCAACAACTCTTCCCGTGCTTTATTCAGTTCGACCGCCTTTTCAATCCGAAGAAGAAAATCGTCACTTTCCTTTTTCGTATTATCTTCAGCTACACCGGTAATGATTTGACAAATTTTCTCGTCATTGCCGTCCAGTCCCTTGATAACTTCCAGCAGTGCCGGAATAGCCAGTGGTGTTTTCAGAACGACATCCTGTACCCGTCGCTTACCTTGCTCCATCATTTTGGCCAGCTTCAACTCCTCCTCATGGCTGAGCAGGGTAAGCGTCCCCATTTCCCGGAGATAAATATTCATCGGATCGACGAACGTTTGCGACTTGGAAGCCTTTCCCGAATCTTCAGTATGCCGGGAAGCCCTTCGCCGGTCTTCTTTTCTTCGGTCGCCAAACGGACTGTTCCGACGCTCTTGCCGGCCACTCCGACGGTCAAAGTTCAAATCGGAAAAATCCACAGGGGAGACAATATCGTCATCAGAATCCTCAGACAGATCGTAAAGCGCTTCATCTTTTTCCATATCAGAGTCCATCATTATCTCATCACTGTCCGAGCCCATTTTATCCTCGCCTCCTGCCGACGTCATGCACACACCACCTAGCAGCAAAGGTTGGGGTGTGCCGCTCGACAAACATCAACATCACGCCATATCTTCTCGTCATATCGGCCAATTACTCTGCTATTCCAACCACTAACAATCGAGCCTGTTCTCTCCACTCAAACGAAACTGCGGAAAATGTCAAGTAAATTCAGCTATCACCGGATAAAAACTTGCATTCTGCGCACTACGCAATCGGGGGAGAAAGACCAGTTATTCCTCGTGCAGCTTCCGGGTAATTTCAATTTTCTGCATCATCAATTCCTGCAATAATCCTACATCGCCATCTTGCTGCGCTCGCTGCATTCGGGCCATCAGTTCGTCGGAACTTTTTTTCAGGTGATACTTGCGAAGATATTCGAAAAGATCGGCAAATTCCTGCCGGCTGTCATCTTCGTTCATCGCATGGGAATGTATGGGAGCCCGCTGCAATAGTTCGGCGACCAGACTTCGTTCGGCACCCTCAGAGAGAACAGTCAGCAATTCTTCCGGTTCTGCATCGGTATTTTTGGCCAACAAACTTTTAAGCTGTAAGAAGAGGATCTCCCCTACTCCATCCGCCAGACATTCCCGGATTCCTCCTTCTTCCAGCTGAGAAAAAAATCTTGGCTGAAGAATCATGAACTCCACCAATTGCCGCTGCGGTATCGACAGGGGCACGATCCGTTCACTATTACGTTTTTTGACGGGAACAACCGGGGTCGCAACTGTGCTCACTGCGACAGAATTGAGGTGCCCGTCAAACTGCTCCGGGGGGATGTTCAATTTTTCTGCAAAATGGGCAACAAAGATCGATCGCTGCAATGGCGAGACGGCCGCTTTGATCAATGGCTGCAACTCTTCGACAATTCTTCGTTTACCATCAAGAGTCAGACCAAACTCTTCGACGAATCGGTTGAGCACAAACTCCGGCAGGGATTCCGCCTGCTTGAGCAGCTGCAGCAATGCAGCCAAACCCTTTTCCCGGACAAAGGTGTCCGGATCATGCCCCTTAGGCAGAAGCGCCACGCGACCGGCGATCTGTTCAGCCAGAAATAACGGCACCCCCCTGACGGCGGCCTTTGCACCCGCAGCGTCACCATCGAAAAGGAGGATCACCCTTTCGGCAAACCGCTTGATCAGGCGCAGCTGCTCCCGGGTTAAGGCTGTCCCTAGTGGCGCCACTACATTGGTACAGCCGGCGGCAACCAGAGAAATCAGATCGAAATTGCCTTCGACGAGTACCGCTTCATTATTGCGCCGGATATCTTCTTTTTGCTGGAAGAGCCCAAGAAGCAGGTTACTCTTGTTAAAGATCGGGCTCTCCGGCGAATTGAGATATTTGGGTTGCCCTTCCCCGACAATTCTGCCGCCAAAGCCGCAAATTCGCCCGCTTATGTCGGCAATAGGAAAGACAATACGATCGCGAAAACGATCATATGTTCCCCCATTTTCACGTTCCGCCAGTAAACCGGCCTCTATCGCCGCTTTTTTTTCAGCACCGGATAACAGACCACCAAGATAATTCCAACCTTCAACCTCAACAGCCGGCGCATATCCGATACGAAACCTGGTCAGGATATCTTCAGTCACGCCCCTTTTATGCAAATACGCCCGAGCAGCTCTGGCTCCTTTTGCTTCCTGCAGATAGCGGCTATAGAGCAGCGCCGCTTTTTCGTTGGCTCCAAAAAGTTCACCTTTTATTTTCGCCCGCAATTGTTCTTCTTGCGAGCGGCGGCGCTCGGGTAATTCAATATGATATTTATTGGCCAGGTTCTTTATGGCATCGGGAAAATCCAGGCCATAGTATTTCATGACAAAAGTAAAGACATCGCCAGATTCCCCACAGCCAAAGCAATGGAAGAATTGCTGCCCGCTGTGCACTGAAAAAGAAGGGGTCTTCTCCCCATGAAAGGGACACAGACCAAGAAACCGCGTACCGCTCTTTTTCAAATCAACACATTCGCCAATAACCTGAACGATATCAGCCTTTTCTTTTATTTGCGCGGTAATGTCGTCTCGATATTCACCAGAAACCATGTGTCATCCTCATCCCACCTGGGGACTTGCCGATACCCTCTTCAGTGTATGGAACTGGTTCTATAAAAAGCTTGACATGCACGGCGAAGATTACAGCCTGGCTTCCGACCATTCAGGGAGAATGTCGGAAGTGAGGCAGAAACCTGCATTGAAGGAGACCGAGCTTTTTACAATACCACCAATAAAGAGAGGTGATTCTTGCTAAAATTCATACTATACTATCTATTATAATGAGATGCCATCGGTTTACTTTTTCATCCCTCCAGGTCAGGTCCGCATGGAAGATATCAGCAAAGCACTTGTTTATGAGATAAAACAGGATATCGCCAATCGGTACTTTGGGTTTCGCAAACAGATTGAGACCGAGTCCGGCCAGTACCTCGACAAACTGCAGAATGTCGATCAACAATACGCGGCCAACATCATCATGAACATGCAGCGAATGCATTGCCTTTTGCAAAAGGATCAGATCTTCGCCTCTTTCATTCAATTTACCGCAATACCCGAGTCAATTGGCAGCCTGCATACTGATCCACATTCTCACGTACAATGGCAGCGCTTGTTTGCCGGGCTGCGGGGAAAGGGGTTCACCAGGAGGAGACGATTCAGAAATCTCGTCTACCAGGTCTATCGTCTGCTGGCAGGTGAAATCGATACCTACCGGGGCATCTTCACCCAGCTCGAAGAGGAACATGAAGATATCTGCAAGGAAATCAGTCGGTTTTACCGCATGAACGATCTCTCGGGAATCCTCAATTTTCTTCGCGAGATTGATAATCCGGATACCATGCGCTCCGGGCTCCTCTACACAGACAGGCCCGCTCTTGCCGGACAGAACATGGAGGACGAACTGCGCCTCTTGCCTCCCCCGGCGGTCACCACCAGGATGCCCTCCCTGCCCAGGCTGCCACCCCTGGAAACGGCACGACCGACACTGGAGTCATTGATCACTCAGGCTTTTGCATTTTTCACCAACTTCAATATCGAAAAACTTCCTTTTTAAGGATGAAACTTATTTATCATTTAGATACGTTAGGAGACAATAAAAGTTCTGCGAAACAATTTTTCGTCAAGCCGGTCACCATGAAAATATTGTCATTAACGTTGCAATCCAGTACCTTTGACTTATATACTTTTGAGTATGATATTTTGAGAAGCGCCAGCTGAAATGATTTGCCGGCCATAATTGTCAGGGCCGGCAACCGGAAAACAGTGAAGACCTATTTAAAGACTTGCTTATATAGACCTTCAGGACTGTTTTATCTTCTGCTGAGTGAGCCGGGACAAGACACAGCATCTTTAATTCATTTCTCACACGGAGATCATGACGCATCCATACCTTGCCGCAATAGACAATCAGGTAAATTCCTTACCGGCCCTGCCGGCAATTGTCTCACAGGTTATCGCCGTCACTGCAGATCCAGAGAGCAGCGCGAAAGACCTGATGGAGGTTATCCTGCCGGACCAGACGATGTGCAGCACCATACTCAAAGTTGCCAATTCCGCCTTTTTCGGCATTCCCCGAGGAGTAAGCACCTTAGAACGAGCTGTTGTTGTGCTGGGCCATGAAGAGATCAAAAATATTATAATTGGCAAAGCCATCTTTTCTTCATTTCCAGAGCTGAGTGTCGAAAACAAAAATACCATCAGTCTTTTTTGGGAACATGCCTTTACCTGTGGTCTTGCCGCCAAAATTATCGGCGAACAACTTCGACTGCCCGCAAGCGAACTGTTCATCTCCGGACTTATCCATGATATTGGCAAGCTCGCCATGTTTATGGCCTTTCCAAACGAATACCCAATTCTACGGGAAATTTCCAATCCCTGCATGACCAACGACTCCTCGGAAGAACAGAGCCAGTTTGCCATCAGTCACGACAAGGTTGGCCTGCAGCTTGCCAGAAGATGGATGCTTCCGGAACAGCTGGTCATGGCAATTGGTTATCATCACTGTCCACAGGAAGCGCCCAGTCATAAAAAATATGCCCTTATCGTACAGATGGCGGATATACTCTCCCTCATGTACTGCCATTCGGATGGGATGGAACGATGCGACGTGGAGAAAATTTTTATCGACTTTCTGCCCGAGACATCCAAGCTGTGGACCGAGAATGCACTGGCCTGGAAGACGGAAAATTTTGGCCTCTGGTATGAGATGCTCCAGCAACAGCGCGAAAAAGACCAGGAGATACTCGGCGCTTTTTCTTCCTGATGAAGATAACCTCTATAAAACGAACCATTAGAAATACCCGAAGATTTGCCGAAATTGTCAAGGTACTCTCTGCATTTGGCTTCCGCCAACTGGTACTCGACACCGGATTGCACCGTCTTCTCGGCACCGTAAAAGAAGAAATCGACACCCCTGCCGGCGACCAGTCAAAGAATCTGCCGCGACCGGTCCGGGTCCGCATGGTCCTTGAAGAACTTGGACCGACTTTCATAAAACTCGGCCAGATCCTCTCCACCCGACCTGACTTAATCCCCCCGGAATGGGCCAGTGAATTCAAGAAATTGCAAGACCGGTGTCAACAGGTGCCTTTTGCGGAAATTTACCAGGTTCTTATCCTGGAATTTCCGGGAAGACTCGACCTGCTCTTTTCGGCAATCGAAGAAACACCCCTGGCCGCTGCGTCCATTGCCCAGGTCCACCGGGCGACCCTGAAAGATGGGACCCCGGTGGTTATCAAGGTTCTTCGCCCCGGTGCCAGACAACTGATTGAAGAAGATATGGATCTGGTGGAAAGCCTGGCGCAGCTGCTGGAGCAATATTTCTCTGATCTTGGCTACAGTCCGACAGCGGTCGTCAAAGAATTTTCCCGGGAGATCCTCAAAGAAATCAACCTGGTGATCGAGGGGCAATCCACCGAACGCCTGCGCCGCTATTTTGAAGACGATGCCAATATCAGCTTTCCGAAAGTATACTGGTCGGCCACCACCCGAAATGTCCTCACCATGCAGGAAATCCGGGGAAGGCTGCTCTCGACAGTCAGCCCAGATGAGCTGAGCAAAAGTGAACGTAGGACCATAGTCGCCAATGGCACCGATGCAGTCTTTAAACAATGCCTGCGGTTTGGCTTTTTCCACGCCGACCCTCATCCGGGCAATATCTTTATCCTGACTGGCGGGAAAATCTGTTTTATCGATTGCGGGATGACCGGGCAGTTGGATAGAAAGACAACCGATCAGCTCATTAACCTTGTCGCCGGAATAGTGAAAGGGGATATTGACCGACTCTGCCGAGTGGTCATCGAACTGACCGATGTGAATCCTGCGGTCATTGACAACCGCGATTTCCGCCTGGAACTGCAACACCTCACCAGTCATTTCCAGAACAGCGACCTGCAGCACCTGAATATTACCGGCCTGCTCCGTGACTTCTTCGGCATGCTCCAGCGCTACCATATCCAGTGCCCTGAGGATCTGATGCTGCTCACCAAGGCATTGACGACCATTGAAGGTGTCGCCGAATATTTTGATCCAACCTTTGATGTCCTCTCCCACGTAGAACCGCAGATCCAGGAAATTGTCCAGAACCGGCACAGCATGCGGGCCATAAAAGAGCGCATCTATAAGACCATGACCAGCTCGCTGGAGCTGCTCGAGGATCTGCCCGTCGATCTCCAGCGCTTTCTCGACCACGCCAGACACAGCCGCTTCACCCTCAATCTTGAACTAAAGCGCATTGAGCACCTGTCGGAGCGCATCGACACCTCAAGCCGGATAATGGGGATCGCCATGATCATTGCAGCGCTTATTGTCGGCTCTTCCATTCTGATCCTGGCTGACCGCATGGCCAAAGAACCAGGATTTATCGGAACTCTCGGCATTGTCGGCCTGATCCTGGCCGGAATCAATACAACCGGTTTCGTCATTTCCTATCTGCTCCCTAAAAAGCAGAGAAATTGATGTACTCAGGGCTTATCGACCATCTCTTGTATCACCCGGAGAATGGTCGCGGCATCCTGCCCACTGACAACCACTGTTTTTTTCCTGGATTGAACCCCGGATGTGACTACGACATCGCGGATAGCAATTGCAAATATGTCGGCCAGAAATCTGACCACTGCTTTATTGGCCTTGCCTTCGACAGGAGGAGCCGCGACGGCTATTTTCAGGCAGCCGTCATGGAAACCGACAATCCTGGTTTTTGACGCCTTCGGCTGCACATGCAGGTGCAACAATACTTTGCCATCCGGTAAACAGGAGAGGTATGCCATTTTAAGCGCCGCCCCCCCCTTGCCTTCCTCGACTAAACTTCGTCCGGATCGGCTTTGGAGCCATCCGGCAACTGGATGCTTTGAAACAAGTCGGAGAGATCGTCTTCTTTTGCCGCAGAATCTATCCCGGGCTTCTCTTCCAGAGCCTCCAGATATCCGTACAGCGTTTTTTCCAGATCCTTGCGCACTTTCATCTTTCTTTGCTTTAATTCTTCAATTTCTTTGGGCAACCGTGCCAGTTCGGCTTCCGCCTCTTTACGGAATTTTTCAATTTCGGCACGGGCATCGTCCATAATTTTCTGAGCCTCCTCCTGACTGCTCTGCCGCAGACTATCGGCAAATTTCTGGGCGGCGAGGATGGTGGTCTTAAAATCCAGACCTTCCTGTTTTAATTCCTTGTTTTTTTCCTCCAGCAATTCGATTTTGCCGCGAAGTTTGGCAAGCTCTGCCTCGCCTTGCTTACTCGACCCCTCACCACTGGCCAGCGCCTCCTCGAGGGCGGCGATTTCTTCGATGTAGGCGGCATTTTCTTCTTCCAGCGAAGCGGCCGATTTGATCATGTTGTCAAGTTGCTCTTTAAGATCAGCTATCTCCTGGTCTTTATGTTTGCAACTCTCCTGGATCCCTGCTTGAATTCCTTCAGCATTTTCTTTTGCTATCTGCACCTCGTTGACAAGCGAGTCCTTACCTTGTTCCAAGACCTCCTTATCAGCCTGAAGAGATTCAATTTCTTCTGCCTGGATGCGATTCTGTTCAGTTAATTCAAAAAAATCTTCCGCAAGAAGTTCAAGATACGCTCTCACTTCGATCGGCTCATACCCTCTGAATTTAGTCTGAAATTCCTGATCTTTAATTGATTGCGGCGTCAACATATCTAGCTCCCTTGAAAAAGATAATAGTACCAATGACCAAAAGGTGCTGGTACATCACTCTGCTTATCCCATACCCATAGCTATTTGCTTGAGGGTCTGAACCACAAAACTCTGCAGGAACATTATAGCAATAATGAGGATCATCGGCGAAAAATCTATACCGCCAAAACTTATCGGTATCAGCCGGCGAATACGGCTCAACACCGGCTCTGTCGCCTCATATAAAAATTTCACTATGGGATTGTATGGATCAGCATTCACCCAGGAAATCACCGCCCTGCCAATTATAATCCACATATAGGCAGTCAGCACAAAATCGAGGAGCTGAGCGATGGCCATCATAAAATTATTTACCACAAACATAGGTCTCTCCTTCTCACATTTTTCGTTTTTTCATTTGTCATCAGGCAACTCTGCTGCCTGGTACCACCATATCGCTCACTGAAGAAAGGACCAACCGCTCTTTCCCTTCATTTTCTGTCCTTGCCGCTAATACCATGCCTTGAGAGGTCACGCCCATTATCTTGACGGGCTTGAGATTGGCGACAATAAGTACTTGTCGGCCAATCAACTCCTCAGCATTATAATATTCGGCAATGCCGGCAACGATTACCCTCTCGGTTGGTGTTTTAACCGTCAGTTTCAACAATTTCTTTGATTTCTTGATCGGTTCAGCAGCGACAATTTGCGCAACCCGCAGATCAAGTTTTTGAAAATATGTGAAATCGACGAGTGCTTCCATGGTATCTTGAGATGAATCGCTTTTTACTATCTCCGGTTTTTCAGCCCCAGAATTCTTTAACTCTTTTTTACCTTCCTCGAGACGGGGAAACAGAGTGTCGATGACAGGCAGTTGACAGCCCGGAGTGAGTAGTTTCCACCTGCCACCATGGTCAAGAGAGCGTACCCGATCATCTTCTGCCGCGAGACCCAGTCCCTCGGCCATCTTTATTGTCGCACCGGGCATTACCGGCTGCAAAACCAGAGTCAACAGGCGAAGGCATTCAAGAGTATTATAGAGCACGGTATCGAGTCTGGCAGCTTTTGCCGGATCTTTAGCCAACACCCAGGGTTCGTTCATGACGATATATCGATTGGCCATGCCGACAAATTCCCAGACCGCCTGCAAAGCGCGGTGAAAGAAAAAATCCGCCATCTGCTGCCGGTATTCTCGCAGCATTGTCTGTGCTCCCGCCTGCAGTTCCAGGTCCGCCGCACTATCTTCGGCCGGTTCCGGGACCTTTCCTCCCCGGTATTTATGAACCATGGCGGTTGCCCGACTGAATAGATTGCCCAGGTCATTGGCCAGGTCGGCATTTTGCCGGGCAACAATCGCCTCGGAGCTAAAGGATGAATCAAGGCCAAAAGACATTTCCCGCAAGGTAAAATAGCGAATGGTATCGACGCCATAGTTATCTACCAGTTCTTTTGGCCTGACAACGTTGCCGATACTCTTGGACATTTTGGTATCGTCGATGTTCCAGTAACCATGGACGTGGAGTTTCTGGTAAAGCGGCACCCCCATCGCCAGCAGCATGGTTGGCCAGTATATGGCATGGGGTTTAAGAATATCCTTGGCGATCAGATGTTCAGCCACCGACCAGTATTCGTTAAAATTGCCGCCGTCGGGATAACCTATGCCGGTAAGATAGTTTATCAGGGCATCAAACCAGACATAGGTAACGAACGAATCGTCAAAAGGCAGTTCAATTCCCCAGGTAAGGCGTGACTTTGGCCGGGAGATACACAGATCCTCCAGAGGTTCACTGAGAAACGACAAGACTTCATTACGATATCGTTCCGGGCTTATAAAGTCTGGATTATCATGGATATGGTCGATGAGCTGCTGCTGATACCGCGACATGCGAAAAAAATAGTTCTGCTCGGCAATTTCCTCCGGCGGCTTCTGGTGATCTGGACAATTGCCGTTGACCAGCTCTTTCTCAGTAAGGTATCGTTCGCAGCCCTGACAGTATAGACCGGTGTACTCATCAAAATATATATCACCACTGTCATACACTTTTTGCAGAATTTTCTGTACGACCGCCACATGCCGGGCATCGGTGGTGCGGATAAAATGATCGGGTTCGACCTGCAACAGCGGCCAGGCAGCCCTGAACAGCGCACTTATCCTGTCAACATATTCTTTTGGCTGGACATGCTGCTCCTCCGCTGCCTTGACGATTTTGTCGCCATGCTCGTCGGTACCGGTCTGAAATCGCACTTTCTCCCCACACAATCGCTTGAAACGGCTGTAAGTATCGGCAACTATGGTGGTATAGGCGTGACCGAGATGAGGTTGAGCGTTTACGTAGTATATCGGAGTTGTAATATAGGTAGTCATCAAAATTTTAGGTTTTTACGAGATTGTCATGATTGAGTTTTGCCTCCAGCAGCAAAATAGTGCAAAGCGTCTTCTTTTCAATATTTGTCGACAGACCGGGCTACCGCCCTCGTCTTTTTCTTTTTTCTTTCTCCTCGAGATTTTCTTTTTTCAGCGGCTGCGACAGTTTCCACTGTTCTTTCATCAGTATGACATCCTCTCCGCTACTATTTTCCGCGATGATTGCATCCTGAAGCGGTATCTGACGTTTAACAAGATACTGTTCGCTATCCACCTTGATCCGTTTTCCCGCTTTGGGCATATTCTTACGCTGTTTTTTGTATGTCTCGTATTCATAGGTCAGACAGCAGAGCAGACGATTACAGACACCGGATATCTTGGTCGGATTGAGTGGCAGATCCTGCTCCTTGGCCATCTTGATCGATACGGAATCAAAGTTTTTAATAAAAGAGGAGCAGCAGAGTTCACGACCGCAGGTACCGATACCACCCAGCATTTTCGTTTCATGCCGGACGCCGACCTGACGCATTTCAACCCTGGTCCGGAACTCCTGAACGAGATCTTTCACCAGAGCTCGAAAATCGACGCGGCTATCAGCGGTAAAATAAAAAATCATTTTACTGCTGTTAAAATAACGCTCAACCCGAACAAGGTGCATGTCCAAACTATGCTTTTCTATCAAACCAGAACAGGATTGAAATGCTACATGTTCGCTTTCCGCCAGGTTGACGAATTTTTCCAGCTCAACACCCTGGGCAGGCCGTTCAATCTGGTAGCTCACCTGGCTTTTCGGTCCTTCGCAGCCGCAAAGAGGTGAATAACCTACTATACGCGCAGGCTCAGGACCATGATCCGTCTGGACCATCACCACGGTTCCCGGAACAAGGCCGGGAAACGGTCCGGCCCCGGTAAATTGCTGGGCACCGTCGCGAAACTGCAACCGGTAAAAAACTGAATCGTTCGGCGGTGCCTGATCAGCAGAAATTTCGTTGTCACTCACTGTCATTACTTTATTTCCTTTAACGAGCTCCGTCTCTCGACAACGTTCGCTTTCCATTATGCCATGGAATCACTGTAATTTGAACAAAAGAACCTCACAAATGAGATTTCGATTGCAATTTCGGGCTAGTTCCCGCTCCGCCCGATCAATAGCCTGGATCCTGGCCAGCAGCTCCGGAGAATTCCATTTCTTTGCGACAGGTAAGACGACATTGTGCCGGTCTTCGCCCATCAGGAGGTCTCTCAACCAGATTTTAAGCAGACCCAGCAGTGCCGGCAGTTCTTCTTTCAGGGCGGCCATATCTTCTGCATGTCGCAACACCAGGCCGACATCGCGATCGACATCCACTGCCGGATCGGATAAAAAGACCACGAGTTTTCGCCACAAAACAATCATATCGGTTTTCTGAAAAAGCAACGCCTTACCCGGGCTGCCCTCGGCAAGTCTCGCCAGAAGAACTGCCAGATCCCGTTCAATGCCATGCAAAACCAGGATAGACGCCGTATCGTCAATACTCAGTTGAGCAAAGGGTATGACCTGGCATCTTGAAGTTAAAGTCGGCAGAATCTCTTGGGAAGCCTCGGCGGTCAGGATCAGCAGATTGTTTTCCGGCGGTTCTTCCAGGGTTTTCAACAGACTGTTGGCGGCTTCCCGGCGCATGGTCTGGACATCTTCTATAACCACAACCCGTGAAGCCGATTCATAGGGAGGATAACTAAGTTCCCTGGTCAGACGTCGTATCTGATCGATTTTAATGACCCCTTTTTCAGGTCTGACCACCAAAAAATCCGGATGATTCTTCGAACGGAATTTTTTACAGGAAGAGCAGTGACCGCAGGCCCCGACCATACTCACATCGCGGCAATTAACCGCAGCGGCCACTCCTCTGGCAAACAAACTTTTCCCCACGCCTTCAGGGCCCTTGAAAATATAGGCGTGCGGGATACGCTCAGCCGCCAGAGAACGGCGGAGCAGCCGCTTGGCTTTTTCCTGACCTAAAAGCTGTGTGAAACAGAAAGAAGGATTATCCGCCATGTTCGCCATCTTGAGAAATTATCAGAAAAGAGATGGTTGTCGGCTGTTAATCGGCAGAACTCTCTCACTTTCCACCTCTTCTTTTTTTTCAGCAAAGCCGCCCAGATAAAGATATCGCTCAAGACTGCGCTGATATTCGGTCCAACTCATGGCCATATTGTCCATTTTTCGTCGCAACTGCTCAGTGATATTCATTTTTGCATCCAGATCGTCGAGAAAACTGAGGATAAACGCCTCTACCGTCATTGGCACAGCGGGCGAACCAAATTCCTGACGGCCATGGTGACTGAGGATCAGGTGCTGCAGCTGTTCCAGTAGCTCTTCGGGAAAATTGCGGATCTTTCCCGCCGCCTGGGCCACCATTTCGCTGCCGATAACGAGGTGTCCTTTCAGCCTGCCTCGAACGGTATAGTCAACCAGCCCGCTCTCCATCTTCAACTCCTGCAGCTTGCCTATATCGTGCAGCAGGGCTCCGGCCATCAAGAGTGATCGATCTATACCCGCATAGTGCTGCGCCAGAAAATCGGCCACCTTCGCCACCGACAAGGAATGTTCAAGCAGGCCACCGATGTATGCGTGATGAATCCCTTTTGCCGCCGGAGCCTCTTGAAAATGCAGCCAGGAGTCGCTCTTTTTGAAAAAATGGTTGAGCAGCTTTTTGAGAAAGGGATTGCTGACACTTTGTACCAGGCTTTGGAGTTCCTTGGCCATTTGTTCAATATTTCTCGGCGAAGCAGGATAAAAATGACTTGGATCTATTGCCTGCTGAGGCACCTGGTTGATCGCCTCAATGCGCAGCTGCAAGGAGTCACGATACGATTGCACCGTACCGGTAAGCTGCACTACTTCCCCTGCTACACAGATTTTTTGCAGCGCCGGGACGTTGTCCCAGACCGGTCCGGACACTTCCCCACTTTTATCCATGACGGTCAGCACCAGATATGGTTTACCCGCCCGAGTCTCTCCCTGCTTAATGTTTTTAATAAGAAAAAGGTCCTCGAATCGGTCACCCTCCTTCAGTCCTTCGACAAATACATTTTTCTCCATCATCTCTTCCCATATAGTCGACAAAACAGTGTACAAGATATCCCGGCCCGCCCACTTCGGCATACATCATCCACGATCAACTGTACCACTGAACATTGATAAAAAGGGTTGAAGTATACAAGGAATAGCCCAAAAACACTCATAAATTCAGCCCAAAAACAGTATTACTCGTCGTTGTTCCCAGGAATAGAAGCATTTTGTTACTTGCTGATTTTACCAATCAGTGCAATAATGGCAGATTTTGCAATGAGCAAGGACGCTGCACTTCGGAGTATTCCTTCCTACCAGCCTCTCCCTTAACAACTAACCAGTTATCCTCAGGAGTAAAGAGAATGAGAAAAGAGATGATCATCTCGGTAATGTCGAAAGACCGACCGGGAATAATTGCCGATATAACCGGAGCCATCTACCGTCTTGGCGGAGATGTCGCCGATTTGAACCAGACGGTTCTCTGCGGTTATCTGACAATGATCCTCAGTGCTTCCTTTAGTCCGGAAGTAACCAAGGAGGACCTCCTGGCCGCTATATCGCATATCAAAACCAGCAGTAAATTTGAGGTGTCGATTAAAGAACTCAGCTTTGGTCAACAGGAAGATGAGCAGGGGCCACCGGAAGAGACATATATTCTGACCGTCCAGGGCCCTAATAAAAGCGGTATTGTTCACGGCATCAGCCTGTTCTGCTTTAATCACAATATCAACATCTTCGATTTGGCGACCACCCTGCGGGACAACCAGTATACCATGGCTCTGCAACTGGATCTGAAGCGCTGTACCTGCTCGCTTGCCACACTCCAGCAGGAACTTGAAGAATATTCAAAGCAAAGCGGTCTGACCATCATGATGCAGCATAACGACATTTTTCAGGTAACCAACGAGATCGCCCTGCACTGAAAAGACCATCATTTTAATCCTTTGCCATCGAATTGGTTCAGGACAGGAGAAACAACCATGCTACGTTCCGATCAGATCCTCGCCACAGTCGAGATGATTCAAAAGGAAAATCTCGATGTCCGTACGGTGACAATGGGCATCAGTCTGCTCGACTGCCGAGGCGGTAATGTCGAGGAAACTTGCAAGAGGATTCACAACAGAATAATCGACTATGCCGGCAACTTCGTCGCCACCTGCGACACGATAAGTAGGAAATACGGTATTCCGGTGGTCAATAAGCGAATTGCGGTAACCCCAATCGCCTTCGTCGGAGCCGGGTTTTTTCGCGAAGATTTTGTTAGAATCGCCCAAACCCTGGACCAGGCGGCGAAAGCGGTTGGTGTTGATATCCTCGGCGGCTTTTCGGCCCAGGTGGAAAAAGGGATGACCAATACAGACCTGGAATTTATCGCGGCAATCCCCGAAGCCCTTGCCCAGACCGAAAGAGTCTGTTCGTCGATAAACATTGGTTCCACCCAGAAAGGCATCAATATGGACGCACTGGCAATGATGGGCAGAACCATCAAGGAACTTGCCGAAAAAACCGCCGATCAGGGAGGTTTTGCCGCGGCAAAATTCGTTGTTTTCTGCAACCAGCCCGGCGACAACCCGTTCATGGCCGGCGCCATTCACGGCCTTGAAGAAGCCGACGCAGTCCTCAATGTCGGAGTCAGTGGACCGGGGGTGATAGCCCGAGCCCTGGAGCGGCTCATCGAGAAACATCCGGAACCGGGCAGCCTGCGCCTCGATGAACTGGCGGAAGAGATTAAGCAGACCACCTTCCGGGTTACCCGTTGTGGAGAGCTCATCGGTCGCGCCGTCTCTAAATCGCTGGGGATTGAATTCGGCGTGGTTGATCTCTCCCTGGCCCCGACTCCGACGGTCGGCGACAGTGTCGGGGAAATTTTCAAAATTCTCGGCGTCGATGCCATCGGCGCCCCCGGCACCACCGCCATCCTGGCCATGTTAAATGATGCGGTAAAAAAAGGCGGCATCTTTGCCAGTAAAACGGTGGGTGGACTCAGCGGCGCCTTTATCCCGGTAATGGAAGATGCCATGCTGGCGGAAGCAGTCGGTGAAGGGACCCTCTGTCTCGAAAAACTTGAAGCGATGACCTGTGTCTGTTCCGTCGGTCTGGACATGATCGCCATTCCGGGCTCAGTCGATGCCGACACCATCTCAGCGATCATTGCCGACGAAATGGCGCTTGGTCTAATCAACGCCAAAACCACCGCCGCCCGCCTCATCCCGGTACCGGGAAAGGAGGAGGGCGACTCCGTCAGCTTTGGCGGACTCTTCGGGGCCAGTCCAATCATGCCGATCAGAAACGTCGGCAAGTCCAGCAGGTTTATCGCCTGGGGCGGCAGGATGCCGGCACCGATTCACAGTTTCAAAAACTGATAATGCGATTGAGGCGTGTCACTTCCCGTTATCGGCAAAGTGCATCCGAAAACTGTTCCGTCCATGCTTCTTGGCCTCGTAGAGTGCTTTATCGGCAAAGCCCAGGAGCATGGTCGGTGACAGTTTTCCACTCGGAAAACCAGAAGACGCACCAATACTGACAGTAACCGTTTCCGCCACCGACGAACCCCGGTGCTCGATAGCCAGGCCAGTCACATGCTCCATCATGCGCCGGGCGACCTGTGTCGCTCCCTGGCTGCCGGTATTGGGTAGAATAGCCGTAAACTCTTCTCCGCCATACCGGGCAATGATGTCGGCCGGACGCATTAGAGCTTCATAAAGCGACTGGGCGACCTTGCGCAGACAGTCATCTCCTTCCAGATGACCATAATAGTCGTTGTAATTCTTGAAATAATCAATATCAACAATAAGTAGAGAGATCTGGCTGTCGTTGCGCATTGCCTGCTTCCACTCCTTGATGAGATTATCATCGAAGTAGCGCCGATTGAACAATCCGGTCAGGCCATCGAGAGAAGAGAGGCGCTCCAACTTGGCATTTCTTTCTTCAAGCTCTTTATACAATACTTCCAGTTCAAGAATTTTGGCATCCAGTTCCCGGGTCTTTTCGCCAAGCTGCTGCCGCTGTCGATGCAGCTCGAGGAACATGGTCACTTTTCTTGTTAGAATCTGCGGCTCCAGAGGCTTGAAAATATAATCCACCACGCCGAGATCGTATCCCTTAAACATATTTTCCCGATCCATCCGGGCGGCAGAGACAAAGAGCAGAGGAATCGATTTCGACTCAGAACTGCCGCGCAGCGATTCGGCGATCTGATACCTTTCCATGCCGGGCATCTGCACATCTATGAGAATAAGAGCAAAGGAATATTCGAGTATTTTGCTCAAAGCATCTTGGCCGGACGCAGCCCGAACAATGTGCAGATCACAATTATCCAGCAGTGACTCAAGGACCAAGGTATTCTCTATCTGATCGTCGACTATCAAAATCGGCGTTTTCTGCATGGATTACTCCCTTTGTCTATTGGGCAATGCCAGGGAAAAAACTGGTCATCCTGCCGCTGCGGCTCCTGCGGCCTCTTTTAACCGGGCAAGCAGGTCGCGGCCAAGTTCTTCATCGTTGCTGTACATATCAAAACAGTAGCCATCGCTGCCGGACAGGCCGCCAGGGATAAGCTCGCCCCGCTCATTGGGATCCGTTATCATATCTTCGTAAAAGCAGACCGACAGCCAGCGCTCATCCGGATCATCATCAATGACATCGACTATGGCAAATTTATCCCTGCCGGTCTGGTTGACATGCACCGGCCGTATTGAATAACTGACACCGGGCCTGGCCACAAAACTCAAACGGACGCCTTCCATCGCCGATAATTGCAGGTAAAACTGTCGGAACCATTCACGCATTGGTTGGTTTTCTCCCTGCCAATTCAGAAGAAAAGATTCGATTTCCTGTGCAGCGGTCATTTTATCGGTCATTTATTTCCTCCTTTTTCCCATGATATCCAGGCTTCCAATTAGCATACAAATAATATAACTTACAGCAACATCAAACATTTTTCCCTAACTTTGATGGCGTTGCAATAATTCTTCACCTGCCTCGTTGCTACAAAACTTCATATGCGAAGGATAGGATTTCTCCCTGCCTTCCCCTGGAAATATCATGCTCATTATCACATCCCCTTCCAAGACCCAGCAATTTAATGGGCGAGCCTGCACAACATACACCCTCCCCCTGCTGCAGCAAAAAACCAGCGTGATCATGGGGCAGTTGAAGTTGCTGGACCGAAAAGCACTCGCCGGCCTCATGAAGACCAGTGCACAACTGACCGAAGCCACTTACCGGATGATCGATGCTTTTACCCAGCCATTCTCTTTGGACAACGCCAGCCAGGCCTTATTTACTTTTCAAGGCGATGCCTACAAGATGATCGATGCGAAAAGTTATACAGCTAAACAATTATTGTATGCGCAAAAACACCTGTTCATCCTCTCCGGCCTCTACGGCATTCTCCGCCCACTTGATCTTATGCAGCAGTATCGCCTGGAAATGGGCTGTCATTTTACTGTTGGGGATGGTGGCAACCTGTATCTTTTCTGGCGCGAGACACTGACCGATATCATCAACCGGGAGCTGGCCCTAAAGAGTGACAGAGTGTTAGTCAATCTCGCCTCAAAAGAATATTCTGCGGTGGTGAACCAAAAAAAACTTCAGGCAGAGATGGTGAGTATAACGTTCAAGCAAATGCAGAAAGGACAACTGCGGACTATCCCCATTTATGCCAAGAGAGCGCGGGGCCAGATGATCCATTTTGCCATCAGCGAGCAAATAGAGACGGCAGCAGCTCTGCAGCAATTCACCGGCGACGGCTATCGCTATAATAACAAGGACTCAACTGACAAGGAGTGGATCTTTGTGCAAAAAAAGTAACCGTTGACCAGCAAAAGGCCCCCTGAGAAAGCCGGACATGGTTCACAGAACGATTTTGATGAGAAAAAAACCAGCAGCGAGAAGGATCACAAAGGCGATGGACAGGATATTAAAATAGCGATTAATAAAATTCCTGATTTGCGGCCCGAATTTCCAGATCAATCCTGCGACCAGGAAAAACCTGGCAGAGCGGGCAACCAGAGAGACCAGCATAAAGGTGAGAAAATTGGACTTAACAAAGCCGGCGGTGATGGTAAAAAGCTTATATGGGATAGGAGTAAAGCCTGCCGTCCCGACAATCCAGACATCATACAGCTTAAAATAATGCTGCACCAGATCATACCTTTTTGTTAACCCATACCAGTCAATGATGGACATGCCGACACCATCCATAAACCAGTAGCCGAGACCATAGCCAAACGCCCCTCCAAGAACCGAGCCTATTGAGCATATTGCTGCATATCGAAAAGACCTGGCTGGGATTGCCACACACATGGCAATGAGAAAAACATCGGGAGGAATGGGGAAAAAAGACGATTCAACAAAGGCGATAAGAAACAGTATCCACTCACCATACGGCCCGCTGATCCAATCCATGCATCGATCATAGAGTCGGCGTACTATCCCCGGTGATGGCGTCACCTCACCTGCTCCAGCCATACTCTCCCACCAGGTCAACGAAACGGACGCTGGCAAGATTGGTCACCACCACCTGTCCTTGCGTTTTCTCAAGGAGCTGCAAATCCTGAACATGCTGATTGCCAACCGGGATAATTAATCGACCGGGGTCAGCAAGCTGCTCTATTAATGGTTCGGGGATGGCGGGGCCGCCGGCGGTGACGATAATGGCGTCATAGGGGCCATTTTCCGGCCAGCCAACCGTACCGTCATCGAGTTTTGCCCTGATATTGTAATAACGCAGCTGATCAAAGGTCTTTCTGGCTCCGGCTAGAAGTGAATTGATCCGCTCCACCGTGTAGACCTGGCTGCACAAGCGGGAAAGAATTGCCGCCTGATAGCCGCTGCCGGTACCTATTTCCAGAACCTTTTCCACTCCTGTCAACTGGAGAGCCTGGGTCATGTAGGCGACGATATACGGCTGTGAAATAGTCTGTCCCGCGCCTATCGGCAGAGGGTGGTCGCCATAGGCCCGGCCGCGCAAGGCATCGTCAACGAAACAGTGCCGGGGCACTTCGAGCATTACTGCCAGAAGTCGTTCATCGGTTATATCACGGCTCCGCAGCTGCTCCTGAACCATCCGCTCCCGCCCGGTGCCGTACTGATCCATCATTTGTTTTTCTCTTGCCAGGAATAGTCGTCAGCCCAGTCCAGATCGTCGTCATCTCTGGCGGAATAGACGACATCGGATACGATATTATTGGTTATCGTCACCACGACCTGCTTGTATTCAGGCGAACCCAGGCGTTTACCTATAAGGGGGGTCTTTTCTAAAAATGACATCTCCGTGTCTTTGTACAGCCACTTCTCTACCCCGTCCCCCTGTTCCTCCTGTTCATCCGGAGGTCCCAGAAAAATTAACGCATCCTCGGCAGTGGACTCCCCGATCTTCAACAAGGACACATCCGCGGCCAGATGCCTGACCGGTGTCGTATAGCAGCCAGAAATTGCAATAAGCGTGGTGACAAGAGCAATAATGACCAGCAGGCGAATATTTATTCGTAAAAGCATACAATTCTCCAAAAAGCAGATTGTTGTTACATTACCAACAACCTTATAGCCTGTGGGTCGCTCTTTTTCAACGATTATGTCGGGAAGGGCTCTGTTTGGAAGGCTGACGAGCTCCATGCCGCAAGCGGACAGACATGGAGCTCTGGGAGATCTGAACGGGTTTAATTCTGTACCACGCGACTGAGGATCTTGTAATTTCTTTCCACCATTTCCAGTGGATCAACCACAAGACCAGCCTGAATCATGGCATTATCATGAATCTGTCTGGCCACTTCTGTTGCAAAATCGGCATCTTTGCTATGCAGTTCCGCCAATTTGAGGATAAGCGGATTTTTAACATTGATCTCAAGTTTCTTTTTCGAGCTCTCCATACCAGGAATCCCGTGCTCCTTCCTGCTGGCCGACAGGATACGCTCCATCGTTGAGCTCATATGACCGTCCGGGTTGACAATCATTGCCGGGGCATCGACCAGCCGCTTGGAAACCACCACTTCGGATACCGTCTTGTCCAGTACCTGCTGCATCCATTTGGTCAGTTCCGCCAGGGCGTCTTTATCCAGTTGGACACTTTCATCCTTGTTGCTTTCTTCTTTGGTTTGCTCTTCATCTTTGGTGATGGACAGATCGGCCCGATCAGCGGAAACCAGTTTTTTTCCGTCAAATTCGCCAAGATGGCTGAGCACAAAATCATCAATCGGCTCCATGGTATAGACAATTTCGATATCTTTTTTAGTAAACATCTCGACATACGGACCAGCCTCGATAGCTGCCCTGTTGGGACCGTTAATATAGTAAATTTCCTCCTGGTCCGGATGCATCCTCAGGACATAGTCGGCCAGGGAGACAGGTGTACCATCTGCTGATTTAGACGACTCAAAACGCAATAATTTGCCGATCTCCTTCTGATACTCATAGTCGGAGGTGGCACCTTCTTTCAAATAGATGCCAAAAGTCGACCAAAACTTCAGGTATTGCTCGGGCTCTCTTGTTGCCTCCTCGTCAAGATACTTGAGAAACCGCTTGGTGATCACCCGGCGTAATTTGGCCACCAGGGAATTATCCTGCAGCGCCTGCCTGGATATATTTAGCGGCAGGTCCTCGCTGTCGACCACCCCTTTTAAAAATCGCAGCCACTCGGGCAGGATATTTTTCGAGTGTTGATCGATGAGAATCCGCTGGCAATAGAGGTTGACTCCCGGGTCTACCTTGCCAAAGCCAAAAACCTCAAAGTTCTCTGCAGGGACAAAGAGCAGGGCATTGATAGCCAGGGGTGCATCGGCAGAAAAATGCAGGCGATACATCGGATCAGTAGCCGCATTGCCGATGAATTTATAAAACTCATTATACTCTTCGTCTTTGACATCATTTTTATTTTTTGTCCACAGCGCCTGCACCGTGTTGACGGTCTCGCCCTCCAATTTGATCGGAAAGGAGACAAAGGCCGAATACTGCTTGATGATCGAGTCGATTTTCCATTTCTGGGCGTAATCCTTGGCTTCTTCTTTTAATTCGACAATAACTTTGGTGCCTCGATGCAGCCCGTTCTTTTTACTGATGGTAAAGGAGCCGGTGCCATCGGACGTCCATTCGTGGCCCTGACTCTTATCCCAGGATCTGGTCTGCACCCTGACCGTCTTGCCGGCCATAAAAGCCGAATAGAAGCCGACACCGAACTGGCCGATTAGGCTGACATCTTTTTTGGCCGCCTCGACCAGCTCGGCCAGATAGGTGTTGGAGCCGGAATGGGCAATGGTACCCAGATTATGCTCCAGTTCATCCTTGGTCATACCGATGCCACTGTCGGTAATTGTCAGGATGTTCTTTTTCTCATCCAGCTCGATGGTTATCTCCAGTGGCAGGTGACTGTCAAAGATCTCCGACTCGGTAATACTCGCATGTCGGAATTTTTCCAGGGCATCGGCTGCATTGGAGATCAGTTCCCGAACGAAGACGTCGCGCTCGGTATAGAGAGAGTTGATGACTATATCGAGGAGTTTCTTCGTTTCCGCTTTGAATTCATAGGTTGCTTTTTCGCCTGTCATGTTTTACCTCACGTAATGTAGTTCTTCTGTACCATGGAAAGAGCTTTCCGGCCGGCCTTGACCAGAATGACCGAAAAACTGTTTCCTAAAAGGGTTTCCCTTAGAATGGGGGTCTTCCATTGATTTTTTATAGAAAGTCGGCCAAAATGGTAAGCATCGATCCCCCTCTGTCAAGTGTACGGAAAGCTGGCCAGGCCAACCACTCGATCTATTGCACGGAATAAAATCCTATGCAGATAATAGCTTTTGGCGACATACATATGGCCACAGCCGTGGTGCCAGGAATTCCTGGGATTAAGGACGCCGATCTGGTGCTCCTGAACGGCGATTTGACCAACTATGGCGGGGCAGCGGACGCCAAGAAGGTCCTCGACGACATCATGCGAGTCAACACCAAGGTGCTGGCCCAGTTCGGAAACCTTGATAAAGGTGAAGTGAATGAATATCTCGAGAAACTGGCAATTAACCTGCACGGGCAGGCTCGACTAGTGCAGGGGGAGGTCTGTCTTATCGGCATAGGCGGCTCTAATTTCACTCCGTTTCATACTCCATCGGAGATGTCGGAAAAACAGCTGCTGCACCTGGGACACCAGGCTTTTCACCAGGGTCTGGAATATATAGCCTTGGCTCAACCACTGCACAAGAGAAAAATCCCGGTGATCCTGCTCTCCCATGTCCCCCCTTCTAATACCCGGGTGGACACCTTGCATAACGGCAGACATGTAGGTTCAAAAGCCATCCGGACCATCATCGAACAGTACCAGCCGGAGCTCTGTATTACCGGCCATATCCATGAAGCAAAGGGGTATGACAGGATCGATGCAACTCCTGTTTACAATCACGGCATGCTGCGCCAGGGCGGCTGGGTGCGAATTGCTCTGCAACAATCTGAATTGACTGTTGCTCTCTCACCTTGAATTTAGACTCTTTACCAATACAACATGAAGAATAACTATCAGACGCTTATTCTAGGCGGCGGCCTCTCCGGACTGACTGTCGCCCATACCTTACGACAGAGCGATCCCCATCACCGTTTCTGCGTCCTGGAAAAAAGCGGCCAAACCGGCGGCGTCATCCGCACCCATCGTGACCAGGGCTATATCACCGAGGTCGGCCCCCACGGATTCTTAGACAACTGCCTTGAAAGCAAACAGATACTGGCAGAAACAGGACTTGACCGTGAGTGTATAAAAGCACCGCTTATCGATTTTGTCAGGTATGTCTATCTCCACGGCAAACTCAATCTGATTCCCCAGACTCCCGGCAAAATCCTGAGGGCCCCACTTATCCCATGGCAGGCAAAACTCCGGGTACTGGCCGAGTTGTGGCAGCCGGTCCTTGCCGGGGAACCGACAGTGGCCAAATGGATCAACCACCGCTTCGGCCCAGCCTTGCTGCCCTTTATCGACGCCGTCTACACCGGAACCTATGCCGGAGACTGCAACCGACTGACCATCGACAGCGTTATGCCGGGGGTGCGGGCGCTGGAAAAAGAGTATGGTTCGGTGCTCCGCGGGCTGATAACCACCATGATGCACAAGAAACGCCAGGGTGCCGGAGGAAAAAAGGCCCGCATGACCATGCCGGCCATGACCAGCTTCCCAACAGGCATGCAGCGTTTGCCGGAAAAACTGGCTGAGCCGCTGCGCCTTGGCGAAGATCTCCAGCTCAACAACGAGATTGAGGCCATCCAAACCGATGGCAGCAGCTGGCAAGTGCGTACCAGCCAAAACATTTTCCAGGCCGGAAATATTGTTTTTGCCCTGCCGATCAATGCGGCCCTGCAGCTGCTGGAGAAAATCGATTCAAGCCTGCCGGAAAAGTCGGTCCCCGAGACCTGGATAGCAACAGTGGTTTTTGGCTTTGACAACAGCGTCGCACTCCCGCCCGGCTTTGGCTATCTGACCCCGGAACAGGAGCACCGTTTTACCCTTGGATCGCTCTTTTCCTCGAATATGTTTCCCGGCCGTGCCCCTAAAGATCATATCGTCATGGAGACCCTGGTCGGTGGCCGAAGACACCCGGAACGGCTGGAACTGGACAATAAAACTCTTACAGATAGGGCTTTGGCAGATGTGCGGCAGATCCTCCAAATCAAAAAAGAACCGGCCTATACTACGGTTTTGCGCTCCCAAGGCGGCATCCCGCAACTGGAAAGAAACTATCCGCAGCTGCTGCGCTGGCGTGAAAAATTTCTTGCCGCTCATCCGGGGCTGCAGATCACCGGCTTTGGCTGGGAAGGAATAGGACTCAACGATATGATGAAACACGCCACCCGCTCAGCCAGGGCGGTTCTTGCATCATCGACCGCCCGGCAAGCGGGGCCGGAGGTAAAAGGAATTTACTTCTAGAAAAACTTGATGGCGTCGTAAAAACTCTTCATCTTCTTCGTTGTTGCAAATTTTACAATCATTACGACGTACTCTAGTACGCCGTAATGATTGTAAAATTTGCACGCCTCGAATATGAAGTTTTTTACTTAGCCATCGAAAATTTTAGGTTTTTACGAGTCCGTCAAACTTGGGTGAGGATGGCGTCGTAAGGAGCTTGATATACAAGGCGTAGTGTTTTTGGCTGGTTTCCGACAATACAAGTAGTATGTCGGGAGCCAGCCAAAAACCTACAACGAAGGAGATCGAGCTTCTTACGATGCCATCAGAGTTGTTTTACTTTATTGCTGAGAATTTCCAACTGCGCATTAACCGAACTATCCCGTACCAGTTTGTTTGCGACCACCTTAATGGCGTGCAGCACCGTCGAGTGGTCACGGTTGAAGATCTTGCCGATATCAACCAGTGATTCCTCCGTGTATTTACGGGCCAGGTACATGGCGATCTGCCGTGGGGTAGTGATGACCTGCTTCCTTGATTTTGACTGCAGCTCTTTGACAGACACGTTGAACTGACCGCTCACCAGCTCGCAGATCATCGCTGCAGTGAGCATCTGATTGACCCCAACGACCGCAGCCACCACCTCCCGAACCAGATCCATATCAACATGACCGCCGGCCAGTCCAGCCTTGACACGAACGGCAATCAGTGCCGATTCAATCTTGCGGACATCGCCGCGGATATGATTTGCCAGGTAGCCGACCAATTCTTCATCAAGAAAAAGATTCTGCTGCAATGCTTTCTTCTCAACGATTCTATAGCGAGTTTTAACATCCGGCGCCTTCATGGTAGTGACCAGCCCCGAGGTCATTCTGGAGCGAAACTCGCTGTCAATCCCAACCAGGTCGCCGGGAGTGCTCTTGGAGGTGAGGACCACTCTCTTGCCGGATTTAATCAGGGTGTCAAGAATGTCATTCAACTCCTCCTGCGTTTTTTTCTTGCCGGTCAGGGAATGGATATCCTCAACCAGGAGGATATCGCAATTCTCCTGATACTTACGTTTAAAATCGTCCATGGTCCTGGTCTGAATGCCGCGAACCATTTCTGCAGCGAACTGTTTAGCGGTCAGGTAGTGTAATCTGGTCATCGGTGATTCGGCAAACACCTGATGCGCGACCGCATGGGTCAAATGACTTTTGCCAAGGCCAGTGCCACTATTAATATAGAGACAGGGGCCAACCAGTCCATCTTTCGCAACCATTGACCGGCAGGCAGACTCAGCAAGAATATTACATTCCCCAACCATGAATTCATCAAATGTATAACGTGGATGAAGTGCCCTAAATTTTGAATTGTTTTCAGGGAAATGCGGAAGCCGCATCTGATTTCCAGGCACGGATTTACCAGTTGAAGAAACCGGAAGGCACTCCCGGCTCTTTTCACAAAAAACTATCTGGGTTGACTGTAGACCATGTTCCTGTAATTTGTCGGCAATCACCGAGGTAAAATTCTGTTTGACATATGCACTGAAATATCTATCGGGACCGGAAAGGTAGAGTCGATTTCCTTGTAATTGTTCAAACTGCAGCGGCTCTATCCAGAGATGAAATATATTTTCCGCCAGAGTCTCTTTCAAACTCTCTTTAATTTTCGTCCAGACCATAAAAGAATCCTTCGCCCTTATTTCAACAGATTAAAATGCCACCAGATGTGCCTCTACTGGAAAAAGCACAAACAACCAACAACCGCATACACTCCACGGCATATCTGCAAAACGTAAACGTATAATCTGCAGCTTTGGCAACTAATAGAACAGAATCACCAGGTACGAATTACCCGATGTGGAATTTATGTGAGGAAATAAACTCGAATTCGATTTTTTGGTCAAAGACGATTTTCAGATATTTTGAAAGGACAGTTGTTGATTATCCACACCTGTTGGAACTCCTTTGTTTTCGGTGTGTTCATGGCAGAGACAGGCTACGAAGCCTTGATTTCCAAGCATTATAATTTAATCGCATTTTTCCTACGACATCTAGCACCCTTAGACCTTTATCAACAAAGTTATCAACAGTTTTTAAAAAAATCCTTCTCTAAATTTCTTCATATTTTGACATTTTTCTCAATATTACTCAATTTTCCAACTACTGCACCCTAGCAATTGAGGTATATCGCGGCTTTCAGCCGAGATTATTTTTTTTACCCAAAAAAAATAATATATCACCAACTGTTTCTGTTACCGCGTGGGACACTCACTCTGGCCAAGGTCAGTACTCTCACTTCCGCAGCACCGCTATACAAGAGGACCTTGCTGCATTCAGTGGCAGTAGTGCCGGTGGTAAAGACGTCATCGACCAGACACACTCTGCTCCCCTTTAAATCAGCTGCTGCTCTGGCCTGAAATGCGCCTTCCAGGTTTTTTCTCCGTGCGCTCCTGCCCAGTTCCGTCTGTGGTATAGTATTTCTGGTTCTGAACAACCAGTTCGTCCTGATTAGATGGGAGCGATCGGCAAAAAACAATCGAGCTAAAACAGCCGCCTGATTAAAACCCCGATGACGCAAGCGGCATATATGCAGCGGTACCACAACAACCCGGTCAACGGCGGCAAAATCATCCATATAATAGCCGCCAATCAATTCGATCAGTCCTGGTATAATAGACAACTGACTGCTATATTTCAGTTTATGAACCAACTGTTTGACCTGGGCCTCATATCGGACAACCGACCTGGCGATGGTATAAGGTGGGGGATTGCGCAGACATTCGCCGCAAAGAGGTTCATGCCCACTACCCGATGCTCCAAAAACTTCAATGCCACAGATGCGACAAAGAGGTGCTTGCAGATATTGCATTGCCATACCGCACTGATGGCAGAAGTTTCCAGCTTTCGCCACGGGTATCCTCACCCCGCAAACCAGACAGCAAGGAGGCAGGACAATATCCATACAACTCTTGGCTATCCGGGTCAGCCACATTATTCTTGCCATTGTTTTTTTAGTGATGAGCTAAGTTTTCTGTCTCGCTGTGTTCCAAGCGATCGACAATTGGACTCCATCTCATTCTACCGCCTATTTCTCATATATTTCTTTCATACTCGTTTGGATCCTTTGCAATTAAAACGAAACATGGCATAATGTCTTCGCTTTTTGCGCAGTATTTTTCAGAGCATTGGACGAACCAATACTTTGGTAAATTTGATTATCCACAACAGAAAAATTACTTAAAAAGATTTTCGCCACTCTTATTACCGGGAAGGTTTCTATGATTTCATCCAGGAAGATTTTCTTCCATAATCCAGCGGGCAGCATTCCTCTTTTTGGCCTTGCCTTAATGATTCTCTTAGCTTTTTGCACATCTCCCATCTGGGCGAGTGAGGCCAAGACCAGTTTTTTACCACTGAAGATTAACAGTCCGGGTGACCAGAAGAGTCTTCTCGAAAAAGCAGACAGTGACCTGCAGGCAGCCCTGAGTCAATCCGGCATCGTCTTTTTAGCCCGGAGCGAGGCGGAGAAACTGGCGAACTACCAGGGGAGCTGGCCCCCGCCGGTAAAAATTATGCAGGATGTGGCCGCAAAAACCGGTTCCGACAATCTGGCCACCGGTAATCTGACCCAGATCGGCGATCAGATCAGCGTTGACGTTAAACTTTTCGACCTTCTTGCGCCAAATAATCCAACCTACTTTTTTCAAACGACTGATTCCCCCGACGGGCTGAAAGAGGCTTTTACGAAAATTGTTACCGAAATACAGCGATATATCGACCGGGATTTCCGGATCGCCTCTATCACTCCAGAGGGCAATAAGAACATTGACTCAGGAGCAATTCTCAGGAAAATCAAGACCAAGCCAGGCGATGCCTATGACCAGGCGGCGCTTAGAAATGATCTGAAAGAAATCTATGCAATGGGCTATTTCAACGATGTCCAGATCGACGTCAGAGATACCGAAAAAGGAAAACAGGTCATCTTTCGGATTATCGAAAAACCGGTAATCAAGTCGGTGCTCTTTGAAGGAATCGACGAACTCAAGGAAGAAGACGTCAAGGCGGCCGCCAACATCAAGGAACATTTTATCCTCAATCCGGCCAAGATAACCGTCGCTGAAGAAGCTATCCGGCAACTCTACAAAACCAAAGGGTTCTATAACAGCACGGTAAAGGCAAAAATAACCTACCCCGATGAACAAGGTGCCGTCGTTCAGTTCGTCATCGACGAAGGGGTAAAGATGTATATCAAAGAAATAACCGTTGAGGGTAATAAAACCTTTGATGACGATGAGCTCCTTGATCAGATCGAGACCTCGGAAAAATGGTTTTTATCATGGCTGACCGAAGGCGGGCTGCTCGACATGAATAAAGTGCAGCAAGACGCCGGACGGATTATCGCCTACTATAACGACCATGGGTTTCTTGACGCAAAAATTGCCGAACCGGAAATAAGACAGGACAAGGAATGGCTCTATATCAAATTCATTGTCGAAGAGGGAACCCGCTATAAAGTGGGCAAGATCGATTTTACCGGCGAGCTGCTCCAGGGAAAAGAACCTTTATTCGCTCTGCTGACTGTTCAGGATGAGGAATATCTCAGCAAACAGGCCATCCGCAACGATATTCTCAAGATAACCGACTACTATGCCGAAGCCGGTTTTGCCTTTGCCAATATCCGGCCGATTGTCACCAAGGCAGCGAGCGGCGATCAAATGGATGTCACTTTCGATATCAGCAAAAATAACCTGGTGTACATTGAGCGGATAACTATCAGGGGCAATACCCGAACCCGGGATAACGTCATCCGCCGGGAACTGCTCATTGCCGAGGGCGGCGTCTTCGACTCAAAAGCCTTACGCGAGTCAACCCAGGCCCTGCAGCGTCTCTCGTACTTTGAAGAGGTAAATATCATCCCCGAACCGTCGCTTAATCCCGACCGCATGAATGTTATCATCGAAGTGAAGGAAAAAAGCACGGGCAACTTCAGTATCGGTGCGGGCTTTAGTTCGGCTGACGGCCTTATTCTCATGGGACAGATATCCGAGAACAACTTTCTTGGCCGCGGGGATACCCTGTCACTCAGTGCCAATCTCGGCGGCTCGAGTTCCAGATATAACCTGGGGTATACCAATCCTCATCTCAATGATTCGGCGCTTTCCTGGGGATTAGATGTGTTCAGTACCGAACGAGAATATGATGACTACACCAAGGCATCGGTCGGTGGTGGTATCCGTATCGGCTATCCGATCTTCGGCAAATGGAAAGCGTACGGCAACTACAGTTATACCGACACTACCCTGTCCGATGTGTCGGAAAATGCCTCGTATATTATCCGCGAATCAGTTGACCTGAATATTACCAGCGCTGTTAAGTTTTCCTTGGTCAGGGACACCCGGAATAATCTCTACGGCGCTTCCGAAGGCTCGAGAAATGTGGTCAGTGTCAAATATGCCGGTGGACCACTTCAAGGAGACGCCCAGTTTACCAAAGTTGAAGGATCCTCCGGCTGGTATTTCCCTATGCCCTTTAAGACCGTCTTTCATCAGGAATTTTCAGCCGGCCAGGTGTTTGAAAACGAGCCAGACAAGCTCCCGGTTTATGAACGGTTTTATCTCGGCGGACTCAACTCGGTGCGTGGCTTCAATTATGCAGACATTAGTCCGGTTGATCCGGTCACGGGTGAAAAAATTGGTGGCGACAAGATGTGGTACACCAATACAGAAGTTGTCTTTCCTCTTTTGGAGACCCAGGGACTTAACGGGGTGTTGTTCTTTGATGCCGGCCAGGTATTAAACGATGACGAAAATTGGGGCGAAGCGACTGAAAATATTAAAACAGCCGTTGGCCTTGGCATCCACTGGCTGTCACCGATGGGGCCGCTTCGCGTGGTATGGGGCTATAACCTCGATCCCCAGCCCGACGAAGATACCTCGGTGTGGGATTTCAGCGTCGGCGGCACCTTCTGAGCTGCATCTGCCCAGCCCGACATTCGAAAGCAGTTCAAATATTATTTCAGCCGGTTATGCAGATATACCCTGCATAACCGGCACTTTTGTTGATGATAGACGATACCCTTACAGCCCTTCTAGCCAATACCGACAGCATTACTGTTTCCGGACTGCGGGGGGCAAGCCCGGCATGGCTAGCCGCTGCCGTAGCCAAGCACCATACCTGTTGCTGCATTGTCCCGGATGAACACTTACTGTCGATTTTCGAGCAGGACCTGCACCTTTTTTCCAACAAGCAGGTGCTCCTGTATCCCGGTCACGAAATACCACCCTATACCCCTCTATCTCCTGATCAGTTAACTACCGCCGCCAGACTGTCCACCCTCTATCGACTTAAAGAGGGAACAGGCACCATCATGGTCACCTCAATTGAGGCCCTGCTGCGGCGAATCATGCCGGCGAAGCTGCTTACCAGTGTCGCTGAATACCTGATGGCTGGAGAGGACTGCGATCAGGACGACCTGCTGCATAAGCTCATCTATCTCGGTTACGATAAAGTCGCCCTGGTTCAATCCGTTGGCGACTTTTCGGTGCGGGGCAGCATAATCGACATTTATCCGCCGCCTTTTTTCATAGCACCCGACACCCTGCATGAAGGACCCATTCGACTCGATTTTTTTGGCGACACCGTCGAATCCCTGCGCTCTTTTGATCCGTTCACCCAACGTTCCACCGAAGAGATAAGCGAAGCGACCCTGCTGCCGGTTACTGATCTCCTCTTTGATTATGGCTCACAAGACATCCGAGAAAAGCTGTCCAGATTATTTGCCGAATACGGCGAAAAACACCAGTGGAACAGTGAGGAAACGGCGAGCCTGATGGAGCAGGTTGGCAGCGGCCGGCGTTTTGCCGGAATGGAGTTCTTTCTGCCACTTTTTTTTAACGACCAGACCCCACCCAGTGCATCGGTTCTGGACTTTTTACCCAAAGATGCAATTGTGCTGCTCACTGACCCGGAAAGTATCCGGCAGAGCATGGATCTCAGCCACGAACGCATCATGCAGAATTACCAGACAGCCCTGGATCACGCGACTCCTGCCCTGCCTCCGGAGATGCTTTTTCTCGGAAAAATAGAAATTACCCGGCAATTACGCAATTTCAAGCAGCTGCTGCTGACTGACTTCCCAGAGAAAGACGATAAAATCCTGGCCGTTTCCTCAAGCAACCACCAGCTCCTGAAACAGGATATCTCGCTTAAAAGAGCTAAAACGGGGCTTCTGGTTCCTTTATCTGAACAGATTTTCCAGTGGCAGAAGGCAGATGGGCAAGTGGTTATCTGCTGTCGTTCTTCCCGACATACCAAAAACCTGGCTGAGCTCCTCAGCAAACATCACCATCAGATCGAAATACTGCCATCCCCTCTGGATCTTGACCGATTCCCGACAAAATCAGTCGACCAGCCATTGTATCTCTGCAATCACCCCCTGTCCCAGGGGTTTTCATTGCCCGACCGTAATATCCATATTCTTTCCGAGAATGAACTATTCGGCGAGATGCGCCTCGGTGGAAAAACCAAAAAGAAGGCACCAGGAGGTGAGCCGCTCCGCTTCACGGAACTGCACGATGGCGATGTCGTCGTTCATCGCGATCATGGGCTGGGAGTCTATCGTGGCCTCAGCACCATTGCCCTGCAATCGGTAATTAACGATTTCATGCTGATTGAATATCGCGACGGCGATAAGCTCTATCTTCCGGTTGACCGACTTAACCTGATCACCAGATACCAGGGACTCTCCGATAAGGTCCCCAAAATTGATAAACTTGGTACTCAGAACTGGAAGACCACCAAGGCCAAGGTAAAAGAAGAGGTATGGAAGGTCGCCCAGGAACTTCTTACTATCTATGCAACCAGAGAGATACGTGAAGGCAGGCAATTTTCTCCTCCCGGCGCCTTGTTCCACGAGCTGGAAGAATCCTTTGACTTTGATGAGACACCGGGCCAGGAGAAATCGATCAACGATGTGATCGACGATCTGACCAGCGATCGGCCCATGGACCGGCTGGTGTGTGGCGATGTCGGCTACGGCAAAACCGAAGTTGCCGTCCGGGCTGCCTTCAAGGTGGTTGAAGATGGATACCAGGTGGCTGTTCTGGTGCCGACCACTGTGCTCGCCGAACAGCATGCCAAGACCTTTGCCGAGCGGTTGCAAGGTTTTCCGGTGAATATCGGCTGCCTGAATCGTTTTCGCACCCCGGCGGAACAGCGGGCCATCTTAAAAGAGCTGAAAAACGGCGGTGTCGATATTATCATCGGCACCCACCGGCTGCTCTCCAAAGACGTCATCTTCAAGAACCTTGGTCTGCTGGTCATCGACGAGGAACATCGCTTCGGCGTCGCCCATAAAGAAAAACTGAAAAAGATGCGCGCCGAAGTGGACATCCTGACCCTTACCGCCACGCCTATCCCGCGCACCCTGCAGATGTCGCTGTTATCCATTCGCGACCTGTCGGTTATTTCCACCCCGCCGGAACATCGGCAACCGGTGAAAACTTTTGTGGCCCGCTATGACGAGCTGGTTATTAAAGAGGCGGTCACCAAGGAACTACGGCGTGGCGGACAGGTCTTTTTTGTCCACAACCGGGTGAAGTCCATTCACAAAATGGCCGCACTTATCCAAAAGCTGGTGCCCGAGGCCAAGATAGCCGTGGCCCATGGACAGATGGCCGGTAAAGAACTGGAAGAGATCATGGTCTCTTTTGTCACCAAGAAGATCAATGTGCTGGTCAGCACGACGATCATCGAATCAGGGCTCGACATCCCGTCGGCCAACACCATTATCATCAACCGCGCCGATATGCTCGGCCTAGCCGAAATCTATCAATTGCGCGGCCGGGTCGGCAGATCCAGCACCCAGTCGTTTGCCTATCTGCTCGTCCCCTCGCTCGACAGCCTGAGCAAGGACTCACGCGACCGGCTTCGGGCCCTGATGGACTGCAACGAACTGGGCGGCGGCTTCAAACTGGCCATGAGCGATCTGCAGATCCGCGGCGGCGGGAATATCCTGGGCGTCTCCCAGAGTGGCAATATCGCCGCCATCGGCTACGACCTGTATCTGGATCTGCTGCAGAAAACAGTGGCCGATCTCAAGGAACAGGCCGCCAGAGGGGAGCAGGAAAATACCGGCGACGATCTCGATCCGGAGATAAATCTGCAACTTTCCGCTTATATCCCGGAAAGCTACATTCCCGATATCAGTCAACGTTATATCACCTATAGGAGAATGGCCGCCCTGGCCGGCTCCCCACCGGAAATGCTGGTTGATCTGCAGGAAGAACTGGTTGATCGTTACGGAGTGCTGCCGGTGGAAACCACTACCTTGTTTCGGATAATCAGTCTAAAAAAAGACCTTGCAACACTACGGATCAATAAACTCGAACAGGGTCGGGACAACCTGGTATTCACTTTTCAAGACGACACCCCACTTACGGCAGAGATGCTGCTGCGCTTTCTGCAAAAACATAGCGGGAGAAAAAATAGCCTTATCGCCAAACTCACCCCGGACAGTCGACTGGTTCTGAGCGGCCACCTGTCCTCAATTGAGCACATCTTCGAAACTCTCAGCAGAACGCTTGTTGAATTAACCATCCTAACCCATGCAAATCACTGAAACACCACCACAGATTGCCCCCGACTTCTCATGGAACGCAGTAGATACCGTCTTTCTCGATATGGACGGAACGCTCCTGGATAAATATTTTGACGACTATTTCTGGGAGCAATATGTGCCCGAGGTATACGCCGCCAAAAATCAGCTTGATATCGTCGATGCCGGAAAACTGCTGCAGAATACCTATCGAAGTGTTGAAAGTACCCTGGAGTGGACCAATCTCGACTACTGGTCGGATCGTTTGGGCCTTGATATGGTGGCACTAAAGCGAGAGACCAGCCATCTGATCGATAGTCATCCCCATATCATCGAATATTTAGAATATATGCAGAAAATCGGCAAGACCTTATACCTGATCACCAATGCCCATCCCAAGTCACTGGAAATCAAGATGGAACAAGTAAAGCTTGCCCCTTGGTTTGAGAGAGTGGTCTGCTCGGTGGAGGTTGGTGCCGCCAAAGAGCAACCGGAATTTTGGCCCAGACTCCAGCAACTGTTGTCCTATGACAAGAAGCGGACGCTTTTTGCCGACGATACTGAAAAAGTGCTCCATAGCGCCGCTGATTTCGGCATTCGGCATCTTATCCATATCGCCAAACCCAGCTCCAGACTGCCGGTACAATTTTCGGCCCGTTATCAATCGATTGTCAACTTCCAGGAGTTACTGTTTTAACCAGCCGGCCACCCCGGCCCCTAAGAAAATTGAAATTGCATTGGACCATCAAGACGAGTATTTTGAACAAGTATCTGACTGGTACCATCCACCAATATTCGATAATGGAGAACTGGAGATGAAAAATTTTATGCTGGCTGTGCTGCTTATAATTGCTCTTACGCTCAGTTCCTGTGCCGATCCCTCGAAGGGCCAGCAGGGTGCCGTTATCGGCGGCGCAAGTGGTGCTCTCATCGGACAAGCTATTGGTCGAAACACAGAAGCGACACTGATCGGGGTGGCGATTGGGACTATGCTTGGCTATATTGTCGGTAATGAAATGGATAAATATGACCGGCAGGAACTGAACCACGCCTATGAATATGGCCCGTCCGGTCAGGCAACCACCTGGCAAAACCCAGATAATTACAACACCTATCAGGTAATCCCGCAACCAGCCTACACTCAGCCGCAAAGCCCCCAGACGCCATGCCGCAGGGCGGAAATTCTTGCCACCATCGACGGCAAAACAGAAAGAACCTATACCACTGCCTGTCGCAACAGTGCCGGACAATGGGAGCTGCAGAACTAAGCCCGATCATCCACCCTCGCAGGGCCTCTTCCCTCTTTCAGGCAGAGGCCCGACCCGATTTTTTATCCTCTTTTCTTATTAATCATCACTCTTCTTATGAGATCTGAACCCAGCAGCAGAATCGCCAGTCTCCCGTCTTTTGCCCTGCTATTGGCGGTTTTTCTCTGGGCCAGCTCTTTTATCGCCTTAAAAATCGCCTTTATTGCCTATGATCCGATGGTGGTGATTTTCGGGCGCATGTTCGTCGCCTCAATCTGTTTTCTGATAATCGGTCGAAGAGTCACCCAGTCCCTGCATTATTGCCGGGGCGACTACAAACTGATTTTTGCCATGGCCCTTTGCGAGCCATGCCTCTATTTTATTTTTGAGGCGAAAGCGGTGCAGAACACCACCGCCTCTCAGGCGGGGATGATTACCGCCCTGGGACCAATGCTGGTCATGATCGCCGCCGCCTTTTTTCTAAAAGAACGGGTCAAGGGAAAATCATGGCTGGGATCATTTATCGCTATTACCGGTGTCTGCTGGCTCACCCTGGCAAGCTCCCCAAGCCAGGACGCTCCCAATCCACTGCTCGGCAACTTTTTAGAATTTCTGGCTATGGTCTGCGCCACCGGTTATACCATCATTCTCAAATCCCTGACGGAGCGGTATTCTCCTTTTTTCCTTGCCGCCATGCAGGCAATCATCGGCGGCATTTTCTATTTCCCCCTCCTTTTTCTGCCATCAACGGTCCTCCCGGAGCAATGGCATCAGGCTCCCGCTCTGGCCATTATCTATCTTGGTGCCGTTGTCACTCTTGGTGCTTATGGCTTGTTCAATTACGGTGTTAAATATCTTCCGGCCAATCAGGCGGCCTCTTATGTTAACCTGATCCCCATTTTCGCGGTGCTGCTGGGCTGGTTGATTCTCGGCGATACATTTAACGGCTGGCAGATATGTGCCGGAGTTCTTATTATCGGCGGAGTATATCTGACGCAGAAATAACCCTCTGTCCTTTTCACTTCTGGAGTAGCTAATGCAGAAATTAACCATAATCGCAGCTATCCTTCTTCTTGCTGGATGCAGTGCAAAATACCCGCTCAACGCCAACCTTCACCTTCATATCGGCAGTCAACTGACGGGATTGTACAACAATACCCAAACCGCAGTCCTGAAGGGACATGACGCCCGTAAAGAGCGTGCGGTTGTGGCCTACCAGTTTCAGGGTCAGCCTGCAGTACTGCTGCCAAACAAGACAGAACCGCATGTCCTTATCACCGACCAGCTGGCGCTCGGACTTTTAGAACAGGGTCTGGTGTTTGAAAATGGTGCTCCGGTCCGCATCCAACTTAATCTTGATGAACTGCTGGCCAAAGTGAACCGCCCAAAAATCCTCTACCGCGCCTCAGCCAGAAGTCATGTCACGCTGATTCTCACCAACAGGGGAACGACGCTTACCAAGACCTATGACCGGGAAGCGACTCGCGAATCGGCAACTCGTCCACCTGTCCAGGATCTGGAAAAAATGCTCAGTGACCAGCTGAGCGATATCGTCAGGCAGATTTTGCTGGACGAAGAAGTACGCAATGCTATTCGAAAGATATGATGGAGGAAAGAGTCAAGAGATGGGCGGCGGTAATTTCTGCATCCGGCTGACTGCCTGGCGATAGAGTTTTTCCGCCTGGTAGCTGCTCCGGACAAAAGGACCCGACGCCACACCGGAAAACCCTGTAGCTAAAGCCTCCTGCTGCAATTCGTCAAATTCCTCCGGCGCCACAAAACGTTGTACCGATAAATGTTCGGCGCTCGGCTGAAGATACTGGCCCATGGTAAGAATATCGCAACCTGCGGCCCGCAAATCGTGCCAGGTCTGCACGAGCTCGGCATGGGTTTCACCGAGACCGAGCATTATGCCGGACTTGGTCGGAAGATTCGGATGTATTATTTTTGCCTGGTGCAGGAGTTCAAGGGAGCGTTGATAGATCGCCTGGGGTCGCACTTCAGAGTAGAGGCCGGCGACCGTTTCGATATTATGATTCAGGACATCAGGAGCAGCCTCGATTATCGTCCGTAAGGCCTGCCAATTTCCTTGTAGATCGGGGATCAGCACCTCGATCAGGGTTTTTGGACTGCTCTGACGAATCATCCGGATCGTCTTCGCAAAAAAAGACGCGCCGCCATCGGCGAGATCGTCTCTGGTCACCGAGGTGACCACTGCATAGCGCAGCCCCAGAATGACCACAGCCTCTGCGACCCGCCCGGGTTCTTCAGGATCAGGCAGACTTTCGGGCCTGTGCCCGACCGCGCAGAACCGGCAATTACGCGTACACCTCTCACCCAGGATCATGAAGGTGGCCGTCCCTTTGCTGTAGCATTCAAACTGGTTGGGACATTTTGCTTCCCGACAGACAGTAGTGAGATCGTGACTCTTCAGCAATTGCCGGATTTTTTCATATTCCGGTCCGCTCGGCAGGCTACGCCTGAGCCATTTCGGTTTGCCCGTCTTTATTTCGCTTTTCAATTGTGACATCCGGATGATCCTTTACAAGGGAAATAAATTCGCGTCTGAATACCTGTTTGAGCTGATTGAACAGCTTGTTCTTCACCTCGTTAAGGCCAACTGTTCTGCTGCATTCACGACTCAGTGTCGTCATCGAAACCCCGGTCAGCCCGCATGGATTAACCCAGGAAAATGGTTCAAGCGAATTTTGGACGTTAAGAGCCAGGCCATGAAAAGTGACCCCGTGACGGATAGCTATCCCCACACTGCCGAGCTTTCGCTGTCCAACCCAGACACCGTGGTTCCTTGGATCTCGCCCGGCCACCACTCCGCACTCTGCGGCCAGATTGATCATGAGTTGCTCCAGCAGATGGACATACTCACTAACTGAGAGTGCAGCCTGGCGCAGGTGCATGATGGGATAGACAACGAGTTGTCCCGGCTCATGACACGTTATATCCCCGCCTCGTTCAATATGCACCAGCGGGATGTTTTTTTCCCGCAGGAATTGTTCGGAAACCATCAGGTTCTGCAGTCCACCCCGCCTTCCCAGGGTAAAGGTCGCAGGGTGTTCGGTGACCAGAAAAAGATCGTCTGCCGCCGTTCCCCTGCGTCGCTTTTCCACCAGCATCAGCTGAAGTCGATAAGCCGTACCATAATCGGTCATCCCGAGATCGACGAGACGCGCAGCCTTTTTCCACTCAGCCACCAGCTCAGCCGCAGAGACAGGGTTTGCGTGCCGCCAGAGTTTCATCCAGGCGACGCAGCTTGGCCTTCACCGGCGCCTGCCGGAGCAGTTCGGGATTGTCCTTGCCCTCCTGCACCACCAGCTTCATGGTCGCAATGAATTGATCAATATCCTCCTTACACTCCGTCTCGGTCGGCTCGATCATCAGCGCCCCGTGCACTACCAGCGGAAAATAAATGGTCGGCGGATGGTAACCGTGGTCGATAAGCCGTTTGGCGATATCGAGGGTAGTGATTTTATCTTCCACCTGCAGGGCATCGGAAAAGACGCATTCGTGCATACACGGTCGGTTGTAGGCAAGCTGCAGGGTACCCTTTAATTGTTCTTTGATATATGCAGCATTGAGCACTGCCAGCTGACTGGCCTTTTTCAGGTTTTCCGCTCCCATGGTTCGAATATAGCAATAGGCCCGGATTAACACTGAAAAATTGCCATGGAAAGCATGCACCCTGCCGACTGTGTCCGGACGGTTAAAATTAAGGCGATATATATCCCCATCTTTTATAGCGCTTGGCACAGGCAGAAATTTTTCCAGCTCGCGGGTGACACAGATCGGCCCGGCCCCAGGACCACCGCCGCCATGTGGAGTTGAAAAAGTCTTATGCAAGTTGAGATGAATCACATCAATACCACATCTGGCTGCGTCGATGACCCCCATGATGGCATTCATATTGGCCCCGTCACCATACACCAGGCCACCTTTGGCGTGGACAATATCGGCTATCTCCCGGATATTGGTCTCAAAAAGGCCAAGGGTGTTCGGGTTGGTGATCATGATCCCGGCGGTCTCTTCATCCATGGCATCGGCAATCGACTGCACCCGGAGAATGCCGTTCGGCCCTGATTTGATCGGCACCGGCTTATAGCCGCACAGTGCTGCACTGGCGGGATTGGTACCGTGGGCGGTATCGGGAATGAGGATCTTGGTCCGCTTTGAATTACGACTGCGATGGTAGGCGGCGAACACCAGCATCCCGGTCAGCTCGCCATGGGCACCCGCCGCCGGCTGCAGGGAAACCCCGGGCAGTCCGGTAATGGCAGCCAGATACTGCTGCAGCTCAAACATGATCTGCAGATTGCCCTGGACCTGTTCATCGACCAGCATCGGATGAGCACTACTCAGCTCCGAAGTGGCCGCCAGCTTTTCGTTGATTTTGGGGTTGTACTTCATGGTGCATGAGCCAAGCGGATACATACCGCTGTCCACCCCATAATTCCATTGCGACAGGCGGGTGTAGTGGCGTACCACATCTACTTCACTCAAATCGGGGAAATCCGGTCCTGCTCCCTGCAGCTCTGTTGGAAATTCCGCCGGCGGCACATCGCTTGCCGGGATACTCATCCCATGCCTGCCCTTCTGCCCTTTTTCCCAGAGTAAGGGTTCCTCAAAAATCAGTCCGCTTATACCTGGTGTCTTCGTCATGGCTTCACCTCAGCTACTACTGCATCTATTACTTCTTTCGCCACCGTTTCTGTTGCGCAAAACAGATATTTTCCGGCAAGATCAGGGTAAAACCTGCCCAACTCCAGCCCGGCGACAATCTTCTTAGCCAACAGCTTGTTATAGATCGGTTGGAAATCTGCGGGAAATTCAACGACAAACTCATTAAAAGTCGGCGAATCAAAGACGATTTTCGCCCCTTTTTTAATCAACTGCTTTTTGAAATATTCGGACTTATCGTAGTTGAGCCGGGCCAACTCTCGCAGCCCTGAACCGCCAAGTGATGACATATACATGGCGGCAGTGAGGGTGCAGATTCCCTGGTTCGAGCAGATATTCGAGGTGGCCTTTTCCCGCCTGATATGCTGTTCCCTCGTTGAGAGGGTCAGGACAAAGCCTCTTTTTCCTTCTATATCCTTGGTTTCACCGACCAATCGACCGGGCATATTTCGGGTGAATTGATCCCGACAGGCAAACATGCCAAGAGCCGCCCCGCCAAAAGATCTCGGCAGGCCAAAACTCTGGCCCTCCCCACAGACAATATCGGCGCCGCATTCCCCGGGATTCTTGAGCAGGCCATAGGCAAGCGGCTCGGTGAAACTGGTGATGAATAGGGCTTCGACAGCATGGATAGCCTGGCCAAGGGTGGTAAGATCTTCAATTACCCCGAAGAAATTCGGAGACTGGATGGCCACCGCCGCCAACCCGTCGATGGCTGATAGTCCGGACACATCGGTGCGCCCATCTTTGGCCACCGGCAACTCGATCACTTCATGATCCGTCGGTTTAAGGTACGTCTGCACCACCTCACGATACTGCGGATGAATTGCCGACGAAACCGCCACCTTGGTCTTTTTTTTGCCGATCCGCAGCCCCATCAACATCGCTTCGGCCAGGGCGGAAGCTCCATCATATATGGAGGCATTGGCCACATCCATGCCGAGCAGTCTGGCGGTGAGAGTCTGGTATTCGTAGATCCCCTGCAGAGTTCCCTGAGCCATTTCCGGCTGATACGGCGTGTAGGCAGTAAGAAATTCCGATCTTGACATAAGGGTATTTATTGTTACCGGAATATTGTGATGATAGCTGCCGGCACCAATCAGCACCTTGTTTTTATGGTTTACCTTCATTGCCTCAGCTAATTCGCTAAAGTGATCGGAGAGTGACCACTCGTTCAGCGGTTCAGGCAAATCCATGGTTCCTTCGTATCGGCAATGGTCAGGGACCGAGCAGAAAAGCTCATCCAGGCTTTTTCTGCCGATGACGTCCAGCATGGCACGAATCTCTTCGTCAGTATGAGGCAAATAGCGCATGGTTTTATCCTTTGAGTAGGTCCCGATAGGAGGCAACAGAGTGGAGATCCTCAAGTTCGCTCATATCGGTTGGTTTAATTTCGATTATCCAGTTGATATAGGAGTCTTCATTGATAAGCTCCGGTGCGTCGGCAAGATCTTCATTGACCGCAACGATCTCACCGCCAATCGGCATATACAGCTCAGAGACCGCCTTCACCGATTCGAGTGTGCCGAATTCCTCACCTTTTTCAAAGGTTGTGCCCACTTCCGGCAATTCGACGTAGACAATATCCCCCATCTGATCCTGGGCATAATCACTGACGCCGATCTTGAGGGTGGCTCCAGTCTCGTTCACCCATTCGTGATCATCGGTATAACGCAGTCCCTCTCTAAAATTCAGCTCACTCAATTCTTTCACGGTCGCAACCTCCCTTAGAATTTGTAATATCAATCCACCATTAATTTCATTGCTTTCCTGGCTGTCCTGTTCGGGCGAATATCCGCCCGTATTTCAACTCTTATTTTCCGTTTTCCGTCGGTCAGGATGACCTGGTCTCCGGGAACACATTTTTTGTCAAGCAGGACAAAGCCGCAGCAGAGTCCCTTGGCCTGGAATTGCGGGTTGCCGGCGATACTGACAATTTCACCCTCAACCCGGCCAATAGCCATATCCGTGGTACAGGTCAAAATTGTGCCAAGCCTCTCCCCGGTTTCCGAGGCGACAAAACTGTCGTTTCCTGCGACTATTTTACGCGGATCAAAACCGGCAAAAGGGAGGGTGTGCTTGTCCCATTTTGATCGCAACAGCGCTTTTGCACCAATAAAATCCTTGCTGAAACCTTTATCATTGAACGGCAAGGCAAACGGCCAGGGATTGTTGAGAAATGGCCATGGCCCGATATCCTGGTGCGAAAGAGGCAGAACAGCCCCAGCCCGGAGTGAATCTCTGGCGGCCAGCCCGCAGGCCAAAACACCTTCGTCTCCTCCCGCTTCAAGTACCATGGACCAGAGAGAAACCAGGCGGTCAATGGGCACGAAAAGCTCAAAGCCGAATTCTCCGGTATAGCCGGTCCTCGACAGGAGCATTGGCGTTTGATCGATCAACTCGAGAGAGGCAGATGACTGCAGCTCGCCAAAACCTCCTTTAAATGAAAAATAACCCAGTTGTTCAAATACCGCCGCCGGATCTTTAATAATTTTTTTAAGGATTCGCCCCGAATCCGGCCCCTGAATATCCATCTTGCCGACCCGATCCGACAGATCAATCACGATCACAACTCGATCTCCCCCGTTATTACGCAAATGGTCGGCGATTTCACCACCCATCCCGGCATTGACAACCACCATGAAGGACTCGGCTTGCAATTGATAAACAATAGCATCATCGATAACAGTGCCATCATCCTTGAGAAACACCCCATAGACACATCGCCCGTCGACCAACCCCGATTTGCCCTGGCCAAGACAGAAATCGAGATCCTTACTCAAACAATGCTGCAACAACGCCCTTGCACCTTTGCCCCGCACCGATACCACGGCCATATGACTGGTATCGAAAATTCCGGCTCCCTGGATGACCGCCAGATGTTCCGCCTTTGCACCGGTTTTGTACCAGAGAGGCATATCATAATTGCCAAAGAGGGCCATGTTGGCCCCATTTGCCACATGCCAACTGTGCAGCACTGTTTTTTTTGTCGTCGTCATTTTTTCACCTTCTCCGTTTTTCAGCTCCGGTGTCACTTACATTTATTACGGCAAAGTAAGAGGCACCTTCAGATTAAAGCTCTTGTACACAACGAAAGTCTCCACCGCCCTGACATTCTCCAGTTTAGCCACCTCTTCCGTATAGAATTTCACCATTGGAAATTCCCTGGTGAGCAGCACAGTTAGAATAAGATCAAAACGGCCCGTTACCACACAGACCGAGATGACCCCGCGCAATTTACTGAATTCCTCACCTTTTTTAACCAGATCCATATCTTTCAAGCGCACCCCGACCAGGACAATATTCTGATCCGGCACGGCTTCGGGATCAACCAGGGCAGTAATATCCAACACCCCTTCTTCTTTCAGTTTTTTCACCCTGGCACGAACAGTCCCCTCAGAAAGCGCCAATAAATCGGCAATCTTTTTATACGCCATCCGCCCATCCCGCAGATGATTGATAATTGCCAGGTTTATTTCATCAATCTCCACTGCAAACACCACTCTTTTGTTATATTCATTTTACTGCTTCAATCAACCCCAATACGACACGTTCCACAACAAAGAGAGTATATTACGAATATCTTATTTTCAATGGTAATTTTTTACGTTATTCGTATTTATCTATCAATTGTGGTTTATGAAATTATCATTTTATACATTGTTACGTCATACGTCACGCTCCTCTTAGCAAAATTCCAGTTGGAACCACACCTCATGTAAGTTTTTTCCTTACACGGTATAGGTTTTTCACTTACTTCTCCGTAGGTCGGTTTCCTATCTTTTATCTGATTCTTTTCTTACATGTATCTCATTAATTTCAATACATAAAAAACAAATGGCCGTTTTCTTTCGCCGATGCATTTTTCTATAGCATTTTTACAGAGTATGGTGAATGCTACAGACTTGAATACTAGGTCCATCATCTACCAGTCAAGAGCAGTTGCTGTTTGTCCGGTCTTTCACCAATTTTCTGTTGTAAACGGAGAGATCAGGAGATCGATTCATTATTTTGTTTCTGCAATGGCGCACTGGCAGACAGGGTTGCATACAGGATACGGTTCGGATTTTGGCAACCGGACTTTTCACTTTTCACCTCACCTGTGACGAACAGGAAAGGAGTCTTAAATGGGAGTATCAAGGCGGGATTTTTTAAAGCTATCAGGCGGCACCGCTCTGATCGCATCGCTTGGCGTCAACCTCGATTCGGCAAAGGCTTACGCCCGTGAATTGCGGATTAAAAATGCCAAGCAGACGACAACAATCTGCCCCTACTGTTCCGTCGGGTGCGGCATCATCGTCTATGCGGAAGACGGCAAAATAATCAATACCGAGGGCGATCCGGACCATCCGATCAGCGAAGGAACTCTCTGCTCCAAAGGCGCATCCGTCATGCAACTGGCCAACAATGACAAACGGGTCGGCAAGCCGTTGTACCGCGCACCTGGCGCGACCGAATGGAAACAGGTTGAGTGGGAATGGGCGCTCGATAAAATTGCCAGGCTGGTCAAGGACACCCGGGATAAAAGCTTCAAGACCGTATCGACCGCCAAAGTAAAAGAGATGCAGCCCGACGGCACCGAGGCAATGGTCGAAAAGGAATTTGTCGTCAACCGCACCGATAAAATCGCCCACGTCGGCAGTGCCGCGCTGGACAACGAAGAGTGCTACCTGCTCCAAAAACTTGTCCGGTCCTGGGGCCTGGTGTACGTCGAACACCAGGCGCGCATCTGACACAGCGCAACTGTTGCGGCTCTGGCAGAGTCGTTTGGACGCGGTGCAATGACCAACCACTGGATTGACCTGAAAAATTCCGATGTCATCCTCGCCATGGGCGGGAATCCAGCCTCCAACCATCCCGTTTCAATGAAATGGATAATGCGCGCCCGGGAAAAGGGTGCCAAACTGATCTGTGTCGATCCCCGTTTTTCGCAGACCGCCGCGAAAGCGGATCTCTACGCTCCTCTTCGCTCCGGAACTGATATTGCTTTTCTTGGCGGCATGATCAACTACATTCTGGAGAACAACCTGTATCTCCAGGATTACCTGGTCAACTATTCCAACGCCGCTTTTCTGGTCAACCCCGAATTTAAAGGACCGGCGGACCTCGACGGTCTCTACTCCGGCTACAACCTGGAGACCAAGAAATATGATAAAACAACCTGGGCCTTTCAAAAGGATGAAAACGGTCTGCCCTTAAAAGACCTCAGCCTGCAGGACCCGAACTGCGTATTCCAGCTCCTTAAAAAGCAATATGCCCGCTATACCCCGGAAAAAGTAGTCAATATCACCGGGACCCCGATGGATAAACTGATGGAGGTGTATAAACTCTACAGTTCCACCGGTAAACCCGACCGGGTCGGCACGGAGTGCTACGCCATGGGCTGGACCCAGCACACCATCGGCACCCAGAATATCCGGGCCATGACCATCATCCAGATGCTACTCGGCAATATGGGTATGCCCGGCGGCGGTATCAACGCCCTGCGCGGTGAGTCAAATGTTCAGGGTTCCACCGACTACGGCATCCTCTTTCACATCCTGCCCGGCTACAACCCCGTGCCGAATGCGGCGCTTATCGATCTGGCCACTTATAACGAAAAGAACACACCAACCACCAAAGAACCCGGCAGCGTCAACTGGTGGTCAAACCGGCCCAAATACATCGCCAGTTACTTAAAAGCGGTCTACGGCTCCGCAGGAACCAAAGAAAACGATTTCGGTTATTCCTGGCTGCCCAAAATCGATGTCGGTATGAACGCCTCGTGGCTGATGATCTTTGACAAGATGTATAAAGGAGACTTCGACGGCTTTTTTGCCTGGGGCCAGAACCCGGCCTGTTCGGGAGCCAACTCCAACAAGACGCGGCAGGCCATGACCAAGCTGAAATGGCTGGTCAACGTCAATCTCTTTGATAATGAAACCGCCTCCTTCTGGCGCGGCCCGGATATGAACCCTGCCGATATCCAGACCGAGGTGTTCATGCTGCCCTGCTGCTCGTCGATGGAAAAAGAAGGCAGCATTACCAACTCCGGGCGTTGGGGACAATGGCGGTACAAAGCCATCGAGCCCCAGGGCGGCTCGCAGCCCGATGCCGAGATCATCAATGAGCTATTTTATAAGGTCAAGGAACTCTACCAAAAAGAAGGCGGCGCCTATCCCGATCCCATCGTCAAGCTGAGCTGGGACTATGGCGAAAAAGACGCAGCCGGTAAAGTCAAGCATATCGACACCCACGCCGTCGCCAAGGAGATCAACGGCTACTACCTTGAAGATGTCTACGACACCAAGGAAGAACCGCCCAAGCTTATCGGCAAGAAAGGTGATCTGGTGGCAAGTTTTGCCTACCTGCAGGCTGATGGTTCTACTTCAAGCGGCAACTGGCTCTACTGCAACTCGTATATCTTAAAAGACGGCAAACCCGTCAACATGATGGCACGGCGTGGTAAGGAAGATCCAACCGGGCTGGGCCTGTACTCCGGATGGGCATGGGCCTGGCCGGTTAACCGCCGGATCATCTACAACCGGGCCTCGGTCGACCTAACGGGAAAACCCTGGGACCCAAATCGCGCGCTCATTAGCTGGAATCCGACCAAAGCTCTGCCCAACGGCAAATTCGGGGCCTGGGAAGGCGATGTCCCGGATGGCGGTGCACCGCCGATGGCAACCTCCGGCAAGCTGCCGTTTATCATGAAACCCGACGGCGTTGCCTCGATATTTGGTCCGGGCCTGGTCGAGGGTCCATTCCCGGAGCATTACGAAGCCCTGGAGTGTCCCGTTGAGAAAAATTCGATGTCCGGCCAGCGGATTAATCCGACCATCAAGATTTTTGGTGACAAGATGGATGCGTTTGCCTCCTGCGACATGCGCTTCCCCTTTGTCGGAACGACCTACCGGGTCTCCGAACACTGGCAGACCGGCGTCATGACCCGGCACTGCTCCTGGCTGCTCGAGATGCAGCCGCAAAACTTTGTCGAGATGAGTACCGAGTTGGCCAAAGAGCTGAAACTCGCCAACGGTGAGACAGTTGTCGTCTCTTCCGCCCGCGGCAAGGTCAAAGCAGTCGCGTTAGTCTCAGAGAGGTTCAAGCCGTTCAAGATAGCCGACTCAACAGTCCATCAGGTTGGTCTTCCCTGGCACTTCGGCTGGCAGTTTCCTGAGGACGGCAGCGGGCATGACAGTGCCAACCTGCTTACGCCAAACGTCGGCGATGCAAACACAATGATTCCCGAGTCGAAGGCCTTCATGGTCAACGTCCAAAAGGCATAAGGGAGAGAAATATGGCAAACGAAACAACCAAAAACCGAAAAGCTATCCTGGTTACGCCGGAGGCTTGCATTGGCTGCAGGGCATGCCAGGTGGCCTGCAAGTCATGGAATCAGTTGCCCGGCATCAAGACCATGAACAACGGCTCCTACCAGAACCCTCCGGATCTGGAAAGTGCCGCCTATAACATCATCCAGTTCAATGAGGTACCGGGAGAGGACCAGCGCGTGCGCTGGCTTTTTCTCAGCCGACGGTGCATGCACTGCGCCGACGCCGGATGCATGACCATCTGTCCCTCCGGTGCACTATTTAGGACGGAGCAGGGCGCAGTGGCCTTTGACCAGGACAAGTGCATCGGCTGCAAGCTCTGTGTGACTGCCTGCCCCTTCGATGTTCCCCGTTACAACGAAGAAGGCAAAGTCACCAAATGCCATCTCTGCTACGATCGGATCGGTGCCGAAATGCACCCGGCCTGTGTCAAAACCTGCCCCACTGGTGCCTTGAAATTCGGTGAACGAGATGAACTCATCAGTGATGCCAGAAAAAATGGTTTCACCACCATCTATGGCGAAAAGGATCTGGGTGGCCTGGGCTCAATCTTTGCTTTCAGAAATGAACCCCAACTGTACGCAATGAAAGAAAACCTGTCTATTCCAAGCAGCGTTGTCTTCTGGCATACCTATTTGAAGCCGCTTTCGCTGTTTGGGCTGGGCGGCGTGGTCGCGGCTGCAGCAATCCATTATCTGGCCATTGGCCCCCACAAGGAAAAGGAAGAGGAGGTGTAACATGGCAGAGATGGTAAGAAAATCAAGTATCGATGAGATCATCAATCACTGGATTCTAGCAGGCAGCTGCATCCTGCTGATGATCACCGGCTACACTTTTTTGTTTCATTTAGACGGCGTCGCCTCGGTCTTCGGCGGCTATAATTCCATGAAAAGCATCCATAACTGGGGAGGTGTTGTCTTCTGTGTCTCTCTTCTTTACTCTATGCGGCATTATTTAATTGATGCTCTGCATTACGACGCCGATGATGTACAATGGTTTAAAGTAGCAGGTGGCTATCTGTCGCATAAAGTGACGGTACCACCGATGGGTAAGTATAACCCCGGCCAGAAGCTTTATTATCTGGCTATAGTCGCCGCCGGTATTGCTATTGCCCTCTCGGGTTTTGGCATCTGGCTGCTCAAAGATAATACCGCGCTGATGCTCATTGCCCACCTGGTGCATAATGTGGCATTCTCCATCTTTGTCATTGCCGTACCGGTCCATATTTATCTGGGAACCCTTGCAAATCCAGGGACATTCCAGCTCATGGTAAGCGGTACTCTCCCGCTTGAAAGCGCCAAGAAAAGATATCCCAAATGGATGAAAGCGGCCGGTAAAATGTGATGGCGGCGGAGCCGTCTTAGATTTTAGGTTTTTCGAACTTAAGATGTAACGTGCCCAAAACAATACCTACATCAAATTTTAATTGAGGAGAAGAGGGGATACTGCGGTATCCCCTCTTTTGTCTGCCATGCTGAAACGAATAGTGATCTGTATTGCCGTTCTGCTCTTATGCTCGATGGCACAAGCAGAAGACAAGAGAACTGAAATCCCGATTGGTAACTCACCTACCATGGGACCGGCCGATGCACCGATTACCCTGATCGAGTTTATCGATTTTCAATGACCGCACTGTGTGGCGGTCGGTCCGACCGTCAAACAAATTCTTGCGACCTACCCAGGCAAAATCCGCCTGGTCATAAAGAATTACCCTTATAAATATCGAGATTTTTCCAAGATCGCGGCGATAGCGTCTCTTGCTGCCGGAAAACAGGGGAAATACTGGGAAATGCACGATATGCTGGTTAATCGCTCCCCCAAACTCGACCAGAAAAGTCTGCTCTCCTACGCCGAGGAACTGGGGCTGGACATGAAAAAATTCACCGACGATCTCAACAGCGGCGAGCACGCTGCCGAAGTTGAAAAAGATGTGCAGCTTGCCGAGTCAATCGACTTGTACAACACGCCGACCTTTTATATTAACGGCCTGCAGATTGTTGGCGAACGTCCTTTTGACTACTTTAAAAAAATCATTGATGCAGAGTTGATGCAGGCAGGGAAGTAACTATGAAAACAATACTCTGGTTGATTTTTGCGGTACTGTGCCTGCCATTACCAGGGATTACCGGTGCACTGGAGCCATTTACCAATGTACCGATTCCGACAGGAAACCCGCAGACTCCGGCGAAAATCGAACTTGGCAAAAAACTCTTTTTCGACCGGCGTCTGTCCGGCGATGGAACCATGAACTGCGGCACCTGTCATGATCCAAACCAGGGCTACGGTGATGGGCTGGACATCTCTCTCAGCTATCCCACCACCAGGAACTGGCGCAATTCGCCGACCTTAATTGGCGTGGCCTTCCAGAAATTTCTGTTCCATGACGGCCGTGCGGCAAGCCTGGAGGAGCAGGCGCTCTTTCCAATGATGTCGGCCTTTGAGATGAACCAGAATCTCGACTTCATGGAGGAGGAAATCCGTTCAGTCCCGGAATATGTCACCGAATTTACCGAAGTTTTTGGCGATGGCGACATCACCCGGGAGCGCATTGCCATGGCTATCGCCGCCTTTGAGAGAACCCTTAATTCTCGTGACACCCCCCTAGACCGATTCCTCAACGGCGACAACAAGGCCCTTTCGCCGCAAGCGCTGCAAGGATACAAGATATTCACCGGCAAAGGCAAATGCACCACCTGCCATTACGGGGTGATACTGGCCGACGACCGGTTCCACGTTCTTAATGTCGAAGAGAACCCCGAACACCAGAAAGATCCACGCATAGCTGCCACCCGCCGGTTCGTCGCCAAGGTCTATCAGTTCCCGGAATATCGCACCCTGGCAACAGATCCCGGCAGATACCTCATCACCAAAGACCCAAAAGACTGGAAGGCGTTTAGGACGCCGACGCTCAGGGAAATCGGCGGGACTGCACCCTATATGCACAACGGCATCTACGACACCCTGGAAGAGGTTATTGCCTTCTTCAATGCGGGCGGCGGCAAAGACAACAAGGTGCTGCAGCCCCTGCATCTATCACCCACTGAAATGGACCAACTGCTCGTTTTCTTAAAAGAAGGTTTAACCGGAACACCAATTGCCCTCGCCTATCCCAAAATTCCATAAGGACTATTATGACCATTGATATCCAGTCGTTGATTGAAGAGCGGCCGCACCTGAAAGACCCTCTCCTGTTGTATACCAAGTGGCAGCGCTTTCACCATGAAGCAACTGAACTTTTGCCGAAAGTGAGATCAACGATATCGGCTGAGGATTCCCAAGCATATCCACGGGCAATTGCCGGTGCTGTTTTCCAACTTTTTGTGTCAATCTTTAATCTGCCGGAAAAAGAACTGGAACCACTTCGCCAGTCGCTGGAAAAAGGTGAAATTGACTTTATGCAGCTGCCACAGGGCAAGGTTCCGGACTTTCCCTCCCTGCCCTATACGACACAGGAACTGGCGGGATTGCTCTTTTTGTTCAGCAGGCCTTATTTTCTGGCGCTCCGCGAGACCTTTCCGCTCGACGGCAGCCAGTGGGAAAATGGCCGCTGTCCCCTCTGCTCCGCCCAGCCGGCACTGACATCTGTCATGGAAGGCCCCAAACGCTATCTGCACTGTTCCTACTGCGGCACCTCTGGGCCATATCGGTTTATCGGCTGTCCGAACTGCGCCAGCGTCGACTCGGCCCAGCTCAATACCATCATGTCAGAAGATGAACCTGGTTTTCGAGTAATCACCTGTAATGAATGTCAAACGTATGTGAAGGCAATAGAGTTCCCCCTGCTTAAAAAGATGAGCGTTGACCTCACGGATATGGCCAGCCTGCCGCTCGATATCATTGCCCAGGAAAAAGGCTACACCCGCATGGCGCCGAATCCCATCAGTCTCACAAAAATCAGCTAAAGCTGCGACCAAGAGACATTTTAAGGCCACATGTTTGTCAATAACCGACTGCATTACACCCCAATCAAATTCAGCGGGTATTATCGCAACGCCAGGTAGCCGCCAATGACCCTCGTCAATGCGGTTATCAGGCAGATGCCGGCAAAACCAGTGGCCAGCAGGGGGAAGTGGCTGGGAAAAATGCAGCAGAGCACGAAAAAGAGCAAAGTTTCGGTTCCTTCAGCAAGACCGGTCAGGTAATAGATTCCTTTTTGCGGATAGGCAATATTGGTCAATCCCCGCCGCTCGGCCAAAATGGCAAAAGCCAGAAAACTGCTGCCGGTCCCGACAAAAGCGACCAGCAGCAAGGACGCAGCAAGTGCGTTGTGCTGCGGATCGGCGACGGCAAAACCTAATACCACCGACGAATAGAAGATAAAGTCCAGGACGATATCAAGAAAGCCCCCGGCATCTGTGGTTTCAGTCATCCTGGCCAATGCGCCGTCAAGCCCGTCACCAATCCTGTTGAGCACAATGCAAAGCAGAGCCGTCCCGTACAAATGCAGAGAAAGGGCGGGCAAGGCCCCCATGCCGATCCCAAAAGCGACAACAGATATTTGATCCGCACTGCAACCGAATCTTTTCAGCCGAGCGGCAATCCGTCCCAGCGGGGTTCTAAATAGTCGTAAGGTCCAGCGATCAAGCATTTAACGTACCATCGGCAACTTTTTGTAAAGAACCATATCCGCTAAAAGAGCTCAAGAAAAGCCAGCTCGGCCTCCGTTGTGCCGATAAGGATCAATTCTTCGCTCTCTTGCATGGGAATCAAAGGATCAGGACCGACAATCAGATGTCCCGATGATTTGAGGGCAATAACCGAACAGCCGGTTCTTTGCCTGATGTGGCTCTCAACCAGGTTTTTACCGACCAGAGAAGGAGGCATAGGCCGACTGAAAATATTCAGCCCTTCGGTAAACATTGAAATTTCGTCATTTTTTAGAATATTTATAATACTATTTGCCCCCATTGACGCATAAGACAAAACCAGATCAGCACCAGCCATATGCAGTTTTGCGACACTTCGCTCATGGGTTGCCCGGCTGATAATCTGAACTTCGGGGCGCAATTGACGACAGTAAAATGCCAGATATATGTTCATGGCATCATTGTGGGTGGTAATGATGACGGTTCTTGCCTGCATGACTCCGGCTTGTTCCAGGACTTTGATATCCGCAGCATCACCTTCGATAAATCTTTCCCCTTTTCCAGCAGTCAGGTTGGGCCGTTTTTCGACAATTTTATAGCTGATGTGGTGTTCTTCAAGCGTTTCGGCGACCGCAAGTCCAACCCGACCGCCACCGAGAATGAGCACCGGAGCATCAGTTGCAGGCATTCCTTCCGCAGTGGCAAAATGGTCCTCAAATCTATCGAGCTGCTTTTCGGTTCCTGCCAGCAGCAGCAGGGTCGTCGAGCTGATCACCGTTTCCGGCCCTGGAACCTGGAACTTCCCCTTCTCCCAGAGTCCCACCACCGTCACCCCGGTCTTCCCCCGCATGCCAATATCAACCAGCTTCTTACCACCAAGAGAAGTCTGCACTGCAGATATTTCAGCTATATGCAATCTGTCGAAGCTACTGATAAAATTCACAGGTCTCCCCAGTCCGAGGATTCGATTGCCCAGGGCATGCCCGAGCATCCTGGCAAATTGAAAGACATGAGTATTGCCGGGGAACTGGAGGATATCGAGAGAATTCTCATTATTAGCACTGGTAACGATGGGCACACTTTGGGTAATTTCTCTGACGGTAAAGGCAACAGAGGTATTGATCATATCGTCATTTGTTGCCACCACCAGGGCTGCCTGGTCAACCCGGAGCCGATGATAGGTTTCAGAATCATCGGGTTCCCCGACCACAACCGTATACCCGGCATCGTACAGTTCCGCAGCTCGCTGCAATTCACCGACAACGAGAACATACTGAAAATTCCTTCTTTTCAGCTTGGCGACGAGCTTTTCCGTTATCGGATCCAGACTGGTGATTATAATATGCCCGGAGGTGCCTTCCGGCAACTCGCGAGGGGTACGGCTCTTTGATTGCGCTTCCAGCCAGGGGGAATAGAAAAACTGAATAAAGGTGAACGGCAGCATAATCAACAACAGGATAACACCGGAGCCAAGCACCATAATAGTGAACAGCAGTCCCAAATCGGTGGAGAAGGTAATATCGCCGAATCCCAGAGTGGACATGACGGTAAGAGTCCAGTACAAGCCCGTCACCCAGCTGTATTGCCGCCCCTCATAGAGCATGAGGAGATGAAAAAAAATACTGTACAGGACAATAATGGACAGAATAAAAGCGATGAATTTGGTCAGCAGAACCAGGTTTTTTCTGGTACTTTTATTTTGGAAAAAATACAGCAGCTGGGAAGGTAGAAATTTCATATGGGACGGGAAAACCAAAAAAAAATGTATATGTTGTGTATATGTTGCTTGGTAGAGGCTTTATCGTCTGATCTGAACAAACAGGTCCACGTAAAGAGACCAACAAGAATCTTTCACTATTCTCAATACAGTGGCTAAAGTCAATCATTGCCGCTTAAATGCAATCGACTCAAGTCCTTTTTCCTGACAATTGATATGTATCTGGCCAAACTCCAGCGCGGTTCAGCAACCAGCTATGAGATCCGTCAGTCCTACCAGGAGACAGAGAACTCCTTTAATTTCCGGACAGTGTACAATCTCGGCGACAACCCCAGCCGGCTGATTAAACCTTTCGCCGATCATGTTGTTCTGTTTGATACTCAGCTCGTACAGGCCGTCTCAGCTTATACCCAGGAAAACAGCGAGGCCATGCTCGAAAAACTACTGTGGGATTTCCTACCGGAAGAAGCGAGAAGACGGCAGACTCTATTCCACAGCCACAGTACGTATCGTGTAGGTCCGCTCACCGGGGCTGACCGGGATAGAATCGCCTGCCAAGTCCATCTGTTTGATCGTCGGCGCCTCTACTATCTGCGTTACGGGGCTGTCGATCAGAGTCGCCTATCCAGGCTGCATGAAAAAAGCTGCCGTCCACTTCTTGGTCAAAGCCGCGATGAGCGGGAATTTTATTTTACCGCCGAAGAGAGGGCTCTTCAGCCCGGTCATTACCTGCAATATGTCTATGCAATTTTTAATCTCCAGAGATATTTTCACCAGTCATTTGCGCCATGGCTGCCGGAATCGCTAGCTTTTGATGAAATGGCCGAGCATTTTGAACAGGAGTTATGCCAATTAAACAAAGACCCCCGGTTCTGGCAGGAGGAGCAGCCAGGCCAATTTCTGCACCGTCACCTGACCCGTTACCTGTTCATGTTCTTTGATTATACTCCGGGCCGGAGGTCATTCTTTACCGATTTTGCCAAATCATTTATGGCAGGTCATCGCACCTTCCGCTGGCCGGAAAGACAAACAGCCAGGACTGCTGAAAAGATCAGTGAAATATTTGCAACGCCATATGAACAGCTGAAAAAGATGAACCGGGCACAACTCAACCGCCTGTACCGACAAAAGGCCATGCAACTGCATCCGGACCGGGGTGGCGACCATGACCTGTTCATCGAACTGACCACGATCTACAACGAGCTGTTGACAACTAAATAATATCCGACTTACATCGCCACGTAACCATGGATATATAGCCATCGACATCAAACTTACGGCGACAGCCTGCACTATTCATATAACGAATCTTGCCAAACACCGGCCGTTCTCGCCAGGCCCGGTCATGCACCCCGCCGATTGACCAGGCAATCCCCGCGTAGCCGTTCGGATCTCGACCATCAAGAGAATATCGATCATTGAGGGTGATGGCATATTCCAGGGCTGTCTCAGGATCACTGGTCCATTCAAGAATTTTTTTAGCCCAGTACATTCTTAAATAGCCATGGAGCTTGCCACTCTTCACCAGATCATGCTGACAGGCATTCCAGAGGCTTTCATGGGTGGCACCAGTCTCAAGCTCAGCAAGAGAATATGTATATTCTCTTTTATCATTACGATGCTGGTTAAGCGTTGTCCGAGCCCAGTCTGGAAATCCGGCAAAACGATCATAGGAGGGTTCGTAGAGACAGAAATTATCGGACAGCTCCCGGCGAACAACAAGCTCTTCAAAAAACGGCTCTATTACTTCTGCAGACAGCTCAGACCGCTCAACCAGCCAAGCCAGTCGCTGCGGGGATAACTGGCCGAAATGCAGATAAGGGGAAAGCCCTGACTGAGCCTCTACGCACGGATTATTGCGATCAGCGGCATAATGCATCAGTTTATGCTGCACAAAATAGACTGCCGCCTGCATTGCCGCAGCTTCGCCGGCCGGCAACCAGTGATACTCACCCGGTGTCCGGTCGACAACGTTTCTTACAAGATAATCGGCATCAACGACACTGGAAACCGGAGCGCAGGCAAAAGGATGCCGCTTGAGAGCTGGGATATCTGTCAGGTAACTCTGCAGAAGTCGCTTTATTTTGGGCCGCAGAGTATATGCTGCATACTCCTTTTTGGCGGAGACGGTCCAGGCAGGGATAATGTTGTGCGTGTCTACCTCGAAATACGGCATCGTCAGTTCAGTAATGAGATGGCTTTGCCAACGTTGTTTAATTCGAAGAGGATCGAAGTCGCCAACCAGCGCGTGGGCGTCGATCCGGCGTAAAAAGGGGGGCAGTGCCTGTTCAGGGCTTTGTTCGAGTACAGTAAAACCAATATTGAATTGATGAAGTTTTGCCTGTACTTCCAGCAGCCCCTTGAGCATGAACCGATAGTGGCGCAAGGTGGCTCCCGGATAATCGGCTATCAAGCAGAAAACCACTAACAGTCCCTTGCGTCGGATGATGGATTCCTGTTGCGCCCACAAAAGTGCCCAGTTGTCGTGTACTCTCTGGTCCCGGGACATCCAATAGACGACAGGCCCCTCTCCATGCTGTCCATCTGATAGACACCGGCTTCGTCTTTCTATATCAATGTTTCGTCTATTCATACTCTTTAGTGGATCACAATAGGGATACATCAGGGAAAACTGATAGCAGAAACGATTATTCTCCTGCTGTTTATTTCCCCTTGATGCTACGGTACCATATGCTTAATTTTTAATAAAGATTAACACGATAGAGAAACTGGATCGTAAAAGGATAGAAAGTGAACTGATAGTACCTCGAAGTGAACTTCAGAAATGGCCGATTAATTCTACAAGACAAACATGCTGATGATGCCTGATAATATGCCCAAAAAAACTGTTCTTATAACCGGTGCAACCGGATATATCGGCAGACGACTGAAACATCGCCTGCTGCAGACCTCTGCCCTGAATATCCGAATTTTAGTGCGCAATAAGAATAAAGTTCAGGTTGCCGTGGCGGATAAGGTGGATATCAGGGAAGGAACAACTTTTAATAGAGATTCTCTGCTCGACGCCCTTGCCGGAGTGGACACGGCATTTTACCTGATCCATTCCATGGGAGGCAAAGATGATTTCAGCAATATGGATCGAGTCAGTGCGGAAAATTTCCGTGATGCCTGCATAGAAAAAGGGGTACAGCGAATTATCTATCTCGGAGGACTCGGCGTACGGGAGAACGCCAGTAAACATCTGTTAAGCCGTATCGAGACGGGGGAAATTCTTTCGGCAAAACCCGATCAAATAGAGACGATCTGGTTACGTGCCGGGGTGATTATAGGCTCTGGCAGTTCCAGCTTTGAAATCATCCGTAATCTCTGCCAGAAGCTGCCGTTGATGATAACTCCTCGCTGGGTGCGAAGCCGCACCGAACCCATCGGTATTGAAGATGTTCTTTCTTACCTGCAGGCATCAGTCGAACTCCCGCACCAAGGTAATCTGGTCGTCGACATTGGCTGTGGAAAACTCAGTTTTCAACAAATGATGCAGCAGGCGGCCGAAGTTATGGGTCTGAAAAGATACCTCTTTCCCGTTCCAGTCCTTTCGCCCCGCCTCTCCTCCTACTGGTTGATTATTTTTACACCGCTGCCCTATAAACTTGCCAGCGCCCTTGTTGAAGGGCTTAAAAGTGAAACCATCCTGCAAAATGATAACGCCGCTCGGTTTTATCCGGAGATACAGCCGCTGTCGTTTAAGCAGACTGTTGCCAATGCCATCCAGGAACTTGAGCATAATCAGGTGCTCAGTCGGTGGTGCGACAGCAGCAGCCGGCAGGCCTGCGATATTAGAGATTTCGATAATCCTGCCGGGGCTATTTTAAGAGATTCCCGGACCGTCCAGTTTGACAATCACCAACAGCAACAGGACGTTTTTAACTCAGCTTGTGCAGTTGGCGGCCCCAATGGTTGGTTCAAGTACAATTTCCTCTGGCAAATACGAGGGAGTATCGACAAAATTATCGGCGGTTATGGACTCAATCGAGGCAGGCGTCTGAAGGGGGAGTTGCGCGTGGGCGACGCACTTGATTTCTGGAAAGTGGTCGATATCAAACCCGGCAAGAGATTGCTTCTCTACGCCCAGATGAAATTGCCGGGGGAGGCCTGGCTTGAGTTTGACGTGCAAGACGATCAGATGGTTCAGACCGCCCATTTTTTACCCCGGGGCGTATTGGGCCGATTGTATTGGTATCTTGTCCTCCCCTTTCATTATTTTGTCTTCAACAATCTGGCACAGACTGTTGTCAAAGGTGCGGGGAAAGCGCTATGACCCGGAAAAATATTACCTTATACAGCTTGAGTACCTGCATTTTCTGTCAGGCTATCAAGAAAATGTTTGACGATCTTGCCATATCGCACACGTGTATTCAAGCTGATGAACTGCTGGCTGCAGACAAGAAAAAAGTTCTACATGAACTCAAGAGAGTCAATCCACGATGCTCTTTTCCTACAGTTGTTGTTGATGATGAGGTTGTTGTTGGCTATAAGGTTCAGGAAATAAAAGAAAAATTAGGCATTCACACTGAAGTTGACGACCTTTACGATATGCTCAAGAAAATCAACGAGCCCCAAGGCTATTATTTGAATGGCGAGAAAGAAAAGACTTTTGAGCTTCTGCGCAGTCTTCTTATAAATAAGAAGCGTTACGGTTATATGGCCTGCCCCTGTCGACTCGCCGCCGGAATACGCGATAAAGATGGTGATATTATCTGCCCCTGCATCTATCGAGAACCGGATGTGGCGGAATATGGCAGCTGCTTCTGCTCGCTCTATGTCTCGGCGGACTGGTATACCGGAAAGATTAACCGAAAGGAAGTCCCCGAGAGGAGACCTCCTGAACTCTATGAAAGCTGAGTCCCTCCCCTAAACATCAGGAACACAGATAATGGAACAACAAGAGACACCGGGAAAAGAATTATTGCGCAGGGCAAAGATACTTTTTGCTTCGGGTGACGTAGAAAAAAGTGTAGAGATTTTTACCTTAGCTGAAGAGAAAGGATGTGCCTCCTCTGAATTATGGTTGAGCAGAGGCGCTGCCCAGATGGCCCTGGGTCATTTTGATGCAGCACAGAGAGATTTTACCCGGGTATTAGATGAAGATGGCAGAAACGAAAGAGCGCATTATTTTCGCGGGGTAGCTCTTGTCGCTCTTGGCAGATACGAGGATGGCATTGCCGATCTTACTGCTTCGCTCATGCACAATAACAACCGCGGAATCGCTCATCTGGTGCGCGGTTTGGCCTATGGCGAGTTGGGTCAGCAATCCGATGCTCTTCTGGATATAAATAGTGCCTCAGCTTTTTCTGATGCGGAACTGGCAAGTTTCAGAAAACTCTTTGGCAAGCTGCCCGGACCATTTCAGAACAGCAAAGCGATGTTAAGCGAAAAAAATGCCCCATGGAACAACCTTCTCAGCAAAGAGTCGGCAGACAAATTACAAAAACTTTTTCTATAAGTCTCCGTATTATTAATTATTTACGACAACAAGAATAATAACAGTCTGAAATCGCAGATACTGTTTTAGCGAGCAGAACGGTTCTCACTGTCCTTGACATCCGCCTTAGAGAGAACACTGAAAAACATAATCAGGCTCCAGATAAAGGCCCAGATAACAGATAGAAAAACCAGCGACTGAAGCAGTGGCCAGCCCAAAGAAGCTGCGCCAAGCCGAGTGCCGGCCCAATAGGCTGCGGGGCCACCCAATGCACCGAATACCGCCGAAAGTAACAACCGATTTTTCAGCCAGGCCAGGCTATGTTGCGGGATGATGGCCAGGCCGAGCCAGATAATCATAAGCCAGAAAGGAATGGGAAATCCCGGTGTAGTAAAGCTGAAAAAGCCGACCTGCTGCAGGGTACCGTCAACTAGCAAGCCGAGAAAGAGCATAAAACCCATCATTTTCAAATCTGCACCTCTGCAGTTGGTAAAAGCAAGATGGAGAAGGAGCAAGGGCAGAGCCGCTATTGCCCCTTTATTCCCACCAAGCACACATAAGAACCAGATGAGCTGATATAGAATAACATTTACAAATATTTTCATCATTCTATCGCTGTCGATTACCCGGACGGGATGCCACCACATGGACGACACTTATCGATCTCTCCAGGAACCCCCCCTCACAGTAGCATAAATAATACTCCCAGAGTCTTTTGAAAGTCTCATCATAGCCTTTGCTGCGCAGACCGGCAAACGATTCATTAAAACGCGCCCGCCAATCCCGGAGGGTTCTCGCGTAATCAAAGCCAAAGTCATCTAAGTGACGAACAACCATATCGGTTTTTTCAGCTATGAGCTGGAGCATCCTGCTATTGGACGGCAGACAACCGCCGGGGAAAATATATCGTTGGATGAAATCAACCGTACCGGCATACTGCTTATACTTCTGGTCGGCGATGGTTATAGCCTGCAGCAGCATTTTCCCTTCCGGCTTAAGCAGCTCACCGCATTTGGCAAAAAACTTGGGTAAAAATTTATGGCCAACTGCCTCGATCATCTCAATACTGACCAGTTTATCGTATTGTCCCGTCAGATCCCGGTAGTCGCTGCGTAACAGGGTTATTCTGTCGGCCAGGCCGGCTTGTTCAACCCTTTTTACAGCTTCCTGATACTGGGCATCGGAAATAGTGGTAGTCGTTACATGACAGCCATAATGCTTCGCCGCATAGATGGCAAAACCACCCCACCCGGTACCGATCTCGATAACCCGATCGGTGGGCTGAAGATTCAGTTTTTGACAGATGACAGCCAGTTTATTGGTTGAGGCTTCTTCCAGGCTGCTGTCAGTTCTGGGGTAGATAGCCGAACTGTACATCATGGTTGGATCAAGAAAAGAGGCGTACATCTCATTGCCCAGATCATAATGGGCAAGGATATTGCGCTTTGAGCGGCTTTTGCTGTTGGCATTAAGTGCATGGCGAAGAAGATCAACCGGCCTGAAAAACCAGGCGAACCCCCGTTCCATTCGATCTAAAAAGTCCATATTCAGGACCATAATCCGGACCAGGGCGGTCAGATCGTCCACTTTCCAGACTCCATCGACATAGGCCTCGCCGCCGCCGATCGAACCACCCAAAAGTACCTTGCGATAAAAACTGTGGTCGTTCACCGTTATCACGGCGCGCAAGGTGCCACCCTTGCCGAAAGTCCATTCTTTATGTCCTTCATGGAGAACAAGCTGACCATGCTGCAGTTTTGCCATCATTTTTAAGACCAGAAATCTTGCCCAGCTTACCGGCAGCGATTTCTTGGCTGTTGAAGTCGCACATTGTGCGGTAGTTGTACTATTGTTCATATCATCTCCTTCTCATAAGGAACATAGGGCACCCCTTTTCTATAGAGTTTCAAGGCCTGCCAATAGATTCCGGCAACCATAAAAAGAGTCATTGCTGGTTTCTTCAGCAGCTGTCTGGTGACTGAGCCCCTGGTAAACGGATGTCTTTTCAGGTTGAGTAACGCCTGAAAGATACGACCCCGCTCATCATTTACGCCAAGCTGCACAGAGAGGATCTCATCCGGAGCCTTGAGCTTCCAGCTATAGTGCTGATTAAGCGAGTTAAAAGGCGATACGCGAAATTGTTTGGCATTGTCAGGCTCAAGCCCATTATCACCTACGTAATGGGCATACTGATGCCGCTCATTCCAGGGAATATTGGACACCTCGGCCAGAAAATGGGTAAATGTGCCACTGCCGTCATACCCATAATAAAAGTTTACCGGACTAAAGTAGAGTCCCAGGGTTCGCATATTCATCAGACCACATACCTGCCCCGTGACCGGCCTGCCCGTTAGCTGTGTCATCCTGGTTCTTATTGCATCGGCCAAGGGCACTGCCGGATCACCGTAATAATCTGGTCGATGAAAACGGCTGAAGGCCCATCTTTTTATTGAAAACCAAGGATCAAGCAATGGGAGGGATTCCAACTCATCCAGGTTGAGAAACCACATAAAAAACGAATACTTGAAATGATGTTCTATCGGAACCTGTCGTCTATGGGCAATGGTGCCCACATAGAGTGCCGGTTTCATGGTCGATCTCCAATTGCGGTACAGACCCGCAGGGCACTCTTTACGCCGTCTTCATGAAACCCGTTAAACCAGTATGCCCCACAGAAATGACTGTTGTTTTGTCCAGAAATGTCATTCCACCGTTGCTGCGCCTGCAAAGCTGCGAGGGTATAAACCGGATGCTTGTAACTAAAACGCTGCAGGACATGCTGCTTGGCAATTTCCTGATTAAGTGTCACCAGATAAGTGTTTTTCTTAGACAACCGCTGCAGGATATTCATATTGTAGGTAAGCGTCGTCTGTTCCCTGGCGGCATCGACCATGTTGTAGTTCCAGCTGGCCCATGCCAACCTTCTTTTAGGGAGAAAAGAGATATCGGTATGCAAAACAACCTCGTTTTCGGAAACTTGAAACTGCCCCAGAACAGTTTTTTCTGCGTCAGAAGGCTGGGAAAGCAACGCAAGGGACTGTTTCCCATGACAAGCAAAGATAACTTCATCAAAAACCGTGGTATCTTGAGCTGTAATCACCTGCACTTTATTGTCTTCTCTTGTCACTTTAACAACCGGGTTGTTTAACCTGATACGATCACGAAAACTCGCCGTCAGGGGTTCTATGTAACTGCTGGAACCACCTGGTATGGTATACCATTGCGGTCGATTAGTTATGTCGAGCAACCCGTGATTGACAAAGAAACGTACAAAGAACCCTAAGGGTAAATCCATACAACTCTCAAGCCCCATTGACCAGATCGCTGAAATCATTGGCAACAGATAATTCCCAATGAAATTAATTGAATAGCTATTTTCCTTGAGAAACTGCCCGAGAGTGATTGTGTCGTCCCCCCGGGCTGCATCTCGAACTTGCTTATTAAATCGGACAATATCTTTGATCATCGACCAGAACCGGGGACGGAACACATTGCTGCGCTGGGCAAAAAGTGTGTTGAGATTGTTACCGTTGTATTCAAGATCCATCCGCTCATTCTTGACCGAAAAACTCATCTCGGTTGGCTGGTATTTCACTCCGAGCCGCTCAATCAAATCGATAAAATGAGGATAGGTACGATCGTTAAAAACGATAAAACCAGTATCGATAGCTGCAGTTTCGCCATCTTTTTCAACCTGGACCGTATGGGTGTGTCCACCGATATAATTATTAGCTTCAAAGACGAGGATATTATGATGGGGAGCAAGGGTGTACGCACAGGTAAGTCCTGAAATGCCGGAACCGATAATAGCTATCTTTTTTTTCATCATGCCTGCCCCATCTGTTGCACAAATTTAAGCCAAATCGAACGTGGCAAACTTCTAGCTATGAAGACGCTTGTCTGCCTACCCCCGAGGTTACTCCGGTTGTGAGAATCCTTATTTCCCATCCTTCCAACTGCTATGCCTGTCATATTAAAAGATCATTATAATTTATCTTTTTTGAAATGCAATGGTTACATCACCTAGTTTGAAACCAAGCTTGGACATTGTCGCTTTATTCAGCAGCAGATTTTCATCGACTAAAAACATCCAGTCGTCAAAGGTAATCTTCCAGACATTATCATCGACCTTGAGGTTCAGTACATATTGCCAGTTGAGGGCGTTGCCATATAGTGTTCCGGAGGCGCTGTTGATTACATCTTCAGCCTTGCCGGTATAACTGTGCTCGTCCACTCGGTTCAATATCCATGTTCTTTGCGATTTTTCCCCATCACTCCAGTCGAAATTTTCGGCCAGAGTGAGACTGCCATCATTGTTGACAGTCCCTTCAATCATTACGGTAAACTGACGGGTCAGTAGCCCTTTTCTATCCTGCACTATGCCCCATCCCTTTGTTTGTCCCTGAAAAAAATCATAAAGATCAAGGGCAGGCTGGTTGGCGCTGTATTGTTTCATGTCAATTGCAGAACATCCTGCAAGGAATACAGTTACAAGAAAGACAGTTAATAATCGCACGTGTTCCTCCTGTTTTTTTTAGAAATATTCATTTTACTAACATAGACAATAAGGAAGGAAACGCCACCGGCAACACTAGCATAAAAGCTGTATATTGATAGTTTGTACTACAATAAAGGGTGTTCATTCTCACATACAAATAAAGATATAGCTTATTGTTCATCTTGCAAACAACGGGACAAACATGGAGCTATTGCTACCATTAATCCATTTTTTTATTACCATTGAAAGAGGTCGTATCAATAGGTAGTGTTGTATTCTAAGCACGAAAAAACCCAAGACCTCAAGAGGGTTGCACCTCCCTTTTAATTCTGACAGCTCAAACGTTAAAATTTGATATGAAAAAGACAGTAAAGGCAGCAAAACGGGCGACAATAGAATTCTCTCTGCAATGGCAGAGTCATTGTGCCCGGCACAATGACAGGTGGTATGCGGAAAAAATCGACTTCTGGCGTGATTTCTTTCCTGGTAACCTGCAGCAGAATATTGCAGCACTTACTCCAGGTGAAACATACCGGGAAGATTTCAGCGCAGGCTCCCTGGTGCCTGAATACGCAGAGAAAAAAGTTATTGAGTTTTCTAAAAATCTTTTTACTGGTCCTTCGGACGGGTCAGTAGCAATACCAGAACCCGGGAATTTTTATCCGCAAAGTTATGCCTGGAAAGCACTTCATTCCTTTCCAGAAAACTCGACCCCATTCAGATTAATAGCGGCATCTGCGACGACCCTCACTGCCGACACAAATCACCCCCTCGCACTTTTTCCACTTACGATAGAAGCCTCAATGGTTGAGTGTATGGATACGGCAACACAACGCGGTGGTGCAGCCAATGATCTGGCAGAGACGCTGACGATCAACGGTCCGGGCATGCAGGCACCAGACGCAAGATGTGCGATAAATCCCTATGATTCCTATCCATTGCAAAGAAGCAACGAAGAAGACGATCGCACGTTTTATCGATCGCCAAGACTGGTGCATCATCTTGATCGAACGGCACGGGTTCATGTCCAGGGTATATATGGCCGACTGTTGGCGCCGGGAATAAAAATTCTCGATTTGATGAGTAGCTGGGAATCCCACCTTCCCGATACCCTAAATATTTGTCAGGTCACCGGGCTTGGACTCAACAGTAAGGAACTGGAAAGCAACGCACACTTATCATCCACTCTTGTCCATGACCTCAATAAACAACCATTGCTCCCCTTCGCCGATAAACATTTCGATGCCGTTATCTGCACGGTGTCCATCGAGTATCTGGTCCGACCTCGTGAAGTAATGGCGGAGGTTGCCAGAATTCTTCGTCCAGGAGGGATTTTTGTGGTTATTACATCGGATCGATGGTTTCCCGGCAAGCAGATAGCGCCTTGGGCAAACCTGCACCCATTCGAGAGACAGGGTCTGGTGGTAAATTATTTTCTGCACGAAAAAGGATTCGGCCAATTGTACACGGAATCGCTGCGCGGTTGCCCAAGGCCTGCCGAAGATCAATATAGCGGCCAGATGTACTGGTCCGACCCGCTCTTTGTTGTCTCGGGAATACGCAGAAGCTGATCATTTGTGAACAAGCTCTCTGCTTTGCCATCCTCATTTATTTCCAGATTTAAAATAAGAGTTGATAACACATTTTTTTATTCGTACTCTCTATTCTATTAATTGCTTACAGAGAATTAAGAGCAATGGGCAATGATGTGAAGAGAATTTTTACAAGGCCATGAATAAGATGGGGGTGCAGTATGAATACCATAAAAGAAAATGCCAAAGACGAACAGCAAAGCACCGTCGATGAAGAAGAGGCCATCGACCACGCCCTGCTGCAGATGGAAATATTGTATAAATGTCGTTGTGTCCAGCCGCCTTTGGGGACAAATGTGACTATACGAGAGATAAAAAAAGACGAACGGGAAGTGTAACACTTGCACCAGAGGGAGCTCGGATGGGATCAAAAAAAATAGGTGTTCTGATCGGCGGTTCTGGTCTTATTGGTGGTACAATTGTCAATTATTATAAAACGCTGCATCCTGAAACCGTCGACATTCGCGCGCCAAGCAGTAAAAAGCTCTCCATTCGGGATGAAAATGACATTCGCAGCTATCTACGAGAAGTACAACCCGACTTCATCGTTAACGCCTCTATGGCCAACCTCGGTTCGGATGGCCAGCTGGCTTTCGAAGTGAACTACCAGGGACCGGTTAATCTTGCCAGGGCGGCAAACGCTCTGAAGATACCGTATATTCATATAAGTTCCGCGGCAACCCTGCCCTCCGGCGAAAATCTGCAGGAACACGATACTCTGCCCATCACGCCGCAATTAAGCAATTACGCTAAATCTAAACTCATGGCCGAAACGACCTTACGCCTGATGGCGGAACAGGAGGGTCTCGATTTCTCCTGCGTTCGCCTGGCCATCGTTTACGGCGCTCATGATCATAAGATCCAGGGCTTTCACCGGCTGTTTTTTTCTATTGCCGACGAATCGATGCCGGTGCTCTTTACCAAAAAAAACACCCTTCATTCCTATACCAATGCTCAAAAACTGCCACATTTCATCCATCACATGCTGGAAAATCGCGGTGAATTCAGCAATAAAACATACCATTTTGTCGACCGTAATCCGGTTGACCTGGCCACCCTCATCCTCACCATCAAATCCTACCTGCATTTAAACCAGCCGAAGGAAATTTACGTCCCCTACTGGTTGGCCAATGGCGGGAAAAAAAGTCTGGATATTCTGCTGCGAATCTTTCGAAGGATCGGCCTGAAAGCGACCCTGCCGCCTGAACTCATGTTCATGGACAGCTTCTATAAGCCGCAGACCCTCTCGACAAAACGTCTGGCGGAGTCATCATTCATCGATCCCATGCCAGAAGAAACCATCTTCACCCGCCTGCCCGAACTGGTCACCTATTACCTCAACCGCTGGAGCCACGAAAACCTCATTTCCACCTATAATAAAAATATCGAAATTGAGAAACCGGTGGAACAGTATTTCAAGAACAATCCACAAAAGTTAATCGACGATATGCATGCCAGGGGAATAGGCCCGTTCAGCGATATGCTCAAAGAATAACCGTTTTCGAATTGTTTGGGCATTCCGGTTGATGTTGATAAAGCCACCGCCCCATCCGGATTTTACCGAATTGTGCTTTACGGTAATATGCTTACTCTGATAATTTCGGCAGGTAATCTACAATTCGATTTTTTACCCTACGGCACAAGGAGAGAAACAATGTTGGCAATTAAGGAATCCGTCGCGGTCATCACCGGCGGCAGCGGCGGGATTGGCAGGACTTTGGCTGAATACTGGCTGAAAGAAGGGGGAAAAGTGGTTATTGCCGATGTTCAGGAAGAAGCACTGCAGGTGGCCGAACAAGAGCTGCGGGAAATCAGTACCGAAATCGCCTCTATCGTCTGTAATGTGACGAAAGAAGAAGATTGTTCCAGGCTGGCGCACTATGCTATCGAAAAATTTGGCGCGATCAACCTGGTAGCCCCTTTTGCCGGGATAACCGGTGACGCCATGATGATCAAAACGGATCGGCAGACCGGCAAAGTTACCGGCAAGATGTCTCTGGAGTTGTTTCAGCGGGTTATTGATATCAACCTGACCGGAGTATTTCTGACCGTGCGGGAATGTGTGGAGCAGATGATAAATCATGACTGCAGCGGTTTAATATGTCTGGTCTCATCAACGGGATCCCTGGGAACGGCCGGCCAAATCAATTATTCCTCGTCTAAAGCGGCCATGTCAGTCATGCCGAAGGTCCTGACCGCCGAGTTTTTCAGGCGTAATATCGCCGATAAAATCCGCTGTATGGCCGTTGCTCCCGGTTATGTCGGGACGCCGATGGTTAAAAACATCGATGAAAAGATCATCGGTAAAATTATCGAGCAGGTGCCTATAGGGAGACTCATTGAGCCGGAAGAGGTTGTTTCGCTGGTCGCTGAACTCTATAAGAACGAGGCAATGGCTGGAGAAACGGTTTTCATCCATGGCGGCTTGCGTCTAGGTTCCAAAGGATAATGGCGTTATGAATCTCGTCATCTGCTTTATTGCAAAACGACATTTTCCAGAACAAACCCAAGGAGCACCATGTGAAAACGCAGAAGAAAAACATCCTGGTCATTTACCATTCCCAGGGCGGCACCATGAAGCGGCTGGCGGAAAGTTTTGCACAAGGATTGAGAAAAGAGACAAACATTACCATCACTTTTAAAAAAGCGGCGGATGCCGACGTCAAAGACCTGCTGACTTGCAATGCAGTTGCTATCGGTTCTCCCGAATATTTCGGGACAATGGCGGGGATGATTAAAGATTTTTTCGACCGTACCTACGAAGCGGCAAAAGACATAACAATAGGTCTACCCTTTATTGTTTTTGTTTGCGCTGGAAATGACGGTCGAGGAGCAATAACCCAGATCGAGAGAATCGCCGCCGGTTATAAATGGCAGAAAGTCCAGGAGCATATGCGTATTGTTGGCCTACCCACCGCCCAGGATTTATCGGCCGTTGAAGAGTTGGGGCAAACGCTAGCTGCGGGAGTCGATTTCGGCATTTTTTAGACGCACGCGAATCTCTTTTTCCAACTGCTGCGCCACCAGCGCCAAGGCCCTGCTTTCCCTGATCAGTCCGGAATTGTTCCAGCCTTTGACCAGCGCCGATTCTTTTTTCTGCCGGAACTCAGCTACCGAATGAACCATAGTTTTCCAGCCAAACAGTTTCTGAACGATATGCCTCTCGGCGGAACTGAGATCCCGGTCGGTGTCGATGTCGGTATTGTTGTCTATTGGAATTAGCATATTTTTAACACTCTCACGTCGGCGCTACAAAGCGACCGTGGGGCCAGGACGACGTCGCAATGGGTGTCCCGAGGTTATAGCGGACTAATCTATTCCTTAATTCGAGAAGGTTCTCGACCAGCAGGCCCTCGACTTCGGCGTAGGCTTGCTCATCAACGACTCTTTTGACGACGATCCCCAGCAGTTCAGTGATGGCATTACCGACTGAGTTCTGACTGATCGTGACAATCAGTCGTCCGGCATCATCTCGGTAGAGCAGTTGCTTATAGGCAGGCTTCCAGCGAATCTGGTTGGCAAATAACGGGTCTTCCAGTACCTGCAGTCGGAGCATCCGGGCGGCTTGATGGAACTGGTCGCTAAAGAGCAGGATGTCTTCAATCTGATCGGGAAAGGCGGCATCGGCGGGAATACGGTTATCTTCTGCGGCAACCAGAGCAAAAAGAGCCCGGTAAAAATCAAGAAATCCTCTCAACACCATATCATACTCTTTCCAGAACTGCCCCCTGCTGAGTGATGCTGCACCACCGATAACCTCCCAGCTTGGCAGGCCCTGGGGATACCCCGTAATGGCCAGCTTGCATTTTTCAGGCCGGATCGGCCGGAGGACTTCAAACTCGAGGCCATCGAGAAAGCGCAGATAGACATCACTTAAATAATCGAGGAAAAGTCCGTTATGGCCACTGTCGGTCAGGTTAGGATTATCTTCCGCTGCATGCGGTGAGGATGCCAGCAGAGATTTTTCATAGGCCATAAAATGATTATGAATCATCCGTATGCTCGGCACTCCGGATTTATTGAGCGGCCAGGTCGCATCCAGACTCGCTTCCCCGCAGAAAACCAGATGTTTTTCAGGATCCGGATATTTCTCCAGCATAAAATCCAGCACCACTTTCGTCATCCGGCTGAAAACTATATTTTCTCCTCTTGACAGCTGGTCACGCCGGACCGGTCGGCCCATGGGATCAAGGACCTTCTGCGAAGTGTCAAAAATAATGGAGGTGTCAAAGAGGTTTGAATGACCAATCGCCTTACGGTAGAGCAGAAACCCTTCAGGAGTGCGCAACAAACCATTTTCTCGAGCCAGATGACGCAGGTTGCAGGGACTGTTAAAAAATTCAGTGGGGGCTATACCCTTGGGAATTTCCAGCGGAATTTGCCGATGCGGAGTGGTCACTTCTCGAGGTGCGCCTGTTGTCATGGGTCCCTTAATTAAGTATAATTTCAAGAAGATGAAAAACAGCCTGGATCAATTAATAAATAATTAATACGAAACAATAAATTATTAGTCAACAGCTTTACACCCGTTCCAGTTCGGAATAATCGGCAAACAACGCGCTTCAGTAAAAAGCTGGTGAAAAATTGTCCCTTCGCAAAATGAGTTCTACGACCTTTCATTTTCTGCAAAAACAGACCAGGGACGCAAATAAAATGATCAACCGGCCTGCAGGAGTTTTTCAGATTCAGGCAATCGATGCACTTTCATATTGCCAAGAAATCAATTACAACTACTGTTCTTCATAAGATCCTAAAATCCAACGATGAGGTTATGGCAGATACAATTAACAGCAAACGCACCAAGGGGTATCCTGGCTTTTCTTCCCGGCCTGAAACAATCCTGTTCATCCTTTTACTGACTCTTATTTCCGGCTGTATTCCTGTATCCGAACGACCTCTTGCACCAATGGACCTTCCGGCGAATTTTTCGATGCCGGGGAAAATTCCTTTCCAGGCCACTTGGTGGCTCGACTTCCAGGATGACACCCTTACCCTGTTAATCTCTGAAGCCCTGACCGATAATTTTTCCCTCCTCCTTGCCCGGGAGAGGATTGAAGAGGCCCGGGCTATCGCCAGACAGACAGGAGCATCGCTTTTTCCAACTGTAGATGGCCAAGGTACTGTTTCGTCTATCCGAGATTATTCTGATAACACCAGTAATGAAAATTTTTTACTTGGACTGGCAGCCGCTTATGAAATGGACCTCTGGGGCAGACTGCGTAACCAGAGAGACGCCGCACTCCTTGATGCGCAAGCAACAGAAGCCGATTACCACACCGCGGCCATCTCCCTTGCAGCAGAAGTTGCAATAATCTGGTATCAGCTGGTAGAATCGAACCTGCAACTGGACCTGCTCACTCAGCAAAAAGAAACAAACGCCAAGGTGCTGGCCTTGATTTCCGTACAATTTCGAGCAGGGCAAGTCGGCATCGCCGATGTTCTGCAACAGCGCCAGCTGGTTGAAAGCAATATCGGCGCTCTAACCGGACTTCGCGCCGACATCCAGGTATTACAGCATCAATTGGCTATTTTGACCGGTGGAACACCGGGAATGATAAATCTGCCGCAACCACAGCAACTGCCCGGCCTGCCACCCCTGCCCAAAACAGGTATTCCTCTTGACCTTTTGACCGAAAGGCCCGATATCGAGAGCAGTTTTCTCAAACTGCGCGCCGCAGACAAACGGGTGGCTTCGGCAGTTGCCAACCAGCTGCCGAGACTGGCCCTTTCAGCAGACTTTTCTACCTCGGGCAATAGCTCCAAAGATCTTTTCAACAACTGGTTTTCCACCCTGGGTGCGAACCTGTTCGGGCCAATTTTTGATGGTGGACAGCGGCAGGCGGAGGTTGCCAGAAACGAAGCCATTGCCAGACAGAGATTTTACGGTCATGGGCAAATAATTCTCGAAGCAATAGGCGAAGTGGAGAACAGCCTGGTCAGAGAAAAAGAACAGCAGAACAATCTGCGCAGCCTTGAGACTCAACTACAATATGCTACAGAAACCATAGGCCATGTGGCAAACCGCTATAGGCAAGGGGCAGAAGATTATCAGCGGGTGCTGCTGGCCCTTCTTTCACAGCAAAATTTGCAGCGCAATATTCTCACCGGAAAATTGCAGCTGATAAATTTCCGTATCTCTCTTTATCGATCACTCAGTGGCCGCATTCCTCTTCTTGAAACGACAACTGTCACAGAGAACAATACGAAAATCACGGCGCCCATATCTTATTCCACTCCAGCAAAAGGTAGCAACTAATGAAATCGGCTGAGATTCCTGATTCTGCAGGGACCCAAAAACAGAAGAGGCCTCTTGCCATATACCTGCAAATCGCTCTGTCCATCATCATTCTCGGCTGTGGTGTGACGCTGGCGACCTACTATCTGAGGACCGGTCCCGAGGCCAAACCCAAAAAGCGCCAGGCAAACCCGCCTCTCGTCCAGATCACACCTGTTCAATATAGCCCCCACCGGCTTACGGTGAGCGCCATGGGCACAGTACTCGCAGCCAAGGAAATCAACCTTACTCCCGGCGTCGGTGGTGAAATCACGGCGATGAGCGACAATATGGTCCCAGGTGGTTTTTTTATAAAAGATGAGACGCTGCTGCGAATTGACCCGGTCGATTACCAATTGGCGGTCAAACGTCTGCAAAGTGAGGTAGCCAAGGCAGAAAACGATATCGACCTTGAAATGGGCAATCAGCGCATTGCCAGAAAAGAGTTTGAAATCCTTGGTGAGACAGTGACCGAGTCAGAAAAAAAACTGATGTTGCGATACCCTCAGCTCGGTATTAAAAAAGCGACCCTACAGGGGGTAAGAGCAACTCTCGCCCAGGCTGAATTGGATCTTAAACGCACCCGAGTCCATGCACCCTTTAATGGTGTTGTGCTGTCCAGATCAGTCAACCTCGGCACCAGAATCAATGAATCGACCGTACTGGCCAGGCTGGTCGGTACCGATACATTCTGGTTGAAACTGGCCATTCCTACAGATCAACTGCAATGGATCAGTTTTCCTGTTGACGACAAACCGGGCTCTGAAGTCCGAATCTTTCTACAAGAAAAAGGGAACGGTAATTCTTTTCGTACCGGACGGGTTATGCGGCTGGCAGCCGATGTTGAAGAACAGGGGCGAATGGCTTCTGTCTATGTGGCAATCGACGACCCTTTGTGCCTTGCGCCCGAAAATCATGAAAAACCGAGGCTTTTGCTTGGTTCATTCGTCCAGGCCGAAATTAAAGGAATTGAGCTGGCCACCGTCGTTGCCATCGATCGAGACCACCTTCACCAAGATAATAGCATCTGGCTCTTGAAAGATGACAACACCCTGGAAGTCAGGAAGGTGCGTATTGTGGCCAAAACCAATGACCAGGTTCTCGTCGCCTCCGGCCTTGCAGACGGCGAAAGGTTGATCGTCTCCGGTCTTTCTTCTCCTGTGCCCGGTTCTCCCCTGCAATATACGCAACAAGACGAGGATACGACGACCCGTGATGCGACCGCGGCTGATGACTCACAAGCCAAAAAGGGAGCAATAATCCAGTGAATCAATCACCACAAGCCAAACAGACCGGAATGATTGCCTGGATGGTCAAAAACCGGGTCACACCAAATCTGCTGATGATCTTTCTTATCCTGGGCGGGCTGTTCATGAGCACGAAGATCAAAAGGGAAGTATTTCCGGAGTTTGAGTTAAACACCGTGACCATTAATGTTGCCTATCCAGGGTCCAGTCCCGAGGAGGTCGAACAGGGTATCGTCCTGGCGGTTGAAGAGGCTATTCGCGGCATAGATGGGATCAAAGAGATTAATGCCACGGCCGGTGAAGGAAGTGCCTTCATCCGGGCCGAACTTCGAGACGATGCCGACTCGCAAAAAATTTTCCAGGATATTCAGCAGGAAGTAGACAGGATAACTACGTTTCCAGTCGATGCGGAAGATCCTGTCATCTCTTTAGATTCGATAAAACGTCAGGTTTTGCGGCTCAACCTCTTTGGCGACGTTCCCGAACGTGCCCTGCGGGAAGTAGTAGAACAGGTACGGGACCGACTGCTGCAAACTCAAGGCATCACCCAAGTTGAGCTGAACCACGGTCGAGGCTACGAGATCGAGGTGGCCGTGCCGATGGAAAATTTACGGAAATACCGTCTGACCCTGGCCGGGATAGCCAGGATAATTGACGATGCCTCCCTCGAACTCCCCGGTGGAAAGCTGGAAACTGCGGCCGGAGAGGTCCTGTTGCGGGTGAAAAACCGGCGCACCTGGGCGAAAGAATTCTCCCGGATCCCCATAATCACAACGGAAAGCGGCGCTATTGTCCACCTGGCGGATATCGCCGAAGTATATGAAAGCTTCGAGGATGGCACCCGTTTGGCCACCTTTAACAGAAAACCCTCCATGCAGCTGCTGATCTACCGGGTTGGCAACGAGACTCCCCTCGGCGTATCCGAGGCAACACGGCAGGCAATGACCGACATTGCTGTGGATTTACCGCCGGCAGTCAGCTGGGCGATCACCGGGGATCGATCGGAAATGTATCAACAACGGCTGGAGCTCCTGTTAAAAAATGCCTTTTTCGGTCTGACGCTCGTGCTCGTTCTCCTGGGTGTCTTTCTGGAACTGAAGCTGGCCTTCTGGGTAACGATGGGCATTCCCATCTCTTTTCTGGGTGGTTTACTGTTTCTGCCTTTTTTCGATGTCTCCATCAACATGATCTCGATGTTTGCCTTTATAATCGCCCTTGGTATTGTGGTCGATGACGCCATTATAGCCGGTGAAAATATCTATGAATATCGACAGCAGGGTTTGAATCGTGTCGACGCGGCAATCCAAGGTGCAAAGGACGTTGCCACTCCTATCGCCTTCAGCATCCTGACCAACATTGTCGCTTTCTTCCCTCTGGCCCTGGTGCCGGGGGTGATGGGCAAGGTATGGCGGGTAATCCCCGTGGTGGTGATTGTCGTTTTTCTTATCTCATGGCTCGAGTCGTTGCTCATCCTGCCGTCACACCTGGCCCACAGCCGAAAAAACAGCGGCAACAGGTTGACCGGATTTATCGGAGGCCTGCAGCAGGCATTTGGCCGCCAAGTGCTCTCTTTCATCCATAATGTTTACGGGCTTCACCTTCAATATATTCTTCGTTTTCGATACGTTACAGTCATTTTACTGCTGGCCGTTCTGCTTGTCACCGCCGGTTATGTCAAAAGCGGCCGCATACGCATGATTCTTTCCCCCCGGGTAGAATCGGACAGGGCGGTCGCCACAGCCTACCTGCCCTATGGCAGTCCGGCTGCGGAAGCGATGCGAGTCCGGGACCAGCTGATCGACGGGGTTGAAAAAATGGCCGAAAACAATGGCAAAGAACAGTTGCTGGAATCCGTATATGCCATCATCAACGGCAACATGGTGGAAGTTAACGCCAACCTTACACCGCCGACTGTTCGGCCGTTGAGCACCGAGGCGGTTGCCACGCTCTGGCGGCAGACAACCGGGCCGATAATTGGCCAGCAGTCCCTGCGCTATGAATCGGATCGCGGCGGACCAGGGAGTGGTGCGTCCCTCTCAATCGAGCTCAACCACCGGGATATTGCCGTCCTGGACCAGGCGAGCGCTGCACTGGCCGCCAGGCTGGAAGATTTTGAGCAGGTTAAAGATGTCGATGATGGATATACGCCGGGGAAAATCCAGTTCAACTTCAAGGTGAACAAATGGGGAGAGAGCCTTGGCCTCACAACAATCGAGGTCGGCAGACAGCTGCGCAACGCTTACCAGGGTGCGATTGCGTTGCGTCAGCAGCGCGGCAACAACGAAGTGACCGTGCGGGTGCGTCTGCCGGAAAAGCAGCGCAGCAGTGAATTTAATATAGAGTCCCTTCTTATCACCACCCCGGCCGGAGCCTTTGTCCCGCTTAAAGAAATAGCTACTGTCGAGCGGGGTCGAGCCTATACCAGTATCAGCAGGCGGGATGGCCGCAGGACCGTCACCGTGTCGGCCAACGTCGCCCCCATCGGTGACTCGCCGATCATTTTTGCTGCGCTGAACAAGACCATACTGCCGGATCTTGACAAAACCTATTCCGGTTTAAGCTATAGCTACACGGGCCGGCAGGCGGATCGTCAAGAGGGTGTAGCCGGCCTGCTCAACGGATTTCTCTTTGCCCTCGGCTGCATCTATTTTCTGCTGGCCATTCCGTTTCGCAGCTACCTGCAACCCGTCGTGGTCATGATCGCCATTCCTTTCGGCATAATCGGCGCGGTGTTCGGCCATATGATCATGGACTATCACCTGAGCCTGATGAGTATGATGGGCATGGTCGCCTTGTCCGGCGTCGTCGTCAACGACTCCCTGGTCCTGGTCGATTATGCCAACAAACAGCAGCGTAAAGGAAGTGATCCGGCCCAGGCCATAAAAGATGCAGGCATCCGTCGTTTCCGTCCGGTACTGCTCACCACCCTGACCACTTTCGGCGGTCTGGCACCCATGATCTTTGAGACATCCCGCCAGGCAAGGTTTATGATTCCCATGGCACTGTCGCTAGGATTCGGCATCGTCTTTGCAACCATAATCACTCTGGCACTGGTCCCCTGCCTGTACCTGATTATCGACGATGTGCAAAAAGGCGGGACCCGTTATCTCCGGCGAAGTTAATAACCTAAGATTGACGATGGCTAAGTAAAAAACTTCATATTCGAGGCGTGCGAATTTTACTATTATTTCGGCGTACTAGAGTACTTCGTAATGATAGTGAAATTTGCAACAACGAAGCAGATAAGCGCAGACTTCGGATGAAGAGTTTTTACGACGCCATCATCTTTCAGGTCTTTTTATCAGACGAAAGCAGACTCGGTTGCAGCCATTTTCTGCCCATGACTAAATACACACTGACTGAACAGAGAATAAGATAGCCGAATATCTGGACACTTTTCGTCTTCAAAATGAAGGCGATAGTGACAATAATAGCTGCGCTTGTCAGAAAAAAAAGCGGTCTGGGAATCTGCTTTAAGACCACGCGACCGAAATGGGCAAATCGGATATGACTCACCATCAGGCCTACCGATAGTGCGGCAATTGCCCAGAGTACAAGTGGCGGAAAAACCAGCGCCGCGCCGAGCACAATCAGCGCACCTGCAGGGCTGGGCAGGCCGTTGAAGATGCCCTCCGGCAGATCTGTTCTCTTTTTATCAACCGTAACAAACCGGATAAGTCGATAGGCCACCCCGCTGAAGAAAATCAAGGCAAAAAACCAGGCAAACGAACCGCCGCCTGATCTGACGATGATATATGCGGGAGAAAGGCCGAAACTGACAAAATCGGCGATGTCATCCAGATATGGGCCGTACTTGGTACCGCCATGTTTTTCTGCCATTCGGCCATCAAACAGGTCAAATAGCTGGCCGAGGATTATAATGGAAATCGCCCAGGCAAAACGCCCGTTATAGGTCAGATAGAGACTGGTTAAGCCGCAAAAAAAATTGAGCGTCGAGAGGATGTCCGCATACAGTCTGTTGGGGATGAACTTGAAAACAAGCGACGCTGACGAAAGGACGATGCAGGCGGTCAAGACCTCATCACCCATATTGAGAACAGTGGGGTTTTTATCGAGTAAGGCGCAGAAGATAACCAGGGCAAAACAGATTATGGCCTTAATTTTGCCGAAATTGTTTGCCGCCACCGAATAACTGAGCAGGGCAAGGATTTTTCTTGCAAAAAACTGCCCGAATAACTCGACAGCTACCATAATCCAGACCAATTTAACCGACAGAATTCCTGCGTAGGCAAAGCCGATCAGGGGAGGCAGATATGTCAATTTATCACACATGGGATCCAGCCACTCGCCCCACTCAGTGACCATATCGCAATTCCTCGCCACTATGCCGTCTACCCCGTCAAGTATTGCCGCAACGGTAAAAATCAATATCGCCAGGGCCTGATAACCGGAAAAGAAATAAAAAATCAATCCGACCAATGCCATCGCCGCCCGCCAGTAACAGATTGCGTTGGGATGCATCAACCACAGGTGCGAGTGTATAAACTCCTGCATGGATCGCGTATTTATCATCTTGGAAAACCAGTAATAAAAACCGGTTCCAATCAAGGCGGAAGCCGCAATAACAAGTAGTCTTTCCATATTATTCTTTTGCTGATGAGGATAAATTTTAGCAATTTATAAAAGCTTTCTCGGCTCAGGCCTATTTAGCACTTTACCAGATAAAAGTCTATTTTCGAACGACTCGAGGAAGATCCTGCAGAAGGGAAAGAAACAACAGGCTGCTTTCCACGAAGGCAACCGAGTGAGTGGAATGATTTTTTATGGGGAGTTGTAAAGATGATAGTATAATCTCTTGAAAACGAATAGAACCGCTTGTCGCTATAAACGTTGCGCCTGCCAATATCTCTTCTGCCAGTACTCATTATTCAGGCTTGAAATTGTTACGCCTTCTGCATCGGAAGCGTGGATAAAAAGGTCATCCTCCAGGTATATGCCGACATGTTCCTGGAAGAGTCCCGTCTTGAAAAAAACCAGATCTCCCGCCCGTAAAGCGGTTTTTGGGATCTTTTTACCCTTTTTTACCTGTTCTTTCACTGTCCTTGGCAAATTCTTGCCGAAGAGTTCCTTATACGTGATTAAGGTTAAGCCGGAACAATCCACACCATTACGGGAGAGTCCGCCGTAGCGATACCGAGTTCCCTGCCAGCGGATGAAATATTCTTTCAGGGCCTCGGTTATCTCTTCATTGTCTCCCGGTTGCCGTATTGACTTACTGCCAGCACTGGAACTGTAGCTATCTTCGGGGTCATAGACGACTGTGCCCTTCGTCGCACAACCGCCTAAACAAAAAAACTGGACCGTTACCAGCAGTAAAAAAGTGACACGAACTGTGCTCGGCAGCCTCATTTTTATCGTTATATCGTTCATGTAGTCAGTCTCCACTCAATGGACGTTTAACGTTTTAATAAGTAAACCCCGGCTTCCCTAACGCTTATCTCCACTTATAATATAAAGAAAGTGGTATAAATTCAAGTAAACAGAGCATGTTACCCTAAATTAATGGTAAATGTGACCCAATAACCTCTGTTTTTCACCCTGGATCCCGGCAAATTTTCAGTCAGACTTATGTCACGCATGATCAACCATCCACCGGAGAAAATATCATGAAAGCAGTTTTTCTTGATGCTGAAGGGCTCGATAACCTTATGCTGACCAACCTCGAAAAAGAATGCAGCTCGCTGCAGTTTTTTCGCACTACAAGTTCGGAAGATGTTGCAGAAAGAATTATTGGAATGGACATTATCATTCTCAATAAAGTTAAAATATCCCGGCAACATCTTGAGGCGGCTCCATCGGTACGACTCATCTGCATTGTTGCCACCGGCACGGATGTCGTGGATCTGCAGGGAGCGAAAGAATTAGGGGTAACTGTGTGCAACTGCCAGGCTTATGGCACCGACTCTGTCGTGCAGCATGTTTTTTCATTGATGCTCGCGCTGCACACCAATCTGCTGTCTTACCATGCGGCCGTGCAGGCTGGACAATGGCAGACGGCTGCCCAGTTCTGTTTTCTTGATTATCCGATAGTTGAGTTGAAAGGCAGAACGCTGGGAATAATTGGTTACGGCACCCTTGGTCGCGGGATCGCCGAAATCGCCAAGGCTTTTGGCATGCGGGTAGTCATTGCCCGAAGACCTGGCAATCCGCCGGATGATCGACCGCCGTTGGCGGAAATGCTCAGCAAAGTCGATGTCCTGACCCTGCATTGCCCGCTATCTGAGCAGACCAGAAACCTGATAGATACCCAGGCTTTCAGCCTCATGAAACCGACGGCCATCTTGATCAATTGTGCCCGCGGTGGAATTGTCGATGAAAGAGCGCTGGTCGAAGCCCTGCAAACAAAAAAAATCGCTGGCGCAGCAGTCGATGTCCTGACTGTCGAGCCCCCCAGAGATTCCAATCTTCTCCTTGAAGCCAAACTGCCCAACCTGATCATCACTCCCCATATCGCCTGGGCGAGCAGAGAAGCGCGACAACGGATTCTCGATCAGACTGTAGAAAATATCCAGGCGTTTAAGGCGGGCCAGCAACTGCGGACTGTGTAAGAGTCTCTCTGATCGCAGCTCCAATTTGATTTATGGTATACGGCTTTTTAACGAAGCGGCCGGCTCCAAGCCGCTGAGCTTCCCTCACTTCAGCGTCTGCTGAGAAACCACTGACAATGATTGCTTTCAGATCAGGCTGTATTTTCTTAACACCGTTATAGGTTTGCCGGCCGTTCATGCCCTGTCCCAAAATCATATCAAGTATCAGCAGATCGACAGTATTGGTCTTAAGATAGTCGAGTGCGTCTTCTCCTGATGCGACAACGTTGACCTTATAGCCAAGGGATTTCAGTATCTGACTGCAGATAATCTGCTGCTGTTCGTCATCGTCAACAATGAGCAGTCGTTCGCCGTTGCCATGCAGAACATTCAGTTTACCCTCCAGTGGAAGAGTATCAAGACGCTCACGTGTTGACGGGAAATAAAGTTGAAATGTGGCTCCCGTCTCATTTTTTCCTACAAATACTGCACCTTGATGATCCTGGACAGTATTCCAGACAACCGTAAGTCCTAATCCGGAGCCACTGGTAGGGCCCATCTTCTTCCGGCTGAAAAATGGTTCGAAAATATGCTGCATATCCTCATCGGCAATCCCGGAACCTGTGTCAGAAACCCGTACCACCACATATTCGCCTTTTTTGAGGTCCTGCATGTCACTACTGGGTTTGTCGATATATTCATTCTTGGTGGCGATGACGATTTTGCCCATTCCACCAATTGCCTCAGCAGCATTGGTGATCAGGTTCATGATGCTCTTTCGCACGTGAACCGGGGAACAATATATATTCCATAAATCCGCTTGAAGATCTGTTTCTATCGTTATCCCCGGATGCTTTCTTTCAATTCTCACATGCTCCGGAGAACAAATATACTCTCTTATCAGCTGATTCAAATTTTCAACTTCCCGAGAACTGGCCGCTCCCCGAGCAATAGTCAATAAATCGGCGACCACCTCCGATGCCCTTATACCGGAATCCTTTATCATCTCCAGTGGTACTCGCAGCGGACTGTCTTTCGGAAGATTCACCAGCAGTAATTCGGGATAGCCAACGATACCAGTAAGAATGTTATTCAGGTCGTGAGCAACTCCCCCGGCGATCAAACCGATTGACTCCATTCTCTGAGCCTGATGCAGTCGGGTCTCAAGCAACTTTCGATCATTTATATTGCGCAGGGATGAAACAACGAGCAAGTTGCCATAACCTTCCAACACCCGACTGAGCATTTCAATATGTATTGATTTGCCATCTTTTCCCACGCCGATGGTTTCAATAAATTTATTACTGGCAATATCGGTATCTTTGGGGAGGGTGAGGGAATCTATAAGCGTTTTTCCTTTCAGTTCTTTATCTTCATAGCCAAAAATTTTGCTGAAAGTTTCGTTGATATCGATGACGCCATCCTGGTCATGGAAAACAATTCCATCAATGGTAACTTCCGAAAACCGTTTATAGCGCTCCTCACTTTCCCGCAGGGCTTTCTCGGTTTTTTTATGCTGGTCAATTGCTTCTAACAGTCTGAGATTGGTCTCTTGCAGCTCTGCTGTACGTGCCGACACCGTTTTTTCAAGGTCTTCTTTATGTTCCTGTAAATTCTGTTCTATCTGTTTTCTTGCCGAGAGTTCCTTCTCCAGATCACTGGCCATTAAATTAAAAGATTTCGACAATTTTCCTAATTCATCTTCGGATGTCACTGTAATTCTATGCGAGAAATTCCCCTTGGCAATTTCATTGGTGCCTTGCACTAGATTATGCAGGGGCCCAACCAACATCTTGGTCAGAAATGCCCCAAGAATCGTTGCCACAAGAATCATCATCCCGCTAATGCCCATCGCCTCACGTATCCGCGAAGCTGCTTCTTTTTCGATGCTATCAAGGGAAATCTCTATCTTTAACAGATAAGCAACCTGCCCTAATGCAGTAATGGGCGTAACAACTTCAAGAGATTTGTGGTTTTTGTCGTCAATGTGACGCAAAGCAACAACTTTGTTCCTGATGATATCCTGATAAAATGGTGTATCTATCGATACGGCGATCTGCTCCTTATGGGTGTTCAGCCAGGGTTTTCCATCGACGTCGAGAATAGCGACCTTGCGGATATCGCTGTTTGCGATCAATTCGTCGGTATTATCCATGATGGCGATGTAATCCAGGTCGAAGATATACGGCGTCACCATCTGACTGAAGGTTTTTGATACTTCGATGCCCCGCTTTTCTATTTCATGATGCATAGTCTTGATGATACGAAGATAGGAGGTCACCGTAAAGACACTGCCCATAAGGGCGATCAGCACCAGAAAAGATAAAATGATTTTTTTTTGAATACTCAAAAAGGAGAGCAAGGGATCCTCAAGTAGTTGTAGTTCATCAAAAATAATAGTAATTAGTTAAAAATCTGTCAGAGATGTACTCCCCCGCAGCCATTTTATGACTTCACGGACATTATCATAATCGCTGTCTTTACCCATGATAAAACCCTTGGTCGTCAGTTCATTAAATATCTCTTCGCTTTTTTTCGACGAACTTATCTGCAACATTGCCCGTTGAATTTTAGTAAATTGCCCATCGGGAAGATCTTTTCGGGCAATCCACAAACCGCGATAAATAGGTTCCGACTGCCAGAGAACCAGCAATTCATCCATATTGAGATCTATTTTGTCCAGAGCGGTGATGGAGGTTGCCCCGGCATCGACATGCCCCTTATATACAGCCAGCAATGAGTTCACATGCCGTTTGACAAATTTGACTTCTGCAAAATCTTCTTGAGAAACTCCCGACGCTATTAACTTGGCCAGGGGAAAAAGGTATCCTGACGTTGATTTAGGATCGGTGAATGAAAAGCTTTTTCCTTTAAGATCCTCCAACCTTCGTATGCCGGAGTCTTTTCTTGTGACGATAATGCTGCGATAAAATTCTTCATTACCTTCACTTATGGTGCGGCAGAGAATCTTAACCCCGAAACTATCCTGGGCCACGACATAAGCAAAAGGGCCGACATAGCCAATATCCGCCTCCCCGGTTTTCAGTTTATTGATGACATCGTCGTAGGTCTTACTCCCGAGCCATTCAAAACTACTCCCGGTTTGGTTTGTCAGTTCGCTGAAAAATGCATTGTACGCTTGTTCATTGCCCAGATTTGAACGATGTGGAATAATTGTTACTTTCAGTTTTTCCTGCGGAGATTGGGCATATCCGGCCACAACAGAGAAGCAAAGATGAGCAATGATGGACAAGAGCACTAAAGAGATGTTTTTCATTACAGACTGGCAATATTGCATAACGGATCCATTTAAAAATTATCAACTATTGAAGTCTGCATGAAATTCTAACAGAACGTAAAATCAAGAATTTTCTTACTCCATTTTTGTAAAAGATGAAAGCAATGCATCTTTTCTGAGATTATTTTCTCCCTGCTCATCCATCGAAAAACCGGGAAGGGTATAATTAAGAGTCACCACGTTTAAAGATTATCGGTGAATCGGCAATTTGCCGGATGGTATCCATTGTCAGAATAACCATGAGTATTCCTCACTAAATTTCAGACACTTTTTACAGGTGGGGAGGCAGAAAAAAAGGAACGGTAACAAGGGTCCCAAGGCCAATACTTGACCATATCATGAATACTTTTTCAAGCGACAACGATTCCTGGAATTTCGCATACGACATCATCGCCAACAGCCGAGAATGTCCCCACAATTCAGGCAATATAGCGTGGATCTCTGATCCAAAATCCTGGTGCATGAAGCCTGCAAGGCATTGTTGAGTAGCCATACACTTTTTTGACGGGCGGTACGGGAAGCTGTTGACTTCTTGATAAATAATGATGATTTTTTCCGGTTATCATACTTTTAGTGGACAATGCGGACTTAGCATAACAACCTGTCGACCCCGACCTCTACACAGTTAAATGCACAGATTTATTATTTTAATTTTATTTCTTTTACTGCTCTGCCTTACAGGATGCGAAGACACTAACGTACGGCTTTTAACCGAAGCAGGCGTTGATGCGGTAAAATCCATCACCCTGTCTGATAAAGCAGTGCAAAATATGGCTAAGGCATCTGCTGCATATGCAGACAATCAACATAGGGTTGCACCACCAGAGAATGAATACGCGAAGAGGATGAAGCGCCTTGTAGGCGACCACCGTCAAGCAAGTGGGTTCGATTTCAACTACAGAACCTATCTCGCTAATGACGTAAACGCCTTTGCCATGGCAGATGGGACGATTAGAATATATAGCGGCCTTATGGATATTCTCAATGATGACGAACTTCGATTCGTTATCGGCCATGAGATGGGTCATGTTGCCATGAAACATATCCATAAAAAACTGCAACTGGCTTATGCCTCTACTGCGGTGCGCAAGGCTATTGCCTCAATTGACGGTTTAGCTGGAGATATTGCTCGTTCTCAATTAGGTGGATTTGTCCAGATTTTGATGGGTGCACAATTTTCGCAGCTAGAAGAAAAAGAAGCGGATGATTACGGGCTCACATTCATGAAAAATCAGGGATATGACACGAAAGCCGCCATATCAGCTCTGGAAAAACTTGCCGAACTCGGCAATGACCACTCTTTTCTATCAAGCCATCCCGCACCGGGTCAAAGAGCAGAAAGACTGAAACTTCAAATTGAAGGAAAATCATCAAGCATAGAAAACTATAAACAAAGCCTATTTGATAAATTTAAAGATTTATTGAACCTAATATATGAAAAGCTGCTAACCATTTTTCATTGGCTGAAGACTCTGTCTTAAATTCAGGGGGTCAGGTCTTTGCTTGATTCACTGAAAGATGAATACCCCAAGATATCTAGCGTTGTTAAACAACAGGCTGCACTGCGCAGCTAGAAACAAAATCTTTAGAACCTTAAAGAGGTGTTTTACTCAAAAATGAATGGCCCAGTGGTTTTTCCAGCCACCAGAAATGTCCCTTGCCAATCTAAATTTTATTGTTCAATGTCAACTCGGTCAATGGCTTTAATTTGTTGCTTTTTCTTCGGTAAGAAGCGGTAAAAAAACCTATTGGGCCAGGACCAAGTGTCTACCTGACAGGAAAAAAAATCTCTTCTTCGCCAGAGAATTAAATTTTTCTCGCCGGGAATGAGACCGGTTGGGCGAAATGGCCTCAGCTGGTAATACTCAATTCCCGGGTAAGTTTTTTTATATAGCTTGCTGTTCATCTGCTGCAACTCGCAACCAATCAGGTCTTCTTGAAGCATGAGCTCGGGATGCATTGAAGTGATAATTGCCTCCAACCGGCGAAACGGAAGAACACGCTGACATACGACAACCTTGCAATAAATATCTACCAGCTCTTCAATATATGTTTTTGGAAAGAGCCTGACATTATAAATAAAACCTTCCACTCCACCGACAAACTTTGAGGAGAGTAGTTCCAAGGCTGATCTTTTTTCGATAAAAGCTGTGTCTATATCAAAGGATACGTTGGGGACACGATCAATCCCAACATAATATTTCAGGCCGCAACCTATTAAAAGTTTCAGGTGGTTATCAAGTCTGTTGAGTGTTTCTCCACACCCCAAACTGATAAGAGACTGATGTCCATGTTCATGCAAAAACTCGAGAGCGGCTTCTGACATAACAGTTCATTTATGGTTGCAGGTAAGGATCGGATGAGAGAAGATTGCCACTCTCATCACCTAATACAGAGCCAATTTATCTGATTGACAATAGTATGTCAAGAAAGAGATGCATTTTCATGCGAGGCTTTCCTAGAAAATTATGCGGTAGAGTTTACTTTATGATAGAGCAAGGTCGAGCTGAAGCACTCATATCAATTGCAAACCTTCATATTGGCAGTACTTATTGACACATCGGTTTAAGCGGCTGCACTAAAGATCAACCTCAATAACCAATTTTGTGTCGACTGCACCCAGTTGTCATTTAACAGTAACGGTTACAATTTCAATCTCTCAGGTGAAGGCGAAGGGAGGCTTATAATCGAAAGTAACGGGTTGTCCACTGCCCTCTCCGATACCGAAAGTATCTATGCCGAAACGGCCCACGACGGTGGCATGCATGACCCCCTCACCGATTGTCTGACCGTTGACAAAGAGGCTGACTCTGGCCCCCCATTCCAACACCACTCCCGCCATAGGTGAAATCAACGGTCAGGGTTGCATTTCCGGCAGGCAAAGGCTGCTTTCCCTGCACCACCGTGTGGTCTTCGAAGTAGTTGTAGTCAAAAACCGGAACTCCGTCCTTGAGATAGAGCGCCATACCGGCTGGCCACATGGCGAGGGGCATGTACTGCTCCGGGTGCAAAGTACATGAAAAAGGGCTTGTTGGGCGCTATCGACTTAAAGAACTTCATCCGTGCGATAGCCTTGTCGGTCATGCCAGTCATGAAATGGTAGCCTTCCTCTGGCGTCTTCTCCGGCTCTACGGGCAGTGTGTTTATGAAAATGACAGGGTAGTACTGGTGTGTTTCACCGGCATTACATCAAATCGATTTCTTGGGCTATCGAACTGTAATAAAATTGGCTAGAATTTAACAGATTTTGGGATATCAACGTACTTCTCAAATGTGCTCTTCATGTATTTGGAAAGCTCTTAACATGGCAATGCATTTTCGTAGATGTCCCATTAAAATTTGCCTACTGAGCGCTACATGCATAATGTTAGATTTATGGGAACACTAAATCCTCCTACTAACCCTCGATACTGCTAATAAAATATGCTAAATCAAACCCCCCCTGCTATTCCACCTTTCAACATCGAAACTGCCACTCTAAAAGTGAGGCTCGCCGAGGACGCCTGGAATAGCCGTGACCCTGAACGTGTGTCCCTCGCATACACCGTAGACAGCTTTTGGCGTAATAGGTCCGAGTTCATCTCCGGCCGAGAACAAATTGTGCCATTCTTGCAACGAAAATGGAACAAGGAGCTAGACTACAGGCTAATCAAAGAACTTTGGATCGCTGACGGTAATCGTATTGCTGTTCGCTTTGCTTACGAGTGGCATGATGATGCGGGTTCCTGGTTTCGTTCTTACGGAAATGAAAATTGGGAATTTGACCCGGCTGGCCTGATGAAAAGACGTTTCGCAAGTATCAACGATCTGCCGATTAAAGAAAGTGAACGTAAATACCATTGGACTCTTGGCCGCCGTCCAGACGACCATCCCGGACTATCAGAATTAGGGCTATGACCTGATGATATTGATTTGCTTGCACCAAGTTGGTACAGGTTTATTACGCTCATTGCCGATATCCGCAACCTCTGATGTACATATTTGATAATTTAAGCGATTATCAATGGCAACACATGGCTTACTATCCAGAAGGGACAGGTAGCTTGTTAAATGTAATTGCCGCATATTTCTCTCCATTTTATATTGGAACTTGACAGAACTTTGCTTTGAAATAATTGCAATATATAGACTAGTTGCACCTGTTGACCGATAGAACCTGCGATTTTATATTTTCCAGAAAATTTAGAGGAAAATGGACCAAGGGCAGAATGCAATGATCGCGAAACAGGGCTGGCCTTGATCGGTGGTTAATGAGAAGTGATTGATCAAAAAACATCATCCTACCGTTGGATTATTGTCCTGGCCGGGATTGCCGGCCTTTTCGCCAGCCTTGGTTTAGGCCGTTTTTCCCTCGGCATGATGCTGCCGTCAATGGGCGAGGCCCTGGGCCTCTCTTACAGCCAGATGGGTTTGATCAGTACGGTTAACTTTTGTGGCTATCTGATGGCGGTTCTGTTCTGTGGCATTATTACGGCACGCTTTGGTGCACGCGTGGTCATTTTCGTGGCTTTGGCTCTGGTTGCTCTTTCCATGGTTCTCGTCGGTTTTGCCAGTAGCTACTGGCTGATTCTCCTGCTCTACTTTTCGACAGGGATCGGCAGCGCTCTCTCCAATGTTCCGATTATGGCCCTTATTGCGGCCTGGTTCGATGGCCGGAGCAGGGGCAGGGCAGCAGGTTTGTGTGTGATGGGCAACGGCCTGGGCATATTGGTTACCGGAAAAGTGGTTCCGGTGTTGAACAAAATGGCGGATGGCTGGCGAGTCAGCTGGATTGTTCTTGGTAGTCTTGCCGGATGTATCGCATTCCTTTGTTTTTTAATGATTCGAAATCGACCGGATAAAGCGGAAGATGAGAAGTCGAAACATGCCAAGAAGACGACAACTAATAAAGCTGCATCGGCAAACCAAAATACCTCGGTGCAGCAGATTGCCGGGAAAAACATTTTTTACCACTGCGGCGCGATTTATTTTCTCTTTGGCTGTACCTATGTCATTTATGTGACTTTTTTTGTAACCGCCCTGGTTCAGGAGCGTGGCCTGACGGAACAAGTGGCCGGTAATCTCTGGTCCTGGGTTGGCATCCTCAGTCTTGCATCAGGACCTCTTTTTGGCCACCTGTCCGATCTTTACGGGCGTAAGGCGACCCTGGCGGCGGTGTTTTTCGTCCAGACAAGCGCCTACTTGCTGGCTGCTGCGCAGTTGCCAATGTTCGCTGTCTATATCTCGCTCGCCTGTTTTGGTCTTGTTGTCTGGAGTATACCACCTATTATGGCTGCACTGGTGGGAGATCATGCCGGCCCCGAAAGGACAGCGGCACTTTTTGGTTTTGTGACCTTCCTCTTTGGTATCGGTCAGATCATTGGTCCGGCCTGCGCCGGTTTCCTGGCCGAACAAAGCGGGACATTCTCTATCAGCTTTTTGCTCGCGGCGGTTTTGGCTGGGATCGCAATGGTACTCAGTTTGCTGTTGCCTGGTGAGGAACCGGCTTTATCGAAAAACCGGTAATCCTGATTCCTATGCTGTACTATGGATATATTAGATTATTCTGTGATTATTACAATTCCTCGTTTCTGTCCTGTTTTGGACAGCAGTGTTTATGGTAATTTCTCAACGGGTTTATGGATAAGTATAAAGACTTCGGCAAACTCCAGACAGTGGAACAAGAAGGCCGCGACTTCCGTATTGTCACGCGCCTTCGAGACGATTCAAGAACGGTCATTTTAGCTCCTCATGGCGGCGCTATAGAACCTGGAACATCAGAGCTCGCGCAGGCAGTCGCTGCGCATGATATGCATTTGGCCATAGTAAAAGGAACCAAACCGCAGGGCAATTCTGACCTTCATATTACCAGCACAAATTTTGATGAGCCCAGATGTGTTGGTGTCGTAGAGCAATCGGATTTTGTCCTGGCACTCCACGGCGAGCGAAGTTCCGACAAGGTCGTTTATATTGGTGGAGCTGACATCGATCTTCGCAACACCATCAGCGAGGCTCTGACAGAGGGTGGCTATGACGTCCGCGAACATCAAAACATAAACCTTCAGGGAAAGGCGCTTCAGAACATCTGCAATCGAGGTAAAAACAAGATGGGGGTTCAACTTGAACTAGCCAGAGGATTAAGAGCCACCTTCTTTTCTTCTCTCTCGACGGAGGGAAGAAAATCAAAGACTTCAGAATTTCAGAGGTTTGTACAAGCGCTGCGTAGAGGATTGCAACGTGGAGGCGCGATCTAACAATAGATTGAACCCGACATCTTTAGCTCCCCGACTTTGGGTTCACCAGGAAAATTCAAGAAAGCTTGCCGCTTTATTTCAACCCACGCAACAAACTGGGTAGAACGTTAATTTCAATTTTGAAGAGATTCCTGGAGGTGCCCGCGGTCATTGACTTTTTCAACCTGAAAATCTGTCCCATCCTTATAAAGAATATTCAGTGCGGCTGTATCCTGTCGTAATTCCCGAAACTGGTCCAAGGAGATTTGAGATGCGAAACATAATAAGGAAATGATGACGAAATTGTGTGAACAGATCAGCAGAGTACAATCCGGGGCATAGAGCTCTGAAATCCGATTCAAAGTGTCAACGGCCCGACGTTGCACTTCTTGGAGACTTTCTCCACCCGGCATGGACAGAATGGCCGGATTTTTCTCCCAGGTCTTCCGGAAATCCTGATGCTGTAATGCCCACTGCTGAGCTTCCATCCCTTCAAAGTCTCCCAGATCCATCTCAATCAATCCCAATTCTTTGATCAAAGGCGTTGCAGGGTGAAATTTGCCAATATGGGATGCCGTTTCAATTGCACGCACCAGCGGACTTGAATGAATGGCGGTGATGGTCTCATTTTTTAACGCCAAGGCCAAGGCACATGCCTGCTCGTTACCTCTCGGGTTAAGCGGTATGTCACTCCGTCCCTGAAAACGGTGTAGTCGGTTCCACTCGGTTTCCCCGTGCCGGATCAGTATAATTCGATTGCCTGATGGTTTTAAAATTTTCATTGTTTGACAAGCTTCTCAATTCTGAATCTTAGGGTATCTGCTGAATCTTTGATTTTCAAAAATTCAAACCGCTCCTATCGGTCAAAACCGGCCTTGTTTTCCTGAGAGCCTTGGGCCGTGCAGACCAGGATTTTCTTTGTGCGTATCCGTTCGTGCGGTGAACGGTGATTTCAATATTAGGTACTCTTGCGCAAAGGATCCAAAAAAATCTAATCATAAATATTGGGGTATAATATTTTGCCACATTCAGGACATATCCCATGGGAAAATATGGCGTTGGCTTCAAGCGTTGAATGTAACGGTTCACTCACAAACTGTTCTTGATGCCAGAATATATTGCGAATTATACTGGTGAAAAAGATACGAAAAATTAAGCGTTCGTGGCTGGCTATTCATTCGACTACGAGAGTTTTATTCTATCACATTCGACTCATAAACATGGACCCCGACGCTCGGCTCGTCACGAGCTACTTTAACCATAAATTGGGCAACTTTTTCCGCCTCAACCGGTCTATATTTTTTCAGAGAACCCAGCAAAAACGGATTCAATAAAGGAATCAGCATAACAGCGGCTTTTTCACCAAGACGAAATTCATCTCGTGGTCCCAGCAGTAGCGACGGTCGAATAATACGTAAACATGGATATCCCAATTTCTGTAAAGCCGTTTCCATTTCACCCTTGACCCGATTGTAGAATACCTTGGAATCTTTGTTGGCACCCATCGCAGAGATTACCAAGAATTGTTTAGCACCCTGTTTCTTCATCAACTCGGCAACAATAACGACCAGAGTATGATCAACCTTTTTAAATGCTTCCTGGGAACCTGCTTTTTTGATCGTGGTCCCTAAACAGCAATATATATCGTCAGGATGAATATCGGATAGGTCACTTCCAAGGTCATCGAATTGTGTTATGATTGTCTTGAGTTTGTGGTGGGTCTTGGAAAGTGGCTTCCTGACAAGAGCGATTACTTCTGAGCAGTGGTCATCATCAAGGAGAGCTTGAAGACAAAAACCACCGATTAATCCAGTTGCCCCTACTATTAGTGCTTTACGGGTGGTCATTACCTTGTCACCTTCTACTAAAAAATGACAATTCGCGGATATATCTCGAGCATCCTATCCCCAAAACCACCACTCCAATCAATCGCAACAACGAGTTTCCAAACTTCAGGACTTCTAATGATTCTCCCTTTTTCCTCCTCACTTTTCAGCCATATCCTTACAATCCAATAGAAATCAGTATCACAATTATGATTAAGAGACCAACAGGAAAAAAAATCTTTCGGGGTTTACTCGTATTATTTCGCTGAGAATGGCCAGTATCTTCAGAATCAGAACGAGAAACATTTATCGCCTGAACCTTGCCGGAATGATCGACTTCAAATGATAATGTCTCTCCCAGTTGCGGTCGTTGACCATCACTCGGAAAAGCTGAAATATGAACAAAAATATTGTGAGTACCTCTTTTGTAGGTAATGAACCCAAATTCACGTGCATCATTCCACCTAACAAGAGTACCTTCAAAACGCATATGTGACCTAATAACTATATCTTAAAACGACAGGTTGAAAACTAACCTCTATTGACCTTTTCTCTTAAAATTTCTGATGGTTTGAACGTCACTACGTTTCCGGCATCAAGCGTGAGATCTTCTCCTGTCTGTGGATTACGCCCACGATGAGGGTTCTTGTCTCTAACATTAAATTTCCCGAATCCGCTCAGCAGGAGATCATATCCTTCAATGAGAGTGCCTTTAGACAATCTCTAAAATGCCTCAACAGCAGCGTTAGCCTCAGCTTTTGTCAGATTGTGATTCCTGTATACCTCTTGAATAATGTCTGCCTTGGTAAGTGTCATTTGTGCTGTTCCATTGGTTAACCGTGCAAAACGGTCATTGTGAACCACATTGTAATTGTATTCTTAAAATAAAAATAGTCAAAGATATGAGTGTCATGTATGCCATTTTATGTTGATTTACTCACCAATCATCTTTTTTTGATCTCGGGGTCCATAGAACGCTCATTCGGTAAACAAATCTTTTTCCCGTGCTTTGGTCATGTGTTGTCTGACGATATATTGAGGTTACAATTTTCACCCAGAAGCGCAAAAGCTAACTCGACGAAGATCTTATATCTTAATAATCTTGATGTCTTTAGGGGAAAATTTTCTGTCTGTTACCGATTCTTTCGATTATGATCATCTATTGGAAATAACTGGACTTTAGGCCGTGAGAATTTATTACGTATATTGTTTGGGATCTTATGATCGGCCTAACGCTTTCGCTGAAGTGCCTGCATAATATGAAAATTCTCTACCACGAAAAAGGGTTGATTGTTACTTTATCCGGAAGGCAGAGTTGAAAAGTATCAATCGTCCGATGCTGGAGAAATGGAGCTATTGTCTCGGTTGATTCTCTGGAAAAGTCAATAATTTAGCTTTTTGCATTTGCGGATTGAGCAAATCACTCTATGCTAAAATCGCGCATACGCCATAATGGCAACATTTATAAAGTGAGCTTTACTTTGTATTTTTAAGCTTTCTCTAATTCAATTGCGAAATTTGTGGGAAAAATGTAAATTAGAGATACTGTTTTTTCTAACAGTATCATACTCCAGCGTGGAAAGTAGACTAACGTAAAAGTGGTGTTCCACGGATCTGGCAAACTTCTTTTTCCGCATGACAAAATCTGCTTCAAACAATTATCCAAACACAGGAGAATGGAAATTATGAGAAAATCTTTGCTATTGACATTATTCTTTGTATTTTTAATCACATTGGGAAGCACTCTGGACTTAAAAGCACGGGATGTAATTGACATTGATAATGATGGACATACTGGATTAGCCGAAACAATATACTCACTACAGGTTGTAGCAGGAATTCAAGAAGAAGGGTGGCATTGTCAAGATGATGATCTTGTAAACGGTATATATCGAGTCTGTAACTATTTCCCTCTTACGCCTGGTAATCAATGGAATTATACAACTGGAAACAGAGTAACTTTAGCTACTAATCAAACATGTTCAACCGGTATGTCAGGTGTGAATTTAAGTACTAGCGGTTATGAATTTGAGATGATTATCCAGAACAAAGAACAAGGCTTAATTGGAGGCTGCAATTTTCAACTTCCTGAAAGGGTTTTTCGTGATTTTGGTGTTAGCGTAACTATTATTGACCCGGAAATGTCAATTGGAGAAACAAAAGTTCATTCATACTTTGATGGTGGTGCGACTTTTACCACTACTCTAGTTGGATTTGAGCAAGTCGTTGTCCCTAGTGGTACATACAACGCACTTAAGTATGAAGTACTGACTAACGACACAGAAGCATGTAGTTTTAAGACAACGTTATGGCTCGTAAAGAATCTTGGTCCTGTAAAAATACACCGAACAAATGCAAACCCTTCGAATTGTATGGGATGCATGTTTGTTTGTCGCCCTGACAACAATTTTACAATCGTTAATACACCCGCAGAACTAATTCAAGCTGACGTCGATGGGGTTAGATATTAAACAATTACAATGGGGTAACAAAAACAAACCGGTAATCCGAACAAAACGAGAAACACTGACACCGGACTCAAAAGGTTGAATTGTTTTAAGTCGGTAGTGCAAGGATATCAAATAAAAAATAAATCACGAGGATTTAGAACATTTTTTTTCTTTGCCCTTCGAAGCATTTTGAAATACTAGATTCTTCCAAATTATGTTTGCTGGTCACTTCGTCAGAAGCGTTAGGCAACGTGGTTGATAGTAACTGAGATACTGCTATGAAAGTAGTATCAACGCCGACGATGGTCAGAAATGGAGCAAGTGTCTCAGTTGATTTTCTGGAATAATCAAGGATTTCAAATTGCTCCATTTACCACTATGTTTTTGAAAAATGCGCTTTGATTTTTGCTCAATGCTAAAATGCTCCTTTCCAGCCAATGCTTTTGGCCATGATCACACCCACACCTCTCAGGAACAATCTTCGGATTTTAAGGATTTTGTTATGGCCTTATATCTACCTTATTCTGAGTGTTTGACATTTTTAATATAGGCATAAGACATAAAAAATATGCTCGACAAAATAAGTGAAAACACCCCGCCAAATTCAGATTGAACCTATTATTTTTCTATGGTAGCGTTTTATGTAGCAGGCATTCGAAGTTCATTACAAAATTACTTTTAGCCTATTTTATGAGACACTGTGATAGAAATTGGAAAGTGCGAACCATGCAGGTTTAGCTGGATATACTCAAACTATAGAAAAATCTGATGGGCACAATGAATACACGGAGCCTCTAAGAAGAATGGCAAAACCCACTACCCTATGGGATTTATTATCAAATGGGTGTCTGGGTTGATCCTCAAAGTGAAGGTGTTAAAGCAGCTCCAAGTCGAAGATTTGAAGCAACAATTGTTGACTATGCCTACAAAAAACTAATTTTGTCAATGGAAGTATCCGGGAAAGCGGCCCAATCGCATTTATGCGGAACATGATCGTGGCGGTTATTCTTTTGGTTGGTGTTGCCGTTAATGTATCGTCGGCCATTGCCGGGTTCACTTGGACAGAGCGGAAAGAGACGCAAGTAGTCGCAAATGGAGTTCCATTGCAGCGTCATCCGACGGAACGAAGATAGCCGCCGCTGTTTGGAATGGCGGTTACATATACACCTCGACGGATTCCGGGGTGACCTGGAAAGAGCGGACAAGCGGGGGAAATCGGAGCTGGATCTCCATTGTCTCGTCATCAGATGGATCGAAGCTCGGCGCTGCTGCGGAAAATGGCTACATATACACCTCGACTAGTTCCGGGGCAACCTGGACGGAGCAGACAGGCTCTGGATTAGGCAGCTGGCGCGCAACGGTTTCGTCTTCCGACGGGACGCAATTGTACGTAATTTTCAATAGTGAGCAGAATATCTACGCTTCAACGGATTCCGGAGTGACCTGGGTAGAGCGGACAAGCTCAGGAAAACGCAACTGGACCGGCATTACCATGTCCTCCGACGGGACGAAGCTGGCCGCTGTTGTTTATGGGGGCGGTATCTACAGGTCGACGAATTCCGGGGTGACCTGGACATTGATTACGGGCAGCAACAGCAGCTATCATCGATGGAGATTCATTCCCTCGTCTTCAGATGGGGCTGAGCTGGTGGCTGCTGACGGTGAGGGGTTGCTCTATTACTCGCACGATTCGGGCGTGACATGGAATGCGGTCGGAATAGCAGACAGCAGCAACTGGTACGACATTGCCGCCTCATCAACTGGCACGAAGTTGGCCGCCATTACATCGGGTGGATATGGATACATCTACACCGCTAGCATGTACCCGTACCCGTCAAACTGGACAAAGCGGACCGCCGCAGGCCTTCGATGGTGGACCTCCATAACGTCGTCATCCGATGGGACGAAGCTGGTCGCGACTGCGGATGATGGCTATATCTCCACCTCCACAGATTCCGGGGTGACCTGGACCGAGCAATCAACTTTAACCTGGACGTCAATTGCCACATCAACCGACGGGATAAAGCTGGCTGCCGCTGCAAATGACGGTTTTATCTACACCTCGACAGATTCTGGGATGAACTGGACAGAACAGAGAAGTTCAGGCAGCAATAACTGGACATCCATAGCCTCATCATCAGACGGAACAAAACTGTTCGCAGTTGTATATGGTGGCTATGTTTACACCACAACTAATGCTGTTAATCCAACAGCATCAGGTCAGCGGAACTGGGTTTCAGTCGCCTCATCATCGAACAGAACTAAACTCGCAGCGGTTGTGAGCGGAGGTTACATCTATACCTCAGCTAATTCCGGGGTAGCTTGGACAGCACTGACAGGCGCAGGCAGCCGAAGCTGGATATCCATCGCTTCGTCATCGGATGGAACAAGGCTGGTCGCTGCTGTGATTGATGGTTATCTCTATACATCCTCGGATTCAGGGGCTAATTGGACAGAGCTTACAGCCGCAGGCAGCCATAGCTGGGTTTCAATATCTTCGTCATCCGACGGTGCAAGACTCGCGGCTGTTGTAAAAGATGGCAGTATTTACACCTCAATAGATTTCGGAGTGACCTGGGCAGAGCAGACCAACGAGGGTAGTCGCAACTGGAAATTCATAACCTCATCATCTGACGGTGCTAAGCTAGCCGCTATTGTGATAGGGGGATCCATTTGGACTGGGTATTTAATGCCTGATGGCTCACTACAGGTATCTCTGCTCCCCCAGGAAGCGATCACTGCCGGTGCTCAGTGGCAGGTGGATGGTGATGCATGGCAGGGCAGTGGAGCTGTAGTAACAGGACTTTCCATTGGCGAACATGCCTTAACCTTCAAATCCATTACGAACTGGACTTCGCCGGCCAATCAAACCATCACAATCGTTGAAGATCAGACGACATCGGTCTCGGGAACTTATGTTCATTTATTGAAGGGCGATGTTAACGATGATGGTCAAGTGGATCTAGCAGATGTGATCTTGTGCCTTCAGGTAGTAAGTGGTTTCGTGCCGAATAACTTTCATTCTGCCGCCGATGTAGACGGTGATGGAAAAATAGGCATAGCCGAAGCCATCTATGCAATGCAGAATTCTTTAGGTATTTGAGAAAGCCAAAGCGGATAGTAAATGTTGGCGGCGTAATCTGAAGGTGCATCAGATAACTACTGTGAATGGAATCAATGCGCTATTTCAAAACCTATCAACATGAAAAGGTGTTTTGGCCCTCGAAAAAACAATATTATCCTGACATGTAAAAATCATTTGAAAATCCCAGATGTTCCAAAACGGCTTGATGTTGGAGTTCTGATCTAATAGCATTTGCGTATCATCACAAAAGAAGAAATCTATGAACGGTACTGGAAGCAGCTCGTGGTGCTTAAAAGGCAGTTCAATGGTTGTAGGATATTGATAGGAAAATATTGTCTAAATCGATTTTTGGGAGAAATGAAAATCATGGCAATTTATCGAAAAACCATGGATTTGAGGAGTTCGCTGGTATTGGTAGCAGTACTCATTGTGACTACAGCAGCAGCCTGCAATAGTGAAACAATTATTACTTGGCAGCAAACAGGGGGATTGGAAAGCACCAGAATCAGGACCTTGGTTATTGATCCAAATAATTCGACTAAGATGTTTGTGGGAACTCTTGACGCAGGGATCTATAAAAGCATTGATAGTGGTTTGACTTTCATCCCCTCTAACACAGGTCTGCAGGATAGCACAGGGTACTGGGACCTGGTTGTTGACCCTTCAAATCCAACCACACTCTTTGCAGGAAATTCGCAAAGCGGACTTTATAAAAGCACGGACAGTGGGGAGAGCTGGGGTTCGGCCAATACAGACATTGCAAGAACTCATCTTCACACGGCACCAGTTATTGACCCATTGAATTCAGCCACGCTCTATTTAGGAACAGAGGGAGACCTCCTTAAGAGCATTAATGGTGGTACAAACTGGAGTCCCTCTGGTATTGGGCTGTCAGAAAATGAGGTCTGTACTATAGCTATTAATCCGTCAACCAGCAGCACAGTCTATGCAGGAACGATTTACGAAGAAGGGTATAGTGAAGGAGGGGTATACAAGAGCACAGATAGCGGTACTAGCTGGCAACTGGTCAATACGGGTCTCCCAGGTACTGTCAGCATTAATGATATAGTAATCGACCCTACCAATAGTCAGATCATTTATGTAACAACATGGGGCGCTGGAGTAATTAAGAGCACGAACGCTGGAATCAGCTGGAACCCCGTCAACACTGGTCTCACTAATACTGTTGTCTTACCCTTGGCGGTTGACCCATCAAAGCCAGATACTATTTATGCTGGAACATATGGCAGCGGGATGTTTATGAGCAACAATGGCGGGAATAGCTGGGTTTCTATAAACACCGGCCTCACCCATACTGTTGTCGTAGGCTTGGCCATCGATCCATCAAATCCGGACACAGTGTATATCGGCACAGATGGAAATGGTGTGTTCAAATCGACACTTGGATTAATGGGCGATGTCAATGGTGATGGACAGGTAAATTTGACAGATGCAGTCTCTTCATTGCAAATTTTAAGTGGCATATCTGCACCAGTCGCCTTGATTTCGGAAGCTGATATTGACGGTGATAGCAAAGTCGGGATGGCAGAGGCTATTTATATTTTGCAGGTCGTCGTGGGATTGCAGACACCTTAGTTGCGGGGGTGGGGTGTGCTGTTAACCAAAAAAACCTAACGTTTATAAAACGATACTCGATCTACCTCTACCAAGGTTTACCAGTCAGTTTAGACCAATACTGATAATTATCATCCAGGCACTTTACTCGAAGATTATATAGAAACAGTGAGCCATGAGGCTACACTTAAGATGAGGATAGGTCCCCTCGAAGGTGGTTTGCAGGAACAGGCGAAAACCACCTTAAGCTTCTATGGCAAAGAACCATGGTGGTAAGCGTTAAGGAAAAGGCTCGGCATAAGACTGGGTCAGGTACAGATCATGGAGACGAGCGCAAGCGAACCACTGATGAGGTGTCGAAAGATTAAAGGTGTCGTCAAAACTGGGAGCTAATTCTATCCCAGGATAAGATCGGGGGAAGCCTGTTTACTGCCCGATCGGCGGCCGGCATAAAGGTGGCGTGAACTAGATCTTGGCTTTCGAGTGGAACGTGGGAACCTGTCTATTGCTCGAACCGGAAGGGTAACAAAAAAGTGAACCACCAAAGCGTCCTCAAAAATAATAGTTTTAAATAATAGTATGAGATGGTTCTTCGTTAGAATGGGATTATTTAATTAGGTACCCAAAATATGAAAGCAAATGCTTACCACCCTATGCAACTCCCACACGAGAGGCTCTCACATATTTTGCCTTCCGTCCCGCGACAAATTACCCCGACCAGAGGGCCATGGCAGATAGTTGGTGCCGGCAGTTGACACATTGTATATCTGGACACCACCAAGTCCGCCACCAAGAGTATCCTTTAGGGAGACAATAATTTCTATAGTGCCGTCGCCATCAATATCAGCGAGGGTAGGGACGCTCATGCTGCCTCTTTTTGCCAACGCTCTTTTATGGAGTAGATTTCCGTCGGCACTAAGAATGATCAAATGGGAAACATCCTGGTCAGTGGAATACGTCGAGAAAACGATTTCAGGCACCCCGTCTTCATTCAAATCACCTGCGGCGGCACCTGAGGCTCCCAGGAAAGTCCCTCCGGGAACATCGAACTGATAGCTCCACAAGAGCGTGCCGTTCGGCGAATATGCTCTCATATAGCCGTCATAGGAAGGCACGATAATCTCTGGGCGGCTGTCACCGGTCAGGTTTGCGAGCGCAGGTGTCGGGCATACCTGCACAATATTGTTTTCATAGCCGGTAAACAGCGGCCCGCCAGAGCAAATCGGTGTCTCAAAGCCTGGAATTCTGGTCATGTCGCCATTCAGGGCCCAGAGACAGTTTCCCCGATTGATGTATTCCCCTGCCCGTTCATGATCTGAATAAAGAATTACCTCTGCTTTGTGATCTCCGTCCAGATCCGCGAAAACAGGCGGAGAATCGGTGAATTCATCTCTGTCGTTGCCATCAGGGCCCCAGCCCTGTATGGCAAGAGCGATGTTGTGGAACATCGGGATACTGCTTACATAAGGACCGGAAAACATGCTGTGGGCGGGCATCGGACTGCCGTTCGCATAATTGAATCCAATGTGCGATATGTCAAAAGAACTGATTACCTCGAGGGACAAGTTTCCATCCAGATCAGCTGCACCGATATTCTGATTGTACCCACCATAGTTGTTACACTCCGGACAATTTGTAACCTGCGGCCAACCAGACAAGATCGTTCCGTCGATGTTCCAGACAACAGTGACTGGTCCGTTGGATGTTTTTACGGCAAGGATTTCCTTTTTCTCGTCACCATTGAGATCTGCCGCAGCAATTGAGCGGATCTCATCGCTGGAGTTTGGAAAAGCCTGCGGCCAGCCATTTTGCTTTGTGCCATTATGATCGTAGACTACAACCTTGTTGGAGTAACTAATAGCAATCTCACCTTTGCCGTCATTATCAAGATCCCCGACAACTGGAGATGCATACTGCCGACTGCTTCCATGGACGATTGTTGGAGGCAAGTTTGCATTTTCGCCCACCGCAGCGCTCCATTTTAAAGTCCCGTTAGCGTTCCAGACATACAAGACGCTATGCCGCCCCGCGATGATCTCCATGCTCCCGTCGCCGTCAAGATCATATACCGCCGTTGAAGCAAACCAGTCCTCATCCCAGCTGGCAGGCAGTGTTGTGCGTAAGACCGGACTAGCCACTGGCAGAATCAGATCACCTGAGGACAACCGCAGTTCTTGAATTGCCTCCTCCAATCCGGTTTTTCCGTTATTGTTTATATCCTCAAAATGAATCGATTCCATTCCGGCGACGACTTTCAGGCATGCGATGGCTTTGGCAAGATGGCTTGCGGGCCATGCGATAAGTGGAAGGAAAATGCTGGAGCAAATAAATATGCTGAAGGAGAATGTCTGCTTTTTCATTGGCAGGTAGGTAATAAGTCATTGCTTAATTCAAGCTTTCTAAAAAAACCTTTCTGACGAAAAATCATCTGATCTGATTCTTCGAAGCTACTCTTTCGAAGTAATTCCCGCAATTATTTTTACGTTAGAATCAATAACTGAAATTGCGCCAAGCTCGCCAAAATCTTTTATAGCAAAAGCTTGGCCTTGATGGCCGGCATCACTATTACAAGGTTGCCAGACCGAACATAAACCAAATTGGCATGTGCCCTAATTTGAAGTGCCTACAGTATCTACTGTATCTTGAAGCCAGGTGTTGCCCTGGAGTGAGCCGTGATTTAATATCTGAGCTTGCCAAGGGATCTTCCCTCGCCGACATGCCTGCCTGAGACATTGGATAGACTTTGCCGAGCTTCTTAACGTTGGCAAAGGCCGGGGCGAAGTCGCTGTTAACGGGAAAAATTGCGCCAGGCGAGGATGCCTTCGTATGTGGTCATCTGCACAACGAAGAAATCATCTGGAAGTGCACCCCAAAGCCCAAATTTCCTGGCCATCGTCGGATATCTAGCGAGCAATCATCGCTTTCAAAGCCCAGGAGGGAATATCGCCGGAGTTCGAGGGGGCGCTATGCCACGGGTCAGGTTGTATCGCTAAGGCTCGCCCTGAGTCGAAAGCCGCACGCATCTGGGTCGGGTCGAACGCGAGCACGTCATTGCCAATCTTTACGTCGTCCGGAATACCAACCATCTTATAGGAATAGCCTAGTACCTTTGCCCCGAAGTAAGACCTTATCAGAGCAGTTTGCATGGACTGTTCCATCATCACACTAATCGTTGTAGCTGCTACGTTACCAAGGGCCCGACGTAAAGCCTCGGGCGGCTGCGTGATCCTGCCGTTGTCAATGAGGTACAGATTCCCCGGACCATACAGCGGAGGATTGGGCTTTTGCGTTCCCCCCATCCCCGGAACCACCACATTAGAACGGGCAGCTCCGTCGACGAACAGGTGGCCATCTATTTCCACTGGTGGAAAGATGATGGGGAACGAGGCGGAGGCCAGCAATACCTTGCGATAGAGTTCTAAATCCCCTGCTTTCGCTATCAGCGACATATTCCAGACCCAGGTCTGGCCGTAATCGATGTTGGTGGTGCCAACAAATAATAGACGATTTTCATCGTACGCCTCAACCACACGCTTCAAAGTCTCCGCGGTGATATACTTGACAAGCAGCGCGCGCAACGGAGCGGTGTCTCTTAATGAGTCGGAACCGGACAGAAGGCTGAAGAACCCTCTATCCTCGTAGATATTGTCCTTTGTGACCTGCGTGTACATTTCTTCCAACTTGAGGTCGTCGGCCGGGGTGCCGAGAAAGGCGTGCGTAGCCAGCAAAGCGCCAGTGCTAACACCGCCGACGATATCGAACTCCGGTCGCCGTCCGCTCTCGCGCCAGCCGATAAGGAAACCGGCACCGAAGGCGCCATTCTGGCCGCCGCCAGAGATGGAAAGAATGTTCAACGCATGTCCGCGCTTGCGCTCCAGGTAGCGTATGGCATTATCGCCAGGAATGGCGGTTACTGCGGCATAGATAGGCGAAGGCTGGGTCGGATCCAACGGCTCGTGTCCATTCGGTAGCGTGGCGTACGACGGTGCTTTTAAAGAGAGTTCCCGCTCAGGAGACGATGCACAGGCTGCCAGAAGAAAAAAAGGCAGGCAACATGCTAAAATAATAAGATTTTTGTGTGTCATACCCCACTCCGGTCTGCAAGAAAGCAGAAATGAGATTTTTATGCGCTGAGAAAACCAGGTGCGTAGGCGATGAATCCCGTCGGACTCAAATTTATTCTCACTGTTGTCACGCGATTTGTGACCATTACTTCAAAACCCTATCGTTTCGGGATGAGCTGCAATAACAGTGTTACACATAAAACAAGTCCATGCTATTGTCTATAGCTGGACAATATAGTTGTGAATGAATTCAGTGGCAAGGTCAATGATGCCAGGAAAGTTTGGACTTTAGATGTTTCCAGACAATATTTGCTGGTCGTTTCGACAGAAGCGTTAGGCGAGGTGGTTGATACTAACTGAAACACGACACGATCTCTCGAATCGCTGCCCGCACTGCTTAGAAAGTAGGTATCAACGCCGGTGATGGTCAGAAATGGAGCAAGTGTATCGGTTTATTTTCTGGTAGCATCTCCGATGGGCGGCACAATAAAAGTTGATAGGCTTTCGGACTTATGAGAGCCAGAACTTCACAGGAAGAAGGTACTGATTCAGGAATTTATGAAATTACAAATATTTGAGTTGGCAATTATAACGCCGCTAATCAGCGGGCGCAGCTTTTTGCGCTCCGCTGATTAGCGGCGTTGGGCGGTCATATGTGGTACCAATATTGGTTTGCAATCGCGGCGGCCAGACCGGCATTCACTTCGCCTGCACGATTCCCGGTGGATTCCAGCTTCCTGCGCCGGCTGGAAGGATGGAAGGTGCTTCCATCTTCGGCCAATAGAGACGCATCACAAGGTAAATCGTGTCATCTGGTGCCGGCAGCCAGTTAGCTTCCTTATCCTTACCTGGCGAGTCCTTCTGTATGTAAAGCCTAATTGATCCGTCCGCATTCTTCTTCAAGTCAGGCAACATGGGCGAGTTGATGAGATAGCGATTGATCGGATTCTTGGTCAGGAGCTGCGTCTTGCCGTCGTATAATGTCACTGACCAGAAAGAGTTCACGGGCGGCAGTTTTCCGGCCGGGAAGGTAATTGTGTAGTTGTGCTTGCTGGTATCGAGTGTCTTGCCAGCCGCATCGGTGCGGGTCATGGGATACATGGCTTCGGCGCTATCATTGCCGTAAATACCACCCATGGCTGCAGCGGCTCGCTTGAGCCAATCGCCGTTGTAGAAAGCGCTGTCACCGAACAGGGCACCTACCTTCCAGCCGTTGATGTTTGTCATTCCGGAGTCGAGATACTTCGTTACTTTGTCGTCGCCTTCCTTCATCGCCACCAAAACGACGGCCTTGTGTTCCAGTGACAGCTCCTTGAAGTCAAAGGTTTTGCCCGGGCCTATGCCGATACTGGCAAGCCTGCCACGAAGCTCCTTGGTCTCAGGGGTGATGGGAACGAACTCGAGGGCGGCGTCCAGGTAGGCGTAAAAGTTCGCCTTGATTCCCGACGTTGTAGCCGGGAGGAAGTCGATCTTCGATGCTGCGGCGGGCGCGGGCTGATTGAGGAAGGCAGAGAGCGGCTCGACTTTATAACCGGCCTGAATTTTAACCACGTTCGTCATGTCATCGGCGTTGAAGAGCTGAGTGCGGAAAAGAGTCAGCGCGAAGGGCGTCGTTGATTTAAATACCTCCCTGATACCCGCGGGCTTTTCGCCTTTCCAGTCAGGGCCGACCACGAGATAGTGACCGGCATCTGGGCCCGTCGCACGGGTACCGATATAGCCGTAGTTGTAGGTATTGCCGTCGATCAGTTGCACAGAGTAGTAGCGCTCTTCTGGCACTGCCGGCACCGAGATCACCATCGGCTCCGCCCGCAGGTCCAGCCAGACCATCGAATACGGCGTGTCGGCATTGGGTGTGACGACGGCCGTGTCTTTGTAAGTGAGGGTAGCGGCATCGTTATACATTGTGTTGAACGGCGCCTTGTATTGCCCCGAGTTTTTGTCAACCGAGAACTCCTGCATCACCGCGTAGTTCATCACGATTGGCAAACCATAGATGAACGCCTCCTCGGCGATAGCCTTGGTCTCGGCGATTCCAGGTGCCGCGATGCCTGCCTTTTTATCGGCTTGTTCTGCAGCCGCAATGGGGTCATTTTTCGTCGCGCATCCGCTTAACAGCGCTACAGCGAAGACGCTGCATAAAGCGCCGAATAGAAGTACGTGTCTTGATTTGTTCATTTGTCTCTCCTTATTTCACCATCTCCAGTTTCGGAGCCGTCCACGTACCATCCAGAGCAGCTGCTTCTGGCCAATAGATGCGCAGGTAAGATGAGAATGGTCCCTTGGGTGCAGGAAGCCAATTCGATTCCATGTCCTTGCCGGGTGACTCGTGCTGGATGTAGAGCGTGAGGCCGCCATCGGCATCCATTTTCATGTCCGGCAACATCGGCGAATTGATGAGGTAGCGGTCGATGGGATTGGCCACCAGCAAGCTCTCCGGCAGCTGATACATGGTGAGCGACCAGAACGCATGCGCGGGTGGCAGTTTTCCCTTGGGGAAATGCAGAGTATAGCGGTTAGCGCCGTTGAGCTTTTGGCCGCTAGCGTCAGTCCAATAAATAGGGTACATCGCTTCCTGTTTTGAATTTCCCCAGATGCCCATGGTTGCGAGCCAGCGATAGAGGTAATTGTTTTTCATGAATGCGCGCGTGCCGAAGACATCGCCGGCGGTAATTTTACCTTCCGCCAATAACTTCGCACCGCCCGCAAATTCTTTCCAGGCGTCGCCGATGCCTTCCTCGAAGGCTTTCTTCATTTCAGGGGAAAGCTTCTTGGGATCAAAGGTCTTTCCGGCGCCGATGCCAATCTTGGCGAACCTCTCCATGAGTTCTTTCTCGGACGGAATGGTCGGGCTGAATTGTAGGACGAAATTCAGGATATTGAACACCTCGAGAGAGCTTTTCTGCTCTTCCTTGCTGAGCGGCTTGATGTATTCGATGGCCGGTGCGGGGGTGGGCGCTGCGGTGCCGAGAAAGGACGAGAGCGGCTCCACCTTGTACTCCGACTGGATTCTCTTCACGTTGTCGAGGTCGGCCGGATCGAAAAGCTGGGTGCGGTAGATAAGGGTGTTTATCTCGGTCTCGGACTGGATGACCTCCTTGATTCCCTGCGGTTTCTCGCCCTTCCAATTCGGGCCAGCCAGCATGATGCTACCCGCTTCGTTACCGGTGGTTCGGCTGCCGGCATAAGCAAAGTTGAACGTATAGGCGTCGATGAACTGAATCGAATAATAGCGACCTTCTGGAATTTCCGGGACCGTCAGAACGAGCGGTTCGGTCCGGAGATCCGCGCCGATAAAGGAATAGGGCGTGTCGGAATTGGGCGTCTGAATGGCCTTGTCCTCCGGGGTGTAGACGCGCGGGATGCTGTGGATCTCATTCCACGCCCCCTTGTATTCGGGGTCTTTCTTGTCGACGAAGTAGCCGTATTGGATGCGGTAGCCGTCCACCATGGGATAACCGTAGATGTAGGCTTCCTTGGCGATGGCACGCGCCTCCGCTGCGCTGATCTTGTCTTGGGCGTGAGCTTGGATCTGTGGAAGCGCAAGCAGCGCTATGATGCACCCCAGCGTGATGAGTCTTGTGCGTTTTGTCATCTATCTTGTGTTTCCTTTGGTATTGAACCGGATGAAAAGTTGGGTAGCTAACAAGTTAATCTATAGTTTCTCGATAACTCCGAAATTGTCAAAATCGTTCCGACGTCAAATCAATTACATAGCAAAAATACTGCTTGCTATCATGAGTAATTGATGAGCTTTATAAAAACTTAATATCATTCACTTTACATTGTTTACCTTGCCCATGGCAACAATAAACAGGGCCAGAAGATGATCAGGTTGACATGTTTCCTGTAAATGTCACCGGGATCATGAAAAAAGAATTGTCTTAAATGGAGCATTTTAAAACCTAAAATAATCCAGAAAGCATTTGCAGGTCACTTCGGGATGAGTGTCAGGCAACGTGGTTGATACTAACTGAAATACGACACGATCTCTCGAATCGCTGCCCGCACTGCTTAGAAAGTAGTATCAATGCCGACGATGGCCAAAAATGGAGTAATCATCTAGGTTGATTATCTGGAATTAATCAACGATCTGAGACTCTCTTTTTCATGTCAGGAGAATCATGCTTTTCAAAGGGGCAAGACGACCTTCTGCAGTTGTATTGAGACAACTGCTTGTTTCCGGTTAACAGGAGGAAGGCATGCATCAGGTGGGAATGGACTCTCAAGAGATTCACACTACCAATATCAACGCTTGATGCGAAATTAGTATCAACAATCCTATAGATTTCAAATGGATCAAGTTTTTAAACATCTTCCTTTTTTAAAAGGTGTTTCTTTTTCCGCAGGATTCTCAGAAAGAGTCTTGAGTTGCAGCTCTTTTTGAAGACTAGATTTACAATGGACATTCTTTTAAAAAATTTCAGGAAAACCCGCAATAACAAGTATATTTACCTATATCAAATACTAAATAATTTTGGTAAATATGAGATTAGTTTCAAGTGTTTGTTTATTGATCAATGGTGAAATATCTTAAATCACTAAGTAAAAACATGGCTTTGTTGTCAGGAGGTGAGGGTATGAAGAGGACTCTGTTTGTTGGATCTGCATTATTTATCTTCTTTATTATGGGATTAAGCAACCCTATCAATTCGGTCGCGTCAGGTGTTGTCGGGGATGTCAATGATAACGGTAAAGTTGGACTTGAAGAGGGTATTTACGCCTTGCAAGTCGCTGCTGGATTAACACCTGCAACAATTTTAGACGCTAGCTATGGACCAAACCGTGCCGCTTGGGGAACCTACATACTTGATTCAAACACTTTAAACCTTAATATAACTTTCTCAAATTTTGACAATGCTGGCCCACCGATAGGAAACTGGGCCTTTTCAATTCCAGAAATAAGTCCGACATCAATAAATTTGATGGGACGAACTTGGATTAGAGCCCTTGGTGAAGCCGGGGATATCGTCGGTAAATGGGAATTTACCGATGCTGACAATAACGTTGAGACCCTAGTCTTAGATAGTAACGGAGCAATGTTATATACGGCGAAAGGTCCCATGTTTACTGAAGTCGTTGAGGTAGAGACAACCTTCTCAATTGAAATTGATGGAAATTTCACAGATTGGGCAGGAATTTCAGAATTAGATTTGTACAATAACCAAAGCGATTGTAATTCTGGTGTAGGGCGAAAAATCACAAATATTTCAATGGCTCAGGATGATGAATATATTTATGTTAAGATGACTTTGGATGGACTACCTGACAGTACGTTTACATACCAGGCGGGGGACGATCTTTTTAAAATATGGGTTTCCCCACCTCCTTCTTTAGATTGTGGTTTTCGCACCGATATCGGTAATGAAAATACAGGAGTAGCACAATTTGGAACTACTATTAATAACGATAATGTCCTTGAGTGTAGAGTTAATAAGTGTTTAGTTAAAAATGCATGGAATAAGGCAGGATACGACATAAAAGCTTCTCAGTCCGGGGTTTGTCGCTCAACAAGCAATATATCACTCTTAAAATTTGACTTTTCTACTTGTCCTTAATGTTGGAATGAAAATAATTAAAACTGAGGTTGATACTATTTCTGTCTTTTCAAACATACACGGAAGAAAAAATCCCGGCTCAAACTGTTTCTTTTCCGAACGGGGAAGTTGTTAGCTAATTGTACTGATACCCCGACTATCGGGCAGCACCAGGCATAGGTCTTCATTGCCAATGAGAATAGGTTGGCAAATTCTAGAAGTTAATACTATTCCTGAAAATGTCACCGGGATCATGCTAAAAGAATTGTCCCAAATGGATCATTTTGAAATCTAAAATAATTTAGAAAATATTTGCTGGTCTCCTCGACAAGAGTGTTAGGTTTGGTGGTTGATAGTAACTGAAAATAGTGTGTGGATTGATGTACCACTCAACCGTCTCCGACCTTGGGCTCGTCGAAGATGGTTCCATGCAATCAATTGAGATAATTGCTCCATTTTGAATAGCGGTACTGACTGCTGCGACTACTGAATCTCTGATTTTCAATAGTCAAGATCTCTCCTATTTTTCTAGACAGTTGAAGAGTCAGGAACAAGGTCAACCTATTGAGTGCCTGCCTTCGGTAAAACTTCCGAAAGTACACCTTGGCCATAGTTCGATTTTGTCCAAAAAGCCGGAACCACCTCTACATTGTATTGGTTTAAATAGCAGCGCAATTATTTTATATTTCACTCATGATACCAGGCATCCCGCAAATCGTTATTGCCATTCCGCCAATCGAAGATTTCTACTCAACTCCCCACCGCATCTCCTTTCTCGGCAGCAGGATCGCGGAATCTTTTCTTGGAAATGCCGGTTATCAGGTTCGCATTATAAACAACCTTGCCTATACAGGTCGAAAACGTCAGCTTCCCCTTCCGACCGCACTGACCCATCTTTCTCCCTTTCTGATCAAAAATGAAACAGGCCGCAGCTCCTATTTTACCAGGTATCACCGCTTCGGAGAAGAATACGATGCCGTTGCCGATAAAATCACCGGGACTAATCCGTCACTGTGCTTCATCAGTACCTTCGCTTTCTGTTACGGAGAAAGTACGCTGAAACTTGCGGAAGCGATAAAAAAGAAGGGGCCGGAGGTAACTGTTGTTGCGTGCGGCGCGGGAGTGTCGGTGTATCCCGATTATTTTTTGCGTGACAGTTCCATCGACTTCACGCTGAGCGGAGAGGCGGAAACAAATCTTCTCCCCTTTATCGGTTACATTACCAGCAAGTCCCCTGACCCCGGACTTGTTCCGGGACTGGGGTATAAAAACAAGGGCCAACGAATCTTCAACATGGCAGCTCCGCCCACCGACAGGAGCACTCTTCAGCCGGTTCTGGCCCTGACAGGTGAGACGAAGAATGCTGTCTATTATACCGCATCCGTTTCGCGCGGCTGCAACAGTGCCTGCCGGTTCTGCGCGAACCATTTGGTGCACGGTCGCTCCTTCCGATGCGCGGAACCCGACCGTTTTGCCGCACAGGTCGATGCATTGCCCGATGCAGCGGAGGGAAAAACAGTCCTTTTCAATTTCGAGGATGACAATCTGCTCTGCGACATGCCCTATTTTAGAGAGATAATCCATATCTGCAGAAAGCGCTTCCCAGGAGTCAGATTTACCGCGGAGAACGGTATCGACTACCGGCTTATGAGCGATGAAATCTGCAGCGAACTCATCGATGCCGGATTTATCCAGTTCAATTTCACACTGGGATCGGTAGACGAAACAGTGCTCCAGCAGGAAACGCGGCACGGATCTATTAACAGGTATGATGCTCTTCTTGCACTCTGCAGAAAAAGCGGCTGCAAAGTAATCACCTACATCATCTGCGGTTTTCCGGAAGATACACGGGTAACCATTTCCCGCAGCTTCAGATTTTTGATAGAAAAAGAAACAGCCATCGGCTTGTCACTTTTCTACCCGGTACCCGGCCTTCCCGGTTTTCGCGACTTGAAGATCTTTGACACCTTATCCCCCACGGTCTGCTGCGGATCATCCGCCTGGCCGTGGAATAATTCACTCTCAACAGAAACCCTGGTAACAGCATTCCGGATTGCCCGGGTAATCAACTGCATGCATTCCTTCGACCTGACGGATCAGGAGCATGAGGTTATCACCCGCACCATTGAAACCGGTTCACTTCACACGATGGTGAAGGATAAAGGAAAAAGGCGGGTCGTGGAAGTTCCCCGGCAGGACAAGGAACTGGTGAGGATGGTGTTTAGCCCGTTTTTTGCTAATTTGAGCCCAAAAAAAGGCCTAACCTGTTGAAATTACGTTGCCGAATCACCCAAACTGTTTGCAGTGCCGATCTACCCTCTTGATTTGTTGGAAATATCCGGCAAAATATTGGAATATTAATTACCTTTGTTGATTTTATGTGAGTGCAGCTCTACAATTGCGACGTTCTTCGGTTTTCGTTAAATAACTTTAGGTTCTTTATGGAGAAGTGATTATGAATAGGCCACAATTAGTCAATGACGTTAAAGTTAAATGCAATAGCTGTGACCAAGAACTGACATTCGAGCGTCCAGAATACAATCGTACAACCAATAAAGAAACGGAGAATACCACCCACAGTTACACATTCTCAGGGACGTGTAAATGTGGATCCATTTTTGACTATGTCGTAAAAATTATTGTGGGTCCTGGAGGCAGGATAATAGATACAATACGTCAATTGCCAGAAGGATTCATTTTTGTTCAGCACCCTGAATTCTAAACAATTAAAGAATGATCACAGATCAATGATATGACTCCAAAGTTTATAAATAAAAAAATATTATCAGATCTTTGTTTGACTTAACTATCATATAAGATGTCTATCGCAGGTCGATTTTGCCACAGTCTAGATATCCATATTGGATTTTGACAGCAGCCGGATCTCAGCTACATCCTATCGACCTTCAGTGGAAATATTGTGAATCGGGGAAAGATATTTACAGATGACTATTATGAAGACAAAAACAAAAATAATACTTTATTTATCAATTCTTGCCTTAGTGGACATGATTATCCCAATACCTTTTACTGCTCTTATGTTAATCTATGTTATTTTTGAAAAACCTGCATGGTTTATAAATTTAGTCACTAAAATTTATAATTCCTGATTTGCACAATCTTTTCTATCTTATTCCAATAAATTATTTATCCTGGCAATAGTCCTCGGTGCCGACCCCTCAAAATGGTTGTTCACATAAAGATAGGTCTCAACATTTCGAGTTCTGAGATCAGATAACATTGTAGCTAAGGATTGCAGATCCCTATCTTCGGGTGCTACGATCTCGCTCCAATCATTGCCGGTTTGCTCTTCTATTTTTTTACGATCCCCTCCATGCAGTCTGATAACTGTGAGTGAGCTGACCCTCTCGCCGAATTGTTTGTATACGTCAAAAATGGAAGGCATGTAATACCCATGCAGAAAAACATGATGTAAACCAGTTGCCGCCAAAAAATCGAAATAGTTGTTAGTCAAATAATTGGGATTCCTGATCTCTACACAATACTTGAATCCAGCGGGAAGCTGTGCAACAAATTCTCCGAACTTCTCGATAAACGCCTCTACTCCACCCATCTTCTGCTTGTTGAGATATTCGAACTGGAAATTGAGCGGACCTATCCTATCGCCCAGGGGTTCCAATAATTCCAAAAAACGTTTCATTACCCCAACCGAAAGGAAATGTGGATTGACTTGCAACGCAACGCTTTTCTGTTTCTGGTAGTGGTGAGTAAGGGTGATGCTATTGGGTACCTTGATACTGAAAACAAAATCCTCCGGCACAGAATCAGCATACTCCTGAACCACCTTTGGTTTAGGCAACACTACCTTATCACCGGCGAATAAACTCCAAAACCATTGATCGACCTCAACCGTTGAAAAATGCTGGCTATACTCTCGGAGATAATTCTTTTCTGTTGAGTTGGAATAGACAATTCCCCGCCAAGAATCGTATTTCCAACTACAGGTGCCAATACGGGAGGAGAGTGGTGTTGTCATGCGTGTCTGTTAATTGTGCCTCACCGGTCCTTTGCCGCAAGTTTTTCGGCATGGAGAGCCATCAAAGTGATTGTGCTTCTGGAGACCATTTTTTCCTGAGTATCCCTGATATCAAATACTGTTGATTGAGCTACTATGATATTCTTTCCCTGGCTTATGACTTCTGATTTACATTTTAATGCATTCCCATACGCTGGTTTTAAGAAATTGATTTTGAATTCGATGGTTAATATCCTGACATCATCGGAAACAAGAGTGTAGGCAGCGTATCCAGCTGTATGATCAGACATGGTCGCAATCAGTCCAGCATGAATAAAATTGTCCTGGGTTTTATGGTTTTGTCCAATTATTATTGTGGATTCAAACATTCCTATCTCTATTTTTGATACCTGAAATCCGCAGAATTTTATAAATCCTCTTTGATAATCCTGTTCAAGAAACTTTAGTCTCTCCAGAGTAAGTTCTCTTTGCATAAGACCTCTGTTGATGGAAAAATTTGTCAAGATTTTAAAATTTTGACCGATGAATTCGCCATTGTCCTGATGCAGCGTGCCGTCACTCCACAGTTCGTTACTCAGTGATACCATCCATCGGTATATGTTGCGAATAAGCTGCTGGGCTAGTGATGTCAAAACTAAAATGAGAACACTGATTATCTGCGGCTGTAACTATGATAGCCCAACCTTTGTAAATATCAGATATTGTGGTTTTCATGATAAAATCTCCAGATCTTCTTTAGCCCTGCGTAATTCTTTTTCTATCTCTGGTGAAAAACAGGCAAAATAAACAGTGCTAATTGCATCAGTGTTACCTATAAAATTACACACTTCATGCATTGCAATATCACAGGCTTCGGCAATTGGAAAGCCATATGCTCCACAACTGATTGCAGGAAAAGCTATGGTCTTACAGTCATTATCAACTCCACATTGCAAACTCTTTCTATAGCATGAGGCAAGTAAAGATTTTTCGTTGTTACTCCCACCTTTCCATATGGGTCCGACAGTATGAATCACAAATTTTGCAGGAAGATTATATCCACGAGTTATTTTTGCATCCCCAGTAGCGCAACCATTTAAAGCTCTACACTCTTTTACTAATTCGGGTCCAGCTGCTCTATGTATTGCTCCATCAACTCCACCACCACCTAATAGACTGTTATTTGCAGCATTGACTATTGCATCAACCTCCAATCTGGTGATATCGGTCCTCACAATCTGAACAGGTTCCATTGTAATTTCCTCTAGGCATAAATTGCTCTTGGTTATGTATTCTTCAAAAACTCAACAGCCTGGTTTTTTTCATCAACAGAAAACCCCTTCATGTCTATATTCCGAAATATTTTGTCTTCAAGATCGACAATTTTATGGAGCCATTTCTTATGAGTAACCACTGCTATCCGATCAAAATGCGAGAAACCAAAATCACGAATGAATTTAAATTTCTCGATCATGGCATCGAATTCCGCACCACCAATACTTACAACCTCCTGGTACACTATGAGTTTTTCACCTTTTTCTATCTTCTTTTTGAATAGAGTTAAGATCGAAGTCATTTCCTCTTCAGTGATCTTTCCTTCCAAGCGATAGGCAACAGCATTTTCAATACCAATATCAATCATCTCTATCATTAAATTACCCCTTATTATCCTCAGTCGTACGCCTTTTTCGTTCAGCAGTAAATTCCCACCAAGGAACAGGATCTCCACCTTCCATAAAGTCTATAACAGCAAGAAACACATCAATTACACAGGGATCATGTTTCTCTCCTGTTATCCGGCATAATTCATCGTGTAGCTGATAAGCATTTTTACCGATTAGATCTTTAGGGTTTTGAATCCCAACCAGGCGAAGATCACGAGCTATAGCTCTACCGACATTAGGCAGATCCGTAAGGTCTGTTACTTTTTGTCTGTCAGGATTTTTCATTGTTAACCACGCTCAAGTTTTTCAAGCATATAATAAACATTCACATCCAGGTTTCTACAGGTTAATCAAGGACCCCGTCGACAAATTATTTTGTTCCATCGTTATCACTGTCTTTCATTCGCTATCCTTGCCATTCAAGCCATCAATCACCTGAAATATTGATGAATTATACCTGATCCGACCAAAGATATCCAACCACTCAAAAGCAAGGAGCACGACTAGTTGAGAACAAAATTATGATGTTTTTTATCTGCCCCGGCATTATTTCGATGTTGGAAGTTACTACAAACTGTGAGCACCTCAGATGGACAAAATCCCACTGTCGTTGGCTGTGCTGATCGGGGGTATCTCTAATGGTGGGGATCAGCTCGAATATCACATCCCTACGAATGCACCCGTATGAGCAAAAGATTCTGAATTAGGATTGTCAGGTAAAGACTATAGCAAACCCATTTTTTTGGCTGCAAGATGGAAGGTTTGGGATAGGATATCTTGTTCCTTTTGGCCCTTTCTCCTACCAAACTCGAAGGTTTCTCTTTGAACCTGAAGCTCGACCAGTTGACTCACTGTTGAAATCTCTGCTGCAAGAAATCCGGCTATTCGCTCTATCTCAGGGTCAATGTAACAAAAATCAGCATCATTAATAGCTATCATGTAGATGTCTCCTCTGTTCAAAATCCCCCCTTGGCTTATTATACAACATCAAGAGCAATTTTAGTGCCATACCAGCAATGACCCGTAAACATCTATAAGAATGATGTTCCTGTACTAACACGGAAGTCTTCATGGGTTTAATTTTCCGCTGCCCCGGAGCCAGCCTTCCATATCCGCGGAAAAATTCCAGTTGAGAAAAACTTCAATGTTTCCCATAAAACCTCCGACATGATCCAGAAAAGCCTAAACCATTAAATCTATTTGTCCAAATTTTTTCGCCCTGCTTCTTCTTTGAGAGTATATTGAACTCATGGGCAAACACGACAAACCTAAAGATCATGCTGACAATGATGACCTCGTTTATGATAGCACCGTAGATGATGTAAGTCGCATTTTCAAAGAGCACCCCAAGGATTACTTTTCCAGACTTGAGGAAATTGGCTTAGTTTACCATGACGATGAGCTTGATGAAGAGGAACAGGAGGAAGCAGTAGCCAAACCGGAAAACAACAATCAGAAAGACCTGATAGCCTTCTTTAATGGTGACATTTCTCGATCTGAGGAAATAGTTGAAAAATTCCTTGAAAAAAGGAGGCGTCCAGATCCCAACTATCCACTTTTCCGGAAGTATTTTAGACGAGCCAACGAGCACCTCCTGTCACTGATTTTACATGGACTCAATCGTGATCCTTTTTTTTTTGAACTTCTCAGTGACCTTACATATTTTCACGAATACCAGAATATTTTGAGCACAGTCATTGAACACTACACCGTCGCATGTGATGCACAAGAAAATCTTGAAAAATTTTCAGAGCTGGCTATGGACTTTTATTATGCTACATCAGCAGATGGTTACGATGCTTTATTAAGACGGAACCTGATTAGCCGACATGGCGGCAAACACAAGACAGGACTATGACACTGAAATTGCGTGATATAATTTGCAGTTCAATGTCGGGTATCAGGTGTACTCCTTAATATATGCCTTGAAAGAAGGACATCCTATTGATTGTGAAAAGAGGTCGATTGTCGATCTCCTGAATGAAATTGAAGATGCCGGTACTGAAGAAAATGACTTTAAATTTTAATAGATAGAGATTTCACTATACATTAATCATGGCAAAGACACTGATCACCATCGGCATTATTCTCGTCCTTCTTGGCATTTGCTGGCCATTGTTGCAAAAATTGAATCTAGGGCGGCTACCAGGTGATTTTGTCTTCAAGTCTGGAAATTTGAAGTTTTATTTTCCACTGGTAACATGCATTGTCATTTCTGTGGTGTTGTCGATCATATTCTGGATTTTCAAAAAATGACTTCTCCTTTCAATGAAGCACAGAGCTAACCCTCAGTGTGATATTTGACCTTCACTTCTTCTTTGAATTTCTCAATGTAGACAAGCTTCCCATCACTTGCGCTAGATATCAATTTTACTTACAAGGAAAGGCTTCTATCAAGGCATTTATCGTAACAGCAAAATCTGGTTCGTGTTGCATTGCAGGATGTTCTTCCAAGTAGTTGACAACAATTCTTGCAGCTTGTCCGTTCGTTATGGTTGAATTTGGGGTGCAGAACAGAGCATTCTTGCGGAGGGACACCTCATATATCTTGTTTAGATTGATTACTCCTTCCAACAATCCGAAACAATACATTGAATTTCCAGCATCAACACCCCCTTGAATATCATCAGTCAATTTCTTCCCATCCATTATGTTTACTGCGGTATTGCATTGTGACAGCAAGTTGTTACCATCGTCGGCTAAGGCTAGGTTCGATAAGAAAAATATTAATGCAGCCAGCAATCCTAAAACCATTTTCTTCATTGTTCCTCTTTAAACTCTAGGTTTCTGAGCAGTTTTATAAAGCGTAACCTGAAAATCTAATATCAGTTAGAAGATTTCACCAGATAAATCACAAGATCAAAACTCACCAAGAGGAAGGAGGGTCAAATTCAAGCCATACCGACCTTTTTCCATTTTTCATCCAGGATTATAAAGACGACCTCCTACGAAAACCTCACATCTTGGTAACCCTAATCGCCGTCGGGGAAAATTTCCTGTCTGTTACCAATTCTATCGGTTATGATCCATTGGAAGATATCTGGACTTTGGCAACAGCGACAACAAGGACATTTTCAGGCAATATCAGTCAAGTAAAGACAAGACACCTTTCCGAAGTATAAAAGTCAATTCTTAAACAGAAAAGGAGAAATATTATGGGAGACAAAGGCGGAAAGAAAGATAAGGAAAAAAGCCAGAAACAAACCAACCAAAAGCAGAGTCAAAAAGATAAGAAAAGGGCTGATAAACAGCCTATAAAAAAGTCTTAATGATTAAAAAAGGGTGCAGGTATTTTTCCGGCTCTCGCCCAAAATCGGCCCTACCGAATTTCCAAAACCCTGGAAGAGATACTCAAATATTTGAAAAAAAGTGGACCGAGGCCAGCTGGACCGAGAACTGGTAAAACTCGTCGATTCAGAAAGCAAAGCTTGTTACTGTGGCAACAGCCTCTGAGGTAGGTTGAAAAAATTGAATCATAAAATACAAGAAAATTTTTCACTCAAAAAATATAATACTTTCGGAATCGAAGCCTCAGCAAAGTATTTCGTCGAAGTTTACTCATATGACGAGTTAAAAAATATTCTTACAGATTCATTCTTTAAAAGAAAAAACAAGCTCATTCTCGGGAACGGCAGCAATATTCTTTTCACGAAAGATTTTGACGGATTGGTAATTAAACAAAACTCAATTGATATTAATATTGTTGAAGAAAACGAAGATATAGTTGTAATTGAAGCGTCTGCAGGAGTCATTTGGCATAATTTAGTTCTTTTCTGTGTCGAAAGAAATTTTGGCGGTATTGAAAATCTTTCTTTTATTCCAGGAACCGTCGGCGCAGCACCCATTCAAAACATTGGAGCTTACGGACAGGAATTAAAGGATGTTTTCAAATCATTGAAAGGAATTACTATTGATACGTTAGAGGAGAAAATATTTCACAAAGATGAATGCAACTTCGGTTATAGGGATAGCGTTTTTAAATCTAGGTTTAAAGATAAATTTGTAATTACAAAGGTAACTTTAACTTTAAACAAGCACCCCATCTTAAATATTTCATATCACGATTTAATCGACCAAACAAACAAACTTGATATAAATAATTTATCTGTAATTGATATAAGTGAAATTATTTCTCAAATTAGAAGAACAAAATTGCCTGACTATAAAAAGATAGGCAATGCAGGCAGCTTCTTCAGAAACCCTGAAGTAAGTAACGAAAAATTTGAGATTCTAAAAGAACAATATCCGAATATTATTGGTTACAAATTACGCGACAATAAAGTTAAAATCTCAGCTGGTTGGCTGATAGAACAAGCGGGGTTAAAAGGGAAAACCGTTGGCAACACTGGCATCCATGTTAATCATGCTTTAGTCATCGTTAACTACGGTGAAGCCAAAGGCGAAGAAATTAGGGACTTTCAAGATTATGTTAAAAATATAGTTGCTATTAAATTTGGAATTGAATTAGAAGAAGAGGTCAATATTATTTCATAGATGTTATGCTAACACGACATGACTGAAAAAAAACCGAGAAACTGCTATCTACGAAAAAGGGGACGGATCTTTTTAATCCTCATATAGCAATAGTCCATATAGTTCCTGTCTTACTCAACTTTTAGAATGATTTTGCAGTGCCGATAGAAGCTGAAGATTAGGATGGCGTATACTTGAGAAAGGAAAAGATATGCAGAAAAGAATTATTCATCAATGGAGAGATTGGCGTCTGGAATATATTGGCGACGACAATTATGAATTAATCCAAAAAGATACTCTAGAAGTTCAGGCGATTGTGGCCAAGGATGCCATGGAAGCTGAAAACAAAAGTCAACAGATCATTAAAAACACAAAAGAAGAACAGGTTCGAAATACCTCTCAATAACAGGTTTTCGTTTCAGTGGTTTATTGCAAGGTAATTATGCAAAACCACAACGGATATGGCGACGTAACCAACCATCGAAGATCAACGACATGAGGAGCCAACCATGGCCTCTTTGGATTTCGAACAGGAGAAGCAAGTCTTCAGGATTTATTATGAAAGCAACCGGAAGCATCTTTTAGCCGCCAAGAACATCTATCTCCGCCTCGTCACCTCATTAGTCAAAAGCTTAGGCATAGATGAGGTGACGAAAATAGAAGGCCGAATCAAGGATAAAGAGGAGTGCATCAAAAAGTTTCATCGCAAATACCAGAACCGTCTCGAAGCCGTTGAACAGCCTTATGAGATCAGGTTTTTCATCTCAGACCTGATCGGCATCCGGATCGTATGCCTCTATGAAGACCAGATCGACTTGCTATCGGCAATGTTGCAACAACACTTCAATATTCTCGACATTACCGACAAAATTTCCTCAGTGGAAAGCACCGAAGATTCCTTCGGCTACAAAGGTCTGCACATGGACCTGGCCTTAAATGATGAAATGGCGTGTTTACCGAAGTACCTTCCATATGCTGACAATTCCTTTGAGGTGCAGATCAGATCACTTATTCAGGATGCCTGGAGTGTCCTGGACCACAAGATCAAGTACAAGAAATCTATCCCTATTGATCTGAAGCGCAGAATAAACATTCTCTCCGCTCTTTTTGAGCTTGCGGACCGGGAATTCAAGGAAATCCGCAACGCCACTATAGAACTGATGCAACAGGAAACGGTGGCCCCGATAATCGAGCAACCCGATGATGCCCCTAAAACTGGAATTCTTAGCGGAACATCGACCAGCGGGAAAACCTTAAATGCTTTTAACTTCTTGCGGATTGCCGGCCATTTTTTCAGAGATTTTGAATTCGATGACTTTAAAGTGGACAACTTTGTCAACGATATCCTGAAACTGCATAATGGGTTTGAAAAGTCGGATTTTCATCAGTGTTTGAACGATAATCTCAACATCGTCAAAGAGTTTCACGAACATCTCCTCACCGAGAATCCTGACAAAATCTTCAGCCCATTCACCTCGATCAGGCACTGTCTTTACCTCTACGACCGCGAGGTGTTTGAGCGGATTTTGTTTAAGAAAACTAGAGGGAGATTTATCGACTGGCTGAAGGAACGTCAGAGGATTTCTATTTAATATTGCCTGGCTCTGCATAATGTAGTGTAGGTCGTATCAATCATCCAATGCTGCAATAATAGTGTAATTGTCTCTGTTGAAAATTCCGGGTTGAAGAACCATTTAAATGGCGTTTCTACCCGGCAATATGCTTGCTGGTTGTTTCAGGAGGAGTGTCAGGGACCAAGACTGATAGCACGATAGACCCTTGCCAGGAAGTGTTTTTCTTCCGTTTCAATGAGTTTATCGCATCGGAATCCATGCAAGCTGCAGAGAGTGTGTAACAGTTCGAAATCCACATAAAGCCAGCTGAAAGGGTCTGACCGCAGCCCTTTGTATATCATGACAAAATCTGTTTCTCCGCAATACCCTACTTCGTCATCATAGACAGCCTCACCGTTTTTTAGGAATTTTCCGGTCAGATCAGTTGAATCGGCAAGCAGTTGTCCGCCCGCCGCAAGCAAGGTGTCCAGGTGTTGAATAAAGAGATTCAGGCCATCCAGGGAGCCAGATATTCCTATCCCGTTCATAAGCATGAGAACTGTATCATAACGAGAATTTCTGAGATCCAGAATATTGTGATGATAGGGCTTTTCAACTCCTCTTCTGCGCATTACCTCCACGCAGCCTGGCGAAATATCAATGGCATCGACATCCAGGCCCCTCGACTGCAAGACAAGGCTATGACAGCCAGCTCCAGCACCGACATCGAGAATCCGTCCCCGGCAGGCGGCCAGGGCACATTTTTCAACGTCGTTCATTTTCTCGAATCCACGGACCATGGTGGTTCCCTGCATGGTGGACATTTCAAGCGTCGAGGACCAAACATTGAGAAAAGCCCCTGAATCACCACAGCAAAAATCACTCAGCATAGTACCAAGCGGGTCTTTCTCTTTGTCCAATATACATCTTGTCATGTACCATTCCTTTCACGATCAGTGCTTCATTATGATGAAGTATAGAGAATATATACTGAAAAAAGACGCGAAAGAAAAGTCATGAGGGCAACTTGCAAAACTGCATGGCTCCAGACGATTTTTTCTGCTATAACCGGGAGATCGAAAAGCTAACAATGGATAGACAACAGGAAAAAGCAGGAAGAGGAGACAGAACTATTAAAATCCTTTGATTTGTATAGTCCATATTAGGTTTAACTTAATGGAATTTAAACATGAAAACTTTTCTGATTTATTCATTCATTCTGGTTATTTTAACCATCTCTGGCTGTTCCACAAACGCTCCCCTTCAATCACTCTATTATCCTGCTGAAGAGTCAAGATCCCAACAAAACATGATTGTTTTTCTGCGTGGTCGGGGAGGAAGTCACGAAGATTTCGCAAGTAAAGGATTTGTGGATGCAATAAAGATGCGCAAACTGCCCTATGACATGATCGCACCGAATGCTCATTTTGGTTATTATATTGGAGAAACTCTGGTTGAGCGCCTCAAAGTTGATATTATTGATCCGACCAGAGCCAAAGGTTATGAAAAAGTTTGGCTTGTTGGTGCCTCCATGGGAGGGCTTGGTGCTTTGATGTACTCACGCTTCCATCCTGAAGATGTGGATGGTGTCTTGATTATTTCTCCTTTCCTGGGGTACGGCAAGATTGTGAGTGAAATTGAATCTCAAGGAGGAGTCCGCCAGTGGGATCCAGGTGAATACAATCCTGATAAAGACTGGCAAAGGATGATTTGGCATTGGCTTAAACAATATGCCAATGATCAGAGTCTAAAACCTGCAATATATCTTGGCTACGGAACCGAAGATACCTATGTAAAAGCTCAAAAGCTTTTGGCTGATATCCTGCCAAAAAACCATGTTTTCACAACTTCAGGGGGGCACACTCCAGAAACTATGAAAAAGTTATGGGATATTTTTCTTCACAAAGACATACTCAGTCAATCCAACTAATTCAAGGAATCGAATAAGGATCACTTTGAAGCAGGATGGTGTCGTAAGAACGATTGAAACTCGCAACGGAATTAATAGACTGATAACGGGGAGACAGACCAAGTTTATCTATGAATGATCAACAGCAATCACCACAATATCTAGCAGCTATTGACTTGGGTTCCAATAGTTTTCACCTTGTAGTTGCCCGAATTGAAAACGGTCATGTGCACATTCTGGATAGCTTGAAGGAAATGGTGCGCCTTGGAGGCGGTCTTGATAAAAATGGCAGATTGTCTGAAGAAGCACGTATACGCGCGCTTTCCTGTCTTGATCGTTTTGCTGAACGTGTGCAGAAATTACCCCAGGGCAGTGTGGCGGCCGTTGGCACAAATACCCTGCGTCAGGCAAAAAATTCCCGTCAGTTTTTACAAAGCGCAAGTGAGGTTCTGGGCCACCCGATCTCAATTATTGGCGGAAAGGAGGAAGCCCGTCTGATCTATCTTGGGGTTTCCCATTCTCTGGTGGCTGAGGATGGGAAACGGTTTGTGATGGATATTGGCGGCGGCAGTACTGAATTGATTATCGGTGAGGGTTTTGAGCCTCTGCATCTCAGCAGCCTCGAAATGGGGTGTGTGAGTATGAGTCGCGCTTTTTTTCGAAATGGCAGGCTCAGCAAGAAGAATTGGGAAAATGCCGGCATTGCCGCACATATGGAATTACGTCCGGTACGACGCGATTTTCGCGAAGTTGGCTGGATCTCCGCTACCGGGGCATCCGGAACGATTAAGGCCGTGGGAAACATTGTGAAAGGGCTTAGGCTTGAGAGCTATAGTATCACCTTGGACAGTTTATACGAAATACGAAATAGAATGATAGCGGCTGGACATTTGAAAAACCTTAATCTTCCCGGTTTAGATAGTGATCGACAACCTGTTTTTGCAGGAGGACTGGCCATCCTCATTGCCACCTTTGAGGCACTTAAAATTGAGACCATGCAGGTTTCCGAAGGCGCCTTGCGGGAGGGCCTGCTGTATGATCGTCTGGGCCGGATTCAGAGCGAAGATACCCGTTTGAAAACCGTCTCAAGTGTACAGCTGCGATTTCAAGTCAGCCAGAAACATGCGCGACGAGTGAGTTTAACGTCCCACCGTCTTTTCACCGCCTGTGAAAAAGCCTGGAGCCTGCGACTGGCGGACGCCGAAAGGCTGCATTGGGCAAGCAGTCTTCATGAGATTGGTCTTGCGGTTTCGTTAAGTGGATATCAGAAACATGGCGCGTATCTTCTGGCCAACGCAGATCTTCCCGGATTTTCGCTAGAAGAACAGAACTGGATGAGTGTTTTGGTGCGTTGCCATCGTAAAAAAATATCAAAAAAGTTCTTCATAGATTTAGCAGAAAAGGATCAGAAGACCGCCTTGAGGCTGGCGATTCTCCTACGTCTCGCCGCCCTGCTCCATCGTTCCCGTAAAGACGAGACGGCAATTATTGAACAAGTGGTTGCCAGCGAGGATAATTTGACCCTTCAATTTGTGCAGTATGAGTTGATAAACCATCCCCTGCAACGGACAAGCCTTGAGCAGGAAGCCAGGTATTTAAAAAATGTTGGTTTCAATCTCAAGTTTACCTCGTGACCTGCTCAGGTAGCAGACACAGGGGAGAGTCGACAGTCTTCACTTTCCCGGTAAGATAATACACCTGATACACCAGTGATCACATTCAGGACCGTATTTTACTGATAATTAGCTCATGAGGGAACAAACATGATTCTGGATATAATTGACAATGCACACCGTTACCTGGTTATGCACAAGGGATTTCCAAAGGCTATTGAGTTTCTCTTGCGCCCTGAGCTAAAGGAACTGGCGGTGGGGAAATATGAAATAGATGGTGATCACGTCTATGCAATGGTATCTAAGGACATTGGTCTGAGGAGAGAGGATGCTCTACTCGAAACGCATGAGAAATATATTGATATTCAATTGATTTTGGCAGGCACCGATGACATAGGCTGGAAGCCCAAGTCATTATGCAAACAGCCATCCGGGGATTACGATCATAAATCTGACTTGCAGTTCTTTAAAGACAAACCAAATACCTGGCTCTCAATCGAAAGTGGACAGTTTGCAATCTTTTTCCCAGAAGATGCGCACATGCCACTGATCTCGTCAGGTCAGATCCACAAAGTGGTTGTAAAGATTGCGGCGACACAAGAAGAACTAACCTGTTAACAACATAAATATTGTAATCTCGAAGGTCCGGATATTTTAATGAACTGGTTGATTCTCGTCATTGCTGGACTGTTTGAAATAGGTTGGGCAATCGGACTCAAGTACACCGAGGGTTTTACACGTCTATGGCCAACAGTCGGTACTGCGCTTTCAATGATTCTCAGTGTTGGGCTGCTCGGCATTGCCATGAAATCACTCCCCGTCGGCACGGCTTATGCTGTATGGGTCGGTGTCGGGGCTGTCGGCACAGCAATGTTGGGTATAGCCTTGTTCAATGAACCAGTAAACCTGGCCCGGTTGATAAGTCTTGCTTTCATTCTTGCTGGCATCGTCGGCCTCAAATTATCCATGTAGAAATACATGTAAATCATTAAGATGAACCCAATCTTTGATCTATCTGTACTGGTAACAAGGATGGAGCCTGTGCTCAACCCAGGCATATCTGTATTTGCCTCGACCAAAGATAATGTATCAAGGAAACCGACGTTGGCCCATGGGAATCCGGAGATTCGATCAGTGATACCTACATGGCGCTGAGACCAACAGGCTTTGCAGTAAATCGTACCTGTATCTGACCCAAATGGCCGACCCGCAGCCCTTTGTCAAACTTTTGTTAAACAACAACTGGTTTTTCATTTCTGTACCATAACGGTTGCATGACGACTCTTTGCCGATTAACAGCTCCTTATATCTGAATGTGGGACATCAAAGGAAAAGGAAATTGACGATAACTCTGAGTTGATTACAATATTTTTGGTGTCAAAAAATAATAAAATTCAAGGAGACAGCAATGCAAAAAAAGATTCTTGTTCCACTCGCTGATGGCTTTGAAATGATTGAGGCGCTCAGTATCGTAGATGTTTTTCGCCGGGCCGGAGCACATGTCGATCTGGCCGCAATCGGCGACGATCTGCAGGTTACGTCATCGCATAACGTAAAGGTCATCGCAGACAGTAAACTTGTTGATTGCGCCAATGAATCATATGATTTAATCGTCCTTCCCGGTGGGATTCCAGGTGCAGAAAATCTAAAGAATTCAACCGTTCTTGCTGAACTCTTAAAAAAACAGAATAGCGAGAACAAACTTTACGGAGCTATCTGCGCCTCTCCTGCCGTTGTTCTCGAACACCATGGTCTGCTCGAAGGAAAGAAAGCCACCTGTCATCCTTTATTCAGCGAGCAACTGAAAACTCAGACGAACGTCGGGGAAAGTGTTGTTTTCGATAAAAACTGCGTAACCAGCAGAGGGGCTGGAACTTCTATTGAATTTGGCCTCGAATTACTTGGAATTTTGATGGGAGAGGACAAAAAGAAAGAGGTGGCCAAAGGTATGGCCATTGTTCAGTGAATGGTTGAACGGAAAGCTTGAAAAGATATTGACCATGATAAAGGTGATCATAGCTCACTTTCGTGCAATCGCGTATCATTGCCCATTGAGTGAATAATTTTAAGACGTATTTTAAGACAAGAGTGACATGAATCCTATTTGTATTGTAGACGATCAACCTTACATAGGTTCGACAATTTCAAACATCCTCAAGGACGAAGGGTACCAGGCCATCGTGTTTCAGGATGCGGAGAGTTTCTGGCAAAGTCTCGATACAGTGGTGCCTTCTCTTGTTCTGCTGGATATCTGGCTCCCAGGCTTAGACGGTCTACAGCTTCTGAAAAGACTGCAAGGCCGATTCCCAGCACTCCCCATCATTATGATGAGCGGACATGCCGGCATCGAGACGGCGGTTTCCGCTATCAAGGCCGGTGCCTATGATTTTATGGAAAAACCGCTGCACCTTGAGGTGTTACTCGACAAGGTGAAATCTGCCATTATGCATCAACCTTCCAGGAGCGACTGGCCACTTCCTTCGGATACCGGGCTTGAGATCATCAGTGCCGACCTTTTAATGCCCCCCGGCATGGTAGAAGTAGTAGACTCCCCAGAACCTCAACGAACGCTCAAAGAGAATGTTGTCCTTAACGGTGTCGGGCTGCTGAGCGGCCGGAAAACCGGGATCATCCTCAGCCCTCTGGGGATCAATGAAGGTATCGTCTTTCAGACTCTCGATGGCCAGACCATCCGTGGCCATATCACATCCTTAGAAAATTTTCCCCAAACTATCGCATCGAATACCTTCTCTGCCAACTCAACAACTCTGGATAATGGCAGGCAACAGGTGCGCACAGTCGAACACCTGATGGCAATCTTTGCCGTATACGGCATAACCAACGTGCTCATAAAAGTCGACGACGAGGTACCGAACGTAGATGGTTCCGCCAAGGACTTCTGCGACCTCATAACCCAGGCAGGAATTGTCGAACAGCCGGCTTTCACAGAGGTTGCCGTCATCCATCAGAAGATCGGCGTAGGAAATTACGAGCAGCAGGAAAAGCACCTCTTTGCCGAGCCTTTTGAAGGATTCGAAATAGAGATGCGGGTTGATTATCCTCCTCCCATAGGCGAACAGAGCTTCACGTTCAATCCGGAAAAAGTGTCTTTTGCCAAGGAGATAGCCCCAGCTCGATCATTCAATACCTTTGAAAATATCGAAATGGCCCAGAGGCTGGGGAAAGTTGGTAGCGGATATCTCAATTCCCATATCATCATGTATCAAGGCAAAGTTATCAATACGGAACTTCGTTATCCCGATGAATTCGTGCGCCACAAAATATTGGACCTGATCGGCGACCTCTATCTACTCGGTTTCTCCATCAGAGGACGCATTACCGCCAACATGACCTCTCATGGTTACAATCAAGCTCTGGTGAAACGCTTGTACCAGGCTATCCAGAGCAGTTCCAGATTTAAAAAAAATTTCAAGTGAAAAAGAAGGAACAACCCATGATAGATCATAAACCTCTGGTAGGGATGAACATCTTATCCTTCGTCGGCGATCTCTATGAAGACCTGGAACTATGGTATCCAAAACTGCGATTTATCGAAGCGGGTGCGAAAGTCATAGTGGCGGGTCCTGCTGCTGATATTGTCTACGCAGGGAAAAATGGCTATCCATGCAAATCGGATGTCACGTTTCACGATATGCAGGCTGCTGACTTCGATGGCCTGCTCTGTCCCGGCGGGTTTATGCCGGACAAACTGCGGCGTGAATCGAAAGTTCTGCAATTGATCCGCGACTTTACTAATGCTGGAAAACTGGTGGCGGCAATTTGTCATGGGGGATGGATGCCGATATCTGCAGGGGTCTATAAAAATGTCCGGGTCACCGGGTCACCGGGAATCAAAGATGATTTGATCAACGCCGGGGCGATATGGGAAAATGCAGCCGTTGTCGTCGACCGGAACTTTGTCTCCAGCCGTAAACCGGATGACCTCCCGGATTTTTGCATTGCTTGTATCGATGTCCTCTGTCAAAAGAAGAAATAATTCTGGTATTGCCGCGCGGACAAAACGCAGATATCTGGACTTCCATTATCACTGCCCCAGGCAAAGACCATGCCTCTTAAGGCAGTGATATCAGTTAATCACTGTCAATACTCAGTGGACATACTGTTTCGCATATGCTGCGTCGTCATACAAAGACTGGCCATACAAGTCTTTTCCGTAGCTGCCGATTATCGCCTGCCCCTCAGGTGAACCAATAAAATCAATAAATTTCGATGCGGCCGGCTGACCCTTGGTCACACTTTCCGGCTGACATAAACCGTGGTAAGTATTGATGAGCACAGGATCACCTTTAAAAAGGATCTTCAGATCCGGCACATCTTTCTGAGCAGCAACCCAGGTGGACGAGTCAGTCATAAAATACCCTTTGCTGTCATTGGCTTTCTTCAGGGTTGCCATCATGAAACCTTTGGTGATCCTATACCATTCACCAGCAGGATTGATCCCGGCAGTTTTCCAGATACTCAGTTCTTTTTTGTGGGTGCCTGAATTATCTCCACGAGAAAGAAAAGGCGATTTATGAGCGGCAATCCTGGTATAGGCGTCAGCCGCTGAGCCGGCATCGGCGATACCTGCAGGATCGTCTTTTGGGCCGACGATATAAAATTCGTTCGATCCGATCAGGGTGTGCTTGATAGCCCAGCCCTCGGCAATGGCCACTTTCTCCGCAGCAGGAGCGTGCACCAGTATCAGGTCAACCTTCTTCTCCCGCAACAGCTTCAAAGATTCTCCAGAACCCGCCTTTTTCCAGCACATTGTTGTGCCATTGGTCTTATTAAACTCATTCGCCAGTTTCTCGAGCAAACCGAGTTCACCAGGGCTTCCAGTGGCCAGGGTGAAAAGATTATTGCCCTGGCCATAGACTGCATCGCAGTCATTTCCTGCATGGGCTGTCAATGCAAAAACCAAAGGAAGAACCAATACCGCCAGTATGTTTCTAAATTTCATTCCATTTCCCCAATATTGTTTAATAAATAAGCTTTTCTGCTCAACTGGTAGTTTCAGATAAATAAACTACCATGACACCTGTCGTTTCAATGATTAGCTGCAAAAAGCCAAAGAATGACCAGAAATTACTAGAAAAAAAGGATCTGGGCTCAAACGAGCAACAGCACACTGCCAAGGCAATTGCCCCTCGTGCAGTACGGAGAAGGGGGGGAATGTTTAGCGGGCTAGCTTGATGCCGCTATTATCGATTACAATGAGCTTTTTCTTATAGAGGGCGCCGATAGCTTTTTTAAAAACCTTTTTGCTGACGCCGAACAAGGCATAGACATCTTCGGGTGGGCTTTTGTCGGTGACGGCAACTGTGCCACCGCAATTCTTGAGCGTGTCTAGAATGGTCTGGGCAATACCTTCAACTCTTTGGTACCCTGCCGGGTGCAAGCGTAGATCAATTTTACGGTCCTCCCGGACTTTTTTTATGAACCCCTGCATCCGCTGGCCAATGGCAAGTTTCTGGAAAACTTCATTGCGGTAAATCATGCCCGCATGAGCACCGTTGACAACGGCACTGTAGCCCAGCTCTGACTCGGCATAGACAATAAGATCAACCTCTGCACCTTCTGCATATTCCGGTGGTTGCAGCCCGAGGAATTTACTGAGTTTCGATGATGCTATAATACGATTGTTTATTTTATTTAACAAAAGATAGACAACATACGACTGGCCTTCTGACATATTTTCCTGTTGTTCACTTCTCGGCACCAGCAAATCGCCGTCAAGCCCCCAATCCATAAAGGCGCCCGCTGCACTGATTGCCACCACTCGTAAGGCGGCAAATTCACCAACCACGGCATAAGGTTTCTGGGCCGTGGCCAAAAGTTGCTGCTCTCTATCAACATAAATAAAGACCTCTATTACATCGCCTGGCAGGTATTGTTCTGCGGGATATCGCCCTTTAAAAAGGATGTCGCCCGAATTGCCGCCATCGAGATGGATAATATTGCCCCATTTTTTTGTTACGGCCAGCTTGTTTATTTTACCTATTTCAATCATGACAATCTCGGAAAAACCTAAAATTTACGATGGTTAGTTACCAAACAGACCTTTGAGAAGACCTTTGGCCTGTTCAACATCTTCCTTAAATTTCTCTTGACGTTCCCTGGGAACTTTTCCTGTTTTAATGATTTCAATGATTTCCTTTTCGGTAGGCATCTGGTCTTTGACCAGCGATTCAAGGTCAGGAGTGAATTTCGGTGCCTTGAAAGTGCCGCCGACAACAACCGGAACCGTGAGGCCGGCAAGTTTTTCTTCATCCCCCTGCCCTTTAATGCTACCAACTATCGCCGGTTTTATCCTCATATCAAGCGCCTCGCTGACCAGATTGGCATCTCCGGTGACCGCCACCCTGATAAAAGGCGATCGTAGAGTCGTCTCCGGGGTGTTAACCAGACCGTTGGTTATGGTAAACGGGGCATGCAACTCGGCAAAATCGGTTTTCGGCTTTTCTCCCTGCTGCTGTTCAAGGGTAAACCCGGCTTTGATGGTTCGCGCCATCTGGGCAAGATCAAGACCAATCAGGGCACCATCCTGAAAACGCAGATCTCCTTTACCGTTAAGCGATCTCTTGATGAGTTCACCATTGTCGCCCTGCATACTGACGGCGACCTGTGCCTTGAGCCTGCCTTCAATAATCTCCTTGCTGGCAAAATCTGTTAATAACGGGCCAACCTGGACATCTTGCAGGGTAAGATTAAGCGCAGTGGCGGGAAGGTTTTTCTGCACATTTATTTTTCCAGTCCCGGCAATCTTCCCCTCGTAAAGCTCCATTCCCAAAGAGTTTATCGTATAGAGGCCATTTTGCCCGATAACATCCAGCGCCAGATTTCTGAGACTTCCACCATGCATTTTCATTTCGCCCAGTTTCAGGGTTGCCTGCAGCGCCAATTTTCTAAACGGCTGATAATCGATGCCGCTATCTTTTTTCGCCTGCTCCAAAGGTTTTTTCTCTGAAACCGCCGACACCGCACCTTGCCCTTGAGCTGTCGCAGCCTTGCCTTGCTCCGGAGTTGCTTTCTTATCTGCTTCGGCAGCTGGGAGATAACGGTCAAGATCAATGGTGTCAACTGCCATTTTAAGCGCCAGATCCGGGCGGGAAAAATCCTTAGCGGTCATATCCAGGGTAACAACGGAATCGTCAAAGAGTAGATGGCCGTCCGACAAAACAAGCTGGCCTGCACCACCGACGAATTTGGCCTTCATACCCAGATTTTCCAGGACTTGTGGATCGGCAGTAATTATTGGAAATCTGAGGCCAAGGGTGGCAAACAATTTTTTAGGACTGAATGGTTGGATATTTACCGCCAAAGCGTAGCGTATTTTCTGTTGGATGTCTTCCAGTGAGCCGCTGGCCTGAATATTTAGAATTTCCAGAGCCTGCATGGTAAGATCAAGATTAATTTTTCCCGCTCCGGGGTCCGGGCCCACAGGTCCTACTGCACCTTCAAGCTTGATCGGTTTGCCATCGAGCGACGCAGCCATATTGATTTTGATTGGTTTATCGAGTGAGACATCGTCAAGCTGCAGGGTGAAATTGGCAACCTCGCGTTGCAGTTTATTAACCGTATCATTTATCTGCACCCGGCCATCGGTTATTGAAAACTCGCCGACCATAAGTGACTGCAGGGCAAATTTTTTATCCGGAGCAGGCTGTTGTTTGTTGTTGTCGGTGGCCGGCACCGGGGCTTGTTTTTCTGTGGCCGCAGTGGACGGCTTGCCACTTTGCTCAAGTTTTTCCCAGTTCCAGGTACCTTTGGGGTTTTTTTCTAAAAATATCTCGGGCCGCTTGACGACAAAACTGCTTATTTCGATCTTTCGCGACAACAGGGGAAGTACCTTCAACCGGGCCTGGAAGCTCTCGATGGTGATAAATGTCTTGGCGCTGAACCCTGCTGGATTATCGAGTTTGAGATCAGTAAAACCAAGGCCCACCCAGGGAAAAAGCGACAAGCTCATCGTACCGCCCAGGGTCAAAGGGTAGCCGGTTTTCTCAGTGACCAGTTGTTCGATTCTGGGCTTATAACTCTGCACATCAACAAGGGTAGAAAGAATCACCACAGCGGCGACCACAAGAATGCCAACAGCTGCCGTACATAGCAAAATATACTTTAGCGGTTTTTTCATTTTCTTCACCTGTCCCCTATTTATAAGGCCCGGCTCTTTTTCTTCTTTACCGGGGTTTACTGAACTCATTGACAACGGCCTCTCTTGACACGTATAAGACAACTCATCAAGAAGGCAATAAACTGCCCTCTCCGAGAGAGGAAAAGATCTTGCACCGGATAGCCAAAGAGTTTCCTGGAGTCATTTGATATCGCATGGACATGACAAAATCTCATAATTATGATACATGACATACTGAGACAACCTCGAATCATCACCACAAGAAACACAAAGTAAAAAAAATATTGGAGTAACACTGATGAAAAAATCATTGTCGCATTTTGTTGTGTGCTCAGCCCTGGTCGCAACCCTCACCTCCTGTGCCAGTCTTGATACCAACCAGAAACAAGGCACCGCGATTGGGGCGGGGGTCGGCGCAGGCCTTGGGGCCATAGTAGGGCAGGCTATCGGCCGGGATACCAAGGGCACTCTTATCGGTGCAGGAATTGGCGCTGCATTGGGAGGACTGGCCGGGAACCAGGTCGGCAAATACATGGATAACCAGGAACAGGCCCTTCGCAATGCCATGGCCAACTCCGAAGCAACCAGCATTCAACGAAGCCAGGATGTTTTGACGGCCACCTTTAAGGGAGAGACCTTCTTCGACCACGATTCAGCCGTACTCTTGCCCGGAGGCTATGCGGAAATCGACAGGGTTGCCAGAGTCCTCGTTCAATACTATCAGACCCAGATCGAAGTCGGTGGTCATACAGATAGCACCGGATCGGAACAGTACAACCAGCAGCTCTCCATGCGCCGGGCCGAAGCCGTCAAAAATGCCCTGGCACAGCAAGGTGTCAACCCCGCGAGAATACGGGCGGTCGGTTATGGTGAGAGTAGACCCATCTCCTCCAATCCAGCGATGAACAGGAGAGTGGAGATCACCATAGTGCCGGTGAGCAGTTGATTATCGGTAATAATAGTTCGATTAAAAGATAACGATTCTGGACAGATACTTTCAATATTCTGTCCAGAATCCTGCAAAACGCAACGAAAAAGTTGCATTTAAACTCCAAATAAACTCCTCCTGTATCACCCATCCTCTTAGAGTTGTAGATATTTATGCCAGTGCATCAAGAATGGTGCACCAGCCTCACATCTTTTCAATATTCTATATGATACCAACATCGGGTATCGTCGAGTCCAAATCACCCTCTGCTGCTCATTTGACAGCAGATGCGCAACATCTGTGTTGCTTTGCTGTTGAACACGACGAGACCAAAACTTCCAACCCCCTTAGCGGGCATCCGCTGGAAGTAATGATAGAATCCTGATAGCATTACACAAATAAATAAAGATAAAAATTGTCACGGATTCGGGCATAAAAAGTGCAAAGAGGTAAACTGAAAAAATGAAAGAAATTAGATACACATAAAATCTACCCTGCTGTTTCTGCTCAGGGAAACTGAGAGCGAAATCAACATTAATTGACGAGGAGCACCAATACCATGGCGGAAATACTAGCATTGGACGATGTCCTTGATGCAGTGATTCTGGTCAAAAAAATCCTTACTAAACAGGGACATACCGTCCACCCCTTCACAGATGAAGAGGAGGCGATTAACTATGCCGGTAAAAATCATGTCGATCTTGCCATTCTCGACATCAAACTTAAAAAAATGAGCGGCATTCAGGTCCTGGAACAAATGAAAAAAAACAGTCCCAAGTTAAAGGTCATTATGCTCACCGGCTACCCGACCATAGAAACTGCACGGGAAGCAATCGAACTTGGAGCGGGAGAATATTGCATTAAACCGATAGATAAAACAGAATTGGAAGAAAAGGTGGCAGAGATACTCGCCCGCTGATTTCAGCAGGGAAGTGAAGAACCTATATATTACAAACTGATGACAAAAAAACTTAAAAAATGTAGTGTCCCAAAGACAGTGAATGAAAAAAATCAGTACACCCCATCTGCGGGATGATTACACCGTGCGGTCCCATCCGTATGAAGAGCGAATACAACATTTTACCAGGATTACCTTCTATCTATCATTATTTCTACAAATTTAGGACAACCCATGGACTTTTCTGACCTGAACGCCATTATCGATTTCGCCATCTCCCAGGAAGTGGAAGCTGCCGAATTTTATCGCAGCATTAGTGGAAGAGAAGCTCAAAAAGATAAAAGCCTCCTCTTTCTCCAGTTTGCCGAAGAAGAGGAAAAACACCATCAACTCCTTAAAAAACTTAAAAGCGGCGATGTCGGCAGTACATTGAAGGAGTATCCTTTCACTTGGATCACCGATATTAAACGCAGTAATTTTACTGAGGATCTCTCCTACACTCCGGGCATGCCGTATCGCGACATTCTCATGCTCGCCGCCAAACGGGAGGAGAAATCCCTGGCCCTCTACAATCTCCTGCTCACTAAGGCAGAGAGTGAAGCCGCTCGTGAGGTTTTCAAGGTGTTGTGCCAAGAGGAGGCCAAGCACAAACTTTCTCTAGAGGGTGCTCTTGATGCCTATATGGCTGAGATGGGCGACTGAGGACTGCTATGCAAATACTTCATGTACTTCCCTTTCATTATAATTATGTAGATCTGTGTCAAACTCTCACTCAAGGAGAACTTTCATGAGCCGGTACCAAATCTCCCAAGATACCCGCAAATGCATAGGCTGCCACGCCTGCGAGATTCTATGCAAGTCCAACAAGAACCTGCCGCAGGGCCCCCGTTTGTGTCAGATCATTGAAGTCGGTCCAAAACTGATCGGCGGTCTGCCGCGGACCGCCTTTGTCTTTATGCTCTGCTTTCATTGTGAGAACCCCTGGTGCGTCTCCGCATGTCCCACCGGTGCTATGCAACAGCGGGCCAGCGATGGCATCGTCTTTGTCGACCACGACCTTTGTGTCGGCTGCAAAACCTGTATATCCGCCTGCCCCTGGGGAGCGCCGCAATGGCATCCGGAAATAGGCAAGGTGGTAAAATGTGACTATTGCAAGGATCGCCTTGACCAAGGATTAAAACCAGCCTGTGTCACCGCCTGCACCACCCAATGCCTTGATTTTGGGGAACCCCCGGCGATGATCGAGAAGCGACGAAAGCGCCATGCCGCGGCGGTGACTTCCTTTGAAAACAGCTCCTTTTAGGAGTTTATTGCGTGGAAACAGGCCAATCATCTGGAACCGGCTTGGTCCACTTTTCCCAATGCCCTGAGAACCGACTATGATGCCAAACCAATGCCCGGTCCATGAGACCCTGCTGGAGTTGAAAAAAATACCAGGCGACCGCCGAGTTGTGCATCCACGAAGCCGTCGTCTGATCGAGGAAATCACTACCCTGATCCAGGATATCGTAGCCGGCAGGGCCGGGGCTGAGCATCTGCCGTGTATCGACGCCCGAATCGAGGAGCTGTGTGTCTTCGGTGACGATCCCCCGGGGGTCGAGACCGGCATGTGGCTCAAATCCCGCCTGGTTGAACACGGAGAAGTTTTTCTCAGTCATACCGCCGATCACAACTGCACCGCCGGAGTCTGTGATCATCTGACTCCGGCACCGTGCCAGATGGCTTGCCCGGCGGGTATCGACGTGCCCACCTATCTGTCACTTATCGCCCTCGGCCACGACGCTGAAGCCATCGAAGTCATTCGCCGCGACAATCCCCTGCCTTGGGTGTGTGGGTTAGTGTGCACCAGGCCCTGCGAACTTATGTGCGTCCGGGCGCGTATCGATACTCCGGTGTCGATCAAGTTCCTCAAAGCCTTCGCCGCCGAACGGGCAATGTCCTGGGGAAACTATCGCAACCCCGACAAGGCCGCGGCTACCGGCCGCAAGGTGTGCGTCATCGGCGCTGGACCGGGAGGGCTGAGCGCCGCCTATTATCTGGCCATGCATGGACACACCGTGCGAGTCATTGAGGCCCTGCCCCGGGCCGGAGGGATGATTCTAGTGGGTATTCCACGTTACCGCCTGCCCTCTGACATCATCAACCGAGAGGTGGCCAAGATCGAGGATCTTGGCGTCCAGTTCCACTTCAATGCCCGGTTCGGCAAGGATGTTACCCTCGACTCCCTGCGCACCGAAGGTTTTGAGGCCTTCTTTTTCGCGGTAGGGGCTCATGCCTCCTTCGACCTCGGTATTGCCGGCGAAAAAGATTTTCCTCAGGTGCACGGGGCTGTTGATTTTCTGCGCCGGGTGGCCCTCGGCGAGCGCCGCTGCCCAGGCAAGAACGTCGTGGTGATCGGCGGCGGCAACGTGGCCATCGACGCCGCCCGCACCTGTCTGCGTCTCGGCAGCGAGCAAGTGACCATCGCCTACCGCCGAACCAGAAAGGAGATGCCTGCCGATCACGAAGAGGTGGAACAGGCAGAGGAAGAGGGCATCCACTTCGAACTGCTCACCGTACCTATGGCGGTTACCGGCAGTAAAGGCATGGTCCGCGCCTTACGCTGCCTCAAAGCCAAGCTGGTGACCGTATCCGGTTCGAACCGCCAATCGCCCAAACCTGTCGAGGGCAGTGACTATGATATCGAAGCCGACGCAATAATCAGCGCAATTGGTCAGCGGGTAGAACAGCATTGGTTCAAAGAAATTCCGGATTTGTCATGGACGCATCGCGATACGATCCGAGTCAACACCATTACCATGGAAACCAACCTGCCGGGCATCTTCGCCGCAGGAGATGCGGTCACAGGCCCGGCTACGGTCATCGAGGCCATCGGCGGCGGCAAGAGGGCAGCAACAGCTATAGATCGCTATTTCGGTGGAATCCCCCAACCAAAATTGCCACCTGTGCCGGTGCGGCAGCAGCGGGTTCCCTGTTTCGATGTCCCGTCGCACACCAAAATGGCCCTCAAACGGCCGGAAATGGCGCTGTTGGGAATTGATCGACGCCGCACCACTTTCCAGCAGGTGGAACTTGGCTACACAGAAAATCAAACCCGTGAGGAAGCACGTCGTTGTCTTCGTTGCGACATTTGCCGACGCTGCGGCAAATGTGTGACCATCTGCAAGGAAAAAATGGGGGTCGACGCCCTTGCCCTCGGCTACCTTTCGTTCGACCATCCTGAGGAAAGCGATTTTCGCCGTACCGAGCAGCGTTGCATCAGCTGTGGGGCGTGCGCTGCCAATTGCCCGACTGGGGCGATGCGTATCGAGGACCGTGGCAGCGAGCGAATCCTCTCCCTGTGTGGTACTGTGCTCAGTCGCCAGCCGCTGGTGTTTTGTTCCGGCTGCGGGGCGAACATCGGCACCGAAAGGTATCGGACGTTCATTCGCGACCGTTTGGGGGCAGCGGCGAAACCACAAACCACGGATAAAAAGCTGTGCGACATTTGCGTTCGAAAGAAGGGGCATCACGGTGGTGCCACAATCATGGCCACCACCTGAAAAAAGTCTGCTAATTATAAGGATCAAGGTGAACAGCAATGGTATTCCACAAAGGCCAAAAGGTGCGGGTCCAGCGCCGCAGCAGCGACGAGAGCTGGGAGGACTACATGGATGGGTTGGTCGGCAGCCGGGGCATCGTCACTGATCCGGATAATCAGATCAACGACCCGGATTCCCTGATCGAAGTGAGCCTGGAAGACAAAGGTACCTTCCGGCTCCCCCAGGATTGCCTGGAAATTTTCGAATAGACCTCGTCGATGCGTTTAGCGGAAATTCTTGACACCTGTGCCGTGAAGACGGTGACCATCGGCCCTGAGATCAATCTGGCCGATGCAGCGAAAGCAATGCACCAGACCGATGCTCTTGCAGCGCTCATTTGCAAAACAGGCATGCTCCTGGGGATATTGACTGCGGGAGATATTGTCCGTGCCGTGGCCGGTTCAACAACGCAATCCTGGTACGATCCTGTAACAGCGCTCCTGACAGAAAGTCCCCAACCCGTGCCTGAGGCGGAGCCCGTCGGCCAGATCATCACTCAGATGGTGGCGAAGGGGATCGACTTACTGCCGGTGATCACCGGGAATGCCATTATGGTTGTTACCCTCGCCGGCTTGCTCCGAGCGGAAAACAGCTATCTGCATAGCGAAGTACAGCACCTGCAAACCTATATCGATGCGCTCCATGATGCGCCAAATGACTGAGGGAATACGATGATTACCATGCACATCAACGATCAAACGGTTACCGCCGAAGCGGAAAGCACGGTCCTCCAGGCGGCAAAAGCCAACAACATCCATATCCCTACCCTTTGTCACCACCCGGCATTAAAGCCTTCCGGCTCGTGTAAGGTCTGTGCCGTGGAGGTGGAAAAGATCTCTGGGGGCAGGACGATCATGCTGAGTTGTATCCTTAAGGTCAAACCGGGAATGCGATTGTGGACCAAGGGTGATGCGGTGCATCAGGCACGTGCCAAGGCTTTGCTGAAGTTGATTGCCATGGCCCCGATGTCGGAGAGGATTCGCCACCTGGCGGAACAGGAACAAATCGAGCTCCCACCGGTACCGGACGGCTGCATCCGCTGCCGGCTATGCATAAGAGTGTGCAAGGAGGTCATCGGCCAAGAAGCCCTGCGCATGGACAAACGGGAAGGACGCCAGTTGGTCGTTGCCGACCCTGACCGCTGCATCGGTTGCGGCACCTGCGCCAATATCTGTCCGACCCAGGCGATAACGGTTCATGAGGGAGGAGGAATCCGCTCGGTATCCCTCCGTGATACTGTCTTTGGCCGGCATCCACTGCAGCGATGCCAAGGCTGCGGCAAATACTACGCGACCGAGAAACAAATACGATTGATGGAGGAGCGTACCGCTCCCCATCCCCAGGTCAAGGAGCACCACAACTATTGCGCCAATTGCGCCAAGCTCTTTTCCGATCGGTTGCAGGTCATGAAAAAACAACCACCTAGACAACAGAACTAATAATCAGGGGCAGTAAAAAACTGCCGCCACAGCTCATAGAGAGGAGAAATATCAATGGTTGCCAAATCAGTGTTCAGTGTATGCGGGATGTGTACGGTTCGTTGTCCGATCAAGGTTACGGTCGAAGACGGACAGGTGACTTTTCTTCAGGGCAACCCCCATGTCCCGGCAATGAAGGGGGCAATCTGCCCGCGGGGCGCAGCCGGCAACGCACTGATAACCGACCCTGAACGGCCCCAGACCCCCTTGATTCGCACTGGTGCCCGGGGTGAGGGCAAATGGCGTAAGGTCACTTGGGACGAGGCTTTCGACTTCGTCGCCGACAAGTTAAAAGAGATCAAGGACAACTACGGTGCCAAGGCCATTGCCCTCACTGACCGTGGCGGCCCCTTTCGCGATATGCACCGTGCCCTGCTGCGTGGTCTCGGCAGTCCGAACTATTGCAATCATGACTCTGCCTGCGCTCGCAACGTCCAGCATGCCAGCCTGTCGGTCACCGGCATGGGGCGAAAGAGCGTCGCCTATGACTTGAAAAACGCCAAACACGTGGTGCTGCAACTGCGCAACATCTTCGAGGCGATCAATGTCCAGGAGGTCAACAACCTCATGGACGCCATGGAAAAGGGTTGTAAGCTAACGGTGATTGATATCCGTGCCACCATCACCGCCTCCAAGGCGACCCGCTACTTCCAGGTACGGCCTGGTTCCGATTATGCTTTCAATCTCGCGGTAATCCACGAGCTATTGAAAAAACGGCTCTATGACGAGAAATACACCACCCTCTATGTCGAAGGTTTGCGCGAGTTGGACCAGTTCATTGAGCCGTATACCCCGGAATGGGCGGAAGGGGAAACCGGCATCAAGCCGGAAGAGCTGCGCCGCTTTGTTCGTGAGCTGGTGGCCGCCAAAGGGGCGGTTATCTGGCATCCCGGCTGGATGGTGTCGCGGTATCGTGACTCTTTTTACGTCTGCCGTACCGCCTATATCATCAACGCCCTCCTTGGCTCGATCGGAGCAAAAGGCGGCATGCCCCTGGTAAGTAAGCCAGGTGATGTCGGCCGGGCCGATCTCAAAGCCTTTGTCGATCTTTACCCAAAACCGCAAGACAAGCGGGCCGACGGCCTCGGCTGGCGTTATACCCACTTCGAGGAGGGCCCGGGGCTGGCCCACCTTATGTACGAGGCGATAGAGAGCCAGGACCCCTACCCGGTCAAGGCCTATATTGCCTATCGCCACGATCCGCTGATGGCGTATCCCGATCCCGATCGACTGCGGGAGATCTTGAATAAGCTCGATCTCCTGGTCTCGGTGACCTTCAGCTGGTCGGACACCGCCTGGTTCTCCGACGTGGTTCTGCCCCTCTCTCCCTATCTGGAGCGGGAAAGCGTCATTGCCACAAAAAACGCGTTGAAACCCCAGTTTTTTGTACGCCACCGGGCGATCGAACCACGTTACGACTCCAGGGCCGACTGGGAAATCGTCGGCGGGCTGGCCAAACGGCTCGGCCTTCCGGAGCTGGTGTTCGACTCCGTGGAGGACGTCTGGAATTTCCAACTGCAGGGCACCGGAGTCGCGATAGACGATTTCAACGCCACCGGCATGGTCAACCTTGCCGACAAGCCAATCTACCGAGATATGGATAAACTGAAGTTTAAAACACCAAGCGGTAAACTCGAGATCATCTCGGAAAAACTGGAAAATGGCGGCCAGCAATCACTCAAGCCCTTCCAGGCGCCGGACACACCGCCGGAAGGATCCTTCCGCCTGACCTTCGGCCGTTGCGCCGTCCACACCCAGGGACATACCGTCAATAACCCGCTGCTTTACGAGCAGATGCCGATCAATCCCCTGTGGATCAACAGCAAGGCTGCGGCAAAGCTTGGGATCAGTGATGGAGATACGGTTGTGGTGTCGCAAAGGGACTATTCGGAGACGACGCTCGCCAAGGTCACCGATCTGATCCACCCCGAAGCCGTCTTCATTATCCACGGCTTTGGCCATCGCTTGCCGGTAGAGAGCCGGGCCTTCGGCAAGGGTATCGCCGATCAGAGTTTCATGCGGGGCGGCCTGGACAAATGGGATCGAGCCGGTGGGGGCATCGCCTACCAGGAACATTTCGTCACAGTGCGCAAGGCCTAGAATTTTTTCGATAGGCGGGATTTTATTCCGGAGTTGGTTGGTCATCGGGATAAAAAGAGACCATGGAGCAGATAGTTCGACATAAGGAGCGGGACTTTCTTGAAGTCTTCCAGGAAGTCACCCGTCTTATCAGCATGGTCCACGACCCGCAGCAGGTCATGGATCTGGTGGTCAAGCGTCTGCCGGGGCTCCTCGAGGTAGACGCCGCCACCATTCGGTTGCTTGACAAGGGCACCAATACCTTTGTGCTCGGCGCCGCCTGCGGGGTTTCCGATGAGTACCTGTCGCGCACCATCATCGACTCCAAGGAGGTGATGGCGGCTCTGATGCAGGGACAACCAACCGCCAGGACCGGAATTGATACCATCTGCGACCATGACAGCTGCGCCTATATCTCCCGCGAGGGGGTAAAAAGCGCGATGTCCCTGCCTATTATGTTCAAGGGACAGGTGATCGGACTGCTGCGCCTTTTGACCAAGGACACCCGGCAATTCACCGAAGCGGAGATTGCTTTTGCCATGTCTCTTGCCGAACAGGTCGGCATGGCCATCGCCAATGGCCGCATGTTCCAGGAGATGGAAAATCAGGTGCATTTTTTTCGCGAACTGCGGGAAATCTCCCGGCTGGTCAACTCGACGCTGGATCTTGAGGGGATCCTGAAAACTATCGTTGACAAACTTCCCACTGTTATGGGGGTAAAGGGCTGCACCATCCGTCTGCTCCATCCGGCGACAAACCGCCTGGAGCTGGCTGCCGCTTCCGGGGTGTCCCGTGCCTATCTGGAACGTGGCAGTATCAGCCGGGAAGATTCGATCTTTAAAGTGCTGAAAGGTGAACCGGTAGCCATATACGATGCCGCCAATGATCCCCGCGTCGATTACCACGAGTCAATAGCCAGAGAAGGCATTAAATCCATTCTGGCTATTCCGATCAGCAACCAACAGGAAATTATCGGGGTACTACGTCTGCTGAGCGGTGAACATCGTATCTTTACCGCCATGGATATCAATTTTGCGGTCGCCATCGCCGAAGAAGGCGGCAATGCCATCGAAAAAGCCCGGACCTATCGAAAAATAACCCTTCTCTTCAACCAGATTGAAGAGCATGAACGGTTTCTGCAGACAATTCTCGACGCCTTGTGGATGCAGCTGCTGGTTGTCAATCCCGACCAACGGGTGATTATGGTCAATAAACATTTCCTGGAGACCAAAGGTTGTACCGAGGCAGAGGCGCTCGGCCGCCCCTACCATGCGGTCTCCCCCTGGAAGATGGACGAAGCGACCACCTGTCCGGTCAGCAGTGTCCTGCGCAGCGGGCAAGCACTGACGATTCTCGACCAGCTCGATACCGGGACCGGGACCAAATGGTTCGAACGCCATCTGGCACCGATTCTGGACCATGACGGCAAGGTCAGTTTTGTGGTCGAGGCAGCTCGGGATATCACCGATCAGAAGCTGCTGGAGCAGGAAAAGATGGAGAGGATGAAACTTGAGGGGGTGATCGAAATGGCAGGGACTGCCGCCCATGAACTGAACAGTCCACTTTTTGCCGCGCTCGGCACGGCGCAGCTGCTGCGCGACGAGCTGCCTTCAGAGGAGATGATCGCCGAAATGGATACGATCATCCGCAATATGCAGACAATATCGGCGCTCACCAGACAGATGACCACCGCTACGGGCTTTGAAAGCCGGGACTATGTCGGTGAGACAAAGATTGTCACACTTAAATAACAACACAGTTTCTCAGTAAAAATAAGAAGCAACGGGTAGTATTATTATTTTTATTTAACGACAGAAAAAAAGGAGACAAGTTAATTTGAACTCAGCGTGGTGACACTTTCTTTGCTCGCCATGGTATCCAACGTCTCTAGGTTGTTGTCGCAACCCAAAAAATGCATCAAATGGTATGCAGGGACCCAGAGAACGCAAAGAATTAAAGCTGCTAAAGTGCGACAGGCTGATGCCTTCGGCGATATCACCAGCCCGCCTGTCTATTCTGTTGTCACGGAGTGACCCATCCAAACTCGCCACCACGAGTGATGCCTCCCTGGCCGGTTTCTGCCTGCTTGCAGCGACACCTCTCAATGTCAATAGATGCCTTGGCATCATTCCTCCTGCTGGACTGTGTGCAGCGACTGACCGGATGAAATTATATTTCGCTTAGCTTCACCGGTGGCGGAGGCAACGATACCGGCAAAGACATCCGCATCTCTTTTATCGCTCAAGTTCTGACGTGAATTAATTTCACCTGTGCCCAAACTGGTGAGTTGCTCGATACCCGACTTATGCGGTATGATAAAAAATTGACTGCAGATTGTCTTGGAATCAGGTGGGTCGGCTGCTCGGTGCCGTACGGCTACCGGATATGGTACTGACCAATGAGAGCCTGTTAACGCCCATGGTTGACGTTTTTTTTCAGGGAAAATATGATTTTTCAAATGAATAGGACGAACTGATGGGCGACTATCTCATCACCTGGGTGACCAAAAACCTCGGAGTCGGCGCCGCACCTATGTCTTATGACGAGCTGGCAAGCCTGAAGGAACAGGGTATCGGGGCCATCGTCAATCTCTGCGGCGAATTCAGCGACCTGCATACGATCGAAAAAGACGCCGGATTCGAAGTCTTCTGGCTGCCGATTCCCGACGAAACTGCGCCGAAGATGGAAGCCATGGAAAAGGGCCTTGAATGGCTCGATGAAGCGATCTATCTCGGCAAAAAGGTTCTCGTTCACTGCCACCACGGCATCGGCAGGACCGGCACCTTCGTCACCGCCTATCTGCTGCGGCGCGGCTTAGGTATGAAAAAAGCCGGCAAGGTGTTGAAAACCACCCGGGCCAACCCAACCAATTTTTCGCAATGGTGGCTCCTGCGAAAATTCGGCAAAAAGGAAGGGCAGTTGACGCTCAGTGAACCGACTCCGGAAAACAGAAACAGCGCTGATCTCAGCGAATTCTACTCCCGGTATGAAAAACTGCTGGAAAAATTAGACACTTTAACCGCACCACCAACTCCAGAATGTTGTGCCAAGGCTGGCCCCGAACCGTGCAACAGGACATTCTCTATTGAACTCATTGAGGCGCTCTACCTCAACAACAAAGTGAATGTCAGCCTGTCTGCCGAACAGAGAAAAGAAGTCATCAACCTGGCCAAAGGAATGAAGAAAGGAATCGGCCGCCGAAGATATTGGCAACAGACAGAAAGTGCCGATATCCGAACCTGCCATCGATAAAGTCCGGGACCCGGATTGTCCTTTGAATCACAATAATATCTGCCTGCTCCATAAATCCAGACCGGTTCATTGCCGACTGCAAAGGTTTTTCCCCGGATGCCGAGAGTCTTGCCGAGATCAATAAAGAACTGGCGCAACTGTCAAAAGAGGTGTATCAGGCTCTTTTTGGCCAGGAGGCCGATCAGCCCCCACCGGCGGTGAGTTTTTTCGACAGTGTTTCCGGCAAATTTATCCAGCAGTATTTTCAGTACCTGACGACCAGGAAAGCCACTGATGAAAAAACCTGAATCCATCGATAATGGCGACAATCGCAAGCTGGTGATGATTGTCGATGACGAACCGGACATGCTGTCCATGTTGCGCCTAGTCATCAAGAAAAAATGCAATTGCGATGTTATTTCCGCACCATCCGGACTTGCCGCCATGGAGCAGCTGCAAACGTGCCGGCCTGAAGTGATTTTAAGTGATATTAAGATGCCTGATCTGGACGGCCTGGAACTGCTCAAAAAAATTCAGGAACATGATGCAACAATCTCCGTGGTGATCATGACCGGATACGGCACCATCGACATGGCTGTTCAGGCCTTGAAGGATGGCGCATATGACTTCCTGCAAAAGCCCTTCGACAAAGACCATATCGTCCGGGTGATCCGCAACGGCCTTGAACGAACCGCGTTGTTGCGGGTCAACGAACAACTGCGCGAGAGGTTGAGCGATTTGGCCCAACCGGAGGGATTTGTCGGCCAGAGTCCCGCCCTAAAACGCGTCCTTGATCTGCTGGCACGGGTTGCCGATACCGACGCCACGGTGCTGATCCGCGGCGAAAGCGGCACCGGCAAGGAGCTGGCCGCCCGGGCCCTGCATAACCTGAGCAACCGTAAAAAAAAGCCGATGATCACCGTCAACTGCCCTGCTCTGCCGGAAAACGTTCTGGAGAGTGAGCTGTTCGGCTACAGCAAAGGTGCTTTTACCGGGGCGATGCAGGTAAAAAAGGGGCTTTTTCTCGAGGCCAACCAATCAACCATCCTGCTGGACGAAATTGCCGATATCCCGGTTTCCATCCAGACCAAGCTGCTGCGGGTCCTGCAGGAAAAAGAAATTCCAGCCCCTGGGCCAGAATCAAGACGATAAAGGTCGATGTCCGAGTGGTTGCCTCAACCAACCAGGATCTGGAGGCCAAGATTCGTGCCGGGGAATTCCGCGAAGATCTCTTTTATCGCCTCAATGTGGTCAGTGCGGTTATGCCGAATCTTGTTGAGATGAAAGAAGATATTCCCCTGCTCATTCATCATTTCCTGACGCAGTTCAAACGGCAATACGACCGGGAAAACCTGGTCTTCTCTGCCGATCTGCTCCACCATCTCTACCAGCAAAAATGGCCGGGAAATGTTCGGGAACTGCAGAACAACATTAAGAGAATCGTTCTTCTAGCTGTCGGAGAGCGTGTTGGTCTTGCCGATATCAGCGCTCCAAACAACAAGAACAAACTAGCCGAAACCAACAACTTCGAGAGTCTCTACACCTCTGACTACAATGATGCCAAGGCGGAAATTGTCAGTCGGTTTTCAATAAACTATCTCAATAATCTCCTCACCAGGCACGAGGGCAATGTAACCAATGCCGCGACCGGCTGCGGACTCGAACGGCAGGCATTGCAGCGGATCATGCGACGTTATGGTATTGTTTCTACTGATTTTAAGGGGAAATGAGAGCGGATTTGGCATACGGACGGTCATATTGACGGGCCGGTTTTGACCACTACCAGGGTTATATCGTCGTTTTGCGGAGTTTCTCCCCTGAATTCTTTAATTTGCCCGATGATTTCTGTGAGGATCGCATCCGGCTGCAGATGGCTGTTGGCGGCAAGTATTCGGCTGATACGATCTTTGCCGAATCGCCCTCCGGCAGCATTTGCAACATCCCAGGCGCCGTCGCTGCCAACCAGAATAAGCTGTTCTTCATCCGGAACCACCAGCTCGTTGTACTCAAAACGCCAATCGGCATCAACTCCCAGGGCCAGACCATTTCCTCGCAACTCGGTAAATTCGTGCCGGGCAGGATGATAGACTATGGCCGGCTCATGGCCGGCCCGAACCCAGCGCATTTTTTGGTGCAGTAGGTCTATTTCCAGGTAAAACAGGGTAACAAAATTTCCCGATCTGCTGGTATCCCTGCATAACAGACTATTCACCTCGTTCATTACCTGATCCGGATTCCCGGGTTGAGAGACCCGGCAGCGCAGCAGCGCCCGGATCGTGGTCATCAAAAGAGCGGCACCGATCCCATGGCCAACCACATCGCCGACAACCACACCCACTTTTTGCCTATTTTCCGGAAAAGTGACTATATCAAAATAATCCCCGCCCGTTTCGTCACAATACAGACTAATGCCGTCGGCCATGATGCCTCGCGCCCTAAAACCGGTATCGGGCAGCAAATTCTGCTGGACCTCCCGAGCGATATTAATCTCTTTTTTCATGGCCAGTCGCTGCTTCAACTGACCGCTCATCGCATTAAAACTCTGCGCCAGCTCACTCACCTCATCCCTGCTGGTGATGACCAGGGGAGAACCAAATTCTCCGTTGGCCAGATTATCTGCCGCAGCGGAAACTTCTTTTATTCTTCTCGTCAATCGATTCGTCATCTGCCTGATAAAAAATAGAATTACCAGAATGGCGACAGATAAAGCGGCGATATAAAAAATCCGAAAACGGATAATCGGCTGGAGCACTTTTTCACCAGGAGCCATGATCACCATGGTCCAGGGTGCTTCGGTGAGATGATAGAAACCGCTGATCTCTTCCGGCGGCGAACCGGGGCCAAAAACTGTACCCGAATCAGTCTTCCGGATGGCCGCCAGAGTCTCTTTTTCAAGAGCAGTAACCGTGCCGAAAGAACGCAGGGGATAATAATCCTCAAGTTCCATCTGCGTAACAGTGCTTATCAATACATTTCCTTCACTATCAAGAAGATATGCCTTATTACTCTTCCACCAGGGAGCATTGATTATCTGCCCGATAAGTTTGTCAAAGGAGATGATCACCTCTACCCGTCCAACCACTTTATTGTCACTGCCGTTAATCCGGGATAACAATGACACAGTCCGGTTATTCAATTGACTGTTATATATCGGAGTACTGACTTCAAAGCGCTCCGGACTATAGCCATGCATCATTCCCATCGGTGATTGCATTTCCCTGGGCGGTATCACATCTCTTATGATATCTTTTGTCGGCCAATCGACATTCACCCCGACGACTCCATTAAGCGCTTTTATCCGGTCGATAATATGAGTAAACATTTCCCGGTCGAAATCTGCTTCACCAGGCGTCTGCAGAAGCAGCAGCAAATCTTTCGGCCGGCGCAGTTCCATATCAATGAGATGAGCGGTTCTCTGTAATTTGGCAATTGCCGTTTCCCCCCATTGACCCAGCAGAATATTTTGGACAAACATGAAACCGCCGACTGACAAGGTGAGCAGCAAGAGAAAGGTCGGGACCAGGACAAAAAACAAAGTCCTTTGTTGCAGGGTTCTGGGTTGGAAGAGCATAATATGCCTGATTTATCTTGTCACAAAAAATGAGATATCTGGCAAACGCCTACCGGATTCCCAAGTTACGGGTGATAATACCCATAACCGAATAAACCAGTTGTGCAGCGGCGAAATCGGAACCGTGATCACCCTCCCTGGGGGCCAGTTCAACCAGGTCAAAGCCAAGGACTCTCCTCCTGGCGAGCGCATGCTCCAAAAAAGTCAAAGTCTGGTACCAGCCCGGCCCGCCGGGGACGGGTGTTCCAGTTGCACCGATAACCGATGGATCGAGCCCGTCCACATCAAGAGTCAGATAAATATTCTGCGGAAAATCAACCGGCAACACTGATTCGGCAAGGTTGGCGGGTGCAATCGCCCGGCCATCAAGATGGTCGACGCGATACTCGAGACGAGCAGCAATTTCTTCCCGGCAGAGCGCCCGCACACCAAACTGAAACAAGCGACAGCCACATTCCTCGACGGCGCGACGCATGACACAGGCATGGCTGAAGGGAGAACCTTCGAAGGTATCCCGCAGATCGGCATGAGCATCGAGCTGAATAATGCCGATCGGTTCAGAACAGGTTCGCTGCAAAGCTCTGATTGGTGCCAGACTGACCGTATGTTCCCCGCCGAGAACCACGGGAATACCGTTTAAGTCAACTACTCCCCGTACCACTTCTTCGATGCGCAGAAGAACAGTGGCGATGTCATCTGAGCAGTCAACAAAGGGTGTTGTTCTGATTCCCGCGACAAGCGGCTCCGAAAAGCCATCCCAACGTTCAAGCTGCTGTGAAGCATTGAGAATGGCCCCCGGTCCCTTAGCTGTTCCCCCGCCATACGATACCGTCTGTTCCAGAGGTACGGGAATTATATGAAAAAGCGCATCAGCTTTTTCCTGTTCTGCAGGTTCTATCTCCGACTCGAGAAAACCTCGTAAATTATCTCGTTGCACAATCTTCTTCTCCTACGATAACCTGTTTTTAAAATCGTCATAGCCAAATGATTTGACACATTCGGAATGCTTACCATCCGGCTCATAGAGATAGATAGACGGCAGGCGCACCCCGTTGAAGGTATTGTTTTTGACCATGGTATAAATAGCCATATCACTGAAAATCAGCTGGTCGCCAACTGCAAGGGGCTGATCGAAGGAATAGACTCCCGCAACATCCCCGGCCAGACAGGAGAGGCCGCCAATCCGGTACGAATATTTTTTTTCACCGGCGGCGCCAGAACCGATGATATGTGGTCGATAGGGCATCTCCAAAACGTCCGGCATATGCGCCGGCACCGAGCTGTCGATTATGGCAATGGCCATATCCGCCAGGGTGAGATCGAGAACCGTACTGACCAGATAGCCGCAGTTGAGCGCCACCGCCTCTCCCGGCTCCAGGTAAACCTGCACGTTCCATTTTTCTTTGAAAGTCTTGACCACCCGAACCAGTCGGGCCAAATCATAGCCGGGCCTGGTGATATGGTGGCCGCCGCCGAAGTTGACATAGCTCATCTGCGCAATCAGATCACCAAACCGCTCCTCCACCGCGCTGACCGTCCGCTCAAGGCTGTCAGCGTCTTGCTCACAAAGATTGTGCCAGTGCAGGCCGCTCACGCCAGCCAGGAGTTCTTCCTGCAGGTGTTCCCGCCGGATGCCGAGGCGGGAGCCTGGGGCGCAGGGGTCATACATCGCCACCGCCCCCTCGCTGTGTTCCGGATTGATACGGATCCCAAGGGTTATCTTTTTCCCGGTTTTGGCTGTATGCTCCTCGATCATCGGCTTAAAGCGTTCCAGCTGAGCGCAGGAATTAAACAGGATATGATCAGAGGTCTGGCAGATCTCCGTCATATCAGCTTTTGAATAGGCGGCACCAAAGGTATGCACCTCTTTGCCGAATTCTTCAAAGCCGAGCCGGGCTTCATGGGGAGAGCTGGCGCAGACCCCGTCAAGAGTTCTGCCAATAAGATCAAAGAGGCGGAACATGGCAAAGCATTTCAGGGCGAGCAGAATCTTACAGCCAGTCTGCGCCTTCACCTCGGCCAGAATCCTCAGGTTATCGCGCAGCAGGCCGACATCCACTACGTAGCAGGGCGTCTTCAGTTGCGCGGGATCAAAGCGATATTCCAGATATCCGTTCTTCACATCACAGCTCAACCGCGGTCCATGGCAAGCCGTAGCGATTTAAGGCATCCATAAACGGATCGGGATCAAATTGTTCCATATGCCAGACCCCTGGCCGATACCAGGTTTTTTCCAGCATCATTTTGGCGCCGATCATCGCCGGCACTCCAGTGGTATAGCTGATCGCCTGGGAACCCACTTCCCGGAACGCCTCTTCGTGGCTGCAGATATTATAGACGTACAGCTTTTTCACCTTGCCGTCTTTGATGCCCTTCAGCACGCAGCCGATGCAGGTTTTTCCCTTGGTCAGAGGCCCGAGTGATGCCGGCTCCGGCAGTACTTTTTTCAGAAACTGAATGGGCACTATCTGCTGACCGTTAAAATCGACCGGATCGATTCTGGTCATGCCGACATTTTCCAGCACTCTGAGATGGGTGAGGTACTGTTCGCCAAAGGTCATCCAGAACCGGGCCCGTTTGAGGCCCCGCAGATGTATGACCAGGGATTCCAGCTCTTCATGGTACATCAGGTAACATTTTTTAGGCCCGATCCCTTCGGGGAAAGTATAGTCCATTGACCAGGACAGCGGATCGGTCTCCACCCACTCACCATGTTCGAAGTACCGGCCGCGCTGGGTGATCTCGCGGATATTTATTTCCGGATTGAAATTGGTGGCGAAATGCTGGCCGTGGTCGCCGGCATTGCAGTCGATGATATCCAGTTCATGGATTTCATCAAAATGATGTTTCTGTGCCCAGGCACAAAAAACATTGGTCACCCCCGGATCAAACCCCGAGCCAAGCAATGCCATCAATCCCGCTTTTTCAAAGCGTTCCCGGTAGGCCCACTGCCATTTATACTCAAACTTTGCCTCATCGAGTGGTTCGTAATTGGCCGTGTCCAGATAATCGGTCCCGGTTGCCAGGCAGGCATCCATCAAGGCCAGATCCTGATAGGGCAGAGCCAGGTTGACGAGCAGATCGGGCTTGATTTCGCCTAGCAGCGTTACCGTGTCGGCGACATTGTCTGCATCGAGTTGCCGCACGTCAATGGTTCGACCGGTGCGTTCCTTGACGCTTGCCGCAATAGCCGTGCATTTGGCAAGCGTTCTGCTGGCAAGCACTATTTCCGAAAAACTGTCGGCAAGGGCCGCACATTTGTGCACTGTCACGCTGGCAACTCCACCTGCACCGATTATCAAAACCTTAGCCATTAGCACCTCCATAATAGTTGACACGTTGTTATCACGCCGATCATTTCTTTAGCCTCAGGAGTCTGCCGGATTATAGGCATTTTTTCTCAGATCGAGGCTTTTTTCAAAAATTAAGCACAGCCATATAGTTAATATTGCGAGCATTAATTTTTGAAAACAATGAAGATATGGGGAAAAAGGGCATAATCTGACGGGCTCCTAACGTTCAAAATAGGTATAGCCACGCAGACCTGCTTCATAGGCCTGCATCACCTCTTTTCGTTCAAGTGGTGAAATACGCCCTTCCTTGACCGCCGTTTCCGCAGTTTTGCGAAACTTCATCAGCAGCCGTTTGGGATCATATTCCACATAGGAAAGGATATCGGCAACCGTATCGCCTTCGAGTTCCCCGGAAAAATCATATTTGCCGTTCTCATGGATACTGACCGTCACCACATTGGTATCACCGAGCAGGTTATGCAGATCGCCCAGCGTTTCCTGGTAGGCACCGACCAGGAAAACTCCCAGATAATACTCCTCCGCCTCTTTCAGTTCATGCAGCGGCAGAAAGCGTTTTGCCCCGAAACGATCGACAAAACGATCGATCTTGCCATCACAGTCACAGGTTATATCGGCGATGATGGCATTGCGGGTCGGTTGTTCCTGGAGACGGTGAATGGGCATGACCGGAAACAACTGGTCAATAGCCCAGCTGTCCGGCAGCGACTGGAACAGGCTGAAATTGCAATAATAGATGTCCGAGAGCAGACGCTCAATCTCATGAATCTCTCCCGGAGCGTTTTTCAGCTCTCTGCCAGTCTTCAGGATCGAATTGAGAATAGTCCAGAACAGATTTTCCGCCAGCGATCGCTCGCGCAGGGTTATCTGGCCGTGATTGAAGAGCTGGCGCACTTCATCGCGGTAATAGATGGCATCGTTGAGTGTCTCCTGAAGATTGCGGATGGTAAGATTGTCAAGCGATTCCAGCATATTCATAAGCTGGGGCGGCCCATCTTCCGGCAATTTTTCCGGCAGGGAATCCGGCTCGAAAACTGTCTTATCCAGTACATTAAAGAGCAGAACCGAATAATAGGCGACCAGCGCCCGGCCGGTTTCAGTGATAATTATCGGATGAGCAATTTCCTCCTCATCAAGGGTGGTCATGACCGCCTCGGTTATATCCGTGCAGTATTCGTTCAGGGTGTAGTTCCGGCTGCTGAGAAAATTGGATTGAGAACCGTCATAGTCCACTGCGAGACCGCCGCCGAGATCAAGATAATGCATGCCCGCTCCCTCTTTCACCAACCCGGCATAGACCCGGCAGGCCTCGCCGACCGCCGTTCGGATCTGGCGGATATTGGATATCTGGGAACCGAGATGATAGTGGACCATCTGCAGGCAGTCGAGCATTCCCTCTTTTTTCAAAAGGTCAACCGCATGAATCAACTGCGTCGTATTCAAGCCAAAAATAGACCGTTCTCCGCCCGATTCAGCCCAATGCCCACCACCCTGCATTGACAGCTTGATACGCACTCCCAGTACCGGATTAACCTTTAAGACCCGGGACCGCTCGATGATCAGCGGCAGTTCGCTTGGCATCTCCACCACGAGAACGCACCTGAACCCCAGTTTGACCGCATGCAGGGCAAGATCGATAAATTCCTCATCTTTATAGCCATTGCAGATAAGGGGCGCCTCTTTGTCGACCATCATGCCCATCGCAGCAATGAGCTCGGCTTTGCTGCCTGCTTCAAGACCATGATGATACGCTGCACCGTAATGGACCATGGCATCGATTACCTGCTTCTGCTGATTCACCTTTATCGGATATGCCCCCATGAAACTGCCCTGGTAGCCAAGGTTCTTCATCGCCGCGATAAATGTCTCGTTGAGTTCGGCAATCTGGGCATCAAGGATATTTTCTATGCGCAGCAGCACCGGCATATCAAGGCCACGATCTTTCAGACCTTCGACAATTTCCGGTAAAGAGACTGCCCGATCAGGACATTTCGGGGACGGCTGCACCAGCATATCGCCATTGTCCGAGACCCTGAAATACCCCCCACTCCACTCCGCCACCCGATACAGCTCTGAAGACTTTTCAATTGTCCAGCTTTCTAAAAAATCGGCCAATATATCCACCACTCAACATTCATGCCTGATCACAATGCGATAATCAGCAATAATAACAATAAAAACAAAGCGTCAACCACCACCGACCAACACTTTATTCCCCACAATAGAAAAACTTCGCAGCTAAATGTAACCACCTTTTCCATCTCATGCGTAAAAAAAATGTTTCAGGATACTGGAAACTGTCGGTTGCCGTCAATAAAATCCACCGGTTCTTTGCAGGTCATTCAGTGCAGTAACTGTCTGCTTTCAGTAATTGACAGTTTACATCTTTTAATGGATGCTTATGTTCTGCCCCCGTATCTTTGCCTGTAAGGCAAATAACGAGAGTGCAGGCAAACCTGTATTTCTCCTCCATATACCAGGTGATATTGATGGTTAAGAAAAAAGCACAGACCGGATCCGGCAAGACTGTTGCAAAACTCAAAGAAAAAGCGGAAAAGAAGAAAGAGCCGGCCAGGCAGCCGATGATCCAGGCTATGGTCTGGTATAAAGAAGAGCATTACCCACAGCTTCTCCAACTCTTCGACGATGCGGAGCTGCTGCCGCCAACCTACCAGCACTGGCTTGCCCGTGCCGAGGAGAAGAAGGCCGAAGTCGAGGCAGGCGGCGACCAGGTTATAAAAGTGTTTATTGATCCCGAAACCTTTCCTGAATGGTGCAAGAAAAAAAACCTGGTCAAGGATGCCAATGCCCGCGCCGAACTGGCAATCGAGGTTGCCCAGGCGAACGCTTTTTCACTCTGATATGACCTCCACTGTTTAGGAACATAGCCATGACTTCAAAATATATTCAGGCTCCCGGTGCTGTCGTTATGATCCGGCCGCACCGCTTCCATCCCAACCCGGAAACCGCCTCAGACAATGCTTTTCAGAGGACCGATGGGCACCTTTCCCCAAAAGAGATTGCCAAAACAGCCTATGACGAAGTAACCAATGTCGCGGCGCGTTTGGAAGAAAACGGAGTGAAGGTGCATATTTTTGAAGACCGTGGGGAAAAGGAAACTCCTGATTCGGTCTTTCCCAACAACTGGTTCTCCACCCATCCAGGCGGTCATGTAGCCATCTTCCCCATGTACAATCCCAGTCGCCGCCGGGAAAGACGATACGACATCATTGAGATGCTCAAGGCCGAATACCGGGTGCAGGATGTGATCGATTACTCCTGCCTGGAGTATGACCATCTTTTTCTTGAAGGCACTGGGGCGATGGTCCTCGATCATATCGCTCGAGTTGCGTATACCGCCAGATCGAACAGAGCCGATCCAATTCCCCTGGAACGATTCTGCACCCATTTTAATTTTGAACCGATGGCCTTCCCCACCGCCGATGAGCACGGTGGTTCAATCTACCACACCAATGTGATGATGTGCATCGCCACCGACTTTGCCATGGTTGGTTTCGACATCATCAGCGATCCGGACAGGCGCGAAGAAATCAGAGCTCGACTCGCGGAAATGGGCCGAGGAGTTATTGCCCTTGATAATCATCAGATAGGTGAGTTTGCCGGCAACGCCATCGAACTATCCGGCAGGGAGGGGCGGATTCTGGCAATTTCCGCTCGGGCAGCGGCATCGCTTACCAGACAACAGAAAGATGTAATCGAGGAATCCACCCGGATTGTCGAGCTCTCCGTGCCAACCATCGAACTGGCCGGAGGATCGATACGCTGCATGCTGGCCGGGATTCATCTGGCAAGGCGTTATTGATCGGACCTTTGCATGGTACAAAAGCTCATCGCATAACAAAGGCGGCATATAATGCCCGGACGGCTTTTTCATAATCATCGCCGCTCACGCCGATGATTATATTCATTTCCGAAGCGCCCTGATTGATAACCCGGACATTGATGGAGGCATTCTTCAGGGCGGTAAATGTTTTGGCGGCGATTCCCACCGTTTGGACCATGCCCTCACCGACGACGGCAATCAGGGCCAGATTTTTTTCGATATACAGCTTATCCGGCAGCAGCTGACGATGGATCTCGTCGACAATAATCTCCTCCAGCCCCTGCAGGCTCGCGTCATCAATAATGACACTGATCGCATCGATGCTCGACGGGCATTGTTCAAAGCTGAGCCCCTGTTCGCTGAAAATGCCGAGCAGGCGATGGGCAAACCCGACTTCCTTATTCATCAGCGTCTTCTCAAGGCAGATCATTGAAAAATTTTTCCGCCCGGCAATACCGGCAATTTCGGTTGCAGTAAGGGTGTGTTCGCTCAGCCGGGCAGTGATGCGGGTGCCTGGATCGCCGGGGCGATTGGTATTTTTGATGCAAATTGGAATACCCGCCTCCTGGACCGGCAAAATGGCCTCATCGTGAAAAACCGAGGCGCCCATATAGGACATTTCGCGAATCTCACGAAAGGATATCTCGTCAATGGTAGCCGGATTATCGACAATTCGCGGATCAGCCATAAGAATGCCCGAGGTATCGGTCCAATTCTCATACAGCACTGCACCTGCCGCCCGTGCCGCGATAGCGCCGGAGATATCCGAGCCGCCGCGGGAGAAGGTTTTTACTTCACCCCGCAGATCATGGCCATAAAATCCGGCCATCACATAAAGGAGTGCCGGATTTGACAAACGATCACCCAGTTTCCGGTAACATGCAGGGTCGATGGTCCCATTAGCCCGGATCAGCAGATAGTCGGCAGGATCGATAAAATCGGCGTGCAGATATTCGGCAATAATCCTGGCCGAGAAATATTCCCCGCGGGACGCGGTGTAATCGCGGCTGCAGCCATTTACAAGTTCGCTACCGAATTGATCGATCTCATCCACTACCGCAGTGCTCAGGTGCAAAGCACCAGCTATCTCGGCAAACCTGTCCCGGATAAGGCCAAACGGTTCACAGATATCGGTGGACATGGCCACCATATCATGACAGAGATAGAGCAGATCGGTAATTTTAGCTTCGGCAGCCTGCCGCTTGCCGGGGGCTGAAACCACCACGATTTTGCGCCTTGGGTCGGCAGCGAGTATCGCTTTAACTTTGCCGATCTGCACGCCGTCGGCCACACTAGAACCACCGAATTTTGCGACAATTCTGTCCATTCTCTTTTCCTCTCGCTGTGGTTTTTTGCCCGCTAACCCTTCCAATTCAGCATTGCATCCTATACTTTTTCAATTTCTTTTTCAAATTCTGTTGGGGATGGACGGCAAAGAATCGACTCAATCAACTGATTGACAAGTGTTTCCAGATCACTACTTTGTAGTATATGAAATCGATTTTTCGATTGCTTCCCGCTATCGACATTCACTGGTTTCAAAGGAGGTGCATCATGACGCAACTGCATGTTGGCAATAGCCAAATTGACATGGATGAAGAAGGATTTTTAACTCGACCTGAAGAGTGGAATGAAAACGTCGCCAAGGCCCTTGCTAAACGTGAAGGCATTGACGAACTTGATCAGGCGAAGCTGGACATTGTATTATTCTTAAGGGAATACTATCAAAAACATTCCTCTTTTCCGATTCTCGGTTATGTCTGTAAAAATATTCACGCCGATTCTCGTGCTTGCGTGACCGAAGAATTTATTGATCCGATGAAAGCCTGGAAGATTGCCGGCTTGCCCAAACCACCCCAGGTTTTTTTTACCAGCTTTGACGGCAAACACTATGCCGCTAATCCTTTTTATTGATTGGAATAAAGGTGGGCAAAAAAATCATTTTTCCCCATGCCATCTTATAATATGAAACTTCCAATCAGTAATGCTACCGATTGGAAGTTATCAGCAGGCACTTATCGAGTAATCTAATCTCTGTATTCTGCTGAGATTAAAAGAAAATATAAAATTCCAGAGCATAAAATATTTTTTCATCTTTATCATACGGTTGAAATAAAGTTATTGCGGCCATACTTTTCTGTTGTAAATATCAGTTTTGGTTCTGCTGTGGGTATCGCCCTTGATGCGTACTAATTTTTTGTTGAGGATATCGGAAAATGGTTTGGATTCCTTCATTAATTTCAGTTTTTTTGGCAATTGTTCTTTGCCATCATCTACTCTGGAAACGATTGAGTGGATGCATCACTTAACTGCTTTGCACCAGAAATAAGGCATGAAAGACAGAGAAATCACTCCCAAAGAAAACAAGCATTCGCCACTTGAAAAACGATCATCTTCCCAAGAGATCACCTCTTTTCTTAAAACTGCTGGTGCTTTAGACATGGCCCATAGCGGTAGACTGATTTTTGCATTGGATGCAACCATTAGTCGGCAACCAACATGGACCACGGCTATGTCTATCCAGTCGGCAATGTTTGACGCCGTGAGCAAGGCGGGTGGTTTATCCGTTCAACTGATATTTTTTCGTGGTTTCGATGAGTGTCGAGCCTCGAAGTGGGTTATTAATGCGGTTGCGCTGCGTGATTTGATGCAAGGTATCGACTGTCGTGGAGGACAAACACAGATTGCCAAAGTCCTCAGCCACGCCTATCGTGAAACAACGCTCGCAAAAATCTCCGCCCTGGTCTTCATTGGTGATGCAATGGAGGAGAGTATCGATCTTCTCTGTCAGCGGGCTGGAGAACTTGGCTTGAAAGGAGTACGCTGCTTTTTCTTTCAGGAGGGGCATGATGAAACAGCGGAAAAAAGCTTTCGTGAAATGGCCCGACTTACAAAGGGCGCCTATTTTCGACTTGGACCTGATTCGGCAAAAGAGCTTGCAGAACTCCTCGGTGCAGTTGCCATTTATGCAAGAGGGGGATTGAAAGCCCTGTCAAACTGCGACAGACGGGAGGCGCGCTTTCTCCTTGAGCAAATGAATAAATGATTCTGATTTCCCCTCAAGTTCAGCTCCTGAACCAGGGTGTGGGCTGTTCGCTTCCCGGGACGCCGTAAACCCGTCCCTGGGGGCTTCGCTGCAGCCGTCCATGGCTGCAGAGACCCGAAAAGCGAACAGCCCACACCCTTCTATTCCGACAGGTTGAGCTTATGGGGGAATCAGATAAATGAATTTCACAACCCGCTTTCATGTGAGCTGCTAAATGGTATTGTTTATTCTCTTTCTATTACTCGCAGCGCTTGGTCTTTTCTGGCTGATTCTCAAGATGCCGTCGCAAAAAAGTGCGGTATTTCTGATAAATGGAGGACCGTTTATTGTCATAGCGGTGGGAGTTCTGCTGACATTTTTCAGGCGTGGGGCGATTGGTGTGCCTTTGATGTTGTTGGGTCTCTCGTGGTGGCGGCGCAGTCGTTCGAAGCGACCGCTCAACTATTCCGGTAAACGAAAATCGACGGTCCGCTCAGCAAACCTTGAGATGGAGCTTGATCATGATACTGGGGAGATGGATGGCTGGGTGCTGACAGGCAGCATGAAGGGAACCCGACTTTCTTCCCTGAGCGAGACGGAAATTCTGGCACTGTATCAGGAAATTTCTGCCGATGCCGACAGTGCCGCCCTGCTCGAATCTTTCCTTGATCGCTACCACCCGGATTGGCAGCAACGGTATGACCATAGCTCTTCCAAAAAGCGCAACGGCACATCCGGTTTTGACTCTATGACCAGAAAGGAGGCCTATCGAAATACTGGGGCTGGAACCGGGTGCATCACCGGAAGAGATCCACCAGGCCTGGCGGCGACTTGTGAAAGCGGTTCATCCCGACAGCGGCGGCTCAGCATTTCTGACCGCCAAGATTAATGCCGCGAGAGATTTTCTTCTCGATTAACCGAACAACACGCACAGATATCTACTACGCCTCATTGCAAGGCAAGTCAAATAGTCGGCGATGACCCGGATTGCCTTATCACGCTGCAAGGCCTTTGCCCTGCCGACTGAATAGCTATTGACTTCCAACCTGCTGTTTTGTAAAAATTATCAGTTCAATCTATGGACTTGAAATGATCGACTGTATTGACAGTCTTGCCCGGTAAAGCCAAACAAACCCTCCTTTTTTTACGAGATATATGATTCGCTTTCTCCACACTGCCGACATCCATCTCGACAGCCCTCTAAAAGGTCTGGAATCCCATGAAGACGCCCCGGTTGAGCAGATTAGAGGGGCTACCAGACGGGCATTTGACAACTGTATCGAGCTGGCCATCGAGGAATCGGTCGATTTTCTGCTGATCGTCGGCGATCTTTATGACGTTGATTGGAAAGATTACAACACCGGTCTCTTCTTCGCCGGCCGCATGGGTATGCTGAACAAGGCGGGGATACCTGTTTTTATCGTTTCCGGCAATCACGATGCAGTCAATCAGATTACCAAAACCATGCCATTGCCAGACAATGTGACTCTTTTTTCAGCGAAGAAACCACATTCGATACGGCTCGATGACCTTGGGGTCATTATCCATGGCCAGAGTTATGGTTCCCGCGCGGTCACCGAGAACCTCGCATTGCACTATCCCCGACATGAGCCCGGCTTTGTCAACATCGGCCTGCTCCACACTTCTCTCACCGGTCGGGAAGGACACGAAGAATATGCCCCCTGTACCCTGGATGAATTAAAATCGAAAGGATACGATTATTGGGCCCTGGGCCATATCCACAAGCGCGAAATTGTCGCAGATGACCCATGGATTGTTTTTCCCGGTAATATCCAGGGGCGACATATCCGGGAGACCGGTCCAAAAGGCGCCACGCTGGTTACTGTCACGGATGGCCGTATCACCGATGTTCTGGAGTATGAACTTGACGTTATTCGCTGGGTCACCTGCCGGGTCGATCTGTCTTCATGCGAGACAACCACCAGTGTTTTTGAGGCCGTACAGCAGACCTTTGAAGCCGAGCTTGCCCTGGCGGGCGACAAACCCCTGGCCGTGCGGCTGATTTTGACCGGCCAATGTCCGGTGCACAGCCTGCTTATTGACCGCAGCGTGCATTGGGTTGAGCAGTTCCGGGGAATTGGTGCCGGGCTCGGCAATATATGGCTGGAAAAGGTCAAATTCTTAACCAGACGGACAGTGCACCCAGAGGGAAAGAACGATGCGGACATGGCCCTTACCGGACTGCTGCGCTCTATCCAAAAACTGAACCTTGATGGCGACACCCTCACTACCCTCGTGCCGGAATTGGCCGGTTTACATAGTAAACTGCCGCCTGAAATCCATATCGGTGCAGAACCCTTTCTCTCTCCATCACCCACATCAATCAATGAACTGCGTGAACAGGTACAGGATCTACTAATCACCCAACTTCTCCAAAACGGCAAGGTTCGATGCGAATAAAACGCCTCCATCTGAAGGCCGTTGGCCCTTTCACCGACCGGGTCCTGGAATTTGATTCGCACGATCCCGGCCTGCATATAATTTACGGACCAAACGAAGCAGGAAAAAGCAGCTCACTGCGGGCACTGAAGGCCCTGCTTTACGGATTTCCCCAGCAGACGCCGGATAATTTTCTGCATAACTACGATCAACTGCTGGTCGGCGGCTGTCTGATCAACAGTGATGGAGAAGAATTGGCGTTCTGGCGTCGAAAAAAGCGCATTGGCGATGTTATTGACGATGCCGGCGACCCTCTGCCCGCAAATACTTTAAGCCAATTCCTCCATGGGGTGGACCTTGAAATATTTGCCTCCCTTTATGGTATCGATCACGAGACCCTCGTCCGGGGTGGCGAGGAAATCCTTGCCCAGAAAGGCGAAGTAGGCCAGGCACTGTTTGCCGCAGGTGCGGGAATATCTTCGCTTAGAGAAGTCACCGACAAACTCGAACAGGAAGCGGCGGACCTTTTTAAATCAACCGGCCAATTGCCAAAGATCAACAAGGCCATAAAAAGATTCAAGGAATTACAAAAAGAAGCAAAGAGTGTCGGCCTTCCCTGCAAAGATTGGAAGGATTTACGAAAATCCTTAAAAATGGCTGAAGAAGAACGAGCCGAACTGGAAAAAGAACGCGACCACCAAAATAAAGAATTACGCCACCTGGAGCGTCTGGCCCAGGCAATCCCTGAACTGGCCTTGCTGCAGTCCTACCGTGCACAGCTCCAGGCCTTGGGAGATGTCACGCTTCTTCCCCCTGATTTTACTGAAAACCACCGACAGATTGTCCAGGCAATTCGTGAAGCGGAGCTGCAACTGGCAAAGGACACCGAACGTCTTGCAAACCTGCAGGCAAAGCGTGCAGCCCTCTCTTTTAACAGGAGCCTTCTTCAGCAGGCAGCAAAAATCGATGATCTGCACCAGCGTCTTGGCGAATACCGCAAGGGCCTCAAGGACAAGCCGGAAAGAGAAGGTATGCGCATCAGCCTCCGCAGGGAAGCAGCGAACCTGCTGCAGCAGGTCCGACCGGATCTTACTCTGGCGGAACTCGAGCCGTTACGCGCGGTGCTGGTGAAGAAAAAGAGTGTGCAGCGATTAAGCGAAGAATACGCGGCAATCAACCGACAGCTGCTGCTCACCAAAAAGCAGTACAAGATTGCCGAGCAGGAGCATCGGGAGGCGACGAAATCTCTGGCTGGAATTCAGGGTGCGGCCAACATGCAGGGCAGTCAAAGACTTCTTCAGGTTGTAAAAATGGCCCAGAAAGAAGGCAATATCGACTCCTTGCTGGAAAAAACCCGGCACGAAATCGAGCAGGGCAAAAAAAATTGTCAGGCGGAATTACAACGACTGGGCCACTGGTCGGGAGATTTACCAAAATTTATCCAACTCCCTCTTCCTCTTGCAGAAACAATCCAGCAGGCTGACAAACAATATAGCGATTTGAGTGATGAAAGACGCTCTCTGGAGAAAGAATATAAAAGTACTGAACAGGAGTTGCAAAAGACTCAGACTGAAATCAAGAAAAATTCCTACGCAGGTCAAATTCCATCAGAGGACACCCTCGTAGAGAGTCGTGACAAACGCGACCAGGGCTGGCGGTTGTTACGCCGACAGTGGCTTGACGACCAGGATGTAACCCAAGAGAGCCTGGCTTATGACCCAAGCCAGCCACTTGCCGAAGCCTACGAAGGATATGTACAGGAGGCGGATGGGATTGCCGACCGTCTGCGCCGAGAGGCCGACAGGGTTGTCGGGGCAGCAACCCTGCGTGCCCAGGCGGAAGCACTGCAATACAAGCTGGCCGACTTGGCCGGCACCAGGGTATTGCTGACAAAGCGGCGACAAGAACTTGAGACAAGCTGGTGGGCTACCTGGCAACCTTTCGGCATAACTCCACTCTCGCCAAAAGAAATGAGTGGCTGGCTGGCCGCAATAGACAAGCTCCGTTATAAAACGGGTGAAATCCTCAAAAAAGAGCAGGAAATTGACAAAGATATACAGCGACGCGAGACGCTCAGAGAGGATGTGCAACGAGAGCTTCAATTATTGAATCAGCAGGAAATCCCCAACAATGAAACGATAGGACCGATTGTCGTCTTTGCTGAGACTGTCCTGGAGGCTGCTGCCAGGCAGCAGGCGGATATCGAAAGACTTAAAGAAAGGCAGGCGACAACCCAAAAAAGTTTCAAGGAGGCGGGAGAGGAACTGGCCGCAGCGCAGGAATCCCTGGCAATATGGCAGCAACAGTGGAATACAGCCATTTCCGGGCTGGGTCTGACCGGTGAAATAGCTCCCTCTGAAGCGAGTGAGCTGATCGATAGAGTGCAAGCCTGCTTTGACCGGGTGAAAGAAGCCGCCGATCTTAAAAAGCGCATTGAGGGCATTGATCGCGATGCGCTGAATCTGGAAACAGATGTCAAGGCCCTCTGCAAAGAGGTTACACCCGGCCAAGCCGCCCTGCCTCTTGACCAGGCAATTGTACAACTGCGTGCCTTGCACGGACAATCGCAAAAGGATTGCACTCTCCATGATAAACTCTCCGAGGAGATTGATTCTCTGCAAACGGAAGTTACCGGAGCCCAAAAAATATTGTTGAACGCCACTGCCCAAATGGCTGAAATCCTGGCCATCGCCAAATGTGACGCACAGGAGGAACTGCCCGCAGCAATGCGAAAATTCGATGAATACCAGAAGCTGAGTGACAAGATTTCCGACATCCAGGCCAACCTGGCCAAAATCGGTGCCGGAATCTCCCTCGAAAAAATTGCCCGGCAGGCAGCAGAGATCAATAACGACGAATTACCCGATCGAATTGAGGCACAGCGACGCAACATCGTTGAAAGGATACACCCGGAAATTAATAGAATATCCCAGATAATCGGCGAGCTGACCAACAAACTTGCGGCAATGGACGGCAGCGCCAGGGCAGCCGAACTCACCCAGGAAATGGAGCAGGAGCTGGCTCGGCTAAGGCGGCTGACCGAGAGGTACACCCTGGTCAAGCTGGCTTCCAAAATACTCCAGCTGGAAATCGAACGCTACCGGGAGGAACATCAGGATCCGGTTCTAATTATCGCTTCGAGATACTTTCACGACATGACCCTCGGCTCTTTTATCGGGTTACGCACCGATATAGATGATAAAGGCGCGCCGATTCTCATCGGCGTACGCCCCGATGACAGACGAATTCCGGTTGGAGGAATGAGTTCCGGCACCAGAGACCAGCTCTACCTTGCCTTGCGCCTCGCGACCCTGGAATATCGCCTGGAATCGCACGAATCGATGCCTTTTATCGTCGACGATATACTTATTAACTTCGATGACCAGCGCGCACGAGCCACGCTTCAAGCCCTGGCCGGGCTGGCAACCAGAAACCAGGTCATTCTTTTTACCCACCATCAGCAGATCGTTGCTGAAACCAACAATATCGCCGAAAACAACTCAATCGTCGTTCATACCCTCTAATCCGATGAAACAGTCTGAGACTCTTGACGAAAGGAGTCACTTTATGGTCGTATAAAGTCGTCAGACAGTAATCAGACAACAGAACTGTGCAATACAAAGAAAATATCTGGTCAATGCTGTAAGGGGCCAGTCCTGGTTTGGATGAAAAAACCTTTCTCCAGGAGGTGACGAATGGCAAGACCGCTGACGGGAAGAGACGCGGAAGCCCTCAAACTGTTTCAACACCGAAATAGACTGCTGACCAGTATAAGGGAGCACAGTCTACTTGATCCTGAAGAACAAAGTTATTCGTACATTTTTCAGCGCTGCTGCGAAATTCTTGCCGATGCCTTTCATTGTAATGGTGTCTGGGCCGGCAATATTGACGGAGAAAAAGACAACCTTGTTGTGTTTGCCTCCGCCCCGTCCACTCCGACGGCAGACGCATCTGCAAGAAACTGCCTTGCTCATTTTCTCCTGCATTGCTTTCAAGGCGATCTTCGATCTTTTGCCACGCCCTTATTGCTGCAATTAGATGAAAATGAATACCCCCAGGCCAAATCAAGCGGCCTTCATTGCATGGTATGGCCGGTTGGTTACCAGCATCGGACCTATGGTTTTGTGGTCATGCACTGTCGCGAACAGATCAATATCTGTGAGCTGAAAAATGAATTTATCTGTCATGTAGTCGACGATATAGCGCTGGCGCTTTTTTCCCAGGACACAGCCCTGAAACTCAAGGTCGAACGGGATTTCAATAAGGAAATTGTCGATTCTATTCAAGCGCTTACGGTGAGTATCAGCCCCTGCGGCACCATCGTCTCCTTTAACAGGAGAGCGGAGCAGGTGACTGGCTATATGGAAAAGGAAGTACTTGAAAAATACTGGGTCGACGTGATCATTTCTCCACACAGAAGGCTGGAATTCCAGCAGCTTTTCTCCGAAACGTTGAAAGGAGCCAAGACCCATATCAATTTTACTGCGCCGCTCCTCACCCGAGACGGTACTGAACGTATTATCAAGTGGCACGGATCCATCCGACATAATATCGACCAGGGCAAAGTTGGCCTGGTCATGCTTGGCATCGACGAAACGGAAAATCTGGCCACAGATCAGCAACTGAACATGTTTACGGCACGGTGGGAAAAAATCTTCATAGCCATTCAGGATCCCGCCTTAGTGGTGTCTAATGATTATCGAATTCTTGAGGCAAACCCGGCCACCTTTGCAGCTGCAAAAAAGCGCCGTCCCGATGTGATTGGCCGCAATATCTGTGCGATTCTGCATGGAGGGCACAGCAGCGGCAGCCAATGCCCGATAGAACAGTTAATCGGCCACCAGCAAACCCGGATATCGGAAACGGAACTGCATGGCCTGCATGGCACATATATGTTGACAGTCAGTCCACTTGTTGAAGAGAATGGGGAGATCAACGCCACGCTTCTGGTTGCCCGGAATCTGACAGCAGAAGAGGTACTGCGGGCAGAGGCGATTCGGGTTGCCCAATTAGCCGCAATTGGCGAACTGGCCTCGGGTGTGGCTCATGAAATCAATAACCCGATCAACGGCATCATCAACTACGCCCGGATTATTCTCGATGATCCGGAAGATCCGGAATCGACAGATCACCTGGTAAATATCATCAGTGAAAGCAAGCGGATTGCCGGAATTATTTCCAAATTACTTGATTTTGCCCGCCGCCGGGAAGAGGTGCTTGCCCCATCGGCGATCAAAAAAATAATTACCAACAGCCTGCAACTGGTTGACCACCTCTTGAAAAAGGATGGAATCATCTGTTCAGTTAACCTGGCCGATTCGCTGCCGCCCCTGATGTGCAATGAACAGCAATTGCAGCAGGTTATACTGAATATGATCAGCAATGCCCGCTTTGCTCTCAACATGAAATACCGGCAACCCTGCCCGGCAAAAAGATTGAAAATCAAGGGAGAACTGCACAAACAGGGGACAACTGAGTCGATCAGGCTGAGTTTCACCGATTACGGCGTCGGCATCGAACCGGAAATTCTCGACCGCCTGTTCGACCCGTTTTTCTCCACCAAACCCAAGGGAGAAGGAACCGGGCTTGGCCTCAGCATCAGTCATGGCCTGGTAAGAGATCACGGCGGGCATATCCGGGTGCACAGTAAGTCAGGTGAATGGACCCGGTTTATCATAGATTTGCCAATACAGGCCCAAAAAGGAACATGATGAAAAAACAAATCTCACCATGGTTGATGATAACCGGCGAATTCATAGTCTTCTGCGGCCTGGTCACCCTCTTTCATCTTTTCGACCACACTACCGACAGCATGAGCTTTATAGCAGAATTATATCTGCTTTCTATTGTTCTACTCATGTCAATACTCTTGACCATGCGCTACGCGGCACAGCGGCAGGAATCCATCACCACTAAGCTAAAAAAAGAATTAGCCGCCGAAAAGCGTGAATACCAAAGTATCCAGGCCAAATTTGATGAGGCTATCGAGAAACGAACCTTTGAACTGCAGCGGGTCAATGGAGCATTGAACCGAGAAATTGCCGAACGAATCCAGGCAGAGGAAGAGGTACGAGGCTTGCAGAAACAATTGCACCTGATTCTTGACTCCGCCGGCGAAGGCATTCTCGGCCTTGATAATCAGGGAAAAGTAATTTTCATGAATAAAGCCGCCTCCTTGATGCTAGGCTGGGAAACAGAGGAGCTGCTCGGTCACACCCATCATGAACTCATCCATCACACTCTTGCCGACGGCACTGCTCATCCCGTAGAAATCTGCCCTATTTATATGGCCTACCGGGATGGCCTTGTCCACTATAAGACCGGTGATATTTTCTGGTGTAAAAACGGTACCAGTTTCCCGGTGGAATATGTCAGCACGCCGATCCGGGATCGCGGCATGCTCACGGGGGCAGTAGTGGTTTTTCGCGATATGAATACTTATAAATAAGGTTTAGAGTAACTTCAGCCAGGAACCTAGGGAGGAACAATGACTGAGACAGCAATAACAGAAGCGGCAATCCTTATTGTCGATGATGAGATCAGTTTACGAAATACCTTCAGTATTTTTCTGAAACGAGCAGGCTACTCAACTGTTATTGCCGTTGGTTCTTTTGCGGAGGCGGTCAAAGCGGTATCATCGCGGATGTTTGATCTTATCATTTGTGATATCGTTTTGGAGAGCCATTCCGGTCTTGAGCTGTTCAAACGATTCAGACAACTGGGCGTTACCTGTCCGCTGGTTATCATAACCGGCTACCCCGAGATTGAAACTGCCTCGGAAGCTGTCCGGCTTGGAGCTTTCGATTATCTGCCCAAACCGGTTGAAAAAGAGGCCCTTCTCAAGACGACCAGACTGGCGATTCGCCAATACCATCTGGAACAGGGCAAAAGAGAAGCAGAGCTGGCACGGGAACGCTACCGTCTTTTTCTGGAAACACTGTTCAAAAGTGTCTCCGACTGTATCATTTCGGTGGATCATACTCTACGTATCCTGAAAATAAATCATGCCGCCGATGTCCTGTTGGCAGACATACAACCAGCTCTCAAAGAAGGTGAAAATCTCCACAGCATCAGCAAAAAAAATGTGTTGGGCCAGCTGACGGACGATGTTGGCAAAGTGATGAAAACCGGCATTGAGATGGTTGATCACCGAGTTGAGCTGTTTGTCGGGGAAACATGCAAGGTGCTCAGCATCTGCATTTCCCCGCTGGATAACGGCATGGGAGAGCAGGCCGGTGCAGTGCTGGTATTAAGAGACATGACTCCCAAAAAGCAAATACAGGGGCAGAAAAAGAACCGCTTCCACAAGATTCTCGGAGCCAGTCCGGCCATGCAAGGTGTCTACTTACTGCTTGAAAATATAGGCCGTGTCGATACATCTGTGCTTGTTACCGGGGCCAGCGGTACCGGCAAGGAACTTGCCGTGCACGCTCTGCACCAGGAAAGCCCCCGGCGAGATCGACCGCTGGTGATGGTTGATTGTACAGCAATGACTGATACTCTTTTGGAAAGTGAATTATTCGGCCATAAGAAAGGGGCATTCACAGGAGCCGAAGAAAACCGGATGGGCAGAATTCTCCAGGCAGATGGCGGCACCCTGTTTCTTGATGAAATCGGTGATATCTCCATGACCATGCAACTGCGTCTGCTCCGCTTTCTGCAGGAAAAAACATTTTATCCGGTAGGCAGTGATAAAGAAATGCGGGTCGATGTGCGTGTAGTCGCCGCCACCAATGTCAATCTAAAAGAAAAGGTGAAAGCAGGCAGTTTTCGGGAAGATTTATATTTTCGTCTGCTGATTATCGATATTCACCTTCCCCTACTCAAGGAACGTGCAGGCGACATTTCTCTGCTGACAGAATATTTCATCGACCGTTTTGCTAAAAAATTGCATAAAAAAATTACCGGTATCTCCGAACAGGCCCTGATGCACCTGTGCCGGTATGATTGGCCGGGCAATGTGCGCCAACTCGAACATGCCCTTGAACGGGCCTGCATTCTCTGCCAGGGCACTACTATCTCGTCAAATGAACTCCCGTATGAACTGGTAAGCGAGAACAGAACGGACGAATCGCCAATCATTTCCGGACCAGGCAATACCAAAGATATATTGACCGACCACCTCACTTCCTTTGCTTTGAGCACTGAGGAAAAAAAGACCACCACTGAAAAGATAGTGGCGGCATTAAAGAAAGCCGGCGGCAACAAAGCAAAAGCGTCACGTATCTTGAACATTGATCGTTCGACCCTGTATCGAAAAATGCGCGAACTGCATATCGATGTTAATATATTTTGCTAAGAAAGACAGTGATACCCATAAAACTATCCCCAAAAGAACCGAGGTGAAGAGGAGAGACCAATGAAATTAAAAACAAATGATGGCGGATGGAGCCCTTACATCGCCGGAGGCTTTGTCGGAGTTCTGGCAATCTTTTCAGTCCTTGCCACAACCCAATTGCTTGGGAAAACCAGTTATTTAGGAGCATCAACGACATTTGTTCGCGCCGCCGGTTTATTGGAACAAACAATTTCCGCCGATCATGTTGCGGCCAACCAGTATTTTACTGAGACAAAAGTCCGTGTTGATTGGCAGTTCATGCTGGTTATAGGGATTGTCCTGGGCGCATTTATATCATCTCTTACGGATAAGAGCTTTCGACTGGAGAGTATACCGCCCATCTGGGAGAAGAGATTCGGCCCATCCATAGGAAAACGGGCAGTCTGGGCATTTCTGGGTGGAATTGTTGCTATGGTAGGTGCGCGTCTGGCCGACGGTTGCCCAAGCGGACATGGTCTGAGTGGAATGATGCAATTGTCAGTGAGTGCTTTTGTGGCTTTGATTCTTTTCTTTGGTGTAGGTGTTTTGATCGCTCATATAGTTTATTACAGGAGGATATCATGAACACCGATCAATGGCTGGGCCTTATCACAGGTGTGTTGTTTGGATTTCTGCTGCAGAAAGGTCGTGTTCTTCGCTTTGATAAACAGATAGGTGCATTGCTGCTGCAGGATATGACAATATTAAAATTTATGCTTTCGGCAATTCTCGTCGGCATGATTGGCATTCTCCTTCTCTCGAACATGGACATGATTACCTTGAGCCACAAACCTATGAATGTTGGCGCTGTAGTGCTCGGCGGTGCCTTATTTGGTGCCGGATGGGCGATTATGGGTTTTTGTCCCGGCACATCCCTGGGCGCTTTGGGCGAGGGACGATGGCATGCTGTTTTCGCCATACTGGGCATGGTTGCGGGGGCAGCACTTTATGCGGAACTGTATCCATTTTTCCAATCGACAGTTCTTGCCTGGAAAGACTTTGGAAAAATCGGACTGTCCGGAGCCTTAGGTGTTTCACAATGGTACATTGTTCCCGTCTTCTGGTTGGTGACAATTGTTCTGTTTTTTTACTTTGAACTGAAACGACTGTAAAAGGATGCACAAATGAAATTAATTATCGGCAACAAGAATTATTCGTCCTGGTCACTGAGAGCATGGATATTGCTCACGGTCAATGATCTGCCATTTGAGGAAGTCAGAATTGCCTTGTCTACCGAAAGTACGGATGCAGAGATCGCCAAGTACACCGATGCCGGCAAAGTACCTGTACTCGATGATAATGGCCTTATCGTCTGGGACTCTTTTGCCATTTGTGAGTATATTTCAGAGCAATACCTTGATGGGAGAGGCTGGCCTGCTGATGCAGAGGATAGAGCGATAGCGCGATCATGCTGCGCTGAAATGCATTCCGGCTTTTTTGCCCTTCGCCAGGCGATGCCGATGAATTGCCGGGCAGAAAACCGCAGGGTACCTGTGGCCGCCGATTTACAAGACGATATATCCCGTATCGATGATATCTGGACAACTCTAAGGAAAAAGCACGCTCAACATGGACCATGGCTTTTTGGTGAATTCTCGATCGCCGATTGCATGTTTACCCCGGTTGTGTTTCGTTTTGCTACCTATAATGTGGAGGTGTCCGAGACCGCCCAGAGATATATGGCAAATGTCCTGGAGAATCCGAAAGTACAGCTCTGGCTGGAACAGGCCAGAAAGGAAAGTGAGACGATAGAAGATGAGGAAGTCGGCCTCTAGTGCCGAAAAGAGCAAAGCCCTCATCTTCGATAAGAAAACAAGATGAGGGCTTTTTTCTACAACAACTGCAATTAATGAACTTGGCAAAAGTCCAGTTTTATCATTGCTTAGTAGATAAGCGCAGGCTTTGGATCAAAATTTATAGGCGGACTCTCCATGACTGGTGGTGTCCAGCCCCTCGCGCTCCTGATCTTCCGGGACTCTCAGGCCGATAACCATATCTACCAGTTTATAGGCCACAATGGAGACGATACCGGACCAGACAATGGTTACGCCAATACCCCAGATCTGACTGATCATCTGGTCAACAGTGGAATAGTCGGCCACCTTGTTGGCGACATAATCATAGACGCCTACCCCACCAAGAGAGGGGTTGGCAAATATTCCGGTCAGCAGGGCTCCAAGCATCCCGCCGACACCGTGCACGCCGAAGACATCGAGGGCATCATCAGCACCAAGCAGACGTTTGAGGCCGTTTACTCCCCAAAGACAGACCACACCGGCAGCCAGACCAATAACCAGAGCACCGCCAATACCAACCCAGCCGCAGGCCGGGGTGATCGCGACGAGACCGGCGACAGCGCCGGAGGCAGCACCGAGCATTGACGGCTTGCCTTTAAGCACCCATTCAGTAAAGAGCCAGGACAATGCAGCTGCGGCGGTAGCCGTCATGGTGTTACCAAAGGCAAGGGCGGCAAGACCTGTAGCTTCAAGATTGGACCCGGCATTAAAACCAAACCAGCCAACCCAAAGAAGCGACGCACCGATCATGGTCATGGTCAGACTGTGCGGCGCCATGGATTCTTTGCCGTAACCAACACGCTTGCCCACCATAAATGCACCAATCAGGCCGGCAATAGCCGCATTGATATGCACAACGGTGCCACCGGCAAAATCTATCGCTCCTTTCTGAAAAAGAAAACCAGCCGTCGCTCCAGCCTTAGCCGCGGCATCGGCGTCGGTATAGGCGTCCGGACCTGCCCAGAACCAGACCATATGCGCCATAGGAAGATAGGCAAAGGTGAACCACAAGGTGATAAAGGCAAGAACTGCGGAAAATTTCATTCGTTCGGCAAAAGCCCCGAGAATCAGGGCCGGGGTAATAGCCGCGAAGGTGGCTTGGAAAAAAATATACACAAATTCAGGAATAACGACGCCCTTACTGAATGTTGCGGCAACCGAGTCAATAGTTACGCCCTTCAGGAGAATTTTGCTGAACCCGCCAAAAAAGGCATTGCCTTCAGTAAAAGCAAGACTATAGCCGTATATAACCCAGAGGACTATGCAGAGAGAAAAAACCGTAAAGACCTGCATCAGTACGGAAAGCATATTTTTGGTCCGAACCAGTCCGCCATAAAAAAGAGCCAGCCCGGGAATGGTCATAAGCGCAACTAAAAGAGTTGCAACTATCATCCAGGCAGTATCCCCTTTGTCGGGGACGGGAGCATCTAAAGCAAAGGCATTGCTTGCAAGATAAACAGCACACAGCACAAAGAGAAAAGAGACAAGATATTTAAGCAGATTTTTCATGGAAAGATGTCCTCTCATAGTTCAGATTGCATCAAAACCGGTTTCCCCGGTACGGATACGCATTACTTGTTCAAGATCGTAAACGAAAATCTTACCGTCGCCGATCTTACCTGTGTGAGCAGCTTCTTTTATTGTCTCGATAACCTTGGTTAACATTTCATCGGCAATTGCCGCTTCAAGTTTTATTTTCGGCACAAAATCGACGACATATTCCGCTCCTCGATATATTTCGGTATGACCTTTCTGGCGGCCGAATCCTTTGACTTCGGTCACGGTTAAACCACTGACACCAATGGCAGTAAGCGCTTCACGAACGGTGGTCAGCTTATAAGGTTTAATTATTGCAGTGACAAATTTCATCTCCCGGTCCTCCTACGGCCAGCATGCCTGGATGAAGGAATACTGACTTTTTGTAATTTTGTGGAGCACAATATGCCGTTTCCAAGTGAAGACGGTCTCTAAATCCATCGTTTATTTTTTATGAAATGGTCCGAACACGACGCTTCACTCCCCCTCCTTGTAGCTGTCAGGTTACTCTATCGAAATATGAAGATAATCTGCACAAGCTTACTTGTATGGAGCAAAAGGAGTGCCATTGGCATGTACGATTGTAATTATCTCAACAATTTAGTAAGTTACGACAAATAATTCGGCTAACCACCTGTACAAAAACAAATATTCCATACTTTTATGTAATGTTTACAATAAAAATATGACTTTTTTGTAGGGTGGCCGAACTACTCACCGGTTTTTCAAAAAAATGCCGCAATAAATTGTAACCTTTAGTCCGCTGGATCGTTTTACCTGTTAAATGCATCTCAAACATCGCGTCGAGATCTTTTAAGGAAGCGATTTCTGATGCTTCATTACTTTACTGCTGTTGAAACAATCATTTATCAGGAGGTTACCAGTATGAAACTTGCCGGAAGAATCACAAAAACCATCAGCTCAGCAGCGATCTTTGCCATGTTGGCAGTACCAGCCATAGCCAGTACAACAACACAGGGAAATTTTATGGCCGGCAACGGCCTGGAAAATGCGACATTTACCGGTCACGACCTGCTTCTGGCCCGTGGTGGTAATGGCAATGGCGGAAATGGCCACCGTAACGGAGGTGGTTCAGGAGACCAGAACCAAGATCGTGAGCAAGACAGAGATGCGGCCTGTCAGGCTGGATAACAGCGTCTGGTTGTTGATTTATGCCAGACGGCTTATATACTCTTTTTTCCCTAAGAAACTTCTATGGAGTTGATAATTGACTGCAGTAGCAAGAAATTTGGGAAAATTCACCAAAGACCTCAAGCGCTAAGCCTTCCTCAGGGTTACCATACCCCCCTGGAAGGTTTGGTGTTAACAACATTGTTTGATACTTGATGCCGCTCACGGAAATATAGCCAAAGGCTGCAATTCTTTATACAGCAGCCGGGATGTCCTGTGGTCTCTTGATCGAAATTATATATGCCGTGCCTTTTCAGGCACGCCCAGCCACTTTTAAAATCGAGTTTTCTCCGCCAAAATCATCCTTCTCACGAGCGGGTTGTGTTGGGTCGGCTACCCGTTTGGCACCATCAAGAATATACGCAAAACGGTATTCACCAGAAGGAAGTTGGAGGTCCAGTTCCCAATACCCGGTTGTTCCAATCCGTTTCATTGCCACTCGCTGCCATCCGTTAAATGTTCCAGTCAGCTCGACTCGACTCGCAGCCGGTTCAAAGATCACAAACCTTTTAAGAGTAGCTAAATTATTTGTCGATACGTTTGGTTGAAGGAGCAAAAACAGCATTGCTAAAGCAAAGCCGGTGCCGGCATAGGCTAGAGGTTGGAAGAATTTTCCGAACCAGTATTTCTTGTCAGGACGAATCGGAGTCTCTGCCGGAACCAATAATTTTTCCGGGAGCGTTCGCAACATTTTTTCCTGCAATAAGAGGTCAACGGTCTCCTGGAAAAACTCCTTTTCAGAACGAATTTTCTCGATAAATCGGACCTTTTCTTCGAGGTCAAGTTCGTTATCGATGTACATACTGCCAAGATAGTCCATCATCCACCTCCTTTGCTCAAAATTTCTTTTAGCCTGATTCGAGCACGGTGCACTCTCACCTTTACATTTGTCTCACTTATGTTCAGAATCCCGCCAATCTCGGCATACGATAGATCTGCGCCGGAGAGAAGAGAAATCAGTTCTCGGTCGATCATTGGCAACAGCTGTATCGCCGCCAAAATCCTATCAACTTTCTGCCGTTCATCGAGTTGTTGTTCAGGGTTGTTTTTTGGGTCTATATAACTATCTGGATCAAAAGTATCGATCTTTGGTTTCCGAAATGTATCCATTGCCACATTCCGGGCAATGGTGTACAGCAATGCTCGACTGCTTTCGCCAATTTTGCTGTAACGTTGGAGGTAGCGGGTGAAGCTCTCCTGTACCAGATCGCAAGATAAATGATAATCACCCGTCATTCTGAGAAGATAAGCAAAAAGACCGTCTTTGCTTCTTTTATAAAAAACGTCGTGTTTTTCCATATGAGATTGGCAAAAAGCATTCACTGCCCGAGAGTCACCAGTTCCAGCCTAACCTCTGATCACTGATAAACTGACAGAAGAAACCCACGAAACCAGAGCTGCGTAGAACAAGCCAAAATCGCCAAGGCATGGCGGTGATGGCTACATGTACCAGATAAATCTACTGTTAGTGTTTGCCGCCATTGCCGCCTGAACCACTGCCGCCCGAGCCGCTGCCGCCTGAACCACTGCCGCTTGAGCCGCTGCCGTCTGAGCCACTTCCGCCTGAGCCGCTGCCGCCTGAGCCGCTGCTGCCTGAGCCGCTGCCGTCTGAGCCGCTGCCGTCTGAGCCGCTGTTGCCTGAGCCGCTGTTGCCTGAGCCGCTGTTGCCTGAGCCGCTGCCGTCTGAGCCGCTGTTGCCTGAGCCGCTGTTGCCTGAGCCGCTGCTGCCTGAGCCGCTGCCGCCTGAGCCGCTGCCGCCTAAATTACCGCCGCCTGAGCCGCTGTTGCCCGAGCCACCGCTGCCTGAGCCACTGCTGCCTGAGCCGCTGCCGCCTGAATCACTGCCTTTTTTTCCTGTGGTACCAGCATACTGGTGAGCTAGCTGCCCGGCTGGAGTGTTCTGAGCTTCATCGGAAAATCGATTTCGTAGTTGTTCCATATTTTGTGCAGTGTATCGATGCTCCAAAGCCTGGCAAACAGTATCTGACGTATCTGCAGGATTTGCACCCAACCGCATCATTGACCGGACTGTCAGCATAGTCTGGAGTGATAGATTCTCGGCTTGGTTTCTGGTCTGCTGGCGAGTCTGGGTCCTTAATTGGGCCATTATCGTGTCCATTTCCTGATCAGCCATTCCTGCTGCCAGGCTGCCTGCAATTGCTTCCGCCAAAATCCCCTTGGTCTTTCGGTCATCCGACAGCGCCCCGGCAAGCCTATAGGCGTGACTATACCGATTTCGCACCGTCTCCATGGCAGCAATCACCTGCTCTTCCGTAACATGTTTGGCCATTCCCTCCATAGCCTTATTCATAACCGGTTCAGTCGGCAAACCTTCACGGGCGGTATTGACCACTGTCTGCTGGGCCCGTACCATATTTAGCTCCTGATACCCATTCTGCTGCATCAGGCTGAACATTTTCTGTGCCGGCGCCTCAGGTATGCCCTGCGCGCTCATTTCCAGGGTCAGTTGATTGATATTATTCTGTTCCTGCAACGACATGGCCTGAGGTTGAGCGGCAAGAGTCCATGATGACATGGCAAAAAAGGCAATAAACATTAAGTGAATAGTTTTCATACGCACCTCCCTATGGTGAATTTACTTTATCTATATAACGTTTAATACATAGAGAGGTTACAACTTTGGCTCAAAAATGCAGTTTTCCAGGCCAAAATCGTCTTTTTCCTTCATGAGACAGGATGGGAGAAAATTTTTACCATCAACCCGGTAAAAATAGCTGAAAGAATATTCGGCTGGCAGGGTCATTTCCCATAATCCGTTCTGCTGTTTGAGTTTGTTGCCTTGATATCCATCAAGCGAACAGAACAACAACACATCTTTAGCCTGCGGTTTTTCGAGATACAAAATTACTTCTTTCCCGTTTATCTTGTAGAAATGACTCGAACAAGAAGAAAGAACCACGCAAAATACAATGCACCCTAAAATAATTGATTTCATAACGACACTTCTCTTTCCGAAACAAGTTATTCAAAAAAGAGTTGAACTGCTCTCGATTACGACCGGCCACCATTTTTTTTCAGATAGACAATAATATCATCACTTTCATACATGAAGTGATCACCATCTATTAGAAAAGGAACCATATAGTCGCCGCCGACTTTTTTCACCACGTCCGCTCCGGGAGTCCCTGATGCTGCATTGACCGTGGTAAAATCCTTGCCTTCTTCCAGGCCCATTTCTCGCGATGCCCGCAGTACTTTCTGGCAAAACGGACAACTGGCACTCAAGTAGAGTTGGATCATTTATTCACCTTTTTGTACATTTTCTTAATAGAACAGAATAGTCACGCTCGTACACCGATTCCTTTTTTCAACAAGAACAGAGTAAACCCAAAAAGCAGCACAGAGAACAGCAACAACATCACCAGCCCCAGCCAGACATTACTGTCGGCCACGCCTAAAAAACCATAGCGAAATCCGCTTATCATATAGACCACAGGGTTGGCTCTCGACAGGTTCCGCCAGAATTCAGGCAGCAGGGAAATTGAGTAAAAAACCCCGCCGAGATAGGTCAACGGGGTTATAACAAATGTTGGGATAATCGAAATATCATCGAATTTATTGGCAAAGATGCCATTGATCATACCGGCCAACGAAAAGACAAAACTGGTCAACAAGGCAAAAAGGATAATAAACGGCACATTAAATAGAGGCAGCCTGACGAAAATAAGGCTGACCAATGATACCAGCATACCAACACACAGTCCACGCGTCATCCCTCCCGACACATAGCCCAGAACCGTCACCCAGTCCGGCGTTGGGCTGACCAGCAATTCTTCAATATTACGCTGGAACTTGGTGCTGAAAAAACTGGAAACAGTATTGGAATATGAATTGGTGATAATAGACATCATAATCAGTCCGGGTGCGATAAAGGCCATGTAATCATAGCCACCGATAGCGCCGAGCTGTGAACCGATAAAACCGCCGAAGATTATAAAATAAAGGGTGATGGTAATCACCGGCGGCACCAAGGTCTGTATCCAGATCCGGAAGATCCGGATCATTTCCTTTCTGGCAATGCTGGTAAAAGAGATCCAGTTTCTGCCCATCATTCCACCATCTCCAGGAAGAGCTCTTCCAGCCGGTTTGACTTATTGCGCATGCTGTCGACGACGATGTTCTGGCCATCGAGATGATCGAAAATATAATTCATTGACTGCGTCCTGTTCTTGGTCACCTTTATGGTTGTTTCATCCATAAGAGAGAATTCTACGTTTGCCAGCGGCAGAATTTCTGAGACGGGATCTTTCGTGTCGAAGATGAATGTTTCCTTATCGAGCTTGCGCAGCAACTCACGCTTGCTGGTGTTTTCGATTATTTTCCCTTTGGCGATAATAGCGATCTGATTGCAGAGCTGTTCAGCTTCCTCAAGATAATGCGTGGTGAGAATGATAGTCCGGCCCTCACGATTGATCTCCTCGAGAAAATCCCACATGCCCCGGCGCATTTCAACATCCACTCCTGCTGTAGGTTCATCGAGGATCAGCAGCTTTGGTTCATGAACAAGACCGCGGGCAATCATCAACCGGCGCTTCATTCCCCCGGAGAGCTCACGTGCGGAGGTATTCCGTTTTTCCCACAGTCCCAATTTTTTAAGGTATTTTTCCGATCTGACCAGTGCTTCTTTGCGGGCAATGCCATAATACCCGGCCTGCTGGGTGACAATATCCTGCACTTTTTCAAATATCGAGAAGTTGAATTCCTGCGGCACAACACCGATCAACCGCTTCGCCGCAGGAAAATCGTCATCGATATCAATGCCGAAAACATTCACCGTTCCGGATGTTTTGGTGACAAGAGAAGTGATAATACCAATCGTTGTCGTCTTTCCGGCCCCGTTTGGCCCAAGAAGGCCAAAAAATTGCCCTTCCTGCACATCGAGAGAAACACCACTCAGCGCTTCAAAGCCGCCCTTATATTTTTTGTGTAAGTTGGCGATGGATAAGGCGTGCATAAACTATTACTTAATGAGTTTGATAAAATAATCGACAATCTCTTCGGCCAGCATTCGCCCTTCAAGCGCAGATATCTGCACTATACCTGTTGGACAGGTGATATTAATTTCCGTCAGCTGTTCGTCAATCAGGTCAAGGCCGGTAAAATGAATACCATGTTTCAGCAGCCAGGGTCCGACATCGGCAATGATCTTCCGCTCTTTGGCGGTGAGCAAAGTTTTCAGCGCATCGCTGTTGGCAAAATTAGCATGGTATCCTTTTTTGGGCCTCCGGATAACGGCACCAAGAAGGGTGTCTCCGAGCAGCATCACCCGTTTATCGCCATGACGGACATTTTCGAGAAAAGTCTGCACCATGACCGGCTGCTTTCCTCCCGCGGTAAAGGAGGCGACAACAGCCTGTTCGCCCGGCTCTATTTTCTGCACGGATTTACCCTGAAAGCTGTCAAGGGATTTAATTACGCAGGAGCCGTGCCTGGCGATAAAATCAGTGATCAGTTGTGGGTCTGAGCTGACCAGGGTCGGCGGCATATATTCTATAAACGGCAGGGCGATCAGCTTTTCATTGAAATCGCGCAGCGATGACGGACTGTTTATCACCAGCGTGCCGGCAAGAGACAGCAACTGGGTCGCATAATGAAATGCCAGGTCATACGGCGGCTCTTTGCGCATCAGAATCAGAGCATATTCCCCAAGGGCTTGTGTTTTTTTCCTGCCGGATGCGTCGGTTGCCAGTACCGCGGCATGGGTCTCAAAAAAGAGATTGTCAATTGTTGCAGTATCAACACTGATGCCGGACGCCCGCGCCTGCTTGATAATTGCCAGTGATGTATCCGTTTTCGAGAACAACCCTTCAATGGGGTCGAGCACAACTAACCATTGCACAGTAATTTCTCCTTTAAAGTCTTTTCTCCACCATCAGGCTCACCAAAAAACACGAAGATATTCATAATGGATTCATACTATAACCATGACACGTTGCTATACAATTCAATTTATTGTCAAACACCTTGACTGATAGATAAGCAGAGATCTCAAAAAATTTGATCGCCATATGATTACCACATAAGTGTTGCCACATATCTGTGGCAAAATCCATGATTGTGTCGCATAGCCAGGAATCGTTTTAAGCATCCCACCCCGCCATTTGACCAACAATTCTCTTTTTCGCTCTTTTTTCTCCTGTAATTTCAAGCCAAGACGGTGATTGGGCCGGACTGATATCTGAATTGGCACTGCATATGCTAGTGAGATATTGACCAAGATAGGCGTAACGGCAAAAATCACACCTGAAGGGGAACATAAAAATGGCATCTTTTCAAACCCATACGCCAAACACCCTGTTTGCCACGGAACACGCCTGTGTCACCTATCTTTTTCAAAAACGCTGGCCATGGGGTTTCAAATGCCCGTTCTGCAAGAGAATGCAAAGCGATGTGGCCCCTGCATATACGGTAGTTTGTCGATATTGTCGGAAGCAGACCTCCATTACCGCGCATACCCTGATGCATGGCAGCAAAAAAAATCTGGTAGCGTGGATGCGGGTGGCCGCACAATTTTGTTTCCATGAACAAGGAATAAGTGCCCGCGAGCTACAGCGCTTGATGGAGCTTTCCTGTTACCAGACAGCCTGGAGCTGGCTGCAGAAGATTCGTCGTGGCGCATCCCAGGCAGAGTCAGCTCCATGCGCCGGAACCGTTCTTTTCGAAGTCCTGCCGTTACGCATCCCAGCCATAATGGACAAGAAATCAATCAATGTCGGCATGGCCATGGAACTGGACAACGATAATCACCAGGCGACAAGAGTCCGGCTCCTCGCCCTCAACGAGAATTCACTCGAGGAACGTACAACTCCGATCTCGACCCTTGTTGCTGGGAATGCTATTCTCTTTATCCGCAACAGTCGCTGGACATATTCAAATAACTTCAATGCCTCCTCCTACACCCTGATCGAACCGACACCACAACAGCTGACCCAAGCTGTTCTTCTTCTCCAGGAAACTGCGCACTGGCTGGAAAAACTTTATCACGGAGCAATTGATACCTGCTATCTGCAAAGCTATCTCGATGAGTTCTGTTTTCGTCATAACACCGCTTCCTGGCCTGATCGCCTGGCCGTTCTCGATCATCTGCTGACCGGTTTAATCACCTCTGCCGTCGACACAACGAAGGCCGGTCAAGCAACAACCGGATTGAGGATGGTATGAAGAACAGAGTTCAGGCCGGTTTGCTGCTCATTTTTCTGAGCGTTTTGGGGGTCCTCGGATACAACGTCTGGTTGGCGGAAACAACACCTCCGGATCGGAGCTACACTGACTTTTTAACCGATCTTACCGGCAACCAGATCATTACCGTAAATATCAAAGGGAGTGAAATCAGGGGCGAAGACCGGATCGGCCGAGAATTCAGAACATTTTCACCGGATCTTCCGAATCTCATGCCAAGCTTACTGGCGGCAGGGGTAACAGTCAGCGCCGAGCAGCCACCGGACCTGTTCGACCAACTCAGGCCGCTGATTTTCCTGATCGTTTTTCTGGCCAGCGCATGGCGACTTCTTGCCGGCCAAGCGTTTACCGGAAATAAAATCTGGCAGCACAAGCGCTTCCAGTTCCGAGCAGAACCAGCTGATATGAAAACTTTTGCCGATGTTGCCGGCATCGACGAGGTTCAGGAAGAGCTCAAGGAAATTGTTGATTTTCTGAAAAACCACGAAAAATACAATCTGCTTGGCGGACGAATCCCGAGAGGCGTCCTGCTACAGGGGCCACCCGGCACCGGTAAGACCTTGCTGGCCCGAGCCATCGCAGGAGAAGCATTAGTGCCCTTCTATTTTATCGGCGGCTCCGATTTTGTTGAAATGTTTGCCGGCGTGGGTGCCTCGAGGGTCCGGGAACTGTTCAAACTCGCCAAAAAAAATGCCCCCTGCATCGTCTTTATCGATGAAATAGATGCAATAGGCAGCAGGAGAAGCAGCGGCAGCGGGTCTCATGAAGAGCGGGAACAGACCCTGAACGCCCTGCTGGTTGAGATGGATGGTTTTTCCAGCAGCGAAACGGTGATCGTCATTGGGGCGACCAACCGGCCTGATGTCCTCGATCCAGCGCTCTTGAGGCCTGGGCGATTTGATCGACAACTAACCGTCTCCCTGCCAAACCTGCATGGCCGAGTAAAAATTCTTGAAGTGCACACCCGTCCGGTCACCATTTCGCCGGCCTTAAACCTGACGGTTATTGCCCAGGGTATCCCGGGTTTCAGTGGTGCCGATATCGCCAACCTGGTCAATGAAGCGGCCCTGATTGCCGCCAGACAGAAAAAAGAGGCGGTGGAGATGGATGATTTTGAACAGGCAAAGGATAAAATCATGATGGGACTCGAACAAAAAAATGCGGCGATCAACGAAAAAGAGCGCCGGATAATTGCCTATCATGAAGCCGGTCATGCTATCGTCGCCCGCCTGCTGCCGGAAACTGATGGGTTGCATAAAATCACCATAATACCGCGGGGCATAGCCCTTGGCCTCACTCAACAGATTCCCATCGAACAGCGCTACACTTACTCGCTGACCTATCTGCTCAACCGGATCAAAGTCCTGCTCGGGGGACGAATCGCTGAAACAATCGTTTTCAATCATCTCTCCACCGGAGCGGCGAACGACATTGCCGCGGCAACCGATATCGCCAACCGCCTGGTCTGCGAATGGGGCATGAGTAGTGCCATTGGCTCGACGGTATATCGTCGAAAACAGCAACAATTTATTGGCAGTAGCGAAACAAGGGGTAATTTCAGCGAGGCCACCGCCCGCGAAATCGATCTTGAAGTGCGCAGGATTATCAATGACTGCTACGCCGAGACGGAAAAATTGCTGCGCAGCAATAACCGGCTTATCCACGAATTAGCCGAAGTACTGCTGATCAACGAAACCATAGATGCAGAAGAGATGGAGATCGTTATGCAATGTTATGTGAACTCGCAAAAGAGTGACAAGAGCCGGAGTGATCAGCAGGACCATATTGACCAACCAGGGGCAACTCCCCATAACCTAGAGGAAATCCCGGCATGAAAAAATTAAACCACAGTACCATGCGCCATGGCTGGATCCTGCTAATCATACTGGGCGGTTTTTCAGCCGCGACCATGGCAATGGCGAGCGATAAGGCACCACCAACAACTGTGACCATTAATTACCTCCAAGAACTCTATGCAGCGGTGGAATTCGATCATCAAATGCATACCGAGGCCTACGCCTGCAATACATGCCATCACCACACCACAGGTGACGGACCGGAGAACGAAAGGTGCGCCAAGTGTCATGCCAATTCCGGGGCAGCCGATAACGTATCCTGCTCCAGCTGTCACCAGCGAAAAGAGATAACTCCCACCACCCTTGCCACGCATCCGGAAAATATTGTCTATCATATTGACAAGCCGTCAATAAAAGGAGCCTTGCACCTGCAGTGCCTCAGCTGTCACCAGACAGAGGACGGTCCTACCGGATGTCAGGAGTGCCATGCCTTTAGCCCGGAGGGGCGGAAACGCTTCGCAGTACATGACAAAGTTGATGGCTGAAACCAGAAAGAAATATCGAGGAGTCCGCAATGCTGAAAAAAATAAGCCGAAGATCCATCCTGAAAAATGGCTTTATGGGAACTATCGCTACTCTGTTGATGCAGCCCAGGGCCGGGAAAGCCCATGATATAAAAAAATACCAGGAAAGTATGGGAGTGCTGGTCGATCTCACTCGTTGCGTCGGATGTAGAAGCTGTGAGGCTGCCTGCAGGGCAGAGCAAAATCTGCCCGAACCTGAACAACCATATACCGACATGGCGGTGTTTGAGGCACAAGAACACGGCAGACAGCGGCGAACAGACGAAACACGTTATACCGTGGTCAACCGGTATGACCCACCGGGCCTCGACCATCCTCTTTACCGGAAAATACAATGCAATCATTGCCAGGAACCAGCCTGCCTTTCTTCCTGCTTTGTCAATGCCTACACAAAAACCCCCGAGGGCGCGGTCATTTACAATCCGGATGTTTGTGTGGGCTGCCGAACCTGTATGATTGCTTGTCCTTTTTATATCCCCACTTTCAAATATTCGAGTGCCTTCAGCCCGCAGATCATGAAGTGCGTTTTCTGTTACGACACCAGGGTGAAATACGGCAAGCCACCAGCCTGTGTTGAGGCGTGTCCACAGGAGGCGCTACTGTTTGGCAAACGTGAGGAACTGATCAGAATCGGCAGACGCAGAATAGAGGAAAACCACGGCAAGTACGTGGACCATATCTACGGGGAATACGAGGCAGGCGGCACCTCGTGGCTCTATCTGTCCAACGTGCCTTTTGAACAAGCCGGTTTCAATATGGCAGTGCCCCATGCGCCGATTCTCGATTCGGTCAAAAGTTTTCTGGGAATTGTACCGATGGTCCTGACTATATGGCCGGCGCTGTTCGCCGGTTTTCATCTTCTGGCGACGAAAAAAGACCAGGCCAGAGGTACCGAAGACGATAATGGGCAGGAGGAGATACAATGAAAGCCTTAATCTCTGAAGAAATCTCTTTACCACTCAATGGGTCCAGCCAGCCCGACGGAACCCTGTGGCCCCTGCGCAAAAGACTGTTACTTGGCCTGACGACCAATCAATATGTGCAACAATTACTGCGCAATCCGCTGAACTGGCTGCTCCTGGTTATTTTCGCAGTAGGACTGCCACTGCTTCTTCAGCGCTATATATACGGCCTTGGCTCGGTGACCCATGCATCCAACGATTATCCCTGGGGCCTTTTTCTTGGCTTTGGCCTCTTTGGCATGGTACCGCTGTCGGCTTCAGGTTTTCTTCTGGGCACTACGGTGACTCTGTTTGGCCGGGAAGATTTCCACCCGATCGAACGTCTAGCCTTGTTGAACGGCCTACTTGGGTATTTTTTTGCTGTTGTTTATCTGGAGGTGGATCTGGGTATGCCTTGGCGGCTGGCCTACCCGATGTTTGTCTCTCTTGGCCCTGCAGCGGTGCTCTTTCTCGTCGCCTGGCATGTCGCCACCTACCTGTCAGTGCAGATCGCCGAGTTGCTTCCCGCCCTGTTCGAATGGCTTGGCCGACCAGCCTGGAGACAGTATATAAAGCGGATCGGCCTAGGATTGACGATAGCAGGAATTATTCTGTCGACCCTGCACCAGGGCGCCCTTGGTGCGCTCTTTAATTATGCTCCCACCAAGCTCCACCCTCTCTGGCTGTCCACCGAGTTTCTATGGATTCATTTCCTCTGTTCGGCCGTCTTTGGCGGGCTGTCCATGGTTATTGTCAGCTCAACCTTGATCAATCGCTTCATGCACTGGCGTTGCGGCAAGGCCTTCAGGGAGAATCTAGACCGAATGACTCTGGGAATGGCCAAAGGTGCCTCCTATGCAATGATTACCTATCTGGTTATTAAACTGGTGGCCGTTGCCCATGACAACGAATGGGAACTCCTGCTCACCGGCTGGGGCCTTTATTATCTTATCGAGATAGGTATCGGCGTTGTGCTGCCGATGATATTATTTGCCCGCGGAGTCCGCAATGAGTCGGTACAGACTGTACGGGTTGCCGCTTTTATCGCGGTCATCGGAGTCGTCTGGAATCGTCTGAATACGGCCATTTTCTGTTTCAATTACCAGCTCTATCAGGATGTCCCCTATTGGAAGGAAATCTGGCTGACGATCACACTTTATGCCCTCTATTTCATAATCTACCGCTTTATCGTCTATAGGTTGCCGATTGTTTTTGACTGGCAGGAATCCTCTTTTGATAAATAGCTGAGTGACACCTATCCTGCTCGCTGTGCAACAGGTATGTAGCTCTGTTGCACAGCCTTCTCCGACTAGACAACAGTTTTTAGTTAAATACTTTACCTGATAGCCGAGAAAACAGGTGTACGACTTCGCAAAAGAAAAATAAAACATTTTATTACAAGCAGTTATCGTATGCATATAATATCTTTTTTGATAACAGGCTTCTGGCACGTCTGATGCAACTCCAAGAGAAAGTGAAGGTAATTAGAAACACCTCAACACTTACTAATGGAGGACACCATGAATATCCCGATTATCACCAAAGAGAAAATTCAGGTAGATCTTGCAGACGAAGTCATGAGTTTTACCCTGAAAGCAGGTATCGCCATCTGTGCGCTGATCGGTATCTGGGGAATTTCCTGCATCGTCAGCGGCATGATAAGTAATGGGCCGCTCGCCATGCTTCGAAGTTATATTACTGCAATCACCGGCGTCTGAAAAAGCTGGGAAATAGCGCAAGAAAAATTTTAGCGGGAGAAAGTCATGGCAATCAAAGCAATGAAATCCGTCAAAATATTGATGGCAGGAACTGGAGGTTTATTCGGGATCTGGGCTCTCGCAGCCTTGCTTGGCGGGCTGCATCGGGTCAACTGGCAGGCGACGGAGCTCATGCGTCACTATCTTACTGCCAGCGGTATAATTCAACCGATACATACCATGGTCGATTTCTATACCCACATCAAGGGGATTGAATATATTATCTGTGTGGTATTTTTTGTCGCCTTTCCGGCATTTTTTCAGTATGTCGAGAAGAAGAGGACTCATATCAGAAGTTAATAAATGTTTACGATTTCTTTACCTTTCTCGGCGCATACTTCTTTTGGTGCCTCGCCTGACGAACAGACTTCCTGGCGACGGAATAGCCGAAAGTGCCCAGAGGCTGCCGGGAAAGGGAGAAATATTCGCCATGACAATAGGCCAGCAGGCCGGCTTTCCCCAACTGAATCGTACCGTTTTGATCAATAAGTGATCTTTCCACCTTATTGCCGACAATCTCAGCAACAAAGAGATCATGGCTCCCCAGTTCGGTTACCGAGCATACTTTACATTCCAGAGCGACGGGGCTTTTTTTGAGCGATGGCACCCCGATATTGATACCAGGCTCCAGCTCCATACCGAAATGTTTAATTTTATCGACTGTGCGCCCTGAACGACAGCCGCAAAAATCGGCCATTTTGACCATCTCCCTGGTGGTAAGATTAATTACGAATTCCCCGGTGGCACTAATATTCTCATAAGATAATCGTTGTTTACGCACGGCAATGGTCACCAGCGGTGGATGGGAGCAGGCGACCCCGGTCCAACCGACGGTGAAAACATTGACCTTTCCTGCCAGATCAATCGTTGTCACCAGGACTGCCGGCACCGGCCCGAACAGGATCGAACCTTTAAAAAGTTCTTTGGTCACGGTACTCTACTCCGCTCAACGTTTTCTCGTAGAACTCGTCCGCCATCATATCGCTCTGCCGGGCGGCGGCTACGGCAAGTCGGTCACAGCGCTCATTCAGCTCGTTGCCGGCATGGCCTTTCACCCAGTTGAAACTGACTTCGACATCGTCCTGCAAGGCAAGAAGTTCCTGCCAAAGATCGACATTCAGCACCGGCTGTCCATCACTTTTCCGCCACCCCCTGCTCCGCCATTTCTTTGCCCACCCTTTTTTGATGCCATTTACCAGGTAGCTTGAATCAGAATAGAGGATGATTTTTTTTCCGCAGTTCTGCAGCTTCCGCAAAGCAACAATGGCCGACATCATTTCCATCCGATTGTTGGTAGTATGACGAAAACCACCGGAGAATTCCCGCCGCTCACCGTCAGTTTCAATGACCATCCCATAACCACCAGGACCGGGATTGTTAATGCTTCCCCCATCAGTATAAACAACAATTACCTCAGGATCACTGGAGAACGGTGCCGGGGCAGATCCTGCTTCTTGGCGAGATTTTTTTTGCCGCTCTTTTTTCTGATAGACAGGGTTTTCCAGCCATGCTTCTGCTTCAGTCCGGGTAGGAAAGCTCTTAAATTTTGCCGCGGCAAAGCCTTTGACCTGTTTTTCCGCAGTGGCCCAGTCAGTGTATATTCCAGAGCTCCGACCTACGGCCACTGCATAATATTTCTTCCCAGCCATACCACTTTCTCGTCGACCCACTAAATAGAAGAAGCCGGATCACCCAGTGGGCAATCCGGCTTTTTAATCTTTCTCCACAACCTGTGAGGATATCAGCAACCTTTAATACCTCAGCCGCCGGAGCTTTTCAAGTCTTTGGCCGGAGCAGTGCCGCCATCCTTATTCAAAGAACCACTTATCGCATCCCGGGAAACCTTCACGGTAATATCTTTGGCGATTTCCAGGGTAATAACCGTATCCGCCACCGCAGTGATAACACCGTGCAGGCCACCTTTGGTAACAATTTTCTGGCCTTTTTTCAAATCGTTCAGGAAGGCCTGATGCAGTTTAGCCTGCTTCTGCTGCGGTCTTATCAGCAAAAAGTAGAAAACAACAAAGATAAGGATAAGTGGGATAAATGAGGCAAATCCACCGGCACCAAAACCACCACCAGCAGCTGGGGCAGCCGCAAAAGCAATTCCTGTCATAATAACTCCTCCAAAAAGTAATCCTGAAAATTGGCTTTTAAATAATTCATCTTATATAAATAATCGCAAAACTGACTGCATGGTAATCATTCAGGCTCGAGCTTGCTATAAAAATCTTTCCGGAACCGGGCAAAACTATCTGTCTCAATCGCCTGACGAATATCGGCCATCAAATGCAGATAGTAATGCAGATTATGAATGGTATTCAGATGGTAGCTGAGGATCTCCCGGGCTTGGAAAAGATGCCGCAGGTAAGCCCTGCTGTAATTTCTACAGGTATAACAGCTGCACGCCTCGTCAAGTGGTTGATGGTCATCGCGAAACCGGGAATTCTTGATGGAAATTTTCCCTTTTGCAGTAAAGAGTGAGCCATTGCGCGCGTTTCTGGTCGGCATAACGCAGTCAAACATATCAATCCCCCGCCAGACGCCTTCGACCAGATCTGCCGGGGTGCCGACCCCCATCAGATACACCGGGAACTCTTTCGGCAGGCTGGGAACCGTAGCTTCCGTCATCTCGTGCATCAGCTTTTTTTCTTCGCCGACACTCAGTCCACCGATGGCGTAGCCGTCAAAACCGATATCGATCAGGGCGGCGGCGTGCTCCTGGCGCAATTCCGGATACATCCCTCCCTGCACAATGCCAAAAAGAAGCCGCTCTCTTTTGCTGTGGGCCGTGCGACATCGCCTGGCCCAGCGAGTGGTCAGATCGGTAGCCTTGATGGCTTCATCTCTTGTCGCCGGGTAAGGGATACAGGTATCAAGGCACATCATGATATCCGAGCCAAGCGACTGCTGCACATGGATCGCATCCTCCGGGCTCAAAAACAACTTTGAGCCATCGAGATGAGACCGAAACGCCGCGCCCTCTTCGGTGATGGTAGCCAGTTCCTGTAAGCTGAATATCTGGAAACCACCGCTGTCGGTCAAAATAGAGCCTTTCCAGTTCATAAAGTTATGCAGCCCGCCGAAACTCTCTATCAGTTCATGACCTGGCCGGATGAAAAGATGGTAGGTATTGCCGAGGATGATTTGCGCCTTCATTTCCAGCAGGTTCTCGGGCGTCACCGCCTTGACGGTGCCCTGGGTTCCAACCGGCATAAATACCGGGGTTTGGAAAACACCCTGCCTGGTACGCACTTCACCTCTTCGCGCAGCACATTCTGAAGAATTGGCGTGGAGGGTGAATGGGGAGGTAGTATGCATGAGCTCTATAGTTTGTAAAATTTTTCCTGGTTGTGCTCTATGGTCGTGGTCATAGCATTCATAGCAGTAATTTGCAAGTATCTCCGGTCTTATAAGGTTTTTACATTTTTCTATAGAGAAGTAAACTCTCGTTCAAGAGGGGTAAGCGCAAAATTTCAATCATTCCGACGCCCTCAATAGTTATCAAGATCTTTGCTTTTATATTCGTTTTTCTGCATACTACAAGAGGCGGTCGAAAAATCACGCCCACCTATGACTTCAACCCAGAACCCGCGTTACCATGAAAACCGTCGTCATCATAGAAAATGAAGCTGTCGAGCTGAAAGCCCTGGTAGGTCTTTTTGAACATTGGCAGAAAGAAATCAATATCCTCACCGCCAGGGAAGAACGAGCCGCCATAACTATCATGTCGCAACAGCAGGTGGACCTCGTAGTGTGTGATCTCTCCCTGCCGAAAAACAGCTCGCTGGAAGATTTTTCCCTGCTCACCCACACCTTTCCCTATGTTCCCTGCATCGCCTTATCCGAAGGTGATATCTTTCTCCCGGAAGAGGCCATGCGGCGCGGGGCCAGTCACTGCCTCGAAAAACCGGTGGATCCCTCAAATCTGTTGATGCATGCCGGAGAGTTACTTGATTCAGCTACCAGCGGCACAGTAAAAGGCATCCCCATCCATAGTCTGCTGCAAATGCTCGAGACTGAGGAAAAGACCTGCACCCTCCAGGTAAATCGGCAACATGACACCGGACTCCTCTATGTAAAAGATGGCATCCTGATCGGCGCAGAATCCAAGAACTTCGCCGGTGAAGCGGCAGCACACCTTATTCTGTCATGGCATGAAACCGTCGTCAGGATCCGTTACTTTAACGGTCAGCGGAAGCGACAGATCAACAAGCCCCTGATTTCCATCATCATGGAGGCCTTTCGTCTCGGCGGCGAAAGAGACAAGTTGCAGGGCAAAACATCTCCAGCAAACAAGCTGCAATTGCCGTTGCAGCATCTGTCAACCCTTGGCAGGCGCATTCCCCTGGAAATCGGGTCTCGCCTCGAACTCGAATTCCCGCACCTGGATTCCCTGTTTGAAAGTGTGATGGTCGGCATGCTGCAGGAGAACTATCTGATCGTCACCAATCCTCAACCTTCATCCGATATGGAGGATCTGGTTGGTGGAGAACAGAGGGTTGTCATGAAATATGTCCACAAGGGACGGGTATGGATGTTCAAATCGCAACTGCTCAAGGCAGTCGATTCACCCTCTCAGTTGCTCTTTTTTGAATATCCCGGAGTTATCCACTATCATGAACTGCGCAAAGCCAAAAGGAGCTCAATTTTTATCCCCAGCACCTTCCATGTCAATCAACAACCGGAGATCTACGGGACCCTGGTCGACTTGAGCACAACCGGGGGGCTCTATCTGATCAAACATAAGAACGATGTGCCTCTGCCACAGATCGATATGAACACTTCGGTTCTGCTCCGTTGCCTTCTGCCGGGAATAAAAGAAGAGCAGCAGCTCAACGGCAGAGTCAGAAATATGCAGATAGACCCTGCTGAGACCCGGATCGGCATCGAATTTGTCAATCTCCAGCCGCACCTGGCCGATACCATCGGCCAGTATCTTTATTCGATCGAAAGCTTAGGGGGGAGTGACGCAGATGACCTAAGTGCAGCCGAAGGTTAGCAGCAGTGCCCTGATTTCCTGTTCTCGCGCAGCAATAGCATCGGCCAACCGGAACTGGTTAAGGGCTCGAATGAGGTTGTCTCCATCTCGCTGTACCTTAAAATAGGAGTTGCCGCGAAGATGATCGGTAAAAAAACGTACCCCCAGCTCAAAACAGATAAGTAGTACTCCATCGAAGACATAACCGCGCTGCTCTTTGGTTAAAAGCGGTGCGGAACCGGAAAAATACCCGTCAAGCAATGCCCGGCAGAAGTTCATGTCAAAAGTGACGGGAACATCCTCTTGTCCTTTTTCTCCCGACTGGTTGCAGCAGGAACGCAGGCAATCTCCCAGATCGTAATGCACCAAGCCCATCGCCACGGTATCAAGATCGAGTAGACCAACACCTTCTCCCTGATCGTTAAAGATAAAATTATCCACTTTAGGATCGCCATGGATTGGCTGGAGAGTGAGAATACCGGCATCTTTGGCATTTTCCAGGGTTGCTGCCTGCAGTCGGTAACGCTCAACAGCCGTCAGACATGAGCGAAACTCTTTGCTCGGAGTTGCGCCATTTTCTCTTTTTTGTATCTCCCGGTCATACTCATCAAGATAAGTGGGCAGATGATGAAACCCCGGCAGTGGGTCATGAAACCCCTGAAGACTAAGATCACCAATAAGTCGATGAAAAACGGCCAGTATCCGCCCGACATGGTGCGCCTGTTCGGGATTGGTCAAGATTGGAAAATTTTTATGCGGAATATAGGTCTGGGCCCGCCAGAACGAACGGGTATCATCACGGTAAAATAGGCAGTTATCTCTAGTCAATACGGGTTCGGCCACCTGCACCTGTCGTTTAGCCCTGTTTTGTTTATGAATCAGGTGGTTGCTGACTTTTTGAAAATTGTTAATAACCCGAAGAGGTTCCGGAAAAACGTCGCCATTGATCCTTTGCAGGACAAAAGATTGGCAAACGGATTGAATCAGATAGGTATCGTTAATATTACCGGAACCAAGAGCCGTTACGGCGCAGTTGGATTGATCCCGGCAAAATGCGGCAAGCACATCACGGGGAATACCATTATCCACCACCATTGGCAATCCTCACCTTCAGCTCTTGCCCGGCAAAACCGACTGCTCCGATAAGAGCTGCATCTTTTCTCAATATCAAAGAGACAGGAATGCTTTTCATTAAGTCGGACATCAGCCCCTTGGCCTGGAAGTTTTTTAGAAAACCAGCAAAATCAACATGGCCCACCAACCGCGGCAAAATACCTCCGCCAAGATAGATCCCTCTTCTGGCATAAAGTTTGAGCGCCAGATTACCGGACTCGCTGCCAAGAATGGCTAAAAAAAGCTCAATAACCCGACGACATAAAGGGCATGGAGGATGACATTTTACAGCCACTGGCCAAGGCTGACCCGTAGCACCGCCAACTATAACCGGAATCCGGTCTTTCGCTCTCTCCATCGCCGCAACTATCCAGGCAGATTCAGCGAGGTTATGATACTCCCGGCAAAAATCATACAGATGGGCCAAGCCAGGTCCGGCAATCAGCATTTCATAACTGACCGGCTGCGTTTTTTTCCGCATCCAGCGCAAAAGTGCGAGCTGCTCTGTATCTACCGGGGCAAAATCGGTATGGCCACCTTCCGAACCGCAGGCGTACATCGTAACACCGACATCAACCAGCAGTCCTTCGCCGAGGCCGGTTCCCGGTGCAACGACGCCATAAACGGCGCCTTGCGGGCGACCCGCCTGGATTTGCCAGAGGTCTTCCGGCAAGAGAAGGGGCAGACTACTGGCTAATGCTGTCAGGTCATTGATCAGCAAGACCCGGTCAAATCCAAATTTATTTTCGAGTACTTTGCTGTCAAGAGACCATGACAGGTTGGTCATCGCCGCCCTGCCGCCGTCAACTATTCCTGCAACGGCAAGGCAGGCAAACCGCGGCTTGTTGGCGAATTCGCCGGAAATGAAAAAATCTTCAACAATCTCTTCAAACCCGGTAAATTCTGCATTGACATAGCGCTTTTGCAAAAGCGGCCGCTCAACCAGCCCGCTCAGGGGAACAATCGCTACTTCACTTTTCGTTCCGCCGATATCGGCGACAAAGAGAGTCGTCATGAAAAGAGAGTGATATTTTTACGACACCATCATGCATCAATAGATTGAATATCCCAAGCCTCCGTCCGGCCGCTGTTATCCGGATTTTTGACTATGGTGAATTCAAAAATGTTGGCGGAGTCGAGAAACAGTGAGTCGTTGATATCCTGTGCCTTCGAACAATGGAAAAACACCGACTGCGGAAGGAGACCCTCCGGAGTAATGCGATAATAGCGCATAAAGCCAAACCCCCTGTCCGCATTATAATTGATCGGAATACCGCGCTGCCTGTTCTCTCCGCTAATCGGTAAAAGTCCGGGGATCAGAAAGCCTGACAGGAAGTTGTCCGCTGCTTCCTTTAATTCATTACTGACATGGTTAAAACCAATTACTTCCACCCGGCAGCCCATATTTTGCAAGGCCAGAACCAGGCGAATAAAATCGCCATCCCCGGTGAGCAGGATGATCCGATCGAGATTTCTCGCCTGGAGCAGGGCATCGATGGCCAGATCCATATCGGCATTCGCTTTGGTGGTAAGGATGCCCTCATCATCGACAAAGTGTTTAACATATTTCTTGATAACCTTAAAACCACACTGGCGTATGACACTATGGTAACGATAGAGCTTTTGTCGATACTCCGGATCGTCCTTGGTCCGCTCACGGTCCTCGGCAAGATAGGAGTTGGCCCGTAGCAGCGTAGAATTGCCGACACTGCCAAGCTCGGCCAACACGTCATAGCGCATGCCGTATCCGCCGCACATCCGGATATTTTCCGCATCAACATAGATTCCGCTTTTCAGCATAGCATCACGTAGAAACTCTATTCCCACTCAATGGTGGCCGGAGGCTTTGAGCTGATATCATATACAACTCTATTGACGCCGCGCACCTCGTTTATTATCCGGCTGGAGATTTCAGCGAGGATTTCATAGGGCAACCTGGTCCAATCGGCAGTCATGGCGTCCCGTGAATCAACTGCTCGAATGGCGATAACATGCTCATAAGTCCGGCCATCGCCCATCACTCCAACCGTCTGGATCGGCAGAAGCACGGCAAAAGATTGCCAGACCTTGCGGTACCAGCCGGCTTTACGCATCTCTTCAAGCACAATTACGTCGGCTTGACGCAGGATGCTCAACCGCTCAACGGTCACTTCCCCCATGATCCGAATGCCAAGCCCCGGCCCCGGGAAAGGCTGCCGATAAATCGCCTCCTCCGGCAGGCCCAGCTCCAGGCCGAGTTCGCGGACTTCGTCTTTGAACAGTTCGCGCAAGGGTTCGATAAGATCAAGCTGCATAATTTCCGGCAGGCCACCCACATTATGGTGCGACTTGATCGGCGCTTCGCCGCGAAAACTAACCGATTCAATGACATCCGGGTACAGTGTCCCCTGGGCAAGATATTTCACCTTACCAATTTTTTTTGCCTCTTCCTCAAATATTTTAATAAAACCAAGGCCGATTCGCTTACGTTTGATCTCCGGATCCTCTACTCCAGCAAGCTCGCCCAGAAAATACTCCGTTGCATCTATATCAATGACCTTCAGTTTACTTTTTTCTTTAAAAAAGCGGAGAATGGACCCGGTTTCTCCAGTGCGCATCAAGCCGTTATTGACATAAATACAGGTCAGTTGATCACCGACTGCCCGGTGAATAATAGCCGCAACTACTGAGCTGTCGACCCCCCCGGAGAGGGCACATATAACGTTGTCCGGGCCGATTTTATCGCGGATACCCTGCACATTCTGCTCTATAAAGGAATGCATCGTCCATTCAGGTTTGCAGTTGCAGATACCAAAGATAAAATTACGCAGCACATCGGTGCCGATAAGCGTATGCGCCACCTCTGGATGAAACTGGACGGCAAAAAACGGCTGCTCTTTATGGCGCAGGGCGGCAAACGGAGAATTATCGCTGATGGCAGTCGCCGCGAAACCCTCGGGAATGACCTCGACACGGTCGCCATGGCTCATCCATACCTGATGCTCAATGCCATTTATTTCCAGGCCGGCAAACAGTCCTGTTGTATCTTTGATAGTCAGTTCCGCCTTGCCGAATTCTCGTTTTTCAGCCTTTTCCACTTTGCCGCCCAGCTGCTGCAGCATCAACTGGGCCCCGTAGCAGATTCCCAGAACCGGAATGCCGAGATCAAAGAGCCCGGCATCGGAATGAGGAGCCTCGGCGTCATAGACGGAACAGGGACCTCCAGACAGGACAATACCAGAGGGCTTAAGCTCTCTGAGTTTATCAAGAGAGATGGAGAAAGGATGAATCTCACTGTAGACTTTCTGTTCCCTGATTCGTCTGGCAATCAGCTGGGTAGTCTGCGATCCAAAATCAAGGATGATAATTTTTTCACTATGAATATCCATGAGTTCTCCCGTCTTCTCCTCAATATTGCAAAGGGTTCCCAAGCAACGCATGGGAAACCAGCTTCAAAATGATCTATGCGGTACGATAGTTCGGTGCTTCCTTGGTGATAATTACATCATGAACATGGGATTCTCTAAGGCCTGCGGCCGAGATCCGGACAAACTGGGCTTTCTGCTGTAATTCGGCAATAGTCGCCGCACCGACATACCCCATACCTGATCGCAACCCACCAATCATCTGGTAGATAACCGTCGCCAGTGGTCCACGATAGGGAACCTTGCCTTCTATTCCCTCGGGCACCAATTTTGAGGTGGCGGAGACCTCCGACTGAAAATATCGGTCGGCAGAGCCCTGATTCTGGCTCATTGCCCCGAGCGATCCCATGCCCCGGTACCCCTTGTAGGTCCTCCCCTGATAGAGGAAGGTGTCCCCCGGAGTTTCATCAGTGCCGGCAAAAAGGCTGCCGAGCATGACAGTACTGGCACCCGCCCCGATAGCCTTGGCCAGATCGCCGGAATATTTAATCCCGCCGTCGGCAATTATTGGGATGTTGTATTTATTGGCAACCTTGACACACTTTTGCAATGCGGTCATCTGCGGCACCCCGACTCCGGCAACAACCCTGGTGGTGCAGATCGATCCCGGTCCGATGCCGACCTTGACGCCATTGGCCCCGGCCTTTATCAGATCTTCCGTTCCCTCTCCCGTCGCAACATTTCCGGCAATTACCGATAGATTTGGAAAAGCCGCTTTCACCCGGGCAACCGCCCGCAGCACCCCCTTTGAATGACCATGGGCAGAATCGACGACCACTACGTCAACCCCTGCTTTTAAAAGCATTTCCGCCTGACTCTCGATATCTTCTCCAACCCCGAGAGCGGCACCTACTAAAAGACGGCCAAATTTGTCTTTGGCGGCATGGGGATATTTTTTAATTTTTTCCAGATCCTTAATGGTAATCAGACCCTTCAGGCCACCCAGATCGTCGACCACCAGCAGTTTTTCGATCCGATATTCATGCAGCAGGGCTTTCGAATGCTCCAGATCAATGCCCACCTTAGCCGTCACCAGGTTTTTCGAGGTCATCACATCAGAGACCCGTAAACCGTCATCGGAAACAAAGCGCAAATCCCTGTTGGTGACAATCCCCACCAGTTTTCCCTCATGCAGAACCGGCAAACCGGATATTTTGTAAGTGCTCATGATTTCCTGAACTTCGCCAACTGACTGGTCCTGAGTAACAGTAATCGGATCGATTATCATTCCGGATTCTGATTTTTTCACCCGTTCAACTTCAATCGCCTGCTGCTCGATGGTCATATTTTTATGAATTATGCCAATTCCTCCGTCACGGGCCATGGCAATAGCGGTGCGATGCTCGGTAACGGTATCCATGGCTGAGCTGGCCAGCGGAATCTTCAGAGAAATAGTGTCGGTGAGTCGGGTTTCGAGGTTTACTTCATTGGGTAAAACTTCAGAAGCGGCAGGTACGAGCAATAAGTCATCAAATGTAAGTGCGGTTTCTATATGATCTGGTAACATGTCCCCTCCTTGTCAGGGAGTGAATTCGAAAAGGACACCTCGGCCATCTTTCAAAATTCACATTATGCTTTAATTTTTAACACATCACAGTAAAGCATCTTTAGTACCTTACAAATTATTTTCCCAATATTTTTTCGAAAAAATAATTTGTCCAAAGGTACTTATACCCCTCAAGGGGATACGAAAAAGAGTCCCGGCTAGTATTTTATGTCTACCGGGGTTATAAAAAATGTCATTTTTTATGATGCCATGTTTATATAACGAAGATCTGCTGCGAAAAGAATACGAATGGTCCGTTGTAAGCGGACAAAGGAAAGATCGATAATATGCTGCTTGAAATCAACCCGATAAACCCGCAACTCCGTCTGATTGAGCAGGTTGTCAAAGTACTCAAAAACGGGGCAATAATCTGTTATCCGACTGATACCGGCTACGGTATCGGCTGCGACCTTTTTAACCAGAAAGCCATCAAGCAGCTGGTCCAATTAAAAAAAAGGCCTAAGGATAAACCTTTTTCCTTCATGTGTTACGATTTGACCGATATCAGCCAATATGCCCACGTGTCCAATACTGCCTATCGGCTGATGAAAAAGAATTTGCCCGGCCCATACACCATTGTCCTACCGGGGACAAAACTGGTGCCCAAAATCATGGCCACCAAACAAAAGACCGTAGGCATAAGGGTATCGAGCCATCCCATCAGTAAACTGCTGCTCGAAACCCTGGGCAATCCCATCGTCAATACCAGTGTCCAGCTTGAAGACGACGAGACGATGCTTGCCGAACCATTTGCCATCGAAGAGTATCTTGGCAATAGAATAGAGATGATCGTCGATGGCGGGCCAATCTACCCCGATCCCTCGTCCGTTATTGATCTGACCAGCGACGTCCCGGAGGTTCTCCGCGTGGGCAAAGGAGACGTCACTCCTTTTCGCTGATAAGTGCCTCTTTCAGTGACTTGCTCATAGTAAAATGCAGGGTTTTACGATCCGGAATATCCATAATTTTGCCGGTTCGGGGGTTTTTGGTTGAGCGAGGCTTTCTCGCTCTTACCGAAAAGCTGCCAAACCCGCGCAACTCAATGCGTCTCTCTTCGGCCAGGGCCGTTGCCATTGTCTCCAGCATGATATCTACCGCCAGGCTGACATCTTGCTTCTGCATGGAAAGTTCGCCGCTCACTTTGTCTACTAAATCTTTTTTCAACATAGAATAACGTATAATCAATATATTACCGGGAATTATCAAAAAAATCCATCCCCATAAAAGTATAAAAAAAGGTTGTCTCGCCGAATCTTCGGCAAGACAACCTTTCAGCTGCATTCCAAGCCCTTAATCAGACTTGTTCCTAATCGTTATCGTTAGAATCAGTGCCTTCGGCAGCCGCTTTTAACAGATCGCCAAAAGTGGAGGGTGCCGATTCGGCAGCGACCTTTTCAGCTTTTTTAAATTTTTCAACCGCTACCTCTTCATCGTCACCCTCAAGAGTCTTCACGGAAAGACCGATTTTCCTGTCTTTGGCGGAGACATTGATAACAATTGCCTTCAAGGTATCTCCGACCTGATACATACCAACCGGAGTTTTCACTTTGTCTTTGCTGAGCTCGGAGACATGGACGAGACCTTCGATGCCTTCTTCAAGTTTTACGAAAACACCAAAATCGGTGACATTGGTGATCTCACCCTCAACAACGGTTCCTGACGGGTAGTTATTATAGGCTGCCTGCCACGGATCGGGCACGAGTTGCTTGATACCAAGAGAAAATCGCTCATTTTCTTTATCGATCTTCAGAACGACCGCCTGGATGGTCTCGCCTTTGGCGTATTTCTCGGACGGATGCTTAATCCGCTCAGTCCAGGAAAGATCAGAGACATGAATCAACCCGTCAATGCCTTCCTCGATCCCTATAAACACGCCAAAATCTGTAATATTTTTAATTTTTCCTTCAATAACCGAACCAACCGGATAGTTATCGGTAACCAGATCCCATGGATTCGGCTGGAGCTGTTTCATGCCAAGAGAGATGCGCTTGGTCTCGGTCTCGATATTGAGCACCATGATTTCGACTTCATCACCGACGGACACGATTTTGGATGGGTGACGAGGTTTCTTCGACCAGGTCATCTCGGATACATGAATCAGACCCTCAACCCCTTCCTCCAGCTCGACAAACACACCATAATCGGTGATAGACACAACTTTTCCTTTGGTCGTCTGGTTCACCGGATACCTTTCGGTAACAGTCGCCCATGGATCGTCACGCAGCTGCTTCACACCAAGGGAGACCCGATCATGTTCCTTGTCGTATTTAAGGACTTTAACCTCCAGCTCTTCGCCAACCTTATAGAGTTTGGCCGGGTGCGAAACACGTCCCCAGGAAAGATCGGTGATATGACAGAGACCGTCCATACCGCCCATATCGATAAACAGGCCGTAGTCGGTAATATTGGTAATGGCGCCTTTAATAATCTGCCCTTCTTCCAGTTTGGAACGCATCTCCTCACGGAGTTTGTTGCGTTCCTCTTCAAGTATGGCCCGGCGAGAGATAACGACGTTGTTTCTCTTTTTGTTGAACTTGAGGATCTTAAAGTCCATGGTCTCACCGATCAGGGCATCAAGATCTTTCACCGGACGAAGATCAATCTGGGAATACGGCAGGAATGCAGGGACACCGATATCGACGGACATGCCGCCTTTAACGCGGCTTTCGATTTTACCGGAAATTGTTTCATCAGCTTCCTGAATCTCGGCGATTCTTTCCCATACTTTTATGGCAATAGCTTTTTCTCTGGACAGGAGAAGTCCACCTTCTTCCTTACGTCGCTCTACGAACACCTCGAATACATCACCAATTTTGATTTCCTCACCATCTTCCAGGCGGAATTCAGATTTGGCAATATAGCTTTCCGCTTTATCGCCAACATCAACAAGGAGATAATCGTCCACCGTGCCGATAATGGTGCCCATGGCAACATCTCCTACGGCGACGACCTTGTTGTTTTCTTCCATCTCAAAGAGATCGGCAAAGCTCATCTCTTCACTGCTGTCCTGGGTTGATTGATTAAGTTGTTCTGTCATGGATTTTACTCTTCCTGTAGACCAGAGGCCAAATGGTTAAGGTTATTTTACCCTCACGCGGCAAGTATGCGATGGTAAAAAGAAAATAAGGCTACACCCATAGCGGGAGCAACCTTTCATATATACGAACCACACTTTATAGCAATTTTTCAACGATAGGACAACAACTTCTTGCAGAAAAAATTTTTTCTGCTTATTTTTTCCAGGCTAAGAAATGATACTTATGCTGTTTTCTTATTTTCACTCCCTCTTCTGCTTCGAGGAAAATTTCGGTTTCCGGATTTCTTCCTCCTTGGGCGCGGCGGGCGACCGTCCTGCTCAATCTTCTTGTCCTGGCCTTTGGGCGGGTAAATGAGAAGATTCTCTTTAGGCAGAACACAGGCAAATTTTTTATCTATGAACTCTTCGATTGCCGGCAGATAAAACGATCCTTCCTCGCAGGCAAAACTCACTGCTTTTCCGTTGGCCCCGGCTCTACCTGTCCGACCGATACGATGGACGTAATCTTCCGGTTCATAGGGCAGGGTATAGTTGACGACAAAAGTGATTCCTTCGATATGAATACCGCGCCCGGCAACATCGGTCGCGACGAGGACTTTCACCTTACCGGACCGGAAATTCTCGAGCCTGGTCATCCGTTTATTCTGGTCGACATCGCCGGATAACAGGACACAATCGATATTGTTGCGCTGCAGACGGTTGGCCAATCGTTTCGTCTCGTTTTTCATGTTGGCGAAAACAATAATGCGATCGTTAGGATTTTGCTGAATAAGATTATACAAGACGGCATATTTTTCCTCCGCCGTCACCAGATACACTACCTGTTCCACCGTATCGACAGCCACCTGCTCCGGTTCGGCTTCGACCACCTTCGGCTGTACACTCCACTGTGCCGCAAGACGCTGTACATCCTCTGAAACAGTGGCGGAAAAGAGCATGGTCTGCCGATCTTTTTTGGCCGGCAGACGACCAACAATACGGCGCACATCGGGAATAAAGCCCATATCGAGCATTCGATCCGCCTCATCGAGCACCAAAATCCGGCAGCTGCTCAGGTCAACGACCCGTTTATTCATAAAATCGATGAGCCGACCGGGAGTGGCAACCAATATATCACACTGCTTATTCTGCAGAGTATCCATCTGTTTCTGGTAATCGACTCCACCGTAGACTGCCCGAACGGACAGATTGCAGTACTTCGCAAAGACAAGGCCTTCTTTTGCAATCTGACTGACCAGTTCACGGGTGGGTGCCAGCACCAATGCCCGCACATTGCCTTTACCGGACTTCTTGTCAGCCAGCAGTCTGGATAAAATAGAAATAAGAAAAACTGCCGTTTTGCCGGTGCCGGTATTGGCTTTGCCGACGAGATCTTTTCCAGCCAGAACATCTTCCAGAGCCTTCTCCTGAATCGGAGTACAGTACTCGAATTTTTGTTCGGCAATAGCCCGCATCACCGGCAGGGGAATAGTATAATCGTGAAAACGGCTCTTTCCTTCTGCCGGGACAACCGGAAAATCATCGAGACTCCAGGCCGGTTTCTGTCTTGGTTTTTCCGGGGCCCGATACTTGCCCTGTTGTGCAGCCAATACAGTTTCTTGGTCAGAGACAGCTGTTGTTTCTGTCCTCTTTGCAGCAGCGGGTATTTCTGTAGTCCCGGCCAGCACAGGTTGCTCATTGTCCGGGACAGGATTTGAACGAGCAAATAATCTGCCGAATCTGCCGTACCGGTGTTTACCAGCCTGGGCAATGCTCTTGATTTTGTTTCCTACGGCAAGGATGGTTTTCTTCATTGTATGTATACTCAACGTGTAACCGAATAATAGCTCCGACACAACTGGTTAGGGAAAACGTGCCGGTCCTGTCCTGTACAGACCAGAAAAATCAGTCCTCAACTGTACCAGGTAGCAGGAAAAAAGACAGGCCGCAACAAATTGCGACCAGCAAGAGGAGTGGCGCAAACGAACGAAAAATAAGTGGAGTCACGTTCGGACGGGGATAATCACAACTCAACAACCATTAATATACTCTATTTGCCGACGACCTGCAACTCCTCCATCAGTGGCCCAAACAACGTTTCGAATTCGGGAATAGCTTTTTTGAGCACAGTACCAATAAACGGTATTTCGGCATCGCCGACCACAAGGTTGCCTGAATAAGCTAAGGCCTGCAGATCATACAATGTCTGGAACTGCTCGCCAAGCAAAACATAGAAGATATAGCGACGGCGAGACATATCCAACCCCCGCATAAACTGGTGGAATTTCCCGGAGCCGATCCCGCCGGGTTCAAAGCGATCATGGAGAAAGACCGCCGCATAATTGACAAACCGCATTTTTTCAAGCGCTTCCTCCGGTGTAAGGGCCTGCTCGACGCGATAACCAACAGTCGTGGCAGCCTGCACCACCGTGTCACGGTCTGCCGATTCCGGCATCAGCACCAGCGCCCTGGGAATATCTTCGACCACTTCTTTTTCAGCATAAGAGCCATCCGTCAACCAGTCGATACCTGGAGGAACCGGAGGTTTGACTTTTCCCGTTGATAAAGCTCTGCCAGATTCGGAGCGGGCCGGATGACGATCGGAACCGGTCTGCTGCAAGCTGCTCGCGTCCAGGCCAAACGGAACCGTACAATGAACACATTTGACCTTGATCTTCTTGCCGGATTCCAGCTGTTGTACACTTTCTCGTATCTTATCGGTCAGCTTCAGCTGTTTACTGCAATTTGGACAATTTACTATCATAGTTCCCTCACCCTCGTCGACCGTAGTAGCCATATCCTTCTTCTTTTTCTTCTTCCATCGCCAGATCCGTCAGACTCGTTGTTGCCTCTCCCCGTTCCGCTTTAATTCGGTCGAGGCCGCGGTTCATTTCAGCCCGGTGCGAGCAGTATGTAATGGCGTTCTTTTCTGTTATTATACCCCGGCTGTACAGCTCAAGAATGTGCTGGTCAAAGGTCCGCATATCGAGGGCCGAGCCTTCATTGATGATGTTATAAAAGGTTTTTTCTTCACTTTCCCCGTTCATGATGAGATCTTTCACCCGCAGACTGGTGCACAGAATTTCCATCGCCGCGACCCGACCACCACCAACACGAGGCAACAGACGCTGGCTGACTATCCAGCGAATCGTGTCGACCAGCCGATTGCGGATCTGCGGTTGTTCATCCTGCTCAAACATGCCCAGGATACGGTTGATTGTCTGACCGGCATCGATAGTGTGCAAGGTTGACAGCACCAGATGCCCGGTTTCGGCAGCCGTCAGACCAATTTCCATGGTCTCGCGGTCACGCATCTCCCCGACCAGGATGACTTTCGGGGCCTGGCGCAGGGCAGCTCGCATCCCCACAGCGAAACTGCTGAAATCGTTACCAAGTTCGCGTTGATTAAAGGTCGCCTTGCGTTGTTCATGAACATATTCGATAGGATCTTCCAGGGTCACCACATGCACTGGTCGTTCGTGGTTGATCCGGTTCAACAAAGCGGCAAGCGATGTCGTTTTTCCCGTGCCGGTAGCTCCGGTAAAGAGGATTAAGCCATTGAGGTCGGCGGCCATCTTACCGAAGGCATCGGGAAACTGCATGCCTTCAATGGATGGTACTTCTGTCTCGAGTTTTCTCAGGACGGTGGTGAAATAACCTTTCTGGGTAAAAATATTTACCCTGAACCTGGCCTTATCGGAAAGAGAATAGGACAAATCGCACGAACCGTTTTCAACCAGATCCTTAAGCAGCCTCCGGTTGTTGCCGATCAGATTCAGGGCGAAGGTTTCCGTCTGAAAGGGGGTGAGTTCGGTTACCGGCGGCATTACATCAACCGGCACAAGTAATCCGGCCGATTCAACCTGCAAAGATTTGCCCACGGTTATGTTAAGGTCGGAGACGTTGCTGTGCGACTCCAACATCGCCGCTATCCAATAATCTATTTCAGTCTTTTTCATTATATTTCCTTGAAAAATTGTGCACTACCACCTGTTTTCATATATATTGTCTCTAATCTACAGAGGGTTGCAAGTTTTTTTTCGTTTTTCGACATATTTCTTTCCATTGCGAAGTCAAGATATCCTGGAGTACTACCATGGCAATTCCATTACGCAGCGCAACAACCACAGAGGGACGCAGAATGGCCGGAGCCCGCAGTCTGTGGCGTGCCAACGGCGTTAAAGAAGAACAGTTCGGCAAACCAATTATCGGCATTGTCAACTCTTTTACCCAGTTTGTCCCCGGTCATGTTCACTTGCATGAAATCGGTCAGCATCTAAAAAAGATTATTGCCAAGGCCGGTTGTTTTGCCGCTGAGTTTAACACTATCGCCATTGATGACGGCATCGCCATGGGCCATTCCGGGATGCTCTACTCCCTGCCGTCCCGGGAACTGATCGCCGACAGCGTCGAGTATATGTGCAACGCCCACACCGTCGATGCAATGATCTGCATCAGCAACTGCGATAAGATCACCCCCGGCATGCTGATGGCCGCCATGCGCCTGAATATCCCAACGATATTTGTCTCCGGCGGCCCGATGGAGGCTGGAGTCGACGGCGAAAAGCGCTACGACCTGGTCGATGCAATGGTCATGGCCGCCGACAGCGAGGTGAGCGACGAGGATATCAACCGGGTGGAACGGCGTGCCTGCCCGACCTGCGGCTGCTGCTCGGGCATGTTCACCGCCAACTCCATGAACTGCCTGAACGAGGCCCTCGGCCTGGCCCTGCCCGGCAACGGGACGGTGGTCGCCACCCACGCCAATCGCAAACTGCTCTTTGAGCGCGCAGCTGAACGAATCACCGCCATGGCCTGTGCTTGGTACGATAATGAAGACGGTTCGGTCCTGCCGCGCGCAATCGCCACCAAGAGCGCCTTTATGAACGCCATGACCCTTGATATCGCCATGGGCGGCTCAACCAACACAGTGCTGCATCTGCTGGCTATCGCCCATGAAGCCGGCGTCGATTTCACCATGGCCGACATCGACAGCCTGTCCCGCAAGGTCCCCAATCTGTGCAAGGTGTCACCGTCTTCAAGGTACCATGTGGAGGATGTCAACCGGGCCGGAGGCATCATGGCCATTCTCGGCGAACTGGACCGGGCGGGACTGATCGATGCGACGGTGCACCGGGCGGACAGCCCGAGCCTGCGCGAAACTCTTGACAGCTGGGATATTACCGGCGCCAGCCATACCAAAGAAGCAGAGACCCTGTACTTAAGCGCCCCGGCGTCTGCCGGACTGAATCTGATCATGGGTTCGCAGAGTACCATGTATAAAGAAGCCGATCTCGACCGCCAAAAAGGCTGCATCCGGGATATGGCCCATTGCTACAGCAAAGATGGCGGACTTGCCGCCCTATACGGCAATATCGCCGAAAATGGCTGCATCATCAAAACCGCCGGCGTCGATCCGTCAATCTTCAAGTTTTCTGGAACCGCCCGGGTATTCTGCTCACAGGAGGATAGCTGCGACGCCATTTTAGGCGGCAAGATCAAGGCCGGCGACGTAATCGTCATCCGCTATGAAGGCCCCAAGGGCGGGCCCGGCATGCAGGAAATGCTCTACCCCACCTCGTATCTGAAATCAATCCATCTCGGCGCCGAATGCGCCCTAATCACCGACGGCCGGTTCTCCGGCGGCACCTCGGGCCTTTCAATAGGTCACGTCTCCCCGGAAGCTGCTGCAGGCGGGGCAATAGCCTTACTTGAAGACGGCGATAGAATTGATATCGACATCCCGGCGAGAAGAATTAATGTTGCTCTCAGCGACCAGGAGCTCGATATCCGAAGAAAAAAAGAGCAGGCCAAAGGCACCGCTGCTTTCACCCCGACTGACAGAAAAAGAAGCATCAGTACAGCACTGCAGGCTTACGCTCTTTTTGCCGCCTCCGCCGATAAGGGCGCGGTGCGGATTCTACCATCGACTGCCGCAAAAAATTAACCTGATATTCATCGTCTTTTGACTAGAGAGGAGTCCTTCTTGAAACCGACCAATATTAAAGATCCCGAATATTTTCATAAGGTCATCGATTGCCAGTACGCCTGTCCATCACACACTCCGGTGCCGGAATATATTCGGCTGATCAGTCAAGGCAAATACGATGAGGCGTTCAAGATCAACTGGATTTCCAATGTCTTTCCCGGCATCCTCGGCCGTATCTGCGACCGCCCCTGCGAACCCGCCTGTCGGCGTTCCAGGGTCGAGGAGACACCGGTCGCAATCTGTCGCTTGAAAAGGGTCACTTCGGATTTTAGAAGCGACAGCACCGATTTCATGCCCGAAGTGCCAAAAGAAAAGAACGGCAAGAAAATCGCCCTGATAGGTGGCGGCCCGGCATCCCTCACCGTCGCCCGCGACCTGCTGCCCCTCGGTTATGAGATAGACCTCTACGATGATCAGTCCAGGGCCGGAGGCTTTATCCGCACGCAGGTGCCTTCCTTTCGATTGCCGGAAAAAGTGCTCAACCAGGAAGTTGACCGAATTCTGAATATGGGGGTGACAGCCCATTTCAACCACTATATAGACGACCTCAAGACCATTGTTGATAAAAACTACGATGCCATCTTCATTGGCACCGGTGCTCCCCGCGGCCGCGATCTGCCTGATCTGCTCGGCAGAACCGAAGGGGATGCGTCGATTTTTATCGGCATCGAATGGCTGGCATCGGTTTTATACCGCCATGTGACCGCAACGCCCGAGAAAGTTCTGGTGCTGGGCGGCGGCAACACGGCCATGGACTGCTGCCGAATGGCGAGAAGGCTCGGCGGAGAAGACGTCCGGGTAATCGTCCGCAGTCCCCGCGAAGACATGAAGGCGTCGCCCTGGGAAATTGAAGACGCCGAAGACGAAGGAATCCCCATCATCGACAACCATTCACCAATCGATTTTGTCATTGAAGACGGACAATTAGTCGGCATGAATTTCCAGAAAATGACTGCCGATTATGACCAAAACGGCAAGCGTACCTTGTCGCCAACCGACGAACCACCTGTGTTCATGGCCTGCGACCAGGTCATACTTGCTGTCGGCCAGCAGAATTCCTTGCCGTTCATCAAACCGGACTCGGGCATTATCATGAATAAATGGGGGCTTCCTCAACTTGACGAAGTAACCTATCAATCGAGCGTACCGAATATCTTCTTTGGCGGCGATGCCGCTTTCGGTCCAAAAAATGTCATCACCGCCGTAGCTCACGGCCATCAGGCGGCAATATCTATTGATCTTTTTTGTCAGGGTATGGACCTTTATGTTCGCCCGGCACCCTGGACCAATCTGGTCAACCAGAAGATGGGCATCCAGGACTGGATGTATGACAGCCATGTCTCCGACGACAAACGCTACGCCGTGCCGACGGTCGACAGGGTTAAATCGCTTAAAAACCGATTGGTTGAAGTGGAACTTGGCTTCAGCAAGAAAACCGGTCATGAGGAAGCCATGCGCTGCCTGAACTGCGATGTGCAGACGGTCTTTGAACATTCCACCTGCATTGAATGTGATGCCTGCGTTGATATTTGTCCTGAATTCTGTATTAATTTTATTGAAAATGGCGACGAAGACGATCTGCGCACAAGGCTCCTTGCACCGGCTGACGAACGGAATCAGTCGCTCTACGTCTCTCCGCCCTTACCAACCGGCCGGGTTATGGTTAAAGACGAGAATGTCTGCCTGCACTGCGGGCTCTGCGCTGAACGTTGTCCAACTTCCTCCTGGGAAATGATGCAGTTCACCTATAATTCTGCAGTGGCAGGTCAAAAATGAACAAGTTAGAGAGTATCAACGATTTTGTTGTCCGTTTCGCCAACGTCAACGGCTCGGGCTCCGCCAGCGCCAACAATCTCTTTGCCAAGGCCATCTTTCGCCTAGGGATTCCGGTCAGCCCAAAAAATATATTCCCATCAAATATTCAAGGGTTACCGACCTGGTATGAGGTGCGGGTCAACGAGCATGGTTATCTCGGCCGAAGGGGCGGAGTTGACATGTCGATTGCCGTCAACGGGCAGACCCTCTACAATGATTATATGGAAGTTCTACCCGGCGGATACTTCATCTACGATTCAACCAGGGACCTCTCGGAAGAATATACTCGCGACGATATCACCGCCATTGGTATCCCATTTACCAAACTGTGCAACGACGAGTTCCAGAATCCAAAACTGCGCCAATTGCTGCGCAATATCATTTATGTCGGCTCAATGGCCTTTCTGCTTGATATGGATTTTTCCGTTCTCACCGATTCGATCCAGCAACAGTTCAAGAAAAAGCCCAAGCTGGCCGAACCGAACATCAAAGCTCTCGAGCTCGGCTACGAATACGCCAGAGAACATCACCAGGGAGCCTGCAAGCTGTCGGTACGCAGAATCAATAAGCTGACCGAGGAAATTCTGATGGACGGCAATTCGGCCATTGGTCTTGGGGCCGTCTATGCCGGAGCCACCGTAACCGGCTGGTATCCGATAACTCCTTCCACTTCGATTATCGAGGCGTTTGAACGTTACGCGGGCAAATTCCGCACGGAAGAAGACACCGGGCGGCATAAAGTAGCCATCATCCAGGCCGAAGATGAGCTGGCGGCTCTGGGCATCGTTATCGGAGCATGCTGGAATGGTGCCAGAGCCTTCACCGCTACATCCGGGCCCGGGATCTCCTTGATGAGCGAGTTTCTCGGCCTGGCCTATTTTGCCGAAATTCCGGTGGTCCTTATCGATGTCCAGAGAGCCGGACCAAGCACCGGGATGCCGACCCGCACCCAGCAGTCCGACCTGCTGTCCTGCGCCTATGCCTCGCACGGTGATACCAAGAACGTGCTGCTCTTCCCCTGCGATCCAAAAGAATGTTTCGATATGGGAGCCGACGCCTTTGATCTGGCCGATCGGCTGCAGACGCCGATCATTATCATGAGTGATCTTGATCTTGGCATGAACGACCATGTCAGTCGCTCCACTCAACTGGGACGATAACCGTAAATATGACCGAGGCAAGGTGTTAAGCGCCGAAGATCTGGACAACCTCAAAGAAAGATGGGGACGCTATCTCGATGTCGACGGCGACGGCATCTGCTATCGGACCTATCCCGGCACCCACCCCACCAAGGGAGCCTATTTTACCCGGGGCACCTCACACAACGAATACTCCGCCTACACCGAGTACAGCCCCATCTACGAGGCGGGAATGAAACGTCTGCTGGTCAAGTGGCAGACCGCCCGCACCATTATGCCCGAACCGCATATCAAGATCCGCGATCCGCAAGCCGCGATCGGGGTGATTTTTTTCGGCACCACGACCCATGCCGCCTATGAGGCTATCAGCCGATTCGCGGGAAACGGCCTGAAACTCAACAGCATGCGCATCCGTGCTTTTCCCTTTCAGGACGAGGTAATCGAGTTTATCGACCAACATGAGAAAATCTTTGTTATTGAGCAAAACCGCGACGCCCAGCTGCGCACCATGCTGATGACCGAAAACGGCGTATCACCACAGAAAATGCAGTCCATCCTCTACTTCGACGGCCTGCCCATAACTGCCGATTTCATCACCGACAACATCCGGGCCCTGCTCGATATAGACCCGCAAGCCAAAGGTTCCAAGGGAGAAAAAGCATGAGCTTTGAACGACCCAATTTCCGCCATCCCAAACTCGCGACCAATTCAGCCGGATATTCCCGCAAGGATTACGAAGGCGCAATTTCCACGCTCTGTGCCGGTTGCGGCCATGACTCGACCACCGCCGCGATCATCCAGGCCTGTTTTGAATTATCGATAGAGCCGCACCGGGTGGCCAAGATGTCCGGCATCGGCTGCTCGTCGAAGACCCCTGCCTATTTCCTCAGCCGATCCCACGGTTTCAATACCGTGCACGGCCGAATGCCGTCGGTTGCCACCGGGGCCAATATGGCCAATCGGGACCTGTTGTATATCGGCATTTCCGGGGACGGCGATACCGCCTCTATCGGCATGGGCCAGTTTGCCCACGCCCTGCGCCGCAACCTCAACCTTAATTATATCTGCATGAATAACGGCTGCTACGGCCTGACCAAGGGCCAGGATTCAGCCACAGCAGATAAAGGGTCGGCAGGCAAAAAAGGCAAGCCGAATCCGTATACCTCTATCGACCTGTGTGAATTGGCCATCGAGCTTGGTGCCAGTTATGTCGCCAGGGGGTTTTCCGGCGACAAGGCACAGCTGGTGCCGCTTATCAAAGGGGCTATTGCCCATAGCGGCCTGGCCTTTATCGATGTTATCTCCCCCTGTGTCACGTTCAACAACACCTCTACCTCGACCAAGAGTTATGAATATGTCCGGGAACATATCGAGGCGACCAATACTTTCGATTTCGTTCCCCTGCAGCAGGAGATTCTCGCCCATTATCCGGAAGGAACCAGCCAGAAGGTGGTGATGCATGACGGCAGCGTCATCCATCTGCATAAGTCCGATGCCGGCCAGGATGTCACCGACAGGCTGAAATGCGTAAACAATCTGGAGCTGGAAAAAGCCAGAGGCAGGCTGCTCACCGGCCTGCTCTATGTCAACCAGGACATCACCGACACCCATGATATTATTAATTCCTCGCTCAGGCCGCTGAACAGCCTGACCGAAGCCGATCTTTGCCCCGGCAACAATGCCCTGCAGATGATCAACGAAAGCCTCAGATAGTGTGGTATAATACCTTCCTGACCGGATCTTTTTTCATCCATATAAAGAAGATCCGGTCCCTGCACCACAAGTTTTCATCTCTGCTTCTTTTTTTCCTATCTCATTGAGGCTCGCTCTTGCAGAAACTATTTAAACAGATCCTTACTTCCCGGGTATATGAAGCCGCCATCGAAACTTCGCTTGACCAGGCAACAAGCCTGTCAGCACGATTAGACAACCGCATTCTTTTAAAACGTGAAGACCAGCAACCGATCTTTTCTTTTAAATTGCGCGGAGCCTACAACAAAATAGCCCAGCTGACGCCTGCCGAGCAGGAAAAGGGCGTGATTACCGCCTCAGCAGGCAATCATGCACAGGGAGTGGCGTTTGCCGGCGCAAAACTCGGGATACGGGCGCTGATTGTGATGCCCAAGACAACGCCGCGAATCAAGATTGAGGCAGTGCAGGGTTTGGGCGGCGAGGTGGTCCTTTTCGGCAACAACTACTCGGAAGCGGCCGGCCATGCCGAAAAACTCACGCAAGAGATGAACATGGTTTCCGTTCATCCCTTTGACGACGAGCTGGTCATAGCCGGTCAGGGGACTATTGCCGTCGAATTGCTGCGCCAAAACCCCGGCCGTATGGATGCGGTTTTTGTTCCGGTGGGCGGCGGCGGGCTTATCTCCGGCATGGCGCTGTATCTCAAGACCCTGCGCCCGGAGATCCAGGTGATTGGCGTGGAACCCACGGACAGCGACGCCATGTACCGCTCGCTTGCCGAGAATAGCCGGATCAGCCTAGAGTCCGTAGGAATTTTTGCCGATGGAGTGGCGGTTCGTCAGGTAGGCACATTACCTTTTAAACTGTGCCGAAAATATGTCGACAGAATAATCAGGGTAAGCACTGATGAGCTGTGCAGCAGCATCAAGGCCATCTATCAGGCAACCCGCTCTATTGTCGAACCGGCAGGGGGTCTTGGGATGGCGGGACTCCTGAAATATATTGATGAAACGGGATGTGCCGAACAAACCCTTGTTGCCGTCAATTCCGGGGCCAACATGAACTTCGAGCGGCTGCGATATGTTGCTGAACGAACAAAAATTGGTGAAAAACAGGAGGCTCTTTTTGCCGTGACCATTCCCGAGAAAGCCGGCAGCCTCAAAGCGTTCTGCCGGGATATGGTCGGTGAGCGTGATATCACCGAATTCAACTACCGGCTGTCGAGCAGAAAACAGGCCCATATCTTTGTGGGCATCTCAACCCGTAATGAAAAGGAGCGTGCCAGTTTTTCCAACCAGCTCACCCGTGCCGGGTATGAAAATATCGATATCACCGACAACGATCTGGCCAAGACCCATATTCGTTATATGGTCGGCGGCAAATCGGCCGAAGTAGTGCACGAACGGTTGTTTCGCTTCTGGTTTCCAGAGACTCCTGGAGCGCTGAACCGTTTTCTTGAAGCCACTCGCGGTAAACATAACATCTCTCTTTTTCATTACCGGGCGCAGGGTGGCGATTTCGGCCGAGTTCTGATTGGCCTGGAATGTCCTGATGAGGCAGAGACAGAACTGGAAAAACGACTCGATGCCCTCGGTTTTCGCTACAAGGAAGAAACTGAAAATCCGGCGTATACACTTTTTCTTTAAATTGCAGAGGTCTGGTTTGAATCGACAGTCTTCATCAAAACTCCTTTTCTTTTTGCTCCTCTACTTTTTTTCGGTCAATTTTCTGATTTCCAACGTCAATGCTGCCGCTCCTGCCCCGCCAAAAACAAAAAATATCCAGATAGTTATGGACAACAACTATCCTCCTTACATCTTTTTAGATAGCGATGGTGGTATTCAAGGAATTCTTGTCGATCAATGGGCACTTTGGGAAAATAAGACCGGTATCCGAGTCGACATCAAGGCCATGGACTGGAAGGATGCACTCCATGGTATGAAGACTGGGAAGTTTGATGCCATCGATACTATTTTCAAGACGAAGGAACGTTCAGGCTGGCTTGATTTTGGCAGACCCTATGCCCGCCTCGAGGTTGCAGCTTTTTTTAACAATGAAATAAGTGGCATAACTGATGTAAACTCCCTCAAAGGTTTTGTCGTAGCCGTCAAAGAAGATGATGCAGTAATTGATTTTCTGCATCTCCATGGAATAAAAAACTTTGTGTTTTATGATAGTTACGAGAAAATTATCCAGGCTGCTAAAGAACGTAAGATCAACGTCTTTGTCATCGATAAACCTCCTGCTCTTTATTTACTGCACAAATATGGGATTCAGAACCAATACAATGTCACTCAACCTTTTGATTCTGGTGAATTCCACCGGGCTGTCAATAAAGGAGATTCTGAGTTACTTAGCCTAATTGAGGCCGGTTTCGCCCGAATATCAGCTGAACAATTCAAGCAGATCGAAACAAAATGGTATGGCACGCCTATTGTCAGTGTTGTCTCTGTAAAATATTTGCTGCTTGGTACAGGTATCACCTGTTTGCTGACAATTGTCCTCTTGTACTGGAATTACTCCTTAAGAAAGGCAGTGAAAACAAGGACATCAGAGTTGGAGCTGAGAGAGACTGAGCTCCGCAAAAGTGAGACCAAGTATCGAGAGCTGGTAGAAAATGCCAACAGTATTATTCTCCGCCGGGACCGTGAGGGGCGCGTCTCTTTCTTCAATGAATTTGCCCAGCGCTTTTTCGGTTATGAGGCCAGTGAGATTATTGGCAAAAGCGTGATCGGAACCATCGTACCGAATATGGATCAAGCGGGAAAAAACCTTCGGCAAATGATTGACGATATCGGCCAGCGACCGAATGACTATGCAGTCAATATCAATGAAAATATGCGTCGGGACGGTAGTCGAGTCTATATATACTGGACGAATAAACCGCTGTACGATGCTGCGGGCGAACTCAGTGAAATACTCAGTGTGGGCAATGACATTACCGAACAGAAACTGGCTGAAAAGGCATTGCAGCGGGAACGGCAACAGTTGGAATTTGTCATTGCCGGTTCACGACTCGGCACCTGGGAATGGAATGTCCAGAGCAATGAGACGTTTTTCAATGAAACCTGGGCGCAGCAGCTTGGTTATACCCTCGAGGAGCTGACACCATACAACTATGCAACCTGGGAGCGGATGGTGCACCCTGATGATCTGGTGCCAGCTCGAGGAGCGTTAACCAATTGCATTGAAGGCACTACGCCGGACTATGACTCTGAATTTCGGATGCAGCACAAGGACGGCCACTGGGTCTGGATCCTGGATCGGGGCCGTATCTTGACCCGTGACGCTGCAGGAAAACCCCTATTGATGTTTGGCACTCACACCGACATAACCAAAATCAAGCGTGCTGAGGAAAAGCTTCAGGCCAGCAATGACTTGCTTTCCCTGTTCATTCAACATTCGCCAATTTACGCCTTCATCAAGGAAGTGAGCTCCACTGAAAGCCGCGTTCTCCATGCCAGTGATAATTATCGGGACATGGTCGGTATTACCGGTTCGGCAATGGCAGGCAAGAACATGGCGGAACTGTTCCCACCTGAATTAGCCCAAAAAATGACCGCTGACGATTGGCTGGTCGTCTCCAGTGGTAAAATTCTTGATCTGGAGGAAGACCTGAACGGCCGTCATTACACATCCATCAAGTTTCCGATCTGCCTTGGCGAAAAACATCTTCTAGCCGGATACACCATCGACATTACCGAACGAAAACAGATGGAAGAAGAGCTGCGCAAAAGAGAGAATCAATTGCAGAAAATTCTCGAGATCCTGCCCATCGGCCTGTATTTTGCTGACAAGAGCGGCACCCTGCTGCGCAGTAATCCCATGGGGGTGAAAATATGGGGTGCCGAGCCAAAAGTGCCGATGTCCGAATACGGTATTTTCAAGGCCTGGCGCCTGCCTTCACGGGATCCGATCAAAGCCGAAGACTGGGCACTGGCGAAAACGATCCGGGATGGGGTCACTATCGTTGACGAACTCCTGGAAATCGAAGCTTTTGACGGCAGGAGAAAAACCATACTGAACTATTCGGCACCGGTATTAAATGACCATGGTGATGTTGATGGCGCCATCGTGGTCATGCTCGATATCAGTGATCGAACCGTCCTTGAGGGTCAGCTCCGCCAGGCGCAGAAAATGGAGTCAATAGGCAGGCTGGCCGGCGGCGTTGCCCATGACTTCAACAATATGCTCAGCGTGATCCTTGGCTATGCTGAGCTGGCTCTGGACACGCTTGATCCCCAACAACCACTCTTTGTCAGCCTGCAAAATATTCGTAAGGCAGCCAGACGTTCTGCCGATCTGACCCAGCAACTCCTGGCCTTTGCCCGCAAGCAGACTGTGGCTCCCAAGGTGCTTGACCTCAACACGACCGTGGCAGGGATGCTGAAAATGCTGCAGCCGCTCATTGGCGAGGATATCGATCTGGCCTGGCTACCGGACAAAGCCCTTGTGCCAGTCAACATCGATCCGTCCCAGATCGACCAGATATTAGTGAATCTGTGCGTCAATGCCCGGGATGCCATTAAGGGACAGGGCAAAATAACCATCGAGACGGGCACAGTTGTTTTCGATGCAGACTATTGCGCCAAACATGCCAATTTCGTCGAAGGTGACTATGTGCTGCTGGCAGTCAGTGACAATGGCTGCGGGATGGATCAGGAAACAATCTCACACCTGTTCGAGCCCTTTTTTACCACCAAGAAGACCGGCAAGGGCACCGGTCTGGGACTGGCTACGGTGTACGGCATCGTCAGGCAGAACCATGGCTTTATCAATGTCTACAGTGAGCCTGGTCAAGGAACAACCCTGAAGATTTATCTGCCCCTGTATACCACCAAAGCAGAACAGACAGCCAGGACGGAAGTACAGGAACTGCCCACTCGCGGTCACGAAACCATTTTACTGGTGGAAGACGAACCGATGATCCTCGAAGTAACCATGAGAATGCTCGAACCTCTCGGGTATACCGTTTTGCCGGCCGCGACACCTGGAGAAGCTATCCGTCTGGCACGGGAGCATGCCGGGAATATCCATCTCCTGATAACCGATGTGATCATGCCCGAGATGAACGGCCGAGATCTCGCCAGAAATCTGCTGTCACTCTATCCAGACATCAAACGCCTGTTCATGTCGGGTTACACGGCCAATGTCATAGCCCATCATGGTGTGCTCGACGAAGGGGTTCATTTCATCCGCAAGCCATTCAGCATGCATGAAATAGCCACCAAAATCAGAGAAGTACTCTACCACGATTCCGACGCCGGCAACATTTAAAACGTGCATATGCTACTTCAATGTTTTATAGATGCAGCTCTGTTTACAAGTACTCTCCAATAAAATAATCATATGCAGTGAGCCAGCACCTGACTTGCCAAACATCCCCGGTGCCTCAGCATGTCCGCTAATCTAAAAATTCTTTTTGCGCTGACCCTCATCCATTTCACCGGTGATTTCTATACCGCCTTCATCAGTCCTCTTTTTCCAGTTTTTGTCGATAAACTCGGGCTCAGTCTGACCCAGGTCGGTGTAATCGCCGGGACGATGCGCCTGCTGGCTTTTGTTATTCAGCCCACCGTCGGCTATTTCGCCGACCGCTATCCGACCCGTGCCTTTATCTTTGTAGGCTTATCCCTCAGCATCGTTTTTGTCCCGCTGTCAGGAATTGCCCCCAATTTCTGGGTACTGCTATTGTGCATCGCCCTTGGCTCGGTCGGTTCGTCAATGTTTCATCCCTCCGTCACCGGGATGGTGCCCATCTATGCCGGATCGAAAGCCGGTTTTTCCATGTCCGTCTTCAATACCGGCGGCACCCTGGCTTTTGGCCTAGGACCCCTTTTTATTACCTGGTATGTGGCTTATTTCGGATTGACGGCCATGCCCTTCACCATGCTTGCCGGGCTGGCGGCCCTGATATATCTTTTCAAGGTGATCCCCGCACCGCAGAGCGAGGGGCTCAATCGGTCCGGTTTTTTAAGTGCCCTCAAAGAAAGCCTCGGCAGTGTCTGGAAAATCGTTGCCCTGATCTGGCTGGTTATGTTTATGCGGGCTATAGTCGGTCAATCATTTCTAACATTCATGCCGGTTCTTTATGTACGGGAGGGTTTCAGCGTGGTGTCGGCAGGGGCAATTTATTCGCTCTTTGTCGTGTCGGGCACCATCAGCGGCCTTTTGTCCGGCCATATCTCCGATCGCATCGGCTTCAAACCGGTTTTCATTTTCTCTTATCTGGGTATGGCACCAGCTCTCTGGCTGCTCATGCAGCTCCACGGCAATTGGGTGTATGTCGGTGCAGCCCTTGCCGGCAGCTTCGTGCTGGCGCCACTTCCCCTCGGTGTCACCATGGCCCAGACCCTGGCACCGAAAGGACGTTCCATGGTGGCCAGCCTGATGATGGGATTTGCCTACGGTCTCGGCGGTGCCATCACCCCGCTTATCGGCAAACTCGCAGATATATTCACCATCCGCCCCGTCCTTACCTGTATTGCGGTGATTCCCCTGCTCGCCCTGCCGGTAATCGCCCTTTTTCCGAAAACACGCAGCAACAGTTGAGGCACCGATTCATACATACGGGAAGATTTTTACGGCATTAAACTAAAACCAAAGGAGAGGACATGGCTTCGACAAATAGTATTTTGCGATTTATCACCCCTTTTCTCCCTCTTCTGGCAACATCCCTGTTCATCTGCCTTCTGCTCTGGGGCGCACAGCGGATTCTCATCGGACGGCATTCTGATCTCGGCAATGAGCGTCTCTTTCCCAGACAGCTCGCCATGCTGATATTAACACTTGTGGGTATCATCGCCATTGTCCTTGCCATTCCTGTTAGTGAAGGTTTTCGTAATCAGATTATCGGACTCATCGGGTTAATAATTTCAGGGATCCTGGCTTTTTCATCGAGTACAATATTCGCCAATCTCATGGCGGGGCTTATGCTTCGGGTAACCAGACCATTTCGGACCGGTGACTTCATCAGCGTGAAATCTGAGTATTTCGGCCGCGTTGTTGAACGTGGGTTACTAGATACGGAGATTCAGACAGATAAACGGGAATTAATTGCTTTCCCCAACACATATTTGATCACCAACCCGGTATCGGTCGTCCGCAGTTCGGGTGCCATAGTGTCGGCAACTCTATCCTTAGGTTATGATGTGCATCACGCAACAGTCGAACCTCTGCTGCTCAGTGCCGCAAGAGAATGTGGTCTTGAAGAACCGTTTAGTCATGTGCTGGAATTGGGGAATTACTCCATCACTTACAAAATAAGCGGTATGCTGATGGATATAAAAAATCTGCTGACAGCCCGCTCCAACCTCTGCCGGTGCGTTTTAGACGTATTGCACGCCAACAATATTGAAATCATGTCGCCGACCTTTATGGGGCAACGACCTGTGCCGGCAGATGTGAAAATTATCCCTCCTATTGCTGATCACAAGCCACTGGAAAGCGTGGCCGTAGCTGAAGAAGTAGTTTTTGACAAAGCGGAGAGGGCTGAACAGATTGAACAGGAAAAACAGCTGCTGCTGGATAAAATTGAAAAATGCCAGAGTGAGCTGGAGCAAGCATCCGGCGAGGAAAAAAAACATTTGCGGCAAAATATAAAGAACTACCAGGCGCAACTGGCGACAATGGAAAAGCCGGAAGACGAACCAAGCAAAGAAGCTCAAGCCACCGATGTTGCACCAGTTTTAACCGACCCAAAAGACCAGATCGCTGCTTGAATCGTCCTGCATTAATAAACAATAACGGCGTAGTAAATATTTCAGGTTTTTAAAGTGTAGAAATCTACGGCTCATCTGACAGATTTGTTTTTGAGTTGTGATCAATGCAGACCCCAAAAGATCGGTATAGCTTTCAATAGATGACTCGAAAATATAAACAGTCGTGGTGTTGATTGAAAATGGAATAACTTTCAGTCTGCAACCTCTCAGGAACTAAACATAACCAACCGTTTAGAATATTCGCTTTACATTGCCAATATCCATATCATCCCGCCTATAAAATTTTCAAGTAGTGAATTGGTTAGTCAGTCCTTCAGTCCCATATAGCGGTATTGATTATGCTTCGGGATGCTCATTTACATTCAGTAATGTGTAGTTGAAAAACGCCTCTTGACTTTGTAATATGTGTAACATATTTTATGTTCACTATGAAAAATAAATGGATTCTCTTCTCATACTCTGTCCCTTCATCCAACGCCAAAGCGCGCATGCGTATCTGGCGTCGTATCTCTGCCACAGGAGCCGTCCAGTTAAAAACCGGGTTACAGATTTTGCCGAACAGGGACGACCTGCTGGAAAACGTGACCTGGTTGATTGGTGAAGTGAATGCTCTCGGTGGCGAGGCGCTGGCTATACAGTGTGTACAAATAGAAGGGATGGAGGATGAGCAGATCGAAAAACTCTTTCAGACCCAAATTGATCCTGATTTTCTGCAGATTCAGACTGAAGCAAGAGCCTTGCTCGCACCAACTGACGTGGCACCAACAGAGGACAGGACCAAAGAGCTCTCAGCCATTTTGCGAAAACTTCGCAAGCGGTTCGAAGCTCTTCAGAGGCGTGATTTTTTCCCTTCTGGCTCAGCAATCAAGACAATGGCCGTCATTGATGCCACCTCTGATAAACTGCTTAAGTCTGAGTCTGCAAGCACGCCAATCACAACACTTGATCGCAGCCTCTATCAGAGCAGGATATGGGTAACGCGAGCCAACCCATATATTGACCGCTTAAGCAGCTCCTGGCTTATTAGCCGATTCATTGACGACAACCCTCAGTTCAAGTTTCTCCAGGCAAAAGAGAAGGCTCAATCATCAGAGGGAGAGATTCCTTTTGACATGGTCGAGGGGAATTTTTCTCATCAGGATGAATTGATCACCTTTGAAGTGATAGCCCGTGATTTTGATCTGCTTGACCCGGCGGTCATAAAGATTGCCGAACTGATACACTTTATTGATGTACAGGAGGAAGCGGTTCTCCCTGATGATGCGGCGCTGTTGAAAAATATTGTTGATGGTCTCGTCTCCATTTCAACGAGCGACCATCAATTGATGACCAATGCACTGCTGGTCTTTGATGCCCTTTATGCCGCATTTTCAAGGAAGGCATGAGAAAAAAACAGGCGTTTTCCTGAGGTACCAGTAGCACACCCACCACGTCAGGATGCTCCAATTCTCCTGATGGCCAGGTTTACATACGAGTTGGAAACAAACATTCGAATAAAAGGATAACACTATGCCTCCCTATACAAAACATTTAGAAACCAGCATGAAAAGAACCGGTCACGACTACCAGGCAATGCATGATTGGCTGGATAATCATCCTGATGACAAAGTTGCCAGGCATGATCTTGAAGCCCTTGATGAAAACAGGGAATATGTTCGTTCCAACTGGGGTGAGGAAGCGGTTACCGAGTTTTTTCTCCATGTTGCTGAAGACCTCCTCATGAAGGAAATAGCTACTCTTGAAAAATCCGGTTGCCCGGAAGAGGCTGTTTTACACAGTATTGAAGTGGCTAGAAAAGCACTTGAAATTACATCCCGCCTAAAGGTTCCCGTGGATCAAAAACTGGTCGCCAGAGGTGCGATCTTCCATGATCTCGGCAAGGCCAAAACCTATGGCATGGAGCATGGTGAGATCGGCGCGAAAATGGCAGCGGAACTTGGCCTTGAAAAAGAAATACAGGATGTCATCTTGAAACACATCCGTGGTGGACTGACAGAACCAGAGGCCATAGAGCTTGGCCTTCCGGTCAGGGATTACTCCCTGAAGACGGTGGAGGAAAAGATCATCATCTATACAGACAGGATGGTCGACATCTACAGAGATGGCATTGTCCCGGAAGCGACAGAGAAGATGGCTGAAGAGCAGTTTGTGGAAATTCTGAAAGCTTATCAGAAGTACGGGAAGAATGAGACGACCCTGCAGAGATACATCGCCCTGAATGAAGAGATTCAGGGTTGGATGAAATAATAGAGCATGCCTGGAGGCGCAGGCCTTCGGGCTTTTTGCTGAATGGCAAGATATGAACTTAAAACTATCCGATACCGCTCTCTTATTTTCAGCACGAACCACACGGCTTTTTGCCTATGGCTTTGTTTCCGTCGTTTTGGTTCTATATCTCGCGGAGACAGGGTTGAGCGCCTTTGGCATTGGTGCGTTACTGACTGCAACCCTTATCGGAGACATCATTGTCTCCCTCTGGATAACCATGGTTGCAGACCGCATGGGCAGAAAGAAAATGCTCATGCTCGGTTCACTGCTGATGATTCTGGGTGGAGTGGTCTTTGTCCTGACCAAAAACCCCGTATTCCTGACACTTGCCGCAATTATTGGCATAATCAGCCCCAGCGGTAACGAAATAGGGCCGTTTCTTTCCATTGAACAGGCGGCACTGTCACAGCTTATATCTGACCGGAAGCGGACTGCGCTATTCGGCTGGTATAATCTTGCCGGTTCATTTGCAACTGCAGCCGGAGCCCTTGCCGGCGGCTGGCTGGCTTCATGCCTTCAGGACTTTGGGCTGAGCGCTTTTGAGGCATACCGCTATATTATGGCCGGATACGCCTTCTGTGGCGCTATTCTTTTCATTTTGTTCTCAATGTTGTCCCAGGATTCAGAGCTGCGCCGCACAGTAAGCCCGGAAGTTCAGGCGCCGACGCGATTTCATTTCGGTCTCTCGCGATCAAAAAACATTGTCTTAAAACTGAGTGGCCTTTTTGCGGTGGACGCTTTTGCCGGCGGGTTTGTGGTGCAGAGCATGGTGGCCTGGTGGTTCCATGTCCAGTACGGCGTTGACGAGAAACTGCTGGGCTCAATGTTTTTCGGGGCCAACCTGCTGGCCGGGGTGTCGGCGCTTGCTGCCACAAAAATAGCAGAACGTATCGGCCTGGTGAACACCATGGTCTTTACCCATATACCATCCAGTATTCTGCTGTGCCTGGTTCCGCTTATGCCAAATCTAGGGCTGGCCATAACCATGCTTCTACTGCGTGCAAGTATTTCGCAGATGGATGTCCCGGTCAGGCAATCTTATACCATGGCTGTGGTCGACCCTGATGAACGAACAGCCGCATCAGGAATTACCAATGTTGCCAGATCTGTGGGGGCTGCGTCCTCTCCTGTTTTGGCAGGATTGCTTATGGCTAATCCTCTCTTTTTCAGTGCTCCGTTCTTTGTGGCCGGAGGCCTGAAGATACTCTACGACCTGTATCTGTACAAAATGTTCAAAGACGTACAGACAAACCACTGAGTTACTATGGAACATCAAGAACCACATTCTCTACACGATACGGCTGAAACAGTTGCACCATCTTTTTGGGAAGCGTTTCTTTTCTGGTTCAAGCTTGGCTGGATCAGTTTTGGCGGTCCTGCCGGACAAATCGCCATTATGCATCAGGAGCTTGTTGATCGGAAAAAGTGGATCAGTAATGACAAATTCCTCCATGCGCTGAACTACTGCATGTTGCTACCTGGCCCGGAAGCACAGCAACTGGCAACCTATATAGGTTGGCTGCTGCATAAGACCAAAGGGGGAATTGTTGCCGGGATTCTTTTTGTGCTCCCTTCGGTTTTTATACTTTTTGGTCTGAGTTACGTTTACGTCTCCTATGGTACCTTGCCGTGGGTCGCGGCGATTTTTGTCGGTCTTAAGGCAGCGGTACTGGCAATCGTACTTGGCGCCGTCATCAAGATCGGTAAAAAGTCTCTGAAGAACAATATGCTGATTGCTATAGCCGCGCTGTCTTTTCTGGTCACCTATTTTCTCAAAATGCCGTTTCCAGTCCTAATTCTGACAGTAGGCATCATCGGTATAATCGGCAGCCAGGTTGCACCCAATCTTTTCCTGGTTGGTAAAAAACAAGAGAGCGCTGCACCACTGGTTGACAGGACATTTCCTGCGGATAAAGCGATGAGCAGAAAAACAGAGTCGCCTTTTGTGAGAAATGCGAAACTGCTTGTAGTGTTCGCTGCCCTATGGATTCTCCCGTTTTTGGCACTCTACCTGCTGCTGCCAGGGTCTATTTTTGCCAGGGAGGCTTTCTTTTTCACCAAAGCTGCGTTTCTTACCTTTGGTGGTGCCTATTCGTTGCTTGGCTATATTGCCCAGGCCGGGGTTGAACAGTACGGATGGTTGACCAGCCTGCAGATGATGGATGGACTGGGACTTGCAGAAACTACCCCAGGGCCGTTGATCATGGTTGTCCAGTTTGTCGGTTTCTTAGCCGGCTGGAATCATCCCGGATTACTGGGACCTCTCCTTGGTTCCGTCATAGGCTCTCTGGTAGCTACCTACTTTACGTTTCTACCAAGCTTCCTGTTCATTTTTTTTGGTGCTCCGTATATCGAAAAACTGGCAGGAAATACCAAAATGTCAGCGGCCCTTGCCACAATCACACCTGCAGTTGTCGGCGTCGTTCTGAACCTTGGCGTGTGGTTCGGAACCCATGTCCTCTTTCCCGCAGAAGGATTTGCCTGGTTCTCGGCCATCCTCGCTGTTGTGCTATTTTGTTTGATGCAATTTTATAAAGTCGGAATGATTACTATAATAACAGGTGCAGGTGGGTTGGGATTGCTCTGGCATCTTCTTGCCTTTTGATGCTTTTTAAGAATGTTTTTTATAAAGGAGAAAATATATGGCTGCTGCTATAACGGTTGCAGAACTGAAAAACACGATCACTAAAGGAGCAAAAATCTGCGTGATCGATGTGAGAAGACAGGCCGATTACGAGAAAATGCCGGTATTGATTGCAGGGGCGACATGGAAGAACCCGGAAAACGTTGAAGATTGGTGCCTAACCTTACCTGTTGATCAAGAGGTTGTCGTTTATTGTGTGAAAGGCGGTTCGGTAAGCCAATCTGTTGTGGATGTGATAGAGAAACATCGCTCAAATATCAGGTTCCTCGAAGGAGGCATTTTGAAATGGCAAGATGGACATTGATTTAAAGCTGAATTCGTATTTCATGTCATACATTGAAACAACCGATGAAGATTGGCATGATATACCCCCTAGGAATTGCTCTTGGCCTTATGTTCATACGACTGTGATTTTTAGTTCTCGGTAGGTCAAATGCCTATCACATTTTTAATTGCTGCCCGTCCGAGAAAACTCCAGATTATGTTTGCTGATGCCTTCGGGAGTATTTGTTAGGTATCACTACTGAGACCACGACAATATCAACATGCTGCTGAGCACTATTACTGCTTCATAAACCAGGGTTCCCGCCCACCGGTGAGGATTTCCACCCCACCTGCCGTAACTAGAAGAGTGTGCTCAAACTGGGCGCTTCGCGCCAGATCGCGGGTTACCGCCGTCCATTTATCGGGCCATATGACACATTCAGCGCACCCGGCATTGATCATCGGTTCGATGGTGAAGGTCATGCCCTCTTCCATGATAGTCGAATTATTCGGCTCGAAAAAATGGGCGACATATGGGGCCATATGAAAGGATTCGCCGATTCCATGCCCGGTAAATTCGCGGACGATGCTGTAGCCGTGCTCTTTGACCAGCTTTTCTATGACCTGGCCGATAGCATTGAAATGTTGCCCCGGTCGCACCAAGTCCATTGCTTGCAGTAGACACTGCCAGGTTACCTCGACTAATTTTCTGGAATCCTCGTCTACTTCGCCGACAAAAACGGTCTCCGAGCAATCCCCGTGCATCCCATAGGCATAGACGGTGACATCGCAGTTGATGATATCTCCTGCAACCAGCGCCCTGCTGTCGGGAATGCCGTGCACCACCACTTCATTGATCGAGGTGCAGATCGATTTAGGAAAACCCATATAGTTTAAAGGACTCGGATAAGCATTCAGTTCGATAGTGCGATTATGGGCGATCCGATCAAGCGCGTCTGTCGTCACGCCCGGTCGTACATTGGCAAGGACGGTATTGAGCACCTCGCGGGCAAGCTTTCCTGCTTTGCGCATCCGCTCAATCTGATCGAAATTTTCTTTTTTGCACGATGATCTGGCCGATGTGGGGGCACCGGTATCGGCATATTCGGGCCGACCGATATGATCCGGAACAGAATTAACAGGGCTTATTCTGCCGGCGGCGACCGTCGGTTTTCTAGGCACATCGTTTTTCAGACCGGGAGGAGAGGTCTCGCCAAGTTCATCGGTAATCAGATGGCATTTTTTGTATTTTTTTCCGCTGTTGCACCAGCAGGGATCGTTTCTTTTTGGTAATTTCACATGTCACTCTCTTAGCCTGGTTCGTTTCTTTTAATAAATGCTTGAAGTGCATTCCATTTTGCTTCGTTATTGCTTTGCAATCTTTTTTCTGGTCAGTTTTACAATTGAAAACTTGGAAAACCAAGGGAAAACCACTACTCTGTATTATTATCAACCGAGAATTAAATGAAACGTCTCTTTGCCCACCACGCAGGCTGAACATATGGTACAGTTTAAACGATCTGAACTTCAAGCCAAGATTCAGGAAGAAAACTTTCAGAGCGAGTCACAGGTGTATCTTTTTTTGGTGAACGGTTCCTGTGCAAAGAGGCAGCCGATTCTCTCCAGGACATACTTCTTCGACAACAGCCAGGAGCCGTGCACGCTGTAGATGGAGACAGGGAAGACCCCGGCCAGACCCTGGCCAGATTGATGAGTTTCAGCCTGCTGCCCGGCCGGCAAATCTATCGCATCGCCGATAGCCGTATCTTTCACAGCAAGACTGTCGTAGCCGAGATATGGGCCAAGGCGATCCAGTCCTTTCAGACTGGTCGCCCCGGACCTGCTGCCCGCCATCTGCAGGCTATGGTCCAGGCAGTTGACCTGAAAATCGACGGGCCTGCCCCGCTTTCAGAAATTACCGCCCAGGAATGGAAAAAAATCTTCGCCTTTGACAAACCTTCCGAAAGCTTGACCTGGGCCGACAGCCTCCTCGCAGAATCACAAGAGATAAAAACGAGCAACACCGCCAACCTGGTCGACCGCTATATCGAGGCGTTTGACAAGGGGCTTCCAGGGGGCAACATTCTGCTGTTAACCGCGGAGACAGTGGATAAACGCCAGCGCCTGTTTACCTATGTAAAGAAAAAAGGGACCATCGTCGACTGTTCGGTGGCATCCGGCTCAAACGCCGCCGCCCAGAACGAGCAAAAAGCAGTCCTGCAGGAGATGATGGAAAAAACACTGGGGGAATTCGGCATAACAATCGATCCCCCGGCAGCGGAGCTTTTTTTTGAACGGGTCGGATTTCATCCAGTGGCCGTTGTCACTGAAATTGAGAAACTGGCCCACTTTGTCGGCAACCGCACAGCGATCAACCGCAACGACGTGGAGCTAATGGTCGCCTGCAGCAGGGAAGATGCGCTGTATGAATTGACCGACGCTTTTAGCAAAAGACAGGTGGGCAAAACACTCACTCTTTTATCACGGCTTTTAGAACAGGGCATGCACAGCCTTGCCATTCTTGCCACCATGCGTAATTTTCTTAAAAAACAATTGATCTACAGGTCCTTGCAGTTGCTCCCTTCGCCGGTCTGGCGACGCGGCATGAACGCCAAGGAATTTCAAGGCCGTTATCTCCCTGAGTTGAAAGCACAGGGAGAATGGACTGAACTGCTGCAGGGCCACCCATATGCCCTGTTTATGAGTTTCAGCAAGGCGTCCGATTATTCCTGTTCCGGCCTGAAGCGATGGATGGCTATGCTGCTTGACGCCGAATTTCGCCTGAAGGGCTCCGCTGTCCCGGCAAAATTGGTGCTGGAAGAACTCTTTCTTGCCATGCTGCAGGGATCGCCCAAGTTTTCCTGAGAGGAAGTGTATGCCCTATTGAAAATGAATAAATTATTATTATGGTAATTGTCATTCAAGGAGTATCGTACCCCGGTAAGTGGAAATCAAACCGGGACTCTTTTCAATACTCCCCTTGATGGGTAGAAGTACTTTGAGTCAGAATTAAATCATTTAATAGACACGTACTACTTTAGAACCATGGCAGAAAATAAAAATCAGCGAGAAGGATCGATTCTTACTGAAGACACGACTGAGATAAAAGAACCGCGGCTGTACAAAGTGCTGCTGCACAATGATGACTATACTTCCATGGAATTTGTCATTGCCATACTTGAATCTGTTTTTCACAAGTCAGCCAATGACGCGACGAGAATAATGCTTAATGTGCACAACGAGGGGGTAGGAATCGCCGGAATATACACCCGGGAAATTTGCGAAACAAAAATCTCGATTGTGCACCAGCTGGCGAAGAAAAACGAGTTTCCACTGCGCTGTTCGATGGAAACGGTCTAACAGGTGAAAGAACCCTTTTACCCAACTATATGCGGAAATTATGCTGAGCAAAACACTGGAAAAATCCCTGATACTGGCCATAAGAGAGGCAAAAACTCATAATCATGAGTATGTGACCGTTGAACATATGCTCTATGGTCTTTTACACGACGAGCTCACCAGTTTTATCATCAACGAATGTGGTGGCTCAACCCAGGTGCTCAAAGAACGCCTGGAAAAATTTTTCCTCCTGGAAATCCCAAAGTTCTCTAACAAGGACACCAGGGAACCTGCCCAGACAATCGCCTTTAATCGGGTGCTGCAGCGGGCTGTAGCCCATGTTCAGAGCTGCGGCAAGCAACAGGTTGACAGTGGCGATGTGCTGGTCTCCATCCTCTCCGAGGAAGAATCCCATGCCGTCTATTTCCTTACTTCGGTAGGCATTGGTCAAATGGCGGTGGTTAATTTCATCTCCCATGAACTGCCTGCCGATGGCCTGCAGAAAGAGCCCTTTGCCACCCCGCCGGAAGGTCCAAATCCGCAAAAGGGCACCAAAGATGCCAAGGCGCTTGAGGAATTTACCGTCAATCTGGCCGACTATGCAGCCAAAGGCAAACTCGATCCCCTCATCGGTCGCAATGAAGAGATCGGCAGGATCATGCAGGTGCTGTGTCGGCGCAAGAAAAACAACCCCCTGCTCGTTGGTGAACCCGGGGTCGGTAAAACCGCCATGGCCGAAGGCCTTGCCCTGCGCATTTATGAAGACAAGGTGGCCAGGGGAAAAGGCGACAAGCCAAAAGTTCCGGATCTGCTGCAGGATGTGGATATTCACCTGCTCGATATGGGCACCCTGGTGGCCGGCACCAAATATCGCGGCGACTTTGAAAAGCGGCTAAAAAGTGTAGTCTCGGCGATAGAGCAGAAAAAAAACGCCATCCTTTTTATCGACGAAATGCATACCATTGTCGGGGCTGGCGCCACCAGCGGCGGCTCGATGGATGCGTCCAACTTGCTCAAACCGGCGCTGCAGGCGGGTATCTTGCGCTGCATCGGCTCGACTACCTATGAAGAGTATAAAAACCAGATTGAGAAAGACCGGGCACTGTCCAGACGGTTCCAGAAAATCGATATCGAAGAGCCATCTGTTGACGACACCCATTTGATCCTCAAGGGCTTAAAGGATAAATACGAGAAACATCACAATGTCCGCTACTCGCAGAGCTCACTCAAGGCCATGGCCGAACTTTCCGACCGGTATATCAACGAGCGTTTTCTTCCCGATAAAGCCATTGATATCATGGATGAAGTCGGCTCCTTTTTTCGTCTGGAAGGGCGGCAGGGCACCATGGTTAAGATTACCGATATTGAGAAGGTGGTCTCGCGGATTGCCAGAATTCCGGCAAAAAGTAGTACCCATTCAGAGATCACTGAGCTGAAAGAGCTGGCAACAAATCTTAAAAAAGTAGTCTTTGGCCAGGATGAAGCCATCGAAGTGGTAACTACCGCAGTCAAACGCTCCCGGGCAGGACTTGGCAATCCCGACTCACCCACCGGAAGTTTTATCTTTGCCGGACCGACCGGGGTCGGTAAAACTGAGGTGGCCAGGCAGCTGGCGAGCACTCTTCATGTGCATTTCGAACGTTTTGACATGAGTGAATACATGGAGAAACACGCCGTTGCCAGATTGATTGGCTCGCCGCCGGGTTATGTAGGTTTTGATCAGGGAGGACTGCTCACCGAAGCTATTCGTAAACATCCCTATTCAGTATTGCTGCTCGATGAAATTGAAAAGGCTCATCCGGATATCTTCTCCATCCTCCTGCAGGTGATGGATCACTCAACTCTTACCGACAACTCAGGGCGGAAAGCGGATTTCCGCAACGTTATAATCATTATGACGACCAACGCCGGCGCAAGAGAGTTAGCCAGTAGAAGCATTGGTTTTGTTACCGGCAAAAAAGGCAAGGACCAAACCGCGGTCAATAAACTTTTTGCTCCTGAGTTCCGCAACAGGCTCGATGCAATTGTTTCTTTCAGCGCCCTTGATAATGCGGCTACCGAACGGGTTGTCGACAAACTTATTAGAGAGCTGGAAGGGCAACTGGCCGAGAAACGGGTTAGCATCAAGCTCAGCGACCAGGCTCGAAAATATCTGGCCAAGAAAGGCTATGACCCAGATTTTGGTGCGAGACCTCTGCGACGCCTGATTATGAAAGAGATAGGCGATACCCTGACCGAAGAGATCCTGTTCGGCAAGTTACATAAAGGTGGGGAAGCATTTGTCGATGAAAAGGATAAAGAGCTTATTTTTAGTTATACTAAGTGACCAGGGAAACTGCCTGTCCGCCCATTAGCGAAAATTCTTTTCTTCGCTTCACAGCCATACAACAGTAAATTTTCATGATACTGCTGTATGGCTTTTTTTCTTTCGCCATACACGCTGCCGCCCATTTACGAAAACTTCATGGTGTTGTATACAGAGTTGTATCAAATACAAATACATGCAGTTTCGACCCCTATTTCTGCAGAAAGTTGACAAATCAATGAGGAGGAACGGCTATGAGTAACTGTATCTTTTGCAAGATTATCGCCGGGGAGATCCCCAGTAAAAAGCTCTATGAAGACGATGACGTTCTGGCATTCTGGGATATTTCACCGCAAGCACCCGTTCACTTTCTGGTAATCCCCAAAAAACATATACCGAGTCCAGTAGATGTGACAGAGACGGATGATGCATTAATCGGTAAACTTATTCGCATAGGATCACAGCTGGCCAAAGAAAACGGTACCGGCGATGGATTCCGGATAATTTTCAATAATGGTGCCAAGGCCGGACAGGTGGTTTTCCATATCCATTTGCATGTTCTTGGCGGCAGGGACAAGCCTTGGGCTCTTTAGTGACGTAGAAATTCTTTGCTTGGCTTTTTCAAGCAAAGAATTTCGTGACGGAACTTACCCCGCAACGCTGTTGGGCGGGGGGAGTGAATTAACTCGAATCTACTTAAGTTTTTTCATTTTGGGCGGGATCGATATTTTCACCAAAAGCATCAATCATTGAGTAAACTTATCCCCAAAACAACCCAAACAAACCCAAAGGAGCAAGCGTGGAACAATGGTTTCGTGAATTTTCACCCATCATGCAAGCCCTGATCGGCACTTTATTTACCTGGTTTGTCACCGCCCTGGGGGCCGCCATGGTCTTTTTCTTTAAAAAAATCGATCGGAAAGTGATGGATGGTCTACTCGGTGGTGCGGCCGGAGTCATGATTGCTGCCAGTTTCTGGTCACTGCTGGCACCAGCCATCGAAATGGTCGAAATGAGGGGCGGCACTCCCTGGGTGGCCCCTCTGATCGGCTTTCTCAGTGGCGGGCTGTTTCTCTGGTGCGCAGACAAGATCCTGTAAAGAAGAAATTTTTTCCTTTCCTAAATTGGGGACTATAAATTTGCACACTGCTTTATTGCCGAAATATAGGGGCGCAGTTCCTATTTTTTGGACATATTATCTTTTTGATAGGGATGCGGGCGTAACTGTCCATTATATCGATAAGGGCGAAGATACCGGAGATATAATATTACAAAAAGATGTAAAGGTAGGTCTCGGAGAAAGATATTACGAGTTAAGGGCAAAGTTTGAAGCTGCAGGTGCATCGACATTATTGGAATCAATAAATAAAATAGAATCTGGCAAAGTCCAAAGAAAAATACAGCCAAAAGAATCTCCGACTCCAAGAGCTAAAAGAGTAAAAAAAGATGAGTATCTAGCACTAATAGACTGGAATTGGGATTTAGAGAGATTATGGCATTTTTTCAGAGGAACTGAAAATTATTTAAAAACTCTTCTTGTAAAAAATAAATTAATTTTCAGATTTTCTAGAATTGAAGTAGGCAAAATGGAGAAAACTGAACACAAGTTAATGGCAGGAACTATCCACAATGATTCAAATGGAAAATACATTGCTTGCAAAGATGGTAAAATATACTATAAAATAAAATTTTGGAATCCTCATAAAAAATAACATTGTTAAACTGTTACCATTATATCTTTTAATTCTTTTTTTGAATATATTTGTTTCTATTCAATTATGTTGGGACGAATAATTCCATAATCCTGTCTTAGTAATTCTTGCTTTAGTTTCAGCTTCTATTAGTTTAAAATAAAGGTCCGATTTTTTTTTAGTATAAACTCTTGCATATCCATTTTCAACTAATTCTAGATTGAAGTTCTTATTATCTACCATTATATAAGCTAGTGTTCTTCCATAATTGTCCTTTTTTCCTTGAATTAAATCATAGGAAATATTGACTTCTTTCATATATAATCTGTCAGCTGTATACTCTTTGGCTTTAAATCCCCATTCCTTTAAATGATCATTAGGCAATCCATACCATTTTTTCGTATTATTGTCTGAATATATTTCGGGAGTATCTATGCCTACTAATCTGATTTTTTCCACCCCTCCATTGTGGATAACGTCGATAGTGTCGCCATCTATAACTTTTGTAACTAAAACAGTGTTTAATTCAATAGACGGAGAATATTTTGATTTTATAGACTCAACACAGCAAGTCGAAATAAATAAAATTAAAATAAAGATAATTAATTTTTTCATATTAATCATTTAATTAGCATATATAAAAAATTATCATATAATATTTCATCCAATATAAGGTGTAATAAGGATAACTTTATAATTCTATACGTTTAATAGAATAAGATGGATTTTAATTCAAACGCCGATATATACCTTATAAAAGCAAATTCATTATGCAAAAATGCCCACGACTTATTAAATCACAAAGATAATATCTCTTTAAAAAAAGCTATAGGGACTTTAGAAGAAGCATTAGATCTTTTTGTACAGTTAGAATGTGCTGGAAGGTGTTCTGAGATTTTAAATACTCTTGGAGCAGCTTATTGTGCAATGGCCGAATATGAAAATTGCGAAAATAATCTAAAAAAATCCATTGAATATCTCCAGGAAGCGATTAAATTAAGCAACCCTAGCGAATTCCCGATATATCATGCTATGTCACAATATAACCTCGGCAATACGTATAGATTTCTTTCAGAATTAACGGATAAAGAAAATAATGTAAAAAAGGCATTAGACTCTTATAAAATAGCAGCTAAAGTTACATCTAAATACTATTACAACCCCTCTTGGGATGAGCAAACATTTGATACTAGGCTTCATGAAATTTCTCAAGAGGCCATTAAAGAAATGAAAGAAATTCTAAACAAAAATCAAATTTAATGCATTCGGATCTGAAAAAATTCTAGTTAGTTTATCTTGAAGATTTTGAATTATTTTCTTTTATGAAGAAACTAGCAATGCATGCAATTATAGAAGAAATCAATAGAACTAAAAATGCATTTTGATACCCAATTGCGGTATACGAGTCGCCTACTTTTCCATTTAATTCTAAGATGTAGCCCATTAAAGGCTGATATAAAGCACCCATCAAAAATGGGAAAAAGTTAGCGATCCCTGTCGATGTTCCGGCAATTTCAATAGGAAAAAGATCTTTTATCAAAGCATAACCTATTGCTATTGTACCCCCAGAAAATATTCCTAGCCCTAAACAAATTAAGTATAATCCTAGTATTGAGATAGACGATACCCAGAGATATAAAAACACCATTATTATTAGTAATAAGACACTCGATACATTTACTACAATTTTTCTTCTCTTAATAATTCGATCGGATAATAATCCTATCAAAGGACTTCCTATAATCATGCCTACAGCTATCATTGATAATACCCGACTAGCTTCAACTTTTGTCATACCATATATTTGTATAAGATAAGGTCCCCCCCAAAGGCCCCCAAATGCTAAATATATGGCCATAGTACAGAACATCCAGATGGAGGTAGGCCAGTAGTATTTTAGGCCCAATATTTTTATAGCACTCTTAATTATGGGCGCCTTCTTTTTGGTAGAAGGGCTACTTATAACTGCAGGCATACCAAGTAAGGGCAAACTATGGCCCTTAGAAGATTTGTCCACAACAACTGCAGGCATACCAAGCTCTTGAAGGGGAGTTTCTAACAAAATCAAACAAGTAATGCGAGCATCAATGTTATTGCACCTGTAAGAACAAATGGTATTCTCCATCCAACTGCATTTGATAGGAGTGCAAGCGGTATTGTTGATACTAATAGCCCAACACCGCCTATAGCTATTAAGAATCCTGTCATTGTTGCAAATTCTTCGCCTTTATACCATTGAGATAAAATTTTTAATGCGCAAACGTATAATGTTGAAACACCAAGGCCTACGAGTACCCTCCCAAAGATAGCCGAAGAGATATTCATAGATAAACCTAGTATAACAGACCCAACCGCAGCAATTAAAAAGAATAAAGTAATTGTTTTCCTTGGTCCCCAAGAATCAGATAAAATACCTGCCGGCAGCTGCATTATCGCATAAGGATAAAAATAGCCAGAAGCTAAGAATCCTATCAATACGGCACCAGCTTTTAAGTCAGACATCATGTCTAACGCAACAACGGCAGGGGCTATTCTCTGAAAGAAAACTAATAGGTAACACAGGCCTATAACCAAAAAAACTAGTAAACGATATTCCTTGAAGTTAAGTTTTGTTGATTTGGTCATCAGTTCACCTATTTTAAAATAAGTCCATGTAATTGTATTATAAAAGTATCTTATTTTGACCATTTTGAGATGTTAAATTAAATCAGATTATGTTTCTTCAAATTCGCCAAGATCTTTATTTTTTCTCACTTTATCCCAATGAAAATATTTTCCATTCATTGCTATATATGTGCCAATAGGTAATGTCTGAACAAAAGCAAGGGCACTTCCTAGATTGAATAATCCATCAGAACTCCCAAATTTGTAGGGAATCATTGCACCTGTTAGCACTATAGTTTTATTTTTTATCTCGTTGGCAAGTAGTTTTGCAGTTTCTATCATAGTGTCGGTGCCGTGAGTTATCAATATTCTTTCTTCTTTCGCATTTTTGCAGTTTTCAAAAATAATTTTCCTATCCTCGTCTTTCATATCCAGACTATCTACCATCATTAGAGTTCTAATTTCTACTGAAACTCCACACCTGCCCATTTTTAGCATTTCATGTAGATGTGTATCTTTGAAAAATAGCTCTCCTTTAATCTCGTTATACTCTTTGTCAAAAGTTCCCCCAGTGACAAATATTTTAATGCCCATATTATTTATTTTGAACTCAAACTTAATAAATATAATTAACGTATTATATACTATTAATATCTACTAAGTAACTATGGGTGGATAAATGTCAGAAAAAGAGAGAATATATGTTATACATAAACATGATGCAACTAGACTTCATTACGATTTTAGGCTAGAGCTGGGCGGAGTATTAAAGTCTTGGGCAATACCTAAAACTCCTCCAACTGAAAAAGGTGTAAAAAGGCTTGCTGTTTTTACAGAAGACCATCCCTTGGAGTATGCTACTTTTGAAGGAACAATTCCTGAAGGAAATTATGGTGCGGGGAAAGTAGAAATATGGGATAAAGGGGTATTTACCCTTCTTGAAGATGAGAAAGGTAAGATAGTTATAAATCTAGATGGTAATATGCTTAAAGGGAGATATTGCCTTATTAGATTCAAAGATCAGGAGAAAAACTGGATGTTTTTCAAATGCGAATAGGATGGGGGCAAATGTTAAAAATAATTAGCATTAATATTTTTTATGGCAGAAATATCTAAATTAAAAATAGGTGAAGAGTTTAGGCCATCAATAAAGTTAAGAAATCTTTATTACACGTATTTATTGTTGATTTTTGTATTTGGTATACTTTCTTGGTATTTGCCTACACTGGTAGTTATCTATTTCTTTTCTCCACAAACTGTAAAGATGATTGTCACGGCAATAACTATAATCCCAATTGCTTTTATACTTATTTTCACTGTTTATTGGATACCTAAATATTATTCTTCAATTGTATATAGAATGACTGAGACTGAAATCATTTGGAATAGGGGCGTATGGTTTAAAACAATGGGCGTAGTTCCTTACAATCGAATCACTAACATTGATATCAAACAGGGACCCTTATCTAGGGGATTAGGTATAGCTTCACTAAAAATACAAACTGCTGGCTATTCAGTTTCTTCTGCATCAGGAAGTTTTTCTGAAATAAGAGTAGATGGCATGGAAAACTTTTCCGAAGTAAGGGATATACTACTGGATTTCGTGAGGGGCAAAAATCCCGTGGCAGTTGAAACTTATGAAGCGCCAGGTGAAGACAATGTTACAAAAGAACTTGTAAAAATTAGAAAGCTATTGGAAGAAAAACTATAGTTAGTTGTTATATATATGTCAATAGCCCCATTAATCCATGTATCAATGCAATTACTATGGAAATAATTGCAATCGTCCTGTGTGTTTTAAAGTGGCTTTTTATTTTTCTTTAAAGATAGTGGATATAGACACCGCAATTAAAAAAAGGATTAAAGCCATTGCCCCTAAGTAAAGTATAAATGGATACCCGAATAGGGGGTAATAAGAGATTTGATTTAACATAACTTTACCCCATTACTAAATATATTGACAATTGATAAATTTATTTAGAGTACTTTTTTATACGTTGATTGCCGAATTTATTATTGTCCATACCTTTTTAAATAGTTATCAAGTTCTTAAATGACTAGATGTATTCGGTAAGATTAGTAATATTATTACGTATTATTGCTTATCAATATCGAAACATTTATATATAAGTAATGCAATATAATCTATATAGGATGGGGAGTTAATATGAGCGGATCATCTCTAAGTTGTTTCACAAAAAGTGGCTTTTTAGTGCCTTTTTGTATATGGCTAGGATCTTTGGCATTTGTAGCTGCACTAAGGATTATCTACGGATTTTAAAATAACTTTTCTTAATTAAATTAATATATACTAATTTATCTTTATATTGTATTAGTTGATTCAATATGGCCTTAAAAGATCAAATTTTTGGATACATCTTTGGCTGATTAGAAGTCTTTTAAAGATTCTTTTATGGCGTCTTCTAACAATTTTAAAGTTCCTTTTCTATAGCACAGATTAAGATTTAAACAAGAAGAAAAATCTTCACATTTAGGTTTGTATTCTGCATTATCTTCAAAGCCTAGCTCTAATGCGAGAAGCCTTTTGTATTTTGTATGGTCAAAAATTAATTTGAGATTTTCTAATCCATCAAGTTTTTCTATACCTAATTTTTTTGCAAGTTCTTCCATATACTCGGGTCCTAACATCTCAGCTCTTTCTTTGGCAATCTTATCCCAGTGTCTTGACCAACCTATGGTCATAAACCAAGTTCCACCTTCTTTATAGAGCTCATTCGCATATTCGTCTCTAGAACCCAATAAAGCACAAATGCAATCATCAACTACTCCTTTCTTTTCATCTAGCAATATGGTAACAGGAACTCTTAGCCTATTATTTCTTAGAAGATTTTCAATATCTGCTAGGGAATTCCCACAAAGACCATAAAAAAGTATAAGTTTGTCAATGTGTTTTTCTATTTCTTTGGAGGCATTCACGACTTGATTTTTAATCTCCTTTGGGCTAGTGTGGAGATAAAAAGGTAAGATATATAGAACAATTTCTAAAGGGTGTTCACGCTTCAAAAAACGTGTTGAACATAATTCTCTTGCAACTTTTATTTTTTCGGGATTAAAATTCTCTTCAAGCATTCTTTGAAAGTATTTTGATGACTCATTATTTACAATTATTATTTTATCAAAAATATCATTTTTTCGCAATAGATAAAGCATCTCTTCTTCAAATACTTCACATAAGATAATCCCAAGCCGTTTCATGAAGATTACTTTCGAGTTTGGTTTAAATTAGTTTTGATTACTTTTTAATTGCAATCATAATCCAATTATGCTTAAACTTAATTATTGATTTTTCGGCATCTAAGTCTATCCCTGCCGTGACACCTGAAATGGCAAGAACTTTCATGATTGTTCCCAAAGAGTAAGCGATTTCATTTTTTGGTGTTATGCCTACCCACTCATCAAAATACCTTTGTTTTATCCAAGTTTCTTTTGAGAGTATTGTAAATCCAGATTTTTTGACTAGGGATAATAATTCACTTTTTGGTAGCATCTTAACATGTGAGGGGTCTCGTATTCTCTCAAGAGAATTATGCATCTCGGCATCACTCTTATTTTCTGATGAGATTATATCTACAATAATGGCCTTTCCACCAACTTTTAATATCCTTTTCATTTCTGATAATACTTTTTCTACACTAAAAAAATGGTGAAAAGTTAGTCTAGTGACTATCCTATCAAATGAATTATCTTTAATTGGGAGGTATTCGGCGTCACCTATTACGAAAACTGCATTTTTACGATTATTACATCTTTCCTTTGCCTTAGTGGTCATCTCTGGAGTCATGTCAAAACCTAATGCTATTTTGGAAAAAGGTGCAATAAACGAAGTTAGAATACCCGGTCCGCATCCTAGGTCAAGAACAGTCATTTGATTTGTTATATCTAAAGTGTCTTTTATTTTTTCAATTATCTCACTATCTGTGAAGATACCAGACAACTCTAAAGTTGAAGCCTGTTTAGCGAATTCTTCTTTAATTATCTTCTTGTGAACCTCATCTGTCATAGTCTCCACGACGATTGGCTTTCTAATTAAATATCACATTATCCTTTTAAATAGTTACTCTAACTTTATTTTAGGTGGTATAATTGTCTAAAATAGTCGTATTTGAGACTACACAAGGAAATTTTGAAATTGAATTAGATGCCAACAAGGCACCCATAACAGTAGAAAATTTCTTGAGCTATGTACAAGATGAGTTTTACGATGGACTAATCTTTCATAGAGTCATAGATGATTTCATGATTCAGGGCGGGGGGCTAGATCCAGATATGAAAGAGAAATTGACTAACGCCCCTATAAAAAATGAAGCAACAAACGGACTTAAGAATAAGAAATATACTATTGCAATGGCAAGAACTAGCATAGTTGACAGTGCAACTTCTCAGTTTTTTATAAATATTGCAGATAATTCTTTCCTCGATCATGTTAACACAACAGTGGAAGGATTTGGCTATGCTGTTTTTGGTAAGGTAATTAAAGGAACAGAGGTAATTGATAAAATCAAAACAGTGCCTACAACATCAAAAGGATATCACGATGACGTTCCCAAAGAGCCAATATTAATAAAAAAAGCTTATATTAAAAAATAATTTATATTTTTTTTGATAGGGCATAATCAAAAACAATAAGAACGAATAAGATCATTATGAAAAAATCAGAATTTAATTTTTTTATTGATATTGGGATGGGCTTAACTTTTTTCATTAGTTTTATTACAGGTGTTCTAAAATTTAAAGAATCGTTGCTTATATTCGCTAGAATTGGAATTTATTTACCTACTTTTTGGCTCAATTTTATTCATGATAGAATTGGTATCTTGATGGGAATCTTCGTGTTAATTCATATAATACTCCATTTCAAGTGGATTATAGCCATGGCTAAAAAATATATCTAATTACACAAATCTTATTAAATAAAAGTCTATATCGGATATAGGTGTTTATATTAAATTTAAGAATCTTAAAGATGTTGAAGAAATTGACATTTTACCAAAAATTAAAGTAAAATTTATTCATTCGAATAACATGACATTTGCCTACTGGAAAATTGAGGCCGGAGCTATATTTCCTACGCATTCTCACCCTCATGAACAAGTTGCAACTATGTTGGATGGAGAATTTGAGTTTAGTGTGGGAGATGAAAAAAGAATAATGAATCAAGGAGATGTAGCGATAGTGTCCCCTAATGTAAATCATTCAGGTATAGCATTAACCGATTGCGATATAATTGATGTATTTTATCCAATCCGAGATGATTATGCCGAACTTACCAAGAAAAATAAGAGAAAATAAACAATTTATAAATTTAGAAAAAGAACTTTTTAGTAAAATTATACAATAAAAAAAACGCACAGTTTGTCGCTTCACTAGAATATGTGAAGACCCTAGTTTGTTTCGACGACTCGAAACAATCTAAATCCAAGGAGACAAAAGAAAAGAATATAGCATTCTTTTCTTTCCTTCAAACATGGTGTTTGATTAAGGATTTGATCATGGCTAGAGCGTAGTCTCAAAAGATTACAGGGCTTTTATAAAAGGATTTTGAGACCCTAATATAATAAAGCTAAGCAATCATGAGGGAGTTACTTCAGCATTAGTCCAGCGAAGTTTCGACCTGTGCAATATTAAGTATGATTCTTAGATTATTTAAAATTTTCGGTTATTAAATATTTATTATTTTAAAAAATAGCTTTTTATTATTAATAATATTTAATTTTTAACATCTATTGTTTCTTAATACTTTATAATAAATTGAAACTAATAATTAAAAAAGATAAAATAATGCTAACCATTGTATTAGTTTTTTTATCGAGGTATATATCCCCCCATGTACAAATAATTAATTCAATAAAAAATTAATACGTGACATCATATCGTATTAAAACATAATTCTTTTCTAAAACTTCTACCCTACTTAATTTAAGATTTAAAATGGTATTATTTTGTAATGATTTAAAAAGACATTCAGCATTTTCACCAACAATAGTTGGGGTAATGATTAAACTTATTTCGTCAACTAGTTTCTTTTCTAATAAAACTGAGTTTAGAGTACCGCCTGTATCCGTTAATATTGTTTTTATTTTAAATTTAGAATAAAGAATGCCAAGTGCAGCAGGAAAATCAATTTCATCTTTAGCTGAAATAATATATTCGTAATCTCTTTCCCCAAGGTAGTTAATATAGTCTTCTGGCGAATTCTTAGATAAAAGAACTATCACATCTTTGCAGTATTCAAATCTTCGATACATGTGCATTAAGCCTTTAAGCGCCCCTTTTGTATCCACTATTATCCAAAAAGGTCTTTTGTCATCCTCCGTGTATTCTTTTTTTCTAAAATCAGATTCTTTTTCGGGAGGTATACTTCCAGAGTACGTCTCTAGACCAGTTTTTGCAGTTATTGAACCAATAAGATGCGCATCAGCTTGATAGTTCCCAGCAACTTGATAATGAAGGCCTATATTACATTCAAAATTCTTTATAGACGAATCGATACTGACTGTATTATGCATTATAATTTTTGCATTCTATCCCTAAAATTTAGAAGTGTGACATTATTTAATTCTTTTTATTGAACTTCTACACCAAATCAGAAAGAGATATAAATTTGAAAAAGTAGCTATTTTCAGGTGTATCTTATGACCTGGAAATATGATAATAAATCTTTAAATTATAACTTCACTGGAAGAATAGTACTCTCAATAGTATTAGCTTCTACATGGCTAATTTTCTTAATATTGTGGCTATTCTTCTTTGCAACAGATTATAACATTTATCAAAACATTGCAATATTTTTGATATCTGTAATTGTTGAAGGTACTCTGCAGGCAGTAACTTGGATACCGTGGGGGATAAAACAAGGGACTAAATCCGAGTAGTTAACATGATTAGTGCATTGAATATATTTTTAAATTAAGCTATTCTATAATAATAGAGAATATGGAAGATTTTAAAGTTGAAAAGGATATCAAAAGCATACTACTTCCAAGCGAAGAAGTAGTATATGCTGCACAACAGTCAAGAGTTAAGAAAGGTGGCTCCTTTACAACTCCTGCTAAGATTTATATCACAAACTACCGTATTATTTTTAGAGATCCTAGTATGTTGGGGTTAAAAAAATTTGTAAATGATTACCACTTTAAGGATATATCAAATGTCAGAATGAAAAAAGGTGTTCTTTCAACTGAAGTTTATCTAAACAGCAGATTTGAATCGGATGAAGTAATTATTTCTGGGCTTTCGCATGAAGACGCTGAAATTGTTGTCAGACTTATACGAAACGGAATATATGGGAATTTTACTCAAAAAGAAGATTATGACTCTGATATGGACTTAAATTATCCAGAAAAGACAAATGACTATGGTGATGTACAACAAAAAGAAACCACAACAGAAGAAATGGTCTCTAGTCTTGAAAGATTAAACGAATTACGAAAATCTAATGTGATAACTTTAGATGAATTTAATATTCTCAAAAAAAGAATAATTTATGAGAACTCCAATAAAACTACCCTAAAGGATATAGAAAGTGAAATCAAGTTTGATGAAGAGTCAAAATATTGCAAAGATTGTGGAAATATTCTAGAATTTACAAGAGAAGGGGAATATCGGGGCGATTACGTTAAGTTTTACAAGTGTAATTTTTGTAATAAAACATATGCAAAAAAAATCGGAATAGGTGATATGCAATGAATCCCAATTATGGATGTGATGTACATGGAATACCTATGGATGAATTAGAAAAGAAACAGATTTCAAGTAATCTTATCCTTAGAACTTTTAGGTGCCCAGTATGCGGACGAGAAAAGAAGTTCGTTGAATATGGATGGACTGGCTAGAAATTTATCGAATATAGATGGGCCTAGACCTCTTATTTTTAAAATATTCACGAATCGATACGTATAGTTTATATATTCTCGTTTTTTGTGTGTTTTATGGGTGAAGAGGATAATGCCGAAGATATATCGACATATTTCTCTAAAGGTCAACAACTTTTGGAAATGAACAGGGTTCAAGAAGCTCTTAGCTTATTTAATGAAATTATAATACTAAGCAAAAAGAGAGGAGATCACGACATCCTTTCCAAAGGCTACTACTATTTGGGCATTTCTTTTAAACAAATTGAGAAAAAAGAGGAAGCGTTTGAAAATTTATACAAATCATTTGAGCATGGGGCAGAATCTGGAAACTGGACTATTGCAGATAAAGCATTTACAGAGATTATTGCCCTTGGTCCAGAAAAAGAAAAGAGAGGGCACTATAAAATATTATTGAAAAGATATTTTGAAAGAGGCAACTCATTTCTTTTGAATGGGAATTATAAAGAATCCATATCTTCATATACCATCCTTATCAATCACGGAACTTCTCTTGAAAATTGGGAGTTTGTGGCAAAGGCATACATCAATATGGGATTTATCTTCATTGATATTGGAAAACATAAAGACGCCATAAGTATACTAGAAAAAGCAATTAACTATTCTGAAAAAGCGAAATACACCGAAGGAATAGGAAATGCTTATCTCAATATCGGGTTTGCATACAGTAATCTCAATATTATTGATAAAGCGATAGAAGCTCTAAAAAAAGCAGTATCCTGCTGTGAAAATTCTGAAGATTATAAAGTCGCCGGAAATGCTTATCTGAACTTAGCTTATGTTTACAGCAATATCGAAGAATTCAAAAAGGCCATAGAAGCATGTGAAAAGGCAATATACAATAGTGAAAAAGCTAATGACTGCAAAGGAGTATGTAAGGCTTATTTTAATTTAGGATACGCTTTACTAAATTTGCAAAAGCATGAAGAGGTCATCACCATTTCAAAAAAAGCCATTGAATATGGGGCAAAATGTAGCGATTGGGATGGGGTGGGAAACGCATATTTGAATATGGGATTTGCATATAATTGCCTTAAAAAAAGACAAGAAGCAATCTCCTCTACCGAAAAGGCAGTAGAGTACTGCACAAAAGCCAGAGACTGGAAAAAAGTATCAAAGGCTTCTCAAAGGCTAATAGATTTAGAAGAATTGTGAGTATTATTCTCTCTCGGATAACGATTTCTTAACAATTTCTAAAGGCATTTGTGTCTTACTCGAAATATTTTCTTCAGAAAATCCTAATCGATGAAATCTTTTTAGTACCTCATTCATCGGTTCTGCCACTTCTATGATAAATTTGTCAGGATCATATATTCTAAAAACTCTTTGACCCCAAGATTCTTCTTTGATTGGGTGAATAATTTCAACTTTTGATGAGAGTATCTTTTCCCAACTCGATTCAATAATAATTGATTCAAAATATAGTTCAACGTTATTATACCCTTCTCTTTTCCCAGCAATAATCTTGTTTTCAAAAATTATTTTTTCTGCACGATTTTTCTGCCAAATTGAAAATGCATCCTTAAATATAATATTTTCTCCAAAATCCATTTCAACTTCAAGGGAAAAGATATTTTGGTAAAAATCCTTTGAAACTTTGAGATCATCTACAAAAATTACTGGCATTGAAAAGTTAATTTTTGTCCTGTATCCATTAAACAAAAGATGTATTTACGATTTTTCATATTATGCTCAAGTTTTAGGTAAAATTTATAAAATCCCGTTACCTATATATTATGATGGAAAAAGAATTTGAAAGAATAATAACGCCTGTTGACGGTTCTGAATCGTCAAAGAGGTCCGCAAGAAAAGCAATATATTTAGCAAAAAAAATGAATGCCGAGTTAATTGCACTGTACGTAGTACATGTACCAATAAGCGCTTATGTTGGCCCACCATATTCGCCTGTAATTTATACAGACGATACTGAGATCAAAGAGATCAGAAAAAAAATGAAAAAAGAAGGAGCTCTTTTATTAGATGAAATAGAGAATATGACTTCTACACTTGGGTTAAAACTCACTAAAAAGGTAATTGAAGGGGCTCCTGATGAAGAGATCATTAAAATCTCAAAAAAAGACGATCTGATCGTAATGGGGGCAAAAGGCATATCTGCCATAGATAGGATATTCTTAGGTAGTGTCTCAGAAAAAGTGCTTCACAACGCAATTTCGTCAGTCATGATAGTGAGGTAAGAATGTTTGACATCCGACATTCTGGAAATATATTGTTATAAAATAAACAATATATTTTTAAAATAACTATCTATTTCCAAATCAACTGTACAAAAGATTGATCACCTTTTCCGATTAGATTTTGTGCAGGCCATGTGGGGAGTGCAACCCCCACATGATTAATCTGATTTAAAAAACTAATTCAATGATTAAAATTTTAAATAACTCTTCTAATTTAAGTTCATGAAAAGTTTTAGAAAGGAGCTATTGTTTAATACAAAAAATAAGGTTGAATTCGTTAATATAACTTCTTTAGTAGAAGACGCATTAGCTGAGAGCAAAATACGAGAAGGGTTATGTCTTGTAAATGCTATGCACATAACGGCTAGTGTTTTCATTAATGATGCAGAAATGGGCTTACATCAAGATTTTAAGGACTGGCTAGAAAAAAATATTCCCCATAATCCGGATATGTATAGGCATAACAAAACAGGAGAGACAAATGGCGATGCCCATATTAAAAGACAGTTTATGGGGCGGGAAGTTGTGATAGCAATTACTAATGGAAAACTTGATTTTGGGCCATGGGAAGAAGTCTACTATGGGGAGTTTGACGGACAACGAAAAAAGAGAGTATTAATAAAAATTATGGGGGAATAGCTATCTAAAATAAAAGCCGAAAGATTTCTAAATGAAATCCCATCAAGTATCAAGAAGTGTTAATATGGCAAATAATATAGTTAAGAAAAAATTTATGCACGTTAATCTTTCTGGCGATCCCCGTGAAGTAGGTGTAATCCAAGGGAATCTAATAAAGAAATATCCAGATACTATTCGATTTTTTGCTTCAAAGAGAAAATTAATTAGCTTGAAAGATATAAGACATATAAATGAAATATATGAAGAGTTCTGCCCAGAATTGATTGAAGAGATAAATGGATTTTCTGAGTCTTTAGGTGTTCCTATACAAAATCTGAGGTACTACGATTATACTTTACTTACACCAAGATGTAGTCAATTTGCTATACTATCATCAAAGAGCGTTGAACAAAAAATATTTGTAGCTAGAAATTATGATTTTAGTTACCGATTAGATGATATGAGGCTATGCAAAACATCAATAAAAAATAACTATGCCCATCTAGGATTTTCAACTCTTTTATTTGGAAGGATAGACGGGATAAACGAAAAAGGATTAGCTATAACTATGTCTTCAGCTGGATTTCCAGTTGGAAATTTTCCAAGTATGCGCCCTCCAAAAATTAAAGGGCTTCAGTTTTGGGCAGTAATAAGAACAATTCTAGACAAATGCAAAAATGTCGATGACACCCTAAAATTAGTTGAAAAGATACCTATGGCTTACAATGCAAATTTCATTGTTGCAGATGAATCGGGTTCTATGGCTTTAATTGAAACATATGACGGGGTATTTGGGTATAAAAAAATAGGCTCTTTTGATAAAGAGAACTATTTAATTGCAACAAATCACGTCATATTGCCTAAGTTAATCTATAATGATTCAAAAAAGATGCATAACTCTAAAGTTAGATTTGACTTAGTTAAATCAAATCTAGGAAACAATAACTTGATATCAAAAGATAAGATTAAACAAATATTATCTGACCCTTACCCAAATGGTCTAAGTTGTCATTTTTATACAGAATTCTTTGGGACGATGAATTCAGCAATATATGTCCCAGCCGACAGAAAAGTTGACATATGCTTTGGCCCAGGAGATTATAATCCTTGGTACTCTATTTCATTGAATGATAATGTGGATAAAGAATATGATGCAGTGTTTCCTAAAGAAAGGAGTCCGGCAGGATTTTGGAATTTAGAATAATTTTTATTATTAATTCTTTAGGATCTTTTTTTAATAAATAATTTTATTCCAATACTAATAGCTATCAATAATGCAATAATATCGTCGATCCAACCAATTATTGGGATAAAATCTGGTATAAAATCAATAGGGCTTAATATGTAAATTATGTTTAGGATAAGGAATATCATCAAAGCAATTGACTTTGGATCTTTTAATAATGATATATCTTGATTATTCACACTATATCTGCTTAATTCTAATGTATATACATATCGTTAATTAAAAAAAATATAATAAGTTATCTAAGTATCTTATAGATCTTCACATAACCATTGTCGTATTCAAGTTCAAAGTTCTTAAGGCCAGTTTCGTATATGATGAGTCTAGCAAATAATGTGTCCTTTAATGTAGGGGGGATCATTATGGCGTTTTGTGGATTTAAATATATTATTTGAGCAATTGATTGAATGTCGTACTGTATATTCTCATAAACAAAATTCTTTCCCCGAGGATTTTCAACTACGAAGTTAGATACGCCGTACCTTTGATTGCCCTGTTCTATGTAACAATAAGTTACTTTATCATCTGTTACAAGATATAATCTAGTATCTCCACTTTCATATACATATGTTGTAGTAACCCCATTTTTTGAGGTGCCTTTGAAATAGAAGTATGCAGTGCTAAATACATTTCTTTGTATTACTTCATTTAATACTCCAGTCTTGATAAGAAGACTCTGGTCTACTATTATATGATTTAAAGTAATTCTATTGCCTGTTTGTTCGTATGCAGATTCTTCCATTGAAAGTATTTTTTGCAGTGCAGTTGAATCTGACGAAGCAAGTAACTCTGAATATCCACTTATCCAAGGGCCCATGCCGGTTCTCATCCCATCGGATATTGTTCTCCTATTTCCTACTGTTTGTATCCAGTATCCATAATCCCACCAGTTACAAACAACTTCATCTTGTGGCGTATTCCCATCAAGCCAGAGCAATCCTGTAAGCCAGTAGTCAGTAAGATGGGGCACCAGACTGGTCTTATAGTCATTTGAATTATAAACAGAAATACCGCTAAATGCGATAAGTACTATTGTAGCCAAGGCCAACGCTTTTTTGGAATCAAGGTATTTTTGTGAAAATTCGTAGATTCCAAGTATACCCAACGCCGCAAATATTGCCAGAGGAATTGCAAAGAAAAAGGCATTCCTTAACATCTGATAAGCCATAAATGCAGTAAACAAAAATGATCCCAAAAAGAAAAGATTTTCATTAGGGGATGTTTTGTTTTTGATTTGATAAATCGCATATATAACTCCAATCACGGCCAGTATTGGGAATAAATAGAACTTATCAATAACGTCTATAAATGTCATTGCCTGACCTTGCCCAGATATCCCGTGTACGTCGGATAGTAGTAAGAATGATATGATATTGTATCCAAGGACAAAATACGCAGCTGCCAATAAAGCAGCCGACCACGCAACTAGCGCCCCAAAATAGTATGTTTTGTTTTTAACAAAGGCTCTTGTCAAGTGCATCAAAGCTCCAAATCCAAGGCCCATCAAAGAAAGTTGTATCCTGAGTGGATCATTCTGGTACGGGGGCAATAAAACTAGAGACAATGCCAGACCTATAATTCCGGATAAGAGTAATACCCATGTTGATAAATCTCCCATTAATCTGTCTTTTAGAGATAAAGCTTTCTTTTTTTCTTCAAGTGCTACAAGTGGTTGTAGGATCACATATATCCCTATTATTATGGGTATAAAGAAAAAGTTCCCGTATGAATTTGCGTATAAATAGATTGCCAGAATTGATAAAATGCCGTAAATGCCCATAAACTTGATGTTTTTTTCTCTAATAATCAATACAGAAAGTAAGAGACATATCAAGAAGAAAGGAGCTCCCAAAGTGTCCTTTTCCATAAAGCCCCCTGTTGTCCTATAAATGAAAGCAGGTGTAATTGCCAAAAAGAATGCTGATATCACAGCGAGGTATTTGTTCTTCCAAACAAAAAACACTATGAAAAATGTAATCACGGAGCTGATGAGGCCTAAAACGATAGGTAGTCCCATGTGCACTTGCAAGAGGTCAATTCCAGTAATCCTTGAAATAAAAGATGTCAAAATTGGAACTCCTTGAACATCTTCTTCTAAGAAATATCTGACTACTGTTGGTGTCATAGGGTCTATTTTAGGCAAACCACTCGTTATGTAATAAGAAGCTTCTCTTAGGAAGTAATATGTGTCATAACTCATCATTATCCCATATTGCAAGGACCAGCTCCTAAGATATGCACCAATTACAAGAGAAAAAGTCAAAAATAATCCTATAATATAATTTTCATAAGGTAATTTAATCTTGTTTTCAACCTCTTTCTTTTTTATAGACTTCTTTTTTGCCATGATAACAAGTAAAATAATTATTTTATATATCTATCTAAAATCATTATGTGATAACTTCATATAATTTTAAGTTCAATTATTTGCATGTCAACACTAGTGCACTGTGTTGTTCCATAAATCTAAAATTATAAAGCTTTATATATTTCTATTTTTTTTATTAATATATGAAATACTTAAATAATATGCTGATTTTATTTTTTTCTGTTATTATTTTATCAGTGTCATTTCCTGTTTTTTTTGCTAGTTCTAATCCTGATTCTTTTGACGACGCCTCTTTTTATCTTGCTGCATATAATGATGGAACTTCTTACGTAATTAGTCCACTCGACTTGAATAATGACGGATGGCCCGATATTTTGTTTTCAACAGAGGATAAATCACACATATACTGGGGATCTTCCTTGGGATATTCCAATACTTCTAAAACAGACCTTACTTCTCCAGATGCAGGCGGAATTTGTGTAGCAGATTTTAATAAAGATGGATATCCCGATATTGTATTTGCACAATTTTCTTCAATTTCATATGTTTATTGGGGCTCTAGTTCTGGATTTTCAAATGCTTCTAGGACTGAGCTTGAGACATTATCTGCATGGGGCGTGTCTGTATCTGACCTTAATAGAGACGGCTGGCTTGATATTGTATTTGCAAATTACGGCGGTTCAGATTCTTATGTATATTGGGGAAGTTCTAGCGGATTTTCCAATTCTAAAAGATTTAATCTCCCTACAAGTAGAGCATTTGGAGTAACAATAAGTGACCTAAATAACGATGGGTATCCTGAGATAATATTTTGTAATTATGCTGGTATATATTCTTATATCTACTGGGGCAGCTCTAGTAATTACAGTTCTTCTAATAAAACAAACATTGAAACTTTGTCTGCAGGAGGCATTTCTGTTGGTGATCTGAATAAAGATGGATTCAAGGATATAGTTTTTGGAAATATGCCCTCTACATCTTATATATACTGGGGAAGTAACAGCGGTTACAGTAACTCAAACAGAGCACAGATACTTTCATCATGGGTTTATGGTACATCTAATTCTGATTTAAACAAGGATGGCTATCAAGATATAGTTCTAACGAGTTATGCTGGTTCAGATTCATACGTCTACTGGGGAAGCTCTACTGGCTATAACTCTGCTAATAGACTCCTTCTTGAAACTAAAGGTACTGCCGCAGTTGGGGTGTGTGATTTAAACAAGGATGGCTGGAATGATTTAGTTTTTGCAAATTCCCAAAGTAATACATCATCAATCTACTGGGGCGGATTCCAAGGGTATTCCTCTTCAAGAAAAACTGAATTATTAGTTGATGGCGCAACAGGAGTTTCAGTTGTAATGCAGACTTATAAATCACACAATCAAAAAGAACTTCCAATGGATCAGATTTCAAGAATACTTGGCATTGGGACAAGAAGAGCAACTGGTGAATTTATAGGTGAAGGCAATTTTTCAGAATCATCATAATAAATTAATCAAAAATAAAGAATATTTTGGCCGAAAGATACTTATAAGTATAATACGAGTAAGTATGCATGGATAAATCAAATAATACTTCAATAGCCCTTATTATTCTATCTATATAGTTTTTTCTTGTTGCACTAGTTCAACTGAAGAAATTAAGTTAGACAGATTAAAAAGCATCCCGGTCGGTGCCGTTAAAATGACGCCTGAACTTGATGTATATCCTCCCATCTTGTATTCTGATGAATATATGGCGCCCGTACCTCTATCAAATGTTATAAATACAGCTGGTGCTGAAGATTCTCCATTTATACCTTATAACAGTGATGAATTGTACTTTTTCTTTACCCCAGATGTTAGTTTACCTCCAGAAAAACAGATTCTTGATAAGGTAAACGGTATTTATGTTTCAAAGAAAATAAATGGTGAATGGAGTACCTCTGAAAAAATTGTTTTGCAGGATGGTAAAAAGCTATCTTTGGATGGATGTCCATTTGTTTTAGACGATAAAATGTGGTTCTGCTCTGCTAGAGAAGGATATACGGGAGTAAATTGGTTTACGGCTGAAAAAGTATCTAGGCAATGGAAAAAATGGGCAAAAAGCGACTTCAATTCTGCATATGAAGTAGGTGAATTACATATATCTGCTGACGGAAAAGAGCTGTATTTTCATTCAAATAGAAATGGAGGAAAGGGCGGCATTGATATATGGGTATCACAAAATATCAATGGCGAATGGGGTGAGCCAGAAAATGTTGGCAATATTAATTCTAATGACAATGAGTCTCTTCCTTATATCACATTAGACGGGAAAGAATTTTTTTTCACTAGGACTTATATGGGCACCCCCGCAATATTTAGGTCAAAAAAAATTGAATAATAGCTGGCAATCACCTGAATTGATAATTTCTCAATTCGCCGGTGAGCCTACTTTGGACAAAGATGGAAATATCTATTTTGTCCACCATTTCTATAAAGGTAGAAAGATGATAGAAGCCGACATATATGTTTGTTATAAGATAAAATAATTTCACTAGGACTTATCCAAAGAATTAAAAACACTTGAGTAAATCCTAATTGGGGATAACAAATGCCGTTACTACCAACTAATCAAATAGTCGAAAAACGTCCTAAATCCAATACTAAATCTGAAAACTCTGAAGATTTTTATATTAAATTGCCTAAGCTATTACCTCCAAAGGAGGTAGAGGAAAATACGCAGGGATATAGTAAATTCCAGAACATACAATTTCTCTTACTGATTGTCATATTTCTCATTATACTATACATTATACAGTTAAATAAATAGGGTATCTGGATAACTTTTCTTATTTTTTAATAACTAAATATCTATTACCAATAGCCGATTACATTATCGTCAATAATATATTATTCCATTTTTCATATATTTTATAAATATATTATTATAAAAAACCTATATTAAATTATATAGTTAAATGTTAATGACATTTCTTAATTCAAATACTCTTATATCAGACCTTATGGAGTCAAGATGCCTAAAACGGTGATTTTATGAAAAAAGCAATCAGTATAATAATGTTAGGCATTTTAGTTGCAACAACATTTGTTGCAATGACCCCTGCTTCAGCAGCACGATTGGATGTTTATGCAGGAAAAGATGCCATAGGTAATGGAAATAATTTAATGAATACAATACAGAATTCTAAAAGTGGCGACATTGTACGTGTCCATACCGGTACGTATAAACTGACGAAAACTATTACAATCCCTTTTGACAATATAAAAATAATCGGTGATGATGCATTCACGACGATTATTGATGCATCTGGTAACGCCGGCAATAGTATAACTACTATCAAAAATAATATAACTATAAAAAACCTTACGATAAAAAATTCAGCTAAAGACGCTATATCTCTTGGAAGTGACTCCGAAGTGTCAAATTGTATCATAGCAGATACTAAAGGATACGGTATAATTGGAGCTCTAAATATATCAATTAACTACTGCTATATTGAAAACAATGGATTAGATGGAATCAAAATCGACAGAAATGGGAACATTGAAAATGTAGTTTCAGTAAACAACAATGGAAACAATGTAAGAACAGGTACATATGCAACAGTTAAAAATTGTCTTTCAGCAGGATCAAAGTCAAACGACGGTATTTCAGTAGATTCTAGATCTTCTGTAATTAACTGTACTTCATCAAACAATTTTGGAAGCGGAATCAAATTCAAGGGAAACGGGGAAATCCTTAATAGCATTGTAACTGGCAACGGAATAGCTGGCATAGAAGGAAATAGTGGAGTATCTGTTATATACACAAATAGCTGGAATAATGAAAACAATTTCTTGAGAGTAACTCAAGGTACAGGTTGTATTTCAAAAGATCCTAAATTTATAACTGGCACATATACTTGGAACAACTGGATTAATGGGCAAAAAATAGACTACTTCCTCCCATTAACTAGTCCCTCAATAAATTCTGGTTCTGAAACATCAGAAGCATTAGATTTACAAAATGGCTGGTCAACTACTTTGAATAACTTTTGCGATACCAAGACAGTTGATATGGGATTTCATCTTGCGTCTAAATGCAAAGTCTAAAATATTCTAATTTATTTTTCTTTATAAAAAATAAATTTAATTTTTTGAATATACCAGTATGGTTTTACCGTTACTGTCAACGAGGCTTAGTTTGTTCCCTTCAATCTTGTAAGATTTAACTGATTCTAGCCTCATAAAATAAGTTTGCTCCTGTTCCATCACTCCCTGATTAGAGCAGTACATCTTCGTGGCGCCAATCAATCCAAATGACATAGACTTGCCTTCAACTGTATATTTAGCAAAAAAGCTATTGCACCCAGAAGATCCAGATATCCGCCCATCTTTAAATTCCAGTGTTAGTTTGGTAGTTGATATTGGGCTCACAAGATGATCTATACTACTTAGGTATGTATCTAATTTCCAGGATGTTCCTTCAAAATTTGGTGTTGTTTGATTCCCACATCCAATTAAAAATATAGAAATCAAGAATATTGCAACGATTAATACTATTCTATTTTTCATAAGCATCTCTCCCTATATTAGTCTCAAGTATTATTTTTATTTTCATCTATATATTATTATGTATTTTAGGATCAGATTCTTTGATTTGCTAATAGTTACCTATTTAAGGACAAAATATAATAGAAATTATAGATATGACCAGTAAGGAAGATTACAACAAATTACTTCTTTTTTTATATAAAGAATTAATTGCAGAAAAGAAAGATGGGATTGGTCCAAAAAACGTTGTTCAAGAGTTTGAGGACTGGGCGCCTGAAAGAATCAATAGCTCTTATGTTTATTTAAGGGATAACCATTACTTAAAGTTTATTTCATTACCCTCAAATTATAATGGGGTATTTGATTTTTGGATTCAGGGTCTTTATCCCTATGCAATTAAACTTGTAGAGGATGAATTAGAAAACAAAAAACAGGAAAAGTTAAGAGAAATATTCAATGAAAATCCCTGGGAACCTATAAAGTTGATAAAAAAAGACGAGAATAAAACTTTATTTTTGGAAGCCTCTATAGGTAAAGAGGTAATATTCATTGCAGATACTACTATAGCGGTAAATAAGGGAAATATAATTGAAAGGAATCTAGGCGAAGATGGAACAACTGAAAGTTATATTGTTTTGGATAAAGGTTTAACAAAAGAGAAAGATGGCATACCCAGCCACTACAAAGTAAAAGTAAAAAAAGAATAGATATACTAATAATTTTTCTAATTGAAGGCTGTATATATTATTGAAATATTTCTTTTACTCGTCCAACTTCTCCACTTGTAAGTCGTACTTTAATCCCATGTGGGTGTGTACTAGAATTAGTAAGAATGTCTTTGACAATACCTTTTGTTAGTTTTCCAGAACGTTGGTCTTGTTTCAATACTATAGACACTTGCATACCTGGTTTAATATTACTCCGATTATTTCCATTCATAAGTCATTTCTCCGATATCTAAATTGGGGGTATATATTTGAAATAGCTACCCTTCTTATAAAATTAATCAAAATAAAAAATTCTGTAAATAAGTTTCAGTTGCCTTTATTATTGTAGGCGTCAGATAATATCTGTTTTATCATGGGTACATAGCCATGCCAGAAAAATCCTTTGTTTTCAAACTCATCTTGATTAGACGACGTCCATTTATTAAGAATATCATACCATTTTATCCAGAAGATAGAAGGGGCAGTCTCCATATCCACAAAATCGCCTGCAAAATAATATGCATTATAATTTTCGTTATTTGAATAAACAACTGCAGGAAAGCTTAATGGTATTTTCATCTCATCAAGTTTTTGTTTTCCATTTTCTGTGAGATCAAGACTGAAATATGAGTATACAATTACACCTTCCTTGGTTTTACTATATCAAACCAATAATTGTATCTAATATCCTCATTTATCCTAAAATAATTTCTTCCTTTGTCGGTATATCTCATTAAACAGCCTCTCGATGTTATGTCTTTCTTTTCTTCTAAAACGACAATACGGTCACCCTCATCTGCAAATACAAACCCTGGCCCTGAAAAATTCCAGTCTTTTCCATATTGGGTCTCCCAGTTATTGATTGCCCATGTTGGGACTTCAATTTCTTTTGAAAGGTCATAAAAATATCTTCCAATCCAACCGGACCATTCCACTTTCAAAAGTTCGTATAATCGTAGTCTTGTATCGTTTTTTGTCGGGCTTCCAAATGTATTAAACTCCGATATTAATGTTGTCCCATTTGTTAGATATGTTTCAATTGAGTTTAAATCATCTTCGTACATTCCACCATAAATCAATTTTGAACGAGTTCCTTCTATATTTTTTCCATAAAACTCTTCGTCATATACGCCATAAGTATCTGCAATATATATGACGTCAATATCTTTTAAAGTCAATGGAACTTTTCTTATTTTAAAGTTATTATTTTCCAATGGGAAAAATCCGTAGTAATCTATTTTTTTATCATAGTTTCTGCCGTCCAATACATATTTCTCGTTATTTAAAATCCAGAACAATCCCTTATGTTCTCTATATTTTGTATCTGGAACAGTGTTGTCAAGAACTAAAACATTAAGCTCTCTGTTTTCTTCTGAAAACCATAAAAGTAGAGGCGATAAAACAACAAGTAGAATTAATAAAAAAACTAAAACTGGTACTATTTTGTCTTTGATATCTCTATCCGTCTCACTCAAAATTTTATCTTTACTTGTCATGATACAATCTCTAATATTTTTTGATTTATAATATAGCGTCATTCTAAAATATAAATCTAAGCTTTTTTGAACAGAATAATTTATAGAAGTAATAATAATCATTATCAAAAAGAATTTACATTAATTTATGTTTTTAGGATTTCTTTTCACACTTTGGGGGCATTTGGCATCCACACTCATCTTTAATACCTGGTACAATTGTTCCGTCTTTACACCATTCTGGGGGTGGCGGGACAAACTGAGGACAATCTCCACATTGAGTTTGGTTAGATTTTTGACCGATACAGCCGGAAAACGAAATAATTAGAATTAATATGCATAAAGCATAAAACTTTTTCATAATGAATCCTTCCATTTTAAACACATATGAAACATTATATAAATCTATTCAAGCTGACGGTGGCAATTATATTCAATTAATAATAAATATCTATAATCTTATATGATATTGATTGTATGGATTTTATTAAAGAATTCTCCGAGAATGACAAATTTGCAAAACAGTTAGGGATAGAATTAGTTGAAGTGTCAAAAGGCCGTGCAAAGGTGAAAATGAAAATCAAGAGCATTCATCTTAATGCAGTTAATACTGTACACGGAGGTGCAATATTTACATTAGCAGACTTTGCTTTTGCAATTGCAGCAAATACCCATGGAAACATTGCTGTGGCTTTAAATGTAAATATCTCATTTTTGAAAGCAGTATCCGAAGGAACTTTGTTTGCCGAGGCAGAAGAAGTCTCAATTAATCCAAAAATTGCAACTTATACGATTCGTATACTAAACGAGCATAGTGAATTGATTGCAACATTTCAAGGGATGGCGTATAGAAAAGAAAAAGCTTTGAAGTAGCTTGCCAAATAATTAATTTTATAATAATAGCCTTCTTTAATTTGTATTGGTGATATTATTCCGCTTGTTGAAATATATATGTGGAAAGAAAATACAGATGAAACGAAAAATGAAAGATTGATTAAAGAAGTATCAAAATGTGTATGTGAAATAACTGGTGCACCTCTTGATGCAGTTGAGGTCTTAATTACTGAAATACCCAAGGCAAATTGGGGTAAGGGCGGTGTTCCTGCCTCAAAATGGAAAAATATAAAGTAAAAATACTGAATAAATAACTATATTTCAATCAGATTATACTCTTTGTTTCCTAAGCCTATGCTTTCACCGTAATCAAGTATATATCTACCCCTCTTAAATACAGTTCTACCTTCTCTTTGGGATAATTTATCAAGGCAAGCCATGTCAATTGCCACAGGATCAGTTGATGCAAATATTCCTAAATCCTCCAAGAACGGCTTCATTGCATGTCCCTCGCAATCGCAGTTTCTAGTTATATTAATTGCAAATGTCATGTAAATATTAGTTTTTCCAATATGGGTTGCATATGCATATTCTGCCATTCTTTCATAGAACTTTTTTGATATTGACCCTAGCCAATTTATTTTTATTGCTCCGTTGGGGCATATTGATATGCAAGAGGCACATCCTATACATTTTTTCTTATTAATTCTAGAAAAAAGTCCAATATTAATAGCATCGACTGGGCACTGTTTTTTACATCTATTGCATTTATCGCATTCAATAGGATTTATTATTGGAATTGTATTTGTGTGTTGTTCGAGTTTTCCACCCCTAGCTGCGCATCCCATACCCAGCTGTTTTATAGCCCCTCCGAAACCTGCACCCATATGCCCTTTAAAATGAGATACTACTATCATTTGTTTTTGCTCAGCTATTTTTTGAGCAATTTTACAGCCCGATAAGTTTTTTTTATTTATCTCTATATTGACATAATCTTCACCTATTTCACCATCAGCAATCACTACTGGGATTTTAGTAAATCCATGTCTATAAGCAAGTAACGTATGTTTTCTTTTAGTGTTTCTTTCACCTCTGTAAAGTACATTTGTTTCTATAAAACAGGATTCAATCTTATTTTCTTTCAAATAGTTTATTATTCCTTCATAATATGAGGGGCTGACATATGTAACATTTTTTTCTTCACCAAAGTGAACTTTGATTGGGATTTTTCTTTCTAATGAGATTTCTTCCTTTTCAATTATTGTTTTAAGAAGTTCTTCAGCATCATCACTTATCTTATCTTTAGTTGTAATTTGTTTAAAATAAACATTAATCAATAAATTCACCCACTCAAGATGAATGGGATAATGGAATAGTTATTTAATTCTTTCCATTACGTCATTATTTTTCTATATTCTTATATACTAAAACAAAAGAATAATTATAACATCGTAAAAGGTGACTTATTTGGCATTAAGAGAAATGACCCCCCATAAGAGATTTATATCAGCCATCACCGGGGGTCGAGTTGATAGAATTCCGGTGATGACATTTTCAAACTATTGTAAAGAATTAATGGCTTCAACAAATGTTACATGGCCAGAATGTCAGACTGATTCAAAGGTTATGGCACAGTTTCAAGAGGGCAGATATAAGGTCTGGGGAATTGATGTCTTGTACTCTCATAATGACTTGGTATCAGAAGCAACTATGCTTGGGGCAGAGATAGACCTTGGTACAGATATCAGACACCCCTCTGTAAAAAAACACGTATTAGAAAATATCAACCCCTTGAAATATGATCTTCCTAAAGATGTCCTGTCAAAAGGAAGAAATCCCATAGTCGAAGGATCTGCTAAAATTCTCGTTGAAAAGTATGAGAAATATGTTCCTGTTCTAAGAGCTGTTACTGGCCCAATGACTATTGCAGGTCACCTCTGGGGTGTTGACAAAATATTAATGTGGTCAAAACAAGAAGAAAAGAAGTTTGAAGCTTGTCTTGATATTTGTACTGGCCTTTGTATTGAGATTATTAGAAACTCTATCGATTCAAGTGGTGTTGATGGATTTTCTATGCCTGACCCAACAGCATCGGGAGACTTACTTGATCCAAAGGACTTCCAGTATTTCCTTGAACCATGTTACCGAAGATTAACAAAAGAAACTAAGGACACTATATCCTTATTGCATATTTGTGGTGACACAAGAGGATATATGGATAGAATTCCACACTCTGGATTTGATGCATTCTCATTTGAAGCCCCTGGTACATCTGTTAAAGAAGCCGTGATGGGTCTTGGAGATAGAATTACGCTTGTGGGTAGCGTAGAAACTATTCCAGTAATAATGCAGGGTTCATCAGAGCACGTTTATACTCAATCATTAAGAGACATAGCCGATGGCGTAAATATTCTGGCACCCGCATGTGGAACGCCACCTTTTACACCAAATAAAAATATAATGGCAATGGTAGAAGCCAGCAAATCAAAAAAATAATATTTTCTTTAGTCTAAAGATATAATACTAACGGGGCAGGAATCTACAGCCGATTGTACACAATCTACTAACAATTCATCTATTTCTCCTTCAGAATCATTTTTGCCCCTATATTTCTTAGTAACTTTAGAACTTTCACCCGGGTCTACAATAAAAACTTCAGGACATGTCGAGCTACAATTCCCGCAGAGAATACATTCTTCTTGTTTTATATGAACTTTCATCATAACCACAAAAGATAACTGGTAGTATCTTTTATAAAAGTATATAATGTATCTTAATCTTGTACTTAAATAATTTAAATAAGTTTTAAAATAATAATATGGTGTATTAACATGCTGATAGACGTGTCTTTAAAATTAAAAGAAGGGATGTTATTCAGGAAAGGTTCTCCCTCATTTTCTATCGCTCAACTCAAATGTTTTCATGAAGAGGAGGGTCAATATGAAACTTCGGTAATAAATACCCCTTCTCATATAGGCACCCATATTGATATCATTAGTAAAGATAACAAAATTGACTTAAGCAGATTTATAGGCAGAGGTATTTTGATAGACATACCAAAATGTAACGAAGGCCCAATTACTTTGGAAAATATTAAAAATCAAGATCTTGTGGAAAAAAATGATTTTGTTTTCTTTAGGTCTAGGTGGAGCAAATATCTCGGAGAAGAAAAATACTTTGACCATCCAGAGTTATCATTTGAAGTCATAGAATGGCTTTCTAAAAAGAAAGTGAATATGGCAGGCATAGACGCTTTAGGACTGGGCAAAGGCAAAAATCATGCCATATATGATAGGTATCTAGCGGATAAAGAGATATTTATAATTGAGAATCTTACTAATTTGGAGTTAATTAAAGAAGAAACATTTACCGTTTACTGTTTTCCCTTGAATATAGAAAATCTCGAAGCAATACCTGCTAGAGTTATAGTTGAGGTTTAAATTAATAAAAATATTCTTCGATTAGAAATTATTTCGTATAAAAAGATTAAAAATATTATTAAGGATATTACTGGTCTGGGAATTTAGAGACTACAAGAATGCCTATCGAAACAAGAACAAACCCAAAGCAAAAATACCATCTTTCGAAGGTAAGAATTCTATAGCATATCTTATTATGTTAGAAAGATTGAGGATAAATCCAATTATGGCCAACAATGACCCTAAATTTGAGTGATTTTTATTGCCATGTCTTTAGACTATTCGGACCTTTTATATAACTTATTATCTTTAATACTCATATTTCCTAAAATGGGTAAAAGTTATATATCAAATTTCGAAATGCAAAACATGAGTAGAAAAATTGTTATTTCTTTTTTTGTTTTATTGATATTTTCCTCATTCGGTGTTGTCTATTCTTCAAACTTTAATTTAGTTTGGTGGATTGACTATAATGGCGGGGGAGACGACTGGGCATATGGGATAGCAACAGACTCTCTTGACAATGTTATAGTGACGGGTGTTTCTTATGATCCTGTTACATATAGGGGTAATTATCAAACGATAAAGTATGACTCAAATGGCAACGAACTATGGGGAAAGAGTTACAATAGTGGAGGAAATGACACGGCGTGGGGCATAGCAACTGATTCACAGAGTAATATTATAGTGACGGGGCAATCGGGATCTAAATACTATACAATTAAGTATGATCCAAACGGCAACGAGCTCTGGGCCAATGGGGGTATCACAGGACCATTCGGCACAGCTTACGATGTAGTAACAGACGTCCAAGACAATATAATCGTAGCAGGAACCTCTGGCGGAAAATACTATATTATAAAATACGGTCCAAGTGGTAACAAGATATGGGAAAAGAGCTACAACGCCGGTGGATTTGACACTGCGTATGCCATAACAACAGACAAACAAAACAACATAATAGTTACTGGGACCTCTTCTAAAGGTGGGTTCACAAGGAACTACCATACCGTTAAGTTCGATTTGAATGGTAATTTCCTATGGTCCAAAGAATATGGCGGCGCTGGATGGGACGAAGCTTGGGGTGTATCAACGGACTCAGAAAACAACATAATAGTGACAGGGCGTGCACAAACAAATGTCCCCATAGATTATTCATTTAGATATCACACAATTAAGTATGATCCAAACGGCAACGAACTCTGGATTGGGGGAGTTACTGGCCCAGTAGGGGTAGCATGGAGTTTGACTACAGACTCTAAAGACAACATCATAGTAGCAGCTGGATATGTAAATAATGGTAAAAGAAATTATTATACCATAGCATATAGTCCAGAAGGAACTATTGTCTGGAGTGATATCCATACTGTCGGTGGTTTAGGTGAACCATGGGGAGTAGCTACGGATTCAGAGGATAATATTATAGTAGCAGGTAGTTCAAAGATAAGTGGAAGTGATAACTACTACACGATAAAATATAAGCTCACCACTAAAGACAAGCCTTCCTTCTCTGAAGTAGTTCTTCCAAATCCAAAAGATCTTCCCATGGGCCATATTTCAAGAATACTCGGATTTGGAGCAAGAAGAGCAACGGGTGAAATTATAAGTGAAGGCAATTCTTCTGAAACATCTTAACTATTTGCTTTTGAACATCAAAATAATATTTTTTCATACCCTGAGAAAGTAATATAAATAAAGAGCCCCATATAAGTAAGGGGGCAGTATGAATATTATATATATTCTTTTCTGGATTGCAGTTTTGACAAAGGCCGGCCATATACCAATTAAAAATAGTTCGTATATAAGGCCTGGATCGAGACTTAAGAAAGGAGATGGCATGTTAATAGGAATTATTTTTGGAATTCTCCTTGGAATAATAATTAGTATTCTCTTTAATCATTTTGTATTTGTTATAATAGGGATAGCATTCGGTCATTATATTGGGCTTATAGTTGAAGCTCTAGCATGCCCAACTTCTTCAGATGAAATAGTATCTTATAGAAAATATTCTCTTGCAGGTACAATTGCAGCAATAGTAAGTATACTTTATATTGCGTTAAGTATTGAATAATCTTTTGATTTTTATTTTGTAAAAGATAGTTTTATTAATTCAATATATTTTATTTCCATTAAGATAATATGGCGACTAATGAATCTAAGTATAAACTAGGCATGTCAAAGTGGAATTTAAGTGGAGTAAACAAGGAAAGATTAACTTTCTTTAGTGATGCAGTATTCGCTATAGCTATAACTCTTTTAGCACTTGATATAAGGATATCGGGAATTCCAAATGAATTAATTTCTTCGTAGGGTCCCATGGTGCTAAAGTTCCTTTGCCGACATCTAAAAAAAATCGTATACATATTCCCAATATAATTATCCCCCCAGTTATGAAAATGCATCCTATTAAAATACGTATTATGGAATAACTTTTTAGGAATAAATAACCTGGAGACAAAAATAACAGAAATAATGGTATTATAATTATTATTACAAGAGGCAGCGCAAATGATTTAAGTTGTCGAATCAATTCTGTATATTTTCTATTTCGGAATTTTAAATACACAGTTTTCATGCCCCATGGCTTTGCATTGAATTTGCTCCACTTTTTCAGGTTTCCCTGTGGCCCATTTGATTACTTCTTCATAGAATCCTATTGGGGTGTAACAAATGGGTTTGGTGGAGGTTAAACCTTTGCAGTAGGGGCATACTGGTAATTTAACATAGAAGTTATCCTCATCCTCTTCTAAGATATGGGGATTCCCGAATATCTCTTCAAGGCGTTTTAGTACCTTGCGCAGTATGAATTTCTTCTTCTTCTTCTCAGACATTAACTTCATTGCTAATCCTGCCACGCCAAACAATTTTGGATTTTCTTCAAGTGAGTTCTTAAATCCTGCTTTGCCACAAATATATAGGATAGGTCTTGCTCCTTTTTCTCCAAATATGTAAAATATATTTTGTATTATCTTAGTATATTCTTCTCGGGTAATAGAAGGAGAATCATCATGAGGGGGCAGATTTCCAATATATCTTTCTAATCCAGTTCTTTTTAGCAATATTTTAAGAGAGCCCTCCCCCATATTTTCTATAACGGCATCAAAGGCAGTTCTGGCCAAAGAAGAAGGAATGTAATTATCTCCTTCAAGATTCATAGCAGTTTGGCTTTCACCGGTCTCCTCTATGGGCTGAGTTAAATCCTGAATTAAGGTATAGAGTTCTTTTACTATGAAAGGTTTTTGAACAAGTGTTGAGGCCCCAACATTTAAGGCTTCTTTTAAATAATCCCCGTATGCAGATACAGCAATTACAATAGTATCTGGTGATTTTTCCTTGATATATTTTGTAACTTCTATTCCTGATATATCTGGCAACTTAATATCCATAATTACTATTTTGGGATTTTCTTTATCAAAAATCTCAATAGCTCCTCTGCCAGTTTCTGATGTAAAAACTTTGTAATCATTATGTAGCATTTCATCGTAAACTACGAGTAGAGCGGACTCATCTTCTACAATTAGAATTTTATTTAGCATAACAATATCTCAATTTATATGTATAAAAATATATTGGTATATTTAATGATATTTTAATTTAAATAAATTATATATTAAAAATTAATTCAATTCTCTAGGATTCTCTTGAGATTATTGCCCTCTTCTTCCATATGTTTATTGGAAGTTTCAAGAATGTACTCGACTTTGTCTTTGCTAAATTTAAGAAATAATTTGCCGAATTTATAATAGGTCACCGCAGTAAAGATTGAATTTTTTCCTTTAGGTTCAATCAGCCATTCAATCTTAGGGCACATAAAAGAAGTAGGAAAGTCTAACTTGAATACTATTTTCCTTTTTGGGACGCTTTCAGTGCAGGTACCTTTGAGCTTTGCAAGTTCTCCATTCATGGCTTGTTCAGAATAAATTGTTGATCCAACTTCCAGTGGATTTCCTTTTGTCCATTTGAATAAAATATGATCCACTGGGTGCCAGATTTTATAGTTCATTTCAATATTATATAAAAAATCCCAGACTTTTTCAGGAGGAACTTCTATTTCTATAAAATGCTTCAATATAAATTCTTTATAAATCCCCATATATTTCTCCAATCATTTCTATTTTTCTTAACCTGTTATACAAATATTTATAACAATTCATTTAATAAATACTTCATGGCAGACATATCGAGTGTTTCATTGATAATCGGTGCAATGGTAATCTTAATGGGAGTTTATATAATCCTATCCCTAATAAGAATTCCAATAAGAGAAGATAAAGAAGCTTTAGTTCCGGAGAGCGTGGGATTTACTAAGTCAATGATACTTTGGTTAGCAGTGGGTATTTTACTTGGATTAGTATATGGGCAAGTGATGTTCAATAATTTGGCCCTAGGAATTCCAGCAGGAATCGGTATTGGTCTGTCTATGGCCGTTTCATTCGGGGGATTAGGTAAGCCCAAAACAATGGCACAATTAAAAATGATGAAGAATCTATTGATTACAAGCATGATCTTCTTGATTATAGGGATTGGAATGTTCTTGATATTACTAAAATGATAGAATTAGTAATATTTTCCATATGCATTTTTCCAGTTATCAGAAATTTTGATAAATTTAGAATAGCCATTTTCCCGAATAAAATCAACTGCTTGCTTGTATTTCTTATACTTGTACCCATTTTTATTATAAAAACCTTGGATTATTTTGCATGTAGAATAATCTGGACAATCTGCACAAGTTTCATAATCTTTCTTAATGCAGCATACCTTCATCTCGCATTTTGCTTTACTAATATCTCGCTCATTCGTATCATACCTTAATTTGCAGCCACGACAACTTTTATTGATTAATGAGGGGCATGTCTTGCAATAAGCTCCACAACATCCAATATGTTTAATAGAAAACTCATTGGCAGTAGATAACACAGATTTTATTATATGATTATGTTTAAATATTTACTCGCTTTACTAAATATGCTTATTGTGTTGTCGTATTGAAGAGGTATTAAGATTGAGGTGATAAAATGGGTCAATTAGAAGATAATTATGATAATGACGCATCAGGGTATCCCTGGCACGGTGATGAGATTATTTTTGGCTTATTATTTGAATATTTAAGAAAAGGACAACTTTTATTGGATCTTGGAATTGGTACTGGTCTTAGTTCAATATCTTTTAATAAAACAGGGTTGAAAATCTACGGTGTGGATAACTCTAAAGAAATGCTTAAAATCTGCGCAAAAAAAAGATTTACTGAAGAGTTAAAACTTGTAGATTTGAATAAAGATGATATTCCTTTTGAGAAAGATTTTTTTGATTTCGTTATTTCTTGCGGAGTTTTTCATTTTATTAAAGATCTTAAACCTATTTTCAAAAAGACAAATATAGTTCTAAAGAAAGGGGGCATTTTCTGCTTTACTGTAAGGGATACAGATGATTCTGGACCAGACATTACTGAATATCGCCATAAAGAGGCAGGTGTTTTGATATACTCACATAGTGACAAATACATAGAAAAACTAACAGAAGATTACAAATTTGAGTTCTTAAAAAAACAAAAATTTCTTGGTGTAAATGATCCTTTAATTGACGAAGGCTATTTTACAGCGTATGTATTAAGAAAATAATTATTGTTCATAAAAACTCAAATCTATTTAGTCCCTGTAATTTCTATCCCTATAAAATTTTTTCTTACATTTGCTTCTTTCAATTTAGTTGATTTTACTATATGGCTAATTTCATCTACAGTATAAGCAGCATTTATTGATGTAATCAATCCCGACCTTATTTCTTTAGGGCTAGAATTGTAATACATGAACGATTTCAATAGAAAGTTCATATCCCTTTTCAAATCACTTATGAAGTATTTGCCCCCAGGCTTTAAAACACGATATATTTCATTAAATATCTTTTTGGGCTGAGACCACTCATGGAGAGAACCATTAGAAAAATCCCGTCAAAATAATTATCTTCAAATGACATTTTTTGTGCGTCACCCTTTACATATTTCACTCTTTTTCCAAAGCCGTATTCTTCTGAGTTCTTGGTGGCCATTTTGATCATTGCAGGACTAATTTCAATACCCATCAGCTTTGTATTATTCGTCTTTTTTAACCATTCTAAGCCCAGATATCCCGGTCCAGGCCCCACTTCTAACGAAAGACCATTGTCAATTCCTGATTTGATAATTTGGTCTGTTTCCATCCATCCTTTATTCCTAAGCCGTCTTAACATTTGGTCGTATATTTCTACTGTAAACTCATCTTGAATGCCCTCATCCGTTTCTTTTACTCTTGGCTTTACCATAATAATCGCACAAAAGAATAATTATTCGTATATAAATATTAGGTTAAATTCATTAAATCATCTTTGCAATTGCAATGCAGTGAGTTTCATTTATTTTTCTTGCTATATCTCCATCTTCATTCTTGAAGTATTTATTTTCTAATTCTTTTGAGTCGTTATTTTCACATAATGTAAGGCCATATTTATCAAGAAACTCATTGATCTTATCTTTTTCTAATCCAAAGTTCCACTTTTCATCTGAATCTGATACCATTTTAACAATTTCTTTTTGACCATATAAGTGACCATGATTATGTAATACTGAAGACTGGACATAATCAAACACAACCATACTCCCGTTGCCTGCATACTCACTAATAACTTTGAACGTTTCATTAACGGATTTTTCTTGAAGATACATCAATAAACCTTCCAGAAGGAAAAGACTTCTTTTATTTTTCTCAAATCCGGATTTAATCCATTGTATTATTTATTTAACAGCATTTAATATTTAATTTACATATATTTATATGTTTGAGATGGTCCTATTAATGGGGTGATTAAATCAGAAGTCATGAAAAAATAATTAATTCAAATTTTATTTTTAATGTCTGCCATATTTAGGGGGATTCAACAATGAAGAATATACTTGCGGTATCACTTATATTCGTTGTTCTGTTTTCGGCATGCGTTTCTGAGACGCCAAAAGTAAATACACAGAAAGATAATACTTTCTTTGTTGAAAATGGGATTAGTTATGTTGCAAAAACTGAAGACAGATCTTTTTATATATATCATGATGGAACTTGGGAAAAAAAGTTTTTGAAAGGCGTTAATATTGGTGTCACCAAACCAGGTTCATGGCCCGGAGAACTTGCAATAACAAAAGAAGAGTATTACAGATGGTTTCAATATATACAAGACATGAATGTCGATGTTATCAGAGTTTATACCACTCTAAAGCCTGATTTTTATGATGCCCTTTATTTGTTCAATGCTACTTCGGATAGACCATTATACCTTATACAAGGGGTATGGGTTACTGAGGAAACTATGAAGGAATTAATGGATCCATATGCTGCCGATGAAAGGATAAAAACGGAGTTTATAAAAGATGCAAAAGATGTCGTGGATATTATCCATGGAAACGCTACATTGCCTACCCGCCCTGGATTTGCAAGCGGAGTGTATAAGCGCGATGTGTCACCGTATGTAGTTGGGTGGATATTAGGAATAGAATGGGATCCATATTTTGTATTAGAAACAATAAAGAATAATCCGGATAAAATATCTTATGATGGAAAATATCTTTATACTAGCGAAGCTTTGCCATTTGAAGTATTTTTATGCGAAGTTGGGGATAATGTTATTGATTACGAAGTGGAAAAGTATAAAACTATAAGACCGGTCAGTTATACAAATTGGCCCACGTTGGATATTATTGATCACCCAAATGAACCTTTCGAAGTAGAAGATATTGCAGAATTCAATATTGAGCACATTAAAGCTAAGGATTCTTTTCCGGCAGGATTGTTTGCTTCTTATCATATATATCCTTATTATCCAGATTTTTTAAATTATCAAAGAGAATATACCTCTTTTATTGAGGAAAGGGGACAAATTAATCCGTATAAAGCATATTTAAGAGATATATACAATCAACATACCATACCAGTATTAATAGCTGAGGTTGGTGTGCCAGCATCAAGAGGCAAAGCTCATAATAGTATATATTCTGGGTATAATCAGGGAAATCATGATGAAACAGAGCAAGGTAAGATTTTGCAGAATCTATTAACGGATATATATAACGAAGGATATTGTGGTGCTTTAGTTTTTTCATGGCAGGACGAATGGTTCAAACGAACGTGGAATACAATGGACATTGATATGCCAGATTCAAGGGTATATTGGTCTAATCCACAGACCAATGAACAGGAATTCGGATTATTGGCTTTCGACCCTGGAGAAACAAAAAGCATATGTTATGTCGATGGAAATGTTAGCGAATGGAAAGAGAATGTTCCTCTGTATGTGGGCGAAGATGTGAGACTATATGTAAAATCAGACGAGAAATATGTCTATTTGATGATCAATACAAAAAATTTTGATTTTGAGAATGATTTTATTTTTATCCCTGTTGATACAATAGAGGATCAAGGAAATATTACTGACAAAAAAAGAAATCTTCATTTTGATAGGCCAGTTGATTTTCTTATACAAATAAATGGAAAGTATAATTCAAGAATTCTAGTTGATGCATATTACGATTCATTTTATTATATCTATGGTGAGGAGTTAAAACTAATCGGTAGTAACCCCGAATACAAATCAAAGAACAACGGTATTTTTAATGAAATGGATTTATGCCTTAATCGAGAGATATATTTGCCTCAAGATAAAATAACAGTTCCTTTTTCAAAATACGAAACTGGAAAACTCTTTTATGGAAACGGAAATCCATATGAATCAGATTTTAATTCTTTAACAGATTTTTCATTCAAAGATGGTAACTTAGAAATAAGAATACCTTGGCAATTATTTAATGTAATGGATCCTTCAACGAAACATGTAATGGGAGACTTTTACAAGAATTCAGGAATAAAGTCTCAAAAAGTAGAAGGATTTTATTTTGGTGTTGATTTAGCGAAAAATGGCATAAGCAATAAAAATATTGATATGGAGTTTTATAGTTGGGAGGAATGGGAACTTCCTACTTATCATGAAAGGCTCAAACCTTCTTACTATATCTTAAGAGACGCATTCAAGAAATTAAATTAAAAATGGAAATTATATTATTACGCGTATATAAAGGTGTATGTGGATGGAAGCCCCTGAAAATGAAACTACTAAATGTCAGATTTGTAACAGGCAATTTAAAATTAATGAAATGTTCCCTGCTGAATTTGTTAGAGAACCTCTTGTAAAATTAATAAAAAAACAGAATCCAAAATGGAAATCTAAAGGATACATATGTTTTGATGATTTGAATAACTTTAGAACAAATTATGTTGCAGAGACTCTTGAGGAAGAAAAGGGGGAGCTCTCATTATTAGAAAAAAAGGTAATGGACAGTCTCAAAGAAAATGAAATCTTATCTCAAAACATTAATGTTGAATACGAAAATAAACTGACTTTTGGCCAACATTTGGCTGACAGATTAGCTGATTTTGCAGGCAGCTGGAGATTCATAACCATAGTTGCAATTATTCTTACAATTTGGATCGCAATAAATAGTATTGTCCTTATCCTTAGACCATTTGACCCCTACCCTTTCATCCTTTTAAATCTTATACTATCCTGTATGGCTGCTGTACAAGCCCCTATAATAATGATGAGCCAAAACAGACAGGAAGGGAAGGACCAGATTAGGTCTGAGCATGATTATATTGTAAATCTTAAGGCAGAAATAGAGATCCGCAATCTAAATGAAAAAATTGATCATCTAATAATGAGCCAATGGCAGAAATTGTTGGAGATTCAAGAAATCCAAACTGAGTTAATGGAAGATGTAGTTAAAGAACTTAAGAATAATAAAAATAAATTATAATCTAAGATTCTTATTTTTTCTTAGTTCTTTTCTCCTTTTTCCTTGTGTTAAACTCATAATTTTGCTTGTTTGATTCATCGGATTTTTTTTTCTTTTTCATATTATCCTCATTTACAATAACACTTTCAACTATTTAATCTTATCTAAAGATTGATAGAAAATCATCTAGAGGCCAGAAAGTATAATCTTTTAATAAATTATAAGAGGGATAAATTATTTAATGTTGATGAAATATTCCACATAGGAAGATTACTAAATTGGAATCAGGGATTAAAAATGAAGGAAATAAAGAATATGTGTATATATGGCGTTGGCGGAGTAGGTGGGTATTTCGGCGCTAAAATCATAGATGGAGATAGGGACAAAGAACTAACAATATCATTTATCGCAAGGGGAAAACATCTAGAAGCAATTAAAAATAACGGCCTCGTTTTGAAAACTGATGATAAACAGATTACAGTTAGGCCTGATTATGCAGTTGAAAATGTAAATGAATTAGGAAAAATAGATCTGATGCTTATATGTGTAAAAAGTTATGATCTAGATGACGTTATTCTGAGTATAAAAAAGAAAATAAATGAGGATACAATATTGTTGCCATTACTAAATGGTGTAGATATCTATGAGAGAATACGAAAGAATCTTGATAAAGGCTTTGTATTGCCTGCATGCGTATACGTTGGTACACATATTGAAGAATATGGTATAGTATCTCAAAAAGGCGGGGACGGAAAGATCATATTTGGGAAAGACCCTAAAAATGGATACTACCCAAAAGAAGTCATAGAATTTTTTGAAAAGCTGAAAATAAATTTTTCATTTCAAGAAGATCCATACACAGAAATATGGACTAAATACATGTTCATAGCGGCATATGGGCTTGTTACCGCAAAGACGGGAAAAACTTTAGGGGAGGTTTTAGAAGATACTGAGCTTATTAAAGATGTTGAAGGGATAATGAAAGAAATTAAAATAATTGCAGACAAGAAGGATATCTCTTTAGATAAAGGTGTAATAACGAAATCAATTGATAAGGCAAGGGCCTTTCCATATGAAGCAAAAACATCATTTCAAAGGGATGTTGAAAGTCTAAATAAAAAGAACGAGAAAGATTTATTTGGTGGCACTATCCTAAGATTAGGAAAAGAGTATAATATATCTACAAAATATGCGGAGAAATATTACTTCTAGATTTATTGGTCGTTTTGAACATTCTACCGCAAAACTTATACATTTACAAACCCATAGTGACTATGATTAAGACTTGGGTAAGTATTATGAAAGATTATTCAAAAGAGGAATATTATGAGTGATGAAGAATGCTGCCCGAAGTTTGACCCAAAACCCTGGGATGGGGAGATATTTGAGTGGAAAAATAAAAGATTTGTGAAGGATAAAGTATTTACCCTCTTTTTCATGCCCATAAATTTTGGTGGTGTCATGAAAAGACTTAATGAAAAAGTAGAGAAGGCTAATGCTAAGATGCCTAATTATCTTTGCCTATCCGATCATAGCTCAAAGTTTAACATGGATATTTATCTTGCCGTTGACAAGGAAATCCTCGATGCTGAGAATGTTACGTTAAGTGGTAAGTTTTTGAGCAAAGTTTATGAAGGTCCATTTAATGACACTGGCAAGTGGTGCAAGGATTTCGAAGAATATGCAAAAAGTAAAAGTCTAGATATCAAGAAATGGTACATGTGGTACACTACATGCCCAAAATGCGCTAAGAAGTATGGAAAAAATTATGTTGCAATAATTGCCGAAGTTATTTAGCTTCAATATACCCCTTATTTGATTTTATAATTAATATATATTCAAAATATATATTTTATATGTTATTATAAATTAAAAATACAATCTATTACAGTTAAATCTTTATATTTACATTACCTATAGTAAAAGGGTTAGTTTGTTTTAGATGGATTAGCTCCCAAAAAAATATATGCCCAAGGGGAGATTATGGAAACGTTTGAAAGAGATTTTGTTAAAGCAAAAGAAGATTTTGATCAGTTTGTATCCTCTTCAGGAAAAGAAAGATTGGGAAAATTTGTAGACACAATGAAAAATGAGATTGACAAAGTAGAAAACATTATGGAAACGAGTGTGGACAATGAGGGGGATAGAGTAAGAATGCTAAGGGAACAGTTGTCAAAGTGCGACAATATGGCTTGTAATGAAAGGGATAGAAATAAGAATGCCGATTATACGCCACTTTTTAGAATAATAGAGAATCTTAAGTACGGGGTAGATGAATACGAATCAAGAATAGAATTATAAATTTAATTTTTTTTCTTTTTTTATTAATTTATCTCATACGATTATTTAATATAAATAAAATTATTGGGATTCTATTTTCCCAATTATTAAAAATACTATGAAAGAAACAACTAGAGTTATTATGGGTATGGGGATCCCAAAAGGAGTTATCTTAAGGAATGTCAAAGCTACCGAAGTTACAAAACCACTTAAAATAGTCAAAACTCCAGTTAGATCCTTTCCTGCCTTAAAGTGGAACAGCCCAAAGACTAAAGGCAAGAGGCACAATAGTATTGTTGAAGATAAAACTGACAACTCGACAATATAGCTTACCTTTCTAACTGCAAATAGAGCAATTACAATAGTAATCAAGATTATAGAGATTCTTCCATAAAAGATTCCCTTTTCTTTTACAATATCCCTTGATACCATTGAAGAGAGTGTCAGGACAATTGAATTTGCAGTTGAAATTGCAGCAGCGAGTATGCTTAAAGCCAATAATAGTGATAGCCATTCAGGCATTATGGAAAGCAGAGTTGGAGTGACATTGTCGCGGTACTCTACTAAGGGGAAAATACCTTTAATTGTAAGAATTTTCAATTCAATTCCAATTAAAGAAACTATTACTGTATAGAGCACACCAAAAAATCCAAAATATACAATCATCTTTCTGAGCGCGGGCAGATCCTTGGAAATAAACATCCTTTGAAACACCTGTGGATTTGTCAAGGCAAAGAAAAATCAGGGTATTGTTAACGCTAGAAAGAATTTAGGGGTCCAAATAGGATTTGGAACATACATTAGTTGCCCTAAAGATGAAACTTGGGAAAAATCAACTTTTGCCGATACCCAAACTAAGGCAATTATCGAGACAGAAATCATTAAAATTCCCTGAATCGAATCGGTCAGTGCCACACCTCTAAGTCCACCAAGAAAAGCCCATAAAGCTATTAGAATTCCCACGATTAAAATGCCTGTTGAAAAATTAAGATTGGCATTCTTTTCAAGGATGAGCGCAACTCCTGTAAGCTGTACTGATGTATAGGGTACAAGTGCGATAAGGGATATGGCTGCTGCAATCTTTGCTGTTTTTAGCCCGTATCTGTGTTCTAAAAGCCCGGAGGGCGAAACAACACCCTTTTCCTTTGCAATCTTCCAGATTTTTGGACCGTAAAAAGATAAGAAGAACAGTGTCCCTACAAGGTATACCAGCTCAAATCCCAAAGCACCCACGCCGGTTGCATAGGCTAATCCCACTAAACCAACCATCATAAATGCTGAGTAGGTGGTAGCGGCATAAGTAAGTGCAGAAACTACCCCCCCTATATTTCTATCCCCAATAAAGAAGCTTTCTTGAGTTTTTGCACCTCTTGAATATAATGCAATGATAGTTCCTATTATGGCATATATCCCGATTAATACTATCATGCTATTCATTTGTCCACCCTTTTGTAGAATATACGATGTAAATCAGATACCCCAATGTTACAATAGACCAATATACAAATACTGTGAAATCTTGAGTTTTAAACAAAAAAAATGGCAAAGCCATCAAGATTACAATTATAACTAATTCTAATTTTTTCATCAATACACCCTATCAACCTCAAAAAAACTGTTTATAAGACTTATGGTCATATTCGAAAAAATTAAGGCTAAAAATGTCTGAAATAGGACGATATTCGTCTGAGATTTTGAAATATCAATAGCATTTAGAAAAGACCAAATCCTTGGCTAAATAGCATATAAAGCGCCCATATGAAGAGAATCGTCATGAATATAAGCTCCCTCCAGGCTTTTCCTGGATTTGCCTGTATGGAATATGACATCATTTTTAGCGCTGTAATTGGCGGCTTTGGCGATTTCTCCGGAGGCAACGGATCAGAAAAACGATGAAAATAGACTTGAATTAAGGTCATGCCTACCAAAAGTCCTGTTGTAAAATTGAGGTATTCAACTCCTGATGCAAATAATAGCAAAACAAATACCACCATGACGATGAGTACGGCATCATCAAATATTTTGATAATCCGGCCGCCCCCCTTGTCATAAACCATTTCCAACCCTTCCATTTTTGTTTTCCCTTTTCTCAAAAAGAATCCAAAGAATTTTATCAGGGAGTACAGAATATAAACTGTAAGCATAATTTTCAATATTGTCACTATCATGCAATTTTAGAGGAGTTGGAATCTTTTAAATTTATAGTATCCGTATGCCTATAGTATTTCTATTCAATATGTTTAAATATATTGTAAGCAAAAGTATTTCAAATTAGTCAATTGAAGAATATTGGGAGGGATTTATAATGAAAATAGGGATTATTGTTCATTCGCAAACTGGCAACACATATCAAGTTGCCCAGAAGCTTCAAGAAACTCTTTTGGGAGCAGGGCATTCTGTAAATATTGAAAGGATAGAAGTTATTGATGCTAAAGAGAGGGATATAAATAAGATTCAGATCAAATCTTTTCCAAATTTAGCAACATACGATGCTTTAGTCTTTGGGGCCCCAGTACACGCATTTTCCCTTTGTCCCGGCATGGCGGCCTATATGTCCCAAGTTCCATCTCTTGAAGACAAAAAGGTTGCATGTTTTGTAACTAAGGGCTTACCCTTAAGTGGTACTGGAGGTAATCAGGCCATTTCAAAGATGAGAAAACTCTGTGAGTCTAAAGGGGGAACTGTTTGTGGAACAGGGATAGTTGTATGGAACAAAAATCGTGAAAAACAGATTACTAAGATGTCTGAAGAATTGAGCAGATTGTTTTAATGATTTCATTATTTGGCCATATATCGGAGATTTTGGGATGAAGGATTATTGGAATAATCGATTTCAAAAAGAAAGTGAGATTTGGGGACAAACTCACAGCAAGACAGCAGAGTTATGTCTTCGATATTTTTCTAAATTCAAAATAAAAAATATATTAATCCCTGGGGTGGGTTATGGTAGAAATGCCCATTTCTTTGAAAAAAATGGTTTAAGTGTAGATGGAATAGAAATATCTGATCAAGCGATTAAAATAGCAAGAAATAATGGTCTGACCTTTCCCATATACGAAGGTGATGTATTAAAAATGCCTTTTAACAATAAAAAATATGGTGGAATTTATTGTTTTAATGTTCTTCATCTATTCACACAAGAGGACAGAATAAATTTCATTGACAAATGTGATAAACAGCTAGATCCCGGTGGGATAATTTTTTTCACCGTCTTTTCTGAAAATGAATCCTCTTATGGCAGAGGTAAAAAGGTTGAAGAAAATACATTTGAGAGTAAACCCGGTAGGCCAGTTCATTATTTTACGGACGAGGACTTGCGAAGTCATTTTAATAGATTCTCAGTACTGGATTTCGGGATTATGGAAGATCCTGAGGACCATGGCGAAGAAGGTCCACATATACATATTACAAGATATATTATTGCACAAAAAAGAGCATATCATGAATTTGACGGAGAGAAATATAAACAAGCTTCTAAACATCAAAAAGAATGGGGAACAAAGATTATCTCAGATCTAAAATTAAGGGGTAACGAAACAGTTCTAGATTTAGGTTGCGGAGATGGAGTTTTAACGAAGCAAATAGCCAATCTAGTTCCGTACGGAAATGTATTGGGGATTGATTCATCCGAAGGGATGATATCCGCTGCAAAGGAATTAGAAGGAGAAAATCTTTCATTTCAAAAGAGGGATATAGATTTGATTTCATTTAAGGAACAATTTGATCTTATTTTTTCTAACGCAACCCTCCATTGGATTAAAGACCACAAGAAATTATTGAAGAATTGCCATGCCGCATTAAAACCTGGTGGTATTGTCCGGTTTAATTTTGCCGGCCATGGAAATTGCTCAAATTTTTATGGAGTAATACAAAAAACAATTTCTAGTGGAGCATATGAAAAATACTTTAAATCATTTGAATGGCCATGGTATATGCCCTCAATTGACGCATATAAAACCCTGATATCTGAAACTGATTTTAAAGAAATAGAAATATGGGAAGAAAATGCGGATAGGTATTTTAGAGGCCAAGATGAAATGATTAAATGGATTGATCAGCCATCAATTGTACCTTTCTTAAAATTAGTTGACGCCAAGGACAAAGAAAAATTTAGAAATGAAGTCATTGAACAAATGATTGATAGTACAAAACAAACTGATGGCAGATGTTTTGAAACATTCAGAAGAATAAATGTGCATGCAGTCAAATAAAGGGGAATCAAGTGACGGCCATTACTTCTAATTTAATTGCCCCGTGTGGGATGAATTGCGGGATTTGCATGGCCTATCTCAGGGAGAAAAAGCGTTGCCCCGGATGCAATGGAGACGACACAAACAAATCTGTTAGCTGTGCTAGATGTATTATTAAAAATTGTGAGACTATAAAAAAGACTAAATTCTGTTTTAAATGTGAAAAATATCCTTGCACCAGACTGAAAAAACTTGATAAAAGGTATAGGACAAAATATGGGATGAGCATGATTGAAAATCTTGAGAATATCAAAAAATTGGGCATAAGAGAATTTGTCAAAAATGAAAGAATGAGATGGAAATGTCCTGAATGCGGCGGCACAATCTGTGTTCATAGATGGAAATGTTTTGATTGTGGCGCAAAAAGGCCCCATAATTATTAATTTAACTTATAGTGGACTGTCCACTGTGATTTTCTGAATAGCTCAAATTTTCCAAAAATCTTAAACCATCCTAGCCTCTTATCATTTGAGTCAAAATAGGACCAATCATCAAGTAGAACTATGCCCTTGTTCCATTCTTCCATTTCTCTGCTATCTCGAATGCCCGAATAGAATATTGCTCCTTTTCCCAAGTGGGCGTCACGTTGCATTTTGCCCTTAACTAGTTTGTCTAAAGGTTTCTTTAACCATAGCGAGTTAAATACTTCGCACACAAGCTCAGAACCCGGAAATACTGATTGAAGTTTTAATACCAAGGATTTTACATCTTCTTCTTTCAAGTACATGAAAACACCTTCAGCTATGAATAAGAACGGGCCAGTGTGTTTGGACACTATATCCATCCATTCAAAATCCAAGACTGATGAAGCAATGAAATGGTAGCTCTCATTTTCTCTGAAGAATTGCTTCTTTATTTTAATCACTTCAGGTAAATCAAGATCATAGAAGATAACTTTTCCGCTATCAATTCGTAGAAATCTAGAGTCTAATCCGCAACCAATATTCACTACTACACCATCAGGTGAATTTTTTAGAAATTCTTCTGCATATGTGTCATATCGCTTCGCACGAATGGCAATATGTATACTCAAGTTCTTGTTTATCTTACCTTCTACGAGGCTCCGTTCCAATCTATTATCTGATTTTGAAAGTATTTTGTCAAGTTCATTTTTTATTTCAACTGCCTTAGGGTCATTTATAATTGGATCCACTTTTTGGCTTTCAATAGCATGAGAGTATAATGTAACAAGCGAAGTTGTAGCAACATCACTAATCTCTATTTTTGACATTTTTAATCACTCTATAATTATACAATTCATCAATATTTATTATTATCCTCTGCTTAAATTAAATATCTTTTATACCGGAAAAGTATGCACAAACAGAAAGTATTATATTCTCAAATATTCTATATATTATGATTATTATGAAGAAAATTATTGCTATTCTTTTCGCGGCAATAATGACATTTGCTATTTTACCAAGTATTTCTGCCCCTGCAGCAATGAGAATTACGGCACCGCCTGGATCTGCTATTATCGATGATTATTGTCTGCGAGATGAGTATATCTTCGGAACATTTAATCTTGGACCAGGCCAATCAATATCTTATAATATACCTGCTACTGTATGTCCACCTGTAAAGAAGGAACAGATTGGTCTAGTACGTGCTGCTGGTGTATCAATAGGAGATTTATTCCAGATTGGACAAAATGATGCAGACACAACAGTAATAATGATACACAATATAGCTACAACTGTTATTACACTGAATCTTGTGGTGTGATAAGAAATCTTACCCTATTGTGTTACCCAAGGCTCTATTAATGACTTGGGGTAGACTCTCATATGATGCTACAAGGAAATCGTATTAGTGCCGGGTGTGATATGGGAGTTAATTGTGAAACATTTTATGTGAATTTCAAATGCTGTCCGAGTAGTTATAACTAATACGACACTTCAGAAACAACTATAGTGGGTGAAATTTCTATATATGAATGTTGCTGTTATGAATGTTACAAGGTAAAAGCCCTCCCAACTACACTATACCCAAAGGTAGACATAGAAACATTCTCTGTACCAGGGGGTGCAACAGTAATAAAGGACGGTAAGGTCATTTCACCCTTTGAAATATCGCCGGGCAGCCAACAGGTGTTTCTACAAGTTGAGAACAGAGGATTCTTCACACAAAAGGATACCAGAGTAAGATTTGAAGGGCTTCCAAACGGGGTGACTGTAACTGTGTTCGCCAGAAACTCAAGTGTCAAAGCACATAATCTAGGCACATACAGCGCAAACTTTACAGTTGGACCAAATGTACCGTCAGGAACATACCAAGTGACAATGGTAGCATACTCGCCAAATGGAATGTTTGACAAAATAACATTTGAATTCGTTGTTCCATAAATATTTTATTTTTATTCTTTCAATTTTTATTAGAAAAGAAGTTGAATTAGATATCTGACAATATTTTAATTTATAGATTTATTTAGACGGGATAGCCAGAGAAATTGGTTATTGAGGATATTAAGGCGGTAATTTTTCTCTATTTTTTTGCCCATATCTTTATATAAGGAAAAATTAATACATTTTGAAACCTTATAGTATTAATTCGGTCTTAAAATGGCAGATATTGATAAAGATAATCTTCTGTGTGAGGAATTAGCCCAATTTGAAGAGTATTTCCCTATTTTTGAAAACATTAGCGAAGCAGTATGCATTAATACAAACGAAGGCCAGATATTTTTTGTTAATAATGCAGCCTTAGAGTTATTTGGTTATTCACGAGATGAAATGATTGGCATGAATATAAAAAAACTGTATGCCAATCCAAAAGAGAGGCCCGGAATAATTAAGATTTTAGAGAATAATGGGTCAATACATGATTTCCTCATTAAATTAAAGAAGAAAAATGGTAAAATAATAGATTGTGAATTTAATACCAAAGTAAAGGAAGATGAAAAAGGCAATAAGATATTTTATGGATTTATTAGGGATACTACCGAAAGGAAAAAAACAGAAGAAAAACTAATAGAAAGCGAAGCTATTCATAGAGAACTTTTTGATAATATGGCAAACGGAGTGGCAGTCTACGATGCGATAGATAATGGCAATGATTTTGTTTTCAAAGATATGAATAAATCCGGGCAAAAATCAAGCAAAGTAGATATCAAGAAAATAAAAGGCAAGAGTATTTTAGAGATGTTTCCTGGGGCAATAGAATTAGGGCTATTTGACGTATTAAAGAAAGTATATCGAACAGGAAAATCTATGTATATTCCAACAACAATGTACAAGGATGATAGAATTTCTCAATGGGTTGATAATTATGTCTATAAACTGCCTTCAGGCGAGATTGTTGCGGTCTATGACGATGTAACTGAAAGAAAGAAAGTAGAAGAGTACTTGAAGTCTAAAAACAAAGAGCTTGAAGATATAATCGAATTTCTCCCTGATGCAACGTTTATTATTGACAAGAATAAAAAAATCGTGGCATGGAATCGAGCAATGGAAGACATGACAGGTGTTCCCAAAAAAGATATTATTGGAAAGGATCGTTCATACGGTGCTGTTCCATTCTACGGTAAGCAACGGCCATATTTGATAGACCTCATTTTTGAACCTGAATCGCAAATTTCCTCCAAATATGATTTTGTCAAGCGGAAAGGAAACGCATTATATGTTGAGGTATTCACGCCGGCCCTTTACAATAACAAAGGGGCCTACATATGGGCAATAGCGTCCCCCTTAATTGATGCAGATGGCAATATAGTCGGGGGCATAGAATCTATTCGTGATATCACAGATCAGAAAATGGCCGAAAAAGCGTTAATAGAAAGCGAAAATACTTTACAAAGTTTGTTTGCCGCAGCCCCCGTTGGGATATGTCTATTGAAGAATAGGGCCTTCCAGTGGGTAAATACTAAGATGGCGGATATATTGGGCTATACTGAAGAAGAGCTTATCGGGCAAAATACAAGGATGTTGTATGAAACTGAAGAGGAATATGAAAGAGTTGGTAAATTACTATATCCAAAAACTTCAGCTGATATTTATACCAGCACTGAATCTACGCTCAAGAGAAAAGACGGCACTATAATAAAAGGTTTTACTAGCTTAAGTCCTTTGGATCCGCTAGACCATTCAAAAGGATTCATAACAACTTTAATGGACATCACCGAAAGAAAGAGAACTGAAAACGCGTTAAAGGAAAGTGAAGAGAAATACAGACTGATTGTCGACAATACTGGAGATATTGTTTGCCTTATGGCCTTAGATGGAATCATAACTTTTATGAGCAAAAGCGTTGAAGCCGATACAGGCTATAAAGACTATGAATTAGTTGGCAGGAACATTAAAGAAATAATGCCCGAAACGTCCTACATTGTGGCAAATGAAAGAATTAATCTAAGATTAAAAGGAACAGATAAGTTGCCAAATTATGAGGTAGAAATACTCTCAAAAAAAGGATTACCGATTCCTTTTGAGCTATGCACTTCACCGGTGTTCATCGACGGCAGACTTACATCAATTCTAATACTAGCAAGAAATATTTCCAAAAGGAAAAAGGCCGAAGAAGAAATCAAAGACCTAACAGAGACAATCAGGATCCTAAATAAGATATTAAGGCACGACATACTTAACGACCTTACCCTTCTTCTCAATATTGTGGACTCCTGTAATGGGGGTGATGAAAAGATGAAAAAAAACATCTTTGCCACTATCAATAAGAGCGCCAGTCTTATTGAAAGGATGAGGGAGCTTGAGCAGGCCGTAACTTCTGGGAAGAGTCTTAGGCAATGCACAGTTCTTGAAATCGTTGGCTGTGTTATAAGAAATTATCCGCAAATTGAATTCAGGGTCAAAGGCGACTGCACAGTCTTGGCGGATGAAGCTTTGAATTCAGTTATAGATAACATTGTCAGGAATGCTATTGTCCACGGCAAGACTAAAAGAATCGATATAACACTAAAAGAAAACAAGGAGTATTGTAAAATCAAAATTGCCGACTACGGCATTGGTATACCTGACAACATAAAGAAAAGAATATATGACGAAGGTTTCAGTTACGGGGAAGTTAGAAGCAGTGGCATTGGATTATTCATAGCTAAAAAAGTCGTGGAGCGATACGGCGGAGAGATTAGTGTAGATGACAATAAGCCGAATGGTGCTGTGTTTGTTTTAAAATTTAAAAAAACAAGATCTTCTTAGAATAGATCATAGTTACTTGGTAAATACAACGTTATGTAAATCTCTTTTTAAATATATAAAACGAAGAAATCATCAAAATTGTTATAGATATACCAATGATTCCTGATATCAAGATAATGAAAAAATCAATCTGATTATTCATAAATGAATACTTAACTAAAAAGTAAAACAATATCCAGTATATTACACTGGTAGCTAGACCCGGTGAATATTTTTTTGTTACTATTGTCCCTACAAAATGCCATATCCCATTTGTTGTGAATAGAAACACAAAAGATAGGGGGGCAATTATCCATAGGCCGTAACACATCTCAAATAGTATTATTGATATAACAAACAATGACATTAATAGTGTATTAAATCCAAAAAAATGCTTCCAACTGTATTTGGGCAAAAATGTGCTTTTTACCATCCCAACAAATGTTTCCCCTAATAGTGATTCATCTAAAATATGGATTACATATGCAACGACATATCCCCAAAATATAAATGATATTGGTATAAATATATCAACTGAGGAGGGATTACTTAGTATTGACAAACCCATAATTATATCTCCTAAATTTGGCTATGATATTCTTAAGTCCAGAAGTCAGTAATATTTATAAGCTTATAACTTAGGTCTTTTCATGAAGAAAATAATTGGCATATCTACTATTTTTTTGCTCTTATTACCAATAATTGCGGCAGAAACAATTTCTTTTGTAGAATATAATAAAAATCCGGTATTCGATCCAGTACTCCAGCCGGGGGAGGAAATCTTTCCATGTGTTGTCTATGATGTAAATAAATTTGGAGGGCATGGGGAGTCATATCAGTATAAAATGTGGTACGGGGACACCGGTGGTCCAAATGGTACTTTAAAAATTGCGTACTCTCAAGATGGAACTAACTGGAGTGAAGGAGGTCTTACTGGGCTTTCAGGTACAGCTTCCCACCCAGTTGTCGTTTATGATGCTAACGGATTTGGCGAAGGGATTTACTATAAAATGTGGTACTGGACAGGTCTTGGAGGTGTTGGAAGTATTGGTGGTATTAGATATGCAGAATCAGTCGATGGAGTGACTTGGACTAATGACCAGTCAATTCAACAACATGCAGCTGATCCCTCTCTCCAATTAATAACAGAGTACAGCCAGTATAATCATTACTTTTACCATCTTTACGGGCCAGCATATGTTATTTATAATCCGCTTGGAACTAATGTTGGGGCAGTTACTCTAGATAATAAGAATGATGATGAACCATTTACATATAGATATGTGATGTACTATGATTCATCTAGTGAGGGCAGTTCACCAAATCACACCAACGAGGATACTTCGTTAGCATATTCTTCTAATGGGATATACTGGATTAGATATGGCGACAAATCAGTATTGATATCTTCGGGCAATAGTAATGACTGGGATGGGATGTATGCATTTGGGGCAAGCGTTGTTAAGATAGGTGATGTTTATCACTTGTGGTATACAGGTGCAAATGGGATAGGTCCCGATTTCTATGCCCAAGGTGTGGACATGCTACTTCAACTGATGGGATTACTTGGGTAAAGATTTTAACAATCCCGTATTCCATGCAGATGACGGTATTTCTTGGAGGTCAGCTAGAACATATTCCCAGTGGGTTATTTTCGATTCCAAGGGATTTGGATCTGGAGGATGTCCAAATATAAAGATGTGGTTTTCAGGCAAATCAAGTTCTGAGAACTCTCTAGAAAAAGTAGGGTATGCCTATGGATGCATTTCAAGCAATAGAGTAAATGAACTCCCAATGAAACAGATTTCAAGATTACTTGGACTAGGCAATCCAATCAACTGGTGAAATTATAGAAGATAAATGCATCGAAGATCCCAATGCGGAAGGATGTCCACAGTAATAATTTTTCTTTTCTCTTATTTCACTTATTTTTAGATCTATTTGGGGGACCTCATTCAAGAAAAAGAGTATTGAGGAATGTTAATCCCTCGAATCCTAATTTTTTCCTTCAGGTTTTGATGATTTCTGAATATAGCAACTAAGTTCAATCCATCACAAACTCAATATGTCCACATTCTTGTAGAATAGGGCAGTTATTTAATAAATATTCTCCCATCGCCCTGTTTTATCGAGAAGGATTTTGCTTTTATGCCAGTTGTCACGTCTGTATATTCTTCTTCGAAATTAACATTAATATCATAATAAGGGGAAGAGACGACAAATCCTTTTTCAAATTCCCGCCAGTACGCATTATCCTTCTGGTAATACTTCCCCAAGGGCTCACCCAAGTCTACATCATATTCCGGAAATCACCATGCTCTGACCTGTCATGATCACGAGGGCCAAAATCGTATGTAAAATAGGTATTGTCGTTAAGTAGGCTCAATGTTAAGCCCAGCCTCATTCTATTCAAGTCTATCTGCCCTGTATTCTCTGTATCAACTGCATAAATTACAATGTATTTGTCTTTACCTGCATCCAAACCTCAAGACAAAAGTAGCACCCCAACTACCAAGTGCATTTTCCATAACATACCCTTGTCAAAATAGCCTACATATGAGTCTATCTCAGTGATATTTCTCCCAGAGTTAAATATAAATAATTTATTCTCTTTATTTGTTTTTTTAATCCGTTCCATTATTCGCTTGGTATTTTCAATCCATTCTTCGTTACTTATAACATCTGGGCAAGGGGACAATTCTGATGACGTCAATTATTATCCCATCATGCTGTGGCTGACTTAGAGCTGTTTCGTAAAAAGAGACTATAAGGTCCGCCCATTGTTCGCTTCTTGGATTCATATAGCATACCTCTCACTTGTTCCAAATTCTTCAGACTCCTCCAACCGAAAAGCACATCTTTTCCCTGTCTAAGTTGTGCAAATACATCTCTTCAGTTATTTCTATGGGAGGTTCCTTACCATAATTGGCAACTGTGGTAAGAAATGTCTTCCATTCATAACTGTTATAAACCCAATTGACTGTCAATCCAGAAAGAAGAATTGCATTTGGATTTTTTAATTGCTGATTTTATCTGCCTCCTCTGGAGTATCCTACCCCGTTATTACCAGATCAAATGCTTTTTCACTATTAATTATCTCATCCTTTTTTGCTAAAAAGCTTGCAATCTTGGGGTATTTTATCGGCTCATTTTCCTCTTGTTCAGGAATAACAGAGTGCTCGCTACAACTGCTATAAGAATAGTTCCGATAATTGCTAATCCCAATATAATTCTGGCTATATATCTTCGTTTCATCTTTGTCCCCTAAAATCTATTGAATCCAAGCACTAATTAATTATTGTTTATATACAATATAATTTCTATAATTACAACTATCTAATATTTATATTTTCCGATATTTTTATATAAGATGAAAAACAAAAAGTAAACGATGAATAAAATAATAGCTTTAATATTGGGTCTTGTGTTGGTAATAGTTTCTCTTGGATGCACAGGGATATAATCTAAATCAATCAAGGCCAAGGATGTTAAAAAAGATTATGAAAAAATTATGCAGAGTTTTAACTTTTATTTTTTTCTTTTTCTTGTAATATCTTCAGCATTCACAACTCTAATTATTACTTATTTCTTAATTGCCTTAATGACCATGCCTTTTGGAACAACATGCCCCTTCAAGGGGAGCCAAAATCCCTTAAAATAAGTGACAACTACATCGCTGAATCCCGCCTCATTAAGCATTTTTGTCATTTCACTAGCCGAATATAATTTTAAATTCATTTCCTTAACATGTTTGGTGTGGTCTAGTCCATCTTCTTCTATTATATGCCATTTCAATTACTACTCTCCCCCCGGGAGCCAGTACTCTGTATATCTCTTTAAGTGACATTAACGGTTCATTCCAGAAGAAAAATGTTTCAATTCCAACGACCGCAGAAAATTCATCGTTTTTCCAGGGCAAAGATGACGCATCCCCTTTTTTAAATTCGGCTTTGCCTGATTTAATGAGATCTTTATTGATATCACTTGCTAGATTTACCATCTCTATAGAATAATCTAATCCAGCTATTCTTGCAACATGTGAAGCATATTTCTTTATAAACAATCCAGAGCCAAATCCTATTTCAAGGTATTTATCCTCATCCTTGAGATTAAGATCCTTCGCAGTATTTTTGTAAAAATCTTTATGCCCCCATGCCATGCCTCTTGCTAATATTCTTCCAAAAAGTCCGGTGGGTTTTCCAAATTGTGACATTGTATCTCTCCCATTTTGACTTTCTACGTATATAAAAATTTGTAGAAAAATAGGAAAAAGCGTTTATCCAATATAAGCCTTGTACTAAAAAGATAACTTTTCTAGTCTAAGTTTATCTTACAAGTCCCCGTAACATAATTATAGCAAAATTAATCTAATTATTTCACCCTCATTTATTTGAAGGTTAAGGTTATCGACCGCAGTCAAATTCTCGAATTTTTTTGTCAGATTTTTAGTAGAAATCATCAAGGCCACTCAAAAATTTATCTTATCTCAATTTTATATTATTTGTTGTTTCAAAATGAATTTAGATTCCATATAATTTAAATATGTGGAAAAGGTAAATCATATTCGAAAAAAGAAGGATTGACTATGGAATCATTTAATCAATATATGAACGAATACAAAAAAGAGATGAAGAAGGGCATCATTACAAAGGCATACAAGGGATTGATGGAGTATGTAATGGATTTGAGGACGCACTTCAAGAACAAATATCCTGGGTATTTCGTATCTGGTCTTTACTATGGATATATGGATATGACATATTTTTCTTTCTCGCCAGAATCATTGAAGGATAGAAAGCTGAAAATTGCAATAGTTTTTATCCACGACACAGTTAGATTTGAAGTTTGGCTTTCCGGGCAAAACAAAGAGATTCAGAAAGCATACTGGAAGCTGTTTAAAGAGAATAATTGGGATAAATATGCCATTGTACCAACTACTGAAGGCGTTGACTCTATCATTGAGCATGTTTTAATTGATAATCCTGATTTTAGTGATTTAGATAAGTTAACAAATCAGATAGAGGACGGAGCATTAAAATTTATTGGGGATGTTGAAGAGTTTTTAGGTAAAAATTAATATCTAAATAAATGCAATTCCCAATGGGGAAGAATTTTAAAAACTGACTACTTCTAATGCCAATCAATAATAGAAAACTTTATATAATATTTTAATAAAAATATATATAATTGAGTGATTATTATGAAAAAACTATATGCAATTATTATATCTCTGCTTTTTGTAGGGAGTGTATTCGGAGTTGTATCTTTAGCTGCTACTTGTACAGACTGCGATCCACCATCGCCTCCGTCTTGCTCATGCGGACAAACAAACTACCACATAGACAAAACATTAGTTACTGTTGGAGAGACATTTACATTTTCAAAAAATAATCTATGTACTTACAATCAAAGCGCCACGCCAGGACCACTTGATCAGACAATACAATTTGTTAGTGGATTTACAGAAGGCGGGTGGAGTACCGTAACATTTAGAGCAATAAGCCCTGGAACTGTTACATTTTCAAATGCAAATTGTGGGGGAGTTGTTACAGTAAAGATACTACCCAAACCAACCCCCATGCAACAGTTCATGAGGATAATAGGATTTGGGCATAAAGACTAATTCTATTTTTTCTTTTCAACTTAAGCAAATATTTAAATATTAATGATTATCTATTTTTACAATTATAATGGTGTTTTTCATGAAAAAATTAACAAGTATTTTAATAGTCTTTATTATTTTAGGTGCTTTTCTTTTTATTTTAAATCCAGTTTCTGCTGGAACTATACATATTTATCCAGGAGACGACATTGTAGCAAAGATAGGTGCTGCAGAATCCGGGGATACAGTCTATGTACATGCTGGAACATATGACATTAGCGCATACCCAAATGGAATCGAAATCAATAATCCAAATGTCACAATAATAGGGGATGACCCTTTAAACACTATAATTGATTGTAGAGGGGGATCTGCTATTTGTATGGGGAAGCTTGAGTGGGGCACTGATCCCTTTCTAAACAATACAACTATCAAGAATCTTAGTTTCAGAAACTTTTTGGTATACGGTATTACTTTAAATGGAAATAACGTAACAATAGAAAACTGTAACTTCAATCTGATGGCGGACATTATTCCTATATCCGGAGATATTTGTTGTATATTCGGTAATGGGGACAATTGGACGATAAAAAACATTTCTATGAGTGAAAATAATTTTTTTCAAGGAGTCCTTATTGAAGGAATTCTTGGCGGTGGAGATAACTGGTTGGTGGATGGATTTGAATTTGATAAAAACGAGTTTAAAACTAAGTCTACCCTAGATTGTATAGTTGCAGCTGGCGACAATTGGACTGTAAAAAATGGAACGGCCGACAACAACACTTTCGAAAATGGGGGGACATTCTACGGCTTATCCCTCGGAGGCACTAGTTCTTTAATAAAAAACATTTCAGTCAGCGGAAATAAGATGTTAGCAGATACTTCTTTTTACGGTATTTCGCTTGTCGGGGAGAATAATTTAGGGGAACATTCTTCAATAATCAATTGTACCGTCAGTAATAATACCCTCGGTAGTAATACTACTGGTGAAGAATTAGTTTGTGGAATTTGTGCCTATGTGATCTTCATCTCAGTTGAAAATTGCATAGTTACTAGCAATACCGCTAGTGATCCCCTCACTCCAGTTTATGGCATATGGATGCCTAAATTAGAAGGATATAATATTATTAAATACTCTAATTCTTGGAACAACAAGAATAACTGGGGGCAAGTACTTGGAGGATTAGGGCCAGGAGCTGAACCAGGTGAAGGATGCATATCTGTAGATCCAATTTTCACCAAAGGGCCCTTAGGGGAATTCTACCTCTCTAATTCAAGTCCTTGTGTTGACAGTGGTTCTGAATCTTCTGTAGCTCTTGAATTATACAATGGATTTACAACAAGAACTGACGGCAGGTGGGACACTGGAAAAGTTGATATGGGATACCACTACCAATCTATTAAAGGTCCTTCCTCAAGTCTGCCAATTGCAAAAATAATGGAAATAGTCAAAGAAAATCAGGAAAATTAATTAATTTTTTATTTTAAACTTTTTTTTGATAACTTAGTACTATTGAAAACCATTTCTATGATATTATTCTTCTTTCCCCGTTAAACTTATATCTCTTGAAAATAACATAAAATGGGGGCATATGCCGAATAAAAAGATAATTGTTCTATTATTGGGAATTTTACTGTTGGTCTCTGTTGTGGGCTGTACAAATAAAGAGATTGAATTAATTGACAGGGAAAGCAAAATCCCATCAAACGCAATAAAGATCACACCTGAAACAGATTTGAATCCTCCAAAATCTTATTCTCTAGAATATTATGATCCAGTTCCTTTGCCATATCCAATTAATACTAGAGGTGGTGAAGATTCTGCTTTTATACTGCCAGATGGGAAAACTCTCTATTTTTGGTTTACCCCTGATGTCAACATACCTGTTGAAAAGCAACTTATCGATGGGGTGACCGGGATATACGTTTCACATAAATCGGGAGATACATGGAGCAAACCTGAAAGAATTATATTGCAGGATCCTAGAAAACTGGCCTTAGATGGATGCAGCTTTGTTAAGGATAATACAATGTTTTTTTGTTCTGCAAGAGAAGGTTACACAGGGATGAACTGGTTTACCGCTGAATTTGACGCATCGAGCAATAAATGGAAAAATTGGGTGAAAGTAAATTTCCCCGAAAGTTATGAAGTTGGGGAGTTACACATTTACGGAGATGAGTTGTATTTTCATTCTTCTAGGGCTGGTGGAAAGGGAGGGTTGGACATTTGGGCAATGGAAAAAGATTCCAAAGGAGACTGGTCTGAGCCAAAAAATCTTGCAATTGTCAATACTGCAAGAGACGAGGGATGGCCCGTTATTTCCCCAGATGGAAAAGAATTGTGGATTAGTAGGGACTATGGCCTTTGGAGGTCAAAGTGGACCAATGGGGGGTGGACAGACCCTGAGCTTATGATATCGCCTCTCGCAGGAGAAGCTTCTATAGATGGTGACGGAAATGTCTATTTTACCCACCACTTCTATAAAGATGACAAGATGATTGAAGCAGATATTTACGTTGCATATAGGAAATGAGTAATAAATATTTATTTTATAATCTACTACTAGGAAAAGTGATTATAATGGATTGCATATTATGTAAGAAATCAATCGGTAGATATGATGCAAAATTAAATCAATTAAGAATTGATGAATCCCATAGTGTAGATATATGTTTAGATTGCATCGATAAATTTTTTAAATGGCAGCAAACTGTATTTGCAACTCTTTTTCCCACAAAAGCAGCCAAGAAGTGGGCTAGTAAGAAATAAGGGATTATAATCTGTTATTTTCTGATTTGCTTATCTGTAGAATGCGATAACTTTATATAGTTTTTGGTAATTATTATTGATATAAAAAATAGGTGATAACTATGAAAAAAATTGTTGCTATACTGATAAGCTTCTTATTTGTAGGGAGTTTTTTTGGAATTGCCTCCGTTTTTGGCGATGATCTTGATATAGAGATCAAAGACTTCATTATCTATAGTTTTGATACAGAATCTGGACAGATTTATGATGTAGAGAGCAAGGATGGATCCTTAACCGATACTTATGATGAATTTGCTTTTTTGTTATATGTAGGTGGAGGGGAATATGATGAAGCATCAGGCGATTACACTACAGAAGCAGATGGTAGGGAGTATGTCCTTGATACGGAAAATATGTCAGGTCTTATCGTGCACAGAAAGGTTTACTTCCCAGAAGATCGGAACTGGGTTAGATATCTTGAGATACTCCATAATCCCACAAGTTCCCCGATAACTGTTGATGTTGAAATCTACACCGAAGATCTTGGCTCTGACAGCTATACGCGAGTTGTAAAGACTTCAAGCGGGGATACTGTAGCAGATGTAAACGATTACTGGGCCGTAACTGATGACCAGCTAAATGGGCATTCAAAATCTGACCCTTCTCTTTCTCATGTCTGGGATGGGCCTGGTGGCGCTGACAGGATAGATTCTCTAGGCGTATTAATCGATGGAGACGATGAGGTCTATTACGATTGGTACGATGTTACTGTAAATCCAGGGCAAACTGTTGTCCTAATGCACTTTGGAGGATTTGAAATGAACAATACTAATGCAATAGCGCTTGCAGAAGATCTATACAACTATAAAGATGACAAAATGGGATACGACCTCCAAGAAATTAATCAGATTATAAACTGGTCCCCCAGTAAGTTAGGAAAAGAAGGAAATAAACCTTCACTTCCAATGGCGCAAATCTTGAAGATCCTAAAGGGAAATCAACAAGATTAATTATTTTTTTTATTCTTTTAATAAGCGCTTTTATTAGAAGATTTAACTCAATAAACTTATTATTAGAAACTAAAACTTCTACCAGATAACACAGTTTTATTGATTATCCCATATTTTAATAATTTTATAATATATAGACTTATTTGGAGAAAGGCTTTTAACTTTGGCCTAGAGTATGTAACATGAAGGTTGTTTCGATGAAAAAGATGAAAATAATAGCATTAATTTTAAGTTTATCAATTGCCATAGGAATCATGACGTTGCTAAGCGGTTGTGCCAATTTAACAAGTAATAGAACTGAGATAGTTATAATAAGTGATATTCATCTGGGTGCTGACGATTCTTTTGCGGAAACTAAAGAAAACAAGGATGAATTGCTTGTTTTTTTGAAGGGAATCAGAGATTCTAAAACAACTGCAGAACTAGTCATTAACGGTGATTTTATTGATCAATGGTTCCTACCAATGGATTATGAGATGCCCGACACACTTTCAGAATTTAACGATTTAGTTGTTAAAAACAATCAGAAAATATTTGATGAAATAAATGGAATTATTACTGATCATAAAATTAAAGTTACATATATACCTGGAAACCATGATATTAATCTTGATAAAAAAGAAGTCGAAAGATTGTTCCCTGGTATAAATCAAGCGCGGGATTCGGAAGGTCTTGGTACATATATTCTCGGCAGTAATGAAATAGCAATTGAACATAGCCACAGATACAATATTTTTGTTGCTCCCGATCCCCTGTCAAATAGGGATATAGTTAATAATGAAAATTCAATTTTACCATGTGGTTATTTTTTTACAAGAATCGCAGCTTCATCCGTAATTGAAGGGAAACCAAAAACAAACAACATCATTTCCGATGTTACACCTAACGCGGAAGATGCGATTCAAATGGGTTATTACTATTATTTTATGAACTGGAAAAATCTTATGACTGCATTACCTGTAGCCGAGAGCTTCTCTGATAAGGTTATAAAATCAAATATTGATGGTTATTCCAATGAATATGCTATAAATGATTTAATACCGTTTCAGAATAATAATGGTATTATTACTGTGAAATTATATAATGGAATTGTTGAAAACTGGGATGAGAGACAGGCAATTAATAATGTTAATGCTCCGATCAATTTTACTGAAGCTATGATTGGAGCAGCTTCGAATGAATTTTCCGATTCACAAGCAAACAAACAATATTTTGATATTAATCCAAAGATAAAACTTGTTGTGTTTGGTCATACACACCAAGCTAAAATAGTAAAAACGAAAAATATCAACGGTAACGATGTTTTATATGCGAACAGCGGTACATGGATAGATCATCTAGAAAACTATCCGACAAAAACATATCTTGTTATTAAGCCGTCAGACAAAGAAATAATGGTCAGTCTATATCAGGTCGCTGATGACGGAACCTCAATAAAACTTTCGGAAGAGAAAATTACAAAATAATCTCTCGACAAGATATTTATTTTTTATATTTCAATTATTTTTATTATTACTATTCTGCATCTAAAATTATAATTTTTCTGGTTTTAGGTGGGTGAAGTGGATATTATCCATTTAGAAAAAGAGAAAAAAATTAATATTACTTTTGTTTCGTGTTAAGCCTTCTTTGGGAAGAACTTCCTAAATGGTAAGAGCAGCCCTATGAGACTTAAGACGATAAACACCATTAACGGTGGGAGCAATGAAGAGCTTGATTTAAGAGTTAAGCTAAGCGCTACGAAACCTAAAAAGAACGCCGGAATAATCCAGAAAGCATACCAAGCCCACTTTTCCCCTCTTCTATAAGCAGTCGCAGAGATAACTATGAGAAGAAAAGCGAAGCCAAAGTCAGACAAGCCTCCACTTCTAAAATAGAAATTATACAAGTCGAAAAACATCGGGTTTGTAAGTTTCAGATCTTCTATTGTCATGCCGACAATACTCTTTACCAACTCTGGGTCAGTGTTCAAGCCCAATGCATGGGGCACCGCAGCTACCATAGTCAATACACCTATAACGAAGAATATTATCCATGCATACTTTTCATAAATTTTTTCTTTCATTTTAATCCTTTCCCTAACATATTCTTATAATTCATATGTTTGAGAATTGCCATATTTTTGTCTTATTTAAGGCTATCTCTTGGATATATTATAGCTCTACTAAAAAAACAAAAATACTATTCCAAGCTGGTTGTTATACGCATATTGTGTTAATAATAACCGAAAGATATTTAAAATATTGATTACCAATATTTGCAACTAGAATTAGTGATAACTATGAAAGGAAGAAAAGCACTAATTGTTGCATCCATTTTATTATTATCTCTTGTTCTTCTCTCAACTGTAGCTGCAGTATTTACCCAAACAATCGTAAGAAATCAGTGTGAGGGAAAGGAAGGAACATCGGAATATGCAAGTAACACATACTTTACATTCTACACAAACAAAAGTGCTATAGGTGACGGAACGCTGACATTAAGTCTAAAGGGGTACTACGTGGGCAGTTTAGCTTATGCAGTTGTTTTTACCGAAGATGATGATAACATAATCATGCTCCCCGAAGATGGAGAAAGATACCCTAGCTGCACGTGCCAGCCAATTACAAAGACAGTAACTATCACAAAAGAGCAGATTAATAGGTGGAAGGCCGATGGGAAGATAGAATTTACTGTGATTCAGGGTGATGTAGTATATTGTTATTGTGGTGCATACCCAGATACCTATTATTGTAACTGCGGGGATACAAGTCAATGCACCAACATGAACATGATAACAATAGAATACCCAACAGGCTCTCTGCCAATGCAAACAATAATGAAGATACTAGGACTTGGGCAACAAGATGAATTTTATTTCTTTTTTAATGAGCTTATAGTTATAGCTACTCCTCCCTTTTTATGCCCCATTTCAACATACCTATGCGCTTCAACTATTTCTTCGAGAGGGTATATTTTATCAACTATAGGTTTTATTTTTCCATTTTCAATTAAGTTGGTCAATAAATCTAATCTCTTTGAACTTAATTTCAGAGCACCATTATCAATTGATACATATTTTCCATCTTTTAATAATGCCTTTTTACAATTATCTTTGAGTTTTGATGTTTTTATTTTCCCAACAGAATCTAAAATGAAGTCAAATTTAGTATTTTCGTCCAAAGTATCTGTAGTTGTATAATCAATTACATTATCGGCCCCAAGTGACTTAACAAAGTCTAAATGTTTACCACTGCACACGGCTGTAACTTTTGCACCTAAATATTTCCCGTATTGAACTGCAATAGTGCCGGAAGTACCAGATGCCCCATATATCAGAATATTTTGTTTTGCTATAATATCGCCCATATCCATGAATTGAAGGGCCAAGGAACCTCCATAAGCTGCTGAGGTTGCTTCTTCAAAAGAAATATTTTTTGGTTTAATAGATACGCATCCAGTAGTAGAATCCGTTTCTTTAATACATGTATATTCAGCATAAGCACCTAGATTAAATCCGGTCATTCCATAAACTTCATCCCCTGGAGAAAATCTTTTAATTTCTTTTCCTGCTGATTTTACTACGCCAGAAAAAACTAGGCCAATAATTGGCTTTCTGGGTTTAAAAATTCCCATCATTAATCTCATTGGGATTTTAAATCTTATAGGAATATTAGAGCTCCTAATGAAAATATCGCTTGCCGTAACGGCCGACGCCTTGATTTGTATAAGCATTTCATTTTCTTTTGGAATAGGTTTATTGACTTCTTTTAGTTGGAGTACATCAGGCGGTCCATATTTATTGCATATTACTGCTTTCATCTTATTTTGTTTCATATTAGTTCCCCAAGCATTTCGCACAGCTTATCAATTTTAGCTATTTAATACTATCTAGTTATAATACCCAAGAATTATTAGAATATTTTTATACGAAATAAAGTTTATTTCCATACATCTTCTCTAAGTATGGGTAGTGCTTTTCTAGCTACATTGTTTTCTGCATCGTCTTTACTATTGCACAGCTCCCCTGTTATCTCTTCTCCGTTTATCTTTAGTGTAGAATAAAAAGTAGGCCTATTACCTGATTTTTCTTCAACTGTAATATATTTGGGACGCTTAATTTTCAATTTGTCAAAAATCTCTTTTACCTTGGTGACGTAGTCATCATAATCCTCGATATTTATGGAGCCATACATTGGGATAATCTCTTTTTCAATAATCCTTTTGACTGTTTCAAATCCTTCTTCTAGGTAGATTGCGCCGATTACCCCTTCCAGTTTTTCTCCAGTTTCAATGTGGAGTTTTTTTGCTATAATATCAAGAACTTGCCTACTCTCCATGATCTTCTTTTTATTTGTAATATCGCCTGGATCGTTTAGCCCTTCTTTAATTAGATGATCAATTAGAACTGTACTTAATACAGAGTCCCCTAGAGTTCGAAATGACCTATCTGCCAGGGCCTTTTCCAATAAATCAGTTGTGAACTTATACCCAAGGAGAGTTTCTTTATCCATTTGATTACTCTTTTGTTATCCTGTTATTATTGATTTAATGACTCCATTAAATTATAAAAATACTTTGCTTCTTTTGTTTTGTATAACTGATACCAGGCCTCTAGAGTTTCTGCTTTCATTACGTTTGTCTTTTTGAATATTTCATATGAAAATTCCAAGGGAGCAATACCTGTAGCTGTTATCAGGTTATTATCTGTAACTGCTGGCTGATTCAAATAATAACTCTCTCCTGTGTATTCGGGACAAGTTATTTTTAGAAATCCCAGATCATTGCTAGTGTGTTTTCTATCGTTCAATAATCCATTTTTTGCCAGAGCGATAGTTCCACCGCAAATTGCCGCAACTATCACTTTCTTATTTATGATCTCAGAAACAATATCTATTATTCTTTGATTGTCCTTATCCATCCAGGTATTTGCACCAGGCAAAATGAGTATATCGCCCTCACTAAATTTGATATTATCAACACATTCTTCAGGCACTATGCTAAGTCCGCCCATTGTTTTTATCGGATTCTGTCGTATTCCCGATTTTAATTAAAGAAACTGTTTTAGTTTTATCTAAATATCTGCCACTGTTTAATTCAGCCGTGATAAATCCGATTTCCCAATCTGATAAAGTGTTTAATACATATAAGTATGCTTTCATAGTTATTTTCCTCTATTAATCAATATATGGTTTTCTATAAAGATTCTACTAATATTCAAATCGACTCCTGTAGAAATGCGACAGACGGATACCTAGGATTCTGTGAATTTTACCTCCGTATAGGGTAGCCTATTCGACAAAATAACACATTCTAGGGCATATTTTCCTTCCTTATGATTTATTTTTCGCCGAAAGAAATATATAATATAATTGTTATATATTATACGACTGCAATAGTAGTCTTTATCCGGATAGTGATTAATTATGAAAAAGATATTTGCTATATTAACGTCCTTACTATTTGTAGTAAGTGTATTTGGTGTGGCATCTGTTGTGGCAATAGTATATCAGTGTGATGGGGCCGAGATAGTAATACCCTCTAGTGTCCAAGTGGGCGACTATTTTATTTATAAGTCCAATTGTACTACGACTCATTCGGTAGTGGGTGGTGGGGTTTTTGACGATTATGTATTACCTGGTGAAATACTACCCATGGAAGGAGACTATTTTGTAGTAAGACATAGGACATTGAAACCTGGAACATTGCAGTTCTGCCCTTGTGACTGCGCAGCAGCATGCAGAACAATAACAATACTTCCAAAGGAATATCCAATGGCTTCATTTATGAAGATCCTTGGGCTCGGGCAACAAGATTAATTCTATTTTTTTATTTCAATAAGCACTCTTTTTCTCTTTCTTTTATGATATCTTCAGCGATCACAATCCGGTAATAATAACGTTTATTTTTCATGCATTTACTTTAATAATTCGTTCAAGTATTGCCCAGTATAACTGTTTTTACATTTAATCAAATTTTCAGGAGTTCCTTCAAACAATATTTCTCCACCTTTTGAACCACCTTCGGGACCTAAGTCTATCACCCAATCAGCATGTTTAACAACGTCAAGATTATGTTCTATAATGATCACTGTATTGTTGTTATCAACTAGGATTTTTATTATCCTCATTAACTTGTCTATATCGGCCATGTGCAAACCAGTTGTTGGTTCATCCATAACATATATATTTCCTTTTTTATGTAATTCAGCTGCCAATTTAATTCTCTGGCACTCGCCACCTGACAAAGTACTTAATGGTTGCCCAAGTTCTAAATAAGCTAGTCCGACATCACATAAAACCTCAAGCTTTCTTTTAATCTCTTGATTCTCAAAAAAATCAACTAATTCTTTAATAGTCATATTAAGAACATCGAAAATACTTTTCTCTTTATAGTTCAATGCCAAAACCTTTTCAGTATATCTTTTTCCATTGCATTCATCACAAGTAACTTTGACTTCATCCATAAAACTCATTTCATAGCTTATTGTTCCAAGCCCTTTGCATTTTGGACATGCTCCTTTAGAATTAAAACTGAACAAAGAAGGATTTGAGTTTGTTGCATTAGCAAATTCTTTTCTAATTAATCCAAAAACCCCGATATATGTAGCAGGATTAGAACGAGAAGATTTCCCCACAGGTGACTGGTCAATGATAACTGCGCCTTTATGCTCTTTGACAAAAACGTCATTTATCAAACTGCTCTTTCCTGAACCTGCAACTCCAGTTATGCAAGTTAAAACTCCTTTTGGAATCTTAGTGGAAACATTTTTCAGATTGTGTAAAGATGCATTTTTTATTTCAATATAGTCCTGCCATTTTTTCCTGTTAGCATTAACTTTTTCATTCCTATTCAAATACTCAGAAGTTAATCCTTTTGATTTCTTTAAGCCTTCAAATGTTCCCGAATAGATTATCTCCCCGCCCAAATTCCCTGCTTTTGGTCCAATGTCAATAATATGTTCTGCGTGTTTTATCAAAGCAGGATCATGTTCAACTACAAAAACACTATTGCCTTTCTCTTTTAGCTTAAACAGCATTTCAATTAGTTTGTTGATATCCCTGGGGTGCAACCCTATCGATGGCTCATCCATGATATACATCATATCCACTAAATCACAATCAAGTTGTCTTGCCATTTTTACTCTCTGGCTCTCTCCCCCCGATAATGTGGCAACTGAACGATTCAGAGAAAGATAACCCACACCAATCTCAATCAAATGAGAGAGAATCTGCTGCATCTTCTGAACCATTGGTTTTGCGATTTCGTCTTCAATAGTTCCAAGAAATCCATAAAGGTCATTGAACTCCATATTTATTAATTCTGGAATTGTTTTGCCATTGACTTTAACGCTCCTTGCTTTTTCGTTAATTCTTGAACCACCGCAGTAATCGCAATCTGAGTATACAAAATATTTTTGGTAAGCGTCTTTTCTCTCTTTGGATAATTCTTCTTTTGCTTTATTTACATATATCCTCTCGAGTTTTCTGGCTATACCCTCAAAGTTCTTTGAATATGTTCCAACGCCATGCTTTTTTTGAATAGGGATAGCTTTTGCATAAAGAAAATCATTCAGTTCTTTTTCTGAAAAATCTTTTATTTTCTTATCTACATCAAAAAGCTCCACTGAAACAATTTCTCTCCAGTTCCATCCTCCAACCTTGTGGTCAGGATGATTAATCGCTCCTTCTCTGATAGTTTTTTCTTTATCTAAGAGTAGGTTTACATCAACTTTAATCTGCTTTCCTAATCCTTTACAATGTGGGCACATTCCTGAAGGATGGTTAAATCCAAAAACAAAGGATGGCCCTATGAATTTATCGCCGCATCTCGAAAAGAGAAGTCTTAAATAAGTGTATAATTCAGTCGCAGTTCCAACAGTACTTCTTAACGTTGTTCCCATCCGCTTCTGATCAATTACAATTGCTGTCGAAATGTTCTTTATTTCTTCAACTGGTGGTTTAGAAAGTTTAGGCATTCTTGCTCTTGCAAAGGAAGAGAAAGTTTCAATAAGCTGTCTTTGAGACTCAGTATAAATCGTATCAAAAACAAGCGAGGATTTACCAGAACCCGATACTCCGGTAAACACGACTAGTTTATTTTTGGGAATCTCTACTGACACATTTTTTAAATTGTGTGTCTTTGCATTTTTTATTATAACTTTTTCGTTATTCATACTTTTTCCCCGTATGGAGCAATTAGATTATTTTTCATTTTTAATTCTTCCATAAACGTTTCAAGCCATTTTAATTCTCCTTTTAACATAAAAATCCTTCTTGTAGCAAGCTGGATATTTGCAAGATGACCCTGATTCTCAATAATGTATTTTTCAAGTTCCCCATATCCTTTAATCGTTTCTTCAAGAGAAATACGATATTTTTCCAAACATTCAATAGCTTCTTTTTTGTCTAATAAAATAAGATTTTTTAATGCAATATCAATAGGATGAATTGAAGGCTGCCAACTCGAAGCAAGTTCCTTTATTTTTTCTTTGAGTAGTCTCTTTCCTTTTTCTGTTATAGAATATACTTTTTGAGATACATTATTCTCAGAAATTTTCAATTCACTTTCAAGAAGTTTTCTTTTTTCTAATTGATTAAGAAGTTTGTATATTAGAGGTTGTGAAATCTCTGTCCAATAGTCCATGCTTCTGCCCTCTATATCTAGCTTTATTTCATACCCATGTTTAGATTTTTCTGAAAGCAAACCCAATAAAGCCGCTTCTTTATTTGATATTATACTCATATAATATTATAATAGTATAATACTTATAAGTTTTCCGGCGTATATTGATTTTGTGCATGATTTATTTTTTCTTTATTTCAATAAGGATTTTTTTCTTCTCTTTCTTCTTCTGATATCTTCAGCAGATACGACTCTAATTACTACTTCCTGCGGAGGATTGTTTATTTTATCGATCTCTTTTTCAAGCATTTCAAGCTGGTGATCAGAGATTTCTCGCTCTAGTTTTACCCCGAAATCTACCATCCTAATCGCATCACTTATCTTTATTTTGCTTGGATCCGTAGACTCTATTTTTTGCCCGCCTTTTAACGTCATCAGCATTGCAAAATTCAACTTCATTTCTTCAAACTGTTTTGTCTGTTTTTCACGCTCTTCTAATCTAATCTTATCCATATATGAGTCGTATTCATTTACCCTACGTACCCATTCGTATGTTTTAGACCATCTCGATATTAAAGAGTCATTTTTTCCAAGGTGCTTTGCAACTTTTGAAATGCTTCTTTTAGGCCCCATGTCCCTATAGCATCTAAAAGCTTCATAGGCTTTAGATCCTTCATATTCACTCTGTTCCCAGATTTTTTCCATGAACATTAAGAATATGTTACTAGGATAAAAAGTTTGTCCCAAACCGCG